>NZ_BJZQ01000001.1 GCF_007992115.1 Aeromicrobium flavum
CTCCGTCGTGGGCTCCGTGGTCGGCTCCGTCGTGGGCTCCGTGGTCGGCTCCTCGTCCGGCGTGACGGCGATCGAGCCCAGGGTCAGGTCCGAACCGGCGGCGGCGGTGCAGGCCAGGGTCGCGGGGACCTGGTCGTCCGGGGCGGGCGCGGCCGTGTAGATCGTCGCGACGACGTTGAAGGACGCCGGCAGGCCGACGGCGATCGAGTCGACCGCGTAGTCGGGGGTGGTGATGTCCGGCACCGTGCCCGCGGCGGGGATGATCCACGGCGTGCCGGCCTCCTGCGGGATGTCCCGGCGCGGTGAGTCGAGGCTCGGGATCGCCACGTTGGTGGTCTGTCCGCCCGTGGTCAGCGTGACCACGGAGTCGGTCGATCCGCCGCTGGCGGCGATACCGCCGATGATGTCCACCGTGGAGGACCGCAGCACCTCGGGCATCGACAGCGTGATGGTGACGGGGGTGGCCGGGATGACCTCGCCGGGGCTGACGCTGTCGGGCACCGTGGTCTGAGCGCGGACGCCGACGGGGCGGTTGCCGAGGTTCAGGCCACCGGCCTTCACGACGCACATGTAGTTGAAGTTCTTGTCGAGTTCAGCCGCGTTCGCGACGCTGCTCCCGATCACAGTGAGGGTGCCGGCGCTGAGGGCTGCAACTGCCCCTGTCGCCAGGACCCTTCCGGTTGTTGTCATCTTCTTCACAGGGTGTCCTTCTATGGGAGTTGGGCCGACTCCGTGAGGGCGCGAGAGGTGCTCTCAGAGGAGGCGGCTGTGACAGACACCACACAACCTAGGACGGCGAAAACGAAAGTGCAACAGTGTGTTACAAAGTCAGTGATCACTCCAGTCACATGAGTCACACACCCCGCTGAGGCCGCTGCGCCCCCTTGGACAGGAACGGCAAAACGCACCGAATCACAGGGGATTCGGCGCGTTCTGCGGTGGTGCGAACGATCCGGCGCGGGTGGCCAGATGGTGGGATCAAGCGGCCTGCGTGGCCTTCATCGCCTCGCGCTTGGCGCGTCGCAGGGCTCGGGACTCCGGCGAGCGGCCGACCTTGTACGGGTCGGACGGCTTCTTGGAGTACATCGCCAGCTGACGCACGACGCTGGCGAGCTGCTTGGAGAACCGGCCCTCGTTGTAGCGCAGGCCGTACTTCTCGACGAGGCGCTGCACGTCCACCTTGACCTCGCGGTAGCGACGAGCCGGGATGTCGGGGAACAGATGGTGCTCGATCTGGTGGCTCAGGTTGCCGGTCATGACGTGGAACGGCTTCGAGCCGGAGATGTTCGCCGAGCCGAGCAGCTGGCGCAGGTACCACTGGCCGCGGGTCTCGTTCTGGGCGTCCTCCTCCTGGAAGGTCTCGGCTCCGGCGGGGAAGTGGCCGCAGAAGATGACCAGGAACGTCCAGATGTTGCGGACCAGGTTGGCGACGAAGTTGGCGCCGAGCACGGCCACCGGGGCCCACCAGCCGACGAACGGGATGGCGGCGCAGGCGATCAGCGGGTAGACGACGTAGTCCTTGAACAGCTGGCGACGGACCTTCACGTAGGCGCGCTTCTTGCGGGCCTGGAACTCTTCCTTGCTCATCTTGCCGCCGAGGTACTCGTCGAGCTCGATGCCGTGGTACATGACGCCCCACTCGAAGAACAGCATCAGCACGAACGACAGCGGCAGGTTGAAGCGGTGGTTCGGGTACCAGGGCTGGTCGTCGTCGATCCGCAGCAGGCCGTAGCCGATGTCGCGGTCCATGCCGTGGATGTTCGTGTACGTGTGGTGGATGAAGTTGTGGCCGTGCTTCCAGTCCTGCGCGGGGGCCACGTTGTCCCACTCGTAGCGCTTGCCGTCGATCATCGGGTCGTTCATCCAGTCGTACTGACCGTGCATGATGTTGTGCCCGATCTCCATGTTCTCGATGATCTTCGAGAGGGAGAGGAACACGACGCCGGCGATGAACGCGGGCGGGAAGATCGGCAGGAAGATGCCGATGCGGCCCAGCACCTCGAACCACTTCTGCAGCCGGATGACGCGACGGATGTAGTCGGCGTCCTCCTGGCCGAGGTCGTCGAGCACGCGCTGGCGCACGGCGTCGAGCTCGCGGCCGAACTCCTCGAGCTGCTCGTAGCTCATGTACTCGAGGCCGACCGTCGACTTGCGGTTCGGATCATAGACGTCGACCAGCGGGATGGGCGCCTCGTTGTGGCCCGAGGCGCTGAGCTTCTCGATGGGGGCGGGGCGGGTGCGTTGGAACAGGGACATGTGTCTCTCCTTCACAGATCAACCGCGACGTCGCCCACGGGGACGTTGACGCAGACCTTGATGGTTTCGTCGGTGTCGGCACAGACCTCACCGCTGATGACATGGCGCACAGCGCCGTGGAGCTTCTTGACCGCGCAGGTGTTGCAGACGCCCATGCGGCAGCCGTAGACGGGGGACAGGCCCGCCGCCTCGGCCTGTTCGAGGATGGTGGCGCCGGAGTTGGCGGCCGCGACGCCGCTGGCGTCGAAGGTGACGCTGCCGGTCGCGTCCTCGGCGTCGAGGTTCACCGACGGCACCTTGAAGTACTCGGCCGTCAGCTGGTCGGCGGCGCCGAGCTCGTCGTAGAGGTCGCGCACGGTCGCGATGAGCCCAGCGGGTCCGCACACCCAGGTGGGGGTCGTCCGCGGGTCGAGGCCCAGGCGCTCGAGGTGGTCGAGCGTGATGCGGCCGTTGAGCGCGGCGCCCGGCTCGGGGTCGCGGGTGTAGACGCGCACCATGTCGACGAAGGGCAGCTCACCGAGGGCGTCGAGCTCGATCGAGAACATCTCGTCCTCGCGCGAGCGGGCGTAGTGCAAGAAGGTGACGTGGCCGGTGTGCCCGCGGTCGGCGAGCGTGCGGAGCATGCTCATGACCGGGGTGATGCCGGAGCCGCCGCTGATCAGCAGCATCTCGCCGGGCACCTGCTTCGGGAGCACGAAGTCGCCCGAGGCGGGGGACAGGAACACGACGGTGCCGGGCTTGAGGTGGCCGGCGTGCAGGAACTGCGAGACGTAGCCGTCGGGGTGGGCCTTGACCGAGACGCTGAACAGGCCGTCCTTGCGCTCGGCGGAGCTCGAGACGCTGAAGACCCGGACCCGGCGGGTGCCGTCGACCTCGACGCCGAACTCGACGTGCTGGCCGGGCACGAAGCCGGACCAGGCGCCGTTGGGGCGCATCAGGACGGTGCTGGCGGCGCCGGTCTCGCGGATGACGTCGACGACGCGGCCGCGGACGGCCTCGACCGTGAGCATGGGGTGCACGAGCGACAGGTACTCGTCGGGGTGGTGAGGAGACGTCACCTTGGCGATGACCGGGGAGGCCAGGGCCTTGCGGATCAGTCCCATGGGACTCCTGTCGGGTCGGGTGTCGCACCTGCGAAATCAGTGAACAACTGTTCACCCAACTATCTCAGGTGCTCCCCGCGTCGGTCAACACGACTGGCCGTGTCGTGGAACACGTGTTCACCGAAACGCGAGGCGTCGGAACGCCCTAGGCTGTGGCCGTGTCCGAGGCCGTCAGTGCGCGTCAGCTGCAGAAGGAGCGCACCCGCGGTGCGCTGCTCGAGGCGGCCCTCGAGCTGAGCAGCGAGCAGGGCTTCGCCCAGACCAGCCTGCGGCAGGTGGCCAAGCGCGCGGGCGTCGTCCCGGCCGCCTTCTACCGGCACTTCGAGTCCATGGACGAGCTCGGCCTGGCGCTCGTCGAGCGGTGCTTCGGCACCCTGCGCACCATGATCCGCGACGCGTCGCGCGATCCCCAGGTCTTCCTGCAGATCATCGACGCCGCGGCCGAGATCCTGGTCGAGGCCGTCAAGCAGAACAAGGCCGACTTCGCCTTCGTCGCCCGCGAGCGCATCGGCGGGTCGGAGGTCGTGCGCCGGGCCATCGGCCACGAACTCGACCTCTTCGTCTCCGAGCTCGCCGTGGTGCTGGCGCGCCTGCCCAACATCGAGACGTGGAGCGCCGACGACGTCCAGATGGTGTCGCGGCTCTTCGTCCGCAACATGGTCGCGAACGCCGAGGAGGTCGTGGAGATGCCCGAGGGGCGGCCCGACCTGGAGGAGCGGATCCGCGAGGGCGCCCGTCGTCAGATGCGCCTGATCGTGCTCGGCTTCAAGGACTGGCGCAGCTGACGCTCGCCGCGCGCTTCACGGGTCGGGCGACACAATGGAGCCCATGACGAGCCCAGACGCGTCCGACTCGCTCGACCTGGGGATCCTGCGCCAGCTGGCCGGGACGCCTCACGGTCCGGTCGAGTGGCGCCGCCGGCTGCGCGAGACCCAGCAGCAGATGTCCGCCTTCCTGATGGAGTACAAGTTCGCCCTCGACGAGGTCGAGACGAAGATCTCGATCCTGCGCGAGGAGTTCGAGCTGGCCCACGAGTACAGCCCGATCGAGCACGTGAAGTCGCGCCTGAAGACGGTCGAGAGCCTCGTGGCCAAGGTCGATCGGCTCGACGTCCCGCGTGATCTGCCGACGATCCGCGAGACCATCCGCGACATCGCGGGCATCCGCGTCTCCTGCGTCTTCGTCGAGGACACCTACCGCTTCGCGAAGATGCTGACCCAGCAGCAGGACCTCACGGTGCTCGACACCAAGGACTACATCGCGCACCCGAAGCCCAACGGCTACCGCAGCCTGCACCTGATCGTGGAGCTGCCGGTCTTCCTGTCCGACCGCACGGTGCACGTGCCCGTCGAGGTGCAGATCCGCACGATCGCGATGGACTTCTGGGCCAGCGTCGAGCACCGGATCTACTACAAGTACCGCACCGCGGTGCCCGAGGACCTGAGCGCCCGGCTGCACGACGTCGCCAGCACGGCCGCCGAGCTCGACGCCCAGATGGGCCGGCTGCGCGAGGAGATCCAGTCGCTGTCCTGACGGGGGATCGGTTAGGGTCTGACTAAGCAAGCGCTTAGTCAGGAGACTCTCATGTCCGTGGTGCTGTCCCGTCGCGATGTCGACTTCCTGCTGTTCGAGTGGCTCGACGCCGCCGGTCTCACCGAGCGGGAGCGGTACGCCGAGCACTCGCGCGACACGTTCGACGCCGTCCTCGACCTGGCCGAGACGATCGCGACGCGCCAGTTCGCGCCGATCAACCGGCTGCTCGACACCCAGGAGCCCGTGGTGGGCGAGGACGGCAAGGTCGTCCTGCCCGCGGAGCTCTCCGAGGCCCTGCGCGTCTACGCCGAGTCGGGCATGCCGGCCGCCACGTTCGACGCCGAGGTCGGCGGGATGCAGCTGCCCTTCGCGGTGGGCCAGGGCGCGTTCGCGTTCCTGCAGGCCGCCAGCGCCGCCGCCGCGTCCTACCCCTTCCTGTCGACGGGCAACGCCAGCCTCCTGGTCGAGCACGGGTCGCCCGAGCAGGTCGAGCGGTACGCGCTGCCGGTGATCGAGGGTCGCTGGTACGGCACGATGGCGCTGTCCGAGCCGCAGGCCGGCTCGTCGCTCGGAGACATCACGACGCGCGCGGTGCGTCAGCCCGACGGCACCTACCGCCTGTTCGGCACCAAGATGTGGATCTCGGGCGGCGACCACGAGCTCAGCGAGAACATCGTCCACCTGGTCCTGGCGAAGGTCGAGGGAGCCCCGGCCGGCGTCAAGGGCATCTCGCTGTTCATCGTGCCCAAGTTCCTGGTCGAGCCGGACGGCTCGCTGGGCGAGCGCAACGACGTGGCGCTGGTCGGCCTCAACCACAAGATGGGCTGGCGCGGCACCACGAACACCCTGCTCAACTTCGGCGAGGGCCTGGCCACGCCGGGAGGGGCGGCCGGCGCGGTCGGAGACATCGTCGGCGAGGAGGGTCACGGCCTGGCCCAGATGTTCCACATGATGAACGAGGCCCGCATCTCGGTCGGCATGGGCGCGGTCGCCCTCGGCTACACCGGCTACCTCCACTCCCTGGAGTACGCGAAGCAGCGGACCCAGGGTCGCGTCGCCGGCGCCAAGGACCCGTCGCTGCCCCAGGTGCCGCTCACCGAGCACGCCGACGTCCGCCGCATGCTGCTGGCGCAGAAGTCCTACGTCGAGGGCGGGTTGGGCCTCTTGCTCTACTGCGCCCGGCTCGTCGACGAGCAGGTCAGCGGCGCCGACGAGGCGGCCCGCACGCGGGCGCACGACCTGCTCGAGGTGCTCACGCCGATCGCGAAGTCCTGGCCCTCGCAGTGGTGCCTGGCCGCCAACGACCTCGCGATCCAGGTGCACGGCGGGTCCGGTTACACCCGCGACTACGCCGTCGAGCAGTTCTACCGCGACAACCGGCTCAACCCGATCCACGAGGGCACCCACGGCATCCAGAGCCTCGACCTGCTCGGCCGCAAGGTCGTGGCCGGTGGGGGAGCCGGGCTCGCGACCCTCGTCGGGGCGATCAAGGACACGACGGGCCGCGCCGTGGCGGGCGACGCCACGCTGGCGGCCTATGCGGCCCAGCTCGACGAGCGCGTCGACCGGCTCGCCGAGGTGACGGGCACGCTGTGGGCCGGCGGGGATCCCGCCGTCGCCCTGGCCAACTCCGCGGTCTACCTCGAGGCCGCGGGCCACGTCGTGATGGCGTGGATCTGGTTGGAGCAGCTGCTGGCGGTGGGCGACCGCCGGGACGCGTTCTTCGACGGCAAGCGCGCCGCCGCGCGGTACTTCTTCGCGTTCGAGCTGCCGAAGGTGGGGCCGCAGTTCGACCTGCTGGCCTCGCTGGACCGCACCGTCCTGGACGTCGATCCCGCCGTTCTGTGACCGGGTGCGACACCCGCCCGCGGTGGGTTTGAGAGGCGCCGCGGAACCGCCTAGACTGGCAGAAAGTTGTAGATACAACTATCTGGTCGTCGAAAGGGGATTCCCATGGGCACCTCGGAGGAGCTGGCTCTTCGCCACCGTGACGAGATCGACCTGACGGGTCGAGGAACCGAGTCGGACACCGATGTCGTTGCCCCGGGTGAGCCGACCAGGCTCGGCGGCCGCTTCCTCGTGGGCTTGATGACCTTGGCGGCGGTGGTGTGGGTGGTGTCGCTCGTCCAGCTCGTGCAGCTCCCGGCCCAGCAGGGATCGACCACCACGGAGTGGAACATGGCGATCTGGGTGGCGCTGGCGCTCGCGTCAGCGATCTCTACCTTCATCCTGGGGTTCTGGAAGGTCCACCGGATCTGATCAGCGCCCGGTGCCGGTGTCGGCTCGACGCGGCGCGCGACCGGACGCATGGGTTCGGGCGACGTGGATACGTCACCTCCGAAGCAGGCCGGTGACAGGTCGTCGTCCCGACGGCGACCCGGCGCGATCAGTCTTCGGTCCGCGGCCGCGTGGGGAACCGAGAGAGTCCCTGACGGCCGCGGGCCGAGCCCCTCGTCCCGGCCAGCACGCGCTGCGCCGGGTCGATCCCCGCGAGGATGCGGTCGCCGATCCGGCGCACCTGCCGCACCTGCTCGCGGGTCAGGCGCTCGACGAAGAGCTCGCGGATGCGGGCGACGTGCCCCGGCGCGGCCTGCGCGAGCCGTTCCCACCCCGTGTCGGTGAGGTGCGCATGCCGCGAGCGCGCATCGTCGGAGCTGACCTGTCGCGTCACCAGGCCGTCGGACTCCAGGCCGGCGAGCACCCGTGACAGCCGGGGCAGGGTCGCGTGGGTCGCCGACGCGAGCTCGGAGAGGCGCATCGGCTCGTCGCCCACCTCGGCCAGCTGTGCCAGCACGAGGAACTCGAAGAACGTCAGGTCGGCGTCGTGGGTCAGCTGGGCGTCCAACGCCGCCGGCAGCACCTGGAGGATCGACGCGAGCGCCAACCAGGCTTCGGCCTCGTCGTCGTCCAGCCACGATGTGGACGCGTTCGCCGTCATGCCGCGACGCTAACAGGGCTCGTCACGGCAACCATTTTCCCCCGTCGTCCCCGCGGGGACGCCCACTCGCTCTATCAGATGAAGTCCGGCCACGTGGCCAAGTCCATGTGTCATGGGTCACCCCGGTGGTTGATCCCTGTGACTGCTGTGCTTACAGTTGAGTTCAGTTTCAGGTGATCTACACCACACCGAGGGGAAGAGTGACGATGACCCATTTGACAGGGCGCACGTTCAAGAAGATGGCCGCCATGGCCAGTGTCGGTCTGCTCGCCACCGTCGCCGCGTGCGGCGGCTCGGGCGAGGGCGGCGAGGAGACGATCGTCATCGGCTATTCCGCCGGTCTGAGCGGTGGCGCGGCCGAGTACGGCGTCAACGTCCAGAACGGACTGAAGATGGCGATCGACGAGGTCAACGAGGAAGGCGTCGAGATCGACGGCAAGAAGTACCAGGTCAAGCTCGAGTCGCTCGACGACCAGTACCAGCCCGGCACGACGGGCACCAACGTCCAGCGCCTCGTCGAGAAGGAGGGCGCCTCGGTGGTGTTCATCCCGCACGCCGGTGGCATCAAGGCGGCGCAGGAGCTGAACTCCGGACGCACCGAGTTCCTCATCGGCGCGTACTCGTCCGACCCGGCGATCCTGGACGCCGACAACCCGCTGACGGTCATGATCCCGCCGAGCTTCGACAGCTACGTCCAGCCCTTCATCGACAAGGTGAAGAAGAAGGACGACGCGAAGCTCGGGCTCATGGCGACGGCGAGCGAGTTCGGCCAGGAGTGGACCAAGACCACGATCAAGAAGTGGGAGGAGTCCGGCGGCGAGGTGCTCGCCAAGAACAACATCGACTACGGCACCGTCTCCGACTTCGCCGGCCCGGTGGCCAAGACGCTCGCGGGCAAGCCCGACGTGATCCTGGTCGGCGGTCCCTCGCAGCCCACCGCGCTGCTCATCGAGGAGGCCCGTGAGCAGGGCTTCACGGGCGCCTTCCTGATCGCCGACCAGGCGAAGTTCGAGGAGCTCGAGGAGTTCACCGACCCGAAGAACCTCAACAACTCCGTCGGCATCATGCCGCTGCCGCTGTTCGAGGGGACGAAGGACTTCATCGCGGACTACCAGGAGAAGTACTCCTCGGAGAAGCCCGTCAACGCCGACATCGCCCTGAACTACCAGGCGCTGCCGATCTTCATCGAGGCGATGAAGATCGCCAAGTCGGTCGACGACCCGAAGGCCATTCGCCAGGCGATGCCCGAGGCCGTCAAGTCCGTCGAGGGCGTCTTCTTCGTGCCGAACGCGGTCACCGACAAGGGCCACCTCCAGGCCGACGGCCTGCAGGCCGCCTACCGCAACGCCGACGGCCAGTACGAGCCGTTCGACATCGAGCAGCCCAAGGAATGACCCGCTGGGCCCCGCCGCCGGTGACGGCGGCGGGGCCCCTCGACCCCACCCTCCCGCTTTCCCTCGAAGGTGACCGATGACCCTCTTCGTTCAGCAACTGGCCAACGGCTTGGCCCTGGGCGGCATCTACTGCCTCGCCGCCATCGGGCTGACGCTCGTGTTCGGCGTGCTCGGCTTCCCGAACCTGGCGCACGGCGCCCTCTACATGCTCGGCGCGTACCTGACGTTCTTCTTCCTGACCGACGTGGGCCTGCCGTACGTCGTCGCGATCCTGGCCGCGGCCGTCGTCCTGGCCTTCCTGGGCGTCGTGCTCGAGCGGCTGGTGTTCCATCCCCTACGGAACTCACCACACACCCACCACATGATCGCGACCGTGGGCGTGATGTTCTTCCTCGTCGCGGTCGTCCAGGAGATCTGGGGGACCGGGTTCCTGCGGATGGAGTCGCCGGTCAACGGTCAGGTGAGCGTGGCCGGGGCCCAGGTCTCGTGGCAGCGCATCATCATCATCGTCACCGCGGTCGTCGTGCTGCTCCTCCTGACGTGGTTCCTCAAGCGCTCGCCGCACGGGCAGGCCATCGAGGCGATCGAGCAGGACCGCACCGGCGCCGCGCTCGTCGGCATCAACCCCAGCATGGTCTCGATGGTGACCTTCGCGGTCTCCCTGGCCCTCGTGGCCATCGCGGCCGGGCTGGTCGCGCCCATCAACCTGCTCTCGCCGGGCATGGGCGACTCCCTGAGCCTCACGGTCTTCGCCATCATCATCCTGGGCGGGCTCGGCTCGCTCCCCGGCGCGATCATCGGCGGCTTCACGATCGCGATCGCCGAGGTCATGGCGGCCACGTACATCTCGGTCGGCGCCGGCGAGGCCGCGATCTTCATCATCCTCATCGCCGTTCTGGCGATCAAACCCACGGGCATCTTCGGGACGGTGACGCAGCGATGACGAATCGACTCAACCCGCGACTTCTCGGCGTCGCGCTCATCGCGATCGCGCTGCTCGTCGCGCCCTTCGCCCTCAGCGGCCAGCAGTACCTGCTGCGGGTCGTGACCACGGCGGCCATCTACGCCATCGCGGCGTACGGCCTGAACATCATCCTCGGCCTGACCGGGCAGCTCTCGCTCGCCCACGGCGCGTTCTTCGGCGTCGGCGCCTACACGGTGGGCCTGCTCACGACCGACTACGACTGGTCGTTCTGGACCGCGTTCCTCGCGGCCATCGTGGGCACGACGGTGCTGGGCTACGTCTCGGGACTCATCGCACTGCGAACCCAGGGCGCCTACTTCGCGATCTTCACGATGGCGCTGGGGTTCCTGATCTTCATCATCGTCGTGCGGTGGGAGTCGGTGACGCACGCCCACTCCGGCGTCAGCGGCGTCAAGTTCCCCGAGAACATCGGCCCGATCGACTTCACCGAGCCCGCGACCATGTACTACTTCGTGCTGCTGTTCCTGGCCGGCGCGGCGTACACCACCCACGCGCTGCTGCACTCCAACGCGGGGCGGTCGCTCGTCGCGATCCGCACCTCCGAGGACCTGGCGAAGTCGATCGGCGTGAACGTCGCCGTGAGCAAGCAGCTGGCGTTCACGGCCTCGGCCACGATCGCCGGACTGGCGGGCGGGCTGTTCGCGTCGCTGAACGGGTTCATCGGCCCGGACTCGACGGGCATCGACCGCACCTTCGAGATGCTGCTGTTCCTGCTCATCGGCGGCCTCGGCACGGTCATGGGGCCGATCCTCGGTAGCCTGCTGGTCGCGTTCCTGTTCGAGATGCTGCAGGACCTCGAGACCTACCGGTTCATCGTCCTGGGTCCGATCATCGTGCTGCTGGTGATCTTCGCCCCGCGCGGACTCATCGGCTACCTCAACGAGCTCGTGCCGGCGCGGTTCCGGCACCGCGACACCACGCCCGAGCCGGTCGCCTCGACGACCGTCTCCGACACCACGAAGGACGGGGCGCTCTGATGCTTCTCGAAGTACGCGGACTCGGCAAGAAGTTCGGCGGCCTGGACGCCGTCAAGGGCGTGGACCTCGACGTCCCGGAGGGTCAGGTCACGGCGATCATCGGCCCCAACGGCGCCGGCAAGTCGACGCTGTTCAACCTGCTGGCCGGCTTCTACCGGCCGACCTCGGGCACGGTGACGTTCGAGGGCAAGGACATCACGGGGATGAAGCCGCACCGGACGGTTCGCGAGGGCATCGCCCGGACGTTCCAGACGACCAAGCTGTTCGACGACGCCACCGTCCTCGACAACGTCCTCGCGGGGCGGGTCGTCCGCTCGAAGTCCAACGCCCTCGACGCCGTCTTCCACACGCCGCGGCACCGCCGCGACGAGCGGGCGAGCAAGGCCCGGGCGATGGAGGAGCTGGAGTTCGTCGGAGCCGCGCACCTGCGCGACCGGCTGGCCTCGAAGCTGCCGCAGGAGGCGCAGAAGCGCGTCTCGATGGCGCAGGCCCTGGCCACCGAGCCGCGCCTGCTGCTGCTGGACGAACCGGCGGCGGGCACGAACGACGAGGAGACCGAGGCGTTCGGCCTGCTCATCCGCCAGATCGTGGCGCGCGGCATCACCGTGTGCCTCGTCGAGCACAAGATGTCGATGGTGATGAACCTGGCCGACCAGATCGTCGTCCTGGACCACGGCCAGCGGATCGCCACAGGGACGCCCGCGCAGATCAAGAGCGACCCGCTCGTCATCGAGGCCTATCTGGGCGCCAACACCGATCAGGCAGGAGCACCGGCATGATCACCATCACCGGACTGAGCGCGAGCTACGACGCCGTCGACGTGCTGCACGCGGTCGACATCACCGCCAACGACGGTGAGCTGACCGTCATCCTCGGCGCGAACGGCTCGGGCAAGTCGACACTGTTCAAGGCCATGAGCGGTGTGCTGCGTCCCACCGCCGGACAGGTCGAGTTCAACGGCGAGGACATCACCCGCAGCAGCCCCGCGGGGATCGTCAAGAAGGGACTCGCGCACTGCCCGGAGGGCCGGCACTTGTTCCCGCAGATGTCGGTCGAGAAGAACCTCATGCTGGGCGCCTACGTCCGGCGCGGTGACAAGAAGCGCGTCAAGGCGCTGCTGGAGCGGTCGTACGAGCTCTTCCCGATCCTGCACGAGAAGCGCAAGCAGGCGGCCGGGTCGCTGTCGGGCGGTCAGCAGCAGATGGTGGCGATCGGCCGCTCGCTCATGTCCGATCCCACGATGCTGATCCTCGACGAGCCGTCGATGGGGCTGGCGCCGCTGATCACGCAACAGGTCTTCGACACGATCGTCGAGATCAACAAGGAGGGCATCGGCGTGCTGCTCGCGGAGCAGAACGCGAACTCGGCGCTGCAGATCGCCACCTCGGGCTACGTCCTGGCCGAAGGCCGGGTCGTGCTGTCGGGCACCGCGAAGGAGCTGCAGAACGACCCGCG
Organism: Aeromicrobium flavum; assembly: GCF_007992115.1. GTDB lineage: Bacteria > Actinomycetota > Actinomycetes > Propionibacteriales > Nocardioidaceae > Aeromicrobium > Aeromicrobium flavum. The sequence continues at coordinate 12,642 of NZ_BJZQ01000001.1, forward strand.
CGTGCAGAGGGCCTACTTGGGCGTCTGACGCGAGGCGGGCGAGCCCATCAGGCCCTGTGTCGCGACGGTCACGAGCACCTCGGTGACGTGATCGAGGTCCAGTTCGACGCCGCGGAAGTGGGCGTCCACCGTGACGCCCCAGCTCATGCCGATGCACATCGGTGTCGTGATGGCCGGGTCGAGCGTCTGCGGCCACGGCTCGCCCGCCGTGCGGGCCCGCGCTGCCAAGGCGTCGATGAACGGTTCCAGGCGGCGGTTGAAGAAGGCCTGCCCGTGGGCGCGATCGCTGAACAGGACCATGTTGAACAGGTCGAGGTAGTCGTCGAAGATCTCCAGCAGCGAGCGGAAGAAGACGTCGACCGAGGCCGCCGGGCCGTCGTCGTCGACGGTGTCGTCGAGCATGGTCGACAACAGCACGTCGAGCGGCTCGACGATGGCCTCCTCGAAGAGCTGCTCCTTGGAGTCGAAGTAGCGGTACAACAGGGCCACGTTGACCCCGGCACGATCGGCGATGTCACCGATCCGGGTGCCGTCGGGGCCGCTGCGCAGGAACTCCTCGCGTGCGGTCGCGAGCAGCTGCCTGCGACGTTCCTCGGCATGCAATCGAGCCACGGGTCACCTCTCCTCAGCTCCCCCGAGACTAGGCCCGAATCACCAGCCGCACCCGGTGCGCGCGCGTGGTGTGCGTAGGCCCTTTGGACCATACCTGTCCATAAGTCTTCCGTCGCGCCGAAGCGTGTGGTTAACGTGACGAGGAATCGAAGATCTCGGGAACCGTCGTCCATGCCGAGGAGTCCCAGATGAGCCCAGCAGTCAAAGTTCTTACGACCGTCGCCACCGTCACCTGCGTCGCGCTGACGTTCGCCCCGACGTCCGCGTCGGCCCACGGCGGCAAGCACCGTCCTCACCATCGTGCTGCGATCACCGTGGTGGCCGACGGCCTCGAGAACCCGTTCCAGGTCGCCCGGGCCGGGGGGAAGCTGCTGGTCACCGAGTCCGGCGCCGGACGGATCGTCACGGTCGACCCGCGCCGCAAGAACCGGGTGCGGACCGTGGTGGACGGGCTCGGACCGAACGCCGCTGCGGGTGCGGTGGCCGCGGACGGACGGATCTACATCGGCACCGGCGAGGCCGACTCCTCGGCGCCTCCCGGCCCGTACCCGGGGTCCTCGGTCCTGGTCGCGAGGAAGGGCAAGGTCACCCGGCTCGCCGACCTCATGGCGTACGAGCTGGCGAACAACCCCGACGGGCAGACCCAGTTCGGCCCCGGCGGTGAGCAGCTCGACGCGCTGTCGAACCCCTTCAGCCTGCTGGCCGTGCGCGGGCACGGTGGCGGTGTCCTGGTCGCCGACGGCGGTGCGAACACCGTCTTCCGGGTCAGCGCCAAGGGCAGGATCTCGACCTTCTTCGTGCCACCCACGGTGAACACCGGTGCCTGCGAAGGTCGCCCGAACAACGACGAGGCGCACACCGGCTGCGACGCGGTGCCCACGGGTCTGGCCTACGGACCGAGGAACACGATCTACGTCTCCGCGCTGACCGGCGAGGCGCCCGGCGAGGGACGTGTCTACGTGCTCGATGCCAGGACCGCGAAGGTGCGCAAGGTCATCTCGGGCTTCACGGCCCCGACCGGGATCGCGGTCGGGCGGGACGGCACGATCTTCGTCTCGGAGGTGCTCGAGGGCATGCCCGAGGGTGAGCCCGGTCCCGAGTTCGATCCGTCCACGGTGGGTCAGATCGTCCGGGTCTCGCCGAGCGGGAAGCGCAGCTACGCGCAGGTGACCATGCCGACCGGTCTGGTGCTCGCCGGGCGACACCTCTACTCGACGGCGTGGTCGATCGCCGGGTTCCTCGGCATCGAGGGCGCCGGGCAGGTCGTGAAGGTCTCGCCGAAGGCCTTCCGCCGCTGAGGGACAGGGCGTGGCCCGTGTGCCGGTGGGGAGCCGGCACGCGGGCCACGACCTTCCTGCGCGGGCGCTCCGCCGGGGCCGGAGAGCGGCTCCTAGACTCGGAAGGTCGGTCGCACCGTCGCGCCCGATCCCGATTCGCAAGGCAGGAACGATGCACGAGCACGCTGAGCGCCCTTGGTCCGTCCACTACGGCCCGGGGGTGCCGACGCAGATCGACATCCCGGACGAGCCCGTCACGGCGGGGCTCGCGCGGGCCGCCGAGCGCTGGCCCGACCGGATCGCGACCGACTTCCTCGGCGCCACGGCGACCTACGCGCAGACCGAGCAGGCCGTCCGCCGCGCGATGGTCGTGCTGGACGACCTCGGCGTCCGCCTCGGCGACGCCGTCGCGCTGGTGCTGCCGAACTGCCCGAGCCACCTCGTCGCGTACCACGCGGCCCTGCGCCTGGGCGCGGTCGTCGTCGACCTCAACCCCACGTACACCGAGGCCGAGCTGGCCCACCTGCTGGCCGACTCCGGTGCGAAGGTGGCCCTCGTCTTCCACCGGGCGGTCGCTGCCGTCGTCGCGGCGAAGCCCTCGACCGAGCTGCGGGCCGTGGTGAGCGTCGACGTCAGCCGCGACCTGCCCGCCTCGGCGCAACTGCTGCTGAAGCTGCCGGTGAAGGCGGCGCGGGAGAAGCGCGCGGCGCTGCTGGGCACGGTTCCGGACGGGGTCCGGGACTGGCACACACTCATCAAGCGGGCCCGGGGCGAGGTACCGGCCGCGCCCGTGGGCGCCGACGACCTGGCCCTGCTGCAGTACACCGGCGGCACCACCGGCACGCCGAAGGCCGCGATGCTCTCGCACCGGAACCTCGTGGCCAACGTCGTGCACGGGCAGGCGTGGGCGTCCTTCCGGGAGGGCGAGGAGACGGTCTACGGCGTGCTGCCGTTCTTCCACGCCTTCGGCATGACGTTCTGCCTCAACCTGGCCGGGCACATCGGCGCGACGCTCGTGATGTTCCCGAACTTCGAGCCCGAGACCGTGCTCAAGGCGTTCGGCCGCCGCCCCGCCACGTTCATGGCCGGCGTCGCGCCGATGTTCGACCGGATCGCCGCCGCCGCCGAGGCCTCGTCGCGGCCGCCCACCGAGGGCCTGCGCCAGGCGCGGCTCGGCTTCGCCGGGGCGATGCCGATCCCGCCGTCGGTCGTCGAGCGGTGGGAGCGGCTGACCGGGGGACTGCTCATCGAGGGCTACGGCATGACCGAGTGCGCACCCATCGCGCTGGGCAACCCGTGCGCGCCGACGCGCCGGCCGGGCACCCTGGGTGTGCCGTTCCCCAACACCGACATGAGGGTCGTCGACATCGACGACCACACGCGCGAGGTCGAGCCGAACGAGGACGGCGTGCGTCGCGGCGAGCTCCTGGTCCGCGGACCCCAGGTCTTCGCCGGCTACCGCAACCGTCCCGAGGAGACCGCGCACCAGCTGCTCGAGGGCGGCTGGCTGCGCACGGGCGACGTCGTCGAGGTCGACCCGACCGGCTGGGTGACGCTGGTCGACCGGGTCAAGGAGATGATCATCGTCGGCGGCTTCAAGGTCTACCCCTCCACCGTGGAGGAGCACCTCCGCTCGATGACCGGCATTGCCGACGTGGCCGTGGTGGGCGTCCGGGCGCCCGGCGGTGACGATCACGTGCTGGCCGCGTTCGTGCTCGAGGACGGGGCCCAGGCGCCGACCGTCGACGAGGTGCGCGCCCATGGAGAGCAGCGCCTCGCCCGCTACGCGCTGCCGCGGCGGATCGAGTTCGTCGCCGAGCTGCCGCGCTCGCAGATCGGCAAGGTCATGCGTCGTCAGGTGCAGGAGATGTTCACCCGGGACGAGTAGGCCGGCTCTTGTCGGCGGGCCCGTCCGGGCGCACGCTGGAGGGATGGCGCCCCAGGTCGTCGCCGCCCTGCCGTGTGGTGACATCGACGAGATCGCCGAGTTCTTCGGCGTGCTGGGCTTCGACGTCACGTACCGGCAGGTGAGGCCGAACCCCTACGTCGTCGTGGAGGGGCACGGCTTCCCGCTGCACTACTACGGCCTTGCCGGACACCGGCCCGAGGCGTCGCACAGCACCTGCATCGTCCTGGTGGACGACACCGAGCCGATCTTCAGCGCGTTCGCGGACGGCCTGCGCGCGGCGTACGGCAGGCTGCTGGTGAGGGGATTCCCGCGCATCACCCGGCCCCGACCGCGGAAGAACGCCGAGGGCCGGACGGGGTTCAGCCTGATCGACCCGGCGGGGAACTGGATCCGCTTCATGCGGGTGACACCCGAGGAGGCCGAGCGGGAGGAACCGGCGGCGTCGAGGCTCGGCGAGGCCTTGCTGAACGCGATCGTGCTGGCCGACAGCAAGGGCGACGTGGAGCAGGCGCTCAAGGTCCTGCGCGGCGCGGTCGGGCGTGCTGATCCGCGCGACGAGGCGCTGCCGCGGGCGCTGGGGTTCCTCGCCGAGCTGGAGGAGCGCAGCGACGCCTGATGAGACGCGGTCGGCCGGGGCGCCCCGTCGACCTAGGCTCGCACCATGAGCGCCTCGCACCCCCGCCTCGTCGACGCCCGATGGGTCGCCGACCATCTCGACGACCCGTCGATCCGTCTCGTCGACGCGACCGTCCACCTCACGTTCGACGCCGACGGCGCGCACACCGAGTCCGGTCGCGAGACCTATCGTCAGGCGCACCTGCCGGGCGCGGTGTTCGCCGACCAGCTCACCGACCTCACCGTCCACGGCGGTGAGGCGCCGTTCGAGGCCACGTCGTCGCAGGAGCTCGCCCGGGTGATCGGCGGGCTCGGGATCGGCGACGAGCACACGGTCGTCGCCTACGACACGGTCAACGGCATCTGGGCCACGCGGCTGTGGTGGCAGTTCGCGTTCGAGGGTCACGACGACGTCGTGGTGCTCGACGGCGGACTGAAGGCGTGGCGGGACGCGGGCCTCCCGGTCGAGTCCGGCGACGTCCAGCACGAGCCGGCCTCCTTCACCGCCGAGCGCCATCTGGAGCGCAGCGTCGGCACCACCGATGTCGAGGCCGCGACCCGGGACTCGGGGGTCCTGCTGATCAACGCGCTCGACCGCGAGTCGTTCGCGTCGGGTCGCATCCCCGGCAGCGTGAACGTGCCGTTCCCCGAGCTCGTCGACGAGCAGGGCCGACTCAAGAGCCTCGACGAGCTGCGCCCGCTGTTCGAGTCCGTCGGCGCGCTCGATCCCAAGGTCGCCCCCGTCACGTACTGCGGGGGAGGCATCGCCGCGACCGCGGTCGCCTTCGCGCTCAAGGGCCTGGGCCGAGACGACGTCGCGGTCTACGACGGCTCGCTCAACGCGTGGACGGCCGATCCCGACCGGCCGATCGAGAAGGACGCCTAGGCCGAGAGCTCCTTCTCACGGCCGAGGCGCGCCCGTTCGGCCGCGTCGCGTCCGTGCTCGGACGAGCGCTCGTCGGCCACGGCGCTGCTGCCTCGCCACGTGCCGCGGACGCCGTGCTGGCGCCTCATGTGGTCGAAGAAGTCGCGCACCTCGACCTCCTTGGCGACCAGCGCCGGGAGCTGGGCGCCGCTGGGCTCGCCGGTGACCTGGTCGATGCCCCGCTCGTACGCACCCGCGCTGGCCTGCGCGGCCCAGCGGGCGCGCTGGAGGCGCTGCTCGATCCGGGTGGTCCAGCCCGAGTAGAACGCCGCTCGCGCGGTGCGGCCGTGCACGGGTCGATGGGCACCGGACCGGATGTAGGCGTCCGCGTCGGCCACCATCTGCACGACCAGCGACACGTACAGGGCCTTGGCCACGTCGATGTCGCCCGGGAACCCGTACAGCGTGACGGCCGTGTTGTCGCCACGGATCGTGCAGCGCAAGTCGTTGGTGCGGGCGATCGCCAGCATCAGCTCGATGTAGCGCACGTTGGACTGCTGGCCGCGGTGACCGAGTCGGACGGCCTCGAAGCGCGGGGCCGGCGACACCTCGCCCGCTGCGTGGGCCGCGCGCGCGACCGCGAGCTCGATGGAGTGCGTGGTGGCCAGCTCCTGGGCCTTGGTGAGGAAGGCGTCGCGCTCGGCCTCGGTGGCGGCGCCCTCGGCATGGCGGAGCATCTTGCCGACCTTGGCGAGCATGCCGTCGCCACTCGGGCCCTGGCCGTCGAGGCCCAGCTGGCGGTGCGCCTCACGCAGCATCGCAGCGATCTCGGTCCATCCGATGTCCTCGAGCAGCTGCAGCATCGTGGCGCGGAAGCCGGCCCCGTGCGCGTCGATGATGGCGCCGTCGAGGCCGGTGTTGAGGTGGTGCGCCAGCTCGTGCACGACCACGAGGCCGCGCAGCGCCCAGGCGCCGCCGCGCTCGCGCTCGGGCAGCAGGATCATCCCGTCGCGGTACGTGGCCTTCTTCCAGCCGCGGAACGCCTGGACCTCGACGGGCTTCTTCTCGCGGCCGCGATAGTTCGATCCGTAGGTGCGGGCCTGCTGACGCAACCGCTCCAGGACCTGGTCGACGAACTGCGTGACGTCCGGCGGGTTCGAGAAACGCGGCTCGGTCTCGGGGGTGAAGTCGACGGAGCGTCGCCGTCCGCCACGACTCACGGCGACCTGCACCACGCCGGTGTCGGAAGAGACGGCGTCCAGCCACGTGGTCACCATGTCCTCGGCGGCGTAGGTCGACTTCTGGTCCGCGTCATCCATGTCGCAGACGATGCCACCCGGCACCGACACCGCCGTGGCCGGAGGGCCGCGGTCGAGTCGCGAGGGCTCGACGGCCTGCCTAACGTGGCCGCATGGAGCCTCGCAACCTCGCCACCAGCATCGGACTGCCCGTCGCCGCCGCGGCCCTGGGATCGGTCGCGACGTCCACCGGGATGAGGAGCCTCTGGTACCGGACGCTGCGCAAGCCGTCGATCCAACCGCCCGGACCGGTGTTCCCGATCGTCTGGACCGGGCTCTACGCCTCCACCGCGTGGGCGTCCGCGGACGCGCAGTCGATGATGACCCCCGCCGAGGCCACGGTCTACCGGCGCAAGCTCGCGCTCAACATGGCGCTGAACGCCGGGTGGTGCTTCTCCTTCTTCCGCGGTCAGCAGCTCGCGCCGTCGATCGCGGTGGCCGGCGCGCTGGCCGCGAGCACCGCCGACCTCGCCCGCACCGCGGGAGCGGCGTCGCCGCGCGCCGGCTGGGCCCTCGTGCCGTACACGGTGTGGAACACGTTCGCGACCGTCCTCACCACGGCCATCTGGCGCAGGAACCGGGGCCGCTGACCTACACGAACGTGTCGAGCGCCCGCCTCAACGAGAGCACGACGCTGTGCACCAGCAGCTGCTCGTGCGTCTGGTCCGGCTCGGCCTGCAGCAGCCGCTGGAGCTCGGCGTCCGCCGCCTCCAGCTGGGGGTCGGTGTCCGAGCCGTGACCGTAGGCGTCCAGCGCGTCGGCCACCCGGTGCATGGCCCTGGCGATCGGCTCGCGCAGGGAGTCGCTGAGCGTCGTCGCGGTGGCGGACGACTCGCTGGGCACGCCCCGCGGGCGCAGGATGAGGTCGCTGACGTCGGCCACCAGCAGCGAGACCCGGTCGAGCGAGTCGGCCTCCTCGGCGAGCTGCTCCATGGCGTCGCGGTGTCGCCGGGCCCGCGCGTTGCCGGCGCGCGACTCCTGGACGCGCGACATCGCGTCCCGCATCGCCGTCCGGGCGCGGCGCAGCTCGGTGTGCTCGCGGTGCCACTGCTCGAGGGTGGGGAGCTCGTGCGCGACCATCAGGTCGCCGAGCTCGCGCAACTGCTTGGCCAGCACGCCCCGGGTGCGACCCACCGTCTGGCGGGCCGGGGCCAGCGGCAGCGGCGGCGCGATGATGTTGATCAGGATCCCGACCACCGCGCCGAACAGGGTGAGGCCGCCGTACGCGCCGATGAAGAACGCCTCGCCGTGCCCGATGATCAGGGTGAAAAGGGCGGCGGTGGGCGCCCACCCGCCCATGACGCCCAGCGGTCGCCACCCGGCGACACTGACCGAGAGCAGCACGACGATCCCCACCGTGAGGGGAGCGGCGTCCCCGGTGACGAGGTCGACCAGCCACGCGATCGTGCCGCCGACGACGATCGCGCCGACGGCCTGCAGCGACTCGCGGACGGAACCCGCCAGCGTGGACGTCGTGGCGATGATCGCGCCGAACGGCGCGTAGTACGGGTAGTCCTGGGCTCCGGGCACGAACCGCACGAGGGTCCACGCGATCGCGGCCGCGCACGCTGCCCGCAACGCGAGGGCGATGCGCGGATGGTGCGCCCACCGGTCGAGGAGCCAGGTACGTGCGGGATGCATCCCTTCACCGTGGCACGGTTCGGCCCCGGTGGCATGTCAGGCCTTCCCCGACGGCGACGACGGTGGTGGGATCGCTGCCGGGGGAGGACCGCCATGGGCACCGTGATGATCGATCTCAGCGTCTCGCTCGACGGCTACATCGCCGGGGGACCTGGAGCCCGCGCGTCACCTTCGTGACGGAAGGGTTCGAGCGTGCCCTCGCGCTGGCGCGCGAGGCGGCCGGCGACGGTGTGATCTCGCTGGCGGGCGCCGACGTGGCGCGCCAGGGCCTCGAGGCCGGGGCCGTCGACGAGATCCAGCTCAGCCTCGCGCCGGTCCTGCTGGGCGGCGGCGTCCGGCTGCTCGACGAGATCGGTCCGGTGACCCTCGAGCAGGTGCGCGTCATCGAGGGCGACGGCGTCGCGCACGTGCGCTACCGGCTCGTCACACCCGCCTGAGCGTCGACCGACGGAGCAACTCGGACGCGGCGGGTTCAGGTCGCGCGGACCCATCGCTTCCACGAGCGCCCGTGCTCGACGCTCCGTAGGGTGCGAGCATGATCCCGTTCCTGCTGACGCACGACGCAGCCCGCGGCATCCTGCTCTTCGCCCCCGGAGCCGGCGGCGATCCGACCCGGTACGAACGCCTGCTCACCGCGGCGAACGAGGCCGGGTTCATCGTCGCCGCGCCGGCGCACGACCTGGCCGAGTCCTACCCGGACGACGTGCTGCGCGGGAGGGTCGCGGCGCTCCAGGCGCTCCTGTCCGAGATCGCGCGCGACGAACTGCCCGTGGTGGCGGCCGGCCATTCGCTGGGCGGCTTCGCGGCCGTGAGCCTGGCGGGCGGGCGGCCTCGTGATCTCGACGGACGCCTGATCGAGGTCCCCAGCGTGCCCCGCATCGCCAAGGTGGTCGTGCTGGCCCCGGCGGCCGGCTGGTTCCGCGGCCCCGACGCGCTGACCGACGTGACCGTGTCGGTCACCGCCTTCGTCGGCTCCGAGGACGACGTGACGCCGCCGGAGTCGGCCGAGGTCCTGAGCGCGGCTCTCGCGGGTCTCGACCTGCGCCGCTACGAGGGCGTCGGCCACTTCGACTTCATGGCGCCGCTGCCCCCGAACAAGGTGCCCGTCGTCGACGACCACGACGCCTTCTACGAGCGCTTCACCCAGCACTTCGTCGCCGCGCTGGGGTGAGACGAACGATGATGCCGCCGGCGCCGTTCGGGTACCCGAATGCCTCACCTCTTCGAGCGAAGCGAACGTCTTCTACGCGTCGCGGAGCGTCGAGATGAGGCGCTTTGCGGCCGCCGCGACATCGGCGGCTTGTTCCTCACGTTCCTCCGCGGGGGAGACCGGCCACGCCACCATCAAGGCGTTCGACCTCTGAACCAGGACCTCGGCAGCATCACGAATTCGCATGAGCCACGCCGAGTCGGTGGACGGAGGTAAACCGAATCCGAGGAGAACGTCAGGTACGACCGAGGGGTCCGTCCCAGTGAGTCGGACGACCAGCTCTTCAGCGGTCATGACCACGGGGCGCAGTTCGCTGGCGAAGCCGTCGACCCGGGGAATCATCGCGCTCGGAGATCCGGTGATGTCGACGTCCGGATTGGACTCGACGTCAACCAGCCACTGGCACGAGGCGCGGAACGATGACCACTTCTTCACTCGCTTCTCCGCTTCCTTGGCGTCGGCCAACTCGCGAAGATCCTTCAACCACGTGGACAGCCCCATGTGGACATGCTGGCAGCGAGAAGCGCGATCACGCAGATGTTTGCTTCACTCCCACCCCGTGTCCTGGCAGGACCGAGGTCAGTTGCCGCCGGCGGGCAGCTCCTCGAGCAGGACGTCGGGGTTGTCGCGGGCGACCTTGTTCGCGCGCCACTTGTCGGTGAACAGCGCCAGGTAGGTGCCGTCGGTGCGCTGCAGGATCTCCATGCTGCGCGTGCCGGCCAGCTCGCGCGCGCCGTCGGCGTCGGTGCGCCGCGCCACCTGGTAGTCCAGGCGCGAGAGCCGGATCGGCGAGTTGAACTCGTTCTTCATCCGCTCCTCGACGACCTCGAACTGCAGGGGGCCGACGGCGGCGAGGACCGGGCTCTGGTCGCCGCGGAGGTCCGATCGCAGGACCTGGACGACGCCTTCCTGGTCGAGCTGCTCGATGCCGCGGCGGAACTGCTTGTACCGGCCGATGTCGGCGGCGGTCGCGGTCATGAAGTGCTCGGGCGCGAAGCTCGGCACCGGCGGGTAGTCGATCGGGTCGCCGTCGTAGACCGTGTCGCCGACACGCAGCGCCTGGGCGTTGACGAAGCCGATGATGTCGCCCGGCGACGCCTGCTCGACCGAGGAGGTGGTCCGGCCGAAGACGGCCTGGGCGTACTTCGTGGCGAAGGGCCGGCCGGTCGAGGCGTGGGTGACGATCATGCCGCGGTCGAAGGTCCCCGACACCACCCGTGCGTAGGCCAGGCGGTCGCGGTGGGCGCTGTTCATGCCGGACTGCACCTTGAACACAAACGCGCTGAAGGCGTCGTCGACCTCGCGGACCGTGCCGTCGACCCCGGCGGTGGCGCCCGGTCCGGGCGCCAGCTCGAGCAGCAGCTCCAGCAGCTGGGCCACGCCGAAGTTCTGCAGCGCCGAGGCGAACATGACCGGCGTGGTCTCGCCGCCGAGGAAGCGCTCCTGGTCGTGGTCGGCGCCGTCGAGCGAGAGCAGCTCGCTCTCGTCCATCGCGGCGGCCCAGACATCGGCGTCGACGTCCTCGACCTCGGACGCCGTCATCCGGCGCTCGGGCGCGCGCTCGGCGCCGCCGGCCGTGCGCGTGTACTTCACGAATTCGCCCGTGCGGCGGTCAAGGACACCGCGGAAGTCGCCCGCCTCGCCCACCGGCCAGGTCAGGGGAGTGGGGCGCAGCTTGATCTGCTTCTCGATCTCGTCCATCAGCGCCAGCGGCGACAGGCCGGGCCTGTCCCACTTGTTGATGACGGTGATGACGGGGATGCCGCGCAGGGCGCACACGCGGAAGAGCTTGAGGGTCTGCGGCTCGAGCCCCTTGCCGGCGTCGACCAGCATCACGGCGGAGTCCACGGCCGAGAGCACGCGGTAGGTGTCCTCGGAGAAGTCGCTGTGGCCCGGGGTGTCGACGAGGTTGACCACGTGGTCGCGGTAGACGAACTGCAGCGCCGCCGACGTGATGGAGATGCCGCGCGCCTTCTCCATGTCCATCCAGTCCGAGACCGTCGCCTTGCGGTCGTCCTTGCCGTGGACGGCGCCGGCCTGGTTGATCACGCGGGCGTGCAGCGCGAGTGCCTCGGTGAGCGTGGACTTGCCCGCGTCGGGGTGGCTGATGACGGCGAAGGTACGCCGGGGGCGCTTGTCGGACACCCATCGAATCTACTCGGCGGGCATGGGGGGCAGGGACGGCACGGGTCAGGCGCCGGAGCCGGACTGCTCGATCGGGGCGGCGCGGCCGCTGACGGCGACGGTCTCCGCGTCCTCGACGAGGTCGACCAGCAGCTCGCTCGGCCGTCCCATGTCGTGCCCCTGGTGGATCGTGACGCGTGACGGGAGCGGGACGAGCGCGAGGTCGCGCAGGTACCCGCCGAAGGCCGCTGCGGCGGCGCCTGTGGCAGGGTCCTCGATCACGCCGCCCGGCGGGAACGGGTCGCGGGCGTGGAAGGTGGTGACGTCCTCGGCCCAGAACAGGTGGGCCGTCGTCCACCGCTCCTGCGCCATGAGCGCCTGGAGGGCGGCGTAGTCGTAGTCGAGCGCAGCCAGCGTCGCGCGGTCGCGAACGGCCACGAGGAGGTGGTCGTTGCCGGCGAACCCAACGTGCGCGGGGTAGGCGGGGTCGAGGTCGTCGCGGCTCCATCGGAGGGCGTTCAGCGCCTCGTCCAGGACTTCCGGGTCCACGGGGCGCGTATGCGCCGGGGGAGACGTGAGGGTGCCGACGAGGTGCCCGTCCTCGAGCCGGGTGTCGACGCTGACCGGCCCCGCGGGGGTGCTGAGCCGGAGGGCTCCGGGGCCGTGGCGCTCGGCCCGGGCGACCGCGGTGGCCACCGTGGCGTGCCCGCAGAAGGCGACCTCGGCGACAGGGCTGAAGTACCGCACGTCCGCCGCGACCTCGCCGTCCTTCGATCCGCCCGCCACGAGGAAGGCCGTCTCGGAGTAGCCGACGTCCTGCGCGATCGCGAGCATCTCCGCGTCGGACAGGCCGTGCGCGTCCAGGACCACGCCGGCGGGGTTGCCGCCGCCCTGGTCGGTCGTGAACGCGGCGTACCGCAGCACCTCGGTCATCGTGGCTCCTCTTCGTCGGGCGGCTGCTCCACGTCGATGATCTCGCCGTTGCGGGGCAGCCGGCCGCATCACGCGATCGGGACGGCCGTGGCGTTCGGCACGGTCGAGTGCGCCAGCGCCCCACCGTGCCACCCGCCCGGTGGCGGTGCGCCTTGCCTCAGGGACTGGCCGACGAGGAGCCGAGGAGGACGGCCCTGACAGCGCTCTGGAGGAAGGCGTGGGCACGGTCGGGGTAGAGGACAGCGTGCAGCATGGCGCCGTCGTAGGCGGCGAGCATCGCCTCGGCCAGTGCCGACTCCGGCACGGTTGACGTTCGCCGGGCCGCGCGCAGGCTCGCGGTGCCGAGTGGGCCGAGGCGATCCACGAGGTCTTCGTGGTGTCGGCGCAAGAGGTCGGCGGCCATCGGTCGGGCGGCGGCTTGGGCGATGAACACACTGCGTGCTGCGACCCAGGAGGGGTCGAGCGGTAGGACCTCCACGACCTCGCTGACTGCGTGGTCGAGGTCGAGCGGACCCGGGCGCGCGGTGATGCGCTCGTCGATGGCTGCTTCGAGACGGTCCAGCAAGGCTCGTGCCCGGTCGTCGCAGACGGCGAGGTAGAGCTCGTCCATGGAGGCGAAGTTCGAGTAGAACGCGCCACGGGTGTAGCCGGCGCGGGAGCAGACGTCGTTGACGCCGGCGCCGGTGGTGCCGGTCTCGTCGAAGAGCTCACCGGCGGCCCGGACCAGGCGAGCGCGCGTCTCTTCGCGTCGCCTGGTCCGCAGTGGACTACGTGTCTCGGCCCCGGCCATCGCGATGCTTCCCTTCGCCCTGCGAGTCAACCGTCATGTGGCGGTCCCGCCTCGCTTCAACGTTATGACGACGACCACAATAATACGTATTGCATTGAATACGTTTTGCATCGTATCGTCCGTGGTATGGGCAGTCCTCGTTTTCCTGACTCCTGGCGCGGTGAGCTGCGGCTGTCGGTCGCGCCCCGGACGGTGGCGCTGCTCTTCGGCACGCTGCTGCTCTCCCTGGGCTTCATCTACAGCTACGCGGCCGCGTTCCATGACCCCACGCCGCACGGCGTCCCCGTCCAGGTTTCCTCGACGTCCGCGAACGGTGAGGCGGCTGTCGATCGCGTGGTGGCACAGCTCAACGGGCTCGAGGGCGCGCCGCTTGAAGCCAGTGCCGCAGGCTCGGCCGATGCGGTGCGAGAGGCGGTTCGAGATGGCGGCGCGAGCGCCGGGCTCGTGATCGATCCGGCGGGTGACTCCGACGTGCTCTATGTCGCCTCGGGCGGCGGCGCATCCGTCGTCACCGCCGTCGAGCAGGTTGTCGAGGGTGTCGCCCACGCGCAAGGCCGTACCTTCACGGTGACCGATCTGGTTCCGGTGGCCGAGGGTGATGCTCGTGGTCTGACGGGGTTCTACCTGGCGGTGGGCTGGGTCGTCGGCGGCTACCTGGTCGCCAGCCTTCTCGCGATCGCCGAGGGGGCGAGGGCGACGACGCGGCGCCACGCGGTGGTGCGTCTCGGGTTCCTGGTGCCCTACGCCCTGCTCCTGGGCTTCGGAGGTGCGTCGATCGTCGGACCAGGCCTGGACGTCTGGACCGGACATGTGCTGCCGCTTGGACTGGTCGGGTCCCTGACGGTGTTCGCTGTCGCGGCCGCGACGGTGGGGCTGCAGGCCGTGCTGGGCACGTTCGGCATCGGTGCGGCGGTGCTGCTGTTCGTGGTGCTCGGCAATCCCAGCGCAGGCGGCCCGTATCAGTCGAGTCTGCTCCCGGGATTCTGGAGCGCGATCGGCCCCTTCATCCCGACCGGGGCCGTCACGGAGCTGGTGCGCGACACCGTCTACTTCGGTGCCGGGGGAGTGGGGTGGGAGCTGTGGGTCCTGGTGGCCTACCTGGTGATCGGCTCGGTTCTGGCGATCACGATCACCCACACCCTGGGTGAGCCGGCTGCGGACCGTGCCGGTGACGACGAGTCCACCGACGAGCCGGTCGGCGCGGGGGTGTGATCGCATGCGGCCGGGAGGATCGACGTCGGCGTCGGACTGCGAGATGAGGCGGATCGAGCTGTGGGGCCACGAGGTCGGCTATCTCGAGCGCCCGGGATCCGGCCCAGCAGTGGTCCTCGTGCACGGGCTCGGCGGGACCCACGATGCCTGGACGCGTCTCGTGGACCATCTGCCCACCGACTTCCACGTCCTTGCACCTGATCTACCCGGGCACGGCACCTCACAGGCCGGACACGGGGATCACTCGGTGGGCGCGGCCGCTTCCGCGATCCGCGATCTGATGGTGGCCGTTGGCCTGCGGAGCGCGACGTTGATCGGGCACAGCCTGGGGGGCGGGGTCGTGATGCAGTTCGCCTACCAGTTCCCGGACCGGACCGAGCGACTGGGCCTGATCGGGAGCGCGGGCCTGGGCGCGGAGGTGGCCGCGGGCCTCCGCATCGTCAGTACGGTTCCCGGCTCGTCCGCGGCGCTGTGGGGCGCGAGCAGGGCGCCCCGGCGTGTCCAGGAGACCCTGCTGCGACCCGCGACCTGGTGGGCGGCGAGCCGCGCGGAGACCACCGCGATCACCGATGACCTGCGCCGGCTTCGCGACTCCGGACACCGTCGTACGTTCCTCCAGACTGCGCGGAGCGTCATCGACCATCGCGGCCAACGCGTCGACGCCGTGTCCCGGCTGCCGGCGTTCGCCGACCTCCCGATGCTGATGGTGTGGGGCGCACGCGATCCCGTGATCCCACCAGCACAGCAGCAAACGGCCGCTCGCGCCGCGCAGCTGCCTTCCGCACTCGCCGTCGAGCTGCGCACAGCCGGCCACTATCCACACCGCACCCACCCCGCCGAGGTCGCCGAACTCGTCACCCGACTGGTCAGGACGACCAGGCCGTATCGGCACGACGACGCGACCTGGCGGGCCGCCCTGACCGGCGATCGGCGCGAAGCCGACGCGGCACCACCGGCACCCCAGGCACCACGGACGCTGTCAGCATCAGCAGCGCGGCGACCAGACCAGATCAGCACCAGCAATCACAGGAGTAGGACCCGATCATGAGCAGCAGCTTCACCAACGTCACAGTCCTGGGCACCGGGGTTCTCGGCGCCCAGATCGCCTTCCAGGCCGCAAGCCACGGCTTCGAGGTGACCGCCTACGACATCGACGACCGCGCTCTCGCGACCGCCACCGAACGGCTCGACGACCTGGTCGAGGTCTACGAGGCCGAAGCGCCCGGGGTGACCAGAGCCGCCGCGGCGGCGCGCGCCTCGATCACGCTCACCACCGACCTGGCGCAGGCGGCCGAGCACGCGGACCTGGTGATCGAGGCGATCCCCGAGGTCCTCTCGATCAAGCAGGAGACCTATCGCAGGCTCTCCGAGCTCCTTCCGGAGCGGACCGTGCTGGCCACCAACTCCTCGACGCTGCTGCCCAGCGACCTTGCGGATGCCACCGGACGACCGGACCGGTTCCTCGCCCTGCACTTCGCCAACCAGGTGTGGAAGTACAACACCGCCGAGGTGATGGGCACCGCACAGACCGACCCCGCGGTCTTCGATCGCGTCGTCGAGTTCGCCGGCGAGATCGGCATGGTGGCCATCCCGATCCACAAGGAGAAGGCTGGCTACGTGCTCAACTCCCTGCTGGTGCCGTTCCTCAATGCGGCCGCCGGACTCGCCGCGTTCGGGTACGCCGAGCCTGCGGACGTCGACAAGGTCTGGCGGATCGGGACGGGCGCGCCGCTGGGTCCGTTCCAGATCTACGACGTGATCGGACTGATGACGCCGTACAACATCCTCTCCCACGGCGACGAGACCGACCAGCAGATCGCCGCCTGGCTCAAAGAGCGCTACATCGACCAGGGCAAGCTCGGAATCGCCAGCGGCGAGGGCTTCTACGCCTACCCGTCCCCCGACCAGTCGAGCCCCGACCAGCAGACCACCGAGAAGAAGGGATGAGGCACATGCGATACACCAGTGGCAACTATGAGGCGTTCGCCCGGCCCCGCAAGCCGGTCGGAGTGGAGGACAAGACGGCCTGGTTCGTCGGCGCGGGTCTCGCCTCCCTCTCGGGTGCGGCGTTCTTGATCCGCGACGGTCAGATGGACGGCTCCAAGATCACGATCCTGGAGCGACTCGACCTTCCCGGCGGCGCACTCGACGGGATCAAGGAGCCCAAGAAGGGCTTCGTGATCCGAGGGGGCCGGGAGATGGAGGACCACTTCGAATGCCTGTGGGACCTGTTCCGGTCCATCCCCTCGATCGAGATCGAGGGCGCCAGCGTGCTGGACGAGTTCTACTGGCTCAACCGCGATGACCCCAACTACTCCCTCCAGCGGGTCACCGAGAAGCAAGGCCTCGACGCGCGCACCGATGGTCTCTTCACCCTCAACGACAAGGCTCAGAAGGACGTCGTGAAGGTCTTCCTCGCCACTCGGGAGGAGATGGAGAACAAGCGAATCGACGAGGTGTTCGGTCCCGACTTCCTGGCCAGCAACTTCTGGCTGTACTGGCGCACCATGTTCGCCTTCGAGGAGTGGCACTCCGCGCTGGAGATGAAGCTCTACCTGCACCGCTTCATCCACCACATCGGGGGGCTCCCGGACTTCTCGGCGCTGAAGTTCACCAAGTACAACCAGTACGAGTCTCTCGTGCTGCCGCTCTACCGCTGGCTGCTCGACCAAGGCGTCACCTTCCACTTCGGCACCGAGGTCACCGACGTCGACTTCGACATCACCAAGCAGGCCAAGCAGGCCACCCGGCTGCACTGGGTGCGCGACGGTGAGCCCGGCGGTGTCGACCTCGGAGTCGACGACCTGCTGTTCATGACGATCGGGTCGCTCACCGAGAACTCCGTCAACGGAGACCACCACACCCCTGCCGAGCTCGACGAGGGCCCCGCGCCCGCCTGGGACCTGTGGCGTCGCATCGCCGCCAACGACCCCGCCTTCGGACGCCCCGACGTCTTCGGCGCCCACATCCCCGAGACCAAGTGGGAGTCCGCCACCGTCACGACCCTGGATCGCCGGATCCCCGAGTACATCCAACGTGTCTGCAAGCGCGACCCCTTCAGCGGCAAGGTCGTGACCGGCGGCATCGTCACCGCCCGGGACTCCAGCTGGCTGCTGAGCTGGACCGTCAACCGGCAGCCGCATTTCAAGCAGCAGTCGGCCGAGGAGATCGTGGTGTGGGTCTACTCGCTGTTCGTGGACGTGCCCGGCGACTACGTCAAGAAGCCGATGCAGGAGTGCACCGGGGAGGAGATCACCGCCGAGTGGCTCTACCACCTCGGCGTCCCGGTCGAGGACATCCCCGAGCTCGCCGCCAGCGGCGCCAAGACCGTGCCCGTGATGATGCCCTACGTGACCTCGTTCTTCATGCCGCGCCAGGCCGGCGATCGGCCCGACGTCGTGCCCGAGGGCTCGGTCAACTTCGCGTTCATCGGCCAGTTCGCCGAGTCCGCGCAGCGCGACTGCATCTTCACCACCGAGTACTCCGTGCGTACGCCGATGGAGGCCGTCTACACGCTTCTCGACATCGAGCGCGGCGTTCCCGAGGTCTTCAACTCGACCTACGACGTCCGCAGTCTGCTGAACGCGACGAGTCGGCTTCGAGACGGGGAGGAGATCCACGTGCCCGGTCCGAACTTCTTCCGCAGCCGAGTCATCGACAAGCTCGACCACACCGAGGTCGGTCAACTGCTCTCGGACTCCGGACTGCTTCCCGACTGAGCGCCCGGGTCCCGGCAGCTCCCCCTCGGGAACCGCCAACGCGGGGGATGTCCTTCGCCTGAGCGTGAGCTAGGCGAGAAAGAAACATTGAAAGGAATGCAAGTGTCAACCACCATGACTGCGGTGCGACTCAACGTCGCCACGCATGAACTCTCCGTCGAGAACGTCCCTGTTCCCGAGCCGAAGGCGGGGGAGGTCCGGATCGCGGTGAAGGCGGCCGGCGTCTGCCTCTCCGACGTCCACCTGGCCGACGGCACGATCAGCCCCCTCTTCCTCGAGGGTGACGTCGTCACGCTCGGTCACGAAGTGGCCGGCGTCATCGATGCCACCGGCCCAGGCGTGACCCGGTTCAGCGTGGGTCAGCGAGTCGTTCTCCAAGCCGGTCACCAGACCGCCGAGGGGCAGGTGCTCACGCGGGGCGTCGACTATGACGGCGGGTACGCCGACTACGCGATCAGCGTCGAAAGTGCGGTGATCGCGATCCCCGACAGCCTCAGCTTCGAGCAGGCGTGCATCATCCCGGACGCGGTCTCGACGCCTTGGGCCGCGATCTCGGCCACCGCCGAGATCCGCGCGGGCGAGTCGGTCGGCATCTGGGGCCTCGGCGGCCTCGGCGCCCACGGGGTGCAGTTGCTCCGCTTCGCCGGCGCGGCCCCCGTGATCGCCATCGACCCACTGGAGGCCGCTCGCACACGAGCCCTCGCGCTGGGCGCCGACTTCGCCGTGGCACCCGAGGACCTGGAGAGCCTGCTCAGCGAGCAGGTGCCTGACGGCCTCGACGTCGCCCTCGACTTCGCCGGCGTGGCCCCGGTGCGCACCCAGGCGCTCGCCTCCCTGCGCCGCGGAGGTCGGCTCATCGTCACCGGGATCAGCGGTAAGCCGATCGAGACCCAACCGGACTTCGAGTACACGTTCCGCAAGCTCCAGATCCGCGGCCACTACGGCTCGGGTCCAGAATTCGTTCCGCAGCTGGTACGTCTGCTGGAACTCGGCCGTCTCGACTTCGGCTCCAGCGTGACTCGCACCTTCCCGCTGTCCCAGGCGCCCGAGGCCATCAAGGCACTCGAGCGCAAGGACGGCAACCCCATTCGGTTCGTGCTGCTTCCCGACGGCGCCTGAGCACGCAGTCGTCACCGTTGGTCGCTCCGAGCAGGTCAGATGTCGTAGTAGTGACGGGTGCACCCGGGCTGACCTGCGCAAACGGGTTTCTGGCTGGTGCTGTGGCCGCGGTGGGCCTCCGGCGACCGACTTTCAGCTCGCCACCAGTCTGGTCACCTTGGCCAGTTCGGCGCCGTGGAGGTCGCGCTCGACTTCGAGGTCGTAGTCGGTCTGGATGTTGATCCAGAACCGGTCGTCGACGCCGAGCGCCTTGGACAGTCGCAGGGCGGTGTCGGTGGTGATGGAGCGCTTGCCGCGCACGATCTCGCTGATCCGGGTCTGGGGGAGCCCGGTGGCCTGCGCGAGGCGGTACTGGGTGATGCCCAGTGGCTCCAGGAACTCGGTCAGCAGGATCTCGCCCGGCGTGATCGGGTCGTGTGCCTTCGATGTTGCAGCCATGGTCGGGTTCTCCTCTCTCGCTCGGTCAGTGGTAGTCGGTGATCTCGACGTCGGTGGGACCGGTGTCGGTCCAGCTGAAGCAGATTCGGTACTGGTCGTTGATGCGGATGGAGTGCTGTCCGGCGCGGTCCCCGACCAGTTTCTCCAGACGGTTGCCGGGCGGCACTCGCAGGCTGTTCAGTTCGGAGGCTGCGCTGAGGAGGCGGAGCTTCTTCTGTGCGGCCCGTTGTAGTTCGGGTCCGAAGGCTCGGACGTGTTCGCGATTCCAGACCTTCTCGGTGTCGGTGTTCTTGAAGGACCGAATCACGACACAACCCTAACGTGAAACGATACTAACGACAAGCGTAAGTATCGGAGTGGTCCGGCAGATTGGCTCCGCTTGCGGGTCGCTTTCGTGTTTGCCAAGGATGCGGCGTCGATGGCCCGCTTGTTGCCGCTCGGAGCTGCCTTCCATCGGGTGGGTGTCGGTCCGGAGTGTCAAGCCGATTCCGCATGGCCGAGGTACTCGCTGACTGCCGTGATGGTCTCGCCCTCGTGGAGTGCGGTATGGGCGAAGAAATGCCGCAGCGCGTGGCGCCCGTTCTCGCGGAGGTCGGGCACGCCAGCGCTCTTGAGAGCAGGACGCCAGAGCAAGGTGTTGAAGTAGTTGCGTCCCAACGCCTTCTTCTTGCGCGACGTCAGCAGCACAGACCGCTCCCTTTGCTACCTCGCCCTGGCTGAACGCTAGGAGCATTCGCATGCCGGTCCACGGCACCCGCAGCCCATGCTGGGGTGCCGCGGAACAGTCATTTCGCTCGTAGGCCCAGGAGGTGGCTGGCGTTGCCGCCGAGGTACGCGGCGCGCTGCTCGGTGCTGAGGTCGAGCTGGGCGAGGCCGTCCAGGGCATGGGCGGGTTGGATCATCGGATAGTTCGTGCCGAACAGCACTTTGCGGCTCCCGGTCCCGGTGCGCATGAAGTCCACCAGTTCGCGAGGTAGCCGCTGGGTCGTGTAGGCCGAGGTGTCGATGTAGACGTTCTCGTGCTTTCGGGCCACGGCAATCATCTCCTCGGTCCAGGGGTAGCCGATGTGTCCGCAGACGATCACCAGTTCAGGGAAGTCGAGCGCGACCTTGTCGATGTAGGGGATGGGACGTCCGGTCTCGGAGGGGCGTAGCGGTCCGGTGTGGCCGACCTGGGTGAAGAACGGGACCCCGAGGTCGATGCAGGCCGCGTAGAGCGGGTAGTAGCGCCGATCGGTGGGCGGTGCCTGCCACAGCCATGGCACGACACGCAGGCCCTTGAACCCCAGTTCGGTAACGGTCCTGCGGAGTTCGCGGACAGCCTCCATGGGTTTGTCGAGGTCGACGCAAGCCAGTCCAGCGAACCGGTCGGGGTGGGCGGTGACCCATTCCCCGACCTCGTCATTGCTGATCAGTGGAGCGTTGTTGGGCGGGACCATGCCGAGAGCAAGCCGAAGTCGACGCCGCCGGCATCCATAGCGGCAATCGTCATGTCGATGCCGGGGACTGCGGCTGACTCATCTGCGTTCGTCCACCGCCGAAGTGAGGCAAACATGTCGTGCTGACTGAACCGCTCGGTGGGGTGTTGCATCCACACGTCGACGATCATCGATCGATCTCCTTCGCATTCGGCGCGGTGAGCGTGGCCAGTTTCTCCCGTTGGGCCTCCGGGCTGCCCGGGTCGGTGAAGTCATCTCCGGTGGACCGGTCGAAGGGGTCGGCCAGATTCTCGATGATCCACATCGTCGGCGCCTGAAGTCCCTGCTTGGCCAAGGCGTAGGCCTTGAGGGCGCTGTTCGTTACGCGGGCCCGAGCGATTGCGACGTCGAGCAGATCGTCGGCCTCGACGAGCTGATGAACCAGGCCAAGCCGCAACGCATCTTCGGTGCCGAAGGTCTCACCGAATATCGTCGTCAGCGAGGCATTCGGCGTCCCGATCGCGTGGCGAATGATCTCCGAGTGCACCGCCGGCATCGAGATGCCGATCGGCACCTCGTTGAGAGCGAACTTCGACTCGCCGTGTACGCCGATGCGATAGTCGCAACACAAGGCAGTGATCAGTCCGCCGGCGTAGGCGTAGCCGTCCACCGCGGGGACCAGGGGGCGACCGAAGCTGAACAGTCGGACGTTGGTGGCCCGGTAGCGCTCGAACCAAGCGTCGATCGCTTCGCGGTCACACGTCGCGAACAGCGGCAACGTGTACTTCAGATCCAGGCCGGCCGAGAAGATGCTCCCCGTCCCCGTCAGGACGACTGCGCACGGCGGCATCTCCTCGGTCTGCGCATTGACCTTGTTCGTGCTCATCGTGACGACGGCCACGCCGTCGTCGGTCGTCATGTCCCAACTCATCAGGACACCTCCAGCTCGTTATAGAGAGTTGTCTCTACAAAAGTACTAGAGGGTAGTCTCTATTGCTATGGCGCGGACTGCTCAGCACACCACCGACTCGTTGCTCGACGCTGCGGTTGCGCTCTTCGCCAGCGGCGGTCCAGGTGTCGTCACGATGTCTGGTGTCGCTCGAGAGGCGGGTGCGCCCAGTGGATCGGTCTACCACCGCTTCCCGGACCGTGCGTCGTTGCTCGCGGCGATGTGGATTCGAACGGCCGCGCGATTCGGTGACGGGCTGGCAGAGGTGCTCGGCGATGAGCCAGACGCCGCTGACGTGATCAAGGCGGCAGTCTGGTGTGTCGAGTGGTGCCGTGAGCACCTCGCCGAAGCTGCGGTCCTCCACGCTGGTCGCAGCGCCTTCATGCCAGACGCCTGGCCGCCGGACCTGATCCAACACGAGGAAGCCGCCGAGAAAGCCCGCCGCGACGCGACCGCACGCCTTGCCCGCAGCATCGCGGTCTCTTCTGAGGCAGATGCCGACGAGATCGCTTTCGTCCTCCTCGACCTCCCCCTCGCCGTGGTGCGTCCGTACCTCCAGGCTGGCCGACCTCCCACGGCGGGCGCACGTGATCTCGTTCGCCGAATCGCTGGCCGTACGCTCGGGAACCCTCGGCCGAGGACCCGGACCGGCCGGGGTTGATCGTCATCCTGTACCCCCGAGGTGCCCAGCGCTGGTCGAGTCAGTGCCGCTGGCGCTGGGGCCGCGGTGGGGCCGCAGAACAATGAAGAACGACCCCTGACGCTGACAGACGCCGAAAGGCATTTGTGCAGGTCAGGGGCCGTTCTCGCGGACTGCTGACAGAGGGTGAAACCCTCAGATCAGATGTCGTAATAGAGCTCGAACTCGTGCGGGTGCGGGCGCAGCGCGATCGGGAGGATCTCCTCCTGGCGCTTGTACTCGATCCACGTCTCGATCAGGTCGGGCGTGAACACGTCGCCCACCGTCAGGAACTCGTGGTCGGCCTCGAGCGCGTCGAGCACGGCGCCGAGCGAGGTCGGGACCATGTCGATCTCGGCGTACTCCTCCGGCGGAAGCTCGTAGATGTTCTTGTCGATCGGGGCCGGCGGCTCGATCTTGTTCTTGATGCCGTCGATGCCGGCGAGCAGCAGCGCGGAGAACGCCAGGTACGGGTTGCTCGACGGGTCGGGGCAGCGGAACTCGATGCGCTTGGCCTTGGCGTTGGCACCCGTGATCGGGATGCGGACGCAGGCGGAGCGGTTGCGGGCCGAGTAGACCAGCGCGATCGGCGCCTCGAAGCCCGGCACCAGGCGTCGGTAGGAGTTCACCGACGGGTTGGTGAACGCCAGCAGCGAGGGCGCGTGCTTCAGGATGCCGCCGATGTACCAGCGGGCGGTGTCGGACAGGCCGCCGTAGCCGGCCTCGTCATAGAACAGCGGCTCCCCGTTGTTCCAGATCGACTGGTGCACGTGCATGCCCGAGCCGTTGTCACCGAAGATCGGCTTCGGCATGAACGTCACGGTCTTGTCCTGCGCCCACGCGGTGTTGCGCACGAGGTACTTGAACTTCATCGTGTCGTCCGCGGCCTTGAGCAGCGTGTCGAAGCGGTAGTTGATCTCGGCCTGGCCGGCGGTGCCGACCTCGTGGTGGCCGCGCTCGAGGATGAGGCCCGCGTTCGACAGGTTCGTCATCATGTCGTTGCGCAGGTCCGCGAAGCGGTCGGTCGGCTGGACGGGGAAGTAGCCGCCCTTGTAGCGGACCTTGTAGCCGCGGTTGTCGGCCACGTCGTCACCGGTGGACCAGGCGGACTCGGCGGACTGGATCTCGTAGTAACTCTTGTTCGGGCTGGTGCCGTACGAGACGCGGTCGAAGATGTAGAACTCGGCCTCGGGGGCGAAGAACGCCGTGTCACCGATGCCGGTGGTCTTGAGGTACGCCTCGGCCTTGCGCGCGATGTTGCGCGGGTCGCGCGAGTAGGCCTCGCCCGTGATCGGATCGTGGACGAAGAAGTCCATCGCGATCGTCTTGGGGTTGCGGAAGGGGTCGACGTACGCCGTGCCGTAGTCCGGCAGCAGCTTCATGTCCGACTGGTCGATCGTCTGGAACCCGCGGATCGACGAGCCGTCGAACGCGACGCCCTCGGCGGCGGTGTCCTCGTCGAAGCCCGAGATCGGCATCGTGACCTGCTGCTGGATGCCCGGGAGGTCGGTGAACCGGATGTCGATGTACTCGACGCCCTCGTCCCGGACAAACTTGAAGAACTCGTCGGCATTGCCGAACATGTGGCCTCCTCGACCGCGGTGCGGCGGATAGATCGGTGCGGACGGGATCTTCCTGCGTCCGCCTAGAGGCTAGGCGGAGGCAGTTTCCCGTCCATCACCGGATTGTTACATGCAGGTTACGGGCTCGCCCGTCGTCGCCGGCGAGGTATCTCCGGGGCGCGAGGCGTCTCGTGCGAGGTGACGGACGGGCACCTCGCCCGGACCCAGGAGGTTCATCATGAGACGTTCGCAGCTGATTCCCGCGGCGATCGCAGGAGCCGCGCTCGTCGGCGGGCTGGCCGCGCCGGCCGCCGCCGACAGCGCCACGCGCCGCGACCCGAGCGGGGACGCCCCGGCCCGCATCGACATCACCAAGGTGCGCTACTCGCACCTGTCCGACCGGGTGCGGGTCTCGGCGAAGATCCCCGAGCTCGGCAGGTCCGGCACGGCCGAGCTCACGGTCTCGCAGTACGAGATCTTCGAGGCCGGGTACATCGTCCGGATCCGCAAGCACCGGGGCGAGAAGGCCCGCGTCGCGCTGCTGTACTTCGACCACTTCGACGTGAAGAAGCAGAAGTGCCGGGGCGTCTCCGGCACGTGGGGCGAGCAGGTGATCAGGCTGAAGGTGCCGCGGTCCTGCCTGAAGAAGCGTGGCCACGCCACGGAGGAGCTCACCCTGCAGCTCTTCACCTCGTTCGGCACGACCGGCGAGCAGGTCGACGAGGCGCCGCAGGCCACGAGCCTGCCGAGGTCGTAGGCAGGGGCGGCGCCGGCGGCCCGGACACCGGGACGCCGCCGGCGCTGCCTAGGCTGGAGCCGTGCCCGAGATCCACGACGAACCCTCGCTGGGCCGGCGCCTCGTCGCGCTGCTCATCGACTGGGTCATCGCCTCCCTGTCCGCCGTCGCGATCTTCGGCGCCATCGGGGTGCGGTTCCCGCCGGAGGGCATCCGCGACCAGCTGATCATCAACGGGGTGTTCCTGGTCGAGGTCGCGATCCTGCTCGGCCTGGTGGGCTTCTCGATCGGCAAGCGGATCATGGGGCTGCGCCTCATCAACCCCGACGGCCGGCCCATCGGGATCCCGCGGGCGGTGCTGCGCACCCTGCTGCTCAGCCTCGTCCTCCCGGCCATCATCATGACCGACGACAAGCGTGGGCTGCACGACCTCGCGGCCGGCAGCAAGGTCGTGCGGGCCTGATCAGCCGCGCATCGCCTTGCGGGCGCCCTTCATGCTCGTGGGGATCGGACCCCGCGGCATCGGAGCGGCCGGACGCATCGCGTCGAGTGCCTTGAGCTTGTAGAGCACGTCGGTCTGCTGGGCGGGCTTGATCGCCTTCGGCAGCTTCTTGACCCGCTTGACCAGCTGGGGCAGGGGCACCTCGCCGTCGCCGCGGCCGACGATGAGGGTGGTCACCGGCACGCTGTCGCCGACGATCCGCTGGTGCTTCTTGACCTCGGAGCCGAGCAGGTTCTTCACCCGCGCGTGCTGGCCCTCGCCGACGAGGACCACGCCGGGGCGGCCGACGAGGCGGTGGATGACGTCCTGCTGCTTGGTGAAGGCGACGGCGGGCTTGACGTCCCAGCCACGGCGCAGCATCTGCAGCGCACCGGCACCTGCGCCCAGCTGGCCCTCGGCCTGCTCGTACATCGACCGCTCGGCGCGCTTGCCGAAGACGATCATCGTGACCAGCAGCGAGACCGTCAGGGTCAGGATGACGGTGATGACGATGGCGAACCAGCCCGTGCCCATCAGCAGCACGCCGAGCGCGGCCACGACGGCGGCGGTGAGGACGAAGACGCCCACCAGGAGCAGGCCGATGCGCGGCTGGGTCTTCTTCGTCATTCGGTATGCCTGGCGCAACTGCGCGAGGCGACCGGCGGGCACGGCGGGGGCGGGGCTGGACATGAGGGCGATTCTACGTCAGGCCCGGGCGTCCATCGCCTGCTGGTAGAGCCTTCCGGCACGGTAGGACGAGCGGACCAGCGGACCGGACATCACGCCGGAGAAGCCGATCTCGTCGGCCTCCTGCTGCAGCTCGACGAACTCCTCGGGCTTGACCCACCGCTCGACGGGGTGGTGACGCGCCGACGGACGCAGGTACTGCGTGATCGTGATGAGCTCGCAGCCGGCGGCGTGCAGGTCGCGCAGGGCCTGCGAGACCTCCTCGCGCGTCTCACCGAGGCCCAGGATGAGGTTCG
Organism: Aeromicrobium flavum; assembly: GCF_007992115.1. Classification (GTDB taxonomy): domain Bacteria; phylum Actinomycetota; class Actinomycetes; order Propionibacteriales; family Nocardioidaceae; genus Aeromicrobium; species Aeromicrobium flavum. The sequence goes on from NZ_BJZQ01000001.1 coordinate 39,212, forward strand.
ACTTCGTGACCAGGCCGAAGGCGCGGGCCTGGGTCAGCACGTCGAGCGAGCGCTCGTACCGGAAGGCCGGGCGGATGCGCTTGAAGATGCGCGGGACGGTCTCGACGTTGTGCGCCAGCACCTCGGGGCGCGACTCGAAGACCTCGGTCAGCAGCTCGGGGATGCCGTTGAAGTCAGGGATGAGGTTCTCGACGCCCGTGCCCGGGTTGAGCTCGTGGATCTTGCGGACCGTCTCGGCGTAGAGCCAGGCGCCGCCGTCGGGCAGGTCGTCGCGGGCGACGCCGGTGATCGTGGCGTACTTGAGCTCCATCGTGCGGACGCTCTCGGCGACGCGGCGCGGCTCGTCGCGGTCGAGGTCGGAGGGCTTGCCCGTGTCGATCTGGCAGAAGTCGCACCGGCGCGTGCACTGCTCGCCGCCGATGAGGAACGTGGCCTCGCGGTCCTCCCAGCACTCGAAGATGTTGGGGCAGCCGGCCTCCTGGCACACCGTGTGCAGGCCCTCGCTCTTCACGAGCTTCATCAGCTCGTTGTACTCCGGGCCCATCTTGGCCCGGGTCTTGATCCAGGCGGGCTTCTTCTCGATCGGCGTCTCGGCGTTGCGGACCTCGAGCCGCAACATCTTGCGTCCTTCGGGAGCGATGGTCACGGTGACCACCCTACGCCGAAGACCTGATCGGGTCGGGTCGGGCGCGAGGCACCGCCTACGCTGAGCCGGTGAGTACTGCGGTCGCCACGGCGCAGCGCTGGGCTTACCCCCTCGTCATGGTGCTGCTGGCGCTCAGCCTGGGCATCTCCGCCGCCCCCGCCCCGCTCTACGGCGTGTACGCCTCCGCCTGGGGCTTCGCCCCGATCACCACCACCGTCGTCTTCGCCGTCTACGCCTTCGGGGCGCTGGTCAGTGTGCTGCTGACGGGGCCGGTGTCCGACCGGATCGGCCGCCGTCCCGTGCTGCTGGCCGCCGCGCTCGGACTGCTGGTCGGCCTGGTCCTGTTCGCCCTGGCGCAGTCCGTGACGTGGCTGATCGTGGCCCGGGCGATCCACGGGGTGTCGGTCGGCGCGATCGTCGTCGCCGGCAGTGCGGCACTGCTGGACCTCGAGCCCGATCACGGAGCACGCTCCGGCAAGCGGTCGGGGGTGGCCTTCAACGTCGGGATCGCGCTCACGATCGTGGCCGTCTCGCTGATCGCGGAGTACGGCGAGCACCCGCTCGTCACGCCCTACGTGCTGCTGGCCGTGGTGGTGGCCGTGCTGCTGGCGGCGGTCGTCGTCATGCGCGAGCCGCACGGGCGCAGCGGCGCGACCGAGCTGCGGATCGCCCGGCCGCGCGTGCCTCCATCGATCTCGGCCGACTTCCGGTTCGCCGCGATCGGCGTCATGGCGTCGTGGTCGGTCCTGGGTGTCTTCCTGTCGCTGTTCCCGAAGATCGCGTCGGACGCCGTCGACACCGACAACCTGCTCTTCGGCGGCGCCGTGGTGGCGGCGATGGCGGTCGCCGCGGCCGTCAGCCAGCTGATCGCCGTGCGGTGGACGCCGCGACTGGCGGCGGTCTCCGGCGACGCGGGCACCGCGGTGACCCTGCTGGCGTGCATCGTCGCGGTCCACAGCGGCTCGGCTGTGGCGATCCTGGCCTGCTCCGGCGTGCTCGGGTTCTTCTTCGGGATGGCGTTCGGCAGCTCGCTGCGGCACCTGGGCGACGTCGTGCCGGCCGATCACCGCGGCGAGGTCATGAGCGCCTTCTACCTGCTCGGTTACGGCGCGATGGCGGTGCCGACGATCCTGGCCGGGTGGGCCGCCACGGTGTGGAGCCCAGAGCAGATCCTCGCGCCGTTCCTGGTGTGCGTCGCGATGGCCAGCGTCGTGGCGGGCGTCCTGGGCTGGCGCCTCGACGCACCCGACGCCGACGCCGACATCGACTGACGGGGCGGATCAGAGCAGGGGCACGGAGACGTGCTCGACGCGATCGATGTCGGGGGACGGCTCGTACGGGCGCCAGGTCATCAGCTCGGCGAGGTGGGCACCGACGATCGGCGCCACGTCGGGCGGACTGATGTCGCGGCCGAGCTCGCGATCGAGCGACGTCACCCCGGCGTCGGCGATGCCACACGGGACGAAGCGGTCGTACCAGGCCATGTCCACGTCGCAGTTGAGGCTGAAGCCGTGCATCGTCACGCCCCGCGAGACGCGGATGCCGATCGCGGCGATCTTGCGCTCGGGACGCCCGGGCTCGGGGGCGAGCCACACGCCCGACCGCCCGGGAACGCGGCCGGTGGCGACGCCGAGGCCGGCGAGGGAGCGGATCAGCGCCTCCTCGATGCGGCGGACGTAGTCGACGACCAGCACGTGGGAGGGCAGCTTCACGATCGGGTAGCCGACGAGCTGGCCCGGGCCGTGGAAGGTGATCTTGCCGCCGCGGTCGACGTCGACCACCGGCGTGCCGTCCCGGGGCCGCTCGTGCGGCTCGGTGCGCTTGCCCGCGGTGTAGACCGGCGGGTGCTCCAGCAGCAGCGCCGTGTCCTCGATGCGGTCGGCGACGCGCTCGGCGTGCAGGTCGCGCTGGAGCTGCCACGCCTGCGTGTACTCGATCGCGGCGTCGCCGTACCAGTCCTGGAGGAAGCGCACGGTCTCAGCCTACGGCGCAGCGCAGGATCGTCAGGTCGAGCCAGCGGTCGAACTTGCGGCCGACCTCGGCCAGGTGGCCGACCTGCTCGAAGCCCAGGTCCTCGTGCAGCTCGATCGACACCGTGTTGCCGGACTCGATGAGGGCCAGCACGACGTGCACGTCGGGGGCGTCGCAGGCCTCGCCCAGCAGCGACACCAGCAGCTCGCGCGCGATGCCGCGGCGCCGGTGGTCGCGGTGGACGTACACGGAGTCCTCGACCGTGTGGCGGTAGGACGAGCGAGGCCGGAAGGGCCCGTAGCTGGCGTAGCCGGCCACCTGGCCGCCGGTCTCGGCCACCAGCACCGGGTGGCCCGACGTCACGAGGCGCTCGTACCAGCGCACCCGGTCGGCGAGCTCGACGGGCGTCTCGTCCCAGATCGCGGTCGTGTTCTCGATCGCCTCGTTGTGGATGTCCAGGATCGCGGGGAGGTCGGCCGGTGTCGCTGCTCGGATGGTCGCCACGGGTCCATCGTGTCAGGGCTGTGGACGAGCGGTCGACACTTGCGGCCGTGTGGCGCGAGGCTGCGGGCATGGGGGAGTTGATCGCGGCACTCGTCGCCCTGGTCCTGCCGGCCACCGGCCGGTGCGACGCGCTGGCCGCACTCGACGTCGTCCGGGCAGCGGCGTGGACGTCGGGTGACGAGCGGATGCTGTCCCACGTCTACGGTCCGGAGGCGGGCCGCACCGACCTCGCGAGGCTGGACGCCTGGCGCGAGCGAGGGGTCAGGCTCGAGGGCGCGCGCACCGTCCGGGCGTCGTGTCACGACGGGGGCGCGGGCGGTGTGGAGGTCGTCGAGCGCCTGGGACCCACGGTCGCGGTGCTGCCCGACGGCGGGCACAGGACGCTCCCGGCCGACGGCTGGAGCCGGCGGGTGGTCACGCTCGAGCGTGAGCAGGGCAGGTGGCGGATCGCCCGGGTGTCGTGACCCTCAGGCGCCGCGGCCGAGCGCCGTGCGCAGCACCCGGTCGATGCCCGGGTCGGAGAACGAGAACCCGTCGGCCATCAGCGCGGCCGGCCGCAGCCGCAGCGATCCGAGCAGGTCGTCCGCCAGTCCGCCGAGCGCCAGCCGGACGGCGAAGGCGGGGGCGCTCAGCAGCGCGGGGCGCCGCACGGTCGCGGCGAGCGTGCGGGTGAAGTCGCGGTTGGTCACGTCGTCGGGGATCGCGAGGTTGACCGGACCGCTCAGGTCGCCCTCCAGCACGTGGGTCACCGCGGCCACCCAGTCGCGCCGCGAGATCGTCGAGAAGTACTGGCGGCCGTCGCCGAGCCGGGCACCCAACCCGAGCTTGAACGGCAGCACCATCAGCTTGAGCGCCCCGCCGGAGCGATCGAGCACGATCGAGGTGCGCAGGTAGGCGACCCTGGCTCCGGCGTCGACCGCGGGAGCGGCGGCGGCCTCCCACTGCTGGGCGACCTCGGCGAGGAAGCCCGTGCCGGGGCCGGACGTCTCGTCCAGCTCGTCGTCACCGCGGTCGACCCCGTACCAGGACATGCCGGAGCCGGAGAGGAACGCCGGGGGAGTGGGAGCCGCGGCGATCGCCCGGGCCAGGGTGCCCGTGGCGCCGAGGCGCGACGCGAGGATCTCGCGCTTGCGGGCGGGCGTGCGCGGCCACTGCGAGATCGGCGACCCGGAGAGGTTGACGACCGCGTCGCACGAGTCGATGAGCGTCTGGTCGATGAGGCCCTCGGAGGGCTTCCACCATGACTCGTCGCTGCCGGCCGTGCGCCGGACCAGCGCGGTGACCCGGTGCCCGCGCTGGCGCAGGTGATGCGCCAAGGGCGCGCCGAGAAAACCCGACGCGCCCCCGATCACCACGTGCATGGTCAGCCCAGCTCGCCCTCGAAGGCACCGGCCTGCAGGCGCTCCTTGATGGCGGTCAGGAAGCGACCGGCGTCGGCGCCGTCGATGATCCGGTGGTCGTACGTCAGGGCCAGGTAGGCCATCGACCGGATCGCGATCGACTCGGAGCCGTTCGCGTCGGTGATGACGACCGGGCGCTTGACGATCGAGCCGACGCCGAGGATCGCGACCTGCGGCTGGTTGATGATCGGCGTGTCGAACAGGGCGCCGTTGCTGCCCAGGTTCGTGATCGAGAACGTCCCACCGGACAGTTCGTCGGGCAGGATCTTGTTGTTCCGCGTGCGATCGGCCACGTCGGCGATCTTGCGGGCCAGCCCGGCGATGTTGAGGTCGCCGGCGTCCTTGATCGTGGGCGCCAGCAGGCCGCGCTCGGTGTCGACCGCGATCGAGAGGTGCTCGCCGTCGGGGTAGGTGACGGTGCCTCCCTCGAGGTCGAGCGCCGCGTTGACCTGCGGGTACTGCTTGAGCGCCTCGATGGCCGCCTTCGCGAAGAACGGCAGGTACGTCAGCTTGACGCCCTCGCGCTCCAGGAACGCGTCCTTGTGCTTGCCGCGCAGGCGAACGACCTCGGTGACGTCGACCTCGTGCACCTGCGTGAGCTGGGCACCGACCTGCAGCGACTCGACCATGCGCGTGGCGATGGTCTTGCGCAGGCGCGTCAGCTTCTCGGTGCGACCGCGCAGCGGCGAGGGCTCGCTCGACGGGGCGGACGCCGCGGCGGGAGCCGACGACTCGGCAGGAGCCTCGGCGGCCTGGTTCTTCTCGGCCGCGTCGAGAATGTCCTGCTTGCGGATGCGGCCGCCGACGCCGGAGCCGGTGACGGTGGCCAGGTCGACGCCGTGCTGCTTGGCGAGCTTGCGGACGATCGGGGTGACGTAGCCCTCCGACGAGCCGGCGTCGGACGAGGAGGACTCCTCGGCCTTCGGCTCCTGGAGGGTGGTCTCCTCGGGCTTGACCTCTTCAGCCTCGGGCTCCTCGGCCTTCGGCTCCTCGGCCTTCGGCTGCTCGGGCTCTTCGGCCTGGGGCTCCTCAACCTTCGGCTCCTCGGCCTTCGGGGCCTCGGGCTCCGGGGCGGACTCGGACGACGCAGCGCCCTCCTCGCCGATGATGGCGAGTTCAGCACCCACCTCGACGGTCTCGTCCTCCGCGACCTTGATCTCCAGCAGGGTGCCGGCGACGGGGGAGGGGATCTCGGTGTCGACCTTGTCGGTCGAGATCTCCAGCAGCGGCTCGTCGACCTCGACGGAGTCGCCCACGGACTTCAGCCACTGCGTGACGGTGCCCTCGGTGACGGACTCGCCGAGCGCGGGCAACGTGACGGCCTGGCCGCCGGAGGCGGTGGGCTTGGCCTCCGGCTCGGGAGCCGGGGCCTCCTCGTCGGGCTCCTCGGCGGGCGCGGGCTCCTCGGCCGGAGCCGGCTGCGGCTCCCCCTCGGCCTCCTCGGGCACGGGGGCGGGCTCGTCGGCCTGCTGCGGCTCGGCCTCGGCCTGGGCCGACTCGGCGGCGCCGGAGTCACCGGCGTCGGACGACGACTCGTCGGAGTCGCCGATGATCGCGAGCACGGCGCCGACCTCGACGGTGTCGTCCTCCTCGGCGCGGATCTCGAGGATCGTGCCGGCCACGGGGGAGGGGATCTCGGTGTCGACCTTGTCGGTCGAGATCTCCAGCAGCGGCTCGTCGACCTCGATGGTGTCGCCGACGGCCTTCAGCCACTGGGTGACGGTGCCTTCGGTGACGGACTCTCCGAGCGCGGGGAGGGTGACTTCGGTTGCCATAGGGGTTCCTGTTCCGTTCTCAGGCGTGCGAGTGCAGCGGCTTGCCGGCCAGGGCGAGAGCCGCCTCGCCGAGGGATTCGTTCTGGGTGGGGTGCGCGTGGATGAACTCCGCGACGTCGTCGGGGTAGGCCTCCCAGCCGACCCACAGCGTCGCCTCGCCGATCTGCTCGCCCATCCGTGAGCCGAGCATGTGGACACCGACGATCGGGCCGTCCTTCTCGCGGACCACCTTGACGACGCCGGCGGTCTGGAGGATCTGGCTCTTGCCGTTGCCGCCGAGGTTGTACTCGACGGTCTGGACCTCGCCGTGCTTCTCCTTGGCCTGGGCCTCGGTGAGGCCGACCGAGGCCAGCTCGGGCTCGCAGTAGGTGACGCGCGGGATGTTGATGTCGACGATCGGGCGGGGGTTCAGGCCCGCGATCTCCTCGGCGACGAAGATGCCGTGCGCGAAGCCGCGGTGCGCGAGCTGCAGGCCGGGCACGAGGTCGCCGACCGCGTAGACGCCGTCGACGTTGGTGCGCAGGCGCTCGTCGGTGGGGACCCAGCCGCGCTCGACGGTGATCCCGGCCTCCTCGAAGCCCATGCCGGCCGAGCGCGGGCCACGGCCCACGGCGACGAGCACGACGTCGGTCTCGATGGTGTCGCCGTTCTCGAGGGTGACGACCGCGCCGTTGTCGTTCTGCTCGACGCCGGTGAACTTCACCCCGGTCTTGAAGGCGATCTTGCGCTTGCGGAAGGCGCGCTCGAGTCCCTTGCTGAGGACCGGGTCCTCCAGCGGGACGAGCGTCGGCAGGGCCTCGATGATCGTGACCTCGGCGCCGAAGGAGTTCCAGACGGAGGCGAACTCGACGCCGATGACGCTGCCGCCGATGATGACGGCGCGCTTCGGGACCTCCTCGAGCTTGAGGGCCTGGTCGCTGGTCATGACCCGGCCGCCGATCTCGATGCCGAGCGTGCGCGGCTCCGATCCGGTGGCGAGCACGACGTTGGTGCCGGTGTAGCGCTGCCCGTCGACCTCGACGGTCTTGGCGTCGACGAGCTTGCCCTCGCCCTCGACGACGGTGATGCCGCCGGACTTCACGAGTCCCTGCAGGCCCTTGTAGAGGCGGTCGATGACGCCCTGCTTGTAGGCGTTGACCTTCACCATGTCGACGCCGTCGAAGCTGGTGTGGACGCCGATGGAGTCACCCTCGCGGGCGACGTGCGCGACGTCGGCCGCGTGGAGCAGCGCCTTGGTGGGGATGCAGCCTTCGTGGAGGCACGTGCCACCCACCTTGGCCTTCTCGATCATGGCAACGGACTTGCCGAGCTGGACGGCGCGCAGTGCGCACGCATAGCCCCCGCTTCCGGCTCCGAGAATGACGATGTCGAACGAATGGGGTGCGTCGTCGGGCACGATGTCCTCCGGGTAGGTGGTCTGCTGTTCATCTTGTCACCCGTCCGGTGAGGGCCGCCACCGGGGAGTCGCGGTGCGGGTGCGACTCGGGCGAGGTGCACCCCGCGAGTGGGTCCGGTCCGGCAGAATCAAAGTGTGGGCCTCTTCAACCGTCGTCGCCGCACCTCCGCCGGTGCTGTCGTGTCCGACCGTGATGCGACCAGGGCGGATCTGGCCGCGCTGCGCGAGTTCGCCACGACGCGTTCGGGGGTCGAGGCGTTCGTCGAGCCCAAGACCACCGTCACCCAGACCACCGTGGTGTTCGTGGCGGCCGACGGCGAGTGGACCCGGCGCCGCATCCCGAACGAGAAGGCTGCGGCCGACCTCGCCCGCAGCCTGAAGATCCCGGTCTACGACGCCAACCGTGTCGGCTACCCGCAGCGGATGCGCGACTACAACGCCCGTGCCAGCGCGAAGAAGACCAGCGTCGAGGTCGAGCGAGGCGACTACAGTCCCGCGCAGTTCGGCGCGATCATGACGCTCGAGACCATCGCGGGCACCGAGCCGCTGCCGCGCAACCCGTCGAAGTCCGACCTCGAGCGGGTGCTGCGCGCCGCCCGCGCCAAGGCGCACCCCGACCGCACCGGGGGAGACCGCAGCCGCTGGGACCAGGTCGAGCAGGCCGCGCGCAAGCTCGGGCTCTAGCTCCCCGGCCCGCTGAGTTGCACGTTTGGCCAGCGACACGCCGTCTTCACGTGGTGGAACGTGCAACTCAGCGAGTCGGTCAGTGCCAGCCGCGGGGGTCCAGGCCACCGGGGTGGTCGACGGCGGGGTCGTAGGGCTCGCGGCTGAGGACGAACGTCGCCAGGTCGAGCGCGCCGTCGGGACGCACGACGAGCCGCTCCCCGGCGAAGTAGGTGTCGAGGCCGCGCCAGCCGTCGCCGTCGCGCACGAACCGCGACCGCCGGTTGGCGTTGACGTCCGAGAGGTGGAACCCGTCGGCCGTGGGCTCGAGGCGGTACGGCACCGGTCCCCAGTACCAGTCGCCCACGAGCGCGGCCACGTCCGGCGCGGGCTCGACGGCCACGGATGGCTCAGGACGCTGGTCGAGCATGCGGGCCGCGTCCAGCAGGCGCGTGGCCAGGTCGCCGAGTCGCAGCGTGTCGTTCGCCAGCACGACGACGCCCCACCCGCTCTCCGGCTCGGCGATGGCGGTGGCGAGGAACCCGGGCATCGACCCGCCGTGCCCGACCCAGCGCCCCGAGCCGGTGCCGGGCCACACCCGCCAGCCCAGACCCTGGGCGGTCGCCCACGGCACCCCCGGGCGGTCGTCGACGGCGAGGGGCACGGCCATCTCGGTCCACGTCGAGGAAGCCAGGACGTCGCCGGTGTCGCCGGCCGCGAAGGCGGCCCACCGCGCCAGCTCGTCGGCGCTCGCCCACAGCTGTCCTGCCGGGGCCATCGCGCCCGCATCGTGGTGCGGCTCGACCATGAGGCGGCCGTCGGACGGGTGGTGCGACAGGCCCACCGCCGCGCCCGCGGCCGGCGCCTGCGTGACGCCACCCATCCCGAGCGGCTCGAGGATGCCCGCCCGGATCGCGTCGAACCACGAGGTCCCGCGCAGCACCCCGACGAGGCGCCCCAGCACCGCGAAGCCCACGTTCGAGTAGTGGAAGCGGGTGCCTGGCGTGTGCACGAGTCCCAGCCCGGAGCCGATGAGCTCGCCCCAGTCGCCACCCGGCGTGCGCTCCCACCAGGCTCCGTTGGTCTCGGCCTGCAACCCCGACGTGTGGGTCAGCAGCTGCGCGACCGTGACGTGTCCGAACGGCACGTCGGGCAGGTGCCGGTCGATGCGGTCGGCCAGGTCGAGCCGACCCTCGTCGCGCAGCCGCAGGACCTCGACCGCGACGAACGTCTTGGTGATCGAGCCGATGCGGTACTGCGTCGAGGTCGTGGCGGGCGCACCGTCACGGCCGTCGACCGTGCCGACCGCCCCGGACCAGTGCAGGGCGCCGTCGTGCACGACGGCGGCAGCCACCGACGCCGATCCGGAGGCCTCGTGCTCGGCGCGCAGCAGGTCGTCGAACGCCGCCATCGGCGTCAGCCGAGGTCGCGGGCGAGGCGGACGAGCGTGCGCACGCCGGCGCCGGTGCCGCCGACGGGCGTGTAGTCGAACGCGCCACCGTCGTTGAACGCCGGGCCGGCGATGTCGAGGTGCGCCCACGAGGCGTCGCCGACGAACTCGCGCAGGAAGGCCGCCGCGTACATCGTGCCGCCGTAGGGCTTCGGGTTGTGCTGGCGCAGGTCGGCGATCGAGGAGCTGGTCACCGCGGTGCCGATCTCCTCGGTGATGGGCAGGCGCCACATCGACTCGCCGGCGAGCTCGGCGGCGGCCAGCACGCGGTCCTGGAGGGCGTCGTCGTTGCCCAGGACGGCGCTCGTGCGGGTGCCGAGCGCGACCATGGCCGCGCCGGTGAGCGTCGCGACGTCGATCACGTGGTCGGGCTTGGCCTCGACGGCGAGCGCCAGGCCGTCAGCCAGCACGAGGCGACCCTCGGCGTCGGTGTTGTGCACCTCGACCGTCGCGCCCGAGCGCATCCGCAGGACGTCGCCGGGACGGGTGGCGGTGCCGCTGGGCAGGTTCTCGGCGATGCACACGAACGCGGTGACGCGGATCGGCAGACCGAGCCGGGCGATGGCGTTCGTGGCGGCCACGATCGCGGCGGCGCCGCCCATGTCGCACTTCATCGTCATCATCGAGGCGCCCGGCTTGAGCGAGAGGCCGCCGGAGTCGAACGTGATGCCCTTGCCCACCAACGCAAGGTGCTGCTTCGCGCCCTGCGGGTCGTAGGAGAGCTGGACCAGGCGCGGCGGGGCCTCGGAGCCGGCGCCGACACCGAGGATGCCGCCGCAGTTCTCCTTGGCGAGGCGCTTCTCGTCCCAGACGGTGACGCGGACGCCGGCCGGGGCGGCCGCCTTGATCGCGTCGGCGAACGAGGGCGGGCGCAGGTCGCCCGGCGGGGTGTTGACCCAGTCGCGGGCGACGCAGGTGGCCTCGGCGACGACCACGGCCTCGTCGACGAGGCGCTTCGCCGCGGCCTTGCGGGCGTCGGCGCTCAGGATCGTCACGGTGTCGACGACCGTCGTCTTCTTGCGGGCGTCGTCGCCCTTGTACTCGAGGTACTGGTAGGTCGTCAGGACGGCGGCCTCCGCGATGGCGGCGAGGTCGGCGTCGGGCAGGCGGCTGGGGTCGATGCCGATGCGGGTGGCCTTCGGCACGGCCCGCAGGCCCTTGGCGACGGCGCGGCGCAGCTGCTCGGCGGTCGGCTCGGCGGCGGTGGCGACCCACACGGTGAGCTCGGCGTCGCCGCTCGGGACGACGGCGACCTCTCCGGACTCGCCGCTGAACCCGAACGCCTTCCAGGGGATGCCGTCGGGCAGCCCGGAGCCGGAGGGCAGCAGGGCGACGACGGCGTCGACGGTGGGCAGGGTGGCACGCAACTGGACCGTGGACATGCCGCCACTGTAGTCAGCGGTAGTTTGGCTCGCATGGACCTGCTCCAGTCGCCCCTGCGCCAGCGGCACGAAGCCCTCGGCGCCAAGTTCTCCGAGTTCGGCGGCTGGTCGATGCCGCTCGAGTACGCCGGCGGCGGGGTGCTGGCCGAGCACAAGGCGGTCCGCGAGGCCGTCGGCCTGTTCGACGTCAGCCACCTGGGCAAGACGCTCGTGCGAGGCACCGGCGCCGCCCAGTTCGTGAACTCCTGCCTGACGAACGACCTCGCCCGCATCCGCCCGGGCAAGGCGCAGTACACGCTGTGCTGCTCCGACGACGGCGGGACGGTCGACGACCTCATCGCCTACCTGCGCAGCGACTTCGAGGTGTTCCTCATCCCCAACGCGGCCAACAACGCCGAGGTCGTCCGCCGGCTCCAAGCCGCGGCGCCCGAGGGCATCGAGGTCGAGAACCAGCACCGCGACCACGCCGTGCTCGCGATCCAGGGCCCGCTCAGCGACGAGACGCTCACGGCGCTCGGCCTGCCCGTCGACCACGAGTACATGTCCTTCACCACCGGCACGGTCGAGGGCGTCGAGCTCACGGTCTGCCGCACGGGCTACACCGGCGAACGGGGCTACGAGCTCGTCGTCGCGGCCGAGGAGGTCGTGCCGGTCTGGGACGCCGTCATGGCGGCGGGGGAGTCGCTGGGCATCCGCGCCTGCGGCCTGGCCGCCCGCGACACCCTGCGCACCGAGATGGGCTACCCGCTGCACGGGCACGAGCTCTCGGCCGAGGTCAGCCCCGTCATGGCCCGCACCGGCTGGGCGGTCGGCTGGTCGAAGCCCACGTTCTGGGGCAAGGAGGCGCTCGAGCGTCAGCGCGCCGCGAAGACGGTGCGCACCCTGCGCGGCCTGCTCGCCCAGGACCGCGGCATCCCGCGGCCGGGCATGGCCGTCCACGACGACGACGGCGCCGTGCTGGGCGAGGTCACCTCGGGCACGTTCTCGCCGACCCTGCGCCAGGGCATCGGCCTGGCCCTGCTCGAGCCGTCGGTCGAGGACGGCGCCACCGTCCTGGTCGACGTGCGCGGCCGGCCGCAGTCCTTCACCGTCACCAAGCCCCCGTTCGTCCAACCGTCCACCAAGGAGGACTGACATGACCTGGTCCTGGCAGTACGAGAACAGCACCGGCGAAGCGGTCGGCACGTCCGAGGCGTTCGACCAGCGCGCCGAGGCCGAGACGTGGATCGGCACGAGCTTCGAGGACCTGCTGGAGGACGGGGTCGAGCAGGTGCGCCTGCTGGAGGACGGGGCCGAGGTCTACGGACCGATGTCGCTGCGCCCGGAGTGACGCGCCCGGCTCAGTAGTGCTCGGGCAGCGGCTGGCCGACGGCGATGGCCGGCTTCGGCAGCCGCATCCGGCGGATCTGCGTGCTGCGCAGCACCGCGTAGAGCAGCGCGCCGCGGCTCTCGCTCTTGGTGAAGCGCTTCTTCAGCTCGCGCTTGAGCGAGATCAGCAGCCAGACCTCGTCGATGATCGTGGCGAAGATGGTGACGGTCCAGAGGGTGAAGACCACCGAGGACAGCGCCGGGAAGAAGCTCATCACGAGGATGAGCACCAGGATCGGCAGCATGAACTCGGCCACCGTGCGCCGGCGGTCGACGACGTCGCGGGCCAGCGCCTTGGCCGGGCCGCGGTCGCGGGCCGGCAGGTCGGCGGTGGACCCGCCGCCCATCAGGGCCTCGCGCTGCTTGTCGCGGGCGGCGGCGCGGCGGCGGCGCTCACGCTCGGCCTGCTCCTTGCGGGTCAGGGGCCGCTTCATCTGCGCCTTGCGGGCCGCCTCGGCCTCCTTGCGGCTGCGGGTCGGGCCGCCCTTGCGCTGGGGAGTCGGTTCGGCTGCGTCGTTCACGCCATGGACCCTACAAGGGCGGGCCGAGTGCTGGACTGCTGGTTAGGGTGGGGCCATGGCAGAAGGCGGGCTCTGGACACGTGTCGTGCGACTGTTCCGATCGAGAACGGCGAGCGACGGCCCGGACCTCGAGCAGGTGCGTGAGCGCCTCGACGAGGCGTACCGCACCCAGTCGCGCCTGCTGTCCCAGGTCCGTCGCGGCGTGGCCGACGTCGCCACGAGCCGCAAGCGGGTCGAGATCCAGCTGGCGTCGCTGCGCCGCGAGATCGACACCGCCGGCACCGAGGCCAGGGCCGCGGTCGACCGCGGCGACGACGGCGGCGCCCGCCGGGCGCTCGAGCGCCAGCTCGCGCTGGAGAAGGCCGCCACCGAGCTCGACGACCGGCACGCCCAGCTGCGCTCGGAGGAGGAGCAGCTGCTCAACTCGGCGGCGGGCATCGAGCGCCAGATCGAGGACTTCCGGATCCGCAAGGACACGCTGTCGGCGCGCTACTCCGCGGCCCAGGCCCGCAACGAGATCCACGGCGCCACGTCGGGGATCGGCGCCACGGCCGGCGAGGTCGGCCGGGTGATGGCCGACGCCGAGCGGCACACGCGCGAGCTCGAGGCCACCGCCGACGCGGTCGACGAGCTCATGAACGAAGGCATCCTGGCCCGGCCGGGAGAGTCGCAGGACGAGGCGCTGCTGCGGCGCTTCGACGAGGCGCTCGGCTCGGTCGACGAGCCGCGCGGCGTGGAGGGAGACGGCCATGGCCCGCACCAGATTCCGCAGTGACCGGGGGCTGACCCTGCGCATGGGCGGGGTCGGGCTCGGCCTGGTCCTGCTCTACGTCCTGTTCGGGGCGTTCCTGATCAGCGCGACGAACAGCGTGGCGCTGGCCGCGATCATCGTGATCGGCATGTCCTGGGGCCAGTGGTACTTCTCCGACTCGCTCGCCCTCAAGTCGATGGGCGCCCACGTCGTCACTCCGGAGCAGGCGCCTGAGCTGCACGCCATGATCGACCGGCTCGTCGCCTTGGCCGACATGCCCAAGCCGCGCGTCGCGGTGGCGGTCACCGACATGCCGAACGCGTTCGCCACGGGGCGGTCCCCGAAGCACTCGGCCGTCTGCGTCACGACGGGCATCATGCAGCGCCTCGACGCCGACGAGCTCGAGGGCGTGCTGGCCCATGAGCTGGCCCACGTCGCCAACCGCGACGTCTCGATCATGACCGTCGCGTCGTCGCTCGGCCTGCTGGCCGGCTTCCTCACCCGCTGGGGCATGTGGTTCGGCGGCGGCAACCGCGACAAGAGCGGTCCGGCCATGATCGTGGTGATCCTGGTCAGCCTGGTCGTCACCGCCATCAGCTTCCTGCTGACGCGTGCGCTCTCGCGCTACCGCGAGCTCAGCGCCGACCGCTCGGGCTCGTACCTGACCGGCCGGCCCTCGAAGCTGGCCTCTGCGCTGGTGAAGATCTCGGGCGACATGGGCCGCATCCCCACCTCCGATCTGCGCGAGGCGCAGCCGATGAACGCGTTCTTCATCGCGCCGGCCGTCAAGGGCGAGACCGCCGCCGTGCTGATGTCGACGCACCCGCCCCTGCAGGCGCGCCTCGACCAGCTGGCCCGCATCGGCGCCGACCTCACCGAGCGGCGCTGAGGTGGGGTTCCTCGACGGCCTCCTCGGTCGCAGCAAGCCGCCCAAGGCCAACCTCGACGTCCTGTTCTCGGTGCCCCAGGCGGCGTTGACGCTGCAGGCCGAGGGCTTCGCCTTCAGCGGCCACGGCGCCGTCTGCTTCCGCGACGCCGAGGGGCGCGCGGACGACGAGGTGATCGCGTCGGCGCAGGAGATGATCCGCACCGACCCGACCGCGACGGTCGAGATGCACCACGACGAGTTCGGCTTCACCTGGCTCGAGGTCGTCCGGCCCTCCGGCGACGTCAGCGGCCTGGTCACCGACCTGCACGCCGTGAACTCGACGATGGCCGACCAGGGCTTCGACACGTCCATGCTGTGCTCGACGGTGGTCTTCGAGTACGAGGGCCGCCGGCTCGCCCTGGTCTACCTGTTCAAGCGCGGCACGTTCTACCCGTTCGTCCCCGATCCGTCGGCGGCCCGACGTCGTGACAACCCCACCGAGCTGCGGGTGCGGGCCCTGGTCGAGAACGACGTGCCCATCGAGCAGGACCTGGGCCGCTGGCTCGCCATCTGGGGTGCCCCCGGACTGTGACGATCTCGGTCTAGACTCAGCGCCCATGGGCGAGGTCCGGGGGGTGCTGCGCGACGCGATCGCCGTGGTCTGGAACGGCTTCCGGCTCGTCGGGGCGCACTGGCCGGTCCTGGCCACGGTCTTCCTGCTGGGCGCCGCGGGCCGCTACGGCTTCCTGTGGCTGGCGGTCGTCCTGAGCAAGGACCACTCCACCCTCGCGGGACTGATCGTTCCGCTGGCGCCGCTGGCGACGCTGGTCTCGATCATCGTGATGCTGCTGGTCGTCTCGAGGTCGCTCACGGCGCTGAGCCCCGACACGAGCGAGCCGTCGCCGGGCACGGAGCCACGCTCCGACGGTTGGCTGGGCGTCCTGGCCGGCGCGCTGCTGCCGTTCCTCACCGTCTACGCCGCCCAGGGCCTGCTCAAGGCCGACGTCCGGGCCTACGTCAACGAGGCGACCTACGACGAGCTCTACGGCAACGCGGGCGTGTTCTACGGCGAGTCCGCCAACATCGACCGCACGGCCATCGCGACCGGGTGGCTGCTGGTGGCCATCGTCGTGATCGCCCTCGTGCTGCGGTTCCTGTTCGACCGCTTCAACCTGCCGGCGCGCAGCCGGCCGCTGGCGTTCGGCGCCGCCTACGTCGAGACGCTGTGGATCGTCACGCTCGGCGTCACCTTCACCCGCTTCCAGGACCGCATCTGGCAGTGGATCACCGAGCGCCGGTTCGTGCAGTGGGTGCAGGACCGCTGGGCCGACCTGCTCGACGTCCTCGGGCCCGTGGGCGATCCGGTGGCCACGGTGGTGGGCTGGATCGGCACGTTCATCGACAACGCCGACGACGTCGTGCTGGTTCCGCTGGCCTGGCTGACGGTCGCCGCGGTCGTCTTCGGCGGCAGCATCGTCCCGCCCCCGCCGAAGGGCTCCTCCCGGTTCAGCCGGGCGCGTCCCATCGCGGCCGTCGGCGCGCGCACCCCCGCGGTCGTGAAGCGCTGGGCCGGCGAGGCGACGTCCGGGTTCCGCAGCAGGTTCAGCGGGCTGCGCGACGGCTTCCGGGTCCTGGCGCTCGGCGGGCTCGTGCCGATGGTGATGTTCTGCCTCGTGTTCGTCATCGCCGACCAGGCCAACGCGCTCGTCAGCGAGGCCGGTCGCTTCCTGCTCGGACCGCGCAGCCGCGACACCGCCCTGGCCTTCTCGCCGTGGGAGGACATCATCGCCTCCGCGCTCGAGTACGTGATCCTGGCCGGACTGCTGGCGGCCGCGATCGAGCGCATCCTCACGAACCAGCGGCGCTGGGCGCAGGAGGCGGCCGAGCGTCAGTCGGCCGAGGCGTCCACCGGCAGCTCGACGTAGCGCGGCAGGGCGTACCAGAGCCGCACGGCGGCCGGGACCGCCTCCGCGGGCAGCACGAACACGGTGTCGGTGCGGTACGTCGGCGGGCGGGGATCCTCACCGTCGGGAACCGCCGGCGGCGCGGTGCTCCCGTACGTCGTCCGGGGCCCGGGCGTGGACTCGGGCACGCACGACGCGAGTCGCGGGGCATCGACGTCGAGTCCGGAGTCGGTCGCGCCGTGACGGTTGCCCGCCGTGTCGACGAGGGCGACGGTGCAGCCGCTCAGGGCGACGTCCGGGTCGGCCTCGACCGCCAGGCTCAGCCGCCACGCGCGGACGCCCGACGGCAGCGGGTCGCCGCCGTAGAGGGTGACGTCGTCGGCGGGACGGAAGGAGGCCACCGAGTAGCGGGCCTCGATCGGGTACCGCAGGTAGCCGTCGTCGTACTCGTCCGTCAGCGTGGCGACGCCGGAGGAGACGGGTGCCTGCTCGTGGAAGCCGCGCTTCCACCAGTACTCGTGCAGGCGCGAGCTGCCGGCGGCGAGGGCCAGGACGAGCGCCAGCGGCAGCGCGACGAGGCCCCACCGGTTGCGCCGCCACCAGCCGCGGCGGTGCTCCATCGTCGAGGTCATGGGGCCTCCGTGCGGGTCATGACGCCGGCCTGGGGCAGGTCGAGGAACTGCTTCCTCGCCGACCACTCGGTGACATCGTCCGCATCGATGCCGAGGTCGACGACGGCCATGGAGTCCCAGCGCTCGTCGATGTCGCTCGGCGCGACGGCGAGGCCGGCCCCGGCGAGTGACGCGGGATCGGCCTCGACGACGGCGAGGCAGCGGGTGGGCCGGTCGACCAGGCGGCCGACGCAGTCGATCGAGCTGCGCCCGCTCGAGCCGAAGAAGGGCAGGACGCGGCCGGAGTTGTCGCGCAGCTCCCCGTACCGCAGCGACGACGACTCGCCGCGGGGCGTGAACGTGAACTCGACCGCCACGAACAGGCCGGGGGAGAGGAGCACCGGACCGTTCTTCCGGGCGACCGAGGGAGCACCGTCCACCGAGAGCACCTCGACGTCGCCGGACCGCAGGCTGGCCGTGCCGCCGACCGCGACCGGCTCCTCGAACGGGCGCGACGCGTCGGCTCGCTCGGGCAGCTGCTGGTGCAGCCACTGGCCCAGGACGAGCGCGAGGACGACGAGGACGCCGGCCGTGGCCTGGGGGCGGCGGACCGTCGGGGCCCTCATGACTCCTCCTTCGCCTTCTCGATGGCGATGGAGCCCGCGTGGGTGACGGTGGGGTCGAACCACAGGTATTGGTCGTCGAGGGTGCTCTGGCGCCATGTGCGGGCGGCCACGGCCACGGTCGCGTCCTCGGGCACCGGCATGTACTCGGCCTGCTCCCAGAGGAAGACCACCTCGTACTCCAGGCCCGGCGCGGCGCTGGCGAGCTCGGAGGCGTCGGCGACGACCAGCACGCGCGGGGTGGCGGCCTCGCTCGGGCCGGTCTCCTTCCCGCTCTCGCGCCGGAAGACCCCGTCGAGACCGTGCAGGCGCATCGTGTCGCGGATCTCGGAGCGGTACACCGGGTGGTCGGAGGTGTTCTTGATCGTGGCGACGACGCTGATGTAGCGGCCCCGCGGGGTCTCGCCCTCCAGACCGAGGTCCGTGAGCCAGCGTGCGCGCTCGACGGTGACGTCGAACGGCTCGGCGTGGACCTGCTCACCGGCCACCAGCTCGGTCGGTCCGGAGGTGCGCGCCGTGGCCAGTCCGCCGAAGAGTCCCGAGGCCAGGACGACCAGCGCGGCGACGGCCGACAGCGCCTGGCGCAGGGTCAGCGTGCGCGACAGCCGGAGCACCCACCGGCGCAGGCGGTTGTCCTCGGCCCCCGTCATGGCCCCGATGGTAGGGCAGCGATGCGGTGGTCCGGTGCGGACGTCGCGAATCGGACGTCGCGCGATACCTTGACCGTGTGACCCTCGACTCCCTCTCCCGAGACCAGATCGACGCGTTCCTGGCCGAGCAGCAGCAGGCGTACGCCGCGCTGCAGCAGGCGGGGCTGAAGCTCGACATCACGCGCGGCAAGCCCTCGGCGGCCCAGCTCGACCTCTCGCAGGACCTGCTGACGACGCCGGTGCAGGACCACGTGTCCGGCGGCGTCGACGTGCGCAACTACGGCGGCGGCACCGGCCTGGCCGAGCTGCGCGCGATCTTCGCCGAACTGCTGGGCGTCCCGGTCGAGCAGCTGCTGGCCGGCAACAACGCCAGCCTGTCGATGATGCACGACTCGATCGTCTTCGCGCTGCTGCACGGCACGCCGGAGCAGCCCACGCCGTGGCGCGACGGCCCGGTCAAGTTCCTGTGCCCGGCGCCGGGCTACGACCGTCACTTCGCGATCTGCGAGCACCTCGGCATCGAGATGATCCCGATCGCGATGCTCGTGGACGGCCCCGACATGGCCGCGGTGCGCGAGCACGTCGCCGACCCGGCCGTGAAGGGCATCTGGATCGTCCCGACCTACGCGAACCCGACCGGCGCGGTCGTCAGCGAGGAGGTCGCGGCCGAGCTCGCCGCCCTGCAGACGGCGGCGCCCGACTTCCGGATCCTGTGGGACAACGCCTACGCGGTGCACGACCTGACCGAGGACCACGCGAAGTCGGCCGACATCCTCGGCCTGTGCTCCGCCGCGGGTCACCCCGAGCGGCCGCTGATGTTCGCCTCGACCTCCAAGATCACGCTGGCCGGCTCGGGCGTGAGCTTCCTGGCCGGATCGCCGGCGAACATCGCCTGGTACCTGTCGCACACGGCGATCCGCACGATCGGCCCCGACAAGGTCAACCAGCTGCGCCACGCCCAGTTCCTCGGCAGCGCCCAGGGCGTGCTGGACCTCATGGCGCGTCACCGCGAGATCCTGGCGCCGAAGTTCGCCACGGTCCTGCGGATCCTGTCCGAGCGGCTCGCCCCGCACGGCGTCGCCTCGTGGACCGAGCCGAAGGGCGGCTACTTCGTCAGCCTCGACGTCGTCGACGGCACGGCCTCGCGCGTCGTGCAGCTGGCCAAGGAGGCGGGCATCTCGCTGACGCCCGCCGGCGCCTCGTTCCCGTACGGCAAGGACCCGCGCGACCGCAACATCCGGATCGCCCCGTCCTTCCCGCCGCTCGACGAGCTGACGCAGGCGATGGAGGGCCTCACGACCTGCGTGCTGCTCGCCGCGGCCGAGAAGGCCGTCGCCGGCTGACGTGCGCATCGTCGTCGCCCCCGACAAGTTCGCGGGCACCCTGACCGCGCCGGAGGCGGCGCGCGCCATCGCCGACGGCTGGCGCCGCGCCGCACCCGGTGTCGAGCTCGTCGAGGCGCCGATGGCCGACGGCGGCCCGGGCTTCGTCGATGCCCTCCACGGGGCCTTCGGCGGTGCCGCGCGCCTGGAGGTCGTCACGGTGCCGGGACCGCTGGGGGAGCCCACGCCGGTCACCCTGCTCGTGGTCGGCGACACGGTCTACCTGGAGTCCGCCCAGGCGTGCGGCCTGCACCTCGTGCCGGAGCCGCGGCCGATGATCGCCTCCACCCTCGGGGTCGGGCTGGCGGTCGCGGCGGCGGTCGACGGGGGAGCACGACGCATCGTCGTCGGACTCGGGGGCAGCGCCACGAGCGACGGCGGTGCCGGACTGCTCGCGGGGCTCGGTGCCCACGCGGACGTGCCGCTCGACGCCGGGCCGGACGGGCTCGAGGGTGTCACCGCGGTCGACCTGGCGCCGGCGCGGGCCCGCCTCGCCGGGGTCGAGCTCGTGGTCGCGGCCGACGTCGAGACCACCCTGCTGGGCATGTTCGGCGCCGCGCGCACCTTCGGACCGCAAAAGGGTCTCTCGGACGAGCAGATCCTCACCGTCGACCACCGCCTCGACCGCTTCGTCGACGCAGTCTGCGGCACGACACCCGCCGAGCGGCGCGTCGCCGACGCGAAGGGTGCCGGTGCGGCCGGCGGCCTCGGGTTCGCCCTGTTGGTGCTCGGTGCCGAGGTCACCTCGGGCATTGGCCTGGTCGCGCGGGAGGCGGGGCTGGACGACCTCGTGGCCGGCGCCGACCTCGTCGTCTCGGGCGAGGGCGCCTTCGACTACTCCTCCCGTGCGGGCAAGGTCGTGCACGGCGTCGCCTCGGTCGCCATGCGGCACGCCACGCCCTGCGTGGTGCTGGCCGGTCGGGTCGACGTCGGCAGCCGCGAGATGCGGGCGCTGGGCGTCGAGTCCGCCTACGGACTGGTCGACCGGGTGGGGGAGCAGGCCGCGCTGGCCGAGCCCGCCCGGCACCTCGCCGACCTCGCCGCCCGGGTCGCCCGGTCCTGGTCGACCTGAGCCCGCCGGTCCGCGGACCGGCCGCGACGCTCGATTCCCACGTCCGGCCGCGTACCATGGGAATCGAACCGGACCGGGCTGTGTTCCAACTGACAGCACCGATCCATCCGAAGACCGAGGAGCCTCGATGACCGCCACGGACCAGACCAGCACCGAAACCGCCACCACGCCCGCCGATGGGATCACCCTGAGCGCCGGGGCGGCCGGCAAGGTCAAGAGCCTGCTCGAGCAGGAGGGCCGCGACGACCTCGCGCTGCGCATCGCCGTGCAGCCCGGCGGCTGCTCGGGCCTGCGCTACCAGCTCTTCTTCGACGAGCGCACGCTCGACGGCGACGAGATCCGCGAGTTCGAGGGCGTCAACGTCGTCGTCGACCGGATGAGCCTGCCGTACCTGCACGGCGCCACCATCGACTTCGTCGACACCATCGAGAAGCAGGGCTTCACCATCGACAACCCGATGGCGACCGGCTCCTGCGCCTGCGGCGACTCCTTCCACTGAGTCGTAGCGCACCGACCTGCGATCGGGGCACGCCACCGGGGTTTCCGGAGGCGTGCCCCGATCGCATATGGTGGCGGCCGTGCACCTCGCCATCGCCGGATCGGTAGCCACCGACCACCTGCAGACCTTCGCCGGGAAGTTCTCCGACTCGCTCGTCCCCGACCAGCTCGACAAGCTGGCGGTGTCGTTCCTCGTGGAGGACCTCGACGTCCGCCGTGGCGGCTGCGCCGCCAACATCTCGTTCGGACTCGGCAGCCTGGGCCTGCAGCCGACCCTCGTCGCTGCCGTCGGGCGCGACTTCGACCTCGGCTACCGCGCGTGGCTCCAGGAGGCCGGCGTCGACTGCGACCGCGTGCTCGTGCACCCGTCGCTGCACACCGCGCTGTGCACCATCACGACCGACGAGGCGCACGCCCAGATCGTGACGTTCTACCCCGGCGCCATGTCGCAGGCCCGCGAGATCGACGTCGCGGCGCTGCACGCCGAGAACCCCATCGACCTCCTCCTGATCGGCCCCGACGACCCGGACGGCATGCTGCGGCACACGCGCACCGCCCGTGAGCTCGGCATCCCGTTCGCCGCCGACCCGTCCCAGCAGCTCGCCTGGGCCGACGGCGAGCTCATCCGCGCCCTGATCGACGGCGCCGCCTACCTGTTCAGCAACGACTACGAGGCCGCGCTCATCGCCAAGAAGACCGGCTGGAGCGACGCCGACATCGCCGAGCGGGTCGGCGTCCGCGTCGTCACGCACGGCAAGGACGGCTGCGTCGTCCACGAGGCCGACGGCACGGTCCACCAGGTCCGCGCCATCGACGGCGTCACCGCCGTCGACCCGACGGGTGTGGGCGACAGCTTCCGCGCCGGCTTCATGGCCGGTGTCGCGGCCGGTCTCCCGCTCGAGCGGGCGGCCCAGGTCGGGTGCACGATCGCGGCCAGCGTGGTCGAGACGATCGGCACGCAGGAGTACGTGCTGGACCGTGCCGGGTTCCTCGACCGGGTCGGCGCCACGTACGGTGATCAGGCGCGCGAGGAGATCGGCGCAGCGCTCTCGATCAGCCATGAGGCCGCCGTCAAGTCAGGCTGACCTAACCCGCCGCGACCCGGTCGTCTGCGTTACTGTTCTTCAAAACCCTGTGTGGTCGAAACCTTCTGAGAAAGGCGCTCCGTGGGTCGCATGAAATTGGCGGTTCTCACCGCCCTGGCCGCCGTGATGCTCGGTGGCTGCTCGCCCCTGGACGAGTCGGACCTGAGCCGACTCGCGCTCCCTGTGGCCGGATCCGACCGATCCATCCACATGTGGTACCTGTGGCTCGGCACCTGGATCGCCGTGCTGGTGGTCTTCCTGCTCGTGTTCGGCATGATCCTCTATGCGCCGATCCGCTACCGCCGGAAGAACGTCGACGATCCCGCGCCCGTCCAGGTTCGCTACAACCTGCCCCTGGAGGCGCTGTACACGATCGCCCCGGTGATCATCGTCGCCGTGTTCTTCTTCCACACCGTGGAGTCGCAGAACGCCCAGCTCGAAGAGGTCGAGAACCCCGACCACACCATCGAGGTCGTCGGCAGCAAGTGGCAGTGGACCTTCAACTACCTCGAGGGCGCGCCCGGCGGTGAGCCGGTCTACGACCAGGGCGACACCGCGAACCTGCCCGAGCTGTGGCTCCCGGTCAACGAGTCGGTCAAGTTCGAGCTGATCTCGCCGGACGTCATCCACTCGTTCTGGGTCCCCGAGTTCTACTTCAAGATGGACGTCGTCCCGGGCAACATCCCCGGCAAGGACGGCAACAACTCATTCACGATGACGCCGAACCGCGAGGGCACCTTCACCGGTCGCTGCGCCGAGCTCTGCGGCGTCTACCACACCCGCATGCTGTTCAAGGTCAAGGTCGTGTCCGCCGACGAGTACGAGGCCCACCTGGCCGAGCTCGAGTCCGCCGGACAGATCGGCACGCCCCAGGGCTCGACCACAGCTGACACCGTCGCCGGCCTCGAGGCCAGCGGCGAGAGCGACACGGAGGACTGATGGCCACCGCAACGTTCGACGCCCCCGAGGCACGGACTCCCGCCAAGGAGCGCACGCTCGGGACGAAGGCCTTCACGCTGCTGACGACGACCGACCACAAGGTCATCGGTCAGATGTACGCCGTCACGACGTTCTTCTTCTTCATCTTCGGCGGCATCCTGGCGCTCATCATCCGCGCCGAGCTCGCCCGCCCGGGTGGACAGTTCGTCGGTGACGAGACGTACAACCAGCTGTTCACGATGCACGGCACGATCATGCTGCTGATGTTCGCGACGCCGCTGTTCTTCGCGTTCGGCAACATGATCATGCCGCTGCAGATCGGCGCGCCCGACGTCGCGTTCCCGCGCCTGAACATGTTCAGCTACTGGCTGTACCTGTTCGGCTCGCTGATCGCGGTCTCCGGCTTCATCGTTCCCGGCGGCGCCGCCAGCTTCGGCTGGTTCGCGTACATGCCGCTGTCGGACTCGATCAACAGCCCCGGCGTGGGTGGCGACCTGTGGGTCATGGGCCTGTACATGTCGGGTCTGGGCACCATCTTGGGCGCCGTCAACTTCATCACCACGATCTTCTGCATGCGCGCCCCCGGCATGACGATGTTCCGCATGCCGATCTTCGTGTGGAACACGCTGGTCACGAGCATCCTGATCATCGTCGTCTTCCCGGTGTTCGCCGCGGCGCTGCTGGCGCTGGGCGCGGACCGCATGCTCGGCGCGCACGTGTTCGACCCGTCGACCGGCGGCCCGATCATGTACCAGCACCTGTTCTGGTTCTTCGGTCACCCGGAGGTGTACATCATCGCGCTGCCGTTCTTCGGCATCATCACCGAAGTGCTGCCCGTCTTCAGCCGCAAGCCGGTCTTCGGCTACGTCGGCCTGGTCGGCGCGACGCTCGCGATCGCCGTCCTCTCGGCCGCGGTCTGGGCGCACCACATGTTCGTCACGGGAGCGGTGAACCTCGCGTTCTTCAGCTTCATGACCTTGTTGATCGGTGTGCCGACCGGCGTGAAGTTCTTCAACTGGATCGGCACGATGTGGGGCGGATCGGTGTCGTTCGACTCGCCCATGCTCTTCGCGCTGGGCTTCCTGACGACCTTCCTCTTCGGTGGCCTCACGGGCATCGTGCTGGCCTCGCCGGCGCTGGACTTCCACCTGTCCGACACCTACTTCGTGGTGGCGCACTTCCACTACGTGGTCTTCGGCACGGTCGTCTTCGCGATGTTCGCGGGCTACTACTACTGGTGGCCCAAGATCACCGGCCGGATGCTCGACGAGAAGCTGGGCAAGATCCACTTCTGGCTGCTGTTCGTCGGCTTCCACCTGACCTTCCTGGTGCAGCACTGGCTCGGCGTCGAGGGCTTCCCGCGTCGCTACGCCGACTACCTGCCCGGTGACGGCTTCACGCGCCTCAACGAGATCTCCACGATCGGCGCGTTCCTGCTCGGCGCCTCGACGCTGCCGTTCCTGTACAACGTCTGGAAGTCCCGTCAGGCGCCCCTGGTCCGCCAGGACGACCCGTGGGGCTGGGGACGCACGCTGGAGTGGGCCACCTCGAGCCCGCCGCCGCGCCACAACTTCGTGTCGCTGCCGCGGATCCGCTCGGAGAGCCCCGCGTTCGACCTGCACCACCCCGACGTGGTCGAGCTGGAGATGGCCCAGAACCCCGACGCCAACGAGCCGCTGGCCGACACCCCCGATCTCGAGGGTCGTCGCGAGGCGCTCGGCGGCAACAACCCCAAGGCTGGTGAGTGAGCGGTGCGCAAGGAGTTCTGGCTGTTCCTGAGCTGTGGCGTCTTCTTCGTCATCGTGACCCCCGTCTACTGGGCGGTCGCGCACGAGGTGACCGGCACGGTCGCCCTCGTCATGGCGATGCTGCTGTTCTTCATGATCAGCTTCTACCTGTGGTTCGTCACCAAGGCGATCCCCGAGCGTCCTGAGGACCGCAAGGACGGCGAGATCGCCGAGGGCGCGGGCGAGCTGGGCTTCTTCCCGCCCTACAGCTGGTGGCCGCTGTTCGCCGCCATGGCGTTCGGCCTGCTCGTGCTCGGTGTCGTGTTCGGCTGGTGGATGTTCATCATGGCCGTGCCGATCGGCGCCATCTGCGTCATCGGGTGGATCTTCGAGTACTACCGAGGCGCGCACGCTCACTGAGTCGTCCGTCTCGCGTCAACGCCCCCGGTGTCTTCACGCCGGGGGCGTTTCGTCGTCCTCCCGGCTGGGGCGGCTGCCTAGACTCTCAGGCGTGAGAAGTGTGGGACGCCTGGTCATGGCCCTGTCCGTCGCGGTGCTCGTGCTGTCGGGCTGCACCGACGGGGGAGTGAGCAACCCGGTCGACGTGATCGCGGCGAAGGATCCGCTGTCGATCTCGACCAGCGTCGAGTCCGGTGACTCCGACGTGCCCGTCGACACGCTGGTCACCGTCGACGGCTTCGACGGCGACCTCTCGGAGGTCTCGCTGGTCTCGCAGGACGGCAAGGCCACAGTCCCCGGGGAGATCCACGGGGTCCGCTGGACCGCTCAGCAGCTCCTCGAGCCGGCGACGTCGTACGTGCTGACGGCCGCAGGCACCGGCGACGACGGCAAGAAGGTCTCGTCGGTGACGCGGTTCACCACGAAGGCGTTGACCCTCGACGAGCAGACGTACCCCGCGGTGGCGCCGCTGCAGGATGAGACCGTCGGGGTCGGCATGCCCGTGATCGTCAGCTTCGACGTCCCCGTCAGGGACCGGGCCGCGTTCGAGAAGCGGATGAAGGTCACGGCCGAGCCGGCGACCGTGGGCGGCTGGTACTGGCTGAGCAACCACACGGCGCACTGGCGTCCGAGGCAGTACTGGAAGCCCGGCACGAAGGTCTCGGTCGACCTGGCGCTCAACAGCGTGCACGCCGGCGAGGGGGTCTACGGCCAGCAGGACCAGCACGTGGACTTCACGGTGGGGCGCTCCGTGGTGCACGTGGTCGACACGAAGCGCCACCGCCTGACCGTGAAGATCAACGGCAAGAACCGCCGGGTGATCCCGGTGTCGACCGGCGACGCGAAGCACCGGAGCCGTAACGGCGTCAAGGTCGTGATGGAGAAGCACCGTTCGATCGACATGGACGCGGCGACCACCGGGGTCGACTCCGACGACCCCGGCTACTACAACCTCAAGGGCGTCAAGTGGGCGATGCGCGTGACGAACTCCGGCGAGTTCCTGCATGCGGCACCGTGGTCGGCCGCCTCCCAGGGCAACGCCAACGTCAGCCACGGCTGCGTCGGCATGAGCACGAAGGACGCGGCGTGGGTGTTCGCCCAGACCAAGCGCGGCGACGTCGTCAACTACATCGGCAGTCCGCGCCGGTTGGAGCCGGGCAACGGCTGGACCGACTGGAACCGGTCGTGGGACGAGTGGCTCGAGGGCTCGGCGCTGGCGGCCGGGGCCGACGCCGCCTGACCCTCAGCGGGCCTTGGCGGCCTTCGCGGCGGCCTTCTGCTCGCGCTTGAACTCCCGGACCTTCGTCAACGACTCCGGGCTCGTGATGTCGGCGACGCTGCGGTACCCGGGCTGGCCGTAGTCCCCGGCCGCCTCGCGCCACCCGTCGCCCGCGTAGCCGTACTGCTTGCCGAGCAGGGCGAGGAAGATCCTGGCCTTCTGCTCACCGAAGCCCGGCAGCGCCTTGAGCCGCTTCAGCACGGTGGCGCCGTCGGGGGAGTCCTGCGTCCAGATCGCGGAGGCGTCGCCGCCCCACTCGTCGCGCACGGTGGCCGCGAGGGCCTGCACCCGGCCGGCCATGGAGCCGGGGTAGCGGTGCACGGCCGGGGTCTGCCGGAAGACCGCCTCGAGCGACTCGGGGTCCTGACCGGCGATCTCGGCGGGGTCGAGCGTGCCCACCCGGTCGCGGATCTTCGCCGGGCCCGCGAACGCGGACTCCATGCTGACCTGCTGGTCGAGCAGCATCCCGACCAGGAGCGCGAAGGGGTCGTCGGTCAACAGCTGGTCGGCCGCGGGGTCGCCGGTGATGGAGAGGCTCATGCCCCCATCCTCGCCCCTACGGCCGGGAGCTGGGCACCGGCCGCCACGTCGCGCATGCGGGCGACGAGGTCGTCGAGCCAGGCACCGACGCTGCGGCGTGCGACGTGGGTGTCCGGGTAGCGGCAGCGCAGGTGCACGCCGGTGTCGTCGATGATGAACCACAGCATGACGCCGCTGGTGGTGATCGCGGCGCTCACGTACTGGGCGTCGAGGCCGGCCGTGTCGATCCGGACCGGCAACCGGCGCATGTCGAGCCACGAGACCGCGAACATCCCCGGAGCCTCCGGCATCCCGCCCCACGGGGTCATGATGTCGGCCAACGGCCACGAGCCGAGCCGGATGGCCTCACGGACGGCGGAGGAGCACGCCTTCGGATCGGGGTCGGGGGACTCGAGCACGGCGTTGGTGATGAACCAGCCCACCGAGTCGTGCCAGCGGTCCTCGTAGCGGCTGTGCACGGGGAACACGGTGCGCAGGGCGATGCCGGCGAGCTCGCGCGTGGTGGCCGTCATCACCGCCACCGCCAGGGCGAGGGTGGAGACGCCCTCGGTGGCGGCCCGCGCCGAGAACGCGGCGAGGCTCTCGAGGTCGAGGACGTCGCGGATGACGACGCGCTCGGGCTGGGGCGTGGGGTCGCCGAGGGGGAGGGGGAAGCGCGGCATCGCGCCGCCTCCGGACTCGATCACCTCCGCCCACCGGCGGTGCACCTCGGCGGGTGCGGGCGGTCGTTGCTCGAGCGCCACGGTGTGCTCGGAGAAGGCCGGGGTCGCGGCCGGGACCGGATCCACGCCCGCGCGGATCTGGTCGAGCGCTGACAGGACGTCTCGGGCGATGACGAGCATGGACCACATGTCGACGTGGGCATGGTCGGCGGCCACGACGAGGGTGGGCCCGTCCGTCGTCTCGATGACGCAGAAGCGATGGGACGGACGCGCGAAGGGTCGGCACCCCGCGTCCAGGACGGCCGCGAGGGCGTGGTTCATCGCCTGGCCCGGCGCCACCTCGTGCTCGGTCCAGTCGCCGGCCGCGACACCGACCTCGTGCAGGGTGGGCGGGCCGTCCTCGTGCGGCACGAAGACGGTGCGCAGCGTCCCGTGCGCCTCCACCACCGCCCGCCAGGCCGCAGCGAGGTCGTCACGGGGGACAGGAGCGGGCAGGCGCATCGCCAGCGCCATCCAGGAGCCCGCGCGGTCGCCGAGACCCACGTGGCGGGCCTGGTCGAAGGAGACCGGCAGCGGCGGACCCGGTTCGGACACCGTCAGGTCGTGGCTGAGCAGCGGACCGAACGGCAGGCGCAGGTGCGCGACGTGCGTGAGTCGCATGCCAGTAACCTATTCCCCTGATCCGACCAGCACCGCGGGAGGCGACGTGCACAGGTTCGTGGTTCCCGGTGCCGAGCTCGCATGGGCCTTCAGCGACGAGTCCGGGCACGCCGTGGTGCAGCTCCACGGGCTGACCTCCAGCCGGTCGCGGGACCGGGTCCTGGACCTCGACCTGGGCCGCGGGCTGTCCGACACCCGGCTGCTGCGCTACGACGCGCGGGGCCACGGTCACTCCACGGGCCGTGCCGTGCCCGAGGACTACACGTGGCCGTCGCTGGCCGACGACCTGCTGCGCCTGCTGGACCACTGGTTCCCGGACGAGCCCGTCCACGGCGTCGGGCCGTCGATGGGCACCGGCACCCTCCTGCATGCCGCCGTGCGCGAGCCGGAGCGCTTCAGCGGCTTCACGCTGCTGCTGCCGCCGACGGCGTGGGCCACCCGGACGGCGCAGGCGGGGGAGTACCGCCAGATGGCCGACCTCGTCGAGTCCGGGGGCCTCCACCAGATCCTCGAGGCGGCCCGGGTGGCCCCGCAGCCCCCGGCCGCCGTCGGCCGTCCCGACACCGTGCCCCACGTCCGACAGGAGCTGTTACCTGCGCTGCTGCGAGGTGCGGCGCTCAGCGACCTACCCGCTCCGGAGGATGTCGCGCGCCTGGACCAGCCGACGACCATCCTGGCGTGGGTGGGCGACCCGGCCCACCCGGTCTCCACGGCCGAGGCGCTCGTCGAGCTGATGCCGCACGCGAGCCTGCAGGTGGCGCAGACGCCCGACGACGTCGACCGCTGGCCGACGATCCTCGCCGCGGACATCGCGCGCTACGCCTGACAACCACGCCCGGACGCACGAGGGCCCCGACCGCAACGGTCGGGGCCCTCGTGAGGTGCGGATCAGTGGACGCGCGGGACGCCCGTCTCGGAGACGCCCTGGAAGTCGTCTCCCAGGACGACCGGGTGCTCGCCGCCACCGGCCAGGTGCTCGGACGCGTGGTCCATGTCGTGGCTGGTCGGCTTGTCGACGGAGCCGTCGTAGTAGAACTTCCGCATCTTCTGCCGGAAGGACTGCTTGCGGTAGTCCGGGTTGCGGACACCGTACGCGTCGCTCTTGTGCACGGTCTCGGCCTCGAGCTCGGGCAGACGCTCGCGCGAACCGGTGAGCGCGTACGCCGCCGTGTCGGGCAACGGGGCGTGACGCTCGGCGTACCCGCCGTCGGGGGAGCGGTCGATGACACCGGTCTCCCAGCCGTGGGTGAGCGTCTCGTTGTCCTTGCGCTGCAGCGAGATGCAGATGCGCTTGGTGACGATGAACGCGATGACCGGGAAGATGAACAGCCCGAACCGCAGCACCCACGTGATCGCGAAGATGTCCAGGCCGAACTTCAGCGCGATGATGTCGTTGCCGCCGGCGATGAGGCCGACGACGTAGGCGGTGATGCCCGCGGCGCCGAGGGCGGTGCGCACCGGCGCGTTGCGGGGACGCTCGAGCAGGTGGTGCTCACGCGTGTCGCCGGTGATCCAACGCTCGATGAACGGCCACAGGGCCAGCGACGTGAACAGGACGCCCAGGCCGCCGACGCCCGGCAGGAAGACGCTCCAGGTCCACGTGCGGTTGAACCACGTGGTCTCGAGCGGCGGCATGAGGCGCACGAGGCCCTCGGACAGGCCCATGTACCAGTCGGGCTGCGAGCCGGCCGTGACCTCGGACGGGTTGTACGGGCCGTACGCCCACACCGGGTTGATCTGGATCAGCGCGCCCATGAGGGCCAGGAAGCCGAACACGATGAAGAAGAAGCCGCCGGCCTTAGCCATGTAGACGGGGAGCATCGGGTAGCCGACGACGTTCTCGTTGGTGCGACCGGCGCCGGGCCACTGCGTGTGCTTGTGGTAGACGAGCAGCAGCATGTGCGCGCCGATCAGGCCCAGCAGGATCGCGGGGATCAGCAGGATGTGGGCCATGTAGAGGCGCGGGATGATGATCTCTCCGGGGAACTCGCCACCGAAGATGAAGAACTCCAGGTACGAGCCGACCAGCGGGATCGAGCGGATCAGGCCGTCGACGAACCGGAGGCCGGTGCCCGACAGCAGGTCGTCGGGCAGCGAGTAGCCCGCGAAGCCCTCGACCATGCCCAGCGCCAGCAGGCCGACGCCGATCATCCAGTTGATCTCACGCGGCTTGCGGTACGCGCCCGTGAAGAACACGCGCAGCATGTGCACGATCATCGCGGCCACGAACAGCAGCGCCGCCCAGTGATGGATCTGGCGCATCAGCAGGCCGCCGCGGATGTCGAACGAGATGTCCAGCGTCGAGGCGTAGGCCGCCGACATGTCGATGCCGTACAGCGGCGCGTAGGAGCCGGTGTACTCGACCTCGGCCATGCTCGGGTCGAACCAGAGCGTGAGGAAGACGCCCGTGAGCAGCAGGACGACGAAGCTCCACAGGGCGATCTCGCCGAGCATGAAGGACCAGTGCTCGGGGAAGACCTTGCGCAGGTTCTTCTTGCCCGCCGCAGCCAGGCCGAGGCGGTCGTCGAGCCAGCCGACGGGGCCGGCCAGCTTCTTGCCGGTCGGGGAGTCCTCGACCCGGGTGAAGGTGTTCTGACTCATGCGTCACCGCCGGTCTTCTCGTTGAGCTTCTTCTGGTCGCGAGCGAGCTCGGGGTAGCTCGGGGCCACGATCTCGGGGAAGTCGCTGACCGCGACCAGGTAGCCCTCGCCGTCGACCGCGAGCGGCAGCTGCGGCAGGGAGCGGACGGCGGGACCGAAGATCACCTTGCCGTTGTCGGCCAGGTCGAACGTCGACTGGTGGCACGGGCACAGCAGGTGGTGGGTCTGCTGCTCCCACAGGCTGATCGGGCAGCCGACGTGGGTGCAGATCTTGGAGTAGCACAGGATGCCGTCGACACCCCAGTTCTCGCGGCCCTTGGCCGGAGTGATGTCCTGCGGGCGCATTCGCACGACGATGACCGCGGCCTTGGCCTTGGCGGCCAGCAGGTCGTGACCGTGGACGACGGGGTGACCCTCGTCGTCGGTTTCGAAGAAGATGGCCGGCTCGGCGTTGACCAGCTGGCCGACCTCGAGGTCGGCGGGCTTGATCGGCTCGCCCGAGACGTCGTTGACGACGCGCATGCCCTTCTTCCAGACCGTCTCGGCCTGGCTGTGGGGGAGCGGACCGAGGTCGCGCAGCAGGACGATCGCCGGCAGGCCCATCGCGCCGACGGCGCCGAGCAGGCTGTTGCGGATCAGGGGACGACGACCGATGCCGCTCTCCTGGATGCCGGCGTTGATGTCGGCCATGACGGCCGAGCGGTCGCCGTCGCTGGACCGGACGGGGTGGCGCATCTCGACCATCTCGTGATCGCCCATGAGCTTCTTCGCCCACTGGATGATACCGATGCCGATCAGCAGCAGTGCGCCGCCGAGCGTGGTGCCGAAGGCGAAGTTCTGGGCGGACCAGCCACCGAAGGCGTTGCCCTCCGCCGGGTCGCCGAAGGCGAAGATGCGCATGTCGCCGTCGATCGTGAAGTAGGCGACGCAGAAGCCCAGCAGCAGCAGGGTCGCGAGGCCGAACATCGAGGCGATCTGGCGCTCGGTGCGGCGCTCCTGGGCGCCGTCGACGTCCTGGGGGCGGTACTGGTGCGGCTGCAGTCCCGGGTCGGCGACGGGGTCGCCGGGGGTGCGTTCGATTTCCGTCGTCATCGCTTCTTCGACCTCGTTCCGTGCATACCGATCCAGACCGAGAAGCCGACGAGTCCGCCAATGCCGATCAGCCAGATGAACAGGCCGTCGGCGACGGGGCCGAGGCCGCCACCACCGAGGCCGCCATCGTTGCCCTGCTGCTGCACGGTCTTGACGTAGGCGATGATGTTGCGCTTGTCCTCGGGGGTCAGCACCTCATCGGAGAAGACGGGCATCTGCTGCGGTCCGGTCAGCATCGCCTCGTAGATGTGGATCGCGTCGACGCCCTTGAGCGTCGGGGCGTAGCGGCCGCTCGGCAGGGCGCCGCCGGCGCCGACCGAGTTGTGGCACGCGGTGCAGTTCGTGCGGAAGAACTCTCCACCCTCGGAGATGCCCTCCTTGTCCACGCTCTGCCAGTTGAGCTCCTCGTCGGACGGGCGGGCCGGTCCGGGGGCCAGGGAGGCGACGTAGGCCGCGATCTGGTTGATCTCGTCCTGCGTGTACTCGACGTGCTTGCGCGGGGCCTGGGGCGCGGTCTGCGCCATCGGCATGCGGCCGGTCTCCATCTGGAAGCCGACGGCGGCGGCGCCGACGCCGATCAGGGAGGGCCCGTAGTTGCCGGCCTCGTCCTCGTCGCCGGCGGTCGTGATGCCCTGGGCGTTGAGGCCGTGGCAGCTGGCGCAGCCCACCACGAAGAGCTGGCGTCCGGCCTCCACCTCGGAGACCGAGGAGGCGGACTCGGCCGTGGCCGTTTCCGGTGCGACCGTCGCGTACGCCGCGCCGGTCAGCAAGAGCGCCAGGGCCAGAAGCGCCAGAAGCGCCATGGGATGCCGGCGGCGTGTCGACAGTTTCCGCACCGAAAACCTCGTTCCTGAGTGTCAAAAAGGGGCCAGGGTGAGGACGGCTTCAGACGGTCGTCCCCATGACGTTGTGGACCCTCATGCTTCGCTCCAGCGTAGCGAGGGCCGACGAATGACTGTGTAGTTAGGTCCGCCTATCCCCGAGGGGTCAGCGGATGATGTAGATGGCCGCGAACAGGGCCACCCAGACGACGTCGACGAAGTGCCAGTAGTAGGACACGACGATGGCCGACACGGCCTGCTCGTGGGTGAACTTGCGCGCCGCGTAGGTGCGCGCGATCACCAGCAGGAAGGCCAGCAGGCCGCCGATGACGTGGAGGCCGTGGAAGCCGGTGGCGAGGTAGAAGAGGCTGCCGTAGGCGGAGCTCTGGATGGTCAGGCCCTCGTGGATCAGCTCGGCGTACTCGGTGGCCTGACCGGCGATGAAGACCGCGCCCATGATGAAGCTGATGATGAACCACTTGCGCATCCCGGCGGCGTTGCCCTTGGCCGCGGCGTAGACGCCGAGCTGGCAGGTGACCGACGACAGCACCAGGATCGTGGTGTTGGCAGTGGCGAACGGGATGTTCAGCAGCTCGGTCTCGGCCGCCCACAGGTCCGGGGCGACACTGCGCACCGTGAAGTAGGCCGCGAACAGCGTCGCGAAGAACATCAACTCACTGGACAGCCACACGATGGTGCCGACCGTCACGTAGGACGGACGGCCCTCGACGCCGTGGAGCCGGGACGCGGGGATCGCAGAAGTAGTTGCCACACGCTCATTATGTACGATGCCATCGTGAGCCAGCACCAGCCCCTTCGTGTCCTGCTCTACAGCGACGATCCGGGCGTCCGTTCCGCCGTCATCGCAGCGCTGGGCACGCGGCCGCACCCCGATCTGCCGTCCGTCGAGTTCGTCGAGTGCGCCACCGAGCCGGTGGTGTGGCAGCAGCTCGACGCCGGGGGGATCGCCCTGGCCATCCTCGACGGCGAGGCCGTCCCCGCCGGAGGCATGGGCATCGCCCGCCAGATGAAGGACGAGCTCTACCAGGCGCCGCCGAGCCTCGTGCTGACCGGCCGTCCGCAGGACGCGTGGCTCGCCACGTGGTCGCGCGCCGACGCCGTGGTGCCGCAGCCGCTCGACCCGTTCCGGCTGGCCGAGTCGGTCATCGCGCTGCTGCGCGACGCCGTCGTGTCCGGCACGCGTCCTTGAGCGGCCGGGCCGGGGCCCTGTCGTGGCCCGTCGTGCTGACCGAGCTGCTCGCCGGGCGCGACCTCGATGCGTCCGCCACGGCGTGGGCGATGAACGAGATCCTGTCCGGCGACGCCACGGGCGCGCAGGTCGCCGGCTTCGCCGTGGCGCTGCGGGCGAAGGGTGAGACCGCCACCGAGCTGCTGGGCCTCGTCGACGCGATGTACGCCAAGGCCACGCTCCTCGAGCTGTCCGACCGCGTCGTCGACATCGTCGGCACCGGTGGCGACATGGCCAAGACGGTCAACATCTCGTCCATGGCCGCCGTCACCACCGCCGGCGCCGGGATCGGCGTCGTCAAGCACGGCAACCGGGCCGCCTCCAGCCAGACCGGCACCGCCGACGTGTTCCAGGAGCTGGGCGTGCGCCTCGACGTCCCGGCCGAGCACGTCCTCGACGTGTACCGCGAGGCCGGCATCACCTTCTGCTTCGCGCCGGTGTTCCACGCCTCGATGCGGTTCGCCGGGCCCGCCCGCCGTGAGCTGGGCGTGCCCACCTTCTTCAACTTCCTCGGCCCGCTGACCAACCCGGCCCGCCCGGCCGCCTCGGCCATCGGCTGCGCCGACGCGCGGATGGCGCCGCTCATGGCCGACGTGCTGGCCCGCCGCGGCAGCAGCGCCTTCGTGTTCCGCGGCGACGACGGGCTCGACGAGATCACGGTCTCCACCACGACGCGGGTCTGGCTGGCCGGTGCCGCCGGGGTCGAGGAGCAGGTGCTCGACCCCCGGGACCTCGGCTTCGAGCTCGCGCCGGCCGACGCCCTGCGCGGCGGCGAGCCCGCCCACAACGCCGACGTGTTCCGTCGGGTGCTCGGGGGCGAGTCCGGTCCGGTGCGCGACGCGGTGGTGCTCAACGCCGGTGCGGCGATCGCCGCCCATGAGGACGCCGAGGGCACGCTCGTCGAGCGACTGGCGGCCGGCGTGGCCCGGGCGACGGAGTCGATCGACTCCGGCGCGGCGCGCGACGTCCTGGCG
Organism: Aeromicrobium flavum; assembly: GCF_007992115.1. Lineage (GTDB taxonomy): Bacteria > Actinomycetota > Actinomycetes > Propionibacteriales > Nocardioidaceae > Aeromicrobium > Aeromicrobium flavum. The sequence continues at coordinate 74,734 of NZ_BJZQ01000001.1, forward strand.
CGCTGGGTCGAGGCCACCTCGCGCCACGCGGCCTGACCCGCGGCGGACTGACCGAGGTCAGTCCAGGCCGATGCTGAACGCGTCCTCGAGGTCGTGGCGGCTGAACGCGCGGAACGCGATCTGGGTCTGGGTCGACTGGACGCCGGGCACCTTGTTGAGGCGGTCGGCGACGACCGAGGCGATCTCATCGTGGTTGCGCACGCGCACCATCGCGATGAGGTCGTGGTCGCCCGTGACGGAGTAGACCTCGCTGACCCCCGGGATGTCGGCGATCGCTGCGCCGGTCTCGGGGATGGACGAGACCTCGGCCTGGATGAAGACGATGGCGGTGATCACGGGGCCAGCCTAGCCGCGCGGCTCAGGCCAGCCGGGCGACCTGCAGGTCGACGTCGAAGCGGTCGAGGTGGCGCGCGGCCGCCGGCCACGGCGACTGCCAGGCGCCGCGGACCATCCGCACGCCGGGCGACTCGAGCCAGCGCAGCAGGCTCTCGGTCTCCTCGACCAGGGCCGACGGCATCGGCCGCAGGGCCGGCTCGACCGACTCGGCCGTGGCGAGCAGGGTGTCGACCCATCCGGCTGTGGCTCCGCGGGTGGTGGCCACCTGCCGCGGCAGGATGGCCGCCGCCGCCAGGCGGCCGTGCCGGATCACGTGCACCTGCCAGCCGCCGTCGTGGGGCGCGGCCGCGATCACCTCGGGCTCGCGGGCGAGGGAGTCGAGGCGCTGCGTGCGGCGCACCGCGCGGATAAGGCTGGCGGCGCGGTCGCGCAGGACGGCGGCGTCCTCGAAGCGCTGGGACTCGGCCAGGTGGGCCATCCGCCGCTCGAGATGACTGACGACCTCGACCGGGTCGGCCGTCATGGCCGTGCGGACCCGGCCCACCTCGTGCAGGTAGACCTCGGACGTGACCGCTCCGTCGCAGGGGGAGAGGCACTGACCCAGCTCGGCCAGCACGCAGGCGGCCCGGCTGGGCAGGATCGGGAGCCGGCCGGTGCACTGCCGGATCCGGAAGGCGTCGTGCAGGGTGGCCAGCGCCGCCTCGGCCTGGCGGCGACTGCCGAACGGCCCGATGTGGGTGGCGGCCCCCTCGGTGACCTTGCGCACGACCGAGACCCGGGGCCACGGCTCGTCGGTGAGGCGCAGCCACGAGACGCGCTCGGGGAACTTCGACCGACGGTTGTACGGGGGGCGGTGGCGGTCGATGAGCCGCAGCTCGCGGACGCGCGCCTCGGTGTCGGTGGCGCACACGACCGTGTCGACCCGCTCGGCCAACGAGATCATCTCGCCCATCCGGGTGCGGGTCTCGGCCTTGGTGAAGTACGAGCGCACGCGCGTGCGCAGCGACCGGGACGTGCCGACGTAGAGCACCTCGTCGCGGGCGTCGCGGAAGAGGTAGACGCCGGGGGCGTCGGGCACGCCGTCGGCGAGGTGGCGCTTGCGACGCTGCTGGGGCGTGACCTTGGACGTGAAGGTGGCCACGTCCTCGACGGTCGCGACGTTCCAGGTGCCGAGCCGCTCGAAGAGGGCGTGCAGCACGTCGACCGTGGCACGGGCGTCGGTGAGCGCGCGGTGGTCGGGCTGGACGGGGGAGAAGCGGGCGGCCAGCGTGGCCAGCTTGACGTTGGGGACCTCGTCGCGCAGCAGGACTCGGCGGGCCAGGGGGACGGTGTCGATGACGTCGAAGCCCGGCCAGGTGATGCCGAGCTCCTTCGAGGCGTGCTTGAGGAAGCCCACGTCGAACGGCGCGTTGTGGGCGACGAGCACGGTGCCGTGGGCGAACTCCAGGAAGCTGGGGAGCGCCTCGGCGATGCGGGGCGCCTCGATGAGCATCTGGTCGGTGATGCCGGTCAGCACCGTGATGAAGGCGGGGATCAGCTGGTCGGGGTTCACCAGCGTCTGGAACTCGCCCAGGATCTCACCGCCGCGCACCTTGACCGCACCGATCTCGGTGATCCGCGACCCCTTCGCGGGCGATCCGCCGGTCGTCTCGAGGTCGACCACGCAGAAGGTGGTGTCGTGCAGCGGCCGACCGCCCCAGTCGATGTCGGGGTCGTCGAAGGCGGGTTGGTGCGTTGCCATGGGTCAGACCGTAGGTCGCGGGTCCGACGAATCCGGTCAGGCGGCGCCGGGTGACGAAACTGTCGGTCGTCACACCTAGCGTCGCGGACATGAACGACATGGAACCCACGACCCCGATGGTGGTCGACTGCGACAGCTGCCTGGTCCGCTGCCCGGCGGTGTGCGGCGACTGCGTCGTCTCCGTCCTGCTCGGCCCGCCCAGCGACGTCGCGTTCGACGCCGACGAGCGCGCCGCCCTCGACACGCTCGCGGCCTCGGGCCTGGTGCCCCCGCTGCGCCTCGTGGTGGGGCTCAACGATCCGGAGCCGCACCGCGATGCGGGTTGAACCCGGTTGCCGGAGCCACGTACAGTGACGTCTTGTGTCGCCGACGGTGACACCGCCGAATCGTCAGGCCGTCCGCGGCCGATGACGAGCCGGGGAACCAAGGTACGTGGGGTGAATCGACCGGCTCGCCGGTCGTAGGGCAGCCAAGGCCCGAATCCGTCAGCTCACCTGGTAGGCGTCTAGGTACTCAGGAGTTCTCTTCGTGCGCTTCCGCACTGCTGCAGCCGCCATGGCTGCCTCGGCCTTCGTGGCCGGTTCCTTCATCGTCGTCTCGCCGGCCATCGCCGAGCCCGAGGTCACGCGGGCCGATGTCGAGAAGGCCTTCGACCGCGCCGAGGCGGCCAACGAGACCCTCAACCAGCTCACGGCCGATGCCGACGCCCTCGATGCGCGCATCGACGAGGTCGGCTCGGAGATCCGCTCGATCCGCAAGGTCTACAAGGTCCAGCGCAACGAGCTCGGCGCCGACATCGTCCAGCAGCAGATGGAGCAGCCGCTCGGCCCCACCGTCGGCCTGCTCGGCAGCCAGGACCCCGACCTCTTCATCGAGGGCCTCAGTGCGATCGACGCGCTGAACACCACCCGCGCCGACGCGCTCGAGTCCTTCACCCGCACGCGGGTCGAGCTCGAGAAGCGCCAGGCCCAGCTCGACGAGCACCAGCGCGAGCTGGACGCCAAGCTGGGCAAGGCCGAGAAGACCCAGAAGAAGCTGACCGCCGCCTACCGGGAGGCGAAGTCCGACCTCGCCCGGCTGTCGGCGGCCGAGCGGACCGAGATGAACCAGGGCGGCGACGTCACGCCCGTGAGCAACGCCGGCGCCGGCGCGGCCAAGAAGGCCATCGCCTTCGCCATGAGCCAGCTGGGCGACCCGTACGTGTACGGCGGGACCGGCCCGAACGGCTGGGACTGCTCCGGTCTGATGATGAAGGCCTACGCGGCCGCCGGGGTCTCGATCCCGCGCGTCGTCGGTCCGCAGATCGCCGCCGGCCGCAAGGTCTCGGCCGGTGAGCTGCAGCCGGGCGACCTCGTCGCCTACCCGAGCATGGCCCACATCGGCATGTACCTCGGCGGCGGCAAGGTCATCCACGCACCCCGCCCGGGCAAGAGCGTCGAGATCACGAGTCTCTCCTCCGGCTTCGGCGTGTACGCCCGCGTCTCCTGACACCGGCGGCACCGCCCGCAGCATCCACGACGAAGGCCCCCGGCATCACGCCGGGGGCCTTCGTCGTTCCTGGTGGATCAGCGCACGTACAGCGACTCGATCGTGTCGTGCAGGTCGCGCACGACCATGTGGCGCTTCACCTTGAAGGAGGGGGTGAGGTAGCCGTTCTCCTCGGTCCAGTCCTCCTCGACGATCGCGAACTTGCGGATCGCCTCGGCGCGGGACACCTGGCTGTTGGCGTCGTCGACGGCCTTCTGGACCTCGGCGAGCAGCGCGGGGTCGTCCAGGCTGCCCTCCCAGGTCTCGGTGTCGATCGTGACGAGCGCGCCGACGAACGGCTTGCCCTCGCCGACGACCAAGCACTGGCTGACCAGCGGGTGCGAGCGCACGCGGTCCTCGAGGATCGCGGGGGAGACGTTCTTGCCGCCGGCGGTGACGATGAGCTCCTTCTTGCGGCCGGTGATCTTGACGAAGCCCTCGTCGGTGACCTCGCCGAGGTCGCCGGTGGAGAACCAGCCGTCCTCGCTCAGGACGTTGCGCGTGGCCGTCTCGGCGTTCCAGTAGCCGACGAACACCTGCGGGCCGCGGAACTGCAGCTCGCCGTCCTCGGCCACGCGGACCTCGACGCCGGGCAGGGGCGGACCCACGGTGCCGATGCGCTGGGCGCCCGGGTGGTTCACGGTGAGCGCGGCGGTGGTCTCGGTGAGGCCGTAGCCCTCCAGGACGTTGACGCCGATGGCCCGGTAGAAGTGGCCCAGCCGGTCGCCCAGGGGAGCGCCGCCGGAGATGGCGTACTCGGCGCGTCCGCCCAGGGCGGCGCGCAGCTTGCCGTAGACGAGCTTGTCGTACAGCGCGTGCTTGGCCTTGAGCGGCAGCGACGCCTTGCCGGTCTCGGTGGCCCGGCTGTAGGCGATCGCGGTGCGCACCGCGGCGTCGAAGATCTTGCCCTTGCCCTCGGCGTACGCCTTCGTGCTGGCGGTGTTGAAGACCTTCTCGAACACGCGCGGGACGGCGAGCACGAAGGTGGGGCGGAACTCGCCCAGGTGCTGCACGAGGTTGGCGATGTCGGCGGTGTGGCCGAGCACCGAGCCGTAGCGGATGGCGCCGACCTGGATGATGCGGGCGAACACGTGCGCCAGCGGCAGGAAGAGCAGCGTGGCGGCACCCTCGGCGGCGAACATCGGCTCGAGGCGCTCGTGGGCCCCGTGCAGCTCGGCGCGGAAGTTCGCGTGCGTGAGCTCGCAGCCCTTCGGGCGGCCCGTGGTGCCGGACGTGTAGATGAGGGTGGCGAAGTCGGACGAGACGACCTCGGCGCGCCGCGCCTCGAGGTCCTCGTCGGTGACGGCCGTGCCCTCGGCGGACAGCGACGTCAGGACGTCGTCGATCAGCCGGATCGAGGTCAGCTCGGGAGTCTCGGGGCGCGCCTCGTCGATGCGCTTCCGGTGCTCCTCGTTCTCGTAGAAGATGTGGGTCGCGCCGGAGTCGGCGAGGATCCACGCGATCTGCGAGGACGAGGACGTCTCGTAGATCGGCACGGTGACCGCGCCGATCCACCAGTTGGCGTAGTCCAGGACGGTCCACTCGTACCGCGTCTTGGCCAGGACGGCGACGCGGTCGCGGTGGCCGACGCCGCCGGCGAGGAGGCCCTTGGCGGCCGCCGTCACCTCGGCGTGGAACTGGCCCAGGGTGACGTCGACCCACGCGCCGTCGACGACACGGCGCAACGCCAGCTTGTCGCGATCGGCGTCGAGGCGGTCGAGGATGTCCTGGCTGAGCGTGCCCCAGTCCTGGACGGAGGAGGCGGCGGGATTCTGCGTACTCACAGAGAGCACCGTACCGTCCCCGTCGCGGGCGCCGACGCGCCGATAGGCTGAGCGATAGTCGAGGAGGTGGACATGGCGCGCACGGTCAGCGACATCGTGGTCGAGGCTCCGTTACATGCTGTGATGTCGGTCATATCGTCGTTCGACGACTACCCCGACTGGGCCACCGGCATGCAGCAGGTCACCGTCCTCGGGACGACCTCCGACGGGCGCCCGCGCGACGTCCGATTCGTGGTCGACTCCGCGCCGATCCGCGACACCTTCACGCTGCGCTACGACTGGCGCGACGAGCGCGTGGTCGCGTGGAGTCTCGTGCCGGAGGACGCGACGATGCTCTCGGCCATGGACGGCTCGTACACGCTCGACTCCGTCGCCGGGGGCCGGACGCGCGTGACCTACCAGCTCGCCGTCGAGCTCAAGCTGCCGCTGCTGGGCATGCTCAAGCGCAAGGCCGAGAAGGTCATCGTCGACACGGCGCTCAAGGGGCTCAAGCGCCGGGTCGAGAGCCGGGCCGGTGCCTGAGCGCCTCGCGGTCGGGATCGACATCGGCGGCACGAAGATCGCCGGTGGTGTCGTCGACGAGGACGGGCGCGTGCTCGCGCGCACCCAGCGGGCGACCCCCACGACGGATCCGGCGGCCGTCCTCGACGCGATCAGCGCGATCGTCGACGAGTTCCGTGGCGACTTCGCGGTCCGCGCCGTGGGTGTGGGCGCCGCGGGCTACGTCGACGTCACCGGCTCCACGGTGGTGTTCAGCCCCCACCTGGCGTGGCGGAACGAGCCGCTGCGCGACGCCGTCGTGCGCCGCACCCGGCTGCCGGTGCTCGTCGACAACGACGCCAACGCGGCGGGCTGGGCCGAGTGGCGCTTCGGCGCCGCCCAGAACCACCCGGACGTGGTCCTGGTGAACCTCGGCACGGGCATCGGCGGCGCCATGGTCCTCGACGGCCGCCTCTACCGGGGGCACTCGGGCATGGCCGGCGAGTTCGGACACCAGCGCGTCGTGGCGGACGGGCGCCCGTGCGAGTGCGGAAACCACGGCTGCTGGGAGCAGTACGCGAGCGGCCGGGTGCTGGAGCGCCGCGCGCTGGAGGCGGTGGACGCCGGCTCGGACATCGGGCGTGCCCTCGTCGAGCTCGCGGGTGCCCCCGAGCGCGTCGACGGGGCCGCCGTGGGCCGCCTGGCCGTAGCGGGCCACGAGGAGGCGGGGGCCTGGGTGGCCGAGGTCGGCCAGTGGCTGGGGATCGGCCTGGCGAACCTCGCCGCAGCGCTCGACCCGGGGATCTTCGTCATCGGTGGAGGCGTCAGCGAGACCGGGGAGGCACTGCTGCGTCCGGCCCGCACCGCGTTCGCCGACCACCTCACCGGCCGTGGCTATCGCGCCGAGGCGCGCATCGTCGCCGCCCACCTGGGCAACGACGCCGGGCTGGTCGGCGCGGCCGACCTCGCCCGGCTCAGAGCGCGGCGCCGTCGTCCGGCCAGTCCGGGTTACTCGGTCCGCGGTCCGGCAGTTGCGAGATCAGATAGACGACGGAGACGACGACCCCGATGAAGACGGTCGCCACGAGCATCGGAGGCAGCCGCACCGACGCCATCGTGGCGATCAGCAGCAGCGCCGGGCCGCCCACGAAGACGAGCCACGCGATGCGGGTGGAGCCCTTCGCGCGGAACTCGGCCGGTCCGACCTCGCGGTAGAACTGGTCGTCGGCGGGCTCGGCCGCGTCGGCGGCCTCGCGGCGCTTCTGCTCCTCCTGCTCGTCGCGCTCGCGGGCGGCCGCGGCCCGCGCGGCCGAGGCGTCGAAGTCCTCCAGCCCCGACAGGTCCAGGTCGAGGCCCTCGACGATGCGGTCGAAGTCGTCCGAGGACGACGACGCGTCGGTCATGGCACCCTCCCGGTGCGACGAGGAGCGCGCACCGTCACGGGAGCGGTGCGTGGTCGGCGATGAACTGTGCCGACCTCTCCATGATGAACTCCGCATCGTGATCCAGCGTGGCGACGTGGTAGCTGTCCCGCAGTTCGACCAGCTCGCGCTGCGACGACGACACCCCCTTCATCACGAGGTCGGCGGTCGTCGCATCGACGACGTGGTCCTCCAGCGAGCGGAACATGAGCAGCGGCGCGGTCACCCGGTCGAGGTTCTCGCGGACGTCGCGCCACAGCTGCAGCTGCGACGCCAGCGCCTTCAGCGGCGTCCTCGCGTAGGCGACCTCGTCCTGGCCCGGCTGCTTGATGTCGTTGCTGATGCCGCCGATCGACGGCAGCACGCGGCTCAGCAGGGGGACGGCCTTGAGATCGAGTCGCTTCATGGCGATCGCCGGGTTCACCAGGACGAGCGCGTCGACGTCCTCGGGTCGCTGCTCGGCCAAGCGCAACGCCAGCGCCCCACCCATGGAGAGGCCGCACACCGCGACCCAGTCGCACTGCTCGCGCAGGTCGGTGAGCGCCGCGTCGAGCTCGCCGTACCAGTCACGCCACGTGGTGGTGTTCATCTCCTGCCACGTGGTGCCGTGGCCCGGGAGCAGGGGCACCGTGACCGTGTGTCCCAGCTCGGCCAGGCGCCGACCCCACGGCACCATCGAGGCCGGCGAGCCGGTGAAGCCGTGGCTGAGCAGCACGCCGACGCGGCCGCCGGGCGCGATGAACGGTTCGGCGCCCGCGCGGACGGGGGAGCGGCCGTGCGTGGAGGAGTCGGACATGACGCCATGGTGCCCCATGTCCCGCTCGGCGGCGGACCGGCGCGGTAATGTCTCGTGCGTGTTCTATTGGTTCCTGAAGTTCCTGGCGCTGGGTCCGGTGCTCAAGCTGATCTTCAGGCCGTGGGCCGAGGGCACCGAGAACGTCCCGCGCGAGGGCGCCGTGATCCTGGCCAGCAACCACCTCTCGTACAGCGACTGGCTCTTCATGCCGCTGGTGATCCCGCGTCGCGTCACCTTCGTGGCCAAGGCCGAGTACTTCGAGGGCACCGGCCTCAAGGGGTTCCTGCAGCGCTCCTTCTTCTCCGGCTCGGGCCAGGTGCCGATCGACCGCAGCAGCGGCAGCGCGGCGGCCGGCGCCATCCGCACCCAGTTGCGGCTGCTCGCCGACGGCGAGGTCTGCGGCATCTACCCCGAGGGCACCCGCTCGCACGACGGCAAGCTCTACCGCGGCCGCACCGGCGTCGCCCGCCTGGCCCTGGAGGCCAAGGTGCCGGTGATCCCCGTCGCGGTGATCAACACCGACGTCGTGGCGCCCCCCGGCCGGATCTTCGGTCGCTACGCCCGGCCCGGCGTGCGCTTCGGCAAGCCGCTCGACTTCAGCCGCTACGAGGGCATGGAGGACGACCGGTACATCCTGCGCGCGATCACCGACGAGATCATGTACGAGATCATGAACCTCGCCGGCCAGGAGTACGTCGACCTCTACGCGACCGACGCGAAGAAGCGCGACAAGGAGCTCGAGAAGCAGGCGGCGCGCGAGCGCGAGAAGGCCGAGGCCGAGGAGGTCTGGGAGGAGATCGCCGAGTAGCTCGGCCCGACCCCGCGGCGCGTTCCCCCATCTGGACGTCGTCCGGGACCGTGCACCGGGTCGCGTATCCTTGCTTGGTGAGCATTCCCAGCCTTGAAGACCTGCGTGCGGTCGGTGCTGCCCAGCAGCCGACGTACCCCGACCTCGACGCGCGCGACCGTGCCGTCGAGAAGCTGAGGAAGATGCCGCCGCTGGTCTTTGCCGGCGAGTGCGACGCCCTGCGCGACAAGATGGCCGCCGTCACGCGCGGCGAGGCCTTCCTGCTGCAGGGCGGCGACTGCGCCGAGACGTTCGAGGGCGTCACCGCCGAGAACGTCCGCAACAAGCTGCGGGTCCTGCTGTCGATGGCCGTCGTCCTCACCTACGCCGCGAGCGTGCCGGTCGTCAAGGTCGGCCGCCTGGCCGGGCAGTACGCCAAGCCGCGCTCCAGCGACACCGAGACCCGCGACGGCGTCACGCTGCCGGCCTACCGCGGCGACGCGGTCAACGGGTTCGACTTCACGCCCGAGGCCCGTCACCCCGACCCGCAGCGCCTGCTGGACGTCTACCACGCCTCCAGCGCCACGCTGAACCTCGCGCGCGCCTTCACGACCGGCGGCTACGCCGACCTGAAGCAGATGCACGCCTGGAACACCGACTTCGTGCGCAACAGCCCCGTGCGCGAGCGCTACGAGCGCATCGGCGACGAGATCGACCGTGCGCTGGCGTTCATGGAGGCCATCGGCGCCGACCCCGACGAGCTGCACACCGTCGACTTCTACTCCTCGCACGAGGCCCTGGTGCTGGAGTACGAGCACGCGCTCACGCGCATCGACTCGCGCACCGACCAGCCGTACGACGTCTCGGGTCACTTCGTGTGGATCGGCGAGCGCACGCGCCAGCTGGACGGCGCGCACGTCGAGCTGCTCAGCCGCATCGCCAACCCGATCGGCGTGAAGCTCGGCCCCACGACCACCGCCGACGACGCTCTCGCGCTCTACGAGAAGCTCAACCCCGAGCGCATCCCGGGCAAGATCACCTTCATCACCCGCTTCGGCGCCGACAAGATCCGCGACCTGCTGCCGACGCTGGTGGAGAAGGTCACGGCGGCGGGCGCCGAGGTCGCGTGGGTCACCGACCCGATGCACGGCAACACGTTCGCCACCGACAACGGCTACAAGACCCGTGAGTTCGACGCCGTCATCGACGAGGTCCGCGGCTTCTTCGAGGTGCACCGGGCCCTAGGCACGTGGCCCGGCGGCATGCACGTCGAGCTGACCGGCGACGACGTCACCGAGTGCCTGGGCGGCGGCATGAAGCTGTCGGCGCAGGATCTCGAGCACCGCTACGAGACGCTCTGCGACCCGCGCCTGAACCGCGCGCAGTCGCTGGAACTGGCGTTCCTCGTGGCGGAGATGCTCGCCGGCCGGTCCTGACCTCTCGGGTCAGGACAGGAAGACCGTCACGGTCGACCCGCGCTTGACCTTCTTGCCCGCGTCGGTCATCTGGTACTGGACCGTGGCGTCGCTGCCCGCGAACGGGTTGCGGGCAGCGTTGAGCTTGAGGCCGAGGGCCGCCAGCGCCGTGCGGGCCTCGGCCTCGGTCTTGCCCTTCAGTTCGGGCACGGCGACCAGGGCCGGGCCCTTCGACACCGTGAGCGCGATCGTGTCGCCGCGGACGCCGGTGCCCGCCGAGGGGGTCTGCGCGATGACGCGGCCCTCCTTGACGGTGTCGCTGAACTCCTCGGTGACGCGGACGGTGAAGCCCAGGCCCTCCAGGTCGGCGGTGGTTTCGTCGGCCGGCTGACCCGTGTGGTCCTTGATCGCGATCGGCTTCGGGCCCTTGCTGACCACGAGGTCGACCTCGGTGTCGCGCTTGACCTGGTCGCCGACCTTGTGGCTGGTGGACTTGATGACCCCGTCGGTGGGGACCTTGTCGCTGAACTGCTGCGTGACCTCGCCGACCTTGAGGTTCAGGGAGCCCAGGATCGTCTCGGCCTCGGTGAGGGTGCGGCCCTGGATGTTGGGGATCTCGTACCGCTCCTTGCCCTGGGAGATCGTGAGGGTGATGACCTCGTCGGGCAGCAGGCGGCTGCCGGCGTCGGGGTCGGTGGACACGACGGCGCCCTTCTCGACCACCTCCGAGTACGCCGGATCGCCCAGCTCGACCTCGAAGCCCGCGGCCTCGGCGGTCTTGACGGCCTCCTGGCGGTCGAGCGACACGAGGTTCGGCACGGTCTCGTAGCGGCCGATCGCCAGGTACCAGCCCAGGAGCGCCGTGGCGGCGAGGGCGGCCAGGGCGACGAGCAGCAGTATGGGTCCACGGCGCCGGGGCGACCGCGCCGGGGGCTCGACGGTCGTGGCGACGGTGCCCGTCGTCGGCACGCCGAAGGTCGTGGTGGGCTCCGGGACGGCCGTGGTGGGCTGCTCGCGGCCGACGTCGGACCAGGCGCGGACGGGTGCGGTCATCTCGACATCGGCGGGCAGCGGATCGAGGGTCGGCATCTCGGCCGGCGTGGGACCGGCTCCGGGCAGCAGGTCCTGGGTGAGGTCGGGGTCGTCGGCCAGGCCGGCCGCCAGGGCGCGCTGCACCTGACGCAGCTGGTGCAGGAAGACGCGGGCGTCGGGCGAGCGGCGATCGCGGTCGCGCGTCATCGCCCGCAGGACCAGCGCGTCGAGGTAGGGCGGCAGGCCCGGCTGCAGGTGCGACGGCGGCTCGACGTCCTCGTTGACGTGCTTGTGCGCGACCGCGAGCGGGGAGTCCGCCACGTGCGGCTTCGCGCCGGTGAGCATCTCGAAGAGCATCGCGCCGCACGCGTACACGTCGGTGCGCGCATCGGCGCCCTGGTGGGTGATGACCTCGGGAGCGAGGTACGAGACGGTGCCCACGAGGACGCCGTCGAGGGTGGAGTCGTGGCTGATCGCGCGGGCCAGGCCGAAGTCGGCCAGCTTGACCTCGCCGGTGGTGGAGATCAGGACGTTCTCGGGCTTGATGTCGCGGTGGATGAGGCGGGCGTCGTGCGCGGCCGACAGCGCCATCAGCACGGGCTCGAGGTACGACAGCGCACGCCGCGCCGTCATCGGCGCCTCGTCACGCATCACGTCGCGCAGGGTGCGGCCCGGCACGTACTCCATGACGAGGTAGATCGTCTCGCCGTCGACGCCCTGGTCGTACACCGAGACGATGCCGCGGTGGTTCAGCTTGGCCGCGGACTGGGCCTCGCGGACGAACCGCTCGGCGGTGTCCTCGAGCTCGGTGTCGGGGTGCATGATCTTGACCGCGACGATGCGGTCCAGGCGCAGGTCGGTGGCCCGGAAGACGCTGGCCATGCCCCCGCGGGCGATGCGTTCGTGGATCACGTACCGCCGGTCGAGCGTGCGCCCGACCAGTGCGTCGTCATCCGTGACCGTCATCCACGCCTCCTGGAACACCTCGATTCTAGGGGTCGGTGCCCCAACAACCGTGGTGCGGCGGGTCAGCGGACGCGTCGCGTGGCGGCGTCGACCAACGGGTCGAGCAAGGACGCCGCCTCGTCGCCGAGCACCGCGATGGCCTGCTCGGCCTGCGTCACGAGGCGGTCGATGTCCACCTCGACCGCGGCGAGGGCGCCGCTGGACTCGATCAGGTCGTGCAGCTCGTCGACGCCCTCGGCCCGGCCCAGCAGGGACAGGACGCGGTCGTGGCCGCACACCTGCGCCGTGCGCGCGACGAGGACCGTGCGCTTGCCCTCGCGCAGGTCGTCGCCGGCCGGCTTGCCGGTGTCGGCCGGGTCGCCGAAGACGCCGAGCACGTCGTCGCGGAGCTGGAACGCCTCGCCGAGGGGGAGGGCCACGTCGGTCAGCCGGGACAGCAGGGTTTCGTCGCCGCCGGCGAGCGCCGCACCCACGTGGAGCGGCCGCTCGATCGTGTACTTGGCGGACTTGAACCGGATGACGTGCATGGCGCTGGCGACGTCGAGGGTGTCGCGGGTCTGCGACAGGACGTCGAGGAACTGGCCGGACACGACCTCGGACTTGCAGGCGTCCCACAGGCTCGCCGTCCGCGCGTCGGGGTCGGCGCGACGGAAGTGCTCGTCGGCCCAGGCCAGCATGAGGTCGCCGAGCAGGATCGCCACCCGGGCGCCGTACTGCTCGGCGTCGCCGAAGCCGCCGGCCGCGGCGTGCCGCGCCTCGAAGTCGCGGTGGACGCTGGGGCGCCCGCGGCGGGTGTCCGAGCCGTCCATCAGGTCGTCGTGCGCGAGCGCGCTGCCCTGGAGCCACTCGAAGGCGGCGCCGGCGGCGGCGATGCGCGGGTCGGCGGGGGTGCCGCCGGCGAGCAGCCAGCCGGCGTGGCAGAACGTGGGGCGGAACAGCTTGCCGCCGACGGTGAAGTCGACCGCGGCGTCGACCAGGTCGCCGACCGCCGGGTCGAGATCGGTCAGCAGCAGGCGCTGGTCCGCGACGAAGGTGTCCAGCTGTCGGGCGACAGCTGTCCGAAAGGTGGAATCGGCTGCCGGGCTGCTCACCTCGGTGACGATACCGTTGGCGCCATGCCCGCCACCGACGACGCCGCGCACCACGACCCGATCCTGCAGGCCCTGGCCGCAGACCGGCCCGCGGTCTCGTTCGAGTTCTTCCCGCCCAAGGACGACGAGGGCGAGGCGCAGCTGTGGCGCACGATCGACGACCTCGCGCCGCTCGAGCCGACCTTCGTCTCGGTCACGTACGGGGCGGGCGGCACCAGCCAAGACCGCACCGTGCGCATCACCGAGCGGATCGCCCGCGAGGCCTCGATGCCGCCGGTCGGCCATCTCACCCTCGTGGGCCAGAGCCGCGGCGAGATCGAGACCGTGCTCAAGCAGTACGTCGCCGCAGGGGTCCAGCACGTCCTGGCGCTGCGGGGCGACCCGGCGGGCGGCCCGCGCGCGCCGTGGGAGGCGCACCCGGACGGCATGAGTCACGCGATCGAGCTGGTCGAGCTGGTGCACCAGGTGGGCGGGCTCTCCGTGGGCGTCGCCGCGTTCCCCGAGGGGCACCCCGACTGCGGCGGCCTCGACGCCGACGCGGACGTGCTGGTCGCCAAGGCGCAGGCCGGCGCCTCGTTCGCGATCTCGCAGCTGTTCTTCCGCGCCGACGACTACTTCGGCCTGGTGCGGCGCGTGCGCGACCGTGGCTGCGACCTGCCGATCATCCCGGGCATCATGCCGATCCTGAACCTCAAGCAGGTGGCGCGGATGGCCGAGCTCTCCGGCGCCGACATGCCGCGCGAGGTGCTCGACCAGATCGAGCCGCTCGCCGAGGACCGCGCCGCGGTGCGGGCGAAGGGCATCGAGCTGGCCACCCAGCTGTGCCGCGACCTGCTCGCCGGCGGCGCGCCGGGCCTGCACTTCATGACCCTCAACCGCTCGCCCGCGACTCGCGAGATCTTCGAGCAGCTCCGCGCCGACGACCTGGTCTGACAGCGCCTACCGCGGCGCGGCGCCCAGGTGGGCCGCCAGGGCGGCGGTGCCCATGCCGGTGACCTCGAGGGAGGCGCCCGGGACGGCGGCGGCGCCGACGAGCCACCGGCCCGGCCCGGGGCTGCGCGCCGGCCGGGGCAGGGCGTCGGAGGTCGGGGGAGCGGCGACGGTGTGCTGCCACGTCACCGCCGACCGCACGTCGCGCCCGTGCCGGGCCAGCAGCTCCAGCGGATCAGCGCCGGTCGGGGCCTCGAGCACCCAACCGTCCTCGCCCGACCGCCAGCCCCGCACGACGGCGCGGCCGTGCACGACGAGGTCGTCGGGCAGGGTCGCGCCACCCAGCCTGAGGAAGGTGCGGGTCCGGGTCGACCCGCCGGGCGCCGCTGGGTCGGAGCCGGCGGCCCACACGACCACGTCGGCCTCGCGCACGGAGCCGTCCGCGAGCTCGACCCCGGCGTCCACCGCCCGGGCCACGTCCACGCCGGTCTCGATCGTCACCTTCCGCTCGCGCAGTCGCGTCAGCAGCGCGGCGGCCAGGCCGGCGCTGCCGCCGTCGAAGCGCCAGCGACCGAAGTTGCGCTCGACGTAGTGCCACACGGCCAGGACGCCCGGGGCCGCCGCGGTGACGCCGGGCAGGTCGGCGGCGAGCCGGCGCAGGCGCGGGTCGCGCAGTCCTCGGGCGACCCGCTGCAGCGACCGGTCGCTCCCCATCAGGTCGGGCACGGGGGAGTCGTGCGGGTGCGCCGACTCGAGCACCGTGCGGCGCAGCTCGTTCCACGGGTCGGCGAGCTGGTCCACCCACGGCGACCAGGGGTCGCGGCCGAGCGCCTGCGCCACCGCGTCGTGCTGGGCGCCCCGGGTGCCGAACGGGAGGTCGATCACCGCGGTGCCTCGGGGCCACCGGGCCGGGAGGACGTGGTGGCGCGGACCCGCCGGCGAGATCGCGATCAGCGCGTCCATCGGCCGACCCGACTTGCGGAAGAGGTCACGGAAGACGCCCGGCAGCGTCACGCTCTCGGGTCCGGCGGCCCACCGCTCGTCGCCGACGGAGGTGCCGAGCAGCAGGCCGCCGGGCTCGACGGCGCGCTCCAGGACGGTGACGTGGTGCCGTAGCTTCGCCAGCCGGGCCGCGGCCGACAGGCCGCCGAAGCCACTGCCGACGACGAGGACCTTCGCCACCCTCAGGCCCTCCGCTCGTGCCGACGTCGCAGGCGCCGGACCGTGCGCCACAACCACACGACCAGCGCGAGGCCGAGCACGAGCGCGACGGCCGTGATCGTGAAGGCGACCCACGGGTTGGTCAGCGCCAGGAGGACGACGGCGATCACGCCCACGTCCTCACCCGTGCTGAGGGCGACGTTGGAGAACGGCTCGGGGGAGGTGTTCACCGCCGCGCGCACCCCGGACTTCACCCCGTGCGAGGCCAGCGCGGTGCCGCCGCCCAGTGCCGCGAGCAGCGCCGGGTCGATCGTGCCGCCGCTCTCGGCGAGCTTCCACGCGACGACCGCGCCCACGACGGGACGGACCACCGTCGAGACCCCGTCCCAGGCCGAGTCGAGCCACGGGACCTTGTCGACGACGAACTCGACGGTGAACATCGCCAGGCCCAGGCCGATGACCCACCAGTCGCCGAACCCGGTGGGCACCCACTCCGAGCCGCCGGCCCGCGCCACGATGCCGAGCACCGCGACGGTCGCCCAGGCGTTGACGCCGCTGGCCCAGCCCGTCGCGAAGACCAGGGCTGCGAGATCCATGCCGCGACCGTACCGCGAGCGGCCCGTCGCCACGCCCTGTGGGAAGGTGGCGTCATGGGTCCGATCCGTGGCGCGCTGGCGTGGCAGTCCGTGCTCGATGCGTTGGTCAAGGCCGGCGCGGCCGAGGACGGATCCGGAGCACTCGACGTCCTCGACCTCGGGGGCGGCACGGGCCACGACGCCGTCCGCGTCGCGCGCCTCGGCCACCGGGTGGTCGTCGTCGATCCGAGCCCCGACGCCCTGGCCGCCTCCGCCCGACGCGCGGCCGAGGCCGGCGTCGAGGTCGAGGGACGCCTCGGCGACTCCACCGACCTGACCGAGCACGTGGCGCCCGCGAGCATCGATCTGGTGATCTGCCACGGCGTCCTCGAGCACGTCCCCGACCCGGCCGAGGCCGTCGACGCCGCCTGCGCCGTGCTGCGGCCCGGGGGATGGCTCAGCCTGCTGGTCCCCGGACGCGTCGCCGCGGTCGCGGGACGCGCCGCCGCGGGCGACTTCGCCGGCGCGCAGGCCCTGCTGGGCGCGGTGCCCGACGCCTCGTGGGACCTCGCCGGGCTGGGGCCGCGACGCTGGCTGCCCGAGGAGCTCGACGCCCTGCTGTCGGGCCGCGGGCTCACCCCGGGGTTCACCCGCGGGGTGCGCGTCCTGAGCGACGAGGTCCCCGGCGTCGTGGTCGACGGCTCGGCCGGTGCGCGCGAGGAGTTGTTCGCCCTGGAGCAGGCGATTCGCTCGATTCCCCAGTTCGCCGGGCGTTCGGCTGGTTTGCAGACCATGGCCCGCCTAGAATCGACGTCACACCCCTGATCAAGGAGTCCACCGTGCCACTGTCGGACGAAGAGGCCCGACTGCTCGCCCAGTTGGAGCAGTCGCTGGCCGCAGAGGATCCCGAGTTCGCGTCCACGTTGCGCGGCTCGAAGTTGATCGCGCACAACCGTCGTGTCGCCGTCATCTGCGTCGTGGGCTTCCTCGCCGGCATCGCCATGCTGCTGGGCGGAGCCGTGTCCAAGATGACCTGGGTCGGGGCCGTCGGCTTCGTCGCCATGGTCGGGGCCGCGTACTTCTTCGTCCGGGCCTGGCGCCGCGGCATCACCGGCGGCCAGGAGGTCACCGGACCCGCCCCCAGCTCTCCTCGCGGTCCCAAGGGATCGGGCTCGTTCGTCGAGCGCATGGAGGAGCGCTGGCAGCGTCGTCAGGACGACGGCTACTGATCCGCTCCCACCCCAGCACCACCACGTAGGGCCCCGCCACCGGCGGGGCCTTCGTCGTCTCCTCCCTCGTCCTCCCCGGGGGCCGAGATTCTCCCCACTTCGCACCACCGGCCCGCCGTCCCCGTGACGGCGGGCTTTTTCGCGCGTCGTCCCACCCGACACGCCCGTCTCTTGACGGAAAGTGGGTGGATGGTGGAGCGTTGTGGGTTAAGGTGGGGCGTAGTGGTGGAAACACCGGACTTCGACCTCGAAGGAGAGCGACGTGGAGCAAGGAGGACGCGATGACCGCACCGGCATCAGCGCACTTCTTCGGCACGTTCACGCCGCGCCTGGACGAGAAGGGTCGGCTCTTCCTGCCGGCGAAGTTCCGCCCACTGCTGACGGACGGCGTGGTCCTGACGCGCGGTCAGGAGCACTGCATCTACGGCTGGACGCCCGAGGCGTTCGACGACTTCTCGGGGCGTGCCCGACAGGCCTCCTTCACGAACCGGCAGGCGCGCAACTTCGTCCGCATGCTGTTCGGCGGAGCGGCGCACGAGACGCCGGACAAGCAGGGTCGGGTTCCCGTGTCGCAGCTGCTGCGCGACTGGGCCGGCCTGGACCGCGACTGCACGGTCGTGGGCACGGGCGAGCGGTTCGAGATCTGGGACTCCGCCCGATGGAACGACTTCTCCGACGAGCACGAGGAGGGCTTCGCCGACTTGTCGGAGGAGATCTTCCCCGGGATCTTCTGAGCGCGCACACGGTGGGGCGCGATGCCCGCCTGAGGGGTTCTGACGTCACTTCCCCGGCGTCAGAACTCTGCAGGCGGGGATCGGGCCCCATCGGTCGTGCCCGGACGGCGAGCGGGGCGCGCGCATGAGCCCCCGGCACGTCCCGGTGATGCTGGACCGCGTCGTGTCGGAGTTCGCCCCCGTCATGGAGCGGGTCGATCATCCCGTCGTCATCGACGCCACCCTCGGTCTCGGCGGACACACCGAGGCGCTGCTCACCCGCTACGAGAACCTGCACGTCATCGGCGTCGACCGCGACACCGAGGCACTGCGCCGGGCGGGGGAGCGGCTCGCACCCTTCGGCGACCGGTTCGAGGCCGCGCACGCGGTCTACGACGAGCTCCCCGAGGTGGTCGAGGCCGCCGGTCGCACCAGCGTCGACGGCGTCCTGTTCGACCTGGGCGTCTCGTCGATGCAGCTGGACGTCGCCGAGCGCGGGTTCGCCTACGCCCAGGACGCGCCACTGGACATGCGGATGAACTCCGAGGACGACCTCACCGCGGCCGACGTGCTCAACACGTACGCCGAGGCCGACCTGGCGCGGATCCTGCGCGAGTACGGCGAGGAGAAGTTCGCCCGCCGGATCGCCAAGGAGATCGTCCGCGAGCGCGAGACCCGGCCCTTCGAGCGCAGCGACCAGCTGGTCGACCTGATCCGCCGCTGCATCCCGATCCCGGCCCGGCGCACGGGTGGCAACCCCGCCAAGCGCACGTTCCAGGCGCTGCGCATCGAGGTCAACGACGAGCTCGGCGTCTACCGCCGGGCGCTGCCGGCCGCGCTGGACCTGCTCGCGGTCGGGGGCCGCGTCGTCGTCCTGTCGTACCACTCGCTGGAGGACCGCATCACGAAGCGCGTGATCACCTCCGTCACCACCACCACGGCACCGCGGGACCTGCCCGTCGTGCCCGAGTCCATGCAGGCCCGCTTCCGCTCCCTCACCCGGGGCGCGGAGCTGGCCGGCGAGGACGAGATCGCCGACAACCCCCGCGCGCGTTCGGTCCGGATGCGTGCTGTCGAACGGATCGCTGAGTCATGAACGAGCGCGAGCGAGAGAACCGAGAGACCCTCATGACGACATCGTCGTACCTTGCTCTTCCCACGGCGGTGGCGTCATGAGCACTGCCACGTCCCCCCGCTTCAGCCGGACCGCGGTCGCGCGGTCGTCCGCGCTCGCCTCCGGCCTGGCCGCCCGCGGCCGTGACGCCCGCGAGGTCGGCCTGAAGCTGGTCGGTCCCGTCCGCGTGCGCGCGCGCCGCGCTCCGTTCGTCGTGGTGGTCCTCTCGGTCCTTGCGGTCGGCCTCGTCGGCCTCATCCTGCTCAGCACCGCGATGCAGGCCCAGGCGTTCCGGATCGACGAGCTGCAGCAGCGCTCCACCCTGCTCCAGGCCCAGAAGGAGCAGCTGGCCGCCGAGGTCGACCGGATGCAGAGCCCGTCCGGCCTCGCCGACCGCGCCCTCACCGAGGGCATGGTGCCCAACGCCAACCCGGTCTTCCTGCGCCTCTCCGACGGCAAGGTCATCGGCGAGCCGGTCCCGGCCGAGCCCGACACCAACGTCAGGAGGGCCGGTTGATGCCCCTCTCGCTCACCCGGACCCGGCTGCGCGTCCTCATCATCGGCATGCTCGCACTGTTCGCGCTGTTCGCGGGGCGGCTGTTCCAGATCCAGGCGGTCGACTCCAAGGCGTACGCCGCGATGGCGGTCGAGGCCGGCACCCGCAAGGCCGTCGTGCCCGCGCCCCGCGGCGACATCGTCGACCGCAACGGCGAGGAGCTGGTCACCAGCACCCACGGCCTGACGATCACCGGCGACCCGTCGATGGCGGCCGAGAAGGCCCCCGAGATCGCGCGCATCCTGCACGAGAAGCTCGGCGACGAGATCGACTACTTCGACACGATCCAGAAGCTGCGCACCCCGAAGTCGCGGTTCGTCTACCTGGCCAAGGACCTGCCGGCCTACGAGGCCCGCAAGGCCGTCCAGGCCGTCGCCAAGGCCGGCTACACCGGCGTCTTCACCGAGACCGAGAGCCTGCGCAGCTACCCCGGCGGCTCCCTGGCGGCCAACGTCCTGGGCATCACCGAGGAGAACGGCAAGGGCATCGCCGGCCTGGAGATGCAGTACGACGAGAAGCTCACCGGCACGGACGGCTCGTCGACCTACGAGGTCTCCTCGACCGGCCAGCGCATCCCGATGGCCGACTCGACGGTCAAGGAGATGATCCCCGGCAGCGACGTCCACACGACGCTCGACCGCGACCTGCAGTGGTACGCCGACCAGCGGCTGCGCGACGTCGTCAGCTCGGCCGGCGCCGACTACGGGCTCGCGGTGACGATGGACGTGCGCACCTGCCAGATCGTGCAGATGTCGCAGGCACCGACGTACAACCCCGACACCCGCGCCGGCGTGACCGACAAGACGCTCGTCAACCGCGCCGTGTCGAACGTCTTCGAGCCCGGCTCGGTCATGAAGACCATCACGATGGCGGCCCTGGCCGACCAGGGCAAGGTCACCGCCGACACCAAGATCAAGGTCCCGTCGGGCATGGTCGTCGACGGCTTCCCGATCGGCGACTACTGGCAGCACGGCTCGCTCAACCTCACCGCCTCCGGCGTCATCGCCAAGTCCTCGAACCTGGGCACGATCGTGGCGGCCGAGCAGATGTCGAACTCGACGTTCTACTCCTACCTGCGCAAGTTCGGCTTCGGCTCCCTGAGCGGTGTGGACCTGCCCGAGGAGTCCGTGGGCATCGTCTCGCCGGCGCGCGAGTGGACGAAGGCCAAGCACGCCACCACCTCGTTCGGCCAGGGCGTCTCGGTCAACGCGATCCAGATGGTCCGCGCCGTCGGCGCGATCGCGAACGGCGGCGTCATGTGCACGCCGCGCGTCGTCGACAAGCTGGCGAAGGGCGACGGATCGGTCGAGAAGCCCGCGGCGGGGGAGTCGCGCCGCGTCGTCTCCCGCGAGGCTGCCGCCGAGGTCACCCGGATGATGGAGGCCGTCACGGCCGACGACGGCACGGCCCCCGCGGCCCAGATCGACGGCTACCGCGTGGCGGGCAAGACCGGCACGGCGTGGCGCGTCAACCCGGTCACGGGTCGCTACGTGCGAGGCCAGAACACGATCTCCTTCATGGGCTTCGCCCCGGCCGACAACCCGCGGTTCATCACCTACGTCGTGATCGACAAGCCCCCGGCCAACGCCGGCGGCGGCTCGATGGCCGGCCCGGTGTTCCAGGACATCATGTCGATGGCCCTCGAGCGGTTCGGCGTCGCGCCGACCGGTGCGAAGCCGCCGAAGATCAAGCAGGACTGGTAGCCGTCGTGCCGCCCGGTAGGTTGGAGCGGGTGGACGAGATGAGGGTCAGACCGCTCGACGTGCCCGCCTGGAGCCTCGCGCAGGTGGTGCAGGCCGTCCCCGGAGCGACGGCCTCGGGCGAGGCCACCGTCACCGGCATCAGCCTCTCGACCCGCGACGTCGTGGCCGGCGACCTGTTCGCCGCCCTCCCCGGAGCCACCACCCACGGCGTGCGGTTCGCCGCCCAGGCGCTCGAGGCCGGGGCCGTCGCCGTGCTCACCGACGCGGAGGGGGCCGCCGAGCTGGCCGAGGACGTCCCACGGGTCGTCGTCGACCGTCCGCGGGCGCGGCTGGCGGAGTTCGCGGCCGACTTCTACGGCCGGCCGAGCGACCGCTTCACGACGATCGGCGTCACGGGCACCCAGGGCAAGACCACCACCACGTACCTGGCCGAGGCGGCGCTGGGGGAGTCCCGCGCGGCCGTCATCGGCACGATCGGCACGCGCATCACCGGCCGGCCGGCCGCCAGCAGCCTCACCACCCCCGAGGCGCCCGCGCTGCAGGCCCTCTTCGCCGTCATGGCGGAGGAGCAGGTGGCGGCCTGCGCGATGGAGGTGTCGAGCCACGCGATCGTGCAGGGTCGCGTCGACGGCTTCGTGCTCGACGCGGCGGTCTTCCTCAATCTCGGTCGCGACCACCTCGACTTCCACCATGACGTGGAGTCCTACTTCGCGGCCAAGGCGGAGCTGTTCACCCCCGCCCACGCCCGCCGCGCGGTGATCAACCTCGACGACGAGCACGGGCGCCGGCTCACCGGGCTGACCTCGCTGCCGGTCACGACGTTCTCCACCGAGGGGGCGGCGGCCGACTGGCGGGCCGTCAACCTCCGCGCCCACCGCACGGGCAGCGTCGTCACCCTCGTCGCGCCCGACGGCCGCGAGGTCGAGCTGTCCGTGCCGTTGGCCGGCGCGTTCAACGTCTCCAACGCCGTGGCCGCCGTGGTCGCGCTGGCCGGCGAGGGCCACGACCTGCAGGACCTCGTCGACGGCATCGCCACTGCGCGCGGCGTGCCGGGCCGCATGGAGCGCGTCGATGCCGGACAGCCCTTCACCGCGGTCGTCGACTACGCCCACAAGCCCGAGGCGGTCGAGGCGGTGCTGCGGGCACTGCGTCCCGTGACGGCCGGACGGCTCATCGTCGTCATCGGGGCCGGCGGCGACCGCGACCGGGGCAAGCGCCCGCTGATGGGCGAGGTGGCCGCACGCCTGGCCGACGTGCTGATCGTCACCGACGACAACCCGCGCAGCGAGGACCCGGCCCTCATCCGCGCCGAGGTCCTGGCCGGCGCCGAGGGCGGCGCGGCGCAGGTGCTGCAGGTCGGCGACCGGCGCGAGGCCATCGCCGCCGCGGTCGAGCAGGCCGCCACCGGCGACACCGTCGTGGTGGCCGGGAAGGGTCACGAGCGCGGCCAGCAGGTCGGTGACGTCGTGCACCCCTTCGACGACCGCGAGGTGCTCCTCGAGCTGATCGGGGAGCGCGCATGATCCGCACGACCCTGGCCCAGATCGCCGCCGCGACGGGCGGCCGCATCATCGGCGACGACACCCTGGCGGTCGAGGGTCCCGCGGTGGTCGACTCGCGCCGTGCGGTGGCGGGCTCGCTGTTCGTGGCCGTCCCGGGCGAGCACGTCGACGGGCACGACTTCGTCCGGACGGCGCTGGAGGCGGGCGCCGTGGCCAGCCTCGCCACCCGTGAGGTGCCCGGGCCGCACGTCCTCGTCGACGAGCCCGTCCACGCCCTCGGCCGGCTCGCGACCGACCGGCTGGCCGACCTGCGGTCCTCGTCGGGGCTGGACGTCGTGGCGGTCACGGGCTCGCAGGGCAAGACCAGCGTCAAGGACCTCGTGTCCCACGTCCTCGCCGCGCACGGGCCCACCGTCGCGCCCGAGGGGTCGTTCAACAACGAGCTCGGCGTGCCGCTCACGATCCTGCGCGCCGACGCCGACACCGCGCACCTCGTGCTGGAGATGGGCGCCCGCGGGATCGGCCACATCGCGACGCTGTGCGCGATCGCCCCGCCCGACGTGGCGGTCGTGCTCAACGTGGGCACGGCCCACGCGGGGGAGTTCGGCGGACTCGACCGCACCGCCCAGGCCAAGGGCGAGCTCGTCGAGGCGCTCGACGCCGACGGCGTCGCCGTCCTCAACGCCGACGACGAGCGGGTCGCGGCGATGGCCGCGCGCACCCGCGGTCGCGTGGTCACGTTCGGTCGCGGCGGCGACGTCCGCCTCGTCGGCGACGTGACGCTGGACGGCCTCGGCCACCCGCACTTCGCGCTGGAGGTTGCCGGCGAGCGGTTCGACGTCACCGTCCCGCAGTTGGGTGAGCACCACGCGATGAACGCCGCCGCCGCCGTGGCCGCGACCACCGCACTCGGCGTCCCCGCCGCGGACGTGGTCGCCGCGCTGGCCGGCGCCCACGCCGTCTCGCCGATGCGGATGGAGAGCCACCGCGCCGCCAACGGCGCCGTCGTGGTCAACGACGCCTACAACGCCAACCCCGAGTCGATGGCCGCGGCGCTGCGCACGCTGGCCGGACTGGCCCCGGGACGCGGCATCGCCGTGCTCGGTGAGATGCTGGAACTCGGTGAGGAATCGCCGGAACAGCACCATCGCATCGGCCGGCTCGCCGCCGACCTGGGCATCGCGCGCGTGATCGCGGTGGGCCCCGCCGCTGCCGAGATCGCTCGGGGCGCGGGATCCGTCGGCGAGGCCGTCGCGGACGTCGGGGCCGCCGTCGAGGCGGTCTCCGCGAGCCTGGGCGCCGATGACGTCGTGCTTGTGAAAGCATCGAGGGGTGCGCGGCTCGAACGCGTCGCCGATGCGCTGTTGCACGACTGAACCACGTACGGAAGGAACGAACGGAAGCGATGCTGGCCGTATTGATCGCGGGGGTCGTCGGGCTCGTCGGAACGCTCGTCGGCACCCGATTCGCGATCTCCGTCCTCGTCAAGAAGGGCTACGGGCAGCTGATCCGTGACGACGGTCCCACGTCGCACCACGTCAAGCGCGGCACGCCCACGATGGGCGGCCTCGTCATCATCGTCTCGACGCTGCTCGGCTACGCGATCGCCAAGCTCTTCACCGGCTACGAGCCCAGCGCGTCGGCGCTGCTGCTGCTCTTCCTGTTCGTCGGCCTGGGTGTCATCGGCTTCCTCGACGACTGGATCAAGGTCGCCAAGCAGCGCAGCCTCGGCCTGCGCAGCAAGGCCAAGATGGTCGGCCAGATCCTCGTGGGCCTGGTCTTCGCCGTCCTGGCCATCGGCTGGGAGGACGGCAACGGCCAGACCCCGATCACGCACAACATCTCGTTCACCCGCGACCTGCCGTGGGAGCTGCCCACGTTCCTGCTGCTGATCTGGGTGCTGCTGATGATCGCCGGCACCAGCAACGGCGTGAACCTCACCGACGGCCTCGACGGCCTCGCCACGGGCGCCTCGGTGATGGTGTTCGGCGCGTACGTCCTGATCAACGTGTGGCAGTCGAACCAGAGCTGCTTCCTGGCCGACCCCGGCCCCAAGTGCTACGAGGTCCGCGACCCCCTCGACCTCGCCGTGGTCGCGTCGGCGGTGACCGGGGCATGCTTCGGCTTCCTGTGGTGGAACGCCTCGCCGGCCAAGATCTTCATGGGTGACACCGGCTCGCTGTCCCTCGGAGGACTCATGGCCGGGTTCGCGCTCATGACCCGCACGGAGCTGCTGCTCGTGGCCCTGGGCGGCCTGTTCGTCATCATCACGTTCTCGGTGATCCTGCAGGTCGGGTACTTCAAGCTCAGCGGGGGCAGGCGGATCTTCCGGATGGCTCCGCTGCAACACCACTTCGAGCTCAAGGGCTGGGCCGAGATCACGATCGTGGTCCGCTTCTGGATCATCAGCGGCATCTGCGTCGTCTCGGGCATCGGCCTCTTCTACTGGGAGTGGGTCGTCGGTGCCTTCTGACCGCGACGTCACCACGCTCGGGCGCGAGTCGGCCTGGGACGGCGTCCGCGCCGTCGTGGCGGGCTTCGGGGTCAGCGGCTTCGCCGCCGCCGACACCCTGAACCACCTCGGTGCCGACGTCGTCGTGCTCGATGAGTCCGAGGGCGACGCGCACCGTGCCGAGCAGGCCCACCTGCTGGAGGTGCTCGGCGCCGACGTGCGCCTCGGTCCGGGCTCCACGGCCGCCCTGCCGCAGGACGTCGACCTCGTCGTCACGTCGCCGGGCTGGCGACCGACCGCGCCGCTGCTGGCCGAGGCCGCCGCGCGGGGGATCCCCGTCTGGGGCGAGGTCGAGCTGGCCTGGCGCCTGCGCGGCCCCGACGCCGCTCCGTGGCTCGCCGTCACGGGCACCAACGGCAAGACCACCACGGTGCAGATGCTCGAGTCGATCCTGCAGGCCGCCGGGCTGCGCGCCCAGGCGGTGGGCAACGTCGGCACGCCGATCCTCGAGGCCGTCATGGACCCGGCCGGTCGCGACGTGCTGGCCGTCGAGCTCTCGAGCTTCCAGCTGCACTGGACCCAGTCGATGTCGGCGCAGGCGGCGGCCGTGCTCAACCTCGCGCCCGACCACTACGACTGGCACGGCGGGGCCGACGCCTACGCCGCCGCCAAGGGCAAGGTCTACGAGCGCGCCCAGCTGGCGTGCGTCTACAACGTGGCCGACGACGCCACGATGCGCCTGGTCGAGGAGGCCGACGTGGTCGAGGGCGCCCGGGCGATCGGCTTCACCCTGGGCATCCCCGAGCCCGGCATGGTCGGGATCGTCGACGACCTGCTCGTCGACCGTGCGTTCGTCGGCAACCGCGCCACCAGCGCCGCCGAGCTAGCCGCACTGGCCGACCTCGACAACGCGTCGCCGCACAACGTCCAGAACGCCTTGGCGGCCGCCGCGCTGGCCCGGGCCCACGGGGTGCCGGCCGCCGCGGTCCGCGACGGGCTCCGTGCCTTCCGGCTCGGGCCGCACCGCATCAGCACCGTCGCCGAGTCCGGTGGCGTCCGCTGGGTCGACGACTCCAAGGCCACCAACCCGCACGCCGCCCGCGCCTCGCTGCTCGCCTTCGAGCGCGTGGTGTGGATCGCGGGCGGACTGGCGAAGGGCGCCGCCTACGGCGACCTCGTCCGCGACGTGCGCGAGCGGCTCGCCGGCGCCGTGCTGATCGGCGCCGACCGCGACCTGATCGCCGCCGCCCTGGCCGAGCACGCGCCCGACGTCCCGGTCGAGGTCGTCGACGCGGACGACGCCGACGTCCTCATGGACGCGGTGGTCGTCGCCGCCGCGCGGCTCGCCCGTGCCGACGACACGGTGCTGCTGGCTCCCGCGGCCGCGTCGATGGACCAGTTCCGCGACTACGCGCACCGCGGTGACGCCTTCGCGGCGGCCGTCCAGCGTCGCTCCTGACCGAGGGCGCTAGGTCCCGCGGCCGGCGTCGTCGAACGGCTGAGGATCGGGGAACGGCGGTCGGGGAAGGCGTTCGCGCAGGAACCGTCGTGCGGCGATCGCCGCGACCACGGCCCCGCCCGTGACCGACGTGGCGATCACCAGGTCGCGCCACCAGGGCGGCCCGGGGGAGTCGGTGTTGTCCACGCAGTCGTGCATCGGGTGCGGGGCGTCCTCGTTCAGCAGGAACGTGCGCGCCGTCGAGACGTAGGCCGACGTCGCCGTCGGGTCCCAGCCGGCCGGATTCCAGAGCTTGTACCAGGAGCCGTTGCGCCGGGAGATGCGGCACGTGACGTTGGTCGCGGCCGAGTGGAAGCTGTCCGCAGGGCCGAGGTGACCGATGACCCGTCGTCCGGACCAGATCGGGACGTGGTCGGCCGGATCGCTGATGCGTGCCGCGGGGAAACCCGCGTCGAGGCCCATCGCTCCACGCTACGCCGCCGCCAGGGCGCTGACCAGAGCGTGCGCGGGCGTGACCCGGGTCCTGCGGCGACACGCGTGGCAGGTCCACGCTGCGTGGCGCCCCACGGGTCACACTTGTCGAAGTTTCTCTTCTCTTCCCCGAAGGAACGCCATGAGTACCACCGCTTCTCGGCGGTCGTCGAGCACGCTCGAGACCGTGCGGACCATGCTCGAGCGTCCGCTCGCGTCGTACCAGCTCGTGCTGGGCACGACCGGGCTGCTGCTCGGCCTGGGCCTCATCATGGTGCTCAGCGCCAGCTCGGTGCTGGCCCTGCGGGTCTACGGCAACTCCTTCGAGATCTTCCTGCGCCAGGGGATCTTCGCCGTGGTCGGCCTCCTCGCGATGGTCATCGCGATGCGCATCCCGCTCGAGCGAGTCCGCCAGCTCGCGCGTCCGGCGCTGGTCGCCGTGGTCATGCTCATCGGCCTGACCTTCACGCCCCTGGGCATGGAGATCAACGGCAACCGCAACTGGATCCCGCTGTTCGCCGGCTTCAACCTGCAGCCGTCGGAGTTCGCGAAGCTCGCGATCTGCCTGTGGATCGCCGACCTCTACACGCGCCGCCACCGCCACCTCGGCACCCCGCGGTACGTCATCACGCCGGTGGTGCCGATCGCCGGCGCGGTCTCGGCGCTGGTCGTGTTCCAGAAGGACCTCGGCACCGCCGTCATCATGTTCGCGATCATCGCCGGACTGCTGTGGGTGGCCGGCCTGCCGCTCAAGCCGATGCTCGGCTTCGGCGCCGGCCTGGTCGTCCTGCTGCTGTTCTTCGTCGCCACGGCCCAGCACCGCGTCGACCGCTTCATGAGCTTCCTCAACCCGATGGCCGACCCCGAGAAGTCGGGCTACCAGGCGATCAAGGCGATGATGGGCTTCGCCCGCGGCGGGTTCTGGGGCCTCGGCCTCGGCAGCAGCCGACAGAAGTGGGGCGCGCTGCCCGAGGCCCACACCGACTTCATCCTCGCCGTCATCGGCGAGGAGCTGGGCCTGGCCGGCAGCCTCGTCGTGCTCGCCCTGTTCGGTCTGCTGGCCTACACCGGCTTCCGCATCGCGCATCGCAGCCGCGACCGCTTCGCGCGCTACCTGGCCGCCGGCATCACCATCTGGATCACCACGCAGGCGGTCATCAACATCGGCATGGTGCTCGGCCTGCTGCCGGTCATCGGCGTGCCGCTGCCGCTCATCTCGTACGGTGGTTCCAGCATGCTCGCCACTCTCGCCGCGCTCGGCCTGCTCGCCAACTGCGCCACCACCGAACCGGGTGCCTCCCGCGCCCTGGCCACCTCGCGCCGTGCCAAGGCGCGCACGAAGCGCAAGGCGGGTCGCTGACCGTGCGGGTCCTGCTCGCCGGTGGTGGTACCGCCGGCCACACCTCTCCGCTGCTCGCGACGGCGGCGGTCCTGGCCGACGCCGGCGACGAGGTCGTCTGCCTCGGCACGCCGAAGGGCCTCGAGGTCACGCTGATCCCGCAGGCCGGCTACGCCCTCGAGCTCGTGCCGCCCGTGCCCCTGCCGCGGCGTCCCAACGCCGACCTCGTGCGCCTGCCGCGCAACCTGCGCCGGTCCGTCGCGGCCACGGTCGAGGTCATCGACCGGTTCCGCCCCGACGTCGTCGTCGGCTTCGGCGGGTACGTCTCGGTGCCGGCCTACCTGGCGGCGCGCCGCCGCAAGGTGCCCCTCGTCGTGCACGAGGGCAACGCCCTGCCGGGCATCGCGAACAAGCTCGGCGCCCGGTTGACGAGGCACGTCGCCACGAGCTTCCCCGACACGCCCCTGCGCGGGGCCACCTACGTCGGCCTGCCGATCCGCCGCCAGATCGCCGACCTCGACCGTGCGGCGATGCGGGCGCAGGGCCGGGCCCACTTCGGCCTCGACCCCGAACGCCCGACGATCCTCGTCACCGGGGGCTCGCAGGGCGCGCGCCGGATCAACACCACGATGGCGGCCGCCTCCCGCGACCTCGCCGACGCAGGCGTCCAGGTGCTGCACGCCGCGGGACGTCCCGACGAGGTCACGCTCCAGCGCCGCGCCGGCGACCCGCCCTACGTCGTCGAGCAGTACATCGACCGGATCGACCTGGCGTACGCCGCCGCCGACCTCGTCGTCTGCCGGTCGGGCGCCAACACCGTCACCGAGGTGGCCTCCGTCGGACTGCCGGCCGTGTTCGTGCCGCTGCCGATCGGCAACGGAGAGCAGGCGCTCAACGCCCATCCCGTCGTCGGCGCCGGCGGTGCGCTGCTCATCGAGGACGCCGCCTTCACGCCGGCCTGGGTCGACAGCGCGGTGCGGTCGCTCGTGACCTCGCCCGAGCGCCTCGAGCGCATGTCGCAGGCGGCCTCCGGCATCGTCCGGCGCGACGCCGCCGAGCTGCTGGCGGCGATGGTCCACCGGGCGGGGGAGGAGCGGCGATGAGGATCGACGTCCCCGACGAGGTCCTGCCCGCCGACCAGCTCGGCCGCGTGCACTTCATCGGCATCGGCGGCGCCGGGCTCTCGGCGATCGCGCTGCTCATGCACGAGGCCGGGATCGACGTCGTCGGCAGCGACGGCAAGGACTCCGCCGTCCTGGCACGCTTGCGGGCCGCGGGCGTCACCTGCCACGTCGGCCACGACGGCGCACGGGTGGCCGATCGCGACACGGTCGTGGCGTCGACCGCCGTGCCGCAGGACAACCCCGAGGTCGTCGAGGCGCTGCGGCGGGGCCTGCGCCTGTGGCCGCGGTCCGCCGCCCTCATGTCGACGATGCTGCACGACCGCCGCGTGGCGGTGGCCGGCACGCACGGCAAGACGACCACCACCGCGATGCTGACGTTCGCGCTCCGTGGCGCCGGTGCCGACCCGTCCTTCGCGATCGGCGCCGAGGTGGCCGGTCTGGGCACCAACGCCCGTCGCGGCGCCGGCCCGGAGTTCGTCGTCGAGTCCGACGAGAGCGACGGGGCGTTCCTGCACTACCGGCCGCACGCCGCGGTCATCACGAACATCGACGCCGACCACCTCGACACCTGGGGCACGGTCGAGGCGTACGAGCAGGCGTTCGCCGACTTCGCCGCGACGGTGGACGAGGTCGTCGCGGTGTCCGCCGACGACGCGGGCTGCCGCCGCCTCGTCGAGGCCGGCACGGCCGCGCGCCTGGTCACCGCCGGCTTCGCCCCCGACGCCGACGTCCGGGGCACGGACGTGGTCGTCGAGGGCTCCTCGACGCGCTTCACGGTGACGGCGGCCGGCCTGCCGCCCACCGAGGTCGTCCTGGCGGTGCCCGGGCGGCACTACGCCGCCGACGCGCTGCTCGCCCTCGCGATCGGCATCGAGCTGGGTCACGACCCCGCCGGTCTGGTAAACGGCCTGGCCGCGTACACCGGCGCGTCGCGCCGGATGGAGCCCAAGGGCGAGGCAGGCGGCGTGCGCGTCGTCGACTCCTATGCGCACCATCCGACCGAGATCGCCGCCGACCTGGCCGCCGCGCGTGCCCTGGCCGGCGACGACCGTCTGGTCGTCGTCTTCCAGCCGCACCTGGTCAGCCGCACCCGCCTGTTCGGCGCCCGGATGGGCGAGGAGCTGGCCGCCGCCGACCTGGTCGTCGTGGCCGACCTGTACCTCGCCCGCGAGCAGGCCGACCCCGACGTGACCTCGGCCCTCGTGGTGGAGGCCGCCGGCGACCACGCGCTCGCCGGGGGACCGGTCGCGGACGTGCCGGCGTTCGTCGCTCCGCTGCTGCAGCCCGGCGACCTCGTGCTGACGCTGGGGGCCGGTGACGTCACGACCGTGGGTCCGGCGCTGCTGGACCTGCTGCGGGCGAGCGCTCGATGAGCGATCGCTTCACCGAGAAGCTGCGCCAGCAGCGACGCCGCCGGCGCTGGCGGATCGCCGCCGTGGCCGCGGCGGTCGTCCTCGTCCTCGCCGGCGCCTGGGCGGTCTGGTTCTCGAGCCTGTTCGAGATCCGGGGCGTCGACGTGACCGGCACCGAGCACCTGCCGGCCGAGCGCGTCGTGCGGGTCGCCGACGTCCCGCTGGGCACGCCGCTGCTGCGGCTCGACACCGAGACCACGGCCGAGGCGCTGCGCGAGCTGCCGCCCGTCGAGTCGGTGCGGATCGACCGCGACTTCCCGCACACCGTGCGCATCAGCGTCACCGAGCGCAGCGCCGTCGCCTGGGTCGACCGCTCGGGTACGCCGTGGGCGGTGGACCCCTCCGGTGTCGTGTACCGGCCGCTGAACCGCAAGCCCTCGCACCTGCCGCTGCTGGACGTCGACGCCGACGACCGCCGGGTCGTGGCCGCCACGGCCCGGGTGGCGGCCGACATCGCCGACGGCGACCGCGCGCTGCTGGGGGACACGAACACCATCACCGCCGAGACGCGCGACTCCATCGAGCTGGCCCTCACGAAGGGCCGCACCGTCGTGTGGGGGAGTGCGGAGGATGCGCGCGCCAAGCTCGCCGTCCTCGGTCCGCTGCTGCAGATCAAGGCCAGCGGCTACGACGTCAGCGCCCCCGAGCGCCCCACCACGCTGAAGTGACGCGGCGTCGGAGAATCCGACGAACAACACACCCGCGACACGGCGTGTCATCACCGATCGCCCGGCGTCCCCACCTACTGTCAAGACATCGACGAGGTTGACATAACTATAAGCCTCGACTTGAGGGTTAAGCTTGAAGGGGAACGACATGGCGGTCCAGAACTACCTTGCGGTGATCAAGGTCGTCGGCATCGGCGGTGGCGGTGTCAACGCCGTCAACCGCATGATCGAGGCCGGGCTCAAGGGTGTGGAGTTCATCGCGATCAACACCGACGCCCAGGCCTTGCTCATGACCGATGCGGACGTGAAGCTCGACGTGGGCCGCGACTCCACGCGCGGACTCGGCGCCGGCGCCGACCCGGAGATCGGCATGAAGGCCGCTGAGGACCACGCGGAGGAGATCGAGGCCGCCATCAAGGGCGCCGACATGGTCTTCGTCACCGCGGGCGAGGGCGGCGGCACCGGCACCGGCGGCGCGCCCGTCGTGGCCCGGATCGCCCGGTCGCTCGGCGCCCTGACGATCGGCGTCGTGACGCGCCCGTTCAAGTTCGAGGGACGCAACCGCGCGGCGCAGGCCGACGTGGGCGTCCAGCGGCTGCGCGAGGAGGTCGACACCCTCATCGTCATCCCGAACGACCGACTGCTCTCGATCAGCGACCAGAGCATCAGCCTGCTCGACGCCTTCCGCCAGGCCGACCAGGTGCTCTACCAGGGCGTCTCGGGCATCTCCGAGCTCATCACCACGCCCGGCCTGATCAACGTCGACTTCGCCGACGTCAAGTCGATCATGAGCGACGCCGGCTCGGCCCTCATGGGCATCGGCTCGGCGCGCGGCGAGCACCGCGCCGCCACGGCCGCCGAGCTGGCCGTCTCCAGCCCGCTGCTCGAGGCGTCCATCGAGGGCGCGCGCGGCGTGCTGCTGTCGATCGCCGGTGGCTCCGACCTCGGCCTGTTCGAGATCAACGAGGCCGCCGAGCTGGTGCAGGAGGCCGTCCACGACGACGCCAAGATCATCTTCGGCACGGTCATCGACGACTCGCTCGGCGACGAGGTGCGCATCACCGTCATCGCCGCCGGCTTCGACGGCGGTGAGCCCAAGCAGCGCGACACGGCTCAGCCGGCGCTGCGCAGCCGTGAGCAGCAGCAGGCGGCGCCGGCGGCCCGTGAGTCCGCCCCCGCGCCGCAGCGTCAGAGCGAGCGCCCGGCCGAGCAGCGCGTGGTGTCCGAGCCCGTCCCGGTCAGCCAGCCCGCCGGCCAGGAGTTCGGCGACGGCCTCGACATCCCGGACTTCCTGCGCTGACCGTGGACGACACCCCCGCGCCGTTCTGGTTCCGGGCCGACCTGGGTGTCGCGCGGTTCGGCTTCACCGACGCCCGGACCGATCTCGGCCGCGGTCCGGTGGCCGACGGGTCGCGTCCCGAGGGGATCGACGTCCTCGGCGCGGCCCTGGGTGGGCGACCGTCGCTGATGCGCCAGGTGCATGGCGCGTCCGTGGCGGTCGCCGACCCTGACGGCCCGACGCCTGAGGCCGACGCCCTCGTTGTCGACCGCCCGGGAGTCGTGGCGATCGTCCGCGTCGCCGACTGCACCCCGGTCGTGGTCGTCGCCCCCGACCGCCCGCTGGCCGCCGTCGTGCACGCCGGCCGGGTCGGGATGGCATCCGGGGTCGTGACAGCGGCGGTCGACGCGCTGCGGTCGCGCGGCGCCGAGCGACTCGAGGCCTGGGTCGGCCCTCGCGCCTGCGGCGCCTGCTACGAGGTGCCCCAGTCGATGGCCGACGAGGTGGGCGCGGCCGAGCCGGCCGCCAGGTCCACCACGCGCCGCGGCACGCCCGGACTCGACATCGGGGCCGGGGTCGTCGCCCAGCTGCGCCGCGCCGACGTGGTCGTCCACGACCTCGGCGGCTGCACGATCGAGGACGACACCTTCTGGTCCCATCGTCGGCAGGGCGAGGCGGCCGGTCGCTTCGGCGCCGCCGTCGTACTGGGGGAGGGTGGCGACCATGGAGCGCCGTGACGAGCTGGCCCAGAATCTCGCCGCCGTGCAGCAGCGCGTGGCGCAGGCCTGCGTGCAGCACGGCCGGTCGCCCGACGAGGTCACCCTCGTCGTGGTCACCAAGACCTGGCCGGCGTCCGACGTCGCGATCCTGGCCGAGCTCGGCGTCACCGACGTCGGCGAGAACCGCCACCCCGAGGCCGGCGACAAGCAGCGCGAGCTGGCCGCGGCCGGGGTCGACCTGCGCTGGCACTTCGTCGGCGGCCTGCAGACCAACAAGGCCGGCGCCGTCACGCGCTACGCCGACGTGGTGCACAGCGTCGACCGCCCCAAGTTGGCCCGTGCGCTCGACCGCGGCACCGAGGCGGCCGGGCGTACCGTGCGCTGCCTCATCCAGGTCGACTTCGACACGACCGACCCCGGCCGTGCAGGCGTGCCGCCGCAGGACGTCCAGGCCCTGGCCGACGTCCTGGTGCGCGAGTGCCCGCACCTCGAGCTGGGCGGCGTGATGACCGTCGCGCCCCTGGGGCAGGACCCCGCTCCAAGCTTCGCGCACCTGCGCGAGATCAGCGCCGAGCTCACCCGCACCGTGCCGTCGGCGACGACGATCTCGGCCGGGATGAGCGAGGACTTCGAGGTCGCGATCGCGCACGGCGCGACACACGTTCGCGTGGGTCGCTCGGTGCTCGGGCAGCGCCCTGTACTGCAGTAGTCTCAACAACGTCAAGACCGAAGATCGGGAGTGAGCATGGCTGGCGCAATGCGGAGGATGGGCGAGTACCTCGGGCTCGTCGAACAGGCCGAGTACGACGACGCCCTCGAGTACGAACAGCAGGCCCCGGCACGTCCCGCGCCGGCGGTCCGTCAGGCTGCCCCGCAGCAGGTCGCGCCCCGCACCGTCACGGCCCTCGACGAGCGGCGTCAGCCGGGCATGTCGGTCGCCGACCTCGCCCGCATCGAGACCGTCACCCCGCGCACCTACAACGACGCCCGCACCATCGGCGAGTCGTTCCGCTCCGGGGTGCCGGTGATCATGAACCTGTCCGACATCGGCGACGACGACGCCAAGCGTCTCGTCGACTTCGCCGCCGGCCTGGTGTTCGCCGTCCACGGCACGATCAACCGCATCACGGCCAAGGTGTTCCTGCTCTCGCCCGAGGGCGTGCAGGTGTCGGACGAGGACCGTGCCCAGCTCGCCGCCGGCGGCTTCTACAACCAGAGCTGAGGTCCCGTGTCGCCGATCGGCACCATTCTCTACAACCTGATCTACCTGGCGATCATCTTCGTGATCGCCAGGTTCGTCGTGGACTGGGTCCAGTTGCTGGCCCGCCAGTGGCACCCGCGCGGGTTCGTCGCGGTCCTGTGCGAGGTCATCTTCTCGGTGACGGATCCGCCGCTGCGCGCGCTGCGCAAGGTCATCCCGTCCGTGCGTCTGGGCGGCGTCATGCTCGACGTCTCGGCGATGGTGCTGTTGCTCCTGTTGTTCATCGCCCAATCGCTGGTGCTGGTCATCTTTTGAGTGATCGTTGAGACTTGGGCACCATCCCACTGCCCGGTGCTTAAGATGAAGCGGTACCGTTGACGTCGGCCCCGAAGCTTTTTCACACAGACACATACGACTCCACACGCAGAGGTGACCAGATGGCGCTCACGCCCCAGGACATTCGCGACAAGCAGTTCACCGCCGTGCGCTTGCGCGACGGATACGACATGGGCGAGGTCGAGCAGTTCCTCGATGAGGTCGAGGTCGAGTTCGAGCGCCTCGTCAACGAGAACTCCGAGCTGAAGGCCAAGGTCGCCGAGCTGGAGGCCGCCGTCGAGCAGGCCTCGAAGGCCCAGCCCGCGCCGGTCGCCGCCGCCCCCGAGCCCGTCAAGGAGCCCGAGCCGGTCAAGGCCCCCGAGCCGACCCCGGCTCCGGCGCCCGCCGCTCCGCAGGAGCTGCGTGTCACCTCGACCGCCGAGGCGTCCACCGCCGCCGCGCGCCTGCTCGAGATCGCGTCCGCCAACGCCGACCAGCTCATGGATGCGGCGAAGGAGGAGGCCGACTCCATCATCGGCGAGGCCCGGGTCGAGGCCGAGCAGCTCTCCTCGGAGGCCCGTCGCAACGCCGACACCCTGCAGTACGAGTCGCGCAAGCGCGCCGAGCAGCTGGACATCGAGACCGAGCAGCGCCGCAAGGAGGTCATCTCCGACCTCGAGCGTGAGCGTCAGGAGCTGCAGGCCGAGATCGATCACCTGCGTGCCTACGAGCGCGAGTACCGCGCCCGCCTGAAGGCGTACTTCCAGGACCAGCTGGCCCAGCTGGAGGGCAGCGCCCCGGTCGCCCCGAAGCAGGGCACGGCGCTCGACGGCGGGTCCGAGTGACCCACGCGCCCGTCGCGTAACGAGTCGTAGAAGACGGCGCCCCACCCCTTGCGGGGTGGGGCGCCGTTGTTCGTGCGCGGGAGGCGCTCAGGCCTTGCTGAGGCTGACCGCCAGGCCGAGGTCCTCGTCGCGGACGTCTCCGCCGGACCCGGCCTCGAACGACACCGCGAGCACCTCGTCGGCGATGCTGGCGCCGTGCTCGCGCAGCGCGTCGGCCGTCTCGCCCTCGGCGGCCCACGTCAGCACGATGCGGTCGGTGATCTCCAGGCCGGCGGCCTTGCGGGCCTCCTGGATCACCCGGACGGCCTCGCGAGCCAGGCCTGCCCGGCGCAGTTCGTCGTCGATCGCGAGATCGAGCGCGACGGTCTCGCCCTGCTCGTTGACGACCGACCAGCCCTCGCGCGGGCGCTCGGTGATGATGACGTCGTCCGCCTCGACCTGCCACGACGCGCCGCCGTCGCCCGTGACCGTGGCGGTTCCGGACTCGAGCTGCGTGGCGAGGTCGGCGGCGTGGGCCGCGGCGATCGCCTGCGCGACGACCGGGGTCTGCTTGCCGTGGCGCTTGCCGAGCTGGCGGAAGTTGGCCTTGGCCGAGTACTCCACCAGGTCGGCGCCGGCGTCGGCGAGCGAGCCGAGCTCGAGGATGTTGAGCTCCTCGCACACCTCGGCCCGCAGCGCGTCGCCGAGGTTGTCGTAGTGGGCCGAGCCGATCAGGGCGCGGCGCAGCGGCTGGCGCGTGCGCACCTTGGCCTCGGCGCGGGCGGCCCGGCCGAGCTCGGTGACGCGCCGGGCGAGGCTGACCCGCTGGGCCAGCCCCTCGACCAGGAGCGACTCGTCGACCTCGGGCCAGGTGGCCAGGTGCACCGACGACGCCGCGTCGGGCGTGACCGGCACGATGACGTCCTGCCACACGCGCTCGGTGACGAACGGCACGAGC
The DNA here is from genome assembly GCF_007992115.1 of Aeromicrobium flavum. Classification (GTDB taxonomy): domain Bacteria; phylum Actinomycetota; class Actinomycetes; order Propionibacteriales; family Nocardioidaceae; genus Aeromicrobium; species Aeromicrobium flavum. The sequence continues at coordinate 111,814 of NZ_BJZQ01000001.1, forward strand.
GGCGCCATGAGGCGCGTGACGACGTCGAGCACCTCGTGCAGGGTCGCCAGGGCCGCCGCGTCGCCGCGCCAGAAGCGCTTGCGCGAGCGGCGGACGTACCAGTTGGAGAGCTCGTCGACGAAGGTCGCCAGGACGGCGCCGGCACGCTGGGTGTCGAAGTCCTCGAGCGCTGCGGTGACCTCGCGGACGAGGTCCTGGGTCTTGGACAGCAGCCAGCGGTCGAGCACGGCACGCTCGGCCGGCGGCGGGACGGTGCTCTCGGCGGGGCTCCAGTCGGCGGCCCGGGCGTAGAGGACGTGGAACGCGACGGTGTTCCAGTACGTCAGCAGCACCTTGCGCACGATCTCGGTCAGCGCGTTGTGGCCGATGCGCCGGGCGGACCACGGCGAGCCGGAGGCGGCCATGAACCAGCGCAGCGCGTCGGCGCCGTGCTCGTCCATGAGGGGCATGGGCAGCAGGATGTTGCCCAGGTGCTTGCTCATCTTGCGGCCGTCCTCGGCCAGGATGTGGCCCAGGCAGACGACGTTCTCGTAGCTCGACTCGTCGAACACGAGCGTGCCGACGGCCATGAGCGAGTAGAACCAGCCGCGGGTCTGGTCGATGGCCTCGCAGATGTACTGCGCCGGGTAGGCCCGCTCGAACTTCTCCTTCGAGCCCTCGACGTGGGGGTAGCCCCACTGCGCGAAGGGCATCGAGCCGGAGTCGAACCAGGCGTCGATGACCTCGGGCACGCGCCGGTAGGTGCCCGGCTCGCCCTCGACCGTGAAGGTGACGTCGTCGATGAACGGCCGGTGCGGGTCGAGCCCCGACTGGTCGGTGCCCGTCAGCTCCGAGAGGTGGGCCAGCGACTCGACGCAGACGACCTTCGACGGGTCGGCGTCGTTGCGCCAGATCGGCAGGGGAGTGCCCCAGAACCGGTTGCGCGACAGCGACCAGTCGATGTTGTTCTCGAGCCAGTCGCCGTAGCGGCCGTGCTTGATCGTCTCGGGGTACCAGTTCGTCTGCTCGTTCTGGGCCAGCAGCTCGTCCTTGCGCGCCGTGGTGCGGATGTACCAGGCGGGCAGGGCGAAGTACATCAGCGGCGTGTGGCAGCGCCAGCAGTGCGGGTAGCTGTGCTCGTAGTCAAGCTTGCGGAACAGCAGGCCGCGGGCGTCGAGGTCGGCCACGAGGGTCGGGTCGGCCTCCTTGAAGAAGGCACCCCCGACGAGGTCGACGTCGGCCTCGAAGTGGCCGTCGGTCGTGATCGGGTTGACGACGGGCAGCCCGTACGCCTTGCAGACCGCCATGTCGTCGGCGCCGAAGGCGGGGGACTGGTGCACCAGGCCGGTGCCGTCGTCGGTGGTGACGTAGTCGCCCAGGACGACGAAGTGCGCGTCGGGGATCTCGACGAGGTCGAAGGGGCGGCGGTAGGTCCAGCGCTCCATGTCGCGGCCGGTGACGGTCTCGACGACCTTCCAGTCCTCACCGAGGGCGGTGGCGACCAGCGGCTCGGCGACGACGACGCGGTCGGCGCCGTTCGAGGCGACGACGTACGCGACGTCGGGGTGGACGGCGACGGCCGTGTTGGACACGAGGGTCCACGGGGTCGTGGTCCAGACCAGCAGGTCGGTGCCCTCCCACGGACCGGACGTCAGCGGGAACCGGACGTAGACCGACGGGTCGACGACGGTCTCGTAGCCCTGCGCCAGCTCGTGGTCGGACAGGGTCGTGCCGCAGCGCGGGCAGTAGGGCGCGACGCGGTAGTCCTCGACCAGCAGGCCCTTGCCGTGGATCTGCGACAGCGCCCACCAGACGCTCTCGACGTAGGAGGCGTCCATCGTGCGGTAGGGGTGGGCCATGTCGGTCCAGTAGCCCATCCGCTCGGTCATGTCCTCGAAGACGTCGACGTTGCGCAGCACGGACTCGCGGCACTTCGCGTTGAACTCCGCGATGCCGTAGGCCTCGATGTCGGGCTTGCCGTTGAAGCCCAGCTCCTTCTCGACCGCGATCTCGACGGGCAGGCCGTGGCAGTCCCAGCCGGCCTTGCGCTCGACGTGGTAGCCCTGCATCGTCTTGAAGCGCGGGAAGACGTCCTTGAAGACGCGCGCCTCGACGTGGTGGGTGCCCGGCACGCCGTTGGCGGTGGGCGGACCCTCGTAGAACGTCCAGCGCGGCGCGTCCGCCGGGGTGTCGAGGCTGGCCGCGAAGGTGCCCCGCTCGGACCAGAGATCGAGGATCTCGCGCTCCATGGCCGGCAGGTCGACATGGGCGGGTACCGGGCGGTAGCGCAGCGGTTCCCCGGCAGTGCCGGAGAGGGCGGTCGCAGGCTGCGCTGCGGGGGCGTTCGGGGCGTCCTGACTCACCCGGCCGATTCTACGGTGGGGCGACTTGCACCGGCCCCGTGGTCGGTCTACTGTCCCGGGCATGCCCAAGACCACGTTGGCCGTTCGCGCGGACGAGACCCCCTGGACCGACGCCGAGGCCGCCGCCGTGCGCGAGGAGCTCATCTCCGACCTCGTCCGGCTCAAGGCCGAGCTCGTCGACTCCGCCAAGGATCTGCAGGACATTCTGGCCGGGGGTGTCGACGGCGCGGGCAACGACCAGGCCGACGTCGGCTCCAACAGCCTCGAGCGCGACGCCGAGCTCTCGCTCGCCGCCAACCAGCGCGAGCTGCTGCTCCAGACCGAGAAGGCGCTCGGCCGCCTCGACGACGGCACCTACGGCGTGTGCGAGCAGTGCGGCGAGCCGATCGGCAAGATGCGCCTGACGGCGTTCCCGCGGGCCACGCTGTGCATGGACTGCAAGCGCCGCGAGGAGCGTCGCTGACCGCCGTGACCCCGTCCACGGACCCGTCCGCCGGCCCCGTCGGCCGCCGCCGGGTCGGTCTGTTCGCCCTCGTGGCGACGGCCGTCGTCGTCATCGACCAGCTCACCAAGTGGTGGGCGGTCGAGCGGCTCGACGGGCACGACCCGATCGAGGTCCTCGGCGACCTGCTGCAGCTGCGGTTCGTGCTCAACCCCGGGGCCGCGCTCGGCACCGGCGCCGGCTACACGATCGTGCTCAGCCTGATCGCCGTCGCGGTCACCGTCACCTTGATCGTCATCGCCCCGCGACTGCGCGACACGTGGTGGGCGGTGGGGCTGGGGCTCTTCCTCGGGGGAGCGGTCGGTAACCTGACAGACCGGCTCTTCCGCGAACCGTCCTTCCTGCGTGGTCACGTCGTCGACTTCATCGACTACGCCGGGTTCTTCGTCGGAAACGTGGCCGACATCGCCCTCACCGTGGCGGCGGTCGTCATCATCTGGCGCTCGTGGCGCGGTCACCGCTTCGACGGAACGAGAGAACCATCGTGACCACCGACGACCCCACCGAGGTCCGCACCGTCCACATCCCGGAGGCGCTGGCCGGCGAGCGGGTCGACATCGCCTTGGCCCGGCTGTTCGGGGTGTCGCGCACCCGCGCCGGCGACCTCGTCGCCGACGGGCTGGTGCTGCTCGACGGCGCCCGCCCGATCAAGTCCGAGCGAGTCGAGCTCGGCGCGCTGCTGGAGGCCACCATCCCCGCGCCGCGGCAGGCCGTCGTGGTGGCCACCGAGGTCGACGGCATGTCGATCGTGCACGAGGACGACGAGATCGTCGTCGTCGACAAGCCGGTCGGCGTCGCGGCCCACCCGGGGGTGGGCTGGACCGGTCCGACCGTCTCGGGCCACCTGGCCGGCGTGGGCGTGCGGATCTCCACCAGCGGCGCCCCCGAGCGCCAGGGCATCGTGCAGCGCCTCGACGTCGGCACCAGCGGCCTGATGGTCGTGGCGAAGTCCGAGCGGGCGTACACCGTGCTCAAGCAGGCGTTCCGCGACCGGACGGTCGACAAGACCTACCACGCGCTCGTGCAGGGCCACCCCGATCCGCACACCGGCACGATCGACGCGCCGATCGCCCGGCACCCCAAGCACGACTTCAAGTTCACGGTGCGCGCCGACGGCCGCGCCAGCGTCACGCACTACGACACGCTCGAGGCGCACCGGTTCGCCTCCCTGCTCGACATCAAGCTCGAGACGGGCCGCACGCACCAGATCCGCGTGCACATGGCCGCCATCAAGCACCCGTGCGTCGGCGACCCGCTCTACGGGGCCGATCCGGTCCTGGCCAAGCGCGTCGGCCTCGAGCGGCAGTGGCTGCACGCCGTCCGGCTGGGCTTCATCCACCCGGGCTCGGGCGAGCCCGTCGAGTACGAGTCGCCGTACCCCGCCGACCTCCAGCACGCCCTCGACCTCATCCGCGACCTCGACTGACCTGCGGGAAGCGCTGGCAGTGACGTTTGCGGGGTCGACACGCCGGTGACGACCCCGGAAACGTCACGCTCAGCGATTCGGGTGTGGACAGGCGATCAGCCAGCCGGTGGGCGGGCCACGCTTGCCGGTCATGGAGCCGATCTTCGCGACCTCGAGAACCGCGGCCCTGAGCAGCCGTGCGACCCCGGACGAGCTGCGCGGTCCGGGGTGGGAGCAGCGGGCTCACGGGCTGTGGCGGCCGGCCGGCATGGCCGTGGCGGCTGCAGACGGACGCGTCGCTGACGCGGTCGCGCTGATGACCGACGGCTGCGTCCTCGGTGGCTGGGCCTCGCTCCGCCTCCAGGGGAACGAGGGGTTCGACGGCGGCGGCGACGTCCCGCGTCCGGCGCTCGTGCACTGCGCGGCCGGGACCCAGCTGCGGCGCCGCGAGGCGGTGGAGCCATGCCGGTCGCGGGTCTGGGACCACGAGGTCACCGAGCTCGCAGGCGTTCCCGTGACGACGCTGGCCCGCGCCACGTATGACGAGATGCGTCTCGCGCCCTCGGTGCGTGCCGCCGTGGTCGCCCTGGACACGGCAGTCAGCCGTGTCCGGGGCACGGCACGCACGTCGCTGCAGGCGTTGCAGCAGGTCATCGACTCGCACCGCAAGACGCGTGGCATCGTCCGGGCCAAGCGGGCATTGGTGCTCGGGTCCGAGCGCAGCGCGAGCGTCCTCGAGACTCGCACGCGGCTGGTGGCCGAGCTCGACGCGGACCTCACGGGGTTGCTCGTCAACGCCCCCGTGTTCGACCGCGCCGGGACCCTGCTCGGCGTCGCAGACCTCCTCGACCGGCAGACCGGGCTGGTGGTCGAGACCGACGGCACCCAGCATCGCGAGGCCACCCAGCACACCGACGACAACGTCCGGGAGGAGAGGTTCGAGCGAGCGGGGCTCGTCGTGGTCCGGGTGACGGCACTCGACCATCGCGACGTCCCGGGCCTCGTGCGGCGCCTCCGGCTCGGTCAGCGCGACGCCCGCATGTCCCGGCGTCGCGACTGGACGCTCGAGCAGCCGGCATGGTTCGCCTCGTGGGCGCCGGGGAAGCGCTGGCAGTGACGTTTCCGGGGTTGGAACCGGCGTGTCGACCCCGGAAACGTCACTGTCAGCGCTCTGGCACCATGGGCGCATGAGCCCTGTCGTGCGCCAGTCGGAGAAGTTGAGGGATGTCCTGTACGACATCCGCGGCCCCGTCAGCGCGCGAGCCGCCCAACTGGAGGCCGAGGGACACCGGATCCTCAAGCTCAACATCGGCAACCCGCAGCCGTTCGGGTTCGACGCACCGGCCGAGATCCTGCAGGACGTCATCGCCGGACTGCCGACCGCGCAGGGCTACTCCGACTCCCGCGGCATCCAGTCCGCGCGCCGTGCCGTCGTGCACCACTACCAGCTGCAGGAGGGCTTCCCGGCCCTCGACATCGACGACGTCTGGCTCGGCAACGGCGTCAGCGAGCTGATCCAGGTGGCGCTGCAGGCGCTGCTCGACAACGGCGACGAGGTGCTGATCCCCGCGCCGGACTACCCGCTGTGGACCGCGGTCACGAACCTCGCCGGCGGCCGCCCCGTGCACTACCTGTGCGACGAGGACAACGACTGGAACCCGAACCTCGAGGACCTCGAGTCGAAGATCACCGACCGCACCAAGGTCATCGTCGTCATCAACCCGAACAACCCCACCGGCGCGGTCTACAGCCGCGAGACGCTGACGGCGATCGCCGACCTCGCGCGCAAGCACGACCTGGTCCTCATGTCCGACGAGATCTACGACAAGATCCTCTACGACGACGCCGTGCACATCCCGTTGGCCACCATCGCGCCGGACGTGCTGACCCTGACCTTCAACGGCCTGTCCAAGGCCTACCGGGTGTGCGGCTACCGCGCCGGCTGGCTGGTCGTGACCGGTCCGCTCGAGCGGGCCCAGGACTACCTCGAGGGCATCACCCTGCTGGCCTCGATGCGACTGTGCCCCAACGTGCCGGCCCAGAACGCGATCCAGGTGGCGCTCGGCGGCTACCAGTCGATCAAGGAGCTCATCCTGCCGGGCGGACGCCTGCTCGAGCAGCGCGACACCGCCGTCAACGAGCTGCGGAAGATCCCCGGGGTCAGCGTCGTGGCGCCGCGAGGCGCGCTCTACGCGTTTCCGCGACTCGATCCCGAGGTGCACCCCATCAAGGACGACCAGCAGCTCGTGCTGGACCTGCTGATGAGCGAGAAGATCCTGCTGACGCAGGGCACGGGCTTCAACTGGCCCGATCCGGACCACCTGCGCATCGTGACCCTGCCGTGGTCGCGCGACCTCGCCGAGGCCATCCAGCGGATGGGCAACTTCCTCAGCACCTACCGCCAGGCCTGACCCCGCGGCTCACTCGGCCCGGAACGTCCGCCGCACCTCCCGGGCCCCGCGCTCGTCCAGCTCGCGAAGCTGGGTGGCGATCTCCGAGCTCGCCTTGCGGGCGTGGTGGAGGTCCTCGCGGATCTCCTCGAAGTGCTGGTTCCAGGTGCGCTGGAAGCCGTTCATGCTGCCCTGGACCTCGTCCTCGGGTGTCATGCGGCCCGCACGGATCGACAGCCGGATGTCGGGCAGCCGCTGGCCGGCCTCGTTGAGGGCGCGGGCGCACTCCTGCAGCTCCTCACCGACCGTGGCGATGTCGTCGGGTCGCGAGAGTCGCAGTGGGTCGGGGGCGGCATCACCACTGGTGATCGGAGCGGCCGACGCGAGGAGGGTCTTCTCGTGGCGGGGGAGCTTCTCGACGAGCTGGTTGTCCACACGGTTGACCTGGCGCATCGCCTCGACGAGGTCCTCGATGATGGCGTGGACGCTCTGGCGGTAGCGGTCGGCGGCCTGCTCGACCCTGCCGTTCATCATCATCGCCACCGCGCCGTGCCGGTCGGTGAACTCCAGGCCCGCCAGGCGGCGCAGAGGACCCTCGAACTGGTCCAGGACCTGCTGGTCCATGGCCTTGATCAGCTGGCCGGCCTCGGTCGGGGGCTCGATGTCGCGACGCTCGTCGTGGCCGTCGCCGTCGTGGTGGTCGCGGTCGTCCCGGTCGTCGTGGCCGCGCTTGCCGTCGCGCTCGCGCTCGGCCCGACGGCGCTCGCGCTCGCGTTCGCGCTCGGCCCGGCGCTCGGCGCGCTCGCGCTCGGCCCGCTCGGCCGCCTCGTTGATCGCGTCGATCTCGGTGCGCAGCTCCTGCCGCGCCTGGCGCCACCGCCGACGCGTCTCCTCCAGCGTGCCGTGCGCGTCGGTGAGCAGGTCGGCCTGGCGGCGGACCAGCTCGGAGAGGTCGGACAGCTGCTGGGAGTCGGCCTCGAGGACCTGCCCCAGCGTGCCCGCGACCCGCGACATCGCCCGCACCGTGGGGCCCCGGGTCTCCTTCGGCGCGTCCGCCTGCCGCAGCCGCTTGCTGACGTCGGTGATCTCGGAGACGAGGTCCTGGAGGCGGTCGGCGGCGGTGCGCAACCGGTCGGGATCGCCCGGCACCTGGATCGCGTCCGGATGGAACCTGGTCACCAGCTGCACGTCAACGGCCATGTCGTCTTCCCCCCGAGCCTCGGATTTTGCTGGCACCTTCCTACCACCGATGCGCCGTGCTCGGCAGCACCGATCCCGTCCGGCGGCCGGTTCGTCGCCCGCAGGGACTTATTTCTGTCGGTGCCCTGCCCCATGATCGAGGGATGAGCGACATGATCCGCGCGACCGGACTGGTCAAGCGCTATGGCGACGTCGTGGCCCTCGGCGGCCTCGACCTGACGGTGCCCGAGGGCACCGTCCTGGGACTGCTCGGGCCCAATGGTGCGGGAAAGACCACGGCGGTCCGCATCCTCACGACCTTGTTGGCACCGGACGAGGGGCAGGCCACGGTGGCCGGCGTCGACGTCCTCAAGGACCCCGACGGGGTGCGCAGACGCATCGGCCTGTCGGGGCAGTACGCGGCGGTGGACGAGTACCTCACCGGCTACGAGAACCTCGAGATGGTCGGGCGGCTCTACGGCATGCGGGCCAAGGACGCCGGCGCCCGCGCGCGCGAGCTGCTCGAGCGGTTCGGGCTCTCCGACGCGGCCGACCGGCCGTCGAAGACGTACTCCGGCGGCATGCGGCGCCGACTCGACCTCGCGGGTGCGCTCGTGGCCGAGCCGCCCGTGATCGTGCTCGACGAGCCCACCACCGGGCTCGACCCGCGCAGTCGCCAGCAGATGTGGGAAGTCATCTCCGACCTCGTCGCCTCGGGGGCGACGGTGCTGCTGACCACGCAGTACCTCGAGGAGGCCGACCTGCTGGCCGACAACATCATCGTGATCGACCGCGGCACGGCCATCGCCGAGGGCACGGCCGACCAGCTCAAGGCCCAGGTCGGCGGCGAGCGGATCGAGGCCGTGGTGGTCGACCCCGCCCACGCGCCCCGCGTCCGTGAGTTCATGGCCGAGGTCGCCAAGGGCGAGGTCAGCGTGAACGACCGATCCCTCTCGGCCGCCGTCAGCGGCTCGGGCGCCGACGACCTCATGCAGGTGCTCGGCAACGTGCGTGCCGCCGGCATCGACGTGCTCGACATCGGCCTGCGCCGACCCACGCTCGACGACGTGTTCCTGTCCCTGACCGGGCACGAGGCCGAGGACGAAGCGAACCAGGAGGTGGCCCGATGATCGCCACGACCGAGCGCAGCGCCCCGATGCGGGTGCTCAGCGACGGATGGGTGTGCGCCAAGCGCAACCTCATCAAGATCAAGCGCGTCCCCGAGATCATGGTGTTCGTCCTGCTCTCGCCGATCATGTTCGTGCTGCTGTTCGCGTACGTGTTCGGCGGGGCGATCGACGCCGGACCGGGGCTGGACTACAAGGAGTTCCTGATCGGCGGCATCTTCGCCCAGACGGTCGTGTTCGGCGCCACGTTCTCGGGCGCGGCGATGGCCGAGGACATGCAGAAGGGCTTCATCGACCGGTTCCGCTCGCTGCCGATGGCGCGCTCGGCCGTGCTCATCGGGCGCACCGGCGCCGACGTGGTCTACAACGTGCTGTCCCTGATCATCATGGCCCTCACCGGCCTGCTGGTCGGGTGGCGTGCGCACCACGGCATCCCCAAGATGCTCGGAGCGTTCGCGCTGCTGCTGGTCTTCGCCTACGCGGTCAGCTGGATCATGGCGTGGGTCGGGCTCATGGTGCCCAGCGTCGACGTCATCAACAACGCGTCGTTCATGGTGATCATGCCGCTGACGTTCGTCTCGAACGCCTTCGTGCCCACCGAGTCGTTCCCGAGCTTCCTGCAGCGCTTCGTCGAGTGGAACCCGGTCTCGGCGGTCACCCAGGCGGTGCGCGACCTGTTCGGCAACGTCCCCGACGGCACCCCGGCTCCCGACGTCTGGAGCCTGCAGCACCCGGTGATCTACACGCTGATCTGGATCGTGATCATCCTGGCGGTCTTCGTGCCGCTGTCCGTGCGGGCCTACCAGCGGGCCAGCAGCAAGTAGCGCACGGGGAGGGACTCCGGCCCGGGCGTGCCGACCACACGGTCACGGAGCGCTCACGTAGGCTGGAGTCCTTCCCCGATCCCTCGGCCGCCCGGCTCCCCAGGCGGCCCGAACACCTCTCCCCGGACCGGGATTGACGACGTAGCGGAGGCCGACGGCGACCATGGCGAGTGATTCGAGCTTCGTGCACCTGCACGTCCACACGGAGTACTCGATGCTCGACGGACACTCCCTGCTGGGCGGCCTGTTCGAACGCACGGCCGAGCAGCAGATGCCGGCGATCGCCATGACCGACCACGGCAACGTGCACGGCGCCTACGACTTCTGGAACACCGCCAAGAAGCACGGGGTCAAGCCGATCATCGGTCTCGAGGCGTACCTCACGCCGGGCACGCACCGCAGCGAGAAGAAGCGGGTGCGCTGGGGTCGCGGCAACGCCGCCGAGGAGGGCGGCGACGACGTGGCCGGCGGTGGCGCCTACACCCACATGACGATGTGGGCGTCCACCACCGAGGGCATGCACAACCTCTTCCGGCTGTCGTCGCTGTCGAGCCTCGAGGGCTACTACTACAAGCCGCGCGCCGATCGCGAGCTGCTGGAGCAGTACTCCACCGGCCTGATCGCCACCACCGGCTGCCCCTCGGGTGCGGTCCAGACCCGGCTGCGCCTGGGCCAGTACGAGGACGCGCGCCGCGAGGCCGCCGAGCTGCAGGAGATCTTCGGCAAGGAGAACTTCTTCCTCGAGTTGATGGACCACGACATCACGGTCGAGCGCCGGGTCCGCGACGACCTGTTGAAGCTCGGTCGCGAGCTGGGCATCCCGCCGGTGGCCACCAACGACTCGCACTACACCCACCCGCAGGACGCGGCGGCGCACGACGCGCTGATCTGCGTCGCCTCGGGCAAGCGCATCAGCGACGAGAAGCGCCTGCGCTTCGACGGGGGCGGGTACTACATCAAGTCCGCCGCCGAGATGCGCTCGCTGTGGGAGGACAAGCACGGCATGAAGGAGGCGTGTGACAACACGCTGCTCATCGCCGAGCGCTGCGACGTCGAGTTCACCGAGTCCACCGGCGGATACATGGCCCGGGCCGACATCCCCGAGGGCGAGACCGAGGAGTCCTGGTTCCGCCAGGAGGTCTGGCGGGGGATCGAGGCCCGCTACGGCGCCGACTTCGGCGACGACGTGCGCGACCGCACCGAGATGGAGCTCGAGGTCATCGCGCAGAAGGGGTACTGCGGCTACTACCTCGTGGTCGCCGACTTCATCAACTGGTCCAAGGACAACGGCATCCGGGTCGGCCCCGGGCGTGGCTCGGGCGCCGGCTCGATCGCGGCGTACGCGTTGCGCATCACCGACCTGTGCCCGCTGCAGAACGGCCTGATCTTCGAGCGCTTCCTCAACCCCGAGCGCCCCTCGATGCCCGACTTCGACATCGACTTCGACGAGCGTCGTCGTGGCGAGGTGATCCAGTACGTCACGCGCAAGTACGGCGCCGACAAGGTCGCCCAGATCGCCACGTTCGGCCGGCTCAAGTCCAAGGCCGCGATCAAGGACGCCAGCCGGATCCTGGACTACCCGTTCGCGATGGGCGACAAGATCACCAAGGCGATGCCCGCCGACGTCATGGGCAAGGGCGTCAAGCTGGGCGAGATCTTCGACGAGTCCCACAGCCGCTACAACGACGGCAAGGACTTCCGCGACCTGCACGCCCAGGACCACGACGTGCGCAAGGTCTACGACATCGCGCTCGGCCTCGAGGGCCAGATCCGCAACTGGGGCGTGCACGCCGCCGGCGTGATCATGAGCAGCGACCCGCTGCTCGACATCGTCCCGATCATGAAGCGCGAGGCCGACGGCTCGGTCATCACCCAGTTCGACTACCCGATGTGCGAGTCGCTCGGCCTGGTCAAGATGGACTTCCTGGGCCTGCGCAACCTCACGGTCCTCAACGACGCGATCGAGAACATCAAGGCCAACCGCGACATCGACCTGGTGCTCGAGGACCTCACGTTCGACGACCCCGAGGCCTACGCGCTGCTGTGCCGTGGCGACACCCTGGGGGTGTTCCAGCTCGACTCGCCGCCGATCCGGCAGCTGCTCAAGCAGATGCAGCCGGACAACTTCGAGGACATCAGCGCCGTCATCGCGCTGTACCGGCCCGGCCCGATGGGCGCCGACAGCCACACGAACTACGCCAAGCGCAAGAACGGCCGCCAGGAGATCGACTACATCCATCCTGAGCTCACCGAGCCGCTCAAGCCGATCCTGGGCACGACCTACGGGTTGATCGTGTACCAGGAGCAGGTCATGGAGATCGCCCAGGTGCTGGCGGGCTACTCGCTGGGGCAGGCCGACAACCTGCGCCGCGCGATGGGCAAGAAGAAGCGCGAGGTGCTCCAGCAGGAGTTCGTCGGCTTCGAGGCGGGCATGGTCGAGCGCGGCTTCTCCAAGGACGCCGTCAAGACGCTGTGGGAGATCCTCGTCCCCTTCGCCGACTACGCCTTCAACAAGGCGCACTCGGCGTCCTACGGCGTCATCAGCTACTGGACGGCCTACCTCAAGGCGCGGTACCCCGCCGAGTACATGGCGGCGCTGCTCACCTCGGTCAAGGACGACAAGGACAAGTCGGCCCTCTACCTGGCCGAGTGCCGCCGTCTGGGCATCAAGGTGCTGCCGCCGGACGTCAACGACTCGGTGGCCAACTTCGCCTCGGTCGGCACCGACATCCGCTTCGGCCTCACCGCGGTGCGCAACGTCGGCTCCAACGTCGTCGCCGGGATCGTCGAGGCGCGCGAGACGAAGAGCGCGTTCACCGACTTCGCCGACTTCCTCGACAAGGTGCCCACGCAGGTCTGCAACAAGCGCGTCCTGGACTCGCTGATCAAGGCCGGCGCGTTCGACTCGCTCGGCCACGGCCGGCGGGCGCTGGCCTCCATCGCCGAGGAGGCCGTCGACCAGTACATCGACATCAAGCGCAACGCGGCGATCGGCCAGGACTCGCTGTTCGGCGCGTTCGAGGAGGAGTTCGACGGGCTCGGCATCACGGTGCCCGACATCGCCGACTGGGAGAAGACCCAGAAGCTCGCCTTCGAGCGCGACATGCTCGGCCTGTACGTCTCCGACCACCCCCTCGGCGGTCTCGAGCACGTGCTCGCGGCCAACTCCGACGCCTCGATCGGCACGCTGCTCGACGGCGACCGCCCCGACGGCGACGTCCTGAAGCTGTGCGGCCTGGTCACGAACGTGCAGCGCCGGATGAGCAAGAAGGGCGACACGTGGGCCACGATCACGCTCGAGGACCTCGAGGGATCGGTCGACATCGCGGTCTTCCCGGCGGCGTACAACCTCGCCGCGTCGGTCCTGACGCAGGACTCGCTGGTCGTGGCCAAGGTGCGGGTACGGCGCAACGACGAGGGCATGGACCTCTCGGCCAACGAGGTCACTCGGCCGGCGATCGGGGAAGGGCGCACGGACCAGCCGCTGGTCGTCAGCCTGGCCACCTCGCGCTGCACCCTCGACACGATCAACGCGTTCAAGCAGGTGCTGGGCGCCCATCCGGGCGTCACCGAGGTGCACCTGCGGCTCTCGGGCAACGGCAAGACCACGACCATGCGGCTCGACCAAGGACTTCGCGTCTCGACGACGTCGTCGCTGTTCGCCGACCTCAAGGAACTGCTCGGTCCGGGATGCCTCGCGTGACCCGCACGGCGTGGGCCTTCCTGGCGACCGCGGCCTCGGGCGTCCCGGCGGCGTTCGTGTGGTGGGCGTTCGCGCGGCCGTCCCAGTGGCTGGCCACCGAGAGCGGGCTCGTGCTCACCGAGGGCAACGCCCAGGGCCGCTTCCAGGTCGTCGCGGTGTTCACCCTCGTCGGACTGGCGCTGGGCCTGGTGGCCGGTGCCCTCGTCCAGCGCGCGACGCGCCCCTCGCGCTGGTCGACGGTCGTCGGACTGGTCGCGGCCACGGTCGCGGCGTCGCTGGTGTGCTGGCGGCTCGGCGTCTGGCTCGGCCCGCCGGCGCCCCAGGAGGCCACCGGCCTGGAGGTGGGCGACACCGTCCCGGCCATGCTCGCCGTCGACGCGGTCGTGCCGTTCCTGGTGTGGCCGCTCACCGCGGTCCTGGGCTACACGCTGGCGCTCTACCTCGGGTCGGACGGGGTCGACGAGCGCGACGAGGCCGACGCCGCGTCGACCGACGAGCTCAGCGAGCGATCCGGGCGGTGACCGCCCGGGTCTGGGCGATCAGGTCGGCCGGAGCCACCTCGAGGTCCAGGCCGCGCCGGCCGCCCGACACGAACACCGTGGAGTGCGTCAGGGCACTGGCGTCGACGACGGTGCGATGCTGGCGCTTCTGCCCGAACGGGCTGATCCCGCCCAGGACGTAGCCGGTGGCCCGCTGGGCGGCGGCCGCGTCGGCCAGCTGGGCGCGCTTGCCGTCCAACGCCGCGGCGGCCCGCTTGAGGTCGAGGCTGCCCGAGACGGGCACGACGGCCACGGCCAGCGTCCCGTCGACGTCGATCATGAGGGTCTTGAAGACCCGGGCGTGCTCCAGGTCGAGGGCGTCGGCCGCCTCGAGTCCGTAGGAGCGGGTGTGGGGGTCGTGGTCGTACGCATGGGCCGTCACGTCGATGCCGGCGCGGTGCAGCGCTACGAGTGCCGGCGTCGCCTCGCCGAGGTTCTTCTTCGCCACGTCGGTGAGGCTACCGCTCCTCGGGGTCCGCGCGCTCCAACACGGCGCGGACGGCCAGCCCCAGCAGCAGGGCCCAGAAGGCGGCTCCCACCGACAGCAGCGTGATCCCCGAGGCGGCGAACAGGAACGTCACGCCCGCGCTGGTGCGATGGGCCGGAGCGGACAGCGCTCCCTGCAGCGCGCCGACCAGCGCTCCGATCAGGGCCAGCCCGGCGACGGCCTCGATGATCCCGGCGGGGGCCGCCGCGGCGAGCGCGACCACCACGCCCGCGGCTCCGGCGATGACGAGGTACCCGACACCGGCGGTGACGGCGGCGATCCAGCGCCGCTCGCGGGGGCCGGCCTCGTCCCCGGCGGCCAGGGCGGCCGACAGCGCCGCGAGGTTCATCGAGTGCCCGCCGAACGGGGCGACGAGGGCGGTGCCCAGGCCCGTGGCCACCACGGAGGAGCGCCACGGCACGGCGAACCCGAAGCTGCGCAGCACCGCCGCGCCGGGCAGGTTCTGCGACGCCATCGTGACGACCGTCAGGGGGATCGCGATGCCCACGACCGCCGGCCACGTCCACGCCGGCGTCGTCCACTCCAGGGCGGGGACGAGTGCGGCGGTGTCGACGCTGTCACCCGACCGCCGTACCGACACGACGATCGCGGCGACGGCCGCCAGGAGCGCCACCGGCACCGCCCAGCGCGGCCGCACCCGGCTGGTCACCAGCCAGGCGGCGATCACGGGCGCGACGTAGCCGGGGGAGTCGGCCAGGGCCACGAACGGGGCCAGGCACAGCGGCAGCAGGATGCCCGCCAGCATGGCCTGCGCGATCTCCGCGGGGATCCGGGCGACCCAGGCGCCCAGCCACGGGACGGCGCCGATCAGCGCCAGCAGCAGCCCGGTGACGACGAACGCGCCCACCGCCGCCGGCCAGCCGCCCTCGACGCCGCCGGTCGAGACCAGCAGGGCGGCGCCGGGCGTGGACCACGCGAGGGTCACCGGCACCCGGTGTGCCAGGGCGAGCGCGATGATCAGCAGGCCGAACCCGACGGTCACGGCGAACAGTCCGCTGGCGGCCTGCGACTCCGTGGCGCCCACGGCGCGCAGCCCCGCGAGCACGACGGCGAACGACGAGGTGAAGCCCACCAGAGCGGTGACCACCCCGGCCGTGACGGGCGCGAGCCGGTCGTGGGTCGTGGGGGAGTGGGACACGCTGTGAGGCTAGGCCATCGGGCGACCTAGACTTCAGGGGTGCTACGACGACTCGACCTGCGTGACCAGACCGACGGATACCGCGACGCGGTGCCCCGCGCGGAGGTCGACGTCGAGCATGCGCTCGCGGCGGTCGTCCCGATCTGCGACGACGTGCGCGACCGGGGCGCGGCGGCCGTGCTGGACGCCGGCGAGCGGTTCGACGGCGTGCGCCCCGAGCGACTCCGGGTCCCGGCCGAAGCCCTCGAGAAGGCCCTCGTCGAGGTCGATCCCGCAGTGCTGGACGCCATCGACGAGTCCATCGTGCGGCTGCGCCTCACCTGCGAGGCCGAGCTGGAGCGCTCCGTCACGGTCGACGTGGCGCCCGGCGCCACCGTCGAGCGACGGATCGTCCCGATGCAGCGCGTCGGCCTGTACGTGCCCGGCGGGCTCGCGCCGCTGGTCAGCACGGTCATCATGAACGCGGTGCCCGCGCAGGTCGCCGGCGTGCCCGGCATCGCGCTGGCCAGCCCGCCGCAGCCCGAGTTCGGCGGGCTGCCGCACCCCACGATCCTCGCCGCGTGCGCGCGCCTGGGCATCGACGAGGTCTATGCCGCCGGCGGCGCCCAGGCCCTGGCGATGCTGGCGTACGGCACCGAGGAGAACGAGGCCGTCAACCTCGTCACCGGACCGGGCAACATCTTCGTCGCCGCCGCGAAGCGCCACCTGCAGGGCGTCGTGGCGATCGACGCTGAGGCCGGCCCCACCGAGATCGCGATCGTCGCCGACGCGACGGCCGATGCGGAGTTCGTCGCCGCCGACCTCATCAGCCAGGCCGAGCACGACCCGCTGGCCGCCGCCGTCCTGGTCACCGACTCGCTCGAGCTGGCCGCCGCCGTCGACGCCGAGCTGGAGCGCCAGGTGCCCCTGGCCCGTCACGAGGAGCGCATCCGCACCGCGCTGGCCGGGCAGCAGTCGGCGACCGTGCTGGTCCGCGACGTCGACCAGGGCGTCGACGTCGCCAACGCGTACGCCGCCGAGCACCTCGAGATCCAGACGGCCGACGCCGCCGGCGTCGCGGCGCGCATCGTCAACGCCGGTGCCGTCTTCGTCGGGTCGTTCGCGCCCGTCTCGCTCGGCGACTACGCGGCCGGCTCGAACCACGTGCTGCCCACGGCGGGATGCGCCTGCCACTCGTCGGGCCTCTCCGTGCGCGCATTCCTCAAGAACATGCACGTCGTCACGTACTCCGAGGCCGCGCTGCGCGACGTCGGCGACCGGGTCGTCACGCTGGCCGAGGCCGAGGACCTGCCGTCGCACGGTGCCGCGGTCACCGCCCGGCTGGGACGCGCGCAGTGAGCGTGCCGGCGTGGGTGCCGATCCGTGACGAGCTGCGCGAGGACGAGCCGTACGGTGCCCCGCAGATCGACGTCCCGGTCCGCCTGAACACGAACGAGAACCCGTACGGCCCGAGCGCCGAGGCGGCGGCCGACATCGCCGCCGCGGTGCAGGCGGCCGCGCTCGAGCTCAACCGGTACCCCGACCGCGAGGCCTGGGCGCTGCGCGAGGCGCTCGCCGGCTACCTCGGCCACGGCCTGACCTCGGCGCAGGTGTGGGCGGCCAACGGGTCGAACGAGGTCATGCAGCAGCTGCTGCAGGCGTTCGGGGGTCCCGGGCGCACGGTCCTGTCGTTCGCGCCGACCTACTCGATGTATCCCGAGTACGCCCGCAACACCCACACGCGCTGGGTCGCGGGACGTCGCAGCGACGACTTCTCGATCGACGTCCCGGCCGCGGTGGCGCTGATCGAGGCCGAGCAGCCCGACGTGGTCTTCCTCACCTCGCCGAACAACCCGACGGGCACGGCGCTGGCACCCGAGGAGCTGCGCGCCGTGCTCGACGCGGCGCCCGGCATCGTCGTGGTGGACGAGGCGTACGCCGAGTTCCGTCGCGCGGGCACGCCGACCGCGCTCGAGCTGCTGGCCGACCAGCGCCGGCTCGTCGTCACCCGCACCATGAGCAAGGCGTTCGCGCTGGCCGGTGGACGACTGGGCTACCTCGCCGCCGACGCCGCGATCGTCGACGCCCTGCGCATCGTGCGACTGCCGTACCACCTGTCGTCGGTCACGCAGGCCACGGCGCTCGGCGCGCTGCGCCACACGGACGAGCTGCTCGCGCAGGTCGACGCCCTGCGCACGACCCGCGACGAGACGGCCGAGTGGCTGGCCGGCCGCGGGTACGACGTGGCCGCGTCCGACGCGAACTTCGTCCTGTTCGGGCATTTCGCCGATCGTCACGCCGTGTGGGAGGGTTTGGTCGATCGAGGGGTCCTCATCCGCGAGGTGGGACCCGACGGTTGGCTCCGGGTGTCGATCGGCACCCCGGAGGAGATGCAGGCCTTTCGCGCCGCACTGATGGAGGTGGACCCCCGATGAGTGAGCGCCAGCGAGCGAACGATCCAGCACGACGAATCGTGCCGACGTCCTACTGTGCCTCGTCCTGGGCGGTGGCACGATGAGCAGGACCGCACGGATCGAGCGGAAGACCTCCGAGTCGCACGTCGTCGTCGAGCTCGACCTGGACGGCACCGGCCGCCACGAGATCAGCACGGGCGTGGGTTTCTACGACCACATGCTCACCGCGCTGAGCCGGCACTCGCTCATCGACCTCACGGTCCGCTCCGAGGGCGACCTCCACATCGACGCGCACCACACCGTCGAGGACACCGCGATCTGCATCGGCGAGGCAATCCGCGAGGCGCTCGGCGACAAGGCGGGCATCCGGCGCTACGGCAACGCCATGGTGCCGCTCGACGAGGCGATCGCGCAGTGCGTCGTCGACGTCTCCGGCCGGCCGTACTTCGTGCACACCGGCGAGCCCGAGCGTCAGATCACCGCGATCATCGGCGGCTCGTACATCGGGTCGCTGACGTCGCACGTCTTCGAGTCCATCGCGCACCACGCCGGCATCACGATGCACATGAACCTGATCGCCGGGCGCGACCCGCACCACATCGCCGAGTGCCAGTTCAAGGCGCTCGCGCGCGCCCTGCGCGCCGCCGTCGAGCCGGACCCCCGCGAGACGGGAATCCCCTCGACCAAGGGCGCGTTGTGACCCGTGTGACCGGAGCCCGCGCATGACGACCGTCGCCGTCCTCGACTACGGATCGGGCAACCTGCGGTCGGCCGTGCGCGCCGTCGAGCGTGCCGGGGGGTCCCGCGGGGTCGAGGTCGTCCTGACGTCCGATGCCCGGGTGGCCGAGCACGCCGACGGACTGCTCGTGCCCGGCGTCGGCGCGTTCGAGGCCTGCATGCGCGGCCTGCGCGAGGTCGACGGCGAGCGCATCATCGAGCGGCGCCTCATCGCCCACCGGCCCGTCCTGGGCATCTGCGTGGGCATGCAGATCCTGTTCGCCGAGGGCATCGAGCACGGCGTGCGCAGCAGGGGCTGCGGCGAGTGGCCCGGCACCGTCGAGAAGCTGCAGGCGCCGATCGTGCCGCACATGGGCTGGGACACCGTCGAGGCGCCCGCCGACTCGGGGATGTTCGCCGGGATCGAGTCCGAGCGCTTCTACTTCGTCCACTCCTACGGGGTGCGCGAGTGGCTCGTCGACGCCGAGGGCACGGCCTTCACGCCGCCGGGCGTCACCTGGACGCAGTACGGGGGCGACCGCTTCGTCGCGGCCGTCGAGCACGGCCCGCTGTGGGCGACCCAGTTCCACCCCGAGAAGTCCGGCGACGCCGGGCGCCGGCTGCTCGAGAACTGGATCGCCACGCTCTGACGGGGTTCAGGCGCGGTATCGCTCCGGCCGGTGGTTGAACGCCAGCACGAGGTTGAGGATCACCGCGCCCAGCGCGGAGAGCAGGACGTTGTCCCACGGCACGACGAGCAGCGCCGCGAGCACGACGACGACGTCCAGCCCCATCTGCACGTAGCCGGCGCGCAGCCCGGCCTGCTCCTGCGCGATCAGGGCCAGGACGCTGAAGCCGCCCAGGCTCGAGCCGTGGCGGAACAGGATGAGGATGCCGACGCCGGCGAGCAGGTTGCCGGTGGCGACGCCGTAGACGGGTGCGAGGTCCGGCGACGGGATCATCTCGGCGTGCAGGGCCGTGAAGGCCGACAGCAGCGCCACGGCGATCGCCGACCGGACCGTGAACGACCAGCCCTTCTTCCACAGCGCGAGGGCGAAGAACGGCAGGTTCACCACGATCAGGATGAGCGACAGCGGCAGCGACGCGGCGTACGTGACCAGCAGCGACAGTCCCGCCGTGCCGCCCGTGACGGCATGCGCCTCGTGCAGCAGGTGCAGGCCCAGCGAGGCCAGCCACGTCCCGGTGAGCACGCCGAGGACGTCCTCGGCGGCGGTGTGGGGGAGGGCGACGGCGGTGGGCTCGGTCGCATCGTCGAGATCGTGGGAGGCGTGCGGCGTGGGGGTGTCGTTCATGGCCTGCCCACTCTACGGAGCGTGGTCGATACGATCGCGGGGTGACTCTCGAACTCCTCCCCGCCGTCGACGTCGCCGAGGGACAGGCCGTGCGCCTGGTCCAGGGCGAGCTCGGCAGTGAGACGTCCTACGGATCCCCGCTCGACGCGGCCCTGCAGTGGCAGGCCGACGGGGCGGAGTGGATCCACCTGGTGGACCTCGACGCGGCCTTCGGCAAGGGCAGCAACCGTGAGCTGCTCGCCGAGGTGATCGGCCGGCTGGACGTCAAGGTCGAGCTCTCCGGCGGCATCCGCGACGACGAGTCGCTCGACGCCGCCATGGCCACCGGCTGCCGCCGGGTCAACCTGGGCACCGCGGCCATCGAGGACCCGGACTGGTGCCGCTCGGCGATCGCGCGCTACGGCGACCGCGTCGCGGTGGGCCTCGACGTCCGCGGACGCACGCTCGCGGCCCGCGGGTGGGTGAAGGAGGGCGGCGACCTGTTCGAGACCCTGGCCCGCCTCGACGCCGACGGCTGCGCGCGCTACGTCGTCACCGACGTCACGAAGGACGGCACGCTCACCGGCCCGAACCTCGACCTGCTGCGCCAGGTGTGCGAGCAGACCGACCGGCCGGTCGTCGCCTCCGGAGGCGTCTCCAGCCTCGACGACCTGCGCGCGATCGCCTCGCTGACCGGCATCGGCGTCGAGGGCGCGATCGTCGGCAAGGCGCTCTACGCCGGTGCGTTCACGCTGCCCGAGGCGCTGGCCGCGGTCGCGGAGTAGACATGACGGGCCTCGTGCGGTGGGACGGCTTCAGCGCCGATCCGCGACGGGCCGAGGTGGCCGGGATCCGGGCGGGCGACCTCGACCGCGAGACCGCGATCGAGGCGCTGCGCGAGGCGTACGCCGACGGCCGGCTCGACCGGGTCGAGTTCGACCAGCGATCGAACGCCGCGCTCGCTGCGACGCTCCTGGGCGAGTTCGTGCCGTTGCTCCGGGACCTCGAGCCGCCGGTGCCCGCCACGCGGTCGGTGCGTGAAGAGGCGCTGCGCCGGTACCGGCGGGAGACGCGCGACGCCCGCAACGGGGTGCTGGCGATCGGCACGCTGACGACGGGTGTCTGGGGCGCGACCGCCATCGCCGACGGGTCGCCGTACTTCTTCTGGCCGATCTTCCCGATCCTCGGGGTGGGGATCGGGTGGCTCATGCAGGTCGTCAACAAGGACGATCGCATCGAGCACCACGAGCGCAAGATCGAGCGCCGCCTGCGCCGGCACGAGGACCCGCCCGGCGAGGAGTGAGCCTCAGCAGCCGTCGCGCATGAGGTCGGGCCTGGTGCCCTGCGTGACCTCGACGAGGCTGACGGCGTCCTTCGGTCCGATCGACTCGGGGTCGGCGTCGAACAGGTAGCCCAGCCAACGCTCGCCGTCGGTGACGAACACGCCGGTCTGGCCGTAGCCGGCCTCGACGAGCTCGGCGGTCTCGTGCACCCCGGACACCTCGCGCAGGGTGCTGCCGACGCCGAGGCCGTCGGAGGTGCGCGGCTGCTCGCCGCGGATGCCGAGCGACACGACCGTGCCGTCGTCCTTGGTCAGCACGTCGAGCGACGACGCGTAGTCGGCCTTCCAGCCCAGCGGCAGGACCCGTCCACAGTCCTCACCGGGCACCTCGACGTCGGCCTCGAACAGTCCGGTGTCGAGCGCCTGCTGCTTCGTCATGCCGACGGACACGGGCCCGACCCGGCCCGGTGAGACGAGCAGCTCGTCGAGCGCCGGCAGGGCGGCGGGCGGCTCGGTGGTGGGGGTCGGGGTGGTGGGCGTCTCCGAGGGGGTCGACGACGTCGTCACCGAGGGGGTGTCGGCGGCGGGCGTGGGCTCGTCGTCGGGGGAGTCCGAGCAGGCCGCCAGGACCAGCGCCGCCGACGCCGCGACCACCCAGAGGCGGCTCGATCGGACGACGGACGCACGGACTACGCTCATGCGCGTGAGCCTAGCCGTCCGTGTGATCCCCTGTTTGGACGTGGACGAGGGGCGGGTCGTCAAGGGCGTCAACTTCGTCGACCTGCGCGACGCGGGCGACCCCGTCGAGATGGCCCGGGTCTACGACGCCCAGGGGGCCGACGAGCTGACCTTCCTCGACATCACCGCCTCCAGCAGCGACCGGTCGACGACCTTCGACATCGTCGGCCAGACCGCCGAGCAGGTCTTCATCCCGCTGACCGTCGGCGGCGGCGTCCGCACGCCCGAGGACGTCGACCGCCTGCTGCGCGCGGGCGCCGACAAGGTCGGCATCAACACCGCGGCGATCGCGCGCCCCGAGGTCATCGCCGAGATCGCGCACCGGTTCGGGAATCAGGTGCTCGTCC
Organism: Aeromicrobium flavum; assembly: GCF_007992115.1. Classification (GTDB taxonomy): domain Bacteria; phylum Actinomycetota; class Actinomycetes; order Propionibacteriales; family Nocardioidaceae; genus Aeromicrobium; species Aeromicrobium flavum. The sequence goes on from NZ_BJZQ01000001.1 coordinate 134,240, forward strand.
TCAGCGTTGACGCCCGACGTGCAGACGATCAGCCCAGCGGGTTCGAGGTGACCACCCACGGCGGCCGCCGCTCGGCCGGCATCGACGCGGTCGCGTGGGTGCGCCGGGCCAGTGAGCTCGGCGTCGGCGAGGTGCTGCTCAACTCCATGGACGCCGACGGCACGCAGGCCGGCTTCGACCTCGAGATGATCCGCGCCGTCCGCCAGGTCACCGACGTCCCCCTCATCGCCAGCGGTGGCGCGGGCCGGCTCGAGCACTTCCCGCCGGCCGTCGAGGCCGGCGCCGACGCGGTCCTGGCCGCCAGCGTCTTCCACTTCGGCACGCTGACGATCCCCGCGGTGAAGGAGACGCTGCGAGCCGCGGGACACGTGGTCCGGTGAGCACCGCGACGCTCGACACCCTCGGCGGCGACGGCACCGAGCACCTGACCCGGCGCGGGTTCGCCGTCGTCGGCCGCGGCATCGTCCGTCAGCGCGTCATGTTCACGTGGGCGGCGCTGGCCTCCCTGCTGTTCGGCGTCATGACGGTCGCCGACGCCTGGGTGCTGGGCTGGGCCACCGACCACGTCGTCACCCCCTCGGTCTCGGCCGGCGCCGTCACGTGGTCGACGCTGTGGACCGGCATCGGCCTGTTCGTGCTGGCCGCGGTGCTGCGCACCGTCGGTGTCGTGGGCCGCCGCCTGCTCGGCGGCGTCGTCTTCTTCCGCCTCGTGCGCGACGACCGCCTGCGCGTCACCCGCCGCTACCTGCAGCTGCCGCTGCGCTGGCACCACCGCCACCCCGCGGGTCAGCTGCTCAGCAACGCCAACGCCGACGTCGAGGCCACCTGGTCGGTCTTCATGCCGCTGCCGATGGCGCTCGGCACGATCGCCATGCTCGTCGCCGCGATCGTCACGATGGTGCTGGCCGATCCCGTGCTGACCGTCGTCGGCCTCGTCGTCATCCCGCTGCTGTTCGTGGCGAACGCCGTCTACCAGCGGGCCCAGGGCCCGCGGATCGCGCTGGCGCAGAGCCTGCGCGGCGACGTCTCCACCGTCGCGCACGAGTCGTTCGACGGCGCCCTCGTCGTCAAGTCCTTGGGCCGCGAGGCCGACGAGACCGACCGGTTCCGCGCCGCGAGCGAGCGGCTGCGCGACGCGGCGATCGCCATCGGCCGCATCCGTGCCGTCTTCGACCCGGTGATCGAGGCGCTGCCCAACCTCGCCGTGCTCGCCGTCGTCCTGATCGGCGCCCTGCGGGTGCGCTCGGGTGCGGCCGACGCCGGCGACGTGGTGCAGGTCGCCTACCTCTTCACCGTGATCGGCATGCAGATCCGGTCCTTCGGCTGGGTGCTCGGCGAGCTGCCGCGCGCCGTCGTGGGCTGGGACCGCGTCTCGCGCGTGATCGACGAGGACGACGCGATGGACTACGGCGACACCGACGTGCCCGGCACCGGCCCGGTCGAGCTGCAGGTCGAGGGCCTGGACTACAGCCACCCCGACGAGCCCGACACGGGGGTGCTGCACGACATCGCGTTCACGGTGCCCGCCGGCACGGTCACCGCGATCGTCGGTGGCACGGGCAGCGGCAAGAGCACCCTCGCGTCCCTCGTCACCCGGCTCGTCGACCCCGACGCGGGCGCGGTGCGGATCGGCGGCTCCGACGCCCGCGACCTCTCCCAGCACGCGCTGACCCGCGCCATCGCGCTGGTCCCGCAGTCCACCTTCCTGTTCGACGACACCGTCCGGGCCAACGTCGTGCTCGACCTCGACGTCCCCGACGAGCGGGTGTGGGAGGTGCTGCGGATCGTGCAGGCCGACCGCTTCGTCGCGGCGCTGCCCGCGGGCCTCGACACCGAGCTGGGCGAGCGCGGCACGTCGCTGTCGGGCGGCCAGCGCCAGCGGCTCGCGCTGGCCCGCGCGCTCGTCCGCGACCCGCGGGTGCTGGTGATGGACGACGCCACGAGCGCCCTCGACCCCGAGGTCGAGCAGCGGATCCTGCGCGCCCTCGCCGACCGCGACGGGTCCCCGACGACCGTCGTCGTCGCCTACCGCAAGGCCACGATCGGCCTGGCCGACGAGGTCGTCTTCCTCGACGCCGGCCGCGTGGCCGACCGGGGCACCGACGCCGAGCTGCGCGAGCGGTCGGCGGCGTACCGCAACCTCGTCGACGCGTACGACCAGGCCCGTGAGGAGGTCGACCATGAGTGAGACCCCGCAGCGCGAGGGCGGCGTCGCCGTCCTCCTGCGCGGCATGCGCCACAACCCCGAGATCACCGAGGGGCTGTGGCTCACCCTGGTGCTGGCCCTGATCAGCACCGCGGGCGGATCCCTGGTGCCCGTCGTGGTGCGCTCGGCCCTCGACGAGGGCTTCGGCACGGGCGACGTCGAGACCTCCACGGTCACGCGGTACGTCGTCATCGCGTCCGTGCTCATCGTGGGCATCGCGGCGACGGGCTACTGGTCGAAGGTGCGCATCTTCACGGCCAGCGAGCGCGGCCTGGCCAACCTGCGTGTCGCCGCGTTCCGGCACGTGCACGACCTGTCGATGCTCACGCAGAACACGCAGCGTCGTGGGTCGCTCGTCTCGCGCGTCACGTCGGACGTCGACCAGATCAGCCAGTTCCTGCAGTTCACCGGGATCATGATGATCGTCAGCGTCGGGCAGATGCTGGTGGCCACCGTGGTCATGGCTTTCCTGTCGTGGCAGCTCACGATCGTGGTCCTGGTCAGCTTCATCCCGCTGCTGATCAGCCTGCGCTGGCTGGCCGGCGCGATGTCGAAGGCGTACGACAAGGTCCGCGCCAGCGTCGGCGAGATGCTCGCCGTCATCGCCGAGCCCGTCGTCGGCGCCGCGGTCGTGCGCTCCTACGGCATCGAGGACCGCACACAGCAGCGCGTCGACGTCGCCGTGCGCGCCAACTACCGCAACAACATCCGAGCCCAGACGATCACCGCGGGCGCGTTCTCGGCCGCCATCCTCGTCGGCGGCATCGCCAACGCCGCGGTCCTGGGCGTCGGCGTGTGGCTCGGCGTCCTGGGCGACCTCTCGATCGGCACGATCGTCGCGTTCGTGTTCCTGGTCGGCCTCTTCACCGGACCCGCGCAGATGGCCACGCAGGTGATCTCCGAGGCGCAGAACGCCATCTCGTCGTGGCGCCGCGTGCTCGACCTGCTCGACACCCCGGCCGACGTCGTCGACCCGGGCCCGGAGGGCGAGGCGCTGCCCGCCGGCGACCTCGAGGCGCGCTTCGAGCACGTGTCGTTCGCGTACCCCGACGGCCCCACGGTGCTGGCCGACGTCGACGTGACGATCAAGCCGCGCCAGCGCGTGGCCGTCGTGGGCGAGACCGGCTCGGGCAAGACGACGTTCGCGAAGCTGCTGACGCGACTGATGGACCCGGCCGACGGGCGGGTCGTGCTCGGCGACGTCGACATCTCCCGCGTGGCGTTCGACGACCTGCGCCGGCACGTGCTGATGGTGCCGCAGGAGGGCTTCCTGTTCGACGCCACCTTGCGCGAGAACCTGCGCTACGGCTCGCGCACCGCCACCGACGACGACCTCGTGCATGCGGTCGAGCAGCTCGGCCTCGCCGACTGGTTCGCGGCGCTGCCGCACGGCCTCGACACCCGCGTCGGACAGCGTGGCGAGTCGCTGTCGGCGGGGGAGCGCCAGCTGGTCGCGCTCGTGCGCTCGGCGCTCGCCGACCCGGCGTTCCTGGTGCTCGACGAGGCCACCAGCGCCGTCGACCCGCAGACCGAGCTGCGCGCCACCCGCGCCCTCGACCGGCTGCTCGACGGCCGCACCAGCGTCACGATCGCCCACCGGCTCTCGACCGCCGAGAACGCCGACCGCGTGCTGGTGTTCGACCAGGGCCGCCTCGTCGAGGACGGCCACCACCGCGACCTCGTCGACGCCGGCGGCGTCTACGCGCGGCTGCACTCCTCCTGGGTCGCGCAGGCCTCACTGGGCTGACCACCGGCCCCCTGAGAGACTGGACGACGTGACCCCCTTGGATCCCGCGATCGCGGCACGGTTGAAGCGCGACGACGCCGGGCTCGTCCCGGCGGTGGTGCAGGACGCGACGTCCCGCTCGGTGCTGATGGTCGGCTGGATGGACGACGAGGCGCTGCACCGCACGCTGACCACGGGCCGCTCGACGTTCTGGAGCCGCAGCCGCGGCGAGTACTGGGTCAAGGGCGAGACGTCCGGGCACACCCAGCACGTGCGTGAGGTCCGGCTCGACTGCGACGGCGACACGCTGCTGGTCGTCGTCGACCAGGTCGGCGCCGCCTGCCACACCGGCGCCACCACGTGCTTCGACGAGGACCTGCTGACATGAGTCGGATCGTCGAGCGCAACCTGCTGGGCCCCTCGGTGCTTCTCCTGCTCGCGCTCGGCGGCGGCACGCTGCTGGCCGTCCGCGCCGCGTGGGCGTCCGCGACGGCGTCGACCGCCGGGCTCCCCGAGGTCGACCTGTCCGTCACCGGCGCCGACGTGGTGCCGGGCGCGGTCGGGCTGGCGGTGCTCGTCATGGCCGCCGCGGCCGGCGTGCTCGCAGCCGGACCGATGCTGCGCCGCGTCATCGGCGTGCTCGTCGCCCTCGCCGGGGTCGCAGGGGCCGTGCTGACCTCGCGGACCGGCTCGGCGATGGAGACCGCACGCCAGCGCGCGCTCGACGAGGCAGCCGTGTCCGGGACCGTCGTGGACTGGGACGGCACGACAGCTCAGGCGTTGGCCGTCGCCGGTTTCGTGCTGGTCGCGGGGGTCGGCGTCCTGATCGCCTGGCTGGGTCCGCGGTGGGCCACGATGGGCCGCAAGTACGAGGCGCCCGCGGTGCGCGAGGCCGACTCGAGCGACCTGTGGAAGGCCATGGACGACGGCGTCGATCCGACCGTCTGACGACCGAGTAGGCTGTCGTCGAACCACCCCCAGCACCGCTAGGAGCAACCCCCATGTCGCACGGATCGTCGCCGGCCGCCTGGACCGCCGTCCTTGTCAGCCTCGCCGGCTTCCTCGTCGGCGGGATCGGCCTGATCCCCGAGCCGAACTGGGTCGTCTTCACGATCGGCGTCGTCCTGGCCGTGGGCGCGCTGCCGCTGGGCAAGGTCATGTCGCTCGCGGGCTTCGGCACCAGCCGGGTCGACAACAGCGCTCCGGCGGAGAAGCACTGACCCTCCCGGTCACCACGCCGGCCGCCTCGCGCGGCCGATTGTTGCGTGCCCCGGCGGTCGCCGCCGCCGGCGGTGCCCTGGCCCTCGCGCTGGTCCACGTCCGCGATCCTCACGTCGACGGCGCGTACGGCTTCTGTCCGTTCCTCGTCCTCACCGGCCTGCCCTGCCCCGGGTGTGGCGGCCTGCGTGCGGCCAACCTGCTGACCCGCGGCGACGTCGCCGGTGCGGTCTCCAGCAACCTGTTCGCGGTGGTCCTCGTGGCCGTCGCCGCCGTCGCCTGGTCGGTGTGGTTCCTGCGCCGGCTCCGCGGCCGTCCGGCGCCGTTCCTGACGTGGTCGGCGCGCACGGTGACGATCGCGGGCCTGCTGGTCGTCGCCTTCGGGGTCGTGCGGGTGACACCGTGGGGCGCCTGGCTCGCCCCCTGACCCTCAGCCCGGGATGAGCCCGTCGAGCACGACCGCGACGACGGAGCCCACGAGCGACAGCGAGCCGAGCGCGATGGCGGCGACTCCCACCCACAACGCGGCCGTCGCCATCGTGGTGTCGGCGGCGGGGCCGTACCAGGCGCGGGCCCGGTCGCGTGCGCCGCGGGCGAGCACGATCGCCCCGATCCCCGCGCCGATCGACAGCAGGCCGCAGCAGCACCCGGCGACGATGCCGATGATGCCGACGGCGAGCGCCCACGTGGCCTGCTGGTCGTCCGGGGCGGCCGCCTGGCCGGGACCCCACGGGTACGAGCCGCCCGGGGGCGGGGGATAGCTGCTCACGCGAGGAGCCTAGAGCAGGCCTCAGGCGACCGGCTGCCCCTGGAACCGGCGGTAGGCGTACGCGGTCGCGACGGACACCACCGGGAAGACGACGAACAGGCCCAGCCCGCAGGCGCAGATCGCGAGGACGAACAGCACCCCCGACAGCAGGGCCAGCAGCAGCGTCTGGCCGACGTTGGCGGACACCAGCTTCACGCTCGACGAGATCGCGTCGAGGGGCGACTGGTGCTGGTCGACCACGAACAGCAGCGCGAACCAGGTCAGGAACGCGAAGATCACGCCCGGCACGACGCACAGCGCCAGGCCCACCGTGATGCCGACCGAGAGCAGCAGCGAGGTCAGGACGACCGGACCGACCGGCACCCGGGCGATCGCGTCGGCCAGGTCGAAGCGGCGCCCCTCGGCCTCGTCGAGCGCTCCGCGGTACACGAATCCGCTGATCACCAGGGAGAGGAAGGTCGAGACGAGGTTGCCGAGGGTGCCCACCACGCCGACGCCGGAGATCGGGTCGCTGCCGGAGAACGGGTCGGCGGCCGGGGCGACGAACCAGCTGAGCCCACTGGCCAGCACCGTCACGGCGAACATGGCCAGGCCCGCGATGAGCCACTGGCCGGGATTGGCCACGAACTTGCTCCACCCGTACGCGATGGCGTCGGTCGCACTGAACGGCTGCGCCGGCCCGGGTCCGGCGGGCGGCGGAGGCGGCGGGAAGCCCCCGGAGCCGTACCCGCCCGAGCCCCAGCCGCCGCTCCCGCCTCCGGGCGGGGGAGGGTAGGAGGTGCTGCCGTACGTCGGCGGGGGCGGTGGGACAGGCGCGTCCGGGTCCTGCGGATCAGGGCCGGTGGGCGGCTCGTGCGTCGACATGGGGCGAGCCTAGGGACGATCCGCGGCTCCGTACATGCCCGAGCCCCGGTTTCTGCCCCGAAACGGAGGGTGCGTGCCGGTTCGTCGTCGGGCGGGGATACGCTGGTGGTCAGTTCGGGCCCGAGACCGAACAGGGGAAGGAGAGTGCGATGAGCGTGCTCGACGACATCCTGGCCGGAGCGGCCGAGGACCTGGCGGAGCGCCAGGCTCGTGTCAGTCTCGACGAGCTCAAGCAGCAGGCGGCCAAGCAGCCGCCGGCCCTCGACCCCATGCCGGCGTTCCGCGCCGAGGGCGTGTCGGTGATCGCCGAGGTCAAGCGGTCGAGCCCCAGCATGGGCGCGCTCGCCGACATCAAGAACCCGGCCCAGCTCGCCGCCGACTACGCGTCCGGCGGAGCCGCCGCGATCAGCGTGCTCACCGAGCTGCGCCGCTTCAACGGCACCCTCGACGACCTGCGCGCCGTCCGCGCCCAGGTCGACGTGCCGGTGCTGCGCAAGGACTTCATCACCACCTCCTACCAACTGTGGGAGGCCCGCGCCGCCGGCGCCGACATGGCCCTGCTGATCGTGGCCGCGCTCGACCAGAACGCGCTGGCCTCGCTCATCGACCGGGCCCGGTCCATCGGCCTGACGCCGCTGGTCGAGGTGCACGACGAGCCCGAGGTGCAGCGCGCGCTCGACGCCGACGCCGACCTCATCGGGGTCAACGCCCGCAACCTCAAGACCCTCGAGGTCGACCGCCAGACCTTCGAGCGGCTGGCCCCGCAGATCCCCGACTCCGTCGTCAAGGTCGCCGAGTCCGGTGTCCGCGGCCCGCACGACGTGATCGAGTACGCCCGCTTCGGCGCGAACGTGGTGCTGGTCGGCGAGACGCTGGTCAAGGGCGACGACCCGCGCGCCAGCGTCGCCGACCTCGTCGCCGCGGGTCAGCACCCGGCGCTGCAGCACCGATGGCAGCCGAGCTGACGCCCCAGCTCTCCTCGCCGCCCCCTCTCCCAGGACGACCATGACTGACATCTCCGGCCGATCGCCGTCGCGATCGGCACTTCCCGACGGCCCCGGCCACTTCGGTCGCTTCGGCGGCCGCTTCATGCCCGAGGCGCTCATCGCCCCCCTCGACGAGATCACGCGCGAGTGGGAGGCCGCCCAGGCCGATCCCGCGTTCCGGGCCGAGCTCGACCGGATGCTGCGTGAGTACGCGAACGTGCCCAGCCCCCTGTACGAGGCGCACCGCTTCTCCCGCGCCGTGGGCGCGCGCATCCTGCTCAAGCGCGAGGACCTGAACCACACCGGCGCGCACAAGATCCGCAACGTCATCGGCCAGGCGCTGTTGGCCAAGCGGATCGGCAAGCCGCGCTGCATCGCCGAGACCGGGGCGGGCCAGCACGGCGTCGCCTCGGCCACCGCCTGCGCCTACCTCGACCTGGACTGCACCGTCTACATGGGCAAGGTCGACACCGAGCGCCAGGCGCTCAACGTCGCGCGCATGCAGATGCTGGGCGCTGAAGTCATCCCGGTCACCACCGGCAGCGCCACCCTCAAGGACGCGATCAACGAGGCGCTGCGCGACTGGGTCACCACGGTCGACACGACGCACTACCTCTTCGGCACCGCCGCCGGACCGCACCCGTTCCCGACGATGGTGCGTGAGCTGACCCGCGGCATCGGCGACGAGGCCCGTCAGCAGGTCCTCGAGCTCACCGGCAGGCTGCCCGACGCGGCGGTGGCCTGCGTGGGCGGCGGGTCCAACGCGATCGGCCTGTTCACCGCGTTCGTCCCCGACGAGAGCGTCCGGCTGGTCGGCATCGAGGCGGGCGGCGACGGGTTCGAGACCGGTCGCCACGCCGCCACCATCACCGCCGGCGAGGTCGGGGTGCTGCACGGCGCCCGCTCGTTCCTCCTGCAGGACGAGGACGGCCAGACGATGGAGTCGCACTCGATCAGCGCCGGTCTCGACTATCCGGGTGTCGGCCCCGAGCACGCGTACCTGGCCGACATCGGCCGGGCGCAGTACGTGCCCGCCACCGACGCCGAGGCCATGTCGGCGTTCGACCTGCTCTGCAAGACCGAGGGCATCATCCCCGCGATCGAGTCCGCCCACGCCCTGGCCGGCGCGATCGCCCTCGCCCGCGAGATGGGCCCCGACGCCACGATCCTGGTCAACCTGTCCGGACGGGGCGACAAGGACGTGCACACGGCCGCGAAGTACTTCGGCCTCCTCGACGAGAACGACCGGGCGGAGACCGACGGATGACCGTGATCGACGACCTCCTGGCCCGCACCCGGGCCGAGAACCGCGCCGCCCTGGTGGGTTACCTGCCGGCCGGGTTCCCGACGGTCGACGGCTCGATCGCCGCGATCGCGGCGATGGTCGAGGGCGGGGTCGACCTCGTCGAGGTCGGCCTGCCGTACAGCGACCCCGTCATGGACGGGCCCACGATCCAGGCCGCCGCCGAGGCGGCCCTCGTCAACGGCACCCGCGTCGACGACGTGTTCCGCGTCGTCGAGGCGTCCGCCGCCACCGGCGCGCCCACGGTCGTCATGACCTACTGGAACCCGGTCGAGCGCCGCGGCGTCGACCGGTTCGCCGCCGACCTGGCGTCCGCCGGCGGAGCGGGTCTCATCACCCCCGACCTCATCCCCGACGAGGCCACCGAGTGGGAGCGCGCGTCGCGGGAGCACGGCCTCGACCGGATCTACCTGGTCTCGCCGTCGTCCACCGACGAGCGCCTCGCGATGACGGCTGAGGCGGCCAGCGGCTTCATCTACGCCACCGCGGTCATGGGCGTCACCGGCCAGCGCCAGGAGACCAGCAGCCTCGCCCCCGAGCTGGTGGGGCGGCTGCGAAAGGTCACGGACAAGCCGGTCGGCGTCGGTCTCGGCGTCAGCAACGGCGCCCAGGCCCACGAGCTCGCGGCCTTCTCCGACGCCGTGATCGTCGGCTCGGCGCTCGTGCGGTGCCTGCTGGACCAGCCCGACGAGGCGTCCGGACTGCGGGCGATCCGCGACCTGGCCACCGACCTGCGCGCCGGCGTCGAGCGGGACTGACGTGGGCATCGCGGCCTCCATCCCATCGCCCGACCAGGCGATCTGGCACCTCGGCCCCCTCCCGCTGCGCGCCTACGCGCTGTGCATCATCGCCGGCGCGGTGGCGGCGATCCTGATCGCCGAGCGCCGCTTCGTCGCGCGCGGCGGCCGGGCCGGCGCGATCGGCGACATCGCGATCTGGGCGATCCCGTTCGGCATCGTCGGCGGCCGGATCTACCACGTCCTGACCGACGCCGAGCTGTACTTCGGCGAGGGCCGCCACCCGGTCGACGCGTTCAAGATCTGGGAGGGCGGCCTCGGCATCTGGGGCGCCGTCGCCCTGGGCGGCGTCGGCGCGTGGATCGCCTGCCGCCGCTACGACATCGACTTCCTGAAGATGGCCGACGCGCTCGCCCCCGGCCTCCTCGTCGCCCAGGCGATCGGCCGCTTCGGCAACTGGTTCAACCAGGAGCTCTTCGGCCGCCCGACGACCGTGCCGTGGGCCCTCGAGATCGATCGGCAGTACCGGCCCGACGGGTACGAGCAGTTCGCCACGTTCCACCCGACGTTCCTGTACGAGGCGCTGTGGAACCTCGCAGCGGCCGTCCTGGTGGTGTGGCTCGGCCGGCGGCTCACGCTCACGCACGGCCGTGTGTTCGCGCTCTACGTGATGCTCTACACGCTCGGCCGCGGCTGGATCGAGATGCTGCGGATCGACACCGTCAACCACCTCGGCCCGTTCCGGCTCAACGTCTGGACCTCGATCGTCGTCTTCTGCCTGGCCCTGGCCTACTTCCTGTGGGCCCGCCGCCTCCGCGGGAGCGCTGAGCGTGACGTTTCCGGGGCCGACACGCCGTAGGCGACCCCGCGAACGTCACTGCCAGCGTCCTCAGGCCTTCGGGTCCTCGTCGAGCCGGTCGGCAGCCTCTTTGAGCTTGGCCGCGGCGTCGTCGATCTTCTCGGTGAACTTGCCGTCGGTGGCCTTGTCGGCGAGGTCCGCGACCTTGTCGATGGCGACGTCGATCTCCTCGTCGTGCTTCGCCGCCTCCTCCTTGGCCCGGTCGACGATCTGCTTGGTGTCCTTGCCCGTGAACCTGTCCAGGAGTCCCATGGTCTTCCCTCTCGTCGGTGGCGGGCCCGTGGTCGGTCCCGGAGGTCACGCTACTGAAAGACTGGCCCCATGAGCCCGATCCGTCCCGTCGTCGCCGTCGTCGGCCCCACGGCGTCGGGCAAGACCGGGCTGTCGGTCCGGTTGGCGCAGGCCGTCGGGGGAGAGGTCGTCAACGCCGACTCGGTCCAGCTGTACCGGGGCATGGACGTCGGGAGTGCGAAGGCGACCCCGCAGGAGCGCGGCGGCGTGCCGCACCACCTGCTCGACGTCCTCGAGGTCACCGACGAGGCGAACGTCGCGCAGTTCCAGCACGGGGCGCGGGCGGCGATCGACGACGTGCTCGCGCGCGACGGCGTGCCGATCCTCGTCGGCGGGTCGTCGCTCTACGTCCGCGCCGCGCTCGACCCGCTGGAGTTCCCGGGCACCGATCCGCAGGTCCGGGCCCGCTGGGCCGCGCGCCTGGACGAGGTCGGGGCCGAGGCGCTGCACGCCGAGCTGGCGGCCCGCGACCCGAAGGCGGCCGCGGCCATCCTGCCCACCAACGGGCGCCGGATCGTGCGGGCCCTGGAGGTGGGCGAGCTGACGGGCCGGCCCTTCATCGCGACGATGCCCGACCCGGTCTCGGTCTACCCGCAGGTCGTGATGATCGGGCTTGACGTGCCGCGGCCCGTGCTCGACGAGCGGATCGACACCCGGGTCGACCGGATGTGGGCCGACGGACTGGTCGAGGAGGTCCGCGGCCTGCCCGGCCTCGCCGGATCGCCCACGGCGTCCCGCGCGCTCGGCTACCAGCAGGTGCTGGCGTTCCTGGCCGGCGAGATCAGCGAGGACGAGGCGCGGGCGGAGACGAAGTCGGGCACGCGACGGTTCGCCCGGCGCCAGGACCGGATGATGCGCAAGGACCCGCGCATCCACTGGCTGCCCTTCGACGCCCCCGACCTGGTCGAGCGGGCGGTGGCCCTCGTCGGCTGCCCGTAGGCTGGGTCCATGGAATTCGCGTGGTTCAAGGGTCATGGCACCGAGAACGACTTCGTGCTGCTGCCCGACCACGACGGCACGCTGCACGGCGACCTCGATCCGGCGTTCGTGGCAGCGCTGTGCGACCGCCGTCGCGGGCTCGGCGCCGACGGCGTCATGCGGGTCGTCCGGTGCACCGCGCTGGGCCACAACTCGCCCGCCGAGTGGTTCATGGACTACCGCAACGCCGACGGGTCGACCAGCCAGATGTGCGGCAACGGCATCCGCGTCTTCGCGCGTCACCTGCTGGAGCAGGGACTCGTCGAGGGCCCGGAGTTCCCCGTCGACACGCGCGACGGGCTCAAGTTCCTGTCGGTCGAGGACGACCTCCTGTCCGTCGACATGGGCGCGTGGACGACCGGCGCGCACACGAAGGTCGCGGCGAATGGCCAGGCCTGGGAGGCGCTCGAGGTGCACACGGGCAACCCGCACGCCGTTGCGTTCGTCGACTCCCTCGCCGACGCGGGCACGCTGGTCGAGGCGCCCCGGCACGACGAGTCGGTGTTCCCCGAGGGCGTCAACGTCGAGTTCGTCCAGCGCCTGGCCGACCGTCACGTCGCCATGCGGGTGCACGAGCGCGGCTCGGGCGAGACCCGCTCCTGCGGGACGGGCGCGTGCGCCACGGCCATCGCGACCGCGAAGGCTGACGGCCAAGCCGGCCCCGCGACCTACCGCGTCGACGTCCCCGGCGGCACGCTGCACGTGACCGTCTCGACCGATCGAACCGTGCTGACCGGACCGGCCGTCATCGTCGCCGGCGGCACCATGGAGTGGAGCGCATGACCGACGAGAACCGCCCCGACGGACCCGACCACGAGGTCGACCGCGGAGAGATGGACCTGCAGGACCGCTCCTCGTTGCGCCGGGTCGCGGGCCTGTCCACCGAGCTCGAGGACATCAGCGAGGTCGAGTACCGCCAGCTGCGCCTCGAGCGGGTGGTGCTCGTGGGCGTCTGGACCGACGGCACCGTCGAGGACGCCGAGAACTCCTTGACCGAGCTCAAGGCGCTCGCCGAGACGGCCGGCTCCGAGGTGCTCGACGCGCTGATCCAGCGACGCCAGAAGCCCGACCCCGCCACCTACATCGGCAGCGGCAAGGTGGAGGAGCTGCGCGAGGCGGTCCGTGCCACCGGCGCCGACACCGTCATCTGCGACGGCGAGCTCGCGCCCAGCCAGCTGCGCAACCTCGAGGACAAGGTCAAGGTCAAGGTCGTCGACCGCGTGGCCCTGATCCTCGACATCTTCGCCCAGCACGCCAAGAGCGCCGAGGGCAAGGCGCAGGTCGAGCTGGCCCAGCTGCAGTACCAGACCCAGCGCCTGCGCGGCTGGGGCGGCAACCTGTCGCGCCAGGCCGGTGGCCAGGCGGCCGGCGGCGAGGGCATCGGCGGCCGCGGCCCCGGTGAGACGAAGCTCGAGACCGACCGCCGCCGCATCCAGGCCAAGATGGCCAAGCTGCGCCGCGAGCTGAAGGACCTCCGCGGCACCCGCGAGACGAAGAAGGCCGAGCGGCGCCGCAACAAGATCCCCTCGGTCGCGATCGCCGGCTACACCAACGCGGGCAAGTCGAGCCTGCTCAACCGGCTGACCGGTGCGGGCGTGCTCGTCGAGGACGCCCTGTTCGCGACGCTCGACCCGACCACCCGCCGCGCCGAGACGTCCGACGGACGCGTCTACACGCTCTCGGACACGGTCGGCTTCGTCCGGCACCTGCCGCACCAGCTGGTCGAGGCGTTCCGCTCGACCCTCGAGGAGGTCGCCGACGCCGACCTCATCCTGCACGTCGTCGACGGCTCGCACCCCGACCCCGAGGGCCAGATCGCCGCCGTCCGCGAGGTCTTCGCGCAGATCGACGCGGCGCCGGTGCCCGAGATCATCGTGATCAACAAGGCCGACGCCGCCGACCCGCTGGTGCTCAAGGCCCTGCTGGCCCGCGAGCCGCACGCGGTCGTGGTCAGCGCCCGGACGGGCGAGGGGATCGATGAGCTGATGGGCGCCCTGGAGGCCGACCTCCCGGTGCCCGAGGTCCTCGTCGACGCGGTCGTGCCGTACTCGCGCGGCGACCTGGTCAACCAGCTGCACCTGCACGGCGAGATCGAGACCCTCGAGCACGTCGCCGACGGCACCCACGTCGTCGCGCGCGCCCATCCCGAGCTGGCGGCCGAGCTCGCGGAGTTCGCGACCCACCGGGGCTGAGCCCGCGGCGGCTGTGGATGGGTGGTCCCGGGCGCTCGCCGGGCCGGGTAGCGTTCTCCCATGCCCTCCCGACCCGGTGTGACCGACGTCCTGGCTGCCGCGGTCGCCTCGGTGGGTGGGTCCGAGCGACCCGGGCAGGTGCAGATGGCCGAGGCCGTCGCGCAGGCCCTCGCCGAGGAGCGCCACCTGCTCGTGCAGGCCGGCACCGGCACGGGCAAGTCGCTGGGCTACCTCGTTCCCGCACTGCTGCACGACAAGCGCGTCGTGGTCGCCACGGCCACGCTGAACCTCCAGCACCAGCTCGTGGAGCGCGACATCCCGGCCCTCAAGGAGGCCGCCCGGGACACGATGTCCGCCGTGCCGCACCACGCCGTCCTGAAGGGCCGCGCCAACTACGCTTGCCTGCACCGCGTGCGGCAGGGCGCCCCCGACGACCAGGGCGTGCTGGTCGAGGTGCCCGAGGGCTCGCTGGGCGCCGAGGTCGTCACGCTGCGCGAGTGGGCCGAGGGCCAGGCCGAGGCCGGGCACTCCGGCGACCGCGACGGCGCTCCCACCCACGGCGACCGCGCCTGGCGCCAGGTCAGCGTCACGTCGCGCGAGTGCCTGGGCGCGAACCGCTGCGAGTACGCCTCCGAGTGCTTCGCCGAGCGAGCCCGCGAGGACGCCTCGAAGGCACACGTCGTCGTCACGAACCACGCGATGCTCGCCATCGACGCCATCGAGGGCGTGCCGATGCTGCCCGAGTTCGACGCGGTCGTCGTCGACGAGGCGCACGAGCTGGCGGCCCGGGTCACGCAGGCGTCCACCGACGAGCTCGACCCCGGCCTCATCGAGCGTGCGGCGCGCCGGGCTCGGTCGTACCTCGACGACGGCGGGACCGCCGACGACCTCAGCGACGCCGCCGACGCGCTGGCCGATGCCCTGACGCACGTCCAGCCGGGCCGGATCGACACGATCGAGCCCGGTCTGGCAGGCGCGCTGGCCCTCGTGCGTGACAGCGCCCGCGCCTGCTTCTCGAACTTCACGAAGGAGAAGGGCGAGGAGGCCGACCCCGGTCGCCAGCAGGCGCGCAGCACGATCGACGATGTGCGCCTGGTCGCCGAGCGCATGGCGGCGGGCCGCGAGACCGAGGTGCTGTGGCTGGGGGAGGGGCGCAGCGGGCTGCACCTCAAGATCGCGCCCATCGACGTGTCCGGCGCCCTGCGCGAGAAGCTCTTCGGTGAGAAGACGGTCGTCCTGACCAGCGCGACGCTGACGCTGGGCGGGTCGTTCGGCCCGGTCGCGGCGTCGCTCGGCCTCGACATGAAGGGCACGGACTGGACCGGCCTCGACGTCGGCTCCCCGTTCGACTACACGCGCCAGGGGATCCTGTACGTCGCCCAGCACCTGCCCGCCCCCGGCCGCGACGGAGCCGACGCCGAGCAGCTCGGCGAGATCACGGCGCTGATCAAGGCCGCCGGCGGCCGGACCCTCGGCCTGTTCTCGTCCAGGCGTGCCGCCGAGAAGGCCGCGGAGTACGTGCGCGCATCACTGCCCGACCTCGACGTGTGGTGCCAGGGCGACGCCCAGCTGCCCGAGCTCGCGCGGCGATTCGCCGAGGAGCCCAGCGCCTGCCTGTTCGGCACCCTGAGCCTGTGGCAGGGCGTCGACCTGCCCGGCGACACCTGCACGCTGGTGATCATCGATCGCATCCCGTTCCCGCGCCCGGACGACCCGCTCAGCAGCGCGCGGCAGCGCCTGGTCGAGCGACGCGGCGGCAACGGCTTCATGCAGGTCGCCGCCCAGCACGCCGCGCTGCTGCTGGCCCAGGGAGTCGGCCGCCTGATCCGGCGCTCGACCGACCGTGGGGTCGTCGCGGTGCTCGACCCGCGCCTCGTGACGGCCCGGTACGGCGGCTTCCTGGCCTCCTCGCTGCCACCGCTGTGGCGCACGACCGACCGGGCCGTCGTCACCGCGGCCCTGCGCCGCCTCGACGAGTCCGCGAAGGACAGGATCCGCGCGTCGGTTTGATACCGTGGGCCGGACTCATCGCTCAACCACTCGGGGATCCCATGCCGTTCCGTCTTCCGTCGCTCGCCGCTGCCTGCCTGGCGCTCATCGGATCCCTCTTCGTCACCATCGCGCCCGCTGAAGCAGCGGGCGCCTTGTCGACCAAGACGTCCGTCGTCGCCATGACCGAGGGCGGCTACGGCGCGGTCTTCGCGCGGTGCACGAAGAAGAAGGCCTGCAAGGGCAAGGTCTGGGTCCAGGGTGCCACCGCCCAGAAGCGCAGCTTCAAGGTCAAGGCGAAGTCCTCTGGCTGGGTCACCTTCCGCAACACCGGGTGGAAGAAGCAGCGCTCGGCGGTCGTCCGCATGAGTGGTGCCGCCCCCGTGCGCGTCACGATGCAGGCCAAGGTCGCCTACGGCACGATCTCCGGCACGGTGGCCCGCACCGGCGGTGCGATCGCCTCGGGCGTCAAGGTCGAGCTGTGGCGTCTGGGCTCGCGCAACCGTCACGTCCTGGTCTCGACGGCCACCGACGTCGAGCGCAACGGCGGCAGGTTCGCCTTCCGCGTCCGGATGGGCGCCAACAACGGTCCCTCGGCCGGGTACAAGCTGCACATCGTCGGCACCAGCGGCGGCGAGCGTCGCTCCTGGTGGTGGCGCGGCAACGGCAAGGGCGCGTTCGCCGGCGGAGCCCGCGACATGTCCGCCGGAAGCGCGGTCAAGGTCACGCGCGCCCTGAACTACCGCTACGTCGCCAACGCGCGCTACTCCTCGATCAAGGGGCAGGTGCGCAACGGCTCGAAGGCCGTCGGCGGCACCGAGGTCACCGTCGTGGGCCGACCGCCGTACTGGTCGAAGTCCTCGCGGGTCCTGCGCGACCTCGACTTCATGGCCTGCGCCAGCGTCTACGGACGCACCAGGACCAACTCCAGCGGACGCTACGAGGTCGGCTTCCTGCCCACGTCGTCGGCGCGCGTGTACGCCGTCAAGCCCGCGGGGGGACTGTGGTTCGGCTCGGGCGACCGCGCCTGGGGCACCTGCCACGCGCTGGTCAACAACCGCGCGGAGTCCCGGTCCACGGGGCGCATGCTGCCGCTGCCCAACGCCGGCCTCGTGAACCGCGCCCACAACGTCGGCTCCGGCCGCACCCGGGTCGCCGTCGTTGCCCAGGGCTACCAGGGCAAGAAGAGCTCGGCCAAGGTCGACCGCTACCTGACGGTCCGCGAGTACGCGAAGGGTCGTTCGATCCTGGCCTCCGACGTCGTCCGTGCCGGCAGCGGCCGCACGGTGAGCCTCGGCGAGGGGCACTACTGGTTCGAGATGGGCCGTCGCACCGGCTGCTCGGCCTGGTACAAGAGCCGCTACAAGAACAACGACGGCTACTTCAACGGCCTCGACCGCTCGTTCGAGAAGTGGAAGGCCAAGAACTACAAGATGTACCGCCAGCACTGCCGGGCCTGGACGGCCGGCACGTACAAGCTGGTCTACGTCAAGGGCTCGTCGATGCGGGTCGGCCTGAAGAACACCAAGGGCGGCTCCGTCAGCGGGCGCGTCACGGCGAAGAAGATCAAGCCGCGCACCGAGCTGATGATCCGCCTGACGTCCAGTGACGGCAAGAAGGTCTACCGCACCGCCATGACCGACGGTGGCGGGCGCTTCAAGGTCACCGGTCTGGCCTCGGGCCGGTACAAGGTCACGGTCAACGCCGATTCGTGGCGTGGCATCTCGCGCGGCTTCAGCGGCAAGAAGTCGGTCAAGGTCACCCGTGGCAAGAACACGTCCGTCGGGACCCTGCGCTTCCGCCAGTGACCCTGCGCCCTAGGGTGGTTTCATGGCCATCCTGGTGACCGGCGGCGCCGGCTACATCGGTGCCCACGTCGTCCGAGCGCTCGAGCGAGCCGGTCTGGAGTCGGTCGTCGTCGACGACCTCTCCAGCGGCCATCGGGAGTTCGTGCGGCCCGAGGTGCCCTTCCTCGATCTGAACGTGCTGCATGCGAAGCAACTCGTCGAGCAGCTGTCCGAGCACCACATCGAGGCGGTCATCCACCTCGCGGCGTTCAAGTACGCCGGGGTGTCGGTCGAGCAGCCGGTGCACACGTGGCGCCAGAACGTCGGTGGCACCCTGAGCCTGCTGCGCGCGATGGAGCACCTCGACGTCGACGCGATCGTCTTCTCCAGCTCGGCCGCGGTCTACGGCACGACGGACGTCCCGCTCGTCACCGAGGACACCCCGACCCGGCCCGAGTCGCCGTACGGCGAGTCCAAGCTGGTGGGGGAGTGGATGATCCGCGACCAGGGCGTCGCCACGGGCCTGCGCCACACGTCGCTGCGGTACTTCAACGTGGTCGGCTCGGGTGAGCCCGACCTGTACGACTCCAGCCCGCACAACCTCTTCCCGCTCGTGATCCGCGCGCTCAGCCAGGGGCACCGGCCGCGCATCTTCGGCGACGACTACGCCACCGCGGACGGCACCTGCGTGCGCGACTACGTGCACGTCGCCGACCTGGCCGAGGCGCACGTCGTGGCGGTCCGCCGGCTGCTGGAGGGCCGCGAGCTGGAGCCGGTCTACAACCTCGGCAGCGGCGACGGCGTCTCGGTACGGCAGATCATGCAGGCGGTGGCCGATGCCACGGGCGTCGACTTCGAGCCCGAGGTCCTGGGACGGCGCCCGGGCGACCCCGCCCGCATCGTGGCGTCGGGCGAGCGCGCGACGCGCGACCTGGACTGGCGCATGCGGCACACGCTCGACGACATGGTCGCCAGCGCCTGGCAGGCCCGGCCCGCCGACCCGACGGACTGAGCCCGACGGATCAGACCCGGCGAAGGACGGCGGTGACCTTGCCGATGATCTGGGCGTCGGTGCCGTCGATCGGGTCGTAGGCGGGGTTCTGCGGGAGCAGCCACACCTGGCCGTCGCGACGGCTGAGCGTCTTGACCGTCGCCTCGCCGTCGATCATCGCGGCGACCATCTCGCCGTTCTCGGCCACCTGCTGCTGGCGGATCACGACGTAGTCGCCGTCGCAGACGGCCGCGTCGACCATCGAGTCGCCCTTGACCTCGAGCAGGAAGAGGGTGCCGTCGCCGACCAGCGAGCGGGGGAGCGGCATGACCTCCTCGACGCGCTGCTCGGCCAGGATCGGGCCACCGGCCGCGATGCGTCCCACCACCGGCACGTAGGCCGGCTCGGGCACGGCGTCGCCGCTGCCGGTCTCGTCGTGCTCGACGGGTCGGCTGCGCATGGCGGGCTTGGAGTCGGGCAGGTAGATCTCCAGCGCGCGGGGGCGGTTCGGGTCGCGGCGGATGAAGCCCTTGCGCTCGAGCATGCGCAGCTGGTGCGAGACCGAGGACGTGCTGGCGAGCTCGCACGCGGCGCCGACCTCGCGCATGCTGGGCGGGTAGCCGTGCGACTCGATGTGCTCCTTGAGGAACACCAGGATGCGTCGTTGCCGCTTGGTCAGCCCGGTCAGGTCGACCGGTTCGTCCAGGTTCTCGCTCATGCCACGACCGTAGTGCCGACGGGGCCCGGGATCAAACAGGTGTTCGATACGGCGTGTCCCGCGCTTCGTGTCCTAGGCTGGGGCGCGTGAGCTACGTGGTGGTGGGAACCCGAGACGGTGACGGCTGGAAGGTCGACGTGTCCGGCGTCGGGTCGGGGTCCGCCTCCGACCTCACCCGGGTCGAGGCGTCGGCGCGTGAGGTGCTGCGCGACCACGGCGTCGCCGACCACGCCACCGTCGACCTGCAGCTGCTGCTGCCGGACTTCGAGGTCGACCTCGACCAGAGCGGCGTCCCGCGGCACGGCCTGGGCCCGGTCGAGCTGATCAGCGGCCTGATCGCGCTCGTGGTCGTGGTGGGCGCCATCGCGTTCCTGCTCGGACGCGCCCTGTCCTGAGCCGGTCGCTCAGCGCTCGAGGCGCTCGTCCAGCTCGGCGTTGAACCGGTCCAGTCCGGTGGCCAACTCGGCCTCCTGGGAGCGCCGGCGCGCCAGCGCCTCGTCCTCGGAGAGCGTCTCGCGGGTGACGATGTGCTCCCGCGCCGCCTCGACGCAGGCGCCGAGCAGGATCGCGTACATCCCGATCCACAGCCACAGCAGCAGGACGACGACCCCGGCCAGCGCTCCGTACGTCTTGGAGTAGTTGCCGAACAGGTCGACATAGAGGGAGAAGCCGACCGACACGAGCAGCCACAGGGCGGCGGCGATGACCACGCCCCGCGTGACGATGCCGTGGGCCGACGGCCGGTCCGGTGCCACGCGGTACAGGATGCCGATGGCCACGACGATCCCGCCGGCCAGCACCACCCACCGCAGGACGTTCGCCAGCAGGCGCATCCCGGGCACGACGTCGATCATGTTGAGCACGACCGGGACCACCGCGACGAGCGAGATCGCGACCAACCCGAACACGACGGCGGCCACCGTCAGGCCCAGGGCGAGCGCCTTCCGCGCGACGAACGAGCGCGCGTCCTCGAGTCCGTAGAGCTGGTTGATCGCCGTGACGAGGTTGCCGACACCGCCGGAGGCGGCGTAGACCGCGAGCAGGATCGCGACGGCCGCGCCGAGTCCGAGCGACCCCGAGGGCGCCGAGGTCAGCTGCTCGAGCTGGCCGTTGACCAGCGAGGCCGCGTCGGCGGGCAGGGCCTCGGAGATGCGCTCGGTCTGGTCGGCCACCGTGGCCGGGTCGGCGACCAGTCCGTAGATCGACACCGCCGCGATCAGGGCGGGGAACAGGGACGTGAAGAGGTAGAAGGCGACGCCCGCCGCGAGGAGCGGCGCCTGGCGCGCCGAGGCCTGGCGCCACGCGGTGACGGCGGTGCGAACGATCGACATGCCCCGACGCTAGCGGCGACCGGGGCGCCCCGCATGGCCGCCGTCGCCGCTCACGCGACACGCGGATTCGAACACAATTTCGACAATGCTGGATTCTGTCGGAGGTGCGTCGTACAGTCGTTCATGTGTTCGATAGAACATCTGATCGAATCGAACAGCACCGAACAGCCGCACTTCCCCGGAGGCCATCATGAGCATCACCCTCGACCACACCCCGTTCCCGGTCATCGACCTGACGCGCCGTCCGGTCGTGACGCGCACGACCTACCGCGCCGGATCGACCACGCCCGCCGCGCCGCTGCGGCTCACGGGTCGGGGCCGGGTCGCGATCGTGGCCGTGGCGCTCGCGGTGATCAGCGCCGTGGTGATCGTCTTCGGCTCCGCCGTCGTCGCCACCGACACCGCGGCCGAGCCGGGGATCGTCACGACGGTCACCGTGCAGCCGGGCCAGACCCTGTGGAGCATCGCCGCCGAGGCGCGGCCCGATGCCGACATCCGCTCGACGGTGGACGAGATCATCAAGCTCAACGCCCTCGAGGACGGCGCGTCGCTGCCCATCGGCACGACCCTGGCGGTTCCGGTCAACGACTGACCCCGCCCGCGCCCGCTCACGGCGCCCATCGATGCCTCGGGGAAGGGGCCGATGGGCGCCGTGTGCACTTTCCGGTGGTCGACACGTGTTCACCGCCACGTCGCCCCGGAGCGCTCACGACGGCGTACGGTGTGGGAAGACACCGATGTCAGGAGGTGCGCCATGGCGATCGTCGCCCACGGCCACGAGATCCACGTGATGACCCGCTTCCGTGGACAGTTGCTGAGCCGAGCCGCCGTCCTGCTGGCCGCCAGCGCCCTGACCTGGCTGCTGCCCGAGCGTGCCGGTGCCCAGCACGTCGACGCGCCCTCCCGCTGGATCGGCGGTGCCGTCACCGAGGTCCACCCGGCTGCGGCGGGCGCCCTGCTGCTGACGCTGGTCGCCGCCGGCTTCGGCTGGCAGCGAGTGCGTCCGGCCGACATGGGCGCCCTCGCCTGGGTGGTGGCAGGGGGAGTGCTCGGGTTCGTGTCCCTGGCCCTGGTCCTGCTCGTCGGCTCGGGTGAAGGACCGGTCTACTGGTGGCTCGGCGCCGGCGTGGTCGTCACGTCGATGACGCTGCAGGTGCTGGCCGCGCTCGCGGGGCACGCCCTCGCCGTCGCGGTGGCCCGGCGCTCCGCCCCCGCGGATCAGGCCGACTGACGCCCACGCTCCGAACGACGAACGACCCGGTCCGTGGACCGGGTCGTTCGTCGTTCGGAGCGTGGGGATCAGCCCTTGAGCTGACCGCCCGCGCTCTCCAGGTGCGCGCGCACGAACCAGTGGAACAGCTCGAGCGTCTTGATCTGGCCGATGATCATGTCCTCGGTGACGGGGTCGAGGTCCGCCACGGCCTCCTGGGCCTTGCGATGGTCGTCGATCAGGCCGACGTACACCGCGTCGAGCGCCTTCAGGTGCTCGGTGGTGGTGGCGCGACCGAGGGGGTAGTCGTCCCACGAGCGGCCGTCGACGATCGCCTTCGGCGTGCCCAGGGGCTCGCTGCCCAGCGTCGCGATGCGCTCAGCGGTCTCGTCGACCATGTCGCGCACCTCGACGACGTGCGGATCGATCATCTCGTGCACGGCGATGAAGTGGGGACCCACGACGTTCCAGTGCACGTGCTTGAGGGTGAGCATGAGGTCGTTGAGTGCGTTCAGGCGGTCCTGGAGCGTCTTCGCGAGGCTCTCGCCGTCGGCGATCTCCAGACCGGGAACCGTGTACTTGGGTTTGGTGGCCATGCCTCCACCGTAGGGGGGCGTGCCGCCCTCGCAACCGCAGCAGGTGTGACCTGCTCAACGCTCCGTGTCGCCGCGGAGGCGAGCGTGTTCCTGGGCGCCGCGTACGCGGGCCACGGCCGCCGTCCACGCCCGCTCGGCCTCCTCGGTGCGGCCCAACCGCGCCAGCAGGTCGGCGCGGGTGGCGTGGAACAGGTGGTCGTCGAGGGGCAGTCGCTCGACCGCATGGAGCGCCGTCTCGGCGCCGTGCACCTCGGCGACCGTCATCGCCCGGGAGAGCGCCACGGCGTCGGTGGGCGCCACCTGCATCAGCTGGTCGTGCAGGGCCAGGATCCGGTCCCAGTCCGTGTCGGCCGCCTCCGTCGCCGTGACGTGGGCCGCCTGGATCGAGGCCCGCAGCTGGTAGGGACCGGAGCGGTTCTCGCGCATGCTGCCGCGCAGCAGGAACAGTCCCTCGGCGATCTCGTCGCCGTGCCACAGCGAGCGGTCCTGCAGACCGAGCGGCACCATGGTCCCGTCGTCGGCCTGGCGGGCGTCGCGCCGGGCGCGCGTCAGCAGCATGATCGCCAGCAGGGCGCGCGGCTCGGCCTCACCGGGGAACATCTCGAGGATCACGCGGGCCATCTCGCTGGCCTCCAGGGGCAGGTCGGCCCCGCAGTGGGGGTGCACGATGCCGTCGTCGAAGACCAGCATGAGGACGTCGAGCACGCGCCCCAGCCGCTCGGGACGGTCCTCCGGCGCCATCGGCTCGCGCAGCCAGGCGCCGGCCCGGTGCTGCGACCACGTGAGCCGCCGCTCCATCGTCTCGTCGGGCACGGAGAACGCGCACGCGATCTCGTCCGTCGGCAGGCCGCCCGCGACGCTCATCAGCAGGGCGATCCGCGCGGCCTCGGGCAACGACCCGTGGCAGCACGCCGACAGCAGGACCAGGGCCTCGTCCGACTCGTCCGGCGCGAGCGCCGGGGGATCGGACGGCTGGTCCGCGGCCTCCCACGCGTGGCGCAGCAGGGGCGTGACGGGATCGGTGCGCAGGTCGACGTCGTCGCGCACGAGGCGGGTGAGCGCCTCGTCGACGGCGGCGCTCGCAGCGGACAGGTCGCCCGAGCGCACGGCCAGGGCGGCCAGGGTGCGCAGGCGAGCCGAACGCAGTTCGCGGGGGAGGGTCGAGGTCATCGTGTCGTCGCGCTGTCCGGGCGTGCGGTGGACATGGCGACTCCTCTCGGTCCGGGGCGACGGTGTGGTCTGGCGGTGGTCCATGGGGTGACCCCTCGATGGTCGCCGACACGCCCGCACTTCGCGACTCGACGGGAGGCGACCCCCCGCTGACCTGCGGAAACAGGGCGGGCGGAGGGGACGGATGGGATTCTGTCGGACTTCTTTGCGAAGTTGTTGCTTACCGTCGGGGAGCCACGTACAGTAACCACTACATCTAGTAGTTACACAGATGTGATTCTCCACATATAGGTCCACAGGCGGACCGGTGTTACCCACACGATGACCGGAGATGTCCACATTCCGTCCCCAGATCCATCCACGGGGCGGATTCGGCCCGAGGCGAGGAGGAAAGATGCACTGCCCGTTCTGCAAGCACACCGACACGCGCGTGCTCGACTCGCGGGTGGCCGACGAGGGCGGCTCGATCCGCCGCCGCCGCGCGTGCTCGCAGTGCGAGAAGCGCTTCACCACGATCGAGCAGATGCAGCTCATGGTGGTCAAGCGCTCCGGCGCCACCGAGCCGTTCGTCCGCGAGAAGGCCGTCGCCGGCGTCGCCAAGGCCTGCAAGGGACGTCCGGTCTCCACCGACGACCTGGCGTGCCTGGGCCAGCAGGTCGAGGACACCCTGCGTGCCTCCGGCCAGGCCGAGATCAACACCCAGGACATCGGGATGGCGATCCTCGAGCCCCTGCGGGCCCTCGACGAGGTCGCCTACCTGCGCTTCGCGTCCGTCTACAAGTCCTTCGACTCGGCCGACGACTTCGTCGCCGAGATCGCCGGTCTGCTGGCCGACCAGGCCGACATCACCCAGGTGCTCGACCCCTCGTCGCAGCGCCCCACTCCCGGCGCCGGGTCCTGACCGACCCCTCGCCCCACGCACGACACACCCACCACGCAGCACCACCACGACAGGAGCACCACATGACCGAGACGGTCGGCGGGAACTCGGGACCCGCCCCTCGCACCAGCCGCAAGTCCGCCAAGACCGGACTGAAGATCGAGCGTGTCCACACGACCGAGGGCGTGCACCCGTACGACGCGGTCACGTGGGAGCGTCGCGACGTCGTCCAGACCAACTGGAAGACCGGTGAGACCGTCTTCGAGCAGCGCGGTGTGGAGTTCCCCGACTTCTGGAGCCTCAACGCCTCCACGATCGTCACCACCAAGTACTTCCGCGGTGCCGTGGGCAGCCCCGAGCGCGAGGCCAGCCTGCGCCAGCTGCTCGACCGCGTCGTCCTGACGTACGTCAAGGCGGGCAAGGACTTCGGCTACTTCGCCACCGACGCCGACGCCGAGATCTTCGAGCACGAGCTGACCTACATGCTCCTGCACCAGGTCTTCAGCTTCAACAGCCCGGTGTGGTTCAACGTGGGCACCTCGAGCCCGCAGCAGGTCAGCGCGTGCTTCATCCTGGCCGTCGACGACTCGATGGACTCGATCCTGAACTGGTACCGCGAGGAGGGCCTGATCTTCAAGGGCGGCTCCGGTGCCGGCCTCAACCTGTCGCGCATCCGTTCCAGCAAGGAGCTGCTGCGCTCCTCCGGTGGCACGGCTTCCGGTCCGGTGTCGTTCATGCGTGGTGCGGACGCGTCGGCCGGGACGATCAAGTCCGGAGGCGCCACCCGACGCGCCGCCAAGATGGTCGTGCTGGACGTCGACCACCCCGACATCGTCGAGTTCGTCGAGACCAAGGAGCGCGAGGAGGAGAAGATCCGCGTGCTGCGTGACGCGGGCTTCGACATGGACCTGGGCGGCTCGGACATCACCAGCGTCCAGTACCAGAACGCCAACAACTCGGTCCGCGTCAACGACGAGTTCATGGAGGCCGTCGAGGAGGGCACCTCCTTCGGCCTGCGCGCCCGCACCAGCGGCGAGGTCATCGAGGAGATC
Organism: Aeromicrobium flavum; assembly: GCF_007992115.1. Taxonomy (GTDB): domain Bacteria; phylum Actinomycetota; class Actinomycetes; order Propionibacteriales; family Nocardioidaceae; genus Aeromicrobium; species Aeromicrobium flavum. Next base: position 160,093 of record NZ_BJZQ01000001.1, read on the forward strand.
GACGCCCGCGACCTGTGGGGCAAGATGGCCCAGGCCGCGTGGGCCTGCGCCGACCCGGGCATCCAGTACGACTCGACGATCAACGACTGGCACACGACGCCGGAGTCGGGCCGGATCACCGCCTCGAACCCGTGCAGCGAGTACATGCACCTGGACAACTCCAGCTGCAACCTCGCCAGCCTGAACCTGCTCAAGTTCCTGTCCGAGGACGGCTCGTTCGACACCCAGAAGTTCGTCAAGAGCGTCGAGTTCATCATCACCGCGATGGACATCTCGATCTGCTTCGCCGACTTCCCGACCGAGGCGATCGGCGACACGACGCGCAAGTTCCGTCAGCTCGGCATCGGCTACGCCAACCTCGGCGCCCTGCTGATGGCGTCGGGCCTGGCGTACGACTCCGACGGCGGCCGCGCGCTCGCCGCGGGCATCACGTCGCTGATGACCGGCACGTCCTACCGCCGCAGCGCCGAGCTCGCCGGCGTCGTGGGCCCGTACGAGGGCTATGCGGCCAACGTCGACGGCCACCAGCGCGTCATGCGCAAGCACCAGGCGGCCAACGACGAGATCCGCACCAAGCACGCGATGGACATCGCCGTGCAGAAGGAGGCCACCAAGCAGTGGGCGGCCAACCTGAAGATCGGTGAGAAGAACGGCTGGCGCAACTCGCAGGCCTCGGTCCTGGCGCCCACCGGCACGATCGGCTTCATGATGGACTGCGACACGACCGGCATCGAGCCGGACTTCTCGCTGGTCAAGTTCAAGAAGCTCGTCGGCGGCGGCTCGATGCAGGTCGTCAACCAGACGGTGCCCGCCGCGCTGGAGAAGCTCGGCTACACCGGCGAGACGATCGAGGCGATCGTCGAGTTCATCGCCGAGCACGGTCACGTCATCGACGCCCCCGGCCTGCGCCCGGAGCACTACGAGGTCTTCGACTGCGCCGTCGGCGAGCGGGCCATCAAGCCGATGGGTCACGTGCGGATGATGGCGGCGGCCCAGCCGTTCCTGTCCGGCGCCATCAGCAAGACGGTCAACATGCCCGAGAGCGCGACGGTCGAGGAGATCGCCGACGTCTACTTCCAGGGCTGGAAGCTCGGCCTGAAGGCGCTGGCCGTCTACCGCGACAACTGCAAGGTCGGCCAGCCGCTGTCCAGCCAGAAGTCGCAGGACGACAAGACCTCGGCGGCCGACGCGCCCCAGGCCGAGGTCCAGGTCATCGAGAAGATCGTCGAGAAGCCGATCCGTCGGCGCCTGCCGAAGTCGCGCGCCTCGATCACGACCAGCTTCAGCGTCGGCGGCGCCGAGGGCTACATGACCTCCGGTGCCCACGACGACGGCACGCTGGGCGAGATCTTCCTCAAGCTGGGCAAGCAGGGCTCGACTCTGGCCGGCGTGATGGACGCGTTCAGCATCGCCGTGTCGATCGGCCTGCAGTACGGCGTGCCGCTCGAGACGTTCGTGACCAAGTTCACGAACCTCAAGTTCGAGCCCGCCGGCCTCACCGACGACCCGGACGTCCGCATGGCGCAGTCGATCATGGACTACGTCTTCCGCCGCCTGGCGCTGGACTACATCGACTTCGACACCCGGTCGGCCATGTCGATCTTCTCGGTCGACGAGCGTCAGCGGTACCTCGACACGGGCTCGTACGAGCCGGTCAAGGGCGACGGGTCGACGGCGGCCGAGCTGGTCGCCGACGAGCCCGAGGGTCCGTCCGCCGCGGCGGCCGCCGAGCTCAAGGCCGAGGCGCAGATCAACGACGCCGACGCCGTGGCGGTCCAGGTCGAGACGGCACGTCCCGCCTCGGGTCGGGCCCACACCTCGGCCGAGCTGCTCGAGGAGATCACGGGTGCGGCGGTCGACAGCCCGCTGTGCATGACCTGCGGCACGAAGATGCGTCCCGCCGGCTCCTGCCACGTCTGCGAGGGCTGCGGCAGCACCAGCGGCTGCAGCTGATCGACCTCGCGTCGCCCGACCGGCCCGGACTCTCCTCGCGGAGGGTCCGGGCCGGTCCCGTCTCAGCTGCGGCCGAAACCGCGCCCGCGCCCGCGTCCGCCACTCCCCACTTTTGGAACTGGATTCACCTCGGATCGGCGATTCGACGTGAAACCAGTTCCAAAAGTGGGGAAGGGCGCGGACGATGGGGGCATGGAGCGTCTGGTGATCATCGGGGGAGGGCTCGCTGCCGCGAAGGCAGTCGAGCGACTGCGCGACGAGGGGTACGAGGGGTCGATCGACCTGGTGGGTGCGGAGGACCACGCCCCGTACGAGCGTCCGCCGCTGTCGAAGGACCTCCTTCTGGGTCAGGACACCGACCCGACCGCGCTGGCCGACGACTGGTGGGCCGCCAACGACGTCCGCCTCCTCACCGGAGTGAGGGCCGTCGCGATCGACCGGGAGGCGCAGGCGGTCGAGCTCGACTCGGGGGAGGCGCTGCCGTACGACCTGCTGGTGCTGGCGACCGGCGCCGAGCCCCGCGTGCCCGACCTGCCCGGGGCCGACCACGCGCTCTACCTGCGCACCCTCGAGGACCAGGAGCGGGTGCTGGCGGCGCTGCGGGCGGGCGGACGGCTGGTCATCGTCGGCGCCGGCTGGATCGGACTGGAGGTGGCCGCGGCAGCGCGTCACCACGACGTCGAGGTGATCGTGCTCGAGCAGGCCGACCTGCCGCTCGGGTCCGTGTTGGGGGCCGACCTGGCCCGTCACCTGCTCGACCTGCACCGGTCGCACGGGGTCGACCTCCGTACGGGCGTCACCGTGGAGGAGGTGCTGCTCGAGGGTGACCGACCGGTCCGCGTGCGCACCGCGCAGGAGTCGATCGAGGCCGACCACGTCCTCGTCGCGATCGGGGCTGTCCCGTCGGTGGAAATCGCGCGGGACGCCGGGCTCGAGATCGATGACGGCATCGTGGTCGACGAGCGGTTCCAGACGCAGGACGAGCACATCCTGGCCGTCGGCGACGTCGCGAACGCCTGGAACACCGCCCTGCACGCGCGGATCCGGGTCGAGCACTGGGACAACGCGATCCGTCAGGGCCGGGCGGTCGCCGACGTCCTGCTCGGCCGCGAGGCGCACCACGACTGGCTCCCGTACTTCTACACCGACCAGTTCGAGTTCTCGATGGAGTACGTCGGCCGCCCGGGTGAGGACGACCGCCTCGAGGTCCGTGGCGACGTGGGAGCGAACGAGTTCATCGCCTACTGGATCGACGCGGAGGGCCTGCTGACGGGCGCGATGAACGTCGGCATCTGGGACGTGAACGACACGCTGCGGGCCATGGTGGGCACCCGGGTCGACCCCGAGGCGCTCACCGACCTGCGCTGACCGACACGGCGCGCGTGTGACGAAGCGCACCGCCCGGATGCGTCGGGTGCATTAGTGCAAAGGATGCACAACTGCATATTCTGCAAGAGTGCAATCAGAGACCGTCAGCCCGCTCGTCGCCGAGCGCCAGCGCCGCACGTGGACTGCGATCCACCGTGCCGCCGCGGACGCCACGCTCGAGCGCGGTCCCGGCGACGTGACCGTCGCCCAGATCGCCGAGATCGCGGGTGTCTCGCCGCGGACCTTCTTCAACTACTTCGACTCGAAGGAGGACGCGATCGTCGGCGTGCAGGCTCCGCACCTGACCGACGACGTGCTGCGCGACCTGCGCGAGTCCACCGACGACCCCGCCATCTTGCGGGTGTGCCGGCTCGTCACCGAGGTGGCGCGCTCGACGATCGGCCCCGGCGTCGACATGGACCAGCGACGAGCGCTGGCCGCCGCCCATCCGCACCTGCGCGGACGGCTCACGGCGATGTTCGGCGAGGCCCGCAAGCTGCTGATGGCCCGTCTCGTCGACGACGTCGAGCCGCCGTGGTCCGGCATCGAGGGGCTCCCGGCCGACCCTGCCGAGGCCCGGGCCCTGATCCTGCTCGCCAACGGCATCGTCACGCTCGCGTGGATGTCCGACACCGACCGACTCTTCACCGACCCCGACGCCGCGCTCGCGGAGTCCATCGACACCTTCCGAAAGGTCACGACCACCGCACTATGACCACTGCCGCTCCCACCCCCGATCTGCACCAGAAGCGCACCATCCGCCTGGTGTTCGCCGCCCTCATGCTCGTGATGCTGCTGGCGTCGCTGAGCCAGACGGTCCTGTCGACCGCGCTGCCGACCATCGTCGGCTCGCTCGACGGCGCCGACCACATCGCCTGGGTCATGACGGCCTACCTGCTCGGCATGACCGTGACGATGCCGATGTACGGCCGTCTTGGCGACCGCCTCGGCCGCAAGCCGCTGCTGCTGCTCGCCATCACCCTCTTCACGATCGGCTCGCTGGTCGGTGCGATCGCGCAGGACATGAACGTCCTGATCGCCGGACGCGCGATCCAGGGCCTCGGCGGCGGTGGCCTGATGGTGCTGTCGCAGGCCGCGATCGCCGACGTCGTCCCGGCGCGGGAGCGCGGCAAGTACATGGGCATCCTCGGCGCGGTCTTCGGCCTGTCGTCGGTGGCCGGCCCGCTGCTGGGCGGCTGGTTCACCGAGGGACCCGGCTGGCGCTGGACCTTCTGGATCAACGTGCCCCTCGGCGTGATCGCCTTCGTCGCCGTCGTGATGCTGCTGGCCAAGCCCGCCCTCGAGCGCGCCCAGGCGCGCGTCGACTACCTCGGCATGGCGCTGCTGGCCATCGCCACCAGCGCGCTCATCCTCGGCGCGACCTGGGGCGGCCACCAGTACGACTGGGACAGCCCGCAGATCATCGGTCTGGGCATCGTCACCGTCGTCGGCGCGATCGCGTTCGTCCTCGCCGAGCGCGTGGCGCAGGAGCCGGTCATCCCGCTGGCCCTGTTCCGCGACCGGAACTTCAACCTCACCACGGTCGGCGTCATCATCCTGGGCGTCGCGATGTTCGGCTCGCTGTCGTACCTGCCCACGTACCTGCAGATGTCGGTCGGCGTCGACGCCACCCATGCGGGTCTGATGATGATCCCGATGATGGGCGGCATGCTCATCACCTCGATCACGGTCGGCCAGGCGGTCAGCCGCACGGGTCGCTACCGCTGGTTCCCGATCGCGGGTGCGGTCGTCACGGGTGCGGGCCTGTTCTGCCTCTCGACGATCGACATAGGCGACTCGCGCTGGATCATCGAGGGCTCGCTGCTGGTGCTCGGCATCGGCATCGGCCTGGGCATGCAGATCCTCACGCTGATCGTCCAGAACTCGTTCTCGCACCAGATCGTGGGCACGGCCACCGCCGCGAACAACTTCTTCCGCCAGGTCGGCGGCACGCTCGGTGCCGCCGCGGTGGGCTCGATCTTCACCTCGCGCCTCACCGAGACCCTGGCCACGGAGCTGCCCTCGACCGGCCGGTCCGGCAGCGGGTCGTCCTCCCTGACCCCCGACGCGGTCGCCCAGCTGCCGCAGGAGCTGCACGACATCGTGGTGGGCGCCTACAACGAGGCCCTCATGCCGATCTTCCTGTGGATCGCGCCGTTGACGCTCGTGTCGGCCGCCGTGCTGTGGTTCGTGCACGAGAAGCCGCTCAAGCACACCATCGAGGCGGCGAAGAAGGACGAGTCGCTGGGCGAGCACACGCTCGACGCCGCCGAGGCGATGTCCGGCGCCGAGCGCTGAGTCAGCGCGCTGCCTGACGGGCGGCGAGTCGTTCCGCGATCCCACTGGATCGGGCGACTCGCCGCCCGACTGCTGTGCGGATGTCGTCGGGCGTGCCGATGACCGTCACGGCGTCGACGGCGCGCGTGATCGCGGTGTAGAGCAGCTCGCGCGTCATCGCGCGCGAGTCGGCCCCGGGCAGCAGCACCGTGACCTCGGCGAACTCGCTGCCCTGGCTGCGATGGATCGTCATCGCGTAGCCGGTCTGCACGTCCGGCAGCCGGGAGGTGGCGAACTCGCGGACCGGCTCGCCGTCGATCGCCACGACCAGCTGGCCCTCGCGCTCGATCACCACGCCGGCGTCACCGTTGAACACCCCGAGCGGGGCGTCGTTGCGGGTGACGAGCACCGGGCGCCCCGGGTACCACTCCCCGTAGCCGACCTCGGCCCGCAACCGTGCGGTGACGCGGTCGTTCCAGGTCGTGGCGCCGAAGGGTCCGTCGCGATGGGCGCACAGGAGCCGGTGACCGCTCAGCCTGGCCAGGGCCGCGGGGGCGTCGTCCCGCCGGCCGGCGGCCACGAGGTCGCGGGCCAGCGGCACCAGGGTGGACTCCAGCAGGTCGGCTCCCGCCGCCGGGTCGACGAGGCGGATCGCCGGGTCGCCCGCTGTGAGCAGGTCGACGGCGGTGTCGGCGTCGCCGTCGCGCACGGCGGCCGCCAGCCGCCCGATGCCCGCACCGAACCGGTGGCTGCGGGTGAGGCGCACGATGTGCTCGTCCGACCAGCCGGCGACGACGTCGTGCAGCACGGCCCCTGCCTCGACGGACGCCAGCTGGTCGGCGTCGCCCACGAGGATCAGCCGGGTGTCGGGGCGCAGGGCCTCCAGCAGGCGGGCGACGTGCTCGAGGGACGCCATGGACGTCTCGTCGACCACGACGACGTCGTGCGGCAGGCGGCGGAGCCGGTCGTGCCGGAACCGGGTGTGGTTGTCGGGGCGCCAGCCCAGCAGCCGGTGCATGGTCGACGACGGGAGCTGATCGAGCCACGCACGCTCGTCATCGGTGAGCGTCAGCCGCGCGGCGGTGGCCGCCACGGCTTCGCGCATGCGGGCGGCGGCCTTGCCCGTGGGGGCCGTCAGCGCGACCCGCAGCGATCGGCCGTTCATCGCCAGGGACTGCGCCTGCAGGATCGCCAGCAGGCCGGCGACGGTGGTCGTCTTGCCGGTGCCGGGCCCGCCGGTGAGCACGATCGTGCCGACCCGTGCCGCCCGCTCGGCCGCGGCCCGCTGGTCCGCGTGCTCGGCGCCGGGGAAGAGTCGCTCGAGGTCCTCAGCGAGTCGCTCCTCGTCCAGGGCCGGCGGCGACAGGGCCGCCCGCGCGGAGAGATCGTCGCACAGGGCGACCTCGAGCCGGCGGTAGCGGTCGAGGTAGAGCAGGCCGTGCTCGACCACGAGCACGCGCCCGAGGGCACTGTCCTCGACCGCACGGAGCCACGCGGCGGCGTCGGGCCAGGACAGCCCGGGCACCTCGGGGTCGTGGCGCGGGTCGAAGCAGGTCGACCCGTGCCGCACGCCCCGCACGGCGAACGCCAGGGCGAGCAGGGGCAGGGGCGCCGACTCGCCGGCGATCCGGCCGAGGCGGGCCGTGATCGCCGCGTCGCCGGGGGTCAGGATCTCCGCGGTGACGAAGTCCTCGATCGTGGCGTGGGCGGTCATCGGCTCACCGTTCCGTCGAGCAGCTCGGACAGGGCGACCACGAGGGACGCCGGCGGCTGCCAGGAGAAGACGCCGTAGGGCACGCCGTCGTGTCGCGGCGCGTCTGCGCCGGTCATGCCGCGCAGGTAGAGGTACAGCACGCCGCCGAGGTGGTGCTGCGGCGCGTAGTCGCGTACCCGCCACCGCAGGAACCGGTGCAGGACGACCGCGTAGAGCAGCGCCTGCAAGGGGTAGGTGCCCGAGTTCATCGCGCCGGCCAGCGCGTCGGGGCGGTAGCCCGCGACCGTGAGCGGCGCGTCCGTGGCGCCCAGCCAGTTGGTCTTGTGGTCGACCACGAGGAACCGGCCGTCGGGAAGCCGCAGGACGAGGTCGATCGAGCCGATCAGGTAGCCGCGCAGTGCCTGCTCGGCGAGCCCGGGCGAGCGCAGCCGGGCGGCGAACGGCCGGATCGGGTCGCCGGGTGCCAGGTGGGCCTCGAGCAGGTCGGCGAGGTCGCCCAGCCGTGCCAGGGAGGGGACGGGGTCGTCGCCGCCGCCCATCGGGATCTCGAAGTCGAGCTCCTTGAGCTGGCGGTCGCGCAGGAGCGTGGCGAGGTCGAGGTCGTCGGCGAGAGGACCGAGGGGAGTGGTGAGGATCGCCTCGAAGGCGGCGACGGCGGCGGGCACGTCGAGCTCGACCGGCCACAGCGCGAGCTGCTCGACCACGCGCGCCTCGATCTCGCCGGCGAGGTCGTCGGCCGTCACGTCGACCTCCTCCAGGACCGCGTGGACGAGGCTGCCGAAGGTGGCACCCTTCGGCAGGTCGGCCATCGGGGAGGGCCGCGCGTCGGCCGCGGCGGTGACCGGGGCGAGGAGCGCCTCGTCCTCGTCGGTGGTGCCCTCGTCGTCGGGCTCGCTGCCGACGTGGGGCGTGTCCTGGTCGTCGCGGATGAGGCCGGAGTACGAGGTTCGCCGCCACGCGGTGTCGAGCTCGCGATCGAACGCGCGCACCGCGAGGTCGTGGGGCTCCTGCGCCGGGGCCGGCGCGGTCACCGCGCGCGGCACGACGCGCTCGAGGGCGGGTCCGCCCCGGTCCTGCCAGCCGCGCAGCACCGACACGGCGGTGGCGTCGTCGGGGACGGGGGCCACCTCGGGCACGTCGGGTCGGGCGGGGTCGGCCCGGAACAGCAGTCGGTGCAGCCCGGAGTTGCCCGCGTCCCGCGTGGGCGCCCACCACGCGACGAGCTGGGACTTCGCGCGAGTCATGGCGACGTAGGCCAGCCGCAGCACCTCACCGGCGTCCTCGGCCTGGGCAGCGCGCGAGTGCCCCGAGAAGTCGGGGTGCCCCGACCCGCCGACGTCGAGGAACCGGGCGCCCGTGGCGTCGTGGAAGCGCGGCCGCTCCTCGCGGTCGGGCCGCCAGCGGTTGAAGAGGAAGGGCAGGTAGACGATCGGGAACTCCAGCCCCTTGCTGGCGTGGATCGTGAGGACCTGGACCGCCTTGGCGTCGCTGTCGAGGCGGCGGGTGAGCTCGGCCGAGTCGCCGCTCTCGCTGCGCTGGCGGCGCAGCCACTGCACCAGCCCGGACAGGCCGAGCCGCTCGCGCAGCGCGACCTCGTGCAGCAGGTGGGCGACGTGCCGCAGGTCGGTCATCCGGCGGTAGCCGTCGGGCCGGGCGAGGATGCGGGCGGCGAAGGCCTCGTCGGTGAGCGACTCGACGACGGCGGCCACGCCGCGAGCGCCCAGGAGGTCGGCGAGGTCGCGCGCGCGGGTGGCGAGGCGGTCGGTGAGGTGATCGCCCTCGAGCACGAGCGTGGTGGCGTCGTGCCCGAGCAGGTCGGTGAGGCCGGCCGCCCGGACGAGGCCCGACCGCTGGGGCGACTCCATGGCCTCCAGCAGGGTCAGCCAGTCGGCGGCGGCCTCGCTGGTGAGCACGTTGCTGCCGCCGCCGAGGACGGCGGGGATGCCGTGGCGCACGAAGCTGCGGCGGACGAGGTCGGCCTCGCTCCCGGTGGCCACCAGGACGGCGATGTCGCCGGCGGCGATCGGGCGGACGCCCCCGGGACCGCCGTCGTACGAGGCGGGGGAGGCGAGCACCTCGGCCACGTCGAGGGCGAGGTCGTCGACGATGCGCTGGCGGGCCCCGGCGACCGGCAGGTCGCGGTGCGGCTCGTCGGCTCCCTCACGGTCGAGGACGCGCAGTCGGAAGGCGTCGGGACGCGGCAGGCCCTGCAGTCGGCTGCCGTCGTGGCGCGCCCGGACGGGACGGACCGCGATGTCGGGGTGCCCGAGCTGCGCGCCCGCGAAGGTCGCGCCGAGCGCGTCGACCAGGGGTGCGTCGCTGCGCCAGTTGACCGGCAGGGTGCGACGATCGGTGGCGGTCGCCGCGGCACGCAGGTAGGTGTGGACGTCGCCGCCGCGGAAGGCGTAGATCGCCTGCTTCGGATCGCCGATCAGCACCAGCGTCGCGACGCCGCCGAACGCCCGGTCGAGGACGTTCCACTGGACGGGGTCGGTGTCCTGGAACTCGTCGACGAGGACGACCCGCCAGCGGGCGCGCATCAACGTGCGGGCCGGCGAGTCGGGGTCCTCGAGGACGGACTCGAGCCGCCGGAGCAGGTCGTCGTAGTCGAGCAGGCCCAGCTCACGCTTGCGCTGGTCGAGCCGGCGTCGGACGACCTCGGCGAAGCGGACCCGCACCCCGGCCGGCGAGTCGGGCTCGGCGTCGGTGGGCACGAGGGCCGCGTGGGGGTCGGCGACGACGGCGTGGGCCAGGGCGCGGGCCTGGCCGTGGGAGAGGGCCGGGTCGTCCTCGCGGGCGTACTTGGCCACGTAGAGGTCGTCGACGATCTGGTCGACCAGCTCGGTGAGGTCGTCGGTGAGGTCGGCCGAGCCGTCGGAGTCGCCGGCCGTGCCGAGGCTGCGCAGCACCGTCTGGCAGAACTGGTGGGTGGTGGCGATGGTGGCGCCGTCGAAGTCGGCCAGCGCAGTGCGGAGCCGGGCCCGCCGGGCCGCGAGCTCGGTCTCAGGCGCGTCCGCGAGCAGCCGGAGCAGCGGGTCGTCGCCCGATCGGTGCGTCGCCGGGTCGGCCAGTGCCGCCTCGGCCGCGACCAGCTGGTCGCGCACGCGCTCGCGCATCTCGCGGCTGGCGGCGCGACCGAAGGTGATGACCAGCAGCTCGGGGAGGGTGACGACGCCCTCGGCCACGTAGCGGGTGACGAGGGCGCCGATCGTCCAGGTCTTGCCGGTGCCCGCGCTGGCCTCGAGCAAGGTGGTGCCGACGGGCAGGGGATCGGTGATGTCGAACGGGCGCAGGTCGGAGGCGGTCACAGGGCGGCCTCCCGCTGGTGATCGAGCGCGCCGTCCCACAGTCGCGGGGCGAACGTGGTGAAGCCGTCCTCGAGGAGGGTCTCGAACGGCGCCTGGGCGCCCCAGACCCGGACGATCTCGTCGGCGTCGCGTGCTGCGGGCGGACCGAACGCCCGGGGGATGCGCTGCCATTCGCGGGCGGTGATCCGGGCGGCCGCCTCGGGGCCGCGCGTCCGCAGGTTGGTGGTGTAGAGCAGGGCGATCTCGACCGGCAGCGGCAGCGGACGGCACAGGCCGGCGTCGCGCAGGTCGACCAGGTCGGCGAGCAGGCCGAGGGCCGTGTCGGGGTCGGCGGGGGCGGTGGTGACGACCTGGGCGGTGCCCCGGCCGACCTTGCCGGCCGTGTGGGCGGCCCATCGGACGTCGGGTCGCTGCACGGCCAGGGCGAGCAGCCGGGCCCAGTCGCGCAGCCGGTGCCGGCCGTGGACGGTGGAGTACGAGACGGTCACGACGCGGTCGCCGTGGATCCCGTCGACGGTGCCGGTGAGGCGGCGGCCGTCGGGCAGGGCGACGTCGATGTCGACGGACGTCGCCTCACCCGGGCGGAGGGCCGCCGTGCCGGCGACGAGGGCGGCCACGCGGGTGCCCACGTCGGCGCTCAGCGCGGCGCCGAGACGGCCCGGGGGCAGCATGCCGGCGCGCCGCACGGCCGCCCACGCGTCGTCGGGCCCGACGCCGCGGACGGCGTCGTCGAGGAGCCGCTGGCCGATCTGCCACCGTTCGAGGCCGTCGAGCGTGATCGGGAGGTCCTCGTCGAGCAGGTCCTCGTCGCCGGTGAGGGCGACGTCGAGCCGCTGCCGCCAGAACGCGCGGATCGGGTTCTGGACGAACGCCAGCACGTCGGCCAGGGCCAGGTCGCCGACGGGCGGTGCGGGCAGGGTGGCGGGCAGGAAGGGTGCCGGCTCGGTGCGCGGACCGAGGCTGGCCCGGGCCCCGGCGAGGGCCGCGGGGTCGAAGCTGAACGGGCGCCCGTCCGCGACGATCGCGTCCGGCAGGAGGTTGCGCGGGTCGAACGGCTGCAGCGGATGGTGGGTGACGACGTCGACCGCCTCGCCCGCCGTGCGCCGGACCTGGTCGAGCAGCTCGCCCAGAGGGACGGCCGGGGGGCGCGGCTGGCCGCGGTGCTCGTCGGCGCCGGTGTAGGTGACGACGAGTGTCTCGGTGGCCGACATCACCGCGTCGAGCAACAGCTGACGGTCCTCGGCGCGGGCATCCCGCTCGCCGGTGAGGGGCCGTCGGGCCAGCACGTCGTCGCCGTCGACGTGCGTGGCGCGCGGGAAGATGCCGTCGTCCAGACCGACCAGGCACACCACGCGGTGGGGCACCGAGCGCATGGGCACCATCGTGCAGACGGTGAGGCTGCCCGTGCGGAAGTTGGCCCGGGACGGCCGGCCGGCCCAGCGGTCGCGCACCATCGACAGCACCTCGCCCGGGCGCAGGACGGTGGCGTCGTCGGCGAGCCGTTCGAGCTCACGGTCGGCTTGCTGGCGCTGCCACGCGTCGGTCAGGGGGACGTCGGCCATCGCGGTGAGCATCGTGTCGATCCGGTGTGACCACGCGGTGAGCGTGCCGTCGCGGCCGAAGGAGTCGACCGCCTGCTCGAGGGCGTCGACGAAGGTGACGAGGCGACCCACCAGGTCGACGTCGCCGCTGGGCACGTCGTCCAGCGGCAGGACGTCGGCCACCGGCCGGGCCGGGTCCTCGGTGGCCGCGACGCCGCTGACGAGGCGGTCGAGCCCGGCGCGCCACGTGTTCTGCTCGATCGGGAGGCCGAACCGGCGCCGGTGCTCGGCGTCGAAGCCCCACCGGACCCCGCTGGACTCGACCCATGAGGTGATCCGCTCGACCGCGTCGTCGTCGAGGTCGAAGCGGTGGCGGACCGGACCGGTGGCCAGCAGGTCGAGCACCTCGGCGTTCGTGGCGCGGCCGCGCCGGGCCAGCTCGAGCACGGCGACGACGAGCCCCAACAGGGGGTTGGTGCGGGACGCGGCACGGTCGGCCAGCATGACGCGCAGCCGGTGCCCCGGGTGGTGGTGGGCGTGACCGACGACCTCGGCCTGCCCGAACGCGGCGTGGAACAGCGGCGCGTAGGACTCGATGTCGGGCACCATCACGAGGATGTCGCGCGGCTCGAGGGTGGGGTCGTCCTGCAGGAGCCCCACGATCACGTCGCGCAGGACGTCGACCTGGCGCGCGCGGCCGTGGCACGCGTGGACCTGGATCGTGCGGTCGCCAGCGCCCGGCGCGGGGCCTCCGAGCCCGGCGCGGTCGGCGGTGACGTCGGCCTGGACCCGGCCCAGCAGGGTGTCGGGGCGCGGGGCGGCGATCGGCGGGTGCACCCGGGCGTCGGCAACCACCGCGGTGATCGAGCGCTGCAGCTCGCGCACGTCACGGCCGAGCGCGGCGAGCAGCGGGTTGCCGAGCAGCTCGGCCGAGTCGTCGTCCTGCCTCGCCACGATCGTATCGGCGGCGGTGAGCTGGTCCCAGGCCGCGGGGGAGGAGTGGGGCAGCCACAGGTGCACGTCGCGGTGCTCCGCGAGGGCCGCCAGCACCTGCAGCTCGCCGAGCGGCAGCCGGTTGTGGCCGAACAGGCTCACCCGGTGCGGCAGGTCGACGGTGTCGGCCGAGCCCCGGAGCGCGGCCACGGTGGCGTCGATCCGCTCGTCGGGCGAGGGCGCGTCGATGAGGCGGTGGACGCGCCGCCAGACCTCGGGCTGCCACCGGACGTCGGGCGCGAGGGCCGACCCGGTGCCGTCCTCGTCGCGGCCGTCGGTCCAGGCGCGGGTCATCGCGGGACGCTGGCGCGCGTAGGCGTGGAACCGGGCGGCGACGTGCCGCGCGACACCGAGGCGCCGGTCGCGGCGCAGCTCGCGCTCGAGCCCCTCGTGCTGGTGGCCGACGTGACGCGAGACCGTGGCGAGCCACGGCTCGCCGAGACCGGCGTCGAGGACCTCGAGGACGCGCCACGTGAGGGCATCGGGCCGCCACGGGTCCTGGTCGTCCTCGGCCAGCAGCTCGGCGATGATCGACTGCGGCCGGGCGAAGCGGATGCCCGCAGTGACCCCGTCGGCGCCGCCCGTCGACGCGCCGAGCCGGTGGCTGAGCCGCTGCGACAGCCAGCGCTCGGTGCCGAGCGCCGCGACCACCACGAGCTCGGTGCCGAACGGGTCGTCGGTGGGCTCGGCCAGCAGCTCGGCCAGGCCGTCGGCGAGCAGGTCGGTGCGCTCGGCCCGGTGCAGGTGGAAGGTCATGTCGGCCTCAGTCTGCCGTGTGCCTCGGACATCGGTGTGCCGTCGTCCCGGAACGTCCCGGTGAAACCATTCCCGAGACCTGCGTCATGGAACGGTGGGAGGTTCGTCTCATGAGCATGAGCCGACGGACCGTGCGCAGCGTGGACCCGCTGTCGCGCCCCCAGCTGACGGTGGTCCGGGGGGACGCCGCAAATGTTGCCGAGCCCGCCCCGGAGCGGTCGGATGCCACCGACGTCCTGGGCCAGACCCTCATCGACGCGTTCGGTGACCGGGTCCTGTTCCTGTTCCACCGGCGGATCCCCGGCCAGACCGGCGACCTGCCCATCATCGCGGTGACGTCGACGGGGGTGCACCTCATCGAGCCGCGGTCGTACCCGGGCAAGAAGGTCCGCGCGTGCCGCGACGGCAGCACCTTCGTCATCGACGGGGTGCGCCACACCGGCATCGCGGACCAGATGCGCGAGCACGCCGAGGCGCTGCAGGCCACGGTCTCGACCGGGCCGCTGCCGGACGTCAGCGTGCACACCAGCTACTGCTTCGTCGACGGCGAGCTGCCGTTGCGCCCGCTTGAGATCGCGGGCGTGCGGGTCCTCTCGGTCCGGTCGACCCTGCGCCGGCTGCGCGCCGGCGGACCCCTCGACGAGCGACAGGTGGAGGCACTGCACCGCGACCTGTCGCGGCGGCTCGTGCGCACCTGACGCACCACGGACACGACGATGGGGCGGCTCTCTCGGGGCCGCCCCATCGTCGTGTCCACGTCAGCGTCAGTGGCTGATCGCCCGTCCCTCGGCGCCGGCGCCGGTGAGCGAGCGGACCTCCATCTCCGCGGCCTTGTACTCGAGGTGCTCCTTGCTGGTGAGCGTGCCGATGATGCCCAGCAGGAAGGAGGCCGGGATCGACACCAGGCCCGGGTTGGACAGCGGGAACCACGACCAGTCCTGGCCCGGGAACATCGCTGTCTCGGCGCCCGACACGGCGGGACTGAAGAAGATCAGTCCGACCGTGATGATCAGGCCGCCGTAGATGCTCCAGAGGCAGCCGCGGGTGTTGAACCGCTTCCAGAACAACGAGTACAGGATCGTCGGCAGGTTGGCCGAGGCCGCGACCGCGAACGCCAGCGCCACGAGGAACGCGATGTTCTGGCCGTTGGCCGCGATGCCGCCGGCGATCGCCACGATCCCGATCACGATGGCGGCGATCCGGGCCACCTTGACCTCCTGGCCGTCCGGCGCGTTCCCGCGGTGGATCACGTTCGCGTAGATGTCGTGCGCGAACGAGGCCGAGGCCGTGATCGTGAGTCCGGCGACGACCGCGAGGATCGTCGCGAACGCCACGGCCGAGACGATGCCCAGCAGCAGCGTGCCGCCCAGCTCGTAGGCCAGCAGCGGCGCCGCCGAGTTGGCCGCACCGGGTGCCGCCGCGATCTTCTCCGGTCCCACCAGCGCCGCGGCGCCATAGCCCAGCGTCAGCGTGAACAGGTAGAAGAGGCCGATCAGCCAGATCGCCCAGACGACGGACTTCCGGGCCTCCTTGGCCGTGGGCACCGTGTAGAAGCGCATCAGGATGTGCGGCAGGCCTGCGGTGCCGAGCACCAGGGCGATCGACAACGAGATGAAGTCCAGCTTGGTGACGCCGTCGAGGCCGTACTTCTTGCCCGGTTCCAGCGCGGCACCGGCAGCAGCACCGTCGCCCAGCAGCTCCGAGAAGTTGAATCCGTACTGCCACAGCACCCACACGGTCATGAGCAACGCGGCACCGATCAGCAGGATCGCCTTGATGATCTGGACGTAGGTCGTGCCCTTCATGCCGCCGACGAGGACGTAGACGATCATGAGCGCGCCGACTGCGGCGATGACGATCGCCTGGCCGAACTCGTCGTTGATGTTCAGCAGCAGGGCGACCAGGCCGCCCGCGCCGGCCATCTGGGCCAGCAGGTAGAAGAACGACACGACGAGCGTCGACGTGGCGGCGGCCGTGCGCACGGGGCGCTCCTGCATGCGGAAGCTCAGCACGTCGGCCATGGTGAAGCGGCCGGTGTTGCGCAGCAGTTCCGCCACCAGCAGCAGGGCGATGACCCACGCCACCAGGAAGCCGATGCTGTAGAGGAAGCCGTCGTAGCCCGTCAGGGCGATGGCCCCGGCGATGCCCAGGAACGACGCCGCCGACAGGTAGTCGCCCGAGATGGCGATGCCGTTCTGGCGCCCGGTGAAGGACGAGCCGGCGGTGTACATCTGGTCGGTGCTCTTGTTCGTGCGGCTGGCCCGGATCACGAAGACCAGGGTCAGGACGACGAACCCGGTGAAGATCGCGATGTTCAGGGTCGTGTTACCGACCTGCTCGGTCTCGGCGGCCTTGAGGATCGCCGGCAGGGTGTGCGTGGTCATGCGAGGCCCTCGGCTTCCATCTCGTCGCGGATCTTGGACGAGCGCGGGTCGAGCTCACGGTCGGCGTACCGGACGTAGGCCATCGTTACCGCGAAGGTGGCGACGAACTGCAGCAGACCGAAGATGAGGCCGACGTTGACGTTCCCGATGACCTTCTGGCTCATGAAGTCGACGGCGTACGTCGACATGAAGACGTAGACGAAGTAGAAGGTCAGGCCGGCGATGGTGGCCGGGATGACCCAGCTGCGGTACTTGTGGCGCAGCTCCTGGAACTCGGGCGAGGCGAGGACCCGCAGGTACGCGGCCTCGCGATCGGTGGGGGGCACGGAGGCCTGTTCGTATTCGGCCGGCTTGCTCACAGCAACACCTCCACGGTGATGGGTGGGACGACGTGGCCGCGATCACAGTGATCGAGGTCACATCGAACGCTAGAGGGGCGCCGACGCGCGGTCATCGGGCGACGCGGCGCGTGCGACGAACGTCCGTTTCGTGCGACGAACGGTCGACGGGCGGACCGGCGGCGCCGCCCGGCGGCACTCAGTCGGTGGCGGTGGAGCGCTCGAGCGCGGCTTCCAGGGCTGGAACGACGCCGGTTCCGACCCGGGCGACGTGGTGTCCCGCGTGCAGCAGGTAGCGGGCGCAGGCGCGGAGCGAGGCCGGCATCGGGGGCAGGTCGCGGTCGGCCTCGCCCAGGGCTCCCGCCACGTCGGCGCCCATCCGGCCGGGCGCGAGCGAGGTGTCGCGCGCGTCGACGATCCCGATCCCGGCGCCGGCCTGGGCGGCGCTGCGCAGCAGGTGGACGACGTGCGGCAGGTCCTCGGCGGACGCCTCGAACGGCAGCAGCGGCAGCAGTCGTGCCGTCAGCAGGTCGGCGATCTCGTGCGCCTCGGGGGTGAAGGCGGCGTCGAGGCCGAGCCGGTGCGTGGTGGCGGCCCCGAACCCGCTGCGCGCCGCCGGGTCGGCCGGCGGCCACGTCGAGCCCTCGAGCGTCGGCGCGGTGAGCGCGATGCTACGGTCGCGCGGCGATCGGGGTGTGAACCATTTCACATCTGCATCGTACGGGGGACACCACGTGCGACGCATGGAAGAAATGTGACCAGAGTTGCGTCATGGGACGGATGAGCCCCCGTCTCACGGGAGCAAGCACCACACCGGACTCGGACGGCAGACGGAGGGAGGACAGCACGATGAAGGTCGAGCAGATCTGGTGGCGGGAGATCTCCGCCGAGGACTTCCACGTCATGGAGAAGTCCGGGCGCGGCCTGCGCGGTCGCAGCGTGCTGGAGATCCCCCAGGTCCCCGGGCTGCTGGAGTTCCTCGGCCAGGACCGTCGCCTGGCCGCCGACCAGTGGCAGGACGTGCGCATCGTCCCGCACGTCATCGGCGAGTCCGAGGCTGCCGCACCCCTGGTCTTCCGGGCGCAGCGTCGCCAGGGTGGCTACGAGCTCACCGCGCAGAACCGCCACGACGAGCGCCACGAGCGCCACCCCGCCTGGCTGCCCGGCCGCGGCGGCTGGCCGAGCCACCTGCGCGTCCCGCACTCCGTCGACGACGCGAAGTCGATCCTCGCCGACATCGGCGGGATGCACGTCTACGTCGCGAGGGCCGAGTCGGGCCAGTACTTCGCCGGCACCACCACCGGCACCGCCACCCCCGTCGGCTGGCCCTCGTCGTGCCGTCCGCTGTTCAGCGGCGTCGGGTCGGGCGTCATCACGCCGGGCAGCGGCTCCGTCAAGGCGCTGACGCCGCTGGCGCGCAAGATCCTCGACGCCTTCCGCGACCGCAAGAGCGTGCTCGTCTACGGACCGCCCGCCACCGGCAAGACGCACGCCGTGGCCCAGGTCCGCCAGATCCTCGACGAGGCGTGGACCTCGGGGGAGTCCATCGACATCGACCCGAGCCGGCCCGAGCAGCCGTTCGTGTCCGGCTTCGAGTCCTCGCCGATCGCGACCCCGGTCATCACCGACTGGGTGACCTTCCACCAGGACTACGGGTACGAGGACTTCATCGTCGGCCTGCGCCCCACGGGCGAGGGCATCCGGCTGGCGCCGTTCGCCGGCCGACTCCTGGACCTCGCCATCCGCCTCGACCGCCAGGGCAACGGCGCGTCGCTGCTGGTGATCGACGAGATCAACCGCGGCAACGTGCCGAAGATCCTGGGCGACTTCATGACCTACATGGACGACTCCTACCGCCGTGCGGCCGACGGCAGCAGCCGCCAGGCCATCCCGGTCAACCTGCCGAAGGTGCAGCGCAGCCCCACGGGCGATCCGGTCACCGAGCCGATCTGGCTGATCTCGGGCGACTCGTACATGCTGCCGCAGCCGTGGTTCTTCCCCCACGACATGCACATCCTGGCCACCATGAACTCGGTCGACCGGGCCGTCGCCCCGCTCGACTCGGCCATCGGCCGGCGCTTCGAGCGGATCGACGCCTACGCCGACCTGGACTTCCTGGCCGAGCACCTCGGCGTGAGCCTGGAGGTCGCCACCGCGCCGGACATCGACGCGGAGTCGTGGACCCCGCAGGCGGCCGCGGTGGCCCTGCTGGCCTACCTCAACGACGAGATCACCGAGCGCCTCGGCCAGGACTACGAGCTGGGGCACCTCTACTTCTGGAAGATCGCCACGTGGGAGGACCTGAAGCGCGTGTGGGACCACGACATCTGGCCGCAGATCCGCGACCGCTTCGGCGCACGTCCTGACCAGCTGGCCGACCTGTTGCGCGTCAACGCGCGCAACGCCCCGCAGAACTACCCGTTCCGCACGCGCACCCTCACCGGTCGCGCGCTCGCGGTCGACCCCCTCATGCGCCGGTCCGACGAGGACACGGCGATCACCCTCGACTTCCTGGTGCGTGGCTGATGATCGAACACACCCTTCTCGAAGGCGGACCTGCCCAGCCGTTCCCGGGCACCGAGGCCGACCTGGCCGAGCTGCGCCTGCGCTCGGCCGAGCTGGCCACGCGTCTGGGCCTGGCCGACCAGCCGTTCGTCATCGACGAGGCGGCCGGCACCATCGCCGTCCGGGGCGTCACCGGCTACGTCGCGCTCGGCGACTCGACGATCGAGATCATGCCGCACTTCCTGCGCCACGACCCGGGCTGGCGCGTCTCGCTGCTGACGATGCTGACGACCGTCCAGCACCTGGAGTGGGTGCCGATGGTCGACCGCGGCACGCGTCACGCCGGCCTGCCCGACCTGCTCGGCATGATCGTGGCGGGTGCGATGGCGCGAGCGGCCTCCGAGGGCGTGCCGCGCACGTACGTCGAGCGCCGTGCCGTCACCGCCGGGATCCGTGGCCAGATCGACCCGGCCCAGATGTGGCGCCGGGTCGTCGACCCGCACAGCGTCGACTGCCGCTTCTCCGAGTTCGTCGCCGACGGCCCGATCACCTCGGCCCTGAAGTGGGCGTGCGCCGAGCTCTCCGGCGCGGTGCAGCAGCCGTGGCTCGAGTCCGAGCTCCGCGCCTACGCCGATCTCTTCCCCGAGGCCTCCCGCGACCTGCCGCCCCCGGCGGTCATGGACGCGCTGCAGCTGACACCGCAGTTCGGCTTCCTCAGCGAGGCGCTCGACATCGCCCGCGTGCTCTCGGTCGGACCCCAGAACGGCGCCAGCGGGCGCACCGACGGTCCGACGCGTGCCTTCCTGTGGAACACGAAGCAGCTGTTCGGTGACTTCGTCCAGGTGATCGCCGAGCGGGCCGCCCGCCAGGCCGGCTTCAGCGCCTACCGCGGTGGTCGCGGCCGCCGGCTCACCGACGTCGACGCCACCGCCGACGTGGTGGACACGGTCATCGAGTCCCCGTCCGAGCTCGTCGCGGCCTCCGTGTGCGCCCGTGACTACACCGAGGACCTCGCCGACGAGTTGGCTGCCCCGCTGATCGCGGCCGGCCGCACGCTGGGCGCCTCCGACGTCGCCCTCGTCTTCCCGGCGAGCATGGGCCTGCGCCCGGGAACACAGCTGCGGGTCCGCGAGGCCGGCGGGCCGTCGATGCTGCACCTGCTGACGGTCGACCCCTCGGGCCTGGGCGAGTCGGGTGGCATGGAGCGCGTCGTGCGCGAGTTCGAGCTCGACCTGTCGATGGTGCTGACCATCGCCCAGCGCCGCCCGGTCGGCTCGCGCCGCCTCGGCGGCACCGTCGCCTGACCCCGCCGGGGGTCAGTGGCGCAGCTGGACCAGGATCTCCAGCTCGGAGTCGGTCAGCTCGGTCAGCGCGCCCTCGCCGGCGTTGACAACGGCGTCGGCCAGCGCGCGCTTCGCGCTGATCAGCTCGGCGATCGACTCCTCGATCGTGCCCTCGGCCACCAGGCGGTGGACCTGGACGTGCCGCGTCTGGCCGATGCGGTGCGCCCGGTCGGTGGCCTGGTCCTCGACGGCCGGGTTCCACCAGCGGTCGTAGTGCACGACGTGGTCGGCCCGCGTCAGGTTCAGGCCCGTGCCGGCGGCCTTCAGCGACAGCACGAACACGTCGGTCTCGCCGTCCTGGAACGCGCGCACCATCTTCTCGCGCCGGGCCACGGGCGTTCCGCCGTGCAGGAAGTCGTGCCGCACCTTGCGCTCGGCCAGGCGGCGGGCCAGCAGGCGACCCATCTGCGCGTACTGCGTGAACACCAGCGCCGCGCCGCCCTCGTCGACGATCTCCTCGACGAGCTCGTCGAACGTCTCGAGCTTGCCCGAGCGTCCGGCCAGCCGGGCCTCGGGCTCGTGCAGGAATTGGGCGGGGTGGTTGCAGATCTGCTTGAGCTGCGTCAGCAGCTTGACGACGAGGCCGCGCCGGCGGATGCCGCTGGCGTCGGCGATCTCGGACATCGTGCGCTGGACGACCGCCTCGTAGAGCCCGACCTGCTCGCGGGTGAGCGGCACCCGGTGGTCGGTCTCGATCTTCGGCGGCAGCTCGGGGGCGATGCCGGGGTCGGACTTGCGCCGGCGCAGCACGAACGGGCGGATCAGCTGCGACAGCTGGGCGG
Source organism: Aeromicrobium flavum (assembly GCF_007992115.1). Taxonomy (GTDB): domain Bacteria; phylum Actinomycetota; class Actinomycetes; order Propionibacteriales; family Nocardioidaceae; genus Aeromicrobium; species Aeromicrobium flavum. The sequence continues at coordinate 181,355 of NZ_BJZQ01000001.1, forward strand.
CACGATCGGTGTCGTGGTCGCGCTCGATCTGGCGCGACCACTCGCGCCGGAACTGCTCCCGGGTGCCCAGCAGGCCGGGGGTCGTCCAGTCCAGCAGCGCCCACAGCTCGCCGAGGTGGTTCTCGACCGGGGTGCCGGTCAGCGCCATGCGCGCGTCGGAGTCGATGCGGCGCAGGGCCTGCGCGGCGCCGCTCGCGGGGTTCTTCACGTGCTGTGCCTCATCGGCCACCACGAGGTTCCAGCGGTGCTGACGCAGCTCCTCGACGCTCGAGCGCATCGTGGCGTAGGTGGTGACGACGAAGCCCGACTTCGCGTCCGCGAGGCTGCGCCGCGGGCCGTGGTAGCGGGACACGGGCACGCCCGGGGCGAACCGGCCGATCTCGCGCTCCCAGGTGGCCAGCACGGACGCCGGGCACACGACCAGGGTCGGCTCGGGGGAGTCGAGGTGCAGGTGCAGCGCGATGAGCATGAGCGTCTTGCCCAGGCCCATGTCGTCGGCGAGGATGCCGCCCAGCCCCAGGTCGACGAGCTGGCTCATCCAGCGCAGTCCGCGCAGCTGGTACTCGCGCAGCTGGCCGTCGAGCGACGCGGGCTGCGCGGCGGGCGTGATGTCGGCGTCCTGCTCGGCGAGCCGGCGGCGGACGTTCTCGAGCCAGCCGACGGTGTCGACCTCGGTCTCGTAGCCGTCGATCTCGAGGCTGCCGGTGACCGCGGCGCGCAACGCCTCGCCCGGATCGAGGGTGCGGCCGTGCCCCGCCAGCACCCGGGCGACCTGCTGCTGGTCGACCATCACCCAGCGGTCGCGCAGGTGGAGCATGCCCGACTGGGACGCCGCCAGCTGCTCGACCTCGACGCGGCTGAGGTGCTCGCCGCCGACCGACACGCTCCAGTCGAAGCGGAAGAGCTGGTCGGACGTGAAGGCGCGGGGGCGGTCGTGCTCGCGCTCGAGCGGGGAGTCGTCGCGATCGACGCGGCTGACGACGCCGGTGGCGCGCACGTCGTGGCGCAGGCCCTCCGGCCACTCGATCTCGACGCGGTTGGCCAGCGCCGAGACCAGCGGGCGGCCCTGGCCGAGCTGGCCGAGCTCCTCCGGGGTCACCCGGACGCGGCCCTCGCGCGCCATCTGCTCGGCCGGCGGCCAGCTGACGGCGAGCCGCTCCAACATGGCGACGAGCGCGGGCCGGGCGGCGGGGCCGAGGTGGTGGTCGTCGCGGGACAGCACGGTGGGCGCCGGGACGGAGGCGCGATTCATCGCCTGGGGGCGCACGTGCAGCTCGAGGTCGGCCATCGCGTCCGCGCCCGTGCTGAGGGTGACGTCGAGCCGGTAGGAGAAGCTCGTGGGCCGCTCGATGGTGGGGCGCGGCTGCTCCGTCTCGCGCCGGCGCTGGGGCGTCGTGGCCACGGCGGGGGCGTCGGCGACCAAGGCCGCCAGGAACGCGCGGACGGCCGCCTGGCCCTCGGCGGCCGTGGGCCCGATCGAGCGTCCGGCGTCGAGCATCTGCTGCATCTCGGACGGGCCGGGGGTGGCGAGGGTGCCGGTGGCCATGAGCCGCAGTGCGACGATCGCCGGGGTCGCCCAGGCGCGGACGCTGGCATCGGCCGAGAGGGCCCGGATCCCGCCGCTGAGCGGGCCCACGGCCTCGTTGGCGGCGGCCTCCACCGGGCCGCGCGGGGTGTCGAAGACGAAGCGCGATCGAGCCGGGTCGTCCGGGTCGGCGACGAACCGGACCGGGTGTCGCAAGGCGATCTGCAACTCCGTCGGCGTCGGCATCCCTCCATTGTCGCGCACGCCCGCAAACGACGGTTCGCGTGGTATAGTTGAATCATCAACTACAAGGAGTCGACGTGAACCTTCGTCCCGAGACCGTGCCCACGCACTCACTGTCGGACCTGACGAACCGACTCGTGCCGAGCCCGCGCATGCCCGTGCTGTTCGTCGGCCACGGCAACCCCATGAACGCCCTCGCGGACAACACGTTCACCCGTGAGTGGGAGCGCGTCGGTGCCGGCCTGCCGGCCGCGCAGGCGATCGTCGTGATCAGCGCGCACTGGCTGACGCCGGGCGGCACCCACATCACGGACGCGCCGCGCAACCCGATCATCTACGACTTCGGTGGCTTGCCCGACGAGCTGTACCGCGTGCAGTACGAGACCCACGGCGACGCGCAGGTCGCGCGGATCCTGGCCGAGCACCTCGTCGAGTACGAGGCGAGGCTCGACAGCCAGTGGGGCCTGGACCACGGCACCTGGAGCGTGCTGAAGTTCCTCGCGCCGGCGCCCCAGGTGCCCGTCCTGCAGATCAGCATCGACTACGCGATGCCGCTGCCCGACCTCTACGAGCTCTTCGGCCGCCTGCGCGACCTGCGCCGCCGCGGCGTCGTCTTCATCGGCAGCGGCAACATCGTCCACGCGCTCAACCGGGTGCGCTGGGGCGGCGGGCCGGCGTGGGACTGGGCCGTCGAGTTCGACGCCCAGACCGCCGACGCCATCACCGACCGTGACGTCACCAAGCTGCTCGACCCGTACCGGACCTGGTCCGCGGCCCGCGTCGCCGTGCCCACGGACGACCACTACCGCCCGATGGTGGCCTCGCTCGGCCTGCTGGAGCCCGACGAGGAGATCGGCTTCTTCAACACCGAGATCGACATGGGCTCGGTCGGGATGCGGTCCTTCATCACCGCGGGGTGACGCCGAGGCCGCGCAGCACGGCACCGGTGAAGTCGTCGAACGTCAGGTCGTCCGGGCCGGCCGGCTTGGGCCCCAGGCGCACGGCGACGACGTCGGCCGACGGGACCACGGCCAGGAACTGGTTGCCCCAGCCGAGCGCCCAGAACGCGTCCGCGGGGGCGGCGGGAGCGAGCCGTCCGGTGAACGGCGGGCGGTCCTGCTCGAACCCCGCCGCCCGGCGCACCTCCCGGACGCGTCCCTCGGCGTTCGTCCACCACAGCAGCCCGTAGCCGGCATTGAGGTCCGAGGACGGCGTCGTGAGCTCGGCCACCGCCCGCTCGGACAGGATCCGACGACCCGCGAAGGTGCCGCCGTCGCGCATCATCACGCCCAGGCGGGCGAGGTCGGCGCAGGAGGACACGATCCCGGCGTAGGTCTTGAGTCGACCGGCGCGGTCGCGCTCCCACGTCGTGTCGACCAGCCCGAGCGGCGTGAGCAGCCGGGCGCGGGCGAACGCCTCGACGTCGCCCACCGTCGAGTCCAGCACCACCGACAGCAGCTGGCTGGCGAGGTTGTCGTAGCGCCACTGCGTGCCGGGTCGGTCCTGCTGGCCGGGGGCGAGGGCCGCGGCCGTCTGGTCGGCCGCCCGGATCATGGCGTCGTCCGCCTGCTCGGACCACGCCCGGCCCGACGTCATCGACATCAGGTGCCGCACGGTGACCGCTGCGGACTCCTCGGGCCAGTCCGGCACGTGCCGCCCCACGGGGTCGTCGAGGTCGATCTCGCCGTCGGCGGCCGCGATCGCCAGCAGGACGGCGACGACGGACTTCGTGATCGAGTAGACGCGTCGCGTGGCGTGCCGGGCGCCTGCGGGGTGCTCGTGCACCACCTCGTCGCCCCGCAGGACCACGGTGCACGTCGACCTGCTGGCGTCGACGAGCCGGTCGAGCTCACCGAAGTCCGGCGGGGGAGTGGGGGCCGTCGTCGGCGTCCGGGATGCCGAGGGTGTGGGCAGGCTGGCGTCGGACATGGCGGACCTTTCCGAGGACGGAGGCGTGCAGGCGCCCAGCAGCAGGCCGGCGGCGAGGACGGCCGTCGCGGCCCGCCCCCGCCGAGTGGCGCAGAACGGGGTGCCGAGTGGCGCAGAACTGCCCGCCACTCGTCGAGTGGCGGGCACTTTTGCGCCACTCGCGGAGGGGGTGGACGGGTTCACATGCTGCCGGTGTCGAGGTACCGCTGGTGCCACGACAGCGCCTCGCCCAGCAGGTGCGGGGTGTGGCGCGCCTCGGGGCGGGCGGCCAGGGCGCGCTCGAGGTAGTCGCGCAGCTGCGGCCGGAAGTCCGGGTGCGCGCAGTGGTTGATGATCCGCTCGGCGCGACCGCGCGGCGACAGGCCGCGCAGGTCGGCCAGGCCGTACTCGGTGACGATCACGTGCACGTCGTGCTCGGTGTGGTCGACGTGGCTGACCATCGGCACGATCGTCGAGATCGCGCCGTCCTTGGCGGTCGACGGGGTCAGGAAGAAGTTGAGGTAGGCGTTGCGCGCGAAGTCGCCGCTGCCGCCGATGCCGTTCATGACCGCGCTGCCCATGACGTGGGTCGAGTTCACGTTGCCGTAGATGTCGGCCTCGATCATGCCGTTCATGGCGATGATGCCCAGCCGCCGGATGACCTCCGGGTGGTTGGAGATCTCCTCGCTGCGCATGAGGATCCGGCCCTTGTACCCGTCGATGTTGTCGTGGAACCGCTGCATGCCCGCGCGGGACAGCCCGAACGATGCGGTCGAGGCCGCCCGCAGGGTGCCCGAGTCGAGCAGGGCGAGCATCCCGTCCTGCAGCACCTCGGTGTAGGCGACCAGGTTGGTGAACTCGCTGTCGTCGAGGCTCTGGCACACCGCGTTCGCCACGTTGCCGACGCCCGACTGCAGGGGCAGCAGCTCGGGCGGCATCCGGCCGGCGCCGACCTCGCCGCGCAGGAACTCCAGCGCATGGCTCGCGATCGCCTGCGACACGTCGTCGGGGGCGGAGAACGCCGCGCCGGCGTCCGGCTCGCGGGTCTCGACCACGGCGACGATCTTGGCCGGGTCGACCTTCAGGTAGGGCTCGCCGATGCGCTGCATCGGCTCGGTCAGCGTGAGCGGCCGACGGTGCGGCGGCAGCGCCGTGCCGCTGTAGATGTCGTGGAAGCCCTCGAGCTCGCGCGGCTGCCAGTGGTTGACCTCGAGGATCACCTTGTCGGCCTGGTCGAGCCACGTCTTGTTGTTGCCGACGGAGCTGCCCGGGACGAGCAGGCCATCGGGCAGGATCGCGGTCACCTCGATGACGGCGATGTCGAGCGGCCCGTAGAAGCCGAACCACATCTGCTGGGCGGAGTGGCTCAGGTGGGCGTCGATGTAGTCGACCTCGCCCGCGTTGATCTGGCGGCGCAGGGACGGGTCGGAGTTGTACGGCAGTCGGGTGGAGATGGCGTGCGCCTCGGCCAGGACACCGTCGGCCTGCGGAGCGGTGGAGGCACCGGTCCACAGGCCGATGCGGAACTCCTCGCCCGCGTCGTGCGCGGCGCGGGCCTTGGCGGCGAGCGCCGACGGCACGACCTTCGGGTAGCCGGCGCCGGTGAAGCCGCTCATCCCGACGTTGTCACCGGGCCGGATGAACTGGACGGCCTCCTCGGCGGACATGATCCGCGAGAAGGCCACCGGGCACGTCACACGACTCATGCCCCCCAGTGTTTCAGTTCTGGGACGGCTCCGAAACATCGGGCGTCGCGCCCTCGGGGGACTGCGCCTCCTGCTCGGCGATCTCGCGGCGGACCTTGTCCATGTCGATGACGCGGATCTGCTCGATGATCTCGTCGAGCGCCTGGGCCGGGAGGGCGCCGGGCTGGGCGTAGAGCAGCACGCCGTCGCGGAACGCCATCAGCGTCGGGATCGACGAGATCTGGACGGCGGCGGACAGCTCCTGCTCGGCCTCGGTGTCGATCTTGGCGAAGGTGATGTCGGGGTGGCGCTCGCTGGCGGCCTCGTAGACGGGGGCGAACTGCATGCACGGGCCGCACCAGCCGGCCCACCAGTCCACCAGCGTGATGCCGTCGCCGGTCACGGTGTCCTGGAACGTGTCGGCGGTCAGGTTGATCGTGGTCATGATGGCCTTTCCTCGGGTACTCCGTGGTCAACGTCCTCCTCCACTGTGGCATTCCGCTGGTTGCGGCAGCATGATCGGGACATGGACCGCAGGAGCGTCATCGCCGGGGGAGCGGCGCTCGGCGCGGCGTGGCTCGCCGGCTGCAGCGGCGACGACGGATCGCCGCGACCTCGCACCTCGGCGACGTCGGCTGCTCCCACGCCATCACCGAGCGCGAGCGAGCCCGCCGGGCCCTCGCCGATCGACCCGCGGCTGGACGGGACGATCGCCACGGGCCTGAACGTGCCGTGGGCCATCGTCTTCCTCGCCGACGGCACCGCGCTGGTCACCCAGCGCGACGACGCGTCGATCGTCCGGGTGACCGCCGACGGCGACGTCTCGGCGGTCGGGGACGTGCCGGGCGTCGCGCCCGGGGGAGAGGGCGGCCTGCAGGGCCTGGCCGTGGCCCCGGGCGACGAGTCGGCGCTCTACGCCTACCTGACCGGCCCGGAGGACAACCGCGTGGTGCGCCTGGCGTTCGACGGCGAGCGGCTCGGTGCCGCCGAGCCGATCCTCACGGGGCTCGACAAGGCCTTCAACCACCAGGGCGGCGCGCTGACGTTCGACCGGCGCGGGCACCTCTTCGTGGCGGTGGGCGACGCCGCGAACGCCGACACCGCCCAGGACCGCGACACGCTCAACGGCAAGATCCTGCGGATCGACACCCAGGGCCGGCCCGTCGCCGGGAACCCGTTCGGCAACGAGGTGTGGTCGTACGGCCACCGCAACGTCGAGGGCCTGGCGTGGGACGAGCAGGGCCGGCTGTGGGCCAGCGAGTTCGGCGCCCAGTCCACCGACGAGCTGAACGTCATCGTCAAGGGCGGCAACTACGGCTGGCCGACGGTCGAGGGGAACAGCGACGACGACCGGTTCGTGCGGCCCCGTGCCACGTGGTCGACCGCCGAGGCGTCCCCCGCCGGGGTGGCCGTCAGCGGCGACCGCGCGTTCGTCGCGGCCCTGCGCGGCGAGCGCCTGTGGCAGGTCCCGCTGCGCGGATCGTCGGCCGGCAGGCCCCGCGCGTTCCTGACCGGCGAGCTCGGTCGGCTGCGGTCCGTGGCGGTCGCTCCGGACGGCTCGTTGTGGGTGGGCACGTCCAACACCGACGGGCGCGGACGCCCCGACCGGCGCGACGACCGGATCGTGCGGGTCGCGATATTCGCCTGACGGACCACTGGATTTGCAGGCTGTATCGGGTTATCGTCGCGGTGGGGGACGACTCGGTTCGCCGACGTCATGAGGAATGCAGCGCCTCGGGGACTTGTGCCCGCGTCGCGTTTTCCGGATCGTCCTCGTTCGCCCCTCGGGTCCGCTTCGGAACCCGAGCGTGGCGGAGGCGGTTCGCCGCCCTGTGAGTCCGGCTCCCTCCCGGCACTGACAGCAAGAACCCCACCACCTCGCGGTGGTGGGGTTCTTGGCGTGTCGTCCGGCGACGGTGCTCAGAGGGGCCGGATGTTCGCGGCCTGGAGGCCCTTCTGTCCCTGCTCGACGTCGAACTCGACCTTCTGGTCCTCGTTCAGCGACTTGTAGCCGCCCGACTGGATCGCGCTGTAGTGCGCGAAGACGTCCTCGCCGCCGTCATCGGGGGCGATGAAGCCGAAGCCCTTGTCGGCGTTGAACCACTTGACGGTACCGGTGGCCATGGTCGTTCTCCTCTTCGATCCTTCTGGCGATGGTCGGACGCGCTCTTCACGCCCGACGGTCGCGACGCACATCCAACCGCGAGAGGAACCACGCCCCGGAGGGTCCTGCATCCTTTTGCTGTCCAACGTCGTGCAACTGCGACCACCCTACGACACGGCAGGGGGCCCGGGGAGGGTCTGTTTTCCCGTCGCCGGGGCGAATCTCCGGTGAATCCCGCGCGCCGGTGCGTGAACCGGACGAACTACGCCGGTATAGTCACGAAGAACCACTCCCGCGAGGGAGTGGGGCGACCGGCATGCCGGTGGCCGTGCGGGGGGCGTGCATCCGGGGGGACGGCGCGTCCCCCGCTCCCGTCCCGCTCAGGCGAGGTCGTAGTCGATGGTCAGCGGGGCGTGGTCGGACCAGCGCTCGCCCCAGCTGGGGGCGCGATCGACGGTGGCGACGCGTGCCGCGGCGGCCAGCTCGGGGGTCGCGATCTGGTAGTCGATCCGCCAGCCCGTGTCGTTGTCGAACGCCTGGCCGCGCATGGACCACCACGTGTACGGGCCGTCGACGGGGCCGGCCAGCCGGCGGTGCACGTCGTACCAGCCGAGGTCGCCGAAGAACTGGTCGAAGTAGGCCCGCTCCTGCGGCAGGAAGCCCGCCTTCTTGACGTTGCCCTTCCAGTTGCGGATGTCCAGCTCGGTGTGGCCGACGTTGAGGTCGCCGGTGATCAGCGCGTAGCCGTCCATGCCGCCGAGCTCGGCCATCCGCTTGGTCATCTGGTCGAGGAAGCGGTACTTCTCCTCCTGGCTCGGGGTGCCGACCCCGCCGGAGTGGACGTAGACGCTGACGACGGTGAGGACGGAGCCGTCGGGCAGGGCAAGGTCGGACTCGATCCAGCGACCGGAGTCGTCGAAGAACGCGTCTCCGTTGCCGACGCGGTGGCTGACGGGCTCGAGGCGGCTGAGCACGGCCACGCCCGAACGGCCCTTCGCGGCCGCCTCGGTGTGGACGACGTGGTAGCCGGTGCCCTCGAGGAGCTCGTGCACGAGGTCGTCGGGGCAGCGGACTTCCTGCAGCGTGACGATGTCGGCGTCGCGGCCCTCGAGCCACTCCTTCATCCCCTTGCGCCACGCGGCGCGGATGCCATTGACGTTGACGGTCGCGATCCTCAGCACCCGGCCGAGGCTACCGGGCCCCCTCCACCACTTTTGGAACGGGATTCACGTCGACTGGACGATTCGAGGTGAATCCCGTTCCAAAAGTGGAAGGGGGCGGGCGACTCAGTCGGAGAAGGGCGGGCGCTCGTCGAGGCGGATCGAGCGGCGGCCGGCCCAGCGCCAGGCGCGGGCGGTCAGGTCGCGGTCCTCGTCGGTGACGAGGTTGCCCATGACCCGCAGCGCGATCGTCATGAGGCGGTGCGACCGCATGCCGACCGGTCCGGCCGTGGGCAGCAGGTGCGGCACCGTGATGAGCCCGGCCAGGCGGCGGGCGATCGAGAACGCCGGCCCGTAGTGGGCGGTCAGCATCGCGGGCCACGCCTCGGCGGGGGAGTCACCCGTGGCCAGCAGCTCGGCGCCGATGCGTCCGGTTTCCAGCCCGTAGTCGATGCCCTCGCCGTTGAGCGGGTTGACGCAGCCGGCGGCGTCGCCGATGACGATCCAGTTCGGCCCGGCGACGCCCGACACGGCACCGCCCATCGGCAGCAGCGCCGAGGTGGGCATCCGCAGGTCGGACCCGAGGTCCCAGTCCTCGCGGCGCAGCGTGGCGTAGTACTCCATCAGCGGCCGGATCTGGATCTTGGCGGGGCGCTTGGCCGTGGCCAGGGCGCCGACGCCGAGGTTCACCTCGCCGTCGCCGAGGGGGAAGATCCACCCGTAGCCGGGCAGCAGCTCGCCGTCCTCGCCGCGCAGCTCGAGGTGCGACGAGATCCAGGGGTCGTCGCCACGGCCCGACTTGACGTAGCTGCGGCCGGCGACGCCGTAGGCGGTGTCGCGGTGCCACTCGCGGCCGAGCATCCGGCCCAGCGGCGAGCGCACGCCGTCGGCCACCACGAGGCGGCGGCAGGCGATCGTGTGGCGCCCCTCCGCGGTCTCGACGACGACGCCCGTGACGGAGCCGTCGGCGTCACGGACGACGTCGACGGCCTTCGCGCCGTCGACGCCGATCGCGCCCGCGTCGAGCGCTCGCTGGCGGATGCGCGCGTCGAGCTCGGTGCGGGGGACGGCCGAGCCGTGGTCGGGCAGGGACCCGCCGGGCCACGGCAGCAGGAGCTCCTGGCCGAAGCCCGCCGCGCGCAGCCCGCGGTTCAGGGTGTGCCCACGCACCCAGTCGCCGAGGTCGAGCAGGTCGAGCTCGGCGATGGCGCGCGGGGTGAGGCCGTCGCCGCAGGTCTTGTCGCGGGGGAAGGTGGCCGCGTCGACCAGCACGGTGTCCATCCCGAGGCGGGAGGTCCAGGCCGCGGCGGACGAGCCCGCGGGCCCGGCGCCGACGACGAGGACGTCGGTGGTGGTCGGCAGGCTCATGGGTCGATTCTCCCACCGGCCCCAGCACGCCCCGGTCAGGGGAGGTGCGAAGATGGCCGGCATGTCGCGAGCGCCCTCACCGAACCCCGACGTCGTCCGGTTCGCGTCCCGCGGCTCCAGCCACTTCGACGTGCTGCTCGCCCTGTTCTGCGTCGTGATCGTGGTGTCCAACGTCGTGGCCACCAAGGCCATCGAGTTCGGCTCGGGCAGCCTGACCGTCGGTCCCGTGCAGGTGTGGCCGCTCGTCACCGACGGCGGGGTCGTCCTGTTCCCGCTGGCCTACGTGCTCGGCGACGTGATCTCCGAGGTCTACGGCCTGCGCGCCGCCCGCCGCGCCATCCTCACCGGGTTCGCCGCGGCGGCGCTGGCGGCCTTCGCCTTCTTCGTCGTGCAGCTCATGCCGGCCGCGTCCTGGTACGAGAACCAGCCGGCCTACGAGGCGGTACTGGGGCCGGTCTCGCAGATCGTGCTCGCCAGCCTGGCGGGGTACCTCGCCGGCCAGTTCCTGAACTCCTGGGTGCTGGTGCGGATGAAGCAGCGCTCCGCCGAGCACCGGCTCGTGGCCCGTCTCGTCGGATCGACCGGCGTGGGCGAAGTGGCCGACACGCTGATCTTCTGCGCCATCGCCGCCTCCGCGATCGGGATCACCACGTTCGGGACGTTCCTGAACTACTTCGTGATGGGCGTCGTGCTGAAGGTCGGGATCGAGCTGGCGCTCATGCCGGTGACGGTGCGGGTCATCGCGTGGCTCAAGCGACGCGAGCCGGGCTACTTCGACAGGTAGCGGCCCAGCCACTCGTCGCGCAGCGCCGCGAAGTCCCCGGCCTCGATCGCGTCGCGCATGCGGTCGACGAGCCGGATGAAGAAGCGCTCGTTGTGGATCGAGCACAGCGTCGCGGCGTTGTACTCGTTGGCCTTGAACAGGTGGTGCAGGTACGCCTTCGTGTAGTGGGCGCAGGTGTAGCAGTCGCAGCCCTCCTCGATGGGGCCGAAGTCGCGCCGCGAGGCGGCCACCATGAGGTTGGAGCGTCCGTCGGCGGTGTAGATCCGCGACGAGCGCGCGACCCGGGTGGGCGTGACGCAGTCGAAGGTGTCGCAGCCGGCCTCGACGCCGGCGAAGAGGTCCTCGGGCTCGCCGATGCCCAGCAGGTGGCGGGGGCGGTCGTCGGGGAGCTCGTCGGTGACCCACCGGACGATCGTGCCGAGGCTCTCCTTCTCGATCGCGCCGCCGACGCCGTAGCCGTCGAAGTCCATCCCGGCCAGGCCGCGTGCGGCCTGCCGGCGCAGGTCCTCGTGCTGGGCACCCTGCACCACGCCGTACAGCGCCTGGCGCGGCTTGTCGGCACGCTCGGCCGAGAGTCGCTGGTGCTCGGCGAGGCAGCGCTCGGCCCACGCCTGGGTGCGCCGCAGGGAGTCCTCCTGGTACTCGCGGCTGTTCATCAGCGTCGTCAGCTCGTCGAACGCGAAGATGATGTCGGCGCCGAGCTGGTGCTGGATGCGCATCGACACCTCGGGGGTGAACCGGTGCTTGGACCCGTCGAGGTGGCTCTTGAACGTCACGCCGTCGTCATCGACGTGCGCCAGCCGGTCCTTGCCCGGGGCGATCACGTCGTCGGCCTCGGTGCCCACGGCGTCCATCGCGAGGGTCTTCTTGAAGCCGGCGCCGAGGCTCAGCACCTGGAAGCCGCCGGAATCGGTGAACGTCGGGCCGCGCCAGTTCATGAACGCGCCGAGGCCGCCGGCCTCCTCGACGATGTCGGCACCGGGCTGCAGGTACAGGTGGTAGGCGTTCGACAGCACCGCCTGCCCGCCCAGCTGCACGATCGACTCCGGCAGCACCGCCTTGACGGTGGCCTTGGTGCCGACGGGGATGAACGCCGGCGTGCGGATCGCCCCGTGCGGGGTCTCGATGGTGCCCGATCTTCCCGGGGCGTCCGGCAGGGTGCTTCCGACGGTGAACACGGGCCCCATCCAAACAGACGGGGCCCGCGTCCCGGTCAGGCGTCGGTGCGGTCGACCAGCTCGACGCGCGTGGCGTCGCGCTCGCTGCTGCCCATGGCGGCGGCGAGACGGTGGTGGACCGTCCCCTCGCGGTGGCGGCTCTGCCGGTCGAGGGACAGGCCGAGGGCGGTGTGCGCCCAGGCGCTGGTGGGCTCGAGCTCGGTCAGCCGCCGGAACGCCTGCTCCGCCGGGGCCAGGTGGGCCGCGGCGAAGTGGGCGCGTCCCAGCAGCTCCCACACGGCGGCGTTGCGCGGCTCCAGCTCGGTGACGGGCTGCAGGACCCGGGCCGCCTCGCGCGGGAACCGCGAGTCGAGCAGCTCCTCCGCGTAGCGGAAGGCCGCGAAGGGCTCCATCGCCTCGATCGATGCGTCGGTCAGCGTGGGCTTCATCCAGATGGTCATTCCGCTCCTCTCGTCACCGGTCCTCAACGGCGGGGGAGGCGCGGATGTTCCCGGCTCACTCCTGGACGTCGGGGGCCGGCTCGGCCGGCTGGAGCGGCTTCGGGTCGGGCTTGGGCGTCGGTGACGGAGCGGGGGCCGGGGCGGTGGTGGGCGGCTCCGTCGGCTCGCCCGTGGTGGGCGGCGCGACGGGCGCCGTCGTCGTCCCCTCCGTGGGACCCTCGGTCGGCTCGGCCGTCGGCGTGGCCTCGGTCTCGGCGGGTGCCTCCCGCTCCTGCTCGGTGCTGCCGCCCTGCCACGGGCGTCCGATCGACGGGTTGTCGGTGTGGCCGAACGAGGAGTCGGTGACCAGCTCGTACGCGCCGATCGCCAGCAGCGCGGCGGCGAGGGTCAGGCCGGTCCACGTCAGCACGCGCTTCCAGGAGAAGGCCCGCTCGGACTCCTCGACCGCGACGGCCGACTCCTCCTCGGTGACCAGCACCTCGCCCTCGTCACCGGCTCCCGCCTGGGCCGACTCGCCGGCCGGACGCGATCGGGCGACGACGCTGCCGCTCTCGGTGATGAACGTCGTGCCCTTGTCGAGCCCTCGCACGTAGAACGCGCTCGCGACCGACGCCACGAGGCTGCCGACCGCGGCACCGATGATCGTGCCGGCCACTCCGAGGTACGACGCGACCCAGGCCGAGGTCATCGCGGCGAGGGCACCGGCGACCAGCTGCAGCCAGGGCAGGCCGGTGAGGGGTCCTTTGTCCGACATGATTTCGAGCCTAACGAAGCCGGCCAGCCCGTCCCGGGCTCGAGATGTGTAGCGAACGACACCTGATCGAGGCGGATTCGGCCTGATTCAGGTGCGTTTCGCTACACATCTCGCGCGCCATGGGCGGGTCGGGTCAGGACAGTGCCTGCTCCAGATCGGCGAGCAGGTCCTCGACGTCCTCGATGCCGACCGAGAGGCGCACCAGGTCCTCGGGCACCTCGAGCTGCGACCCGGCGGTCGAGGCGTGCGTCATGGCCCCCGGGTGCTCGATGAGCGACTCGATGCCGCCCAGGCTCTCGGCGAGCGTGAAGACCCGGGTGCGCGCGCACAGGTCGAGCGCCGCCTGGCGTCCGCCGGCGAGGCGCACCGAGATCATCCCGCCGAACCGGCGCATCTGCTTCGCCGCGACGTCGTGCCCGGGGTGGTCGATCAGGCCCGGGTAGCGGATCTCGCTGACCGCGGGGTGGTCCTTCAGCATCTCGACGACGGCCTCGGCGTTGTCGCAGTGCCGCTCCATGCGCACGGCGAGCGTCTTGATGCCGCGCATCACGAGGTAGGCGTCGAACGGTCCGGGCACGCCACCGGCGCCGTTCTGCAGGAACGCGAAGGCCGCGTCCAGCTCGGCGTCGTTCGTGACGAGCGCGCCGCCGACGACGTCGCTGTGCCCGCCGAGGTACTTCGTCGAGGAGTGCAGGACGATGTCCGCCCCGAGCGCCAGCGGCTGCTGGAGGTAGGGCGACGCGAACGTGCTGTCGACCAGCAGTTTCGCGCCCGCCGCGTGCGCGGCCTCGGCGGCCGCAGCGATGTCGGCGATGTTCAGCAGCGGGTTGGTGGGCGTCTCGAGCCACACCAGCTTCGTGCGGTCGGTGATGGCCGCGGCGATCGCCTCGGGATCGTTGACCGCCACGGGCGCGTGGTCGATGCCCCACTGCGAGAACACCTTGTCGATGAGCCGGAAGGTGCCGCCGTAGGCGTCGTCGGGGATGACCAGGTGGTCGCCGGGACGCAGGATCGCGCGCAGCGCCGTGTCGGTGGCGGCCATGCCCGAGGAGAACGCGCGGCCGTACGTGCCGCCGTCGAGCGAGGCGAGGTTCGCCTCGAGCGCACGCCGGGTGGGGTTGCCCGTGCGGGCGTACTCGAAGCCCTCGCGCATCCCGCCGACACCGTCCTGGGCGAAGGTCGAGCTGGCGTAGATCGGCACGTTGACCGCGCCGGTGCGCGGGTCGGGCTCCTGGCCGGCGTGGATCGCGCGGGTCGAGAAGCCGTGCTGGCGGTCGGTCATACGTGAACTCCCAACAGGTCGTGGCGGGTCAGGACGCCCAGGGGCTTGCCCTCGTCGACGACCATCAGCGCGTCGCTGCCCTTGAACGCCTCCAGGGCCGCCGCGAGGTCCTCGCCGGAGCCGATGATCGGCAGCGGCGCCTCCATGTGCTGGGCGACGGCGTCGGTCAGCTTGGCGCGGCCCTCGAAGACCGCGCTGACGAGCTCGCGCTCGCTGACGCTGCCGGCGACCTCGCCGATCACGACCGGCGGCTCGGGGCCGACGACCGGCATCTGCGAGACGTTGTACTCGCGCAGGATCTCGATCGCGTCGCGGACGGTCTCGGACGGGTGCGTGTGCACCAGCGCCGGCATCTCGCCGGACTTGCGCCGCAGGATGTCGATGACGTGCAGGTCGGAGCTGTGGCCGTCCAGCGGGGTGCGCAGGAAGCCGTACGACGCCATCCAGTCGTCGTTGAAGATCTTGGACAGGTAGCCGCGGCCACCGTCGGGCAGCAGGACGACGACCATGTCGTCCGGTCCCAGCCGCTCGGCCACGCGGATCGCGGCGACGACGGCCATGCCGCACGAGCCGCCGACCAGCAGGCCCTCCTCGCGGGCGAGACGGCGGGTCATGTCGAACGAGTCGGCGTCCGAGACCGCGATGATCTCGTCGGGGATCGAGGGGTCGTACGCGGAGGGCCAGAAGTCCTCGCCGACGCCCTCGACCAGGTACGGCCGCCCGGTGCCGCCGGAGTAGACCGATCCCTCGGGATCGGCGCCGATCACCTTGAGGTCGGGGTTCTGCTCCTTGAGGTACTTGCCGGCACCCGAGATGGTGCCGCCCGTGCCGACGCCCGCCACGAAGTGGGTGACGCGCCCGTCGGTGCCGTTCCAGATCTCCGGACCGCTGGTCTCGTAGTGGCTGGCGGGCCCGGCCGGGTTGGAGTACTGGTCGGGCTTCCAGGCGTTCGGGGTCTCACGCACCAGGCGGTCGGAGACGTTGTAGTAGGAGTCGGGGTGCTCCGGCGGCACGGCCGTGGGGCACACGACGACCTGGGCTCCGTAGGCCTTGAGCGTGTTGCGCTTGTCCTCGCTGACCTTGTCGGGGCAGACGAAGATGCACGAGTAGCCGCGCTGCTGGGCGACGAGGGCCAGGCCGACGCCGGTGTTGCCGGAGGTCGGCTCGACGATGGTGCCGCCGGGCTTGAGGGCGCCGGACGCTTCGGCCTCGTCGACCATCTTCACCGCGATGCGGTCCTTGGAGCTGCCACCGGGGTTGAAGTACTCGAGCTTTGCGACGACGGTCGCCGCGCCTTCGGGTACCACCGAGTTGAGCCGGACTAGGGGAGTGTCGCCGATGAGGTCGACCACGTGGTTCGCGATGGTCATGACCCCATCATGTCACCGCGTCCCCGGGCCGCCCGATCAGGACCGCAGTGGCCGTCCCTGGGCGTCCTTCGGATCGGAGACGAGCGTGATGATGCCGTCGATGAACGGCCAGATGGCGCCGATGCCGCACGTGACGACCGTGACCACGAGCTGCGCCACGCCCATGCTGGTGTGCCCGGTGTAGAAGCGCCCGATTCCCAGGGGAATCAGCAGTTGCAGCAGGCCGGCCACGATCTTGGACTTGTCCGAGAACGGCAGGCCGGTCTTCGGGTCGATCCCGTAGGGCGCCCCCGGCGTCTGCCAGCCGGGGCCCTGCGGCCATCCCGCCGCCCCCGCGCCGGGCGGCGGCGGGGGCGGAGGAGGAGGCGGCGGAGGCGGCGTCGCGCCGAAGCGCACGGTCGGGTCGTGGTCGCCCGCGCCCGGGTCGGGGTCCGGGCGCGGGTCCTGCGGGTCCTCCGGCGGCGTGTTCGTCATGGCCGCACGCTACCGCGCGATCAGACCACCGCGCCCTCGTCGGGCAGTCCGCGCCCGTCGAGGATGTGGGAGTAGGGGTCGGCCTTGTGCCGCGGGTCCCGGTCCGGGTTGTACGGCCACTTCTCCTCGAGCAGCAGACCCAGCGTGGCGGCCGTGAAGACGGTCGAGAAGTGACCGAACAGCAGGCCCAGGAGCACCGCGATCGAGAAGTCGCGCAACGAGTCGCCGCCGAGCACCATCAGCGCGGCGAGGATGAACGTCGCACCCATGGCCGTGTTCACGGTTCGGGGCAGCGTCGACAGGATCGCCTCGTTGACCATCTCGCGCAGCGGGATGTTGGCGTTCCGTGTCCGTTCTCGGATGCGGTCGAGGACGACGATCGAGTCGTTCACCGACAGGCCGATGATCGACAAGATGGCGGCCAGGAAGACGCCGTCGATCGGCTTGTCCCACCAGGCGAAGATGCCCACGACCGCGAGCACGACCGAGGCCATCGAGACGATGGCGGCGGCGGCCCAGGTCCAGCGGAACCGCCAGGCCAGGTAGGCCATCTGTGCCGCGACCGCGATGAGGAACGCCAGCAGCGCCTTGTTGCGCAGCTCCTTGCCCAGGGTCGGGTCGATGGTGTCGGAGCGGACCTGGACGGTCTCGCCGCCGACCTCGGCGATCGACGCGCGGACCTTCTCGGCCTCGGCCTCGCTGATCTTGGGCAGGCGCACCGAGATGTTCTCGCCGCCGTCGCCGGAGGACGACTGCACGACCGCCTCGGAGAATCCGGCGCCGGTCACGGCGTCGCGGGCCGCGTCGGGCGTGATGGGCTTGGCCGTGGAGTACTCGAGCTGGCGGCCGCCGGCGAACTCGACGCCGAGGTCGAGGCCCTTGACCAGGATGCCGCCGATCATGATCGTGGCGACACCGAGCGACGCCACGACCCAGAGGCCGGCGCGGCGCACCAGGTACGGGCCGTGCTCGTTCAGCCAGTGACGCAGGCTGGAGATGCCGCCGATGCCGCTGGCCTGCGGGTGGGTGCGGACCCACTTGCGCTTGACCAGCCACTCGGTGAGCCAGCGGGCCACGACCAGTGCCGAGAACATCGAGGCGATGACGCCGATGGTCAAGGTGATGCCGAAGCCCTTGACCGGACCGGCCGAGAGGAAGAAGAGCAGCACGGCGGCCAGGACGGTCGTGACGTTGGAGTCGATGATCGCCGACCAGGCCTTGGAGAAGCCGGTGCTGAGGGCCGACAGCAGGCCGGCCTTCGGGTTCTCGTGATATTCCTCGCGCGCTCGTTCGTAGACCAGGACGTTGGCGTCGATCGCCAGGCCGATCGCCAGCACGAAGCCGGCCAGGCCGGGCAGGGTCAGCGTGGCGCCCAGCAGGACGAGGGCGCCGTAGGAGATCAGGGCGTACACCGTCAGCGCGATGGTCGCCATCACGCCGGTGAGGCGGTAGATGAAGATGATGAAGAGGCCGGTCAGCAGCAGGCCGATGATGGACGCGGTCTTGGAGTCCTCGATGGCCGCCTTGCCCAGCGTCGGGCCGACGGTGCGCTGGTCGATGATCTCGACCGGGACCGGCAGCGCGCCGGCCTTGATCAGCAGCGCCAGGTCCTTGGCCTCGGCCTGCTTGAAGTCACCGGTGATGCTGGTCGAGGCGCCGCCGCCGGAGCGGCAGAGGTCGTCGACGATGCCCGGGGACGAGATGACCTTGTTGTCGAGCACGATCGCGATCCGGTTGCCGGCGGCCGTGTTCTGGCAGGCGGACGTCACGAGGTTGCGCCACGGGTCGCGGCCCGTCCCGTTGAACTCCACGTTGACGACCCAGTCGCCGATGCTGTTCTGGGGCATGGCGGCCTCGGCGTCGCTGATGCCGTTGCCGTCGAACGCGACCGGGGCGAGCAGCAGCGGCTGTCCGCTCTCGTCGGGCAGGACGACCTCGCCCTCGGCGGGCTTGGTCTCCTCGGTGGCCGGGGCCTTGACCTCACGGAACTCGAGGGAGGCCGTCTGGCCGATGACCTCGGCGGCCTTCGTGGGGTCCTGCACGTTGGGCAGCTCGACGATGATGCGGTTCTCGCCGGAGCGGGCGAGCGTGGGCTCGGAGACGCCCAGGCCGTCGACGCGGCCGCGCAGGACCTCGACGGCTCGGTCGGTGGCCTCGGCGTCGGCCTTGACCCGGTCGGTGGACTTCGCCTCGAGGGTGATCTGGGTGCCGCCGCGCAGGTCGAGGCCCAGGTTGGGACTCATGGTGAGGGCCACGGCGGCGGCGCCGAGGATGACGACGAGGCAGACGAGCCCGCGCCAGAGATTGGTCTTGGAGGACATGAGGAGCTTTCGGTGGAGCCGCGGACGGCAGAGGTTCGGGGAGCGGGCTGGAGCGGTCGGTCGGGGGACCGGCCGTCAGCGACGCGGCGGGGCGCGCCCGGCGGGGACCGGCACGGCGGTGCCGATCTGCGCGGCGGCGAGCGCCACCGCGAGGGCCACCAGGGCGGCCGTGACGAGGCTCAGCGCGACGTCGAGCGTGCCGGCGGGCAGGTCGACCGAGACGGCGTGGTCGTCGGTGCTGGCCTTGGCCATCGTGACCCGCGGGTGGCTCGAGGTGTCGTGACCGGCGGAGGCGGTGGTGCCGCCCGTGCGACGGTCGGAGCCCGAGAACCCGGCCAGGGCGCCCAGCCCGATCATGCCGGCGAGCAGCACGGCCGCCAGGGCCGCGACGAGACGCCGCGCGGCATGGGTGGTCCGGATCACCCCGCGAGTGTAACGGTCCTACGGTGGATCCGTGACGACACGACATGTGCTGGGAACGAGCGGTATCGAGGTCGGCCCCGTGGGCATCGGCTGCAACGCGTTCGGGGCGCGCATCGACGGCGACCAGGTGGTCGCCATCGTCGACGCGGCCCTCGATCAGGACGTGCGGTTCTTCGACACCGCCGACACGTACGCGCTGGGCGAGAGCGAGACGCTGCTCGGGCGGGCGCTGCGGGGACGACGCGACGAGGTGGTGATCGCGACGAAGTTCGGCATGGACATGCAGGGACGCAACGGCGACGACGGCGGCCGGCGCGGCAGCGCCGACTACGTCCGTCGCGCCGCCGAGGCCAGCCTGCGCCGGCTCGGCACCGACGTGATCGACCTCTACCAGCTGCACACCCCCGACCCGGGTACGCCGGTCGAGGAGACCCTCGGTGCGATGACGCGCCTGGTCGACGAGGGCAAGGTGCGCGCCATCGGCTGCTCGAACTTCACCGCGTGGCAGCTCGTCGACGCCGACTGGGTCTCGCGCACGGCCGACCTGTCCCACTTCGCGACCGCCCAGAACGAGTACTCGCTCTACAACCCGGCGGCCGAGGTCGAGCTGGTGCCGGCGTGCCTGGAGCTGGGTGTCGGGCTGCTCCCGTACTTCCCGCTGGCGTACGGGCTGCTCACCGGCAAGTACTCACGGGAGGCGGAACCGGAGGAGGGCACGCGGTTGGCGGGCCAGCGCGCACGGTGGGAGGGCGCGGACTGGGACCGGATCGAGGCGCTGCAGGCGTTCGCGCAGGAGCGCGGGATCAGCCTGCTCGAGCTGGCCATGGGCGGCCTGGCGTCGCGGCCGGCGGTGTCCTCGGTGATCGCGGGCGTCTCCCGGCCCGAGCAGGTCGCGGCCAACGCGGCGGCGGCGCGGTGGGCGCCGACGGCGGAGGACACGGCCGCGCTGGACGAGCTGCTGGCCCCGCAGCACTCCTACACGACCTTCGCCCCGCGCTGAGCGGAGACGGTGATCGGGGGAGTGGGTGCGCCGGGTCGGGAGCGCCTCACGGCGCGTGGCCGCTCGTAGCGGCTGATGTTGGGACCCGGGGCTACCGCGACCCGGCGCACGCACCAGTTTAGACGACGCGACCCAAGCTCAGTGCAGGTCGCCGCGTCGCTCGGCGTCGGCGGCGGCGCGCAACTGGCGGGCGGTGTCGACCAGCCGCGCGGCACTGGCGGCGTCGCTGTCGTCGAGCTGGCCGCGGCCGACGCCCACGATGTGCGCGAAGGCCGCGGCACGGTCGAGGGCGATGTCGAAGTCGGTCGCGACGATGCCGCGGACGACGGTGTCGACCAGCTCGATGACCTCGGTGGGGCCGGGCGGGTCGACGACGCCGGCGAGCACCTCCTGCACGGGCGCGTAGGCGCGGCCGGCGACGTACTCGCGCGACGCCTGGATCGGGTTGTGGTGAACCCACGTCCGCAACGCGTACAGGCGCCACAGGGCGCCCGAGAGCGTCTCGGCCGGGGCCTTCGACCAGAGCTCGGCGATCGCGCCCATGCCCTCGGAGTCGGCGAGGTGGAGCACGCGGTCGATCAGGTCGCGGTCGTCGCGGTCGTGCGCACCCCGGACCAGGAGGTTCGCGATGCGGTGGCCGGCCGCCGAGCGCTCCGCGGGGTCGTCCTGGTCGGCCAGCGTGTCGAACACGACGGCTCCGGGCAACGACGGCTTGTGGAAGTCGGCCATGCGTTCGAGAGTAAACCCGCGCCCTCGACGCTGTCCGCAGGTCGGCTCAGGGATCGACGAGCGCGGCGGCGATCGGGCCCGACACCAGCTGGACCTGCCAGGTGCGGCTGCCGCGCTCGGCGAGGTCGGCGGCGATGGCGTCGGGGCTCAGGTCGGCGGGCGGCTGCCACGCCAGGGCCCGGACGAACGCGGGACTGATCAGGTTCTCGGCGGGTAGGTCGTTCTGCTCGGCGACCTGGGTGACGACCTCGCGGACCCGCACGAGCCGGGCGGCGGCGACCGGGTCCTTGTCGGCCCAGGCGCGCGGCGGCGGCGGGCCGTCGGAGCGCTGGCCCGAGGTGGGGAGCTCGTCGTCTGGCAGGCCCATCGCGTCCTCGATCGCGCTGAACCAGTCCTCGAGGAAGCGGCGCGGGCCGCGACGGCGCATCGTGGGGTCGTTCTTGAGCGCCGAGAACGAGTCGGGCGCCTGCGTGGCCAGGGACACGATCGCCGCGTCGGGCAGAATGCGCCCGGGTGTCGTGTCGCGGTCGGCGGCGATGGCGTCGCGGGCGTGCCACAGGGAGCGCACGATGGCGAGCGCCCGGCGGCTGCGGATCTTGTGGATACTCGAGGTGCGGCGCCACGGGTCCTTGCGCGGCGGCGGACCCGTGAAGGACAGCAGCGCGTCGAACTCCTCGCGGGCCCAGCCGTCCTTGCCGGCGGCGATGAGGTCGGCCAGCACGGCCTCGCGCAGCTCGAGCAGGACCTCGACGTCGAGGGCCGCGTACTCGAGCCACGGGTCGGGCAGCGGGCGGGTGGACCAGTCGGCGGCCGAGAACTCCTTGGCCAGGCTCATGCCGAGGTAGTGCTCGACGAGGGCGGCCAGGCCGACGCGCGGCAGGTTCAGCAGCCGCCCGGCCAGCTCGGTGTCGAACAGCGACGCGGGCCGCAGGCCGACCTCGGCCAGGCACGGGAGGTCCTGGGTGGCGGCGTGCAGGATCCACTCGGCGTCGCCGAACGCCAGGCCGAGCTCACTGAGGTCGGGGAAGGCGATGGGGTCGATCAGCCACGTGCCCGAGCCCTCGCGGCGCACCTGCACGAGGTAGGCGCGCTGGGAGTAGCGGTAACCGGACGCACGCTCGGCGTCGAGTGCGATCGGGCCCTCACCGAGCGAGATCTCGGCGCAGGCGCGGGCGAGGGCGTCGTCGGTGTCGACGACCGGGGTCAGGGGCTCGCGCAGGCCGAGCCGGGGCAGCGCCGGCGCGGGCGTCTCCTCCGGAGCGGCGTCGGGCGTCGCGTCGTGGTCGGTCGTCAACGGGCCGCACGCCTCCGGGTGAGGGGGACGACGCCGGGGGCCAGTGGGGGGAGGCCGGCCAGCTTGCCGAGCAGCTCCATCCAGGCGGACGCGTGCGCGTCGAGGGCGCCGTGCGGGGTCCAGGAGGCACGCACCTCGATCTGGGCGTCGGCCTCGTCGTCGGTCATCGCGCCGAAGCCCTCGGAGCGGACGACGGTGATGCTGCCGGCGGGGTTGGTGTGCTCGGCACCCGCGTCGTCGAGCGCGTCGGTGAGCCAGCTCCAGCCGACCTGGGTGATCAGGGGATCGGTGGCCATCTCCTGCTCGATCTCGGCGCGAGCGAACGTGACGCACCGGAACGTGCCGTTCCACGCGTCGTTGCCCGCGGGATCGTGCAGCAGGATGAAGCGGCCCGTGCCCAGCTCGGCGTCGGCGACGACCACGTCGGCGGTCATGGCGTGCGCGAAGGGGGCGATGCGCTGCGGTGCGGGCATCTCACCGAGCTCGAGCTCGGGGCGCGCGACGGCGCGCTTCACCTCCTCGACAGCGCGGGTGAACGGTGCCGGGATGCCTTCGAGCTTCGTACGGGCGCCCACACCGTGATCTTAGGCACGATCGCAGGGGTTGGAGGGGGCGACACGCAGGGGGTGAGAGACTCGAGGGGTGACCAACGACGTTCGCGACCCCGCCCTCGACAGCGCCACGACGAGCCCCTTCCTGCAGGCCTGCTGGGGGCTGGAGCCCTCCCACACGCCGGTGTGGTTCATGCGTCAGGCCGGCCGCTCGCTGCCGGAGTACCTGGCGATCCGCGAGGGCGTGCCGATGCTGGAGTCGTGCTTCCGCACCGACATGGTCGTCGAGATCACGATGCAGCCGGTGCGCCGGCACGGCGTGGACGCGGCGATCTTCTTCTCCGACATCGTCGTGCCGCTGAAGGCGATCGGCATCGACCTCGACATCGTCCCCGGCACCGGACCGGTGGTGGCCGACCCGATCCGCTCGGCCGACCAGCTCGCGACGCTGCGCGATCTCGAGCCCGACGACGTCACCTCGATCACCGACGCCGTCAAGGGGCTCGTGCAGGAGCTGGGGGGCACGCCGCTCATCGGCTTCGCCGGTGCGCCGTTCACGCTGGCGTCCTATCTCGTCGAGGGCGGACCCTCGCGCGACCACCGCCGCACCAAGGAGCTGATGTACCGCGATCCCGAGCTCTGGCACGCGCTGCTCGGCCGCATCGCGGCGATCGCGTCGCAGTTCCTGCGCCTGCAGGTCGAGGCGGGCGCGTCGGCGATCCAGCTATTCGACTCGTGGGCGGGCGCCCTGTCGCCGGCCGACTACGACACGTACGTGCGACCCCACTCCGCCGCGGTGCTCGACTCCGTCGCCGACCTCGACGTGCCCCGGATCCACTTCGGCGTGGGCACGGGCGAGCTGCTGTCGCGGATGGGCGAGGCCGGCGCCGACGTGGTGGGCGTCGACTGGCGCGTGCCGCTGGACGAGGCCATCGGCCGCGTCGGACAGCGCGCCGTGCAGGGCAACCTCGATCCCACGTTGCTGTTCGCGCCCACCGAGGTCGTGCACGCCCGCGCCGCGCAGATCATCGACGCCGGCCGGGCCGCCCACGGTCACGTGTTCAACCTCGGCCACGGCGTCCTGCCCGCCACCGACGCCGACGCCCTGACCCGGCTGGTGGACTTCGTCCACTCCTACGAGCCGGAGGGCTGACGTGCGCGTCGCCGTCATCGGCGGTGGCATCGCGGGGCTGTCCGCCGCGTTCCACCTGGCCGCGGCCGGCGCCGCGCCCGTCGTGCTGGAGGGCTCGCCGGAGATCGGCGGCAAGGTGCGCCAGTCGCGCCTCGGCGATCTCACGGTCGACGTCGGCGCCGAGGCGATGCTGGCCCGTCGTCCCGAGGCGCTCGACCTCGTCGAGGCGGTCGGGCTGTCCGGCGAGGTCGTCGCCCCCGAGCCGATCCCGTCGATGGTCTGGAGCCGCGGCGCGCTGCGGCCGCTGCCGCCCACGATCATGGGCGTGCCGTCCGACCTGGTCGCGCTCGACGCCTCCGGGATCCTCGAGGGCTCCGTGACGTCCACGTCCGTGCCGGTGCCGACCGAGGACGTGTCGGTCGCCTCGTTCGTCGCCGAGCGCCTCGGTCGCGAGGTCGTCGACCGACTGGTCGAGCCGCTCCTCGGCGGCGTCTACGCCGGCCACGCCGACCGGCTGTCGCTGCAGGCCGCCGCGCCCGTCATCGGGCAGCTCGGTCCGGACCTGCTGGCCGGTGCCGCCGAGCGCGCCGCGGCGCCCAAGGCACCGGGCCCGGCGCTGGTCGGACTGCGCGCGGGAGTGGGACGGCTGCCGCAGGCCGTCGTCGACGCCGGTGGCTTCGAGGTGCGCACGCGCGCCACGGTGCGCTCGGTGCGTCGTGACGGGGCCGGCTGGGAGCTCGTCGTGGGACCCACCACCGCGCCCGTCCGCGAGCGGTTCGACGCCGTGGTCATGGCCGCGCCCGCGCCGGCAGCCGCCCGACTGCTGGCGGAGGCGGCGCCGCGTGCGGCCTTCGCGCTGGCAGGCCTCGACTACGCCTCGATGGCGGTCGTCGCGATGGTGCTGGAGGGCGCGGACCTGCCCGCCGGCACCGGGTTCCTGGTGCCACCGGTCGAGCCGACGACCATCAAGGCCGCGACCTTCTCGTCGCGCAAGTGGGCGTGGCTGGCCGAGGCCGCCGGCGACGCGACCATCGTTCGCGCGTCGATCGGCCGCGCCGGCGACACGGCGATGCTGCAGCGCGACGACGCGACCCTCGTCGACGTGGCCGCGGCGGACCTGAGGTCGATCGTCGAGCCCGCGGGTGCCATCGGCACGGTGACGGCCTCGGTCGTCCAGCGCTGGGGCGGCGGGCTGCCGCAGTACGAGGTCGGGCACCGCGACCTCGTGCGCACGGTGCTGGACGACGTCGCGGCCGTGCCCGGACTCGAGGTCTGCGGCGCCGCGTACGAGGGGGTCGGGATCGCCGCGGTCGTCGCGACCGGGAGGGCCGCGGCCGAGCGAACCATGGCCGGGTGAGAATGGGGTCATGAGTTCGCACGAGGTCGATGCCGAGAAGATCAACGCCACCATCCGGTACGCCATGTACTCGGTGTTCCGGGTCGAGCGCCCGCTGGCGGGCGGCGACCGCGCGGCGATGGCCGCCGAGGTCGACAGCCTGTTCGCGAAGTTCGACGACGTCGTCGTGCGCGGCACCTACGACATCAGCGGCATGCGCGCCGAGGCCGATCTCATGATCTGGTGGCACGCCGAGGAGATCGACGCGCTGCAGGACGCCTACAACGCGTTCCGCCGCACCGAGCTCGGCTCGCACCTGGCCCCGGTCTGGTCGAACGTCGGCCTGCACCGCCCCGCCGAGTTCAACCGCTCGCACGTGCCGAACTTCCTCGCCGACGAGACGACGAAGCGCTACATCTGCGTGTACCCGTTCGTGCGGTCGTACGAGTGGTACCTGCTGGAGGACGAGGAGCGCCGCCGCCTGCTGCGCGAGCACGGCGAGGCCGCCCGCGACTACGCCGACGTGCGCGCCAACACGATCGCGTCGTTCGCGCTGGGCGACTACGAGTGGCTGCTCGCCTTCGAGGCCGATGAGCTGCACCGCATCGTCGACCTGATGCGCGACCTGCGCGCGACGGACGCCCGTCTGCACGTGCGTGAGGAGCTGCCGTTCTACACCGGCCGCCTCATGTCGCCGGCCGAGCTGACCGACCTCTGGCCCTGAGGTCTCTCGCCACCCCCTCCGCGAGTGGCGCAAAACCGCCCGCCACTCGCCGAGTGGCGGGCGTTTCTGCGCCACTCGGCGCCCTGGAGTGCGTCAGTCGGTGAGGACGGGTCGTGCCTCGCGGACGCGGAGTGTGGTGGCGGGTCCGGCGGCGGTGATGGTGGCGCCGAGGTCCTGCCACGCGCCGCCGTCGATCCGGTAGGTGACGCGGTAGGTGACGTCCACGCGTGCGGCGACGCGACCGGGCTCGCGGTAGCGGTGCACGACGTCCAGCGCGGGGTACGGGCGCCCGGGACGGGAGGTGGCCTGCGTCGTGCCGTCGCCGTGATGCCATGTGTACGTGGCCGGCGCGGCGCGCAGGTCGACGGTGGAGCCCAGGATGGGCACCGTCCGCTCGATCGGCGCGGCCGTGGTGTGGAAGATCGTCTCGAGGTTCACCAGGGTCGAGCCGGCCGGTTGCACCGCGACCTTCAGTCGCGGGAGCCCGATGCGTCGCACCTCCTCGGCCACGTCGCCCGGAGTGACCGCCGGGGCTTCGGGTTCGGCCGGGTCAGCAGGGTCGGCGGGTTCCGGCGGAGGGATGCAATCGTCCTGGGGGAACGGTGCCTCGGCGCGGCAGAAGAATGGATCCGTCTCCTCGACGGGTATCGGCTCTGCCGGCCCGATGGGGTTACCCGGATCCTTGATCCGAATGGGCCCGGGGACTTTCGGCTTCCACTTGCGGTCTCGCACGATCACGTCGGGCGTGTCAGCGACCGGGTCGACACTCGGTGATGCGGGGAGGAAGAACCCGAGAAAGAGCGCCGTCGCGATCATGACGGATCCCCAGACACCAATTGCGTCATCGTCCAATTGCCATCGAACGTAAGTCCGAATGTGACCTTATGGGCTGAAGCCGGTGCGTTCGTTGGGTTGCTCTCGGAATCAGGTTTGAGCGTCCCAGCCGCGATACGCACGGACGTCGTCGCTCGAGTCTCGCCATCTTGCGAGCTGTCGAACCAGAGTTGCGTGTCTCCATTGACCCAGGTTCTGCCGCGGATCCAACCGCCGCCGGCGTAGGTCTCGCGAAAAAAGCGGATGTAGTCGCTGCACCCTCCGCAATTCGAATCGGAGAGGCGGGTCAACTCGTCGACGTCTCCCGTCTGCCCCGCGTAGCTGAGAACGCCGACGTAGTACCTGACGAACGTCGAGGCGCCGTTCGGCGTGAACTCGCTTGCCACCTCCGGCATGGGCGGGAGCGTGGCGTCCGGGTTAGCGGGGGCGGTGGCCGCGGAGGTGGGGTCCGGCGGGGGAGGGTCGTCCTCGGAGCATGCGCTCAATGTCAGCGCGAGTGCTGCCACGACGGCAATCATCGGTGCCCGCATCGTCCCCCCAGACTCGTCGGCGTCAACCCGAGTTGCAGGAACCCTAGCGAGGGCGGACCCGCCGGGGGAGTCCCCGTCTCAACGCTGTGGACAACGTTGTCCGGGACATGCGTAGCGGTGCGCACCCTTTCCCGCTCGGAAAGGGTGCGCACCGCTACAGATCTCGCGCGCGGAGGCGCGGAACCGGGTGTCAGTCGGCCTGCAGGTCCAGCGAGATGCCGTTGATGCAGTAGCGCAGGTCGGTGGGGGTGTCGAAGCCCTCGCCGGCGAACACGTGGCCCAGGTGCGAGCCGCAGTTCGCGCAGCGCACCTCGGTGCGCTTCATGCCGAGGGTGGTGTCCTCGATGTACTCGACCCGGTCCTCGGCCAGCGGGGTGTAGAACGACGGCCAGCCGCACTGGGCGTCGAACTTGGTGTCGCTGCGGAACAGCTCGGCGCCGCAGCCACGGCAGCGGTAGACGCCGGGCGTGGGGTCGTGCTCGTAGTCACTGCTGAAGGGCCGCTCGGTGCCGGCCTGGCGCAGCACGTGGTACTCGGAGGCGCTGAGCTGCTCGCGCCATTCCTCGTCGGGACGGTCGACCGCGTAGGTCTTGTCAGTCTGGTCGCTCACATTTCCGCCTGTTCGTCGAAAGTCAGGTGTTCCAACAGGTGCAACGTCGGAACGTCCAGTTTTCTTCTCGCTCGCGACGTCCAATCGAGGTGAAGGAACTCACGGACGATGTGCGGCTCGGTCAAGATGATGACCTCGTCGCAGGATTTCTCCTTCACGAGGTCGACGAGGGCGTCGATCGGGTCGTAGTCGACCAGCTTCGTCGTGACCTGCTGCCCGCGCTCGGTGAGCAGCGCGGCCGAGGCGTCGAGCTCCTGCTGGGCCTCGACGCGCAGCTCGTCCTCGATGCGCGAGTAGGCGGTCGGCTCCTCGAGGGGCACGAACTGGGCGCCGCCGAAGGCCGTCATCGAGGCGCTCAGCGCCGCCGGGGACGCGTCGACGGGCAGCAGCATGTGATAGGCGACCTGGTCGTCCACCCCCTCGTGCAGGGCGAGGATCTGGTCGGCGTCGAGGTCGATGAGCTGTCGTTCCACCAGCAGGGCCACGTTGTACATGACCACAGACTAGGCGGCCCGGCGGTCGCGGACCCACCGCGTGAACAGGACCCCGTCGTCGTCGAAGCTGTGACCGAGCCGCATCGGCAGCTCGACGGCCCGCGCGCCCACGGTCATCCGCTTGGCCGGCCCACCCAGGAGGTGGGGCGAGATGGTCAGGCACGCCTCGTCCACGAGGTCCAGGTCGACCAGCGTGCCGTGCAGGTCGGGCCCGCCCTCGCACAGGATCCGGTTGAGGCCCCGAGCCGCGAACGCGTCCAGCACGGCGGGCCAGTCGACCTCGTTCTCGCCGGCCACCACGACCTCGACCGTCTGCGACAGCTGCTGCCGCTTCTCAACCGGCGAGCTGGCCGGGATGATCACCATCAGTCCGGGGGCCAGCAGCTGCTCGGGCAGGTCGAGGCTGCGGCTGACGACGGCCAGCTGCGGCACGCGCGACCGGCCCTCGCGCAGCTTCTCGTGCACGGAGTCGGCGGAGATGGGGTGGTATCCCTCGGCGCGCACCGTGCCGGCCCCGACCACCACGACGTCGGACAGGCTGCGCAGGACCTTGAAGACCTTGGCGTCCGGCTCGCCGCCGAGACTGCCCGAGAGTCCTTGCGGGTCCTGGACCGCACCGTCGACGGAGGCGACGAAGTTGGTCCGCAGCCACGGCTTGTGGGAGTCGGGGTAGGCGTACAGGTCGGCGAGTTGTTTCAGATCCGGCATAAGACCACGGTAGGGCGAGCTGGGGCATACTGCCGGAATGACGGACCTTCGCTCGACGCTCGCGACCTCAGGACCGATCGACCTCGCCTCGCGGCCCTCGGACGACACCCCGGCATTCGAGGGGAAGAAGAAGGACGCCCAGCTCCAGCTGCCCCAGATCGGCGAGCAGCTGATGCAGACCCAGGAGCTGCTCTTCGCCAACGGCCGCGCGGGCACCACCGACCGCAAGGTGCTGATCCTGCTCCAGGGCATGGACACGTCGGGGAAGGGCGGCACGCTGCGGCACGTCGCCGGACTCGTCGACCCGCAGGGCCTGAAGATCACGGCGTTCAAGGCGCCCACCGAGGAGGAGCGCGCCCAGGACTTCCTCTGGCGGATCGAGCGCCAGCTGCCCGAGCCGGGGATGATCGGGGTCTTCGACCGGTCGCACTACGAGGACGTCCTCATCGGTCGGGTCCGCGAGCTCGCCCCCGCCGACGAGATCGAGCGCCGGTACGACGCGATCAACGACTTCGAGAAGCGCTTCGTCGACGACGGGGGAGTGCTGCTGAAGTGCTTCCTGCACATCAGCGCGAACGACCAGAAGGAGCGCCTCGCCGAGCGGCTCGACGACCCGACGAAGTACTGGAAGTACAACCCCGGCGACCTCGACGAGCGGGCGCTGTGGCCGCGGTACCAGGAGGCCTACGAGGTCGTCCTCGAGCGGTGCTCCACCGAGCACGCCCCGTGGCACGTCGTCCCCGCCGGCCGCAAGTGGTACCGCAACTGGGCCATCGCCACGATGCTCGGCGAGACCCTGGCCGAGCTCGGACTGGACTGGCCCGCGGCCGACTTCGACGTGGAGGCAGAGAAGAAGCGCCTGGCCACGATGTGACCAGGCGCTTCCCGTGACGACTCAGACGTCGGCGAAGAGCGCGTCCATCGGGACCAGGTCCACCGCGCCGACGGCGTAGCGGGCCAGGATCACCTCGGCGACCTCGTCGGCGACGCCCAGCGGCTCGGCGACCGCCACGGCGCCGGCCTCGAGAGCAAGCTCCGTGACCCGGTCGGGCAGGACGCCCGGCGCCAGGAAGAGCATGCCCACGGCAATGTGACGACGCCCGTCGGCACGGTGCGTGCGCACCGCCTCGCTGGCGGCCGGCGGTGCGGCCGAGGCGAAGGCCGCGATCGTCGGCAGCTTGTGGTGCGCGCCCCACGCCCGGGCGGCACGGGCGATCATCGCGTTGGCCATGGAGTCCGACGAGCCGGCACCGGCCAGCACGAGGGCGTCCAGCTCACGGACGCGGTGCTTGCTCAGCACCTCGCGCAGCCGGCGGTCGAGGACGTTGAGGAACGTGCCCTCGATGCCCAGGATCTTGGTGACCTCGATGCGGACGTCGTGCTTGGCGGCCGCCGCCTTCGCGGCCTGCGGCACGTCGACCTTCGCGTGGTACGCGTCGGTCAGCAGCAGCGGCACGACGACGATCTCGCCGAAGCCCTCGGCGGCCAGGCGCTCGACGACCTCGTCGAAGCTCGGTCCGCACAGGTCGAGGAAGGCGGCCTCGACCCGCAGGTCGGGGCGCATGCACGCCACCACCTCCGTGAGGGCGTTGATGGTGTCGGCCGATCGCGGATCGCGGCTGCCATGGGCCAGGGCGATCAGTGCGGGTGCGGTCATCGTGCGTTCCTCCCTTCCTGCGGTGCTGTGGTGGTGGTGTCGTGGCGGGCCAGGTGGCCCAGGAACTTCAGTCGGAAGGCGCGCAGACAGCTGCGGCACTCCCACTCGCCGTGCGTCTCGCCGTGCGGACGCAGGTCCTCGTCGGCGCAGTACGGGCACGAATAGGGCACGAGGCGCTCGCTCATCGGAGCACCTCCTCGTCCGCCCGGGAGACCCACGAGGCGAACGACTCGCCGCTCTCGCGGTGGGCGAGGTACGTGCGCGACAGTTTCTCGACGTAGTCGGGCAGCTGGTCGCCGGTGACCTTGTGCGCGCGCAGCTTGCGGCCGAAGCCGGCGTCCATGCCGAGCGCGCCGCCCAGGTGGACCTGGAAGCCCTCGACCTGGTTGCCGTGCTCGTCCATGACCAGCTGGCCCTTCAGGCCGATGTCGGCCGTCTGGATGCGGGCGCACGAGTTGGGGCAGCCGTTGACGTTGACCGTGATCGGCGTGTCCAGCTCGGGCACGCGCTGCTCGAGCTCGTCGATCAGGTGCGCGGCGCGGTCCTTGGTGTTGACGATCGCGAGCTTGCAGTACTCGATGCCGGTGCAGGCCATCGTGTGCTGGCGCCACTGCGAGGGCCGGGCGTGCAGCCCGAGCTCGGTCAGGGCAGCGACGAGCGACTCGACCCGGTCCTCGGCGACGTCGAGCACGACGACCTTCTGCATCGGGGTGAGCGCCACGCGGTCGGATCCGTGCGCCTCGACGACATCGGCGAGCCGCTGCAGCAACGGGCCGGAGATGCGGCCGACCGTGGTGGCGGCGCCGATGTAGTAGCGGCCGTCGACCTGGCGATGGATGCCGACATGGTCGACCGGGGTGTCCGGGATCGGGGGAGCGTCGAGGTCGATCAACGAGCGCTCGAGGTACTTCGTCTCGAGCACCTCGCGGAACTTCTCGATGCCCCAGTCCTGCACGAGGTACTTCAGGCGGGCGCGCGAGCGCAGCCGCCGATAGCCGTAGTCGCGGAAGATGCTGACGACGCCTTCCCAGACCGCAGGGACCTCGTCCAGGGGCACCCAGGCCCCGAGGCGCAGGGCCAGGTGCGGGTTGGTGGAGAGTCCGCCGCCGACCCAGACGTCGAAGCCGGGACCGTGCTCGGGGTGGACGGCGCCGACGAAGGCGACGTCGTTGATCTGCGGGACGACGTCGTGGCCGGGGTGTCCGCTGATGGCGGTCTTGAACTTGCGCGGCAGGTTCGAGAAGGCCTGGTCGCCGATGTAGCGGCTCTCGATCGCCTCGATCGCGGGCCGGCCGTCGATGATCTCGTCGGCCGAGACACCGGCGACGGGGCTGCCCATGATGACGCGGGGGCAGTCGCCGCACGCCTCCTGCGTGGACAGTCCGACCGACTCGAGGCGCTGCCAGATCGTGGGGACGTCGCGCACGTCGATCCAGTGGTACTGGATGTTCTGGCGATCGGTGATGTCGGCGGTGCCGCGGCCGAACTCGACCGAGACGTCGGCGATCGCGCGCAGCTGCTCGAGCGAGAGCTGGCCGCCGTCGACGCGCACGCGCATCATGAAGCGGTCGTCGTCGAGCTCCTCGGGCTCCAGCGTGGCGGTCTTGCCGCCGTCGATGCCGGCCTTGCGCTGCGTGTAGAGGCCCCACCAGCGGAAGCGGCCGCGCAGGTCGCCACCGTCGATGCTCTCGAAGCCGCGGTGCGCGTAGATGTTCTCGATCCGGGCGCGGACGTTGAGCGGGTTGTCGTCCTTCTTGGCCTGCTCGTTCGCGTTCAGGGGCTCGCGGTAGCCCAGGGCCCACTGGCCCTCGCCCTTACGGCGGCGGGTGCGGACGGGTGCGGCGGGGGTGGTGGTCATGGTGCTCTCTGTCGCGTGGCTGGTGCGCGGGCGTCAAGGCCTCGGCGCGGGGACTGCAGGCGGGCAGGATCAACGACACATCATGGAGCGCGCACGGCCGAGGTCGACGTGGAGTCGTTCCACGAGCCATACGGTCTGTGCGGCGAGCATGGAGACAGTCTGTCCACTGAGACGGGTGTCCAACA
The DNA here is from genome assembly GCF_007992115.1 of Aeromicrobium flavum. GTDB lineage: Bacteria > Actinomycetota > Actinomycetes > Propionibacteriales > Nocardioidaceae > Aeromicrobium > Aeromicrobium flavum. Next base: position 214,016 of record NZ_BJZQ01000001.1, read on the forward strand.
AACGGAGGTCTCGAATGATGGGACACTCGTCCGTATAGCGAGACGCTGAGCGGGCGTCGCGCGGCATCGCAGGCAAAATTCACACGGCCGGTTGAGCCCTCTCGACGATGGCCGCAAGGTCGAGGCCGGACGGGAGGGTGCCGAAGGTGCCCGCCCAGTCGCCGCCGAGACGCGAGGCGCAGAACGCGTCGGCCGCCGCGGGGCTGGAGTGACGGATCATCAGCGAGCCCTGCAGGATCGCCGCCATGCGCGACGCCAGCCAGCGTGCGGAGGCCTCGGCGTCAGCGGTGTCGGCGAGCCGCCGCATCACCTCGTCGACGGCGGCGTCGAGCCGGGCGTCCTCGCCCCGCACGGTGCCGACCTCGGTGCGCCAGGCGTCGAGCGTGCCGTCCTCGCGGGACAGGGCGCGCAGCACGTCGAGCGCGTTGACGTTGCCGCTGCCCTCCCAGATCGAGTTGAGCGGCGACTCGCGGAACAGCAGCGGCATGCCCGACTCCTCGGCGTAGCCGTTGCCGCCGAGGCACTCCAGCGCCTCGCCGACCATCATCGGGGTGCGCTTGCAGACCCAGTACTTCTCCAGCGCCAGGCCGATGCGTCGCAGCCGCCGCTCGTGCTCGTCGTCGGGGCGGTCCATCGCGGCCGCGAGGCGCAGGCCGGCCAGCATGCCCGCCTCGGACTCCAGGGCCAGGTCGGCCAGGACGCCGACCATCGCCGGCTGGTCGATCAGCCGCGCGCCGAACGCCGAGCGGTGCCGGGTGTGCCAGGCCGCCTCGGCGAACGCCTTGCGCATGATCGAGGCGGAGCCGAGGATGCAGTCCATCCGGGTGGCCGAGACCATCTCGATGATGGTCCGGATGCCGCGCCCTTCCTCGCCGAGTCGGACGGCCCACGTGTCGTCGAACTCGAGCTCGCTCGACGCGTTCGACCGGTTGCCCAGCTTGTCCTTGAGCCGGACGATCGTGAGCGGGTTGCGGGTGCCGTCGGGCAGGACGCGGGGCACGACGAAGCACGTGGAGCCGGCGTCGGTCTGGGCGAGCACGAGGAAGACGTCGTTCATCGCGGCCGAGGTGAACCACTTGTGGCCGGTGAGGCGGTACTCGCCGCGGACGTCGGTGGCCTTGGCGATGGTGCTGTTGACCCGCAGGTCGGAGCCGCCCTGCTTCTCGGTCATGCCCATGCCGGCCAGGAGGCCCGCCTTCTCCTGCGGAGCGCGCAGGCCGAAGTCGTACGTCGTGGACGCCAGGCCCGGTGTCCACTGCGCGGCGAGCTCGGGATCGGTGCGCAGTGCCGGCACGACGGCGTACGACATGGTGATCGGGCACATGTGCCCCTGCTCGACCTGGCCCCAGGTGTAGAACCCGGCGGCGCGGCGCAGGTGGGCCGACGGGTGATCGGACGTCCATGGGGCCGCGGTGAGCCCGAAGCCGACGCCACGCTCCATCAGCCAGTGCCACGAGGGATGGAAGCGGATCTCGTCGATGCGTCGGCCGAACCGGTCGACGGGCTCGTGCACCGGGGGACAGGTGTTGGCCAGGTGCCAGTGCTCACGGGCCTCGGCGGTGCCGGCGAGCGCCCCGACCGGCTCGAGGTACGAGTGGATCTCCGCGGCCAGGTCGCCCGCGAACGCGTCGACGGCACCCCTCAGCGGCAGGTCGGCGGTGGCGATGTTCACGTCGTCGAACGGGACGGCCTGGTTCTCGGGGATGCGCTGCACGGGATCCATGAGGACACCGTAGATCGCGTCGCGGACACCCGGTCGGACATTGCACACGTGCTATGGACAGACATAGCACAGATGCGATACGGTCCCGGTCATGCGAGGACCGATCGAGCATGACGACTTCTACGAGGGCATCGCCCGGCAGGTGGTCGACCAGCGCACGCTCCGACGTCTCTCGCAGCGCGAGCTGGCCGACCTGTGCGGCACGACCCAGTCGGCGATCGCCCGCTTCGAGACCGGTTCCCGGCCTCCCAAGCTCGACACCCTGTTGAGGATCGCGGCAGCGCTCGACTGCGAGCTCGAGGTCACGTTCCGCCCGCGCACCCGCCCCGTGAAGGAGTCCTGATGAGCACCCGTGTCGACGTCGAGGAGATCGAGGCCACCCGCAGCGAGCGGCTGCTGGTGGTGCTGCTGGCCCTGTTCCTGCTGGTCGGAACCGTCTGGTTCTACGTCCAGGTGCCGCAGTGGGTCAGCGACGTCCTGCCGCGGACGAATGACGCAGCGGTCGTCCAGGCCCAGCGCGAGGAGTCCGAGGCGGACCAACAGCTGGAGCAAGCCGCGGGCGCGCGACGCGAGGTGCGAGCCGAGCTCGACCTCGCGCGCGAGGAGTACAAGGTCGCCCTGGCCGAGGGCGAGGCGGTCGCGCCGGCACGCCAGCGTTATGCCGAGGCGCAGCGCTCCGACGACCGCGTCTCCGCCGAGCTGAGGTCGGCCAGGGCGACCGCCACGGATGCGGCGGAGGCGGCTCGGGACGCGGAGGAGGAGTTCGAACGCGAGAACCGGTCGGGTCTGAAGGGCTGGCTGGTCGCCGGCATCCGGCTGGCGTTCGTGGTCGGGTGGACCGTCGGCGCCTACCAGCTGATCGCGCGCCTGCGCCGGCGTGAGTCGCGGTACGTGGCCTTGGCCTTCGCGACCGCGGTGGTCGGCGCGATCATGGCGCTCGTCTTCGCCGTGGACTACGTCACGGACTACGTCGACCCGCTGGACCTGGGCCCGTTCGTGCTCTCCGCGCTGGGCGTCGTCGCGACCGTTGTGGCGTTCCGGGTGCTGCAGCGGTACCTCGCCGCACGGCTTCCCGGCCGCCGGGTGCGCAAGGGGGAGTGCCCGTTCTGCGGGTTCCCGCTGCACGACTCAGGGCTGCAGGGCGGCCCGCACTGCGCGGGCTGCGGGCGTGACGTGGTCGGGAGCTGCTCGTCGTGCGACGCCCCGCGTCGCGTGGGGTCGCCCCACTGCGTGACGTGCGGGTCGGCGTGAGGGTCAGGCGAGCCGGCTGACGCTGACCCAACCGACGGCGCCCGAGAGTGCCTCGAGCTCGTGCGACGGTCGCGGACGCGGGGTTGGCGAAGGGGCAGACACCGCCGACCGGGTGGCCGGTCAGCGGCTCGACCTCGTCGGCCTTCAGCATCGATGTCTTGCGCCCGAAGGTCGCCTTGAAGGCCGCGTTGTCGGTGCGGGCGTCGCCGGCCATCACCACGAGGACGCAGGAGCCGGGTGAGTCGCCCCGGAACGAGAGCGTCTTGGCGATGCGCGCCGGCTCGACGCCGAAGGCGGCCGCGGCCTCGGCGACGGTGGCGCTGGAGCCGGGGGTGCGCAGGACGTCGGCCGCGCGGCCGTGCTGGGCCAGGAAGGCGTGGACGGTGTCGACGGACACGGTGGTGCGGCCCTCAGGCGCGCTGGAAGCGCTGGGACAGGTCGGAGTTCTGCAGGACCTGCTCGTGCAGGAACCGGCTGCCCTCGTTGTTGGGGTGGATCCCGTCGGGTGCCTGCTCCAGCGACAGCGGGCGCGTCTCGACCCACGAGAAGCCGTGCCGCTGGGCGGCCTCGCGCACGATCGGACGGATGATCCGGCCCTTGCGTGCCTTGGTGGTGCCCCAGGGGCTGAGGACGTAGACGTCGGCACGCGGGCGGTTGAGCTCGTCCCAGAGGCCGGCCAGCTCGGCGAAGAACGCGTCGGTCGCCTGCTCGATCTCGGTGCGGGTGGACTCCACGACGCGACCGTCGGCGGTGCAGCGGCGCCAGTCGTTGCGGCCGCCCTCGATCATCAGGATCTCGGGGTCGGTGGCGCGGACGGTGTCGAGTCGGGCCCGGAAGCGCGTGGACGCGCAGCTGTCGGCACGTGCCAGGAACCCGGTGCCCGCGGCCGCCTCGAGTCGCGGCTCGAGGCCGAGTTCGGCGCCGAGCAGCGCCCACCAGCCGGGGTAGCGGCTGTGGCGGTTGCCGTAGTAGGAGGAGTAGGAGTCGCCGACGACGAGCATCGTGCCCGGCTCGGCCGACGGCGTGCTCGTGGGGGTGGCCGCGGCGGACGTGGGGGACGCAGCCGGGGCGGCCGCTCCTGCGCTGGTGACCAGTGCGGCCAAGGTCGAGGCGATGGTGAGGACGGCGAAGCCCACACGCCTGCGAGACCAGTGGGCAGGGGTCGTCACGCCGGTTCCTCCAGGTGATGTCGTACCGCTGAGTAGGACGACGGTAGCGCCCCGAGTTGCCGTATCCGTCGACCGACGATATTACGCGTCCGGGTGTCGTCCGGGTCCAGCAGCCTTGTTCTGGGAACGGGGCGCCCCAGCCTGACCCCCGAGATGGTGGCACCTCGGACGCCCCGCCGGTGATGTGACGGGTGGGGCTGGTGAGTATGACGTGACTTCGGCGTCCCGAATGGTAACGGGGTGGGACAGCACATGACAGCGGGGCGCCCGAGGATCTCGGACGCCCCGCTGCAGCGGTACGGGTGGTGGTGTCAGACGCGGTTCGTGTGACCGCGCTTGCCGGCCAGGCCCTCGGCGACGCCGATGAGCAGGACGGCCGCGATGACGGCGAGGACGAAGCCCAGGACGTTCAGCTCCCAGATGCCGCCCGTGCCGAAGGCCTGCGCGATGAGGCCGCCGATGAGGGAGCCCACGAGGCCCAACGCCAACGTGGCGAGGATGCCGAGGTTCTGCTTGCCGGGCTTGATGAGTCGGGCCAGAACTCCGATGATGAGGCCTGCTACAAGAAATCCGATCATGCGTCATTTCTATCGAATTCTCAGGAAACCGCACCCTGAGCGCTCTGCCTGAGCAGCCGGTCGAAGAGTGGCGCCAGCTGCTCGTCGGCCGTGTCCGGGTGCTCCGGGTGCCACTGGATGCCGGTGATCGGCGCGCTCTCGTGCACGAGCGCCTCGACCACGCCGTCGTCGGCGCGCGCGGCGACGAGGAGTCCCCGGCCGAGCCGTTCGACGGCCTGGTGGTGCGAGCAGCGGACCTCTCGGCTCGCCTCGACCGCGGGGTGCAGGTGGGTGCCGACGAGGGTCACGCGGTGACGGGCGTAGTCGTCGTCACCCTCCTTGCGATGCAGGTGCGTGGTGGGCAGGTGGGGCACGAGGGTGCCGCCGAGTGCGACGTTGATCACCTGCAGGCCGCGGCACAGGCCCAGCAGGGGAGTGCCCGCCACGAGGCACGCACGGACGGCCGAGATGTGGGCCACGTCGGCCAGCGGCTCGTGATGACCTCCGTCGGGGTAGTCCGTCGGTCCGCCCCAGAACTCGGGGTCCACGTCCTCGCCGCCCATGAGGACCACGGCGTCCGCTCGGTCGACGGCCGTCGCGGTGGCCTCGGGAGGCAGATCGGACGAGGGCACCACGTCGACGACCCATCCCTGCCGGCGGGCGACGCGCAGGGCGGCGTCGTTGAGCCGGTCCAGCGAGTCCTGGTAGTCGGTGGCGTGGGGACGCTCGGTGCGCAGGTGCAGCACGGCGAGGCGGCGCTGGTTCATCTGTTCTCCTCGGAGGGGAAGGAGGCCGGGGCTCCCCGCAGCCCCGGCCTCATACGACGACGATCAGACGATCGTGCGGATCAGCTTCTTGTTGACGAACTCGTCCATGCCGTAGCGGCCCAGCTCGCGGCCGAAGCCGGAGCGCTTCACGCCGCCGAACGGCAGCTCGACACCGTCGGCGTCGACGCCGTTGACGAACACCATGCCCACGTCGAGCCGCTCGGCGACGCGGCGCGCCTGCTCGGCGTCGGGCGTGAACACGTAGGAGCCCAGGCCGTACGGCGTGTCGTTCGCCAGCTCGACGGCCTCGTCCTCCGAGCCGACCCTGAACACCGTCGCCACGGGACCGAAGAGCTCCTCGCGGAAGGCGGGGTTCTCCGGCGTGACGCCCGTCAGCAGGCCGACGGGGAAGAACGCGCCCTCGCGCTCTCCGGTCGTGTGCAGCTCCGCACCGGCGGCCACCGCCGCGTCGACCTGCTCGGCCAAGCGCTCCGCCGCAGTCACCGAGGACAGCGGGGAAGCGGGAGCGAGCTCGGTGAGCTTGTCCTTGAACGCGGCGACGAAGTCGTCGAAGAGCTCGTCGGTGACGATGAAGCGCTTGCCCGCGTTGCACGCCTGGCCGGTGTTGCCCAGGCGGGCCTGCGCCGCGGCGGTCACGGTGGCGTCGAGGTCGTCGGTGCCGAGCACGATGAACGGGTCGGACCCGCCGAGCTCGAGGACGACCTTTTTGAGGTTGCGTCCGGCGATCTCGGCGACGGCGGCGCCGGCACGCTCCGAGCCGGTGAGGGAGACGCCCTGGACGATCGGCGAGGCGATCATGTCGGCCACCTGGTCGTTCGTGGCGTAGACGTTGACGTAGGCGCCGTCGGGGAAGCCGGCCTCGGCGAAGATCGCCTCGATCGCGGCGGCCGACTCCGGGCACTGAGGCGCGTGCTTGAGCACGATGGTGTTGCCGACCGCAAGGTTCGGTCCGGCGAAGCGGGCGACCTGGTAGTACGGGAAGTTCCACGGCATGATGCCCAGCAGCACGCCCACGGGGCGGCGCCGGATCAGCGCGTCGCCGGTGCCGTCGAGCAGGTCGATGGGCTCGTCGGCGAGGAAGCTCTCGGCGTTGTCGGCGTAGTAGCGGTAGATCGCGGCGCTGAACTCCACCTCGCCCTTGGCCTCGTCGTGGGGCTTGCCCATCTCGCGGACGATGATGTCGGCCAGCTCGTCCGCCCGCTCCTCGTGGAGCTCGGCGACACGGGTGATGAGCGCGGCGCGCTCCTTCGGCTCGGTGGTCCTGCCCCAGGTCCGGTAGGCGGACGAGGCGCGCTCCAGCGCCGAGCTGATGTCGGCGTCGGTCGCGGTCGGGTAGGACTGCACCAGCTCGCCGGTGCTGGGGTCGTGGACGGCGTAGTCGGTCATGGGGGTGGGCCTTCCTTCGGTGGGTTGAGTTCAGTCTCTGACGGATTCACCGTGGCGCGCAGCAGCACACGCCTCGACGAAGCTGCCGAACAGCTGGAGGCGGGCGTCGGCCGGGCCGTCGTCGTCCTCGGGGTGCCACTGGACGCCGAGCGTCCAGCGCTCCGGATCCTCGACGCCCTCGACGGTGCCGTCGAGCGCGCGCGCGGCGGCGACGAGCCCCGTGCCGACGACGTCGACCGCCTGGTGGTGGCCGGAGCGGCCGACGGTCGAGTCGGCGCCGAGGATCGCCCGCAGGCGGGTGCCGGGCTCGATCTCGATCTTCTCGTCGAGGAACATCGGCTCGCCCGGGCCGCCGCGGTGGAGCCCGTAGTCCTCGATGTCGGGGATGATCGTGCCGCCGCGGTGCACGTTGATCAGCTGCGAGCCGCGACAGATGCCGAAGACGGGTCGATCGGCGGCCTCGGCGGCCTCGATGGCCGCGAAGGCGTCGTGATCGGCGCGGGCGTCGATGCCGTAGGAGTGGGGGACCGGCCCGTCGGTGGGTCCTCCGTAGCAGGAGGCGTCGATGTCGCCCCCACCCAGCAGCAGCAACCCGTCGAACCGGGCGGCCACCGACGGATCGGGCAGCGGCGTGGACGTGTCGAGCAGCTCGAACGAGGCGCCGACCTCCACCAGCGTCCGCAGCGAGACCCGCGTGAAGCGGCGGACCAGGTCGGCCGTCTCCTCGGTCATGTCGGGGAAGTTCAGCGACACGAGGACGCCGATGTGCGCGATCGGCGACGCGGCGGATCGCTCGGGCATGACCTCCTCGACGCGTACCTCGATGCTCATCGCGACACCGCCTTCTTGTGCGCCCGCTCGACGAGGTCGGCGAACAGCGCCGCGTCCGTCGCGGAGGTGGCATGCCGGTCCTCCGGGTGCCACTGCACCGCGAGCACGTCGGCCGTGCGGTGCTCGACGGCCTCGATGACGCCGTCGGCGGCGGTCGCCGTGACGACGAGGTCCTCGGCGAGCCGGTCGAGCCCCTGGTGGTGGTAGGAGGACACGTCGATCCGCGTGGAGCCGACGGCCTGGCGCAGCCGCGAGTCCTCGAGGACGTCGACGTCGTGGACCGCGTCGTGGTGACGCACGGAGGTCTCGGTGAGGTGCTGGTGCAGGGTGCCGCCGAGGGCGACGTTCAACACCTGCATCCCGCGACAGATCGCGAGCGCCGGGACGTCCGACGCCACGACCGCGCGTGCGGTCGCCAGGTCCAGGTCGTCCTGGAAGGCGACGACGCCGGCGATCTCCGCGACCGGCTCCTGTCCGTAGTGCTGCGGGTCCAGGTCGGCGCCGCCGGGCAGCAGCACGCCGTCGAACCGGTCCAGGCGCAGCGCGAGGCCGTCGCCGGGGTCGGCCGCGGGGCCGTGCACGATCGCCGGCTCTCCGCCGGCGGCGTACACGGCCTCGCAGATCGCCTCGGACGCCAGGGTGGCGCTGAAGCGCAGGATCGGGACGGTGATGCACCGCTGCCCGATCACGGCCACGAGCGGCCGCACGTCAGACCTCCACGTCGTCGTCGAACGGGTACTCCAGGGTCGGCAGCTCGGCCTGCCACACCTTCCGGTGGCGACCGTCCGCGATGACGCGCGCCAGGGCGCCGTCGATCTCCTCGCGCACGTCGCCGCGCTCCTTCGACACGCCGATGCCCCAGCGGTTGCCGGTCTTGACGGTGAAGGCCAGCTCGAAGCGCGGGTCGGACTCGCCGAGCGGGACGAAGACGACGTCGTCGTCGATGACGGCGTCGACCTCCTCGCTCTCCAGCGCCGCGAGCATGTCGGCGTACACGTCGCCGGAGCCCCCGGAGCCGAACGGCACCGGGATGGCGCCCGTGAAGGTCTGGGCCAGTGCCATGTTGGTGCTGTTCTCGATGGCCGCGACCTTGCGCCCGACGAGGTCCTCCGGGCTGCTGATCCCCGAGCCGCGCCGGATCAGGACGCCCTCGTGGAAGACCGCGTACGGACGGGTGAAGTCGACCTGCTCGAGGCGGCTGGGGATGATGCCCTGGCCGCACAGGACCGCGTCGGCGGCACCGGACTGCGCGGCGGGGATCATCTCCGTCCAGGGGACGCAGACCCACTCGATCGGGCGGCCGAGCTCGGCGCCGATCAGCTCGGCGACGGCCGGCTCGAAGCCGGTGCGGCGACCGGTCGAGGGGTCGAGCAGGCCGAAGAGCGGGGGCGCGTCGGCGTCGAGGCAGGCGAGGCGAAGGGGCGTGGTCACGGGCAGTCCTCCCAGTAGGTTGCGTGCTCCCAGTCGGTGACGGCGCCGCAGAAGCGGGCCCACTCGTCGGTGTGGAAGTCGATCAGCAGTCGCGACAGCTCGTCGCCGAACGTGTTCTTGACGACGGGGTCGGCGTCGAACGCGGTGATCGCGTCGCCGAGGGTCAGCGGCAGCTTGCCGAAGCGGCTCTCGTCGACGGAGTCGTAGGACGAGCCGACGGTCGGAGCGCCGGGGTCGGTCTCGTTCTTCAGGCCGTCCTCGCAGGCGGCGATCATCGCGGCGTGCGACAGGAACGGGTTGACCGCCGAGTCGGGCAGCTTGTACTCGAGCCGGCCGACCGTGGACAGCCGCACGGTGCAGGTCTTGTTGTCCAGGCCCCAGTCGATCTTCGAGGGCGCGAACTGACCGGAGTCCCAGTAGCGCTTGTAGGAGTTGACGGTCGAGCCGTTGATCAGCATCAGGCCGGCCGAGTGGCTCAGCAGGCCGCCGAGGGCGTGCTTGCCGAGGTCGGTCAGGTGGAGGTCCTCGCGGCCCGGCTCGGCCAGGACGTTCTCCTCGCCGCGCCACAGGCTGAAGTTGTGGTGGCAGCCGTTGCCCATCATGCCGCTGGCGGGCTTGGGCATGAAGCTGGCCTCGATGTCCAGCTCGCGGGCGACCTGCTTGCAGATCTGGCGGTAGGTCACGAGCCGGTCGGCGGTCAGGTCGGCCTTGTCGTACATGAAGTTCAGCTCGACCTGGTACTCGTCCTCGTAGTCGCCCTCGACCATGTCCAGGCCCATCGCCTGGGCGTAGTCGATGACCTTCGTGACGATCGCGCGGTTCCGCTCGAGGTGCTCGATGTGATAGGCCGGGCTGGATCCGGGACGGAAGCTGGCGCGGAGGTCCTTGCCCTTCCAGGTCATCTCCGGCTCGCAGCCGGTGCGCATCTCCAGGCCGGTGCGGGCCGTGAACTCCTCGTGCGTGCGGCGCAGCAGGCCGCGGACGTCGGAGGCGTACGGATCGCCCGCGCGCTCGGGGAGGTGGTCGGGCTCGTAGAGGCGGCAGAACACCCGGGCGAACGTGGTGTCCCACGGCAACACCGAGAAGGTCTCGAGGTCGGGGATCGCGGTGTACTCCGCGGCGTTGACGCCACCGCCGAGCAGGACGCCCTCACGGGTGGACTGCAGGTTCGCGATGGCGGTGCGGTGCTGCTGCACCCCCTTGACGGCGACGCGCTCGAAGTGGCGGGCCGGCATGACCTTGCCGATGACGCGACCGGTGATGGTCACCGTCTGCAGGTAGACGTACTTGACGCCGTGGTCCGTGATGGTCTCCAGCGCCGCCGTGAGGTCGGGACTGGAGGCGTTGAGTTGACGATGCTCGTCGAGGGCGGTCGTGCTCATGGTGTTCCTCCGGGTCAGGCGGTCGGGACGAGGGTCGAGAACTGCTCGCGCAGCTCCCGTTGACGGGCAGGGGGAAGATTGACGGCGACGTTGCCGACGAGGTGTCCGTCGCGCCGGTAGGCGATCAGGGCACCGGCCGGGAGACCGCTCAGGTCTCCCTCCTCGACGGAGTGCTCGTCGGCCAGCGCGGGGGAGCCGTAGCTCTGCAGGCGCAGGTCGAACTGGTCGCTCCAGAACGAGGGGATCGGGGCGAACGAGGTGTCGGCCGGCTCCTCGCCGCGCAGCTGCGCGACGAGGGTGGCGGCGGCACGCTTGGCCGTGTCCGTGGGGATCGACCAGTGCTCGACGCGCCGCGGCACGTCGTCGAAGAGCGGGTTGGGGAAGCGCGCGATGTCGCCGACGGCGACGACGCGCTCGGCGCCGACGACGGCGAGGTGGTTGTCGGTGAGGACGCCGTCCGTCAGGTCGAGACCGTTGCCGTCCAGCCACTCGGTGTTGGCGACGGAGCCCGCGGCCTCGATCACGACGTCGGCCGGGAGCTCCTCGCCGGTGCCGAGCAGGACACCGTCGACCCGGTCCTCGCCGGTGCAGCCGATGATCCAGGTGCCGAGGCGGAACTCGATGCCGCGCGCCTCGTGGTGGCGCTGGATCGCGCCGGCGAGGTCTGCGCCGAGGACGCGCTCCATCGGGCGTCCCGCGGGTTCGACGACGGTGACCCGGTGCCCGAGCTTGGTGAGGGTGGCCGCGGCCTCGCACCCGATGAATCCGGCGCCGACGACCACGACGCGGCGGGGCGTCGCCAGCTCGGACCTCAGGCCGAAGCAGTCGTCGACCGTGCGCAGCACGTGGCGTCCCGCGGCGGGACCGGGGAGCGACAGTCGGCGCGGGCGCAGTCCGGTGGCGACGACCAGACCGTCCCACGCGAACGTCGATCCGCTCTCCGTGGTGACCGTGCGGCCCGCGAGGTCGGCGCTCACGACCGCGTCGCCGAGGACGAACTCGACGTCCGCGGTGCTCGCGCGGCGCCGGAACGCCAGCTTCTCCGCGAGCTCGATCGCCGTGGCCGGGTCGGCGCCGGCCAGGACGTCCTTGGACAACGGCGGCCGGTTGTAGGGGAGGTGGTCCTCCGCGCCGATCACGGTGATCGGACCGGCGTGGCCGGCGGAGCGCAACTGCTCCGCGGCACGCAGGCCGGCCATCGAGGCGCCCACGACGACGACGCGCTGGTCGGAGGTCATGTCAGGCCCCGAGCAGGATCGCCTGGACGGGGCAGACGTCGGCGGCCTCTTCGACGTACTCCTCGAGCTCGTCCGAGGGCTCGCCCTCGTACTCGAGGTGGCCGTCGTCGTTGATGCGGAAGACCTCGGGCGCGGCGATCGCGCACTGGCCGTGGTCCTCGCAGAGGGTCATGTCGACCGTGACCTTCATGGTGACTCCTGGGGTGGTGGGGGATGGACGGGAGGGTCAGTTGCCGGGGGTGAAGGCGATGGGCAGGCGCATCGGGCCGGTGTTGCCCGAGTCGGGCAGCCACTCCGAGCCCGGCAGCAGCTGCAGGTCACGCATCTTGCGAGCGAGGAGGGGAAGCGCCTCGCTCATGTCCGACCGGGCGACGAAGTGCCCGAGGCAGTGGTGCGCACCGCCACCGAAGCCGTAGTGCGGCTTGCGCTCGGCGGCGATGTCGAAGCCGCCCTCGAAGACGCGCGGGTCGGTGCCGGCGGACTCGGTGTAGAGGTGCAGGGTCGTGCCGGCCTTCAGCTCGACGCCCTCGTACTCGAAGTCCTCGAGCACCTCGCGCGTCACCCAGCGGACGGTCGGGTTGACGCGCATGACCTCCTCGACCGCGGCGCGGCCGAGCTCGGGCTGCTCGGCGAGCAGCGCCCACTGGTCGGGGTTCTGCGCGAAGGTCTGCATCGCGAGCCCGAGCTGGTTGCGGGTGGTGTCGAAGCCGCCGAAGATCAGCAGCACCATCGCGTCGCGCAGCTCGGTGTCGGAGAGCCGGGCGTCGTCGCCGTGGGCGGCGTTGACCAGCGCGGTGACGAAATCCTCGCGCGGGTTCGCCCGGCGATCGGCGATCAGGTCGTCGCAGTAGGCGTAGAGGTTCTTCAGGGCCGCCTCGATCTCGGGGAGGTCCTCGCGGATCGTGACGCCGAGCGCCAGGCCGATGGTCACCGACTCGCGGGCGATGATCGGCCACTCCTCCTCGGGGATGCCGAGCATGATCGCGATGACGCGGGCGGCGTAGGGCTCGGCGAACTCCGAGACGAATTCGCACTGGCCGGGCTGCTCGAAGTTGTCGATCAGCTCGGTGGCGAGGGCCTGGAACCGCGGGACGAGTCCGCCGATCAGCTTGGGGGAGAAGGCCGGGTTCATCAGCCGGCGCAGGCGGTGGTGCTCGTCGCCCTCCTTGTTGAGGATCCAGCTCGCGAACCACTCGGCGAACGGGCCCTCGGTGACGCCGTGGTGCGCCGGCCACGAGACGCTGCCCTGCCGCAGCTTGGGGTGCTTCAGCAGGCGGCTGACCTGCTCGTACCGCAGGACGGCGATGCCGTACGGCGTGGTGGCGTACCAGCTCTCCTCCCGCGCCGCGTGGACCTCGGGACTCGTGATCGAGAAGTCCGGGGCGTTGACGTCAAGGGCCGGGATCGTGGTCGAACCGGGAGCCTGCATGGGTACCTCCACCAGAAGAGCGGGCTGTCAGTGGAGCCAACACTCTAATAATGGAGGTATTCATGTCAAGGGTTTTTTGTGATCTAGATCCCATTCCTTGGAACGTCGGTCAGAATCAGCACCCACCCGTTGCCCAGCGGGAGCTCGGCGGAGCTCAGTACGGTGCCGCCTTCGACCGCCGACCCGTCGGCGGGGATCGCGGGCAGCCGCGACCCCTGGACCCAGCGCCCGCTGTTGGCGGCCACGACCCGGCGATCCGCGGTGACGACGACAGCCTCCCGGGCGCTGTGGCGCAGCACGGCAAGGATCCGGCGCTCGACCTCCTCGAACAGGACGTCCGCACCGACGATGCCCACGAACTCGCCGTCGATCGTCACCGGCACGGACACCGTGACGATGTAGAGCTCGGAGCCGGAGTAGTCGACGTACGGGCCGTAGGTGGCGCGCGTGCGTCCGCCGGCGGGGAACTCGAACCACTCCATCTCGACGTAGTCGTAGACGTCGATGCTGGTGCGGTCGAAGTTCAGCCGCAGCCGCGAGGTGCGGCCGTCGTGCTGCTGCCACCAGAGCATGTAGCGATCGAGGCCGTCGACGAGGCCGGGGGCGCTCACGAAGCCGATGCCGACCTGCATCGGGTCGGCCGTGAGCTGCTCGAGGATCGACGACTGGGCCTCCATCAGGTCCGACTCGGACCAGGCGCCGGGGCGATGGGTCGCGCGGATGCGCTCGGCGAGCAGCTCGAGGCGGGCGAAGACCGGTTCCAGGGCGGCGGACGTGTCACGGGCGAGATCGTCGCCGGTGGCGGGGATCGCTGCGGTCATGCGCGGTCCTCCTTCGAGGTGAGGTGGAGGTGGAGATCGGTGAGTCGGCGGAGGTTCCTGGCGACATGGGCCTCGGCGAGCCGGCGGGCTCGCTCGGCGTCCTCGGCCACGACGGCGGTGGCGATCTCGTGGTGCTCCGCGACGACGCCCTCGAGGTCGGCCCGCGGGCCGGGGGTGCCGTCCGCCCCGTCGGACGGCAGCCACAGCATCCCCGACACCTCGGCCTGCAGGCTGACCTCGTGCCGCGTCAGCCGCTGGGACTGTGACGCGACGGCCAGTTCGATGTGGAACCGGCAGTCGGCGCGGATGCGGTCGCCGGTGTTCGTCGCCGACCCGAGCTGCTCGGTGAGCGTGAACAGGCGGCGGACGTTCGGGGCGGCTGCACGCTCGGCGGCCAGCTTCGCGGTGTGGCCCGCGACGGCGGCGTGCTCGTCGACGAGGTCGCGGATGGCGGTGGGGGTCATGGCGACGAGCCGCTGGCGCAGCCGGTCCAGGGGAGGGGACTGGGGGCGCTGGACGAAGGAGCCGCCGTGGCGGCCTCGCTTGGTCACGAGGAGACCCTCGTCGCGCAGGATCGCCAGCGCGTCGCGCATCGTCATGGGCGCCACGCCGAACTGCGCGGCCAGCTCGGTCTCGGCCGGCAGTCGCTCGCCGTCGGCCAGCAGGCCGAGGTGGATGGCCTCGGTGATCCTGCGGACGACTTCGTCCGCCCGACCGCCCGAGGCGGAGGGGGAGAGCAGTGGCGTGAGGCCCGACATGGGAGCTCCTGGCGGATCGGCGGGAGGGACGACGCCATGTTAGGGCCCTGTTAACTCTGACGAGGAGTTTTGTTTCAGCCCTTGACCCTCAATCCAACATAATTGTAGGTTTTGTCCGTTCGGTGACTCAGATCACACCGCGTCCCCCAAGAACAGGACCAGGGAATGGCGACAGAAACCCCCACGTCGGGCTCAGCCGACGGCTACTACGACTTCCACGACCACGACGACGCGGCCCACCTCCACGCACTGGGCTACCAGTCGGAGTTCAAGCGGGACATGAGCCCGTGGGCTAACTTCTCGCTCGGGTTCACGTACCTCTCGCCCGTCGTGGGCGTCTACACGGTCTTCGCGTTCGCCCTCGCCACCGGCGGCCCGCCGATGATCTGGGCCTTCGTGCTCGCGGGTCTCGGCCAGCTGATGGTCGCCCTGATCTTCAGCGAGGTCGTCGCCCAGTTCCCCGTGGCGGGCGGCGTCTACCCCTGGGCGAGGCGCCTGTGGGGCCGCAAGTACGCCTGGATGACCGGCTGGGTCTACATCATCGCGCTGCTCGTGACGATCTCCTCGGTCGTCTACGGCGCCGGACCCTTCATCGCCTCCGTCTTCGGCTTCACGCCGTCGGTCGACACGACGATCGCGTGCGCCCTGGGCCTGCTCGTCCTGGCCACGATCATCAACTTCATGGGCACCTCGGTGCTCGCGAAGGCCGCGATCATCGGCTTCACGGCCGAGCTCGTCGGCGCCCTGGTCGTCGGCGCCTGGCTGCTCATCGCGCACCGCGAGCAGAGCATCACCGTCCTGTTCGACACGTTCGGCACCGAGGGCGACAGCGGCAGCTACCTGCCGGCGTTCGCCGCGGCCGCCCTCATCGGCGTCTACCAGTACTACGGCTTCGAGGCGTGCGGTGACGTCGCCGAGGAGGTCAAGGACCCGGGTCGACTCATCCCGAAGGCCATGCGCCAGACCATCTACATCGGCGGAGCCGCGGCCACGTTCGTCTGCCTCGCCCTGGTGCTCTCGGTCACCGACATCGGCGCCGTCGTCTCCGGCGAGGTCACCGACCCGGTCAGCGCCGTCCTCGAGGAGGCGTTCGGCACCGTCGGCGCCCGTGCGGTGCTGGTCATCGTGCTCCTGTCGTTCCTGTCCTGCGCGATGAGCCTGCAGGCCGCCGCGTCCCGCCTGCTCTACTCGTACGGTCGCGACGACATGATCATGGGCAGCTCGCTGCTGAAGAAGTTCTCGCCCACGCGCCACATCCCGCCGTACGCGCTGGTCGTGTCGGCGATCGTCCCGGCCATCATCGTGATCGGCTCCCGCGTCTCGGAGAACGCGATCACCAAGATCATCAGCTTCGCGACCCTGGGCATGTACCTGGGCTTCCAGATGGTGATCCTGGCCGCCCTGCGGGCGCGTCTGAAGGGCTGGGTGCCCAGCGGCAAGTACACGCTCGGAGCGTGGGGCCTGCCGGTGAACATCATCGCCCTGGTCTACGGCGTCATCGCGATGGTGAACATGGCGTGGCCGCGGACCCCGGACGCCGCCTGGTACGACAACTGGATCGTCGCACTGTCCGGTGTGATCGTGGTGGCCGTCGGCCTGGTCTACATGGCCATTCACCCGCTGCACGACCGCAGCACCGCCCCCTACGACGACGCCATCCCCAAGAAGTGACGTCAGTCTGATCCAACGGCGACGGCCGGTGTCCTCCACGGACACCGGCCGTTGACGTGTGGGGGAGCGGCGGGATGCGAAGAGCCCCGGATCACAGGGATCCGGGGCTCTCATCTGTGGGCGATACTGGGTTTGAACCAGAAATCCAGCGGTTCGGAGGTCGCCGCTGGATCTATTCAGATTCCGTGATTATCCTTGTAATCGCAGTGAAATTCTGGATGGACGATGCCGGACACGAACGCCCAGATGTCGACTTTCCTGCCCCACGTCTGCCCCACGCTGCCCCACGTGTGCCCCACGAAACCGAGGTGAGGATCGGATGACCCGACGGGACGAGCGCCGCCAATTCGGCGAGATCTCCAGACTGCCCAGTGGCCGGTTCCGGGCGCGGTACGCGGACCCCGAAGGGCGGACGCATGCCAACGGTGTTCGCGTTCGTCATACGGCGCCAATCACGTTTGAAAGTCGGGCTGATGCCGAGGCTTGGCTCGTTGATGAGCGGCGCATCGTCTCGAGTGGTGAGTGGTCGTCTCCCGGGGTTCGTGCAGCGGTGCGGCGTACGCCCGGATTGACGTTGGGGGAGTACGCGCCGCGCTGGCTGGCCAACAGGCGGGTCAAGGGGCAGCCTCTGGCGGACCGCACGCGAGACCACTACCAGGACCTTATGGACCGCTTCATTCTGCCGTTCTTCGGGCGGACGCCCCTTCGAGAGATCACTCCGGAGATGGTGAGCCACTGGTACGACACCGCAACTCCGGATCGCCCTACGTACCGGGCTCATTCCTACTCGTTGCTGCGCGCGATCTTGCGCACGGCGGCAGATCCAGCGAAGAACAACGGCCGTCCGCTGATCCCCTTCAACCCGTGCGGCATCTCCGGTGGCGGCTCATCTGGAGCGAAGCGGCGGGTGAGTCCGGCGACGGCCGAGGAGATCGCGGTCATCGTTGCGAACATGCCCGATCGCCATCGCTTGATGATCCTCTTGGCCGACGGGTGCGCCCTCCGTTTCGGCGAGCTGGCGGAACTGCGTCGTCACGACATCGACGTGAAGAACGCGGTGATCAGGGTCCGTCGAGGCGTCGTTCGCTCACGCTCGGCCGGAGTGGTGGCGAAGGCCCCGAAGAGCGACGCCGGCATCCGTGACGTCCCGATCCCACCCGACATCGTTGACGCTGTAGCGGAGCATCTACGTGAGTTCGCCGCGCCCGGCCGTGATGGGCTGGTCTTCCCAGGCGCGAACGGCAATCATCTGTCGCCAAGTGCGTTCTACGGCAAGGTCTCTAGGAAGCGCCGCGGCAAGCCTGACACCACCGGATACGGCTGGTATGAAGCACGAAGAATCGCTGGCCGGCAGGACCTCAGGTTCCACGATTTGCGCCATGGCGCTCTGACCGAAGCTGCACGCCACGGCGCAACGCTCGCCGAACTCATGGCTCTTGGCGGCCACTCTACGAGCCAAGCTGCCATGCGCTACCAACAAGCGGCGTCAGATCGACTCGCGCAACTCGCTCGCATGCGCGCGGAAGCTCGAGGATGGAGCGCGAGCTGACGGCATGTGTGTCAATCAAATGTGCGCATGCACTCGAGGCTTCCTCGTCCGATCGATGACGAACGAACGCGTCCTCTCTCGATGAGTCCAAGTGCTTCCCATCATTCGAAAGTGGTCCGGCCGGCCACAGGGCTCGTCGCTTCGGTGAGACTGCTCAGGTTGTGGGTGCCCCTTGGATTCCTGTTGAGCCGCTCATGGTTTGTTCGCGTGCTGGCAGACCAAGAGTGCCCGAGCTCGAAGACAGCTGTTACTAGATATCAGGTGTCAGGGTCCGCGCTACCGTCCAAGGATCATTCGAAAGATGTTGCGAGCGTCGTGGGACCTGCGTGACGCAGGATCGGGAGTTCTCGCCGGGGAGCCGCGTTAGGCGTACTAACTCTTCTAGGGATCCGATCCCGTCGATTCGCAGGCCGGAATTCGCATCCGCTCTGTGCGTTTGTTCCCGAAAGGGCACGCATCACACTCCGAAACGCCACACTTTGGGGATGAAGTGGAAAGAGTTGCGAATACAACTCCAAGAGCAGATCTGGTCATTGCCACAGGGCTCAGCCCTGATCCTCGAAGCGCTGTTCATCACGGGCCGGTACGTTCAATTCCTCAACGTGGGCAGTTGTCTGCTCGGGGAAGTCAGTGGACCGCTGGCGGACGGGGAAGGCTCTGGACTGACTTTCGATCAGCTCGTTGAAGTGCAGGAGCTTGGTTGGATGCCCCCGCCGAACGGGTTCACGCGCGAAACCCCGAACTTCCGCCTCTTCTGGGATAGCAGTGGAGAGATGGAGCCAGATGACGCGTATCTTTCCCGGGACGACGCGAAGCACGCGGCCAAACTGGCTGTTGCCACTATGCGAGGGCCGTTCGGCGCGGGTACTCCTTCGGCCGTGCGGGTGCGGAAGATCAGTGATGCCTACGGATGATCCTTAGGTCGCTGCCTGCCTTCTTGCGACACTCTTGATGGTCCGCACTATCGCGCTTGGTCAAGCCCGGGGAACGGAGTAACGCTTGGCAATTGTTCGTCCGATATAGAGGCAGCTTCGGACCATTCGTCGGTCTGCTCGGCCAAGATGGCTCGCCAGACGGCGGAGGTGAGCGGCGTCGACAGTATGCATCTGGACGGTGTTCGGGCGGACGGGCGCGGTTGCAGCGACGTCACGTGAGCGATAGAGACACCCGCCCGCGCTCCAAGTCCACCTCCAGCACCCGAACTGTGACGGCTTCGCCGATCTCCACGACGTCGGATGGATGCTCGACGCGACGGTTGGCAAGCTGGGAGATGTGGATCAGGCCGTCGACCTCGCCAAGGTCGACGAATGCGCCAAAGTTGGTGATCGTCTTCACCGTGCCAGTAACGACCGACCCGACGCCGAGTGCCTCGAGGGCGGCCCTTCGTCGCTCGGCTCGGGAGGGCTGACTCGGGGCGTCGGCAGCCTCGGGGGCCGGAGTGTGCGTTGCAGGTGCAACATGAGCCGCTGACGCGTGGACGGCAGCCCGGTACTTCGAGGGCAGGTTGCCGACTACTTCGAGCGCAAATCCGCAGTTCTCGTGCATGTAACGGTCATATGCCAGGTCGGCGAGGACCTGGTCGTTGACGAGATCGCCCTCTTCCTGTCGGAACTTCCTGCTCTTGTCGCCGCGGAACGAGAGCCAGTTGAAGCTTGTCTTCACGTAGTAGCCATCGCTCACGAGGATCTTTGCGTGAGTGTCGTCGACTCGGACCACTGCAAGGCGCTGCGATCGACCGGCGGCTTCATGGAGCATCCGTAGCGCACCTTGGTCGGACTTCGAGTTGTCGCCGAATCCCCAGAAGATGGTGACGTCCGCGTTGCGGGCAAGCTGCTCGAGACGCCCCACGAACTGACGGCTTACGACGGACCCGGTGATCCATGGGCTGATGATGAGGAGTCGCCGCTTGGGTGCGGTCATCGCGTCGTCCAGCCAGCCGGGATGGTCCGCCATTGAGAGCCAGCGGATCGCGGCGCGGTCGAGCTGGTCCGAATCGCCGAGCGCGTTCGTGCCTTCGTCGTCGGTGATCGCCGATTGGATGGCGATCACCTCGTCGCGGGAAAGGCGCGGACCCGGCTCATCGGCCGCTTCATAGCTGACTTCGCTGGCCGACGTGATCCCAAGCTTCTTGACGGCGTCCACGTCCTCGAGCGCCGCCAGGTGAGGCTCGCTCCACTGGCCGTCAACTTCCACCCCAAGGCGGACAGTGCTGGAGTCCAGGTCGCGGTAGACGAGCAGGATTGCATCTCTGAAGAAGTTCCTGCTCTCGGTCACTCCAGTGACGCCGAGAACTCTGAAGTCAGAGCTTGAGTAGCCCTCAATCGCAGCAGTGATGGCCGGGACGGTCAGCTCTGCCTTCTCGACATCGACCCCGCTTCGCTGCGGCAGGAGGATCGCGGTGGATGCCTTCGCGGCTCCAGCCCTGGCAAGCGAGTTGCGGCGCCACTCCGTCACGGTTCGCGTCAGCCGGTCGTAGACGACTTGGATCGTCGTTGACTTTGGTCGTCGCACTTGTGCATCGCGGGCCGCCTCGAGCCCATTCGGGAGCAGGCTCAGGATCCGAGGTTGTCCCGGGCCGGGCGGGCGGTAGTCGACGAACTCGGAGCGCAGGAGGGCTGCCACCGTGCTCGCGGTGTCTTCCGGGGTCAGGCCCATGAAGAGTTCAAGGTCCTCGACTGAGTCGATGCCGTTGAGCAGCGCGGCGAGGGCGTACTTCTGTGCGGCGTCGATGTCCTCGATCTCCTCGGCCAGCACGTCGACCGTGAGGACGGAGGTCGGGATGTAGCAGGGCTCCGCTGCCAGCAGCGTGTGCCCCGGAAGTGCGTGGGCGTGACGCCTGGCAGCGTCGGCGAAGATATCGCGGCTCACAGGAACTCGATCCTTCCGATGCCCGATCGTTCGATGTGGCCCAATGCGCGTCTCAGGGGGCCGTCCTTGCTGGCTGCGAACTCTGAGTCGCCGACGATCCACAGGATCTCTCGAGCGCGCGACAGTGCGACGTTGATGCGCCCGGCATAGCGCTCGTCGAGGAACCCGAAGTCGCCCGTCAGGTTGCTCCGCGTAACCGAGAAGATCACCACGTCGGCTTCCCTGCCTTGAACGGCGTCAACTGTGTTCACGGTGACCGCCACTCCATTGAGGTCGAGCCGTCGAAGAGCTCGCTCGATCTCAACGCATTGAGCGCGATAGCCGGTGAGGACCAGGACCGACACCGGGCCACCCTTCCTGCGGCGAAGGGACCCACCCTGAGTCATCGTCTCGAGGCGCTGGACCAGTCTCGCGACCTCGAGCGCCTCAAACTTGTTGGAGGAACTTTCGCCGCGGCTGTGCTTTGGCTCCTCACTGCGGTCGCTTCGCCGGCTCGTCGAGAACCACACCAGCCTCTGGGCATCGTCGACCGATTCGGGTGCGAATACGGGGAACGGCTCGTGAGTCAGCTCGCCGTCGTAGAAGGTCTCGGAGATGAGACGCCCGATGGGCTCGGCCATTCGGTGCTGGGTCGTTAGCCGAATGCGACAGCCGTCGGGCGCCTCCGCCAGGAGGATGTCGAAGAGGGACGAACTGTGAAACAACTTGTCGAGTTCGAATTCTTCAACCAGGTCCTTGTGCTCGAAGACGTCCTCGGCCATTGGTGGGAGCTGCTTCGGATCTCCGACCATGACCCATCGCTTGGACCGCGTCATGGGAACCAGCAGTTCGGCAGCGGTTGCCCGGGAGGCCTCGTCGATGATGCAAAGGTCGAACTGCATCTCCTGGACCTTCGAGTTGGACAGGAATCCCATGCACGTGCCTGCCACGACACTCTGGGTGGGCAGAAACAGAGGTTCGCTGGCAGACGGGTCGCCGAGGCTGTTCAGCCAGTCTCCTTGGATTTGCAGGAGCTCACGAAGTCGCTGGTGGCCCGGCTTGTCTCCCACGAGCCGGGCGATCAACGATTCCAGCGCGGAGTCGCTTGGGTCGGTGCCGAGACACTCTCCAAGCTCGTCGGCAAGGGCAGACACAGCGGAGGCAGTTTCCTCAGCTCGTTCTGAGGCACGGTAGTAGTCAGCGAGCATCGCGGCTCGCTCGTCAGGAAGATCCTCGTTGTCGAGCCGGTCTGAGGGATCGAGAACGCCGAGAGCCTCTCGACGTTCGGCAAGGTCGCGGAGTGCGGCTCGGGCTTCACCAGCCCGAAGGGCCAGTGCGATGTCCTCGACTCGAATGCCCTCTCGCTCCGCGATCACTGACAGTCCATCTTGCGCCCGACGTCCGATATCGGCTGTCCAAGCCGCGAGCTTGTTGGCAAGGAGCAGGTGGGCAGCATCCGGATCAACCTTGTCGTCACGGTTAGAGAGCCTGACGACGTCGGTGACGCCTGAGTCGAAGAGCCGGGTCACCGCATTGTCGATCGCGACGTGCATCTGGCTCACCAGGAGGATCTTGTCGCCCGGACGCGCCGCCAGGTACTGATTCACCAACTCGCAGATGAAGGAGGTCTTGCCGGTTCCAGGCGGCCCCTCAACGAGGTAGACGTCCTCGGAGCCGAGGGCATTCGCCACTGCGATGACCTTGTCCTGGTCCAGATCTGGCGTGATCGGTTGGAACGCGACCGGCTCGGGGACCTTGGCCACCTCCGGTTCCAGAACGAGCTCTCGAAGGTGTGGGCGGGCAGAGCTGCCCTCGCGAAGGGCTGCGAGGGCTGTCTTCTGACGCTTGATGGCCGCTTGGGACGGTCGGCGGTCCCGTACAAGAACTCCGGTGCGCGGAACCTCACGGCCGGATTGAAAGGCTCGGACGACCAGGTCGGTCCCCTCAACGTCTACGACGCTGACTTGGACTCCGCGGGCGGCAGGGTCCGTTTCCGCGCGAGCGAACCGCTCTTGGTCGAGCACTGCAGACGGAACTGGCACCGGAGACTCGAGCTCGAACTCGGCGCCCTTCCGGCCAACAAGCTCGTAGGTGATGGGTTCCTCGAGTCGACGTTCGAGCTGTTCCTTGGCGTCGATGAGTTGGGACCAGCTGTTGAGGCGTACCTGCTTGAACCGTTCGCTGAACCGGTCGCCGAAGTCCTGTACCGCCTTGCTGAGCAGGTTCCGAATCTCCATTGCGGCGAGCGCAGCCTGCTTGGGATTGGCTGGCCGCTCGGCTGACCAGGCGAAGTCCCGCCCATCGATCGCGACCGCATCTTCGTTCGCACGGAATCGCTCAAGGGCTTCGAATTCGGTGACTTTGGCCCACTTGGCGAGCAGGCGGTATTGGTCGGTAAACACCATTCCGAGTTCGAGCTGATCGCCGATCAGTCGGAACTCAGTCTCGCTGTACTGAGCCCTCCCGTCAGGCCCTGACTCGAGGCGTGGGAGGGCGACCGTGGCGTCACCGAGGAGGCCAGCAACCACGAACTCAGGCCGCTTGCCAGGCTCAGCCTCCTCAAGAGCCCGCCGGGCGGTGTTCGACAATTCGAAGGACACGGCCTTCTGCTTGCGCCAGCGGCTGTTGCGCGCGTCCTGGATTGCCTGGAGCTCGACGAGCAAGACCTGCCCATCCGCTTGACGGTGCTTCGGGTCGGGAGCCAAGGCCCGCGCAAGCACGTCCCGAACGTCGGGCGGGATGTCGGCGTCATCGAGCGCCTTCGCGATGTCCGGGAAGTCGCGGATCGGCCAACTTGTCACACACTGGAGCAGTGTTGCGGCCAGCCCGTAGACGTCGAATCTCGCCGACCCGCGGGACGCTTGGTCAGGCGGGGCCCAGGGTGCGCTGGTGCTGCCGACGACCGTTGCATCCTGAGCAGCGGCGACATGGTCCTTGATCTTGCTCAACGCGAAGTCAGTGAGGATGGGACCGGCGCCATCCCACAGCACGTTGGCGGGCTTCACGTCGCGGTGCAGCACGGCGAGCGAGTGAGAGTGAGCCAGTGCTGAGGCCAATGGAAGCGCGACCGAGTCAGCGAGGTCGTCCCATCCCGGCGGTTCGTCGAAATCGCTGAGCCAGGTAGTGAGTGTTTCCGGGACCCAATCCATGACGAGGTAGTAGCTGCCGATCGCCGGGTCGATACCGCTATCAAGAAGCGCTGCAACGTTCGGGTGATTCAGCTTTCGGTTCGCCGCTGTGGAGCGCTCGAAGTAGATCCGGTAGATGTCGTCGGACGTCGCCGGAAGGAGCTTGACGGCAACCATCCGGCCGCCTTGGTGCAGATCCGTGGCTTGGAAAACCTCGCCCTGACCACCGACGCGCCGTGTGTTCGCGATCTCGGCGTACCGGCCGGCAATCATCCGCATGTGTGTCTCCCAGCCCTTGAATCGTGCGTGCCGAGCCTAGTGATCAGGCTCGACGGAAATGGCCGCAATGGCTAAACATCGAAGTCGTCATGAGTGGCGACGCGCGCTAGTTCGAACTGGCCGTTCGGAAGGGCCCAATAGTGGATGCGGCGTGCCGACGGCGTGTTCACCTGGAGGCTCGCTCGCCACGCGACCGCGCCGTCATCACGGACCCGCACGGGGTCGTCGCCGCCCGTTCCCTTCCTGAGATGGTGGACCTCCCGGCCTGGAATCTGCGGGGCGAGGCCGGTGACGATCTCGAACACGACGTCTGCCACCTTCTCCTCCTTGATGCCCTCCAGGCGCGCGAGGGACTCGAGGAACCGCTCGCCCACGACGAAGTCGGGAAGTGGACGCTCACTTTGCTCGCTCGGCAGGGTGCGCCGGGCCCATTGCGTCAGAACCAGATAGCGGAATCCACGCTCCGGGTCCGCGAACTGAGGCGGTGCCTCAACTGCCGGTCCCGACTTCACGCTGCCGGCTTTGCGAAGACGCGCACGAGCAGCCTTGAGGTCGTTTTCCGCGCGGTTCGCGCGCCGTTCCGCCTGATCGAGGAGATACCGGAGTTGGGCGCGTTCATCACTGGCAGCCAGTAGCTGGTTGCGTACATCCTCGCGCTCGACCTTGAGTTGGCCGATCTCTGCAACGAGTCCGTCGATCTTCAGCAAGAGACCCCGAGTCGACCCTGGCGCCTGGGCGGCTGCAGGCAGAGCATTGCCCGGAGGTGGGCCCGGTCGCGGATGGTTTCGGTCGAGGAAGGAGGGACTCGGCGTGACGCGGACGGGCGTCGGCGCCGTAGGCGTCTCGTCGGTCAGATCGGCGGGCTCCGTGAGTTGAAGCGTCGGAGGCGCCAGGGGTTCCGGCTCCTCGACTCGCAGCTCCTCGGATTCCTCGGTCAGCCAAGGTGGACCGCCCGGAAGAAGTGACGGGGGCTCGACGATTGGCTCGTCATCGTCGATGTCGCTCAGTACGAGGCCCCAATGTGGTCCGGTAGCGGACACCCGGGCCGGGATGACTTCCCCGACGGTCATCAGGGTCGCAGATCGTCGGCCGGGTTGTCCGTGACGTCTCGGCGAAGGACCGTCACAGTGACCGCGGGGCTCGTGGTCTTCGGATAGAGCAGGAACTCGGCCCTGCCGGTTCGTACGGCGGCCACCTTCGTGAGGACCACGTCGCCTACCGCGTACGAAGCCAGGGCGTCGCTGCTTGGGCGAAGACTCTTCGTAACGTCGATCCGGTTGCTCTCGCGATCGTACGAACCTTCGATCAGTTGGCCCGCGGTCACGATTCGATCGATGGGCACATCCTCGACCGTTAGCTCTTCAGCGATGGACGCGGGGAACAGATTTCCCACGTCGACCAGTGCTCGACCCGCGACGGTCATCTTCACGGCACCGCTGACGTCACGAAGTTCGCGCGAGGGAAGCGCTTGTAGGAGCCCTGCGGAGGCGGCCATGCGCAAGGTGTCGGAGATGAGTTGCTGCGTAGCGCGCTCACCGTCCTTTGCATCGAAGGCAAAGCGCAGCGGTGACTTGGTCAGGTCCGAGGCCCACGCATGCCCGATGGGGTAGACGCGCCCAGCCCCGCCGTATACTTGGGTGCCGTCAGCCATGTATTTCGAGAACTCCCAGGTGAAGGGTCCTGTCGGCATCAGATAGACCTCGGCGAGGTTCCCGGCCTCCCGGGCGATCTCCTCGACGTCGATCCACGGCTCCGTGCGCCCGGCAGGGATGGTGACAACAACGACGGGTCGCCGCCGCGAGTCGCCGTTGAGGAGTTCCGAGAGCGCAGCCGCCGAGCGCGCGTCGCTGATGTGCTGGATGCCGGCCACGATCGCAGCATATGGACTTGCGGCGACGGAAATGGGCTGAACGTTCAGACAGGGCGGCTACGCGGAATGTCGCACTCGGGGCCGGGCATGGCCAACGGCCAGATTTCGAGGATGGTGAAGCGAAAAGTGCTGAATGCGGTAAGTGGTGCACTCACGACAGTCGTGACGCTACGCTCGAAAATCGAGCCAAGAGTTGCGACAGGGTGGTGCGTGTGACAACGGTCTATACGACCAACGAATGGTCAGGATACGGCAAGCAGAACTACTACTGGAACGAATACCGGCTGGAAGGCAGCGAAGTCGTCAAGTATAGGTGTCACCGGCAGAAGTTCTTCGACGGCAACGAGAACAGTTGGTCGGAAGACGAGCGTATTGAGGACTCCTGGGCCACCGATGACCCCAACATGCCCGACTGGTTGAGGCAGTACATCTGAGTTCTGAGTTGGTCAGACACCCCCGCCGGGAGATCGGCGACGTCTGAGTTTCATGTTGAGAGTCGCAGTTCCTCGAGAAGCTGCAGACCGGGAGCATGGATTCGCCCGAATGGAACCGAAAACCGTCCTATGGGGCATGGACGACCGGACCGTCCTTCACTGACGCATCCGGGTGCTTCCAGACCCACGTTACCGCAGGTCAGAAGCTATGTGGGACCCCGCTACGACCGCGATGCCACATTGCGCCACACCCCGGTTCGTGGCGGTTCGCGAGGGATAGCCGCAGCGATAGCCGCATGCTCCGCGTGCTCCAGCGGATCGGATCTCGAGTCGAAAAACTGCTAGATCATCCGTCCTGACGGTTGACGATCGCCGGCGACGCTAAGGCGGTTTAGACCCCCGCACTTTTCCGATGCTGGGCGGGCCCGGCGGTTTAGGCGCTATCGTTCCAGCGTGGGACTCGAGGAAGAAATTGAAAGAGCCAAGGCTGAGCGGGCGGAAGCGGAAGCCCAGAAGAAGGCGTGGAACGAGTCGGGCTTCTGGGAAAGCTCTCCCAAGGTGGGGCCCCCTCCAGGGGAATGGCACGGACTCATCGCGGACTCACTGCACCTCCTCCGATTCAACGAGCCTGCAGTGGTCGCGAGAGCCCCTGATGGAACTCTGCGCGCGAAGACCCCAGGCAAGCGCACCGTCACCGCGAGGACGTTCCTGGGCGGCGAGCGCCGACGGACCATTGCGGATAAAGCAAACAGCACGTTTGCGAAGGTGCTCATCGGGAGTCAAGGGAAGGACTCCGATAACTACAGCATCTGGATCTTCCAGAACGGTCACGTAGCGATAGTCAAAGACTCGAACGACGTCGGGCATTCTTCGTTCGATAGAGACCGGTTCTTTCAGCAGTACTCGGTAGGCGACGTTCGTGCCGCGATCATCGAAACGGTCTCCCGTTACTAGTACCCGACAAACGGCCGGCCGCGGTCGTCGGCAATTACGCCTATACCTGCTGAAGCAATAGCTCCAGGACTGCATCGACCTCAGGAGTCTCCGGCGTCGTAGCAACCGAACCGTCTTCGCAGACAAGTACCTCCCATGGAGTGCCCTGCGGCAAGATGCCGGAAGCTCGGACGTGCCTGACCTGACTGGCCTGTCTCGAGCCAAACTCAAATCGCGGTCGTCGCACGATGAGTGGCGTCAGACGCGCTCTCCCGTCAGGCCCGTGGTATCGCCACGCGCGACGGCCAGCGTCCACACCGCCAGCCGACGCAAACGCTCGCGCCGCTGATGCGAGGTCCTCACTGGCTTGATCAAAAGAAGGGTGGAAGGGCGATCCGTAAACGCGCTGCCACTCGCTTACCGCGAGAGGGTCAAGCCCGCGGCTTTCCAGATCCTCGCAAATGTGAGACCTCGAGGCGCATGATGCACATGCTCCACAAGGTTTCTTGGATGCTGAACCTCTGCAGGACCAACTCAGATTCCATGGAGCACCCAATTGGAATCCAAGTGCAGCAACCGAGGCCTTCGATCCGACCGAATGCAATGGAGTGATGACGCGCGTGGCGCCAGTATCGAACGGACCTTTGAATCCTGCACCAAGCTGTTGGAGGTACGCCTGCGTCGAATCGGGGTAGGGATCGGTTTGCAGTGACCCGACAACGATGTCCGCCCCGCCCGGCCCGGCCCCGATGGCGCCGAGCGACGCCATAAGGGCGCCGTGGCCACGAATGAAAGGTCCTGGGCCGGGTTGATGCGCGACCGGCAAGTCGATCTTGACCTGAACGTGCTCGGCCGGGGTCAATGCAGCGATGGAACGTGCCGCTCGCAGTTCCGCGCGATGCACCTGACCGTAGTCAACTGTGACGGCCCGGACCCGGGGGTAGTGCGCTAGCGCCCACCACAGCGCCACTGTCGAGTCGAGTCCACCGGAAAATAGAACTATCGCTTGTCGGTCAACGGGGACGTTGCCATGGGCCGCAGGCGACGGGTGTGCGATTGACATGCGTCTCACCCGGGCCGGTACGTAGAGCTCGAAGTGGCGGTTTCAGAGACCTTGACCCATGCCAAGCGCGGGACGTTTGGGCGCATCGACTCGAAGATCCACTGGGACATGATCTCGCTTGTGGGGTTCTCAAGTCCCGCAACGTCGTTCAACAAGCGATGATCCAGCAGTGTGCGTATGGGTTCGAAGACAGAGCCGATCTCCGCAAAGTCCATGACCCATCCGTACTCGTCGAGTTCGCCCGCGACGCTCACTTCGACGACATAGGAGTGCCCGTGCATGTTCGCGCAAGGGTGCTGGTCCGGCACCAGCGGTAGGAAATGGGCCGCCTCGATCGTGAAGCGCTTCGTGATCTCGAACATCGCGACGTCCTTCTCTGGAACGTATGGCTTGACTCTTTTGGGACTGTGATCCGTCTCGGGGTTCGTGGCGGCTGATTTACTGGGTCCGGCCTCGATGAGGACGAGTCTCAGGGTAGTGCTCGAGCGCGTGGGCGACCCAGTGTTTGGCTTCGAGCAAGGCGCGGGACGAGCCCGATCTCGCCGTGGAGGCGGTGGTGGTTGCACCAGTCGACGTTCTTGGAGACGGCAATCTCGACGTTGGTCACCTTCTTCCAGCCGCCCATACGCCGCATCTCAGGGTTGCGGAAATGCTTGGCCTTGAACAATGAGCTCGGTGCCTCGACCATCGCATTCTCATACGAGTCCCCCTTCGCCCCCCGATACGCGTGATGCCCCGGCCGGCCGGACGTAAGCGGGTCCCGAGTGTTTGGCACTCGGGACCCGCTGGGTGGAACTGATCAGGACTTGGGTCGGAGGTAACCCAGCAGGCCGCTCTTGCTGAGGTTGGCGACCTTGGTCGCACCTGGGTTCTGGGTGAGGACCTTGACGTTGTTGCCCGCGTTGGCGAGGACGATTGCGATGTGGCCGTACTGCCCGTTGCCCCAGACGGCGAGATCTCCCTTGCGTGGGGCGCTGCCCGCGGAGACCTTGGTGTAACGCGACGAGTCGTACGTACGCCACGCGTCCTTGGCGCCACCGGTGTAGGGCGTCGAGATGAAGCGTGCCTTCACGACGTCCCGGTTGTAGAACTGCGCCAAGTCATGGCACTGGGCGCCGTAGGCTCCGTCGAAGTCGACGTAGCGGCCGTTGTGCTTCTTGACGAATGCGTCCACCTTCGCGCTCAGCGACGCGGGCGCCGGCGCCGGACTGTTGGTCTTGCTCGTCCAGGTGCAGGTGGTCGCACAGACGGCCGTCGTCGTGGTCGGACCGATCTTGACCTCGGCGGTGAGCTTCGTCGTGCCCGGGGCGTAGGACTGCATCGAGTAGCTCCAGGGCAGGTTGTCCGTCTCGGTGCGCGTCCACTTGTTCGTCTTGTGGTCCTTCGTGCGCTTGCTGACGCTCTGCTTCTTGCCGGAGTACTCGACCCAGTTCGTCCCGCACGACCGGGACACCTTGATGTAGGCCGTCCCGCCGGAGACCCCGCGGGTCGAGAGCGTGTAGGCGGTCTTCGAGCAGCCGGTCTTGTAGGGGTCGGTGTTGTAGTGCGACGCGGCAGCCTCGGCGGGCGAGGACAGGGCGACGACACTGGCGGTCGCGGCGAAGAGCGAGGCCGCCGCGGCGGCGGTGTGGCGGATCGGGGACATGGTGTTCTCCTCACATGGGGACGAGCTGATGTCGATCATCGTGAGGGATTGCCCCGCCGTCCGGTTGACGCAAATGCGTCAACCTTGTGCCCGCGTCAGGTGCAGGCCAAGCTGCGCCAGTCGTAGGAGCAATGGGGCGACTTGGGATGCGTCTGGTCCCACAGCAGACACGCCATCCAGCCGAAGACGAGAGCGAGAACCACGAGCGTCCGTCCCTTGTGCCGCCACGCGCGAGACGTCGATGAAAGCAGCAGCATGCTCAGCACGGGGTAGACGACGAACTGGTGCCAGAGCTTCGATGGCGACAGCGCCTCACTGATCGAGTAGACCCCTGCCTGAACCTCGTTCCACATCTGCCAAGCGCCGAAGGCGATCGCCGTGAACGACGCGCCGACGAAGGCCCAGCGCGGTACGCGTGTCGATCCGGGAGCACTGGCACCTACCCCAACCGCGATGGCCAGCAGGATGTCCCCGATGATGAATCCTGCGTACTGGTCGCTCACCACAAACGGTCGTCGCTCCACCACAATGGTGATCAGCACCATGGCTGCAGGTGTCACCGCGGCCGAGACCAGCGCCCATGTCACACCGCGCGCCCAGCTCGGTGCCGCGCCGTCGGTGTGCGCAGGGTGGACAGTGCTCACCTGGTCGCCCATGGGCCCCACCTGCGGAGGATGTCCTCTAGCGCGGGATCGCCAAAGAACGAGTGATTGTTCGCGAGGAAATCCGCGAGTCTGTCCTTCACGCGTTTGGCAGCACGTCCTCGATCGTCGGTATCGGTAACCAACCCGACATCGAAGACGTCGCTGAAGGATTGCGCGGCGACCGCAAGGCTCTTCTTGCAGCGCGTGATGGTGGGACGGGACGCGTGAAGCCGGTCCTCCAGTGCCTTGTCGATACCGCTGGTCTCGTGCCAGTTCTGGAGGACAGCGAGATGAAGCTCGTTCTGGAAGAACGCGTCGATTCGACGAGCGTGGTCGTGCAGGCGCACTGCCAAGGCATGCGGGGTCGTGTGCTTCCCGGAGAGAAGATCGGTCATGTCGCGGGCGGTGCCGCCCTTCGAGAGCGAGTCCCTCACGTCGAACCAATGGTACGCGGCCGCGTGGAAGAGGGAACGGCCCTGACGCGTGGCGTGACCGGAAAAGATGACCTTCTTCGTCTCGGGCGAGTGTGAGTGCAGGGCATGGAGGACAGATAGACCTGTCATGCGATCGCTCGCGCTGTCTGAGCGTTCGAAGTGGTAGTCGACCAACGCGATGTCGGGCCGCCACCCGCCAGGTGCAGCGGCCTGCTGCCTGAGGAAGTCGACTGCCACGGAGGGGGACTTGACCCACTTGAAGGAACCCCGCGGGACGATCGGCGATTCCGGGTACTGGTCTGAGCCGTCTTCGCGCAGGATGGTCATGATCGAGTGCGCCACGAGCCCCTGGTCCTCGATGAGGAACACGCGGGGCTGCTGCTGGGTCATCGGGTTTGCTCCTGGCTGGTGGCTCGCCATGAGGCGGTGACGGTCTTGGGTGACTCGATGTCCAACCTTCCGGAATGCTGCTTCAGCATGCGAAGTAGTCGGCTGAGACCGCCATGGGGGCGAAGCCAAGTCTCAGGATCGATGGGGCGGCCGTCGTCGGAGACGGTGATGGTCCACTGGCCGTCGTGGAGTCCCACGTAGCCCCTCGCTTCGGACGCGCCGGCCTTGACGGCGTTGGTGAGGAACTCGTCCATCACCAACCGGGCGATCCTGCGGTCCATATCGCTGATGGACCCGGGTCCGACCTCAAGCTCGGTGCGCATACCTGTCTCGCCCATGATTTCCTCCGCGCGGCCCAGGAGTACCCCGGGCCAGTCCAGGCCCTTCTCGGGCTCGCGATCGAGTGCCAGCACCTCGCGGATGGCGCCATTCAGGTTCCGGACGTCGTCGAAGAACTCCCGGTCGAGGTCGGGTCGCTGCTCCAAGGTTCGGAACAGGTGGCCGACCGGTTGCATGAGGTGGTCGTGGACCGCGGCATTGATGTCGGCTCGCCCGTCCCGGCGTGCCGATAGCACGAGGTCCGTGGCGCTGGCGAAGGACGCGTCGGTCTCGTGAATGCGAGGGCCGACCCCAAGAAGCGCGAGGCACAACGCCAGCGCGGTGAGCCGGTGCTCATCGTCGAAGGCCGGCAGCGCCACGGCGCAGGCGACAAGAAGTGCCACCGGGCCCGCGCACGCCCGCAGAATGGAGAATGCGCAGTTATCCTTCGTGCCGGGGAAATAGAGCGAGGGATCGAGGTACATCCCTAGGTTGATCGATACCAAGTAGGCGATCGTTCCAGCCAGCGAGAGCAAGGCCATGTACGGGTCGGTGAACCAGTATAGGAGCCCTCCGAGGCAGGCTGCTCCGAGGAACTCCAAGACGCCGGAGATGTTGGGCGCCATACGGTGGGCGCTGACGAGGTCGTGGCGAACGAGGAGACGTGTCAGCGGATCACGAGCCCAACTCGAGATCGCGCCCTTTCGAATCGCATCGCGGTCGAACACATCGACGTCGACCACGCTTGTCCTGCTGGCCATGAGCGCCAGGTAGGTGCCGATGACTGGCACGCTCAGGAGCACGAACGGAATCCAGCCAGGATGGTGCTCCTCTGTACGTACCTCAAGGAGGACGGCAACTACGGACAGGCCCGTCATCGCCAAGCGAAAGAGGGCCGAGCGAAACCATCTTTCGGATGATGTTGCCATCGCGAAGGCGGTCGCTGTTCTCATCTTGCTCACGGTGCCATTATTGAGGCGGGCGGCGCTGTCACTTGACGCAAATGCGTTAAGTAAAGCTGGATCACTTAGCTTGGAAGACCTCAGCTCCATCTGCTTCGGGTGCGCGACCTACTGAACTTGAGAGCCTCTCCATGTCAGGTGTTCACCGCTCGTCGGTTCATTTCAGCTGTTGGTTGAAAGCATCAGCTAGTTGCTCCTCGACCTGGACGAAGTGGCTGCCGTAGGTGGAGCCGATCTGACCGTCAGGAGTGAACCTCAAGTACCAATGGCTCGGGTCATAGGTGACGCCCAACTCGGGAAGGCCCAAGGTTGTTGTCAGTTCGCCTCGGCCATTCAATCTGAATTCAGCGGAAACTGGGCCGGAATCAATCAGAAAGTTCACGCGAGGTGCTGCGCCAATGCCCAGCGTTTCCGCCGGAGCTAGGTCGGTCACCTGGCGGACCTCCCTCCACTCGCCCTGGTCAGTCAACATGACGGGCCAAGGCGGAAGCAACGCGTACATCTGATGTGAACTCCCTGTCAGACTTGCTGCCCATTCACCTCGCTTGGAGAACAGGGCAGTTTTAGTGAATGTCCATTTCACACGTGGCGGGGGCCGCCACACGGTGGTCGGCTTCCGGAGGTCGTGCTCAGACATGAACTCCAATGCCTCGCGCCCGATCACGAGAAGTCGTGCTTCCAACTGGGAGCGGAGTCCTGCTTCGATTGTCTCTGTTCGCTTCTTCTCTTCACGATTTCGCGAGATTCGGGCTTCGAATTCGTTCATCGTCGGAGTCTAAAGCTCCATGAAGGCCAAGATCGCGCAGCGCTGCATAGGCTCCTTGGTTGTGCTCGACGAAGAGGCGTTCGTTCTCCGCATCCGTCCCGGGATCGGCGTCGACTTGGGCGGACCGACGCGGGTACGTTCAGGCGCTCGATGGTTGCGTTCTCGTGGTAGCGGTTGGCTCTGATGCCTGCCATGCGGAGGTCGAGGTACCTGTCAGCGCGATCGCGTCCCCATGTCCATCGGACATGCATGCCCTTGCGGTAGGAATGCGCGATGTCCACGGCAGTCATGACTTGGGCAGTGACCGTCAAATATTCACGTGGCTCGGTGCGCAAGGCCGCCTCCGCGCACCTCAGCTTCTGCTTGTCCACCGGATCACCTTGGGAGCGATGGCGACAGCAATTCCTCGCCGCCGTGATCACGCACTCGCCTTCGCGCGGAGTGACGCCCACGCCTGCATGCCGGTGCCGGTCGTGCCGCTAATGCCGAGTTTGATGGCGTTCCAGCCGAAGAGGAGAACGAGGAGATTCATCCAGCCCGGTCCACCCGACTCGACGATGGCGACGCAGGTTCTCGTCGCGCAGAAGTATCCGACTCCAACGAGCAAGGTTGCGACGGGCAGCCACGGTGATCCCGTTCGTGCTCGGACTGCGCGCAGGAGTGTGTTTGTCGGCGCATGGCGCTGGAGCAGACCGTGGAGGCCGAAGGCAACTTGGAAGTAGAGACCGATCATGACGGCTCCTCTCATTGGTCCACACGTAGCGTCCGGTGCCCACAAGGCGACAGGCATGCCAGAAGATCTGTGGACAACTCAGGGCGAGGCGCTATTGATCGGCGCGGTGCCGACGCTTGTTACCGGTCCGGAAGCACGCGCGGGTGACGACCGCGCGTATTCGGCGATGGCTCGTGCGTGCCGGATTGCCGAACTGGCGTGGATGGCTTCGAGTCGCTGGAGGTCGCTTCGGGCGTGACCGAGGATGCTGAGTCCTTCGATGCTCCAGCGCTCTCGGTAGGCGGCGACCGTGCTGGCGGCCTTGAGCCATTGCGCGCCCTGGGTGGGGTCGTTCGGTCTGTCGCCGAGTTTCGCCAGCCACGGTTCATTGCGGCCGACTGCTGTTTCGGCCAGCGATCGAGAGCGGGATTCGATGAGACGCTCACGTTCCGTTAGGGCGGTGTTCATATCCTCGTCCATCGGTCCGCGTGCGGCAGGCAGGAGGCCGGCGATCAGGTCGGGCGCAGAACCGCGACGGGGACGTTGTGCAGTGGCGTGGCGGGAACGGCTGACCAGGACGGCGCCGACATCCTCGGCATCATCGAGTGAACGGCGGCGGACGAGGCGGGGGAGCAGGACGTCGACGTCGAATCGATCGGCTTCGGCCCGTCGGAGTTCGGCGATCAGGGGGCCGAAGGAGTCGGATTCGATCACTTTGACGACCTGTTCGTAGGAGAGCCCGCTCCTGCGGATGAGGTCGACCCACCGGTCATGCTGGGCGACGGCGGCGATGGTCTCGTATTCGGCAGCGAGTTGGGCGATCGAGGTCCACCGATCCTGTTCGGCCTCGACCATCTGGTGCGCCGACAGTTCGGCGCCGGAGTGCTGGAGCACGCCGAACAGCACGGTTCGCGCCGACACGTCGTCGGGGTCTGGCGGGATGTGGGTGTCGTCGGGCTGGTCGAGGGCTACGTAAGCGGTGTTCGTGTGCCGGCCCCGGGTCATCGAGACGTAGAGATTTTCGCGGGTGGTCGATGAGCCGACCACCACATGCGCGGAATCGACGGTGAGCCCTTGGGCGCGATGGGCTGTGACGGCGTACCCGAGGTTGACGTGCTCGGACACGTAGGCAGCCGGCAAGGTGACTCGACTGCGTCGCGGCTGGTCGATTCGCTCGACCCTGAGCGAGCCGTCATGGCCGACGGCAAGGACCCGCCATCGATCGCCGTTACGGACCCAACCGCCGTCCGCGGCCAGGCGTCGGTCATTGGCGCGTGTGATGACCAGGTCTCCTGCCGACGCATCGGTGCCATCCGAAAGCCGAACCTCCGCTCCCGCCTCCGTGTCCCCGTCAAGGATGCGCTCAACCCGAGCACGGGTGTTGAGTTCGACGACGGCCTGGTTCGCGTCCGTGACCAACACGCTCGAGCGGCCGGCGGCGATGTCGCGTCGCCATGCCGCGTACGCGGCTTCGAGCATTCCCGCAGTCGACCCTTCATGGACGCGTCCGTGGCGGATGTAGGTGGCGATCGCGGGCGCGTGTCCACGCCGGAGCTCGAGGCTCGCGATCTTTTCCCATGCGTGGCTGAACCGGTGCACCTCGGTCAGTTCGGGCGGGTTATCCCTACGTTTGGCGAGCAGGTTGAACGCACCGCCGGCGTCCACCGACTGCAGCTGCGCCCAGTCACCAACGAGCAGGACCTTCGCTCCGGCCGCCTCGGCAAGTCCGGTCAGCCTGTCCAGCGAGAGCGTGCCGGCAAGGGTCGCCTCATCGATGATCACCAGCTGACCGGCCCGGAACTCGGCGCGATCACGGGTGTTCTCGTGCAGCCACTTGGCAGTGTTCTCGCACTCGATGTCCAAGTCGTCAGCGAGGACCTTTGCTGCAGCCGCGCTCGGCGCAAGCCCGACGACACTCGCGCGCCCGTGCTCGGCTTGCCAGGCACGCCGCAGCGCATGCATCGCCGTGGTCTTGCCGGCGCCCGCGGGGCCGATGAGCAGGTCCACCCTGCGTCCAGAAGTCGCGATCCGGGTCAGAGCGGCCGCCTGCTCGTCGCTCAGGAGGTTCCCGTGGTGTTTGCCCCGACACGTGTGAGCGACGACTTCTGCGCTGACGGTCGGAGCGGTCCGCGACTCGGCACGCGATAGCAACCGATCCTCGGCAGCCAACAACTCAGTGGACGTGAAGACGGTCGAGTGCTGAGGCCGGAATCGGGAGGTGCCGTCGGCGCGTCGGAACGGTGTCGGACTGGAGGTGAACTCCGGCGGGGTGATCGCCAAGGAAGAAGCTTCGGCGGCATTGACGACTCGAGCGAGGACGGTCTCGCGATCCTCGGCGGTCGCGAAGCGCCAGCCCATCGTCTGCCGGGAGGCTTCGGCCCACAGATTCCAATGCGCCCACGTCGACCGCTTCTGGCTCACGACATCGACGACCGACCGTCCGAGGGTGGTCAGGAGCTCGACGTCGACATCGTCGGCTCGCAGGCCGGGCGACCGTCGAACGGTCTTGGTGATCTGTCGAGTCCATTCGCTGGGGGACTGACCGAGCGTGCGTTCGGCTCGTGTCCGCCACCCGCGGGTGAGATCAGCCAAGGAACGGATCTGCTTGATTGGCCGGGTGCTCAAGGTGGCCTGGGCGCGCAGCCGGATCACAGTCGTGCGTGTCGGGCGGCGGCCGTGAGCCTCCTCGTACTCGCCGACGAGGCGGTCCTTCTCGACCTCGATCATGCGGGCGCGACCGGAGAACTCCCGCACGAGTCTGTCGCTGACCGCCGAGAGCTCCCAGGACGGGTTGCGGTCCTTGCCGCGACCGCGTGCTTCCCATTCGAGCCCGAAAGTCCGGGTGATCCGATCGGCGAGCACAGCGTTGTAGTGCTCCGAGATCGCGACAGTTGCAGCATGCAGAGCGCGGCTGTCAAGGCTCCGCCAGCGGCCGTCGCCGGCGGTCTTGACCTTGTTCGAGACCACCACGTGGGTGTGCAGTTGCGGATCGCCGAGCCGTGAGTCCCAGTGATCGAAAGCCGCTGCGATCAGTCCCACCACGTCGACCTGGGCGACGGCGCCGGAGCCGTTGCTGGAGCCGGTGCGGGTGGCTGCGACCTCGCGTTCGATCAGGTCGAGCGTCTCCCGGACGGCCTCGTGGTGAGCCTCGACGATCAACGCTTGGGTTCCGGCGTCGGAGACGCCCCACAGCACCGACAAGGACTTGGGGACGCTGAACGTGAAGTCGAACCCGGCAACCGCCCGCCGTTGCTCGATCTCGTGTTCCTCGGCTGTGATGGCCGAGACGGCCTCCTCGCGCTGCGTGTCGGTCAGGGACGGGCTCAGATCAGCGACCCGATCGGCGATGCGTTTGGTGCTCGACGTGAACTGTCGATACGGACGCCCCAATTGATCACCATTGACGGGGTCGCGCCCTAGCCCGAGCAGGAGTGCCAACTGTTCCTCGGAGACCGGGTCGCCAGCCGCGATGTGTCCGTCACCGAGCGCGTGGAGTCCGCTGCCGATCCAGCGCCCCGGGGGAGTGCCGACTTCGGTGTAGTAGCGGGTCATCGGTGTCGAGAGGTTCCGGCTGCCGTCTCCAGTGACGACGGACTTGAGCAGGTACTTGTAACCGTCGCCGGCAGACATCACCTTCATCGACACCGTCATCGGCGGGACACCTCCACCCTCTGCAGGTGTCCACAGGGGGCACTTCGGGCCTACTTATCCACAGGTTGAGCCCACTGAGACGACCTCGATTGCCAGACGTGTAACCCTCCAAACACCGGCGCAGGGCCGAGAGCGGACGGGGTGCGAGGCAACCGACGCACACCTTCGAAGTAGGGCAGCGGTGCCGAAGGGAGTGGATGAACGATGAATGACAGTTGCGAAGGGGTGTCCGTCGGTGCCTCAATGGGACGTGACGGTGCTCAAGCTGGTCGTCAGCGAGCGCGTCGTCTGCGTTCTCCACGGACTATCCGTGGAGGAAGGCGGGTATCGGGGGCCATGACGATCACACGGGGAGTACGCGCATTCGCGACCGCGGCACTGTTGCTGGTCGCGCTGGCGGCTTGCTCCGAGGATGGCGGTGCGACCGCTCCGCCGGCCACGACCTCGGCCCCGGTCGTGACGACGACCCCGACTCCACTGACTGAGTCTCAGGTCGCGTCTGCTGCGGCGGAGGCGAAGCTCCGAGAGTTCTACGAAACCCTCAACCTTCTCCGTCAGGACGCAGCGCGACCTATTTCGGAACTCAAGTCGGTTGCGATCAGTGTCGAGCTGACCGCCCAGCAGCATCTCGTGCGGTCCGAGCGTAGGAAGGGTCGCCGGCAAGTCGGCAACTCCCAAATCGCGGAGCTGAAGGTCCAGTCCGTCAGCCTCGACAACTCCGACCCGAAGGCTGGGAAGGTTCCGGCCGTCTTCATCGACGTGTGCTGGGACGTCAGCAACGTCGATGTGGTTGACAAGAACGGTCGGTCCGTCGTCGTGGCAAACCGGCCCGATGCCGGATGGACTCGCTACACGGTTTCCAATTACCGGTACGCCAGGGACCCCTCCGGTGCATGGCGCGTTTCAGGCGGAGAAGACCTGAAGAAGGCGCCATGTTCGCCCGCGGCCTGACAGGGCTACTCGCCCTTGTCGTACTCCTCGGGAGCGCAGTTTGGTCGGCGCCGGCGACCGCAGAGACGGATTGCAAGCGCGTAGACGCCTCGACGGGAGAGTGCATGATCCGCGTAGAAGTTCCCGGGGGACCGAGCGGCCCCGGAGACTCGCCAGGCGAAGGGCCACGAGATTCCGGTTCGGGTGCGAGTTGCTACTGGGACGGCACGAGCAGCGGGATCCCGGATCCGCCTCCGGGTCCGGTGCCCTGCAGCAATGACTTCGGCTATTGGTCGAACGCGTTGAACTGTTATGTCCGGTTGGCGGACCCGCAGCCGTCCGAGGGGGATCCGGCGTGGCAGGGGCACGAGCCCGGTGACGGGAACGTCTATGAGTGCTGGCAGCCGCAGACGGATCTGCAGATCCAGATCTGGTTGGCGACGCCGCCACCGAACTCCGGTGCCGGCCCAACACCGCGGGAGGTGGCGCAGCTCGCCGTTGACCGCATGAACCTGCGGGCAATCGAGATCGGGATCGTGCCCGAGCCGGGTCCTGATCGGATCGGCATCGTGGGGATGCCGGTTTACATGTGGGTGAAGGACCCGGACGAGCACACCTGGGGGCCGATCACCGCCACCGCGTCGGCCGGCGGGGTCACGATCAGTGCGACCGCGCGCGTGGAGAGCATCCAGTGGGACATGGGTGACGGGACCAAGGTGACGTGTCACAACAAGGGCACGCCCTACAAGTCCGCCTACGGACGGTCGAAGTCCCCGACGTGCGGGCACACCTATGAGACGGAGAGCGCCGGCGAGCCCGGCGACAAGTTCACGGTCACCGCGACGTCGTCGTGGGTCGTGTCCTGGGAAGGGGCTGGACAGAGCGGGACCATCCGCCTGAACGGTCTGCAGCGATCGGTCCGCGTGGCCGTCGGCGAAGCGCAGGTGCTCGTGCAGTAGGCGGGCCTCAGGGGTGAAGGCAATGGGGATGACGACAGCCACCAACAAGGACAGGACCATCGACCACGGGTCAGCCGGTCCGGCCGGACCCCCGCTCGCCCCGCCACCGAAGCTCCGGCGTCGACCAGCGCTGGTCGCGGTCGCCGCGGCCATGGTCTGTCTCGGTGCTGCGCTGGCGGCTTGGGCGTGGACGGCCACCACGAACACGACCGAGGTGCTGGTCGCCCGCGACGGCATCGCGCGCGGGCAGGTGATCGAGGCCGACGACCTCGCGCGGGTGCAGATCGGAACGGACCCGGCACTGGATCCGATGCCGGCGTCTGCGTTCGACACGGTCGTCGGTAAACGTGCCTCCCTTGACAT
This sequence comes from Aeromicrobium flavum, assembly GCF_007992115.1. Lineage (GTDB taxonomy): Bacteria > Actinomycetota > Actinomycetes > Propionibacteriales > Nocardioidaceae > Aeromicrobium > Aeromicrobium flavum. The sequence goes on from NZ_BJZQ01000001.1 coordinate 254,328, forward strand.
CGCCGCGGGTGGCTTCGTCACTCGCAGCGCACTCGCGACGACGGTGGTCCCGGCCGAGGGGAGTTCGGTGGTCGGGGTTGCCGTGACGCCGGCGCAGGCACCGTCCGAGCCGTTGCAGGTCGGCGACCGGGTCCGGGTGGTGGTGACGCCACCTGCTGGTGACGCGCCGCCTTCGGGGACGCCGGCCGCGAGCGATGCGGAGGTTGTGGGAACGCGGTACTCCGAGGAGACCGGGCAGCTGGTGGTCGATGTGCAGGTCGCAGCCGGCGATGCCACCTTGCTCGCGGCACGGGCGGCGACTGGGAACGTCGCGATCGTGCTCGACAGCCGGGAGCGATGAGATGGCCGTCATCGCGCTCACCTCAGCCTCCGGCTCCCCGGGAGTGACGACCACGTGCTTGGGCTTGGCCTTGTGCTGGCCACGGCCGGTGCTGTTGGTCGAAGCCGATCCCTCTAGCGGATCTGGGGTGTTGGCGGGCTACTTCCGCGGCACCCGCGAGTACCGCGCCGGGCTGATCGAACTCGCGCTCACCAGCAACGATCTGGCAGAGGCGCTGGCCGACGTGGCCGAACCGATCGCCGACACTCAGGTCTCCTTCGTCGCCGGCACCCGCTCCCACACCCAGGCCGCGGCGCTCCGGGATCTGTGGGAACCGCTATCGGGCGTTCTCACCGAGTTGGAGTCGGCAGGTCAGGACGTAATCGTCGACGCCGGGCGCCTCGGACTCATGGGCGCACCGACGCCGCTGCTGGACAGAGCCGACATGACACTCGTGGTGACCCGGACGTCGTTGCCGGCGTTGGCAGCGGTCCGGTCGTGGGGTGACCTCGTCGCCCGATCGCTGAGCGGCTGGGCTGACGCGCGACTGCTGCTGGTGGGGGAGGGCGACCCCTACCGAAGCCGAGAGGTCACCGCCGCCGTGAAGCTGCCGGTGCTGGCCTCGCTGGCCGACGATCCCGAATCCGCGGCGGTCTTCCACCGCGGCGCGGCGCCGACGACGAAGTTTGACACCGGCCCGCTGGTACGGAGCCTGAACGCCACGGTCGCGGCCATCCATGCCGCCATCCGGGCACACCGACTCGACCTCGTCGAAGGAGCGGCGCGATGACGACCACAGAACCGACCGACACCCTGGCCACGGAACTGGGGAAGCTGCCGCTGTTCACCCAGCCCCTGCCGACCAGCGCCGCGCCCGTCGCCAGACATCTGCACGAGGTCCCTTCACTCGGGGCCGCTGTCCCGTCATCGGCGGTGGAGATGGACTGGGCCCTGGTGGCGACCCTGCGAGCCCAAGCATCCCACCGGCTGAGCACGGCTGTCGCCACGGGGCACTCCCGGCTCGCGGGACCGGCGCAACAGGAACTCGGTCGTGCGATCGTGCTCGACCTGCTCGAGTCCACCGTCGCCGAACGCGTCAACGACGGCGCCCCCACGCTGACCCCAGCGGAGCAGGAAGCCACCGCACGGGCGGTGTTCGATGCGCTGTTCCGGCTCGGTCGTCTGCAGCCGTTGGTCGACGACGACCGGGTCGAGAACATCATCATCACCGGCCACGACCACGTCCTGCTCGAACTCACCGACGGCACGCTCCTCGAGGGACCGGCAGTCGCAGACTCCGACGACGAGCTGATCGACTTCCTCGTCTTCCTCGCCTCACGCAGCGAGGTGAACGCACGCGGGTTCTCCGAAGCCCAACCGCGCCTGCACCTACGACTCGACGGAGGATCCCGGCTCGCGGCGGCCGCCTGGGTCACACCCCGGCCGTCGGTGGTGATCCGTCGCCACCGGCTGATGCAGATCACCTTGGACGACCTCGTCGATCGTGACATGCTCACGCCCGTCGCAGCGTCGTTCCTGCGCGCGGCGGTCCGGGCCCGCAAGAGCATCGTCGTGTCAGGCAGTCAGGGCGCCGGCAAGACGACGCTGGTGCGTGCCCTGTGCGCCGAGATCGACCCGCTCGAAGCCATCGGCACCTTCGAGACCGAGTACGAGCTACACCTGCACGAGATGCCCGAACGGCACCGGATCGTGCACCCGTGGGAGGCGCGACCGGGCTCGGGCGAGCGCGGCCTCGACGGGCGCCAAGCCGGGGAGTTCACGCTCGACGAGGCGTTGGTGGACTCGTTCCGGTTCAACCTGTCGCGTCAGATCGTCGGCGAGGTCCGCGGCAAGGAGATCTGGGCGATGATCAAGGCGATGGAGTCCGGTACGGGCTCGATCTCCACCACCCACGCCACCGACGCGATCGCGGCGCTGCGCAAGCTGGTCACCTGCGCGATGGAGGCCGGCTCCCATGTCACCCACGACCTGGCGACCAGCAAGCTCGCCGCCACGATCGACCTGATCGTCCACCTGGACATGACCACCAGTGCCGTCGAGGATTCTCCGAAACGGCATCGTCGGGTGGCTGAGATCGTCGCGGTCGATCCGGGGGAGCGCGACACCGGCTATGCCGCCACGCACGTCTTCACCACCGGCTCGGACGGCACCGCCGTCCCATCGGTCCTCCCGGACCGGTACCGCGCCTTGGCGGCCAACGGGTTCGACCTGGCCGGCTTCCTGAACCAGCAGGAGGCTCGGCGATGACTCCGCTGATTCCCGCGCTGGCAGGCGCCCTGGTCGTCGCCGGGGTGATCGGTCTGGTGGTCGGCCTGCGGCCGACCGAAGTCATCGAGCGTCCCCCTCGACACCGTCGAACGCGACGCATATCCCAACGCAGCACCCGTTTCCTGATCGGCGGTGCGGCAGCGGGTGTGGTCGCGTTCGTGGTCACCGGGTGGGCGCTGGCGCTCGTGGCCGTGCCGGCCGCGTTCGTCGGCCTGCCGATCCTGTTGTCCTCGGCGAGCGCGCAGGATCGGATCGTCCGGCTCGAGGCGATGGAGGAATGGACGCGGACCTTGGCCGGAGTACTGACGGTCGGCGTCGGGCTCGAGCAAGCCTTGGTCACGTCGCTGCGGTCGACGCCGGCGGCCATCGAGCCGGAGGTGACCCGCTTGGTGTCACGCTTGCGGGCTCGGTGGAAGACCGAGGACGCGCTGCGCGCGTTCGCCGATGAACTCGACGACGCCACCGGCGACCTGGTCGCCGCGAACCTCATCCTCGGCGCTCAACGCCGCGGTGCCGGCCTGGCCAGCGTGCTCGAAGGACTCGCCGAGTCGGTCGCCGCCGATGTTCGTGCCCGGCGTCAGGTCGAGGCCGATCGCGCCAAACCTCGCGCCACCGCCCGCTGGGTCACTCTCATCAGCCTGTCCGTGCTGGTCGTGTTGGCGATCTCGGGAACCTACGTCGCCCCGTACCGCACACCTGTTGGGCAGTTGATCCTCGTCGTCCTGCTGACGGCCTATGTGGCGACGTTGGTGTGGATGAAACGGATGGCGATCGGCCGGCCGATGCCCCGATTCCTCGCCACCCCGGAAGGAGCGTCGACATGATCACCGGCCTGCAGGTGATGGTGGCCGCGGGCGCCCTGATCAGCCTGGGCCTGGTGCTGCTGGTTGCGCGACTGGTGCCGGCGGAGCCGGATCTGGCCGACGCCCTCGAGCGTCTCTCACCTCAGCGCCGTGTCACCATCGCCGGGAACCCCGGTGCCGCCGTGTCGGTGAAGGAACGCGTCGGGGTGTGGGCGATCAAGCACCTCCCACCCGGATTGTGGGTGCGCACACCAGTGCGGGAACTCGCGCTCCTGCGGATCTCCACGGCACGCTTCTACGGCGACAAGCTCGCCTTCGCCGCCCTCGGACTGTTCATTGCTCCACTGCTCGCACTCTTCTTCGACGTGCTCGGACTTGGACTACCGATCATGGTCCCGGCGGTCGGGTCGGTGGCACTCGCGACGGTGATGTTCTTCATCCCGAACTACAACGCCATCGACGACGCCCGCAAGGCCCGGATCGAGTTCAGCCGCGCACTCGGTGCCTACATCGATCTGGTCGCCTTGGAGCGCAACAACGGCGCCGGTGTCCGCCAAGCCATGGAAGCCGCCGCGAACGTCGGCGACTCGTGGGTCTTCCGCCGCCTGGCCGAAGAGCTCACCCGGTCCCGCTGGTCAGGGCAACCACCGTGGGACGCCCTGCACGCGCTCGCCGACGAACTCGGGCTGCCCGAGCTGGACGACTTCGCCGACATCATGCGCCTGTCCGGCGAGGAAGGCGCCTCCGTCTACGCGAGCCTGCGCGCTCGGTCCGCGGCCATGCGCACCGCGATGCTCAACGACGAGATTGCCGAGGCCAACGCCATCGGCGAACGGATGACCATCCCCGGCTCCCTGCTCGGGGTCATCTTCATGGCGCTGCTCGTCGCGCCCGCCCTGCTGCGGATGTTCACGAACACCTGACCACCAAGGAAGGAAAACACCATGATGAGTTCACTCGCGGAGCTGCTGTTCTGGCTCCAGACGATGCAACCACCACCCCTGCGACGCGACCGCGGATCGGTGACGACCGAGCATGTGCTCTGGGCCGTTGCCGTCATCGCGATCGTCGCCATCGCCGTCGCCGCCATCCGGGCCTATGTCCAGTCCCAAGCCGGACAGATCACCTGACCGGTCACGTGAGCGCGGCTCGGTCACGGTCGAACTAATCATCTTGCTGCCGGCCCTGTTCGCGGTCATGTTCCTGGGGCTGCAGGCCGCCCTGTTTCACCACGCCCGTGCCGTGGCGATCGCCGCCGCCCAAGAAGGCGCCCACGCCGCCGCGACCGAACACGGCCGCCAACCCGACGGCATCACCGCCGCGACCACCTTCATCGCCGACGCCGGAGGTACCGACGTTCTCACCACGAGTCACGCCACCGCCACCCGCAGCGCGACCACGGTCACCGTGACCGTCCGCGGACGCAGCCTCAGCGTCATCCCGGGTTGGTCACCCCGGGTGGTCCAATCCGCGTCGCTGCCCGTCGAGCGGCTGTCAGCACCATGAACCAGCACGAGCGCGGATCGGCCACGATCGAGGCCGTCATCGGCATCCCGGCATTCATCCTGTTCGTCGGCCTGATCATCTTCGGCGGTCGCGTCGCCACCACCCACGGGGCCGTCGAATCCGCCGCCGCCGACGCAGCACGCTCCGCCTCCATTGCCCGCGACGCCAGCGTCGCCCGTGCGGACGCAGAAGCAGCAGCACGATCGAGCCTGGCCAATCAGAAAATCGCCTGCACGCGCATCGTCGTCGACGTCGGCACCAGCGACTTCGCCCGCCCCGTTGGTCAACCAGGCGAGGTGACCGTCACCGTGACCTGCCGCCTCGACCTGTCCGACCTCGCCGTCCCCGGCGTGCCGGGGACCAAGGCAATCCGGGCACGCATGTCCAGCCCGCTCGACGCCTGGACGGAACGGTCATGACCCGCCGCGAGCAGGGATCGATCAGCCTGTGGCTGGTCACCTCCAGCCTCGTGATGATGATCCTCGTCGGCCTCGCGGTCGACCTCGGTGCACAGGTCCACGCCAAACAACGCGTCCATGCCCTCGCCGCGCAGGCCGCGCGGGCCGGCGGTCAGGAAGTCCAGAACGGACCCGCGGCCGAGGGCAGATACCTCGCGGTCAGCGCCGCGACAGGTCGCACCGCCGCCCAGCGATACCTCACCGCCGCCGGCGTCACCGGCACGGCGACCATCAACGACGGCGACACCATCACCGTGACCGTCCGCGACACCTACCGCCCGAAGTTCCTGAGCCTCATCGGCATCGGCGACCTGCCCGTCACCGGCACCGCCTCAGCGCGACTCATCCGCACCATCGGAGGAAACGAACAATGACCCGTCAACGCCTCCACGGACTCGCTGCCGCCCTGCTCATCGCCGGCTTCATTGCCGGTGTTCCCGCCGTGTTGCTCGTCATCGGTGCTGCGCCGTGGGACCTCGACCTGGACTCCGTGCCAGCGCTGCTCACCCGTCGAGACGACGGTACGCTCGCGCTCATCCTGGTCACTCTCGGCGCCTGGATCGCGTGGGCGATCGTGGCCGCGACCCTGCTCGTCGAGATCGCCGCGACCATCCGCGGAGTGCGGGTCCCTCCAATCCCCGGACTCGGCATCCCCCAATACGGCGCGCGGCAACTCGTCGCCATCGCCGCACTCGCCTTCGCCGCCACGCCGGCCACCGTCATGACGCTCCCGGCGCCACCCGTCCACGCGACACCGTCCATGCCCCCCGACGCTCAGGCGGTCGTGCCGGTGTCGACGCCGCAGGAGACACCAAGCAAGGCCAACCCGGACCGGCCCACGTCGAACAAGTCCGCGGAGCCGACCGCCGACTACGTCGTCAAACGCGGCGACAGCCTTTGGCGAATCGCCGAACGACTCCTGGGCGACGGCACCCGCTACCCCGAGATCGCCACCCTCAACACCGACGTCCTCGGAGCACGCCCCGACTTCATCACCCCCGGGACAGTCCTACGGGTCCCCGACGTTCAGCCGCCGGGCGCCCAGACTGCGGACGGCTATGCCGTGCGCGACGGCGACACTCTCTGGGACATCGCCTCCCGCGAGCTCGGCGACCCGCAGCGGTACCGGGAGATCTTCGAGCTCTCCCGCGACACCGTCCAACCCGACGGCGACCAGATGAGCGACCCAGACGTGATCCGCGCTGGCTGGATCCTTACGCTGCCCGAACAGACACCGGCGGCCGCGGCGCCAGCCGCTAAGGATGAGAACTCGGCACCCTCGAGTGCGCCGGCAGAGGGTCCGCGGCCCGCGCTCCAATCCATCGACCAGTACGTCGGACATGCAGCAGCGCCCACCATCGACACGGCCTACGAAGAACCCGAGGCGCCGACAGGGGATGCGGAGACGGACACGGAGCCGGCCCACTCATGGTTGGTGCCGGGACTGGCCGCCGGGGGAGTGGTCCTGGCCGGCTGCGTCCTCATCACGATCCGAGGTCACCGGCGTACCCAACTGCGCTACCGCCGACCCGGGCAAGTGCTGGCACCCACGCCTGCGGACCTGAGGCCCGTCGAAAAGACCGCGATCAGCGAGGGCTCGACGATTGCCGACACGCTCGAGTTCGTCGACCGAGCCCTCCGGCAGTTGGCCTCCCTGCTCGCGCCCGAGCCGGGACGCACAATCCCGGTCACGCACGCCACCCTTAACACCCGCGCACTCGAGCTCCACCTCAGCGAAACGCTGGAACTACCCGAACCGTGGACCCGAACCGCCACCGGATGGACGATCCCCGCCACCGCCGACGTCGGGGACATCGACGTCATCCCGCCCTGCCCGCTCCTCGTCAGCGTCGGTCAAATCGACGCCGGCGACCTCCTGCTCGTCAATCTGGAGCATTTCGGCACGATCGCGGTGACCGGCGACCCTGACCGCGCAGCCGGACTGGCGCGACACATCACCGCCGAACTCGCCCTCAACCCGTGGTCCCTCGTCGTTCAGACCCACGCCGTCGACATCGCTGCCGAACTTGGGGACATGGTCGGGTACCGGCTGGAGCACGGCTCGGCCGACGATGCGGAGTACGTCACTCGACTCGTCTCCGACGTCCGTTCGACCTTCGAGGCCGGGGCAGGGGACCCCGACCCGTTCCGCGCGGTCATCACGAGCTCGACGAACGGTCTTGATGAAATTGCAGACCTCATCACGTCGCCTGGTCCGCGCCTCGGGACGGCACTCGTGCGAGTCGGTTCGATAGCTCATGGTTCAGAGCGGCTGGTGCTCACCGTCGATGCCGGCGGCCGACTCCGCATCACCGAGCTCGCCCTCGAAGTCTCCGCCGCAGGCCTGTCGCACGAGGAAGCGAAGGCTTGCGCGGCCATCGTGGAGGTCACCCGCGAGACCGAACCGGTGCCTATTCCTGAGTACGACTCCGAGGCGGACGGCTGGCGGTCCCACGTCGACCAAGCCGGCGCGCTGCGTGAGGAGCTGACCGAGCCCCGTGGCGAGGGTCCGGCCGGAGAAGGGTCGCTCCTGCCCGGAGCCACCAACGACTACGTGGTCGCGGCTGCCACCACAGACCAGGACATAGAGAAGCTCGCGCCCGTGGTCTCCGAAGCGACCAGTCACGCCGTGATCGAGTCCGACCCGACCTTGGATGACGATCTCGCCGAATGGCACGACCCGCGCTCCCGTCTACCGAAACTCACTCTTCTCGGCCCGGTCGGGCTGTGCACGAAGAGCAGGAAGCCACCGCCCTCTCGCTCACGTCCACAGCTCATCGAGATCCTCGCGTACATCGCCTTGCACCCCGAGGGCGTGGTGTCCCGGGAACTCTCAACGGTCTTCGGTCGCAGCGTGTCCCGACTCCGCACCGACGTGGGAACCATCAGGGACTGGCTCGGCACCAACCCGAGAACCGGTCGGCCCCACCTCCCGGCTGGAGATGCATCGAAGGTCTACCGGGAGACGAAGGTTGCCGGATACCAAGTTGAGGACGTGCTCATCGATGCCGATCTTTTCAGGCGCCTACGTGCCCGCGGCCAAGCGCGTGGAGCCGACGGTATCGAGGATCTCCGCGAGGCGCTGAGGCTCGTCAAAGGGCGGCCCTTCAGCGAGCGCCGCGAGAAGGGCTGGCACTGGCTCTTCGACGAGAACCACGTACACGAAACAGTGGCGGCAGCAATCATCGACACCGCTCATCTCGTCACCACCCACTCGCTGCGCCAAGGCAACACCGCCCACGCTCGCGAAGCGGTCGAGGTCGCACGCGTGGCGTGTCCGTTCGACGAGCTCAGCCGACTCGACCAGGCACGAGTTGCGGCCGCGGAGGGGGACGAAGAGGCCGCTGAGCACATCCTCGACCAAGGCGTCTTCAACCGCACGGACGGCGATCTCGGACCAGTCGAAGTCCCGGAACGCACGAAGGAGGTATGCGCCCGTGTTCCAGGATGGGACACCGCGAAAGAGCAGTCGACAGGCTGAGATTGCCGCTACTGATGTGTGAAGGACACCGGCAGTGTCCGAATTTGTCGTGAACGAGGTCAAGCGGCCTGACCGTCCTTGGAAGATGTGAGTCGGCCCTCCGCTGGCCGGCGTTCTCGGCGAGAAAGAGTCGCCCCATCGCATGAGTCCTGATTGGAGAATGGTCGCTATGCGGGAGACGTCAACGATTGCGTGCTCCGGTGACCGTTGGGGGCCGACCCGGAATTTGCGCGTCCAGCTCCTACGCGGACAGCATTCGACTGGAGTGACAACAGCCCTCAGAGGCAGGGAGTGATTCGAACCCGGCTGATCGCTCCATCTGTCAGACCTCGGTCCTAGCATCCTTCGCGTGTACGAACATCCCGATCAGCAAGTTCCCTACTCAGCCTCATCGAGCCGGCAAACGCGTGACCTCTTTCGGTCCTCCACGCGGCTGGGGGTGCCCTTGCAGGACGCGCTGGTTCACTCGTCCCTCGATGACTACGTCCGGGCGGCTAGCCTGACTATGGGCCATGGAACTCCGACCTCGGCACGGGTCGAAAGGTCGGAGCGTTTGAGGAGGACTTGGTGAGTGTTCGCTACATCGGTAGCAAAGCGCGTGTAGCGGAGGCCATCCTCGATATCGCAGGGCAACCTAGCGACGGTCGCTTCGTTGACGCATTCTGTGGCACGGGCGCTGTCGCCGCGGTAGCCGCTGCGCGCGGCTGGAGCGTCACGCTGAACGATTCGCTACCCTCGGCCGTCGCGATGAGTATCGGTGCGACTGTGGCAATGGGCAATGTTCGCTTCGAGAGCTTTGGAGGTTATCCGCGAGCTGCAAAGCTGCTCAATGCGACTCCCGGCCGCCCGGGCTTCATCCACGGCGCCTACAGTCCCGCTTCCGCGACTTTCGGCGCCGTCGAACGGCGATACTTCACAGAGGCCAACGCCGCGCGGATCGACAGCATGCGCGCGCAGATCAAAGTGTGGTCGGATGAAGGAAAACTGACGTGGTTTGAGGAGCAGTTGTTACTTGCTGACCTCCTTCGAGCGGCCAATCGCGTTGCAAACATCTCCGGTACATACGGGTGTTTCCTCAAGAACTGGACCCGGTCGGCGCTGCGCGATATTCAGCTCGAGGCTCGTCCTCTGATGGAAGGGTCGACCAACATCGAAGCGGTGGTCGGTGACGTGTTCGATCTCCCCACGGCGGATCGTGACACGGTCTACTTCGACCCTCCGTATACCAAGCGCCAGTACAGTGCGTACTACCACCTACTCGAGACAATTCACGCCGGCGATGCCCCTGACATCGGTGGCATCACCGGATTGCGCCCTTGGAAGGACAAGGCGTCCGAGTTCTCATATAAGAGCAGGGCGCTTGATGCTCTGACGAAGCTCGCCCTGCGCACCCCGGCTCGGCGGATCCTGCTCAGCTACAGCAATGAGGGCCACGTTAGTCAAGAGCAACTTCTTGAAGCGCTGAGTGAAGTCGGAGGGGTGACTCTCCACGAGATCAAGACGATCGGCCGTTACCGCCCAAACGCCCAAGCGTCTGCGGGTGGCGACACGGTTGATGAATTCGTGATCGAGATTAAGCCAGTCGCGTTGAGCCCCTTGACGGTGACCGTTGAACGGTCGGGGGTGCTCGCATGAAGAGTCTCGAGCAGCGACTTCTAGGCCGCGCGGACCAACTGCTCGATGAGGCAGCTGCAGAGGTTTGTCCCGATGCCGACCGTTCAGACGCGCGCTTAACAGTGCTGGAATCGGCCGCTGCGAACCTGGGCGGATGGACGATCGAGGAGTTCTACACCACCGTTGGCCGAGAGCCGTCGGACATGCAGGCCGACCCCGCGCCGTGGGCGGACAAGTTGCTGACCACCGTTGCGGAAACGCCCATCCCGGCACCTCTTGCATTGTCGGCACTGAGTAGGGAGGCGCTCACGGAGAACCTCCAGAGAAAAACTGGCGCGTACTACACAGACTGGCGCTTGGCCGAATTTCTCGCCGGCAGCAGCGTACCTACGGTGAAGGCCGACGGTCCCTGGGTCGACGCAGCGTGCGGCTCAGGAGTGCTTCTCACCGCCGCGGCTATGCAAGTTCCCGCGGGCGAGCGCAGAGACCTGATAATCCGTGACAAGTTGGTGGGTGCCGATCTCTCTAGAAGGGCGCTTCGAGGTGCGCTGCTGTCCGTCGCAAGCCTCACGAGCGATCTGACGGCAATCAGCGGATTCGCTGGCCGACTACTCCTCCAAGACAGCCTTCGTAGCCCTGGCGTCTGGGAGAAGGTTGCTCCCGCCGGTGCCGGCCTGGTCATCGGCAACCCGCCTTGGGAGAAGCTGAAAGCCTCGCGCCACGAACTCGCCAAGAGCCAGGGTTTGGTCCGCTCATATGGACAGAGCTTCGAGACCAGTATCGACCTTGAAACTCAGCGATCGACTCTTCTTGCATACGTCGAGCAAGTCGCATCAGGGACACGTCTGCAGGGCGGAGGTGAGCACGATCTCTACAAGCTCTTCCTCGAACTTGGCATGGGCATCTCTGCTGAGGACGGAGTGCTCGCGCTGCTGTTGCCCGCGGGTTTGGTTCGAGCAAAGGGAACAGAGAGCCTGCGACGTGAGCTTGAGGCTCTAGCGCCCGAACTCTCGATTGCGGTCATCGAGAACCGCGCGGGGCACTTCGCAATCGACACACGCTTCAAGTTCCTCGCGATCGTCGCCAGGATCGGGAGCGGCAGACGGCGACCGATCAGGCTCAAGGTCGCGGACCGTTCTGGCGTCCTTCCAAGTTCGCCGGTCGAGTTGAGCCGGGCTCAACTGCGAGAAGTGCGTCGCGATCTCAGCATCCCTGAGGTGCGAACCAAGGATGAGTGGGATCTGTTCATGCGCCTGTCGAAGAGCGCCACCACCGTCGGCGATCCTGACGGGCCGTGGCGTCCGGAGTACCGCCGAGAGATCGACATGACGCGCGACCGGAAGTCGTTTCAGAACACCCCTAGTGACGAGACGATCCCGCTGCTTGAGGGCCGCCACGTCGCGCAGTACAGGTGGCGTGCCAAGACTTTCTGTTCCGGAGAGGGTCGCTCGGCGATCTGGCGACCCGAACCCTTGGAGGACGCGTCTTTTCGGACTCAATGGCACGTGCCGCTTAGTGCCCTACATGCTGCGACGATCGAACGTACGATGCGGTCCCGTATCGGCTTCTGTGACATCACTGGACAGACCAACGAGCGGTCGCTATTGACCGCTCGGGTCCCTGCCGGGGTGGTTTGCGGCAACAAGGTGCCGACTCTTGTCTTCTCGACCGGTGGCGAGGCACGCGAGGACTTGTTCCTCGCCTTGACCAACTCTCTCGTGGTGGATTGGATGTTGCGCCGAATCGTCACCACCACGGTCAATTACTTCCTCTTGGACACCCTTCCATTGCCGAGGATCGATGAAGATGAACATGTCGGTCAGGAACTGGTCCAGCTTGCACGGCAACTGACTCGTGCCGAGGGTGACGTCTCAATCGACCGTTGGGAGGTTGGGCAGTGGCGCGCGCGGCTGGATGCGCTCGTCGCGGCCGCTTGGGGACTCGACTGCAGTGATCTAGAAACGGTGTTGAGGGACTTTCCGTTGCTAGACCGGGGACAGCCACCGTTGATGGGTGAGACCCGCTCGACGGTCACCGCAGACTGCGCGCTCGCGGAACTCGCGGAGATTCTTGGTATCGCACACCCAAGCGCAAAACGTCGAGAGAATGCTCACGATGAGGGAGCGGTTCCATACGTCCCTGCCGAGTACGCTAGAAGGAATCCATGACTGCCACGCGACCAGTGCTTTTTGTATACAAGGAGATCGTGAGCGGCGATCTGCGCAAACTCCTCGCTGAGTCGAACGACTCGAAGACCGGCGGGGGAGCGAGGGACCTAAGGCTGCCCTGGAAGGCGTTCCGCCCAATCATGAGCCAGATCTTCACGAAAAGTGGCGTCGGCCGCGGTGGCAAAGCAATCAGGATCGCTGATGTGACGTACTTGGACCAGGACGGCCGGCCGAAACGTACTCAGCTCGAATACTGGCCTCCCACCACGGCGCGGCCCGCTGAGGACCGGATCGCCAAGGTCCACGCCAGTCCAGCACTGGGAGGCCAGCTCCCTGAGACCGACCAGGGCCGTGTCTTTGTCGTGTTCAGCAAGTTCGACGACGGCACAGTGCGATGCGACTACGCCTACGAAGATCAGCTGAAGGCCGGACTCTGGGCGGCTGAGGTCCGCGACGCGATCTTCGGATGCATGAGCTCAGCGGCACTCGGGAAGGGAAATCGAACGGTGCAGGGATATCACAACTTCATCGACGGGACGAGTTACTGCCATGCCGACTGAGTCGGTGATCAGTCCCGACGCACGCGCGGTACTGATGGCCCTCGCAACCCGAAAGAACGTCATCATCGCGGGTCCACCAGGAACCGGAAAATCGCGGTTGTTGAATGAAGTCCGTGAGCTCTTTCAGTGGAAGGGCGGGCAAACCGGGTCGGCCCCGGCGGGTCGAATCCCGATACCGGCCGCTGCGGGACCCATTCCGACTTGGTTCCCGAGCCCTGATCAAGACAGTGGCCGCACCGTGTACCAAACGGTGTTCGACCAGAACACCAAGTACCGCGACTTCATGCGCGGACTCGTCCCGAAAGTTGGGGAAGCCGGCGCCTTCGTCGTAACTAGTGGGACTCTCTACAGGGCCGCCACCCACGCGACCCAGGCGGGAAACGCAGCACTAGTGATCGTTGATGAGATCAACCGTGGCCCGGCGGTCGCAGCGTTTGGTAGTGCCCTTGTCGGTCTTGAGGCTGATAAGCGACTTCCCAACGGTTGGGTCGCTACCGCCAGTACACAGTTCTTCGAAATTCTGGGCGACGGTGGCGAGCATGAGCTGTTTGCCCTCCCTGAGGATCTCTACGTTCTCGCCGCGATGAACGAGGCCGATACCAGCGTGGAACCTCTCGACGTCGCGTTTCTACGCCGATTCCACATTCACCGGCTCGAGCCGCGTGTCGAGGTACTTCGCGATCACCTGGGTCTCGGTGAGACACCAGCTCCGCCGCCCGCGGTGCCTTCAAGCGCCCAGGACTACTACGAGGCGCTTGTCCAAGCATTCGAGAAGATCAACGAGCAAGTTCTTCTTGGCCGCGGGCAGGCGTACCAACTCGGACACGGGGCCCTGATGCACGGGCCCGCGGGCCCTAGTGTGGCGGCTGCTCAGGAGTACGTCGCAACTGCGTGGGCAACCCTCCGAGGACATATCGACGAGGTCTTCTTCGGAAACACCCGAGCCGTCTCCGATGTGCTTCGGGCCGAGAACGGCAAGAGCGCCTATTCGCTTCTTGAGTCTACGTTCGCGGGACAGACTGTCCGGCGTATCTCCGGCCCACTCCGCCCTTCTCCGGAGGAGCTCTACAAACTTCTCGCCCTCATTGCAACTGAGTGACAACTATGGAGCGGCTCCTGCTAGAAGAACTTCGCGAACGACCTGGGACGACGGGCGAGGTCGCCGCGCTCAGCGGTCGATCCGAGGGCGAGATCCTGATCGAACTACGGGAACTGAATGATCGGCTTAAAGCGCTACTCGGCTATAAGGACGATCCCATCGTCTCAACCGCCAGCGGGGCGTGGAAGACAGAAGGTATCGCCGGCCTGCTTCGCTTCAACTCGGGAATCGAACTAGAAGTCGTACCGAAGTTCATGGACCGCTCGTCGAACGGATGGCGCTCGGACTTCTTCCTGCTAGCGGTACTGGTTCGCACCGGCCATTTGTTGATCCATGATGAGATCTCCGCCGGGACCCAAGATCGTGGCGACCTCGCGACCCTCATTGCTAGATCGCTGCTGAACCTCCACGCCCAGAACGAGCGGCGGCCGATCCGCTCCTACAGGCGCACCAGAAGTTCCGACTTCGCGATCGACGGCGACGTCGAGTGGGAGAGCCTAGTCCTGCCAGATCCGGACGGGTTTGAACAATCTCGACTCGAACTGACGCGTCGCAATCCCTACAACGGGACGCTCGCGGCGGCCGTGAGAACCCTTCTACCAGAAGTGGCCGATGCCGACACCCAAGAGCAGTTGAGATTACTCGGTCGACGGCTGGCACCGCAGTCGAGCGCCCCGGAGACTTATCCTCCTCTCCCGGCACGTCACCGTAGCTGGCAGCAGGCTTATGACCTAGCCAGACTTGTTGTCGAGGGTCTAGGTCTCAATCTTGATGGTGGCTCGTTCACCGGCACCGGGTTCTTGCTCTCGACGTGGTCGGCGTGGCAATCGTTGTGCGAGGAGGTCGTACGTCGCGCACTGCCCGATCGCAGAGTGATCTCTCAGAAGCGATGGGTTCTTGGATATCGCGGTGACCAACCGGTTTACGCCACGCCCGACATCTCTCCGCTCTCGGAGGCTGAGCCCACTCTTCTCCTGGATGCGAAGTACAAAACTAGGACTGGCCGAACCCCCAGTATCAGCGCAGCTGATGTTTACGAGTCGCTTGCGTTCCTTCGAGCTTCCGGCGCCACCACGTTAAAGCTCCTCTACCCAGCACTGAGTGGGGTCGACCGGTTGCCTCTAGGGGAGTGGACCGCGTTCGACGAAGTCACGGTCGACGACCTGACGATCACTGCCTACGAGGTACAAGTTCGAGGACTTGCATCGTCCGGCGGGTTCGACCACCTCGTTGAAGGCGCTCGCAAAGCACTGTTGCCAAGCCTCGCCGGAGCATAGGACGTCCCTGCTCGCGGGTTAGGAACTGAGACAGCGCCAACTTCGGTTCGCCTCTCGAAGAAGATCACGCCGCGCCGGCAAGATCATCTTGCCTGTCGCTTCTACTCGCGGTTCGGAGACGCCGGCGCGCCTAGGGCGGCGTCCTGAAAGGGTCAACGGACCTCGACAGGTCTCAGTCACGATACCGGCGCCCTCACGTTGCAACCACACCTTGGTCCTGCCGACCGTGGGCGTCCGTGTGCCGGAACTCCACGACTTCTTGAGAATTTTGCGGACGGCCTCTGACCTGCGCAAACACGAAAGTGGACACCCCAGACGGGGTGGGTGTCCGCGGGTGTCCGCATGGGGGTGTCCGCATTTTCGGGTGCACAGTCGACGACATGAGCGCGATCCACCCGGTGATTCAGTCGGAGCCTCGTTGGGTGCCGGAGCTGTTCCGAGCGCTGGGTGATGCTCGAGACCACGCGGCGGCCGTGAGCTTGTTGCTCAGCCGGCGCATTCCGGTCTTCCCGTGCGTGCCGGGTGGGAAGCGGCCGCTAACTCCCCACGGCTTTAAGGACGCGAGCACGAACGTTGCCGACGTCGCGGCTTGGTGGACCCGGTGGCCGGACGCGAACATCGCGATACCGACGGGCGCGCGATCAGGAGTCGATGTCGTCGACGTAGACGTACACACCGCCGGCTCTGGGTTCGCGGCGTTCGAGCACGCGAGGCAAGCCGACCTCATCACTGGCTGGTCATGGCTGGTGCGCACGCCCTCCGGCGGCGTGCATGCCTACTTCCCGGTCGACGCTAGACGCGAGCAGCGCTCGTGGCAGGTGGCGGCCAAGCACATCGACTTCCGCGGCGAGGGTGGCTACATCGTCGTGCCGCCGTCGGCCGTGGCCGACTCCGATGGCGTGGGTGGGGTCTACAAGTCAATCGCCGTCGCCGAGAACCACGAGCCCAAGCCGGTCGACGCCGATGCGTTGCGCTCGTTCCTGGCGCCGTCGAAGACGCTCGCGAGGCCTCAAGGCCGCCCGCCCGTGGGCACGAGTCCGGAGCGGCTCGCGCGGTGGGTCGCCTCCCTCACCGAGGGTGGACGCAACGCCGGCCTGTACTGGGCCGCGAACCGCATGCGCGACGAAGGCCACGACGCCGACGCGACCGCGACGCTGCTGGTCCCCGCCGCAGGTGAGGCGGGCTTGGATGGGCGTGAATCGCTGCGCACGATCCAGTCGGCGTACCGCGCCGCGCCCATCACGCCGTCGGCCCCGGCGCGTCAACTGCAGGCAGCGGAAGGACTGGGACTGTGAACAACGACGAAACGTACGCGCGGCGCCTGGAACGCAGGGTCTGCGACTTCGACCCACCGGATGGGCCGGAGGCCCCGGTGTGGGCGCAGGGGGACCCATCGCGGAACCTGCCGTCCCCGCCGGCTTCGCAAGTGGCCCGTCGCAGATCGGTGACGTGGGTTCGCATCAGCGAACTGCCGGCGGTGGTCGGTTCGCCGGCTGTCCGCCGGGGGATCGATCTCCAGGCGGAACTGGCACGCCGGACCCGACGAGCACCGACGTCGGCTGTCTCGAAGACCCGCTCCGCCGTAACACGCCGCAGCACCGTTGAACCCCGTCCGGGAATCCGTAGCGGCGTCACGGATGGGAGGCGGTCGTTGTGAGCGAGCAACTGAACCTGGAGTCGACCGAGGGTCTGCGGTTCCTTCTCCTGCGACTGGCGTACTCGGGGGAGCGGGCGTGGCAGGAGGAGTCCGAGGTCTCGGACCTCATCGAGTTCCTGACCACCAAGTACGCGGCGCTGGCGAACAAGTACGGACTCGAGCCAGCAGACGCCGCATGCGCGGCGTTCGAGGTCATGCGGACCCGCGCCGCCCGGGTGGCGAACGATACGTGGGCGGTGATCACCCGCGCGGTCCAGCTGAGCCTGATCTACGAGGCGCGCGCCCAAGGCCTGTTGATCTCGAACCAGCACGCCCGGCGCGCCGACGTGGTCTCGTTCCATGACCCGGAACGATTCAGCGAGCGCGAGAACCCGCTGACCGACTTCCACCCGTCACTGCACGCACCGACACCTCCGGATCCGAACGCGCCGACGACCGCGTCGACAGCCGTCACGGCGGCCATCACGCTGTTCGTCGAGAACGGCTGGGACGAGGGCTGCGCCCGCATGACCATCGAGCACATATGCTCCGTGCTCAGCACGTTCGGTGATCGACGAGTCGCCTACGGACGACTCCGTCGCGACGCGAAGGGACGCGAGTCCCTCGAGCTGGACCAGACCGCGTGGATCACCGTGCTGCGGTTGGTGCTGGGGGACCCGCGGCGCGACTACGAAGGAACTCGCCGTGGACGGGGACTGTTGTTGCGGTTGTGCCTGGGCGAGGACCTGGACGAGCTCGGTGCCGACGAGCCGCTCACGAGCATGATCGCAACGGCCGCCCCGACGGTCGCGGGTGAGACGCATGTCTGAGGTGGCCGGCCATCTCGAAGCCGAGCGTCGCGTGGATGCGATCGAGGTCGGCATTCGGCATCGTCGAGACCCCGGCGATCTGGGGCCGTTGATCGCCTCGATCGAGCGGGTGGGACTCCTCCAGCCGATCACGATCACGCCGGAGGGCGTGCTGATCTGCGGCTACCGGCGGCTCGAGGCCGTCAAGCGTCTGGGTTGGCGGGCCGTCCGCGTGTGGGTGCGTCCTGGCCTGTCCTCAGGCTTGACCCGGCTCTTGGCCGAACGCGATGAGAACGTGTTGCACAAGCCGTTGACGGCGCTCGAGGCTGCCCGGCTCTATGACGAGGTCAAGAAGGTCATGCAGGAAGACGCTGACCGCCGTCGGCGAGCATCGCAATTCGCTACGGCCAGCGGCGTTTGTGCAGGTCAGCCCGGTGCCGGTGAATCACCGGCACCGCAGCGCGGCCACGGAGACGTGCGGCACCAAGCTGCTGAGTTCGTCACCCACCGGGCGTCCTATAGCCAGCTTGAGCACATCCTGCGGATGGAGCGGATCGCGGCCGACCGCGACCAGCCGCAGGACGTGCGCCGGGTCGCGGAGGACGAACTCGAACGAATTCGCAACGGCGCGCCCGTTGATCCGGGTTACCAGCGAGTCCGGGCCGTGGCCGAAGCTGCAGCGAACCGACCGGACCCGGACGCCGACTTCGACCACGCCGCGGCGGAGGCTCTCGAGATCGCGAAAGCGGAGAGGCGCGAGCGCATGCGGCGCAATCGAGAGAAGCGAGCCGCCGCGGCCGCTGTCCGCAAGCGCACACCCCGGTCGTTCGTGCTCCTGTGGGCGGAGATGCTCGGCTGGACCGACCACTACGACGCAGAACAGATCGCCCGGGAGGTCAGGGACGACGACTGGCAACTCTTCGAGAAGGTCCTGCAAGAGATGGATGCCTTCGCGCGAGAAGTCAGGAGCCTACGCACCGCGGTGTCCACCTGAGTGATGTCACCTCAACCGAAGGCCCACTCATGCTCATGACAAGACGCCCCATACGTTCCAGGGCCGCGGTAGTCGGCGTGATCGTGCTGGCCACCGGACTCTTGGCCGGGGCGGTGTGGCTTGCGTTCGCTTCAGGCACCAGGAGTTCCTCGACTCAGGTCACTGGACCGACGAATCGACCTGTTGCTTCGGCGCCGACCAACGCCGCGACCACCGCAGCCGCGGTCGTGCGTACCGACGACGCCGAAGAGTTCGTGCGAGCGGTAGCGACAAAGATCTTCACCTGGGACACCCGCAGCGACACCGGCCCCGCTGCTCTGGTTGAGCCGTTCGTGCCTATGGCCGATCCCACCGGCGAGTCCACGCCAGGGTTGATCGCAGATCTGACCAACTACCTGCCGAGTCAGGAAGCATGGAGCGACCTGCGCGACTACGAGACGCGTCAGTGGCTGACCGTGAACTCGGTCCTGGTCCCGGCGCAGTGGAGCACCGCTCTCGAGCAAGCCGGCCCAGGAGCAATGGCGCCCGGCACGATCGCCCAGACGGTCCGCGGTCTCCGTCATCGGTCTGGCGTCTGGGAGGGAGAACCCGTGAACTCGGAACACGAGGTGGTGTTCACGGTCTTCGTGGTCTGCCGTCCGTCCTACCCGCAGTGTCACCTGCTGCGGCTGTCACGACTCGACGATCCGTTGCACTAGCGGGAGCGGATCATGCGAGCCCTGATCGTCGGCCTGATCGGTGCGGTGCTGCTTGGTCCCGCGGTGCTCTTCCTCGGCATCGGCGTGCTGCTCAACCCCGCGGCCCGAGCGACCTGCCTGACCGGCACCGCCGGCCTCAGGGTCGGGACCATGCCTGACCACGTGGACGCCATGACCGGTGACGGGACCGCGGTCCGTCTGGAGCGAAACCAGCTCCAGCACGCGGCAACGATCATCAGCACCGGGGCGAACCTCGATGACGTTGGCCGAGAAGGGATCGTCATCGCGCTGATGGCCGCTCTCACCGAATCGCGTTTGCGCATGCTCGCGAATACCCGCGCCCACCCAAGTTCTGGCGCCTTCGCCAACGACGGGGACGGGGGAGACCACGACAGCCTGGGCTTGTTCCAGATGCGACCCAGTACCGGCTGGGGAACCGTCGCCGACCTGATGGACCCGCGCTTCCAAGCGCGAGCCTTCTTCGGTGGACCCACCGGGCCCCATGGCGGGTCGCCCCGCGGCCTCCTGGACATTTCCGGATGGCGGACGATGTCCAAGGGCGCCGCGGCCCAGGCCGTTGAGGTGTCCCGGTATCCCGACCGGTACGCCGCGTGGGAACCCGTCGCCGAGAAGATCCTCGACACCCTGACCGGGTCGACGGGCGCCGCTGCCGCGGTTCCCGAAACCGGCCAAGTCGTGTTCCCACTCCCGAACGGGAGTTGGGTGCGCTCCAGCGGCTTCGGGATGCGCCGCCACCCGGTCACCGGCGTCTACAAACTCCACACCGGAGCCGACTACGCCGCCCCCGCCGGCACACCGATCGTGGCGGCCGCCGACGGACGAGTCGCCTCCGCAGGCCCGGCAACCGGCTACGGGAACCTGATCCTGATCGAGCACACCGTCAACGGCTCCACCGTCGCGACCGGCTACGCCCACATGAACGCCGACGGGATCCACGTCCAACCCGGTGACCGAGTCACCGCCGGCCAACACATCGCCGACGTGGGCATGTCCGGGTACACCACGGGACCTCACCTGCACTTCGAGATCCGGCCCGGCGGATCCGATCGGTCACCGGTCGACCCCGAGCCGTGGCTCACCGGCCGCGGGGCCACCTCCCTCGACCAGACGAGTACAGGGACTGCTCCGGGCTGCCACCCGGACACCGCCGACGGATACGTCGGGACAGACCCGGACGAAGCCGTCGAGGATCCGACCGGTGACGGGCGGATCACCGCTCGCATGGCTCACGTGCTGAGCCAGCTCGAGACCACGTTCCCTGAATCGAGCTGGGCGTGCTGGCGTGCCGGCTCACCGTCGACGAACGACCATGCGGCCGGCCGAGCCTGCGACGGCACCTTCGGCAACAAGATCGGTACACGTGCCGCGGGCGCCTCCCTGGCTGTCGGGTGGCGTGTCACGAACTGGCTCAAGGCCAACGCCACCCAACTCGGGGTCGAGTACCTGATCTGGCAGGGCAAGATCTGGTCCGTCGCGCGCGCCTCTGAGGGTTGGAGGTCGTACAACGGTGGCGGCACGTTCGACCCTCGGTCAGTGACCGGAGGCCACTTCGACCATCTCCACGTCGCCGTCGCAGCCCCATCACCCGCAAGCTGAAGACACACCTGCGTGGCATGAGCAGTCGTCTCGTTTCCACTCTCTCGAGCGTCGGACCGGACTTCGGTGCGGTCGGTGGCGCAGCGCAACTGGGCCAGATCATCGGCGCCTTGCTCACCTACGGTCTGCTTACTGCGGTCGTGATGATCGTCGTCTGCGCCACGGCGTGGGCACTCGCATCAGCTGGCGGGAGCTGGCACACCGCATCGAAAGCCAAGACCGGGCTCTTGGTGGCGTTGGGCGGTGCGACTCTGCTCGGCTCAGCACTCGCGTGGGCGAACTGGCTCCTCGACATCGGCGCGCGTCTGTAGGTCCGAAGCCCCATCATCGGGGCACGTCCGCAAGGTGCACGACGTTCAGCCGTCGGTGTCAGTCCGTACGACATCTTTCCAGTCAGGCGTCCTTGTGGTCGGGCCGTTCCGCTCCAACAGGTTCAGGCGGGGACTAGATTGCCCGGATGACCGGAATTGAGATCGTCGGCTTCAGACACCCAGGACACGGATTCTTGGAGTATGAGGGCGGGACGCTGGTGATTTACGGCCAGAACGGGGCCGGGAAGTCGCTGCTGCTTGAATCCATCGAGTCCGCTCTGACCGGTCGGTTGGTCGGCCGTACGGAACCGAACGGTGACTACCATTTCAACGCCATCACTACTGCGTTGCTTGTTCGAGGCGACCTGAGCCGGATCTACGTAGACGACACAGTCGGCGATATGCGACCGGCCGATTTGCAGTCATCGGTAGCGCTCGTTACCGAAGAGGAGGTTGACGCGCTCGACCTGCCCGAGAAGGTCCTTGCCGCTTGGCGGGGACTCCTCAGGGCGGTAACCGACAAGACTCACGCCTTGCTGGCACCCGTTGGCTCAGTCGGACCTCGGTGGACGATGTACCCGGCGTCCGCCCCGGACGATCCTGCCGCCGATGCGTGGGCGGACGTGCTTCAGCAGCACATGCTCTCCTTCGTCGAGGGTGAGAGAGACGCCGACGACGCCTACGAAGCCTGGTCGGAGGCTACGGATGAGCAGTTCATCCTTGAATCCTTGATCTCGAATCTTGAAGGGTTCGCTTGTGACGGGGGAATCTACAGGTACAACAAGGCAGCTCTGCCGGTCTCCGATAGTCCGTTCCCTACCGTGGTCACAGACGAAAGCGCCGAGCCCGACGCGATGCTCACGCGCTGCATTCGGGCAATTGCGCCAGACCGGGAGTTCACCGAAGACTTCCGATCGGCAACCGACGAGTATCTTCAGCGCCTGACCACTCTCGCAACGCTTTGGGCTGGCCGTGCGAACGAGCTTCTCGCAAAGTTGTTGCTCGATCCGCCAGTACTGCGAGTTGCCATGGGGGACGTCACTGACTGGATCGCGGCCGAACCCCCGCACTGGTGCGCCAGCCCAGGAGGCCGGATAGCGAACCTCAGCGATGCCGAAAAGCGTTGGGCACGTCTCGCGATCGCTCTATCGGCACCGAACGAAGTCGCACTTCAGTCGGGTGCGATGACCGACACCGAGACGTTCCCCATCGACGAAAGCTCAGAACTTCCGGCTCCATTTGTGCTTCTTGACGAGCCGGAACGGGGGCTCCATCGTGCGGCGGAATCACACATGGCCGAAGGACTCATTGAACTCGCGCGTTCGACTCGGATCAGACCCATCCTTGCTACGCATAGCCCTTCGCTCCTCGACGCTGGGCACGGCCAGGTCTTCCACATCGAAAAGAACCCGCGCGGCGGTATTGGCTCCCTCACAGAACTTGACCGCGCTGCCATTCACGAGCTCGCTGGGGTCGGTCTTCAACCTTCCTCCCTGCTTCATCGTGACCGCGGCTACCTTCTCGTCGAAGGCGAGCACGACAAGCAGATTTTGGAGGGTTGGTTTGCCGACGAACTCCGTGAACTTCGCGTCGCTGTCCTAGCCATGCGGGGCACCGACAATCTCTGGTCGATCTTCGACTCGGAGTTTCTCGTGGAGCGGAGCGACGCACTGCTCATGCCGGTGCTCGACGACGTCGCCCTCGACCCGCTCTACGACCTGTGGGCGCAAGCGGAGGCGGCTGTGATGGAAGGCCGTCGCTCTGTCGCCACCGGGATCATCAGGCGAGGCATGTCGAAGATCCCAGGCAAGGGGAAGGACGTCTACGAGCCTCTACTGATTGGATCGATCACGCGCGGCGTGAGTCAACGGTTCTTCCCCTTGGGCATGTCGCGAAAGGACGTTCTGGAGTACCTCCCGGTCAGCGAACTCGTAGACGGCGCCTCGTCTTGGCCGGACCTGCGACAAGAATGGAGTCGAAGCCCGGCTTCAATGAAGGACCGGTCCGGTAAGGCATACAAGGACTGGTTGCGAAAGGTCAAACGAGCCGACCTGTCGCCGGAGAACCTCCGCTTCGTCGCGGAAATTACTGCTCCTCACCCTGAACTCAAGGGGCTCATGGCGAAAGTTGCGCACCGACTTCGTTGAGATCGGGTTCGGGGGAGTAGCCAGCCGTGTGGCAGTTCGGTTTGCACGCTCGATTCGTACGCCGCGGGTCTCCGTCGCACACCTGTGAGTCAGTAGGACAGACCTGCAGGGGGCAACGTGAAACCGACCAACGTGCACGCGATCGCGCGTGACGTGAACATCGAACCGAATTCCAGTGGACTGCCGGGTATCGGTCAGCTCAGCACGATCGTCGGCGCCTCGATGACCGTCGGGCTGATCTTGGCTGTTCTCGCCGTGATCATCTCGGCGATCGTGTGGGCATTGGGATCGAACTCGTCGAATCCTCATCTGGCGGGACGCGGCAAGGTGGGCGTGCTCGTCGGGCTCGGTGCCGCCATTGTCACTGGCGCGTCCGTCGCGCTGGTGAACTTCTTCTGGAACGTCGGCCAGGCCGTCTGAGCGGGCAAGACGATGGTCGATGTGTGCGAGGTGCCGGTCATCTCCGCCGTGTGCGATCAGGCAGGTGATGCCGCGGGGACGCTGGTGACCGCGCCGTTCGACTGGTTGGCCGAGTCGATGGCCAACGCCGCCGGCTGGATGTTCGAGGCCGTCTGGCAGGTCTTCGATTCGACCACCATGGTCGACGTGACCAGTGGCCAGTTCACGAAGGTCTACAGCATTCTGTTCGGGGTCGCGGTGTTCGTGATGCTCGGCTTCTTCATGCTGCAGGTCATCGGCGGCATGATCCGCCGCGAGCCGGCCGCGCTGAGTCGCGCTGTGTTCGGGCTGGCCAAATCGGTCTTGGGCTCGTTCGTCGCGCTGGCCCTGATTGGGACCGCCCTCGAGGTCACGGACCGGCTCTGTGTCGGCATCGTTCACGCCACCGGCACCACGATGGGCCAGATGGGCGACCGAGTGTCGATGCTGGCGAAAGGGATCGGGGCGCTGCAGATCGCCGCCCCGGGTGCCAGCGCGGTGATCACGATTCTCGTGGCCGGGCTCGCGCTGGGGGCCGCGGTCATCGTGTGGGTCAGTCTGCTGATCCGCAAGGCGCTGCTGTTGATCGCGATCGTCTTCGCACCGATCGCCCTGGCAGGAGCGAGCTGGGACCACACTCGCGGTTGGGTCGGTCGGTGGGCCACCTTTGTCATCGCGCTGATCTTGTCGAAGGTCGTCTTGGTGGTCTTCTTCCTGCTCGCGACTGCACAGGTATCGGCCCCGATCGACGCCGACTTGAAGTCGGTCAGCGAGCCGATCTCCGGGGTGGTGCTGATGCTGATGGCCGGGTTCGCTCCCTATTTGACCTACAAGGCGGTCAGCTTCATCGGCTTCGACATGCACCACGCGATGTCGGCCGAACAGGAGGCCAAGTCCGCCCTCAACCGACCGGTCCCGATCCCACTCGGTCGCGGATCGGGCAAGAGCCCTCAAGCGGTTCTCGCCGGGCCCACCTCATCGGGAAGCCCGGGTGGCGGTCCGGTTCCACCGTCCGCCAAGCCGGCTGGCGCGAACGGTAGTGCGGTTGGCGGGGCCAGCAAGGCGAGCGGCGCTGTGGGTGCGGCTGGCGGGCCGGCTGTTGCCGGGCTGGTCGTGAAGGAAGCCGCGACATCCGGACCGAAAGTTGGCAAGGCCGTCGCCGGCGCGGCTGAAGGACAATCGTCGGCGGCCGAACCACGCCCGGCGCCGGCGGGCCCGCCGCGACCTGCAGATCCGCTCATCGCCGGAAGCGGGAGCTGACGAGCATGACCACGCCTGCCACTAGCGGGAGCGCGCTCGCACCGGTGAAGTTTTCCCGTCTGAGCCAGCGCGGGGTGCTGCTCGGGCTCACGACCTCGCAACTGGTGGTCGTCGGCGTCGCTGCTGCGGTCCTGGTGGTTGGCCTCTACAGCGGGGGAGCGAGTTCTCTCCTTGTCGCGGCGCCCCTGATTGCGGTGTGCGCGGTCTTGGCGTTCGGCAGCGTCGGGGGACGGAAGTTGATCGAGTGGGTGCCCATCGTCGTCGTCTGGGGTTGGCGCGCCGGCGGCGGGCAGCTGCTGTTCCGTCGTCGGATCACCCGGCCACGGCCGGCCGGGACCTTGGCACTGCCCGGGGACGCGGCGCGCCTGCGTCAATGGGTCGACCTGGACACCGGAGCCGTGATGGTCCACGACCCCCACGCCGCCACCTTGACCGCTGTCGTCGGGGTCGCGCATCCGGCGTTCATCCTGCTCGACCCGACCGAACAGCACCGCCGCGTGACCTCGTGGGGGCGAGTGTTGGCCACCGCTTGCCGATCGGGTCGCATCGCCTCGGTCCAGGTCTGTGAACGCACCCTGCCCGACTCCGGCCGAGGGCTCGCCGACTGGTGGACCCGCCACGGCCGCCACGATGACTCGTGGACGTCGACGGTCTATGCCGAGTTGATCGATCGCGCCGGTCCGGCGGGGGAGCGGCACGCCAGCACCGTGTCGATCTCGATCGACCTCAAGTCCGCAGGCCGCGCGATCCGTGCCGCCGGCGGCGGCAACCGCGGCGCGGCGGCCGTGCTGCGTCAGGAGATGTCGACGCTGACCGCGGCGCTTCGGTCTGCGGACCTGGCGCCCGGGGACTGGCTCGAGCCGGGAGACCTCGCGGTCATCTTGCGCTCGGCGTACGACCCGGTCGTGGCTGGCGCCCTCGAGCGCCACGGCTCCCTCGGTCGTGATCTGGCGACTGCCGGCCCGGTCGCGGTCAGTGAGGAGTGGGCCAGCCTGCGCAGCGACTCGGCCCATCACTGCGTGCTGTGGATCAGCGAGTGGCCCCGCTCCCTGGTCTACCCGGGGTTCTTGGCCCCGGTCCTGCTGTCCTCGGGAGTTCGCCGCACCTTCACACTGCTCTACACGCCGTTGCGCACGGACCAGGCGGCACGCGACATTCGCCGCAAGAAGACCGAGTACATCTCCGACGCCGCCCAGCGGCAACGGATCGGACAGATCGAGGACGCCCAACAGTCCGCCGAGTACCAGGACGTGCTGCAGCAGGAGGCCGACCTCACCGCCGGCCACGGCATTCTTCGCCTCACTGGACTCATCGCCGTCAGCTCACCCGACCCCGAGACGCTGGAGCAGGCCGTCGCCGAGATCGAGCAAGCCGCCATCCAGGCCTCCTGCGAAACCCGACGGCTGTGGGGCCAACAAGCGCAGGCTTTCGCCGCGGCCGCGCTACCGCTGTGTCGGCCCGTCTGACCGGCGGCACCTGTTCGATCACACCACGTCCTTGGAGGTTCAGATGCCCACCTTTCATGATCCGGTCGCCGACGCCGAAGAGGCCTACGAGGCGCTGCGTGCGCTCGCGCATCAGACCGCCGTGATGGAGGACCCCCGTCAGATCTACCAACTGCTGGGCAGCCTTTCGGCCGCCGTGGCGGCGCTGGGACAGACACTGCACCAGATCGCTCGGACCCACGACGTGCCCGACCATGACCGGCTGCACGGCCGTTCGCAGGTTG
Source organism: Aeromicrobium flavum (assembly GCF_007992115.1). GTDB lineage: Bacteria > Actinomycetota > Actinomycetes > Propionibacteriales > Nocardioidaceae > Aeromicrobium > Aeromicrobium flavum. Next base: position 281,541 of record NZ_BJZQ01000001.1, read on the forward strand.
GTGTCCGGCACGAGGTGTCCTGGGAGCTGCACCGCGCCGGCGAGATCATGTCCCACGTCGCAGGATGCATCGACCGCGCCCACGAAGCCGAAAGCCAGATCATCTACAAGCCGCCAACCCCGGCGGTCCCTTCATCGCCCACGGAGGAAGCGTCGCGGCCGGGGTTCGGCCTGTGAACGGCCGGCGGCGGGCCCGCCTGCACAGCGCCGTCCTGGTCACTCCACGACGCGAACGCCGCCGAGCGCGCCGCGAACGAAAGGCCTCGGCGAAGAACCTTCTTACTCAAGACCGCACGAACCAGCGAACGACAGCGAAGGCGAAGGCCGACCAACTACGAGACGAGCGTCGGGCAACCGAGACGCTCCCCCGAGCAGGGGAGAAGAGACCCGAGGCACTCCGAACACCGGGTCGTCTGCGACTGCCCCGCCATCAGGACACCTCGGCCACCCTCGCGGGCGCATACCCGTTCCTCGCCGAAGGCGGCATGGGATCCGACGGCGTGTTCGTCGGCCAAGACCTCTACTCGGGCAGTTCCTTCGTCTACGACCCGTGGGTGCTCTACGCCCAAGGCGTCATCACCGCCCCCAACGTCGTCATCGCCGGCATCGTCGGAGCCGGCAAGTCATCGCTCGCCAAGAGCCTCTACTCCCGATCCATCCCGTTCGGCCGCCGCGTCTACGTCCCCGGCGACCCCAAAGGCGAACACACCGCCGTCGCCGAAGCCGTCGGCGGCAAAGCCATCGCCCTCGGCCACGGCATGATCAACCGACTGAACCCCCTCGACGCAGGCCACCGACCCAACGGACTCGACGACGCTCAATGGACCGCCCAAGTCACCGCCCGCCGCCGCGACCTGCTCGGCGCCCTGGCCGAGACCGTCCTCGACCGTCGCCTCACACCACTCGAACACACCGCCATCGACATCGCCCTCCAGGACGCCGTCCACTCATCTGACGTACCTGTCCTGCCCATGGTCGTTGACCGGTTGCTGGACCCCCGCGACCGCGACAACCGGCTGGCAGAAGATGGACGCATCGCAGGGCACGCCCTTCGCCGCCTCGTCGCTGGCGACCTCGCTGGCATGTTCGACGGGACCTCGACCGTACGGTTCGATCCAACCTTGCCGATGGTGTCGCTGGACCTGTCGCGTGTCACGGAGAACGCCACGTTGATCTCGGTGCTCATGACCTGCGCTTCGGCATGGATGGAGTCCGCGCTGCTCGACCCACATGGCGGGCAACGCTGGGTGGTCTACGACGAAGCTTGGCGACTGATGGCCCACCCCGCCCTGCTGCGCCGAATGGACGCGCACTGGCGCCTCGCTCGCCATTACGGCATCGCGAACATGCTGATATTCCACAAGCTCTCCGACCTCGACAACGTCGGCGACCACGGATCCGCGATGCGCGCCCTCGCGTCCTCCCTCCTGTCGAACGCCGAGACCCGCATCACCTACCGCCAGGAATCCGACCAGCTCGGATCTACCGCCGCGGCGCTCGGACTCACAGGTACGGAGCAGACGCTGCTGCCGACGCTTGGCACGGGCCAAGGTCTATGGCGGATAAAGCACCGCTCGTTCGTCGTGCAACATCAGCTGCATCCAGCCGAACTGCGACTCTTCGAGACCGGGGACCGTGCACGAGGCTGAACTCCGAACGCGCCGCGAGAACTGGAGGGTCACCCGGCCGTCGAGAGAACTCGAGAGGGGGTGCTGCTTATCGCCCAGACTGATGCACATCGGAACGTTGCTGGGGCTGCTGCCCGGATGCGGAGGTGTAAACCCAAGAAGCGATAGGTGCGCGGCCTGCTCGACATTTCAGGGACAAGCGAGCGTGAACACCTGTAACTTTCTATGAGGCAGCGCGACAAGGACGTCAAAAACGCGATGCGAACCATGATGTAGCTACCTCAAGGTCGCTAGCCTCATGCCGGGCGACGGTGTGGGGTCGCTCGCTGCGGACCAGTAGGAGGAGCCGACCGTGGATTGATCGTAAGCGCTCAACGTGGACGGCGTCCTGAAGAACGTCCCGCCAGGACCTCGTCGGGGACTTGTGCCGCGATCCTTCGTGTTGGCTGAGATCTGGGACGTAGCTTCGTCTGCGTCAGCTGTGCGATTCAACCGCGCGGGCCGTAGGGGGCGTGCACCGCGTCGCGAACCTCGATGTCTCAGGGGGAGGATTCGCGTCAGGGCCTGCGGTCCTTAGGAGCTTGTAGACCGGCTTCTTGACCAATCCGACGTAGACCGAGTTTCCAAGGGAATGCAGCCTTGGGTATTAGGTGGCGTCTGAGGCGACGGCAACCCGCCACCGGCTCGATGGCACGGGACGATTATGAATGGTCGAATCAAAGGAATGCGCTCTAGCGCGCTCTGATAGTTCTGCGATTGTGGACCCACACGGATCCGCCAGTCGGCCGAGAAGGAGCTGGATGTCGAACGAGAACCCACTCGATGAACTCATCTCCGAAGCGTGCAAAGTCGGATGGGCATCCACGACGGCCAACCTCTCGAATCTGCGCTTCCTCGCGTTCAAGATCGGCCTGACCCCTGTCGCTACGAGAGCCGGTCAATCAGCAGTGGACTCTCTCACCCCCCTCCACGCCCATGAGGCGCCTCGTCGTTCCTTAAGCGCGAAGTACGGAATGGGGCCTCAGCCTCTCCACACCGACGGCGCCCACCTCCCTCACCCTCCAGACATCGTGATTCTCTCGGCTTCATCGCCGAGTGCGGTCCCGACGATGCTTCGGCGATTCAGCGGCGCGGGTAACACTGCCTCCTCTCTTGACGACCTAGAGCATGGGCTCTTCTTGGTCGATGATGGGTCCACTCGATTCCTTTCCCCCGTTCTCAGCCGCGGCCGATACCGATACGACCCCGGCTGCATGACCCCGGCAGACACTCTCGCTCGCCGTGCAGCTGCACAATTCGACCAAGCGTTGACCTCCGCCACCCCGTTCGAATGGTCGGAACCGAATCAGGTGCTGGTGCTCGATAATCGGAGGGTGCTTCACGCCCGCGGCGACGCGACTTCGCATCCCGAGCGCGAGCTGAAACGCATGGCATTTCACTGCAAGCCGGATCAAATGCCATGAGCGCACCGTACGACTTCGAGGGCTTATGGCTGAAGGCCAAACTGTTCGTGAATCACGCCATGGACGATCCAGCCGGGCGTTCATTCGAGGAGCGAGCACTCTGGGCTTCCTTGGCCTTGGAACTCTTGGCCAAGGCTGCGCTAGCGCGACAGTCGCCCCTCCTTATCGCCGTTCCCTCGGAGGATGGCACGAACGTCCTGATCGCCCTTGGACTCATCGGCGGCGACGCGCGCTTCGAGTCCGTACCAGCGAAAACTCTCTACTCCCGCTGCGAGAAGGCCTTCAAGCCGTTCGACAAGGGTGAGGCCGGAAAGATCACCCAAGCCCGCAACGCCTACCTTCATGGGCCCACTGCAGAGTTCGCGAAAATACCGGAGAAGGCTTGGTGGCCTCGCTATTGGTCTCAGGCGGTCATTCTCGTATCCGCCTGCGACCGCGAGGTGGTCGACCTTGTCGGGTACTCACGCGCTCCCGTTGTGTCTGGCCACCTCGAGCAGAACAGGAAGAACATCGAGCATCGAACCGAGATGCTCGTCGAACGTGCGCGCCAGCGCCGCGCTCAGTACGAAGCAGGCACGTTGCCTGCCAAGGTCGCACGTGAGTGGCAACCCGGACAGTCCATGAGCGCGGGGCTTAGCCACTCGCACGTTGTGGAATGCCCCGCCTGCGAGAACGAGGGTTTCCTCGAGGGGGACGAGGTAGTCAATGTCGACACGCAGTACTACCAAATCAGCGAGGAAGATTACGACGTTGTGGTTACGCTCACAGTGCAGGGCGACTACTTCGGTTGCCCGCACTGCGGCCTCGTTCTGGACAGCTACGAACTTCTCAGCCAAGTAGGGCTTGCGGAAGACTTCGACGTCGAGGGGGGGTCTGACGACATCCCGGCCTACGAGGGGGACTACGGCAATGACTGACCGCACGGCGTACTGAGGGCGCGCCAGGACGTCCACTTCGTGCGCCGCCCAGTAGTTTTCGGCCGAAGACGCCGTCGGTCATACTCCCGCTGGCGCAGTCGGTCGCCAGGCCAAGACCGTGGGTGAGCAGCGCGCCGTTGGATCAAATGGGGATATCGGTTCGGCGTCTGCGCTATCGTCCCCGTTATGCCGGAGCAGGTTCGATCGATCAAGTTCGACGGAGGTCGATACAAGTCGTCTACAGGCCTGCCCCTCACCTCGATAGATGAATTGCGTCGACTGCAGACCCTCCTCTCTAGCGTCGCACGCGAGCTGTTCCTGAAGGATCACCCCGACCGCAAGCGAGTCTCGAAGAAGTTTCGCGAGTCAATGGTGCTGAAACTCGTGAAGGTCGAGGAGGGCAGCGTGGTGCCGGTCCTCGAGCGACCGCTGGAAGACAGCTTGACGCTCGACGTGGAGACGAATGACTACTTCACAGAATCGTTCGAGGCAATTGCTAGCGCTATGGAATCCCTCGGGACGGGCGGTGCGCTCTCCGACGAATTCCCCGAGGAGTCGATCCCCGAACTGCTCCAACTAGGCAAGAGTTTTCGGGACGACGAAGTCCTGGAGTTCGAGCGTGGCGGAAGCTGGGTGCGCTATGGAAAGGACTCGCGCAGGCGGTTGCAGCGTCTTGCCGAAGTCGGCGCGATCGAAGTGGAAGATTCGTTACTCGGGCAGATTCGAGGTCTCGCTGCGGAGCCAAAGCCAAGCTTTACGTTCGAGGTCGCCGGAGACCATCGCATTCTTGCAGGCGAGTTTGACGCCGCCGTCTTTTGGGATGATTTGCTCCGCCACCTCGGCAAGGACGACCGAGCTCCCCTCGTCTCAATCTCTGCTGTCGTTGCGCAGGACTCGGACGGTACGCCCTTAAGTATCAAGGAACTCCAGGGCATCGAATTGGCACTGCCTGATAGCTGGGCGTCGCGGCTCCAAGAACTCGCTCGGTTGGACGCGGGCTGGTTCGACGGCCTCGGTGAACCGATCCTGGAGCCAACGCTGCTTAGAGGCGAGGAAGTTCTCATTGCGGCGCTGGAGTCCGGGTTGCAGCGCCCAGGCATCTTTCCGACGCCCGCTGGCGGACTGCGTTTCGAGTGGGAGTTTCCAGACGGCGGAGCGTTGATTGAGGCGAGCGCCAGCGAATCGGTCTCGGGCGATGTGCTCTTCGATGACGGCCGCGAGGCGTCAGCCGAATTCGATGATCCGTCCGAGGCGATCGACTGGGTCCAGGGGTGGTTCTCGAATGACTGAACTCGTAGAGGGCGAAGTAGAGCTCACGGATGCGGCTGAGGACATCTACCGTCAGGTCCACCCGAACTTCTTGGACCCCGAAAGCGGCATCACCTCCCAGGTCTTCGAGTTGAACTCTCAGGACGAGGGCAAATTTTCGGTGTCGCGCTCTACGTTGGTAACCGGCGCAGAGGCGACCGCCGACTACCTTGAGGCCGGCAACGCCTCCTGCGGTGCGGTGATTCTCACTGTCGCGGATGCGAACGACGAAGGGGGGCCCGTGATCGACGACTCGAATGCCCGCCAGGTACCGAAGGGCCACGCATACATTGATTTCCGAGAGTCGGGTCTTTCAAAAGGGAAATCTCGTCGACTGAAGAAGGCGGCGACGGCGAGGGGATGGGCCTTCCGGGTGTAGGACCTGAAGCTACGGACCCAAGGGCGGGACGGTATCCGAGTCTGGCCAGACACCGGACCTAACGGGATCGTCTAGTAGCCGCTTGTGCGTTCCGTCCGTCGCAGAAGTACACGGATCGGCAGCATTCAGCGCGCTGGTGCGACGACCTCGATCACGACGGCATCGCCGACCTTGCGCGGCCCTTCGAACATGCCGAGCCTCAGCCCTTCGGAGACCCTAGGCCACAAATCCGGGACGAGCGGATGAAGGCGGACGATCGCGACCTCCCCGGGCGCTAGGGCCTCCTGCCTCTCAATCAGTAGCGGGCCGTCGTGCATGTCCCCGTGCAGTTCAGGCGGAAAGCCCCAGCATGACCTGTAGCCAGAGATAATCGGCGTACGGCGTCCTCCCTGTTCGGTCGTCAGAAGGCGCAGCCTCGCACGGACGTAACCGTGCTCGAGTCCCCGTTCCTGCCAGCGAGTTGAGTCCCGGTTGTCCACACCGAACACTTGCACAGACCGCGATCATTCACGGTGATCCGCGCGTGCCGGCGCGTCCTTCCACCGCTTGTGCCTACATTCATCAGTGCTGTTGTCCTTCAAATGCGATAGTTCTACCGTGCCTGCTTTGCGCGCTCACCTCGAGCGTCTCGACAGACGCCGCGCGACCGTCTGGGCTGATGCGTTGGAGCACGAGTTTCCCGGAATTGGGGAACAACCCGATCGCGTGCAGGGCCTTGTGGCGTTAGAGCCTTACCGGAACCCGCGCCCGCGACCAGCAGTGGCGGTCGTTGTGGACGGGAGTGCCTACGTGATGGTCGATGGACGCCCGAACGTGTTTCCCGTGCTCAGCCACAACCTCTACGCGCTCAATGGTCGCAACGTCCGTGTACTCAGTATCCCTTCTCACGACGGCAGGCGCTATTACCCCACGCACGTTGACGGGTGGACCGAGCCTGACACCCTAGTTTCTGTGCTGCAGGGTTGCGCTCCGCCCGCAAATGACAATTGGTGGCCGGCTGAGAGAGCGACCACCCATGGGACCAGCGACAAGCGGTTTCCGCTTGTCCGAAAAGAGTGGTTTCACGTTGCGATCTGGGCGAGCGCGGTGTTGGTCATCTGGGGCAGTGCTCTATCGGAACCGACCGGGTCTCCTGTTGCCCAATTGATCGAGAGGCTGCTGATGCTGGCTTGCTTCGGCCTTTTCGTCGCTTCGGCCTCAGCGTTAGTCGTTTGGCTTCGTCAGGGGCGCTCATGAGGTCGGCTCTCCTCGTTCTTCCGGTGCTGCTGGCAGGGACGGGGCTCACTTTGGCGATCACGTCCGGCCCTGGGAATGCGTACGTCGAGCGTGTGGTCGACGGTGACACCGTCGTCTTGGGTGACGGGTCGAGAGTCCGTCTCATCGGCATCGATGCCCCGGAGTCCGACGAACCGTGCGGCGAGCAGGCTACAGAGAGCTTGCGTCGAATGGTCGAGCACCGTGTGGTCAATGTCGGAAATCCTGAGAGCGTCCAGGACAGGGATAGGTACGGGAGACTCCTGCGCTACCTCGACACGGATGCTGACCCAGCGGCCACGCTCTTGATCTCTGGCCTGGCCACAGCCCGCTACGACTCCACTGACGGATACGACCCCCACCCCAGGGAGCGTCGCTACCACGCGCTGGAAGCGGCAGCGGTTGCAGCCTGCCCAACACTGGATGCGAACTCGCATTGGTACGGCGATCCTGACGGGTATCGCAAGCACGTCAAGGAAAAGCGCCAAGCCCGTCAGAAGCGGGAGCGCGAGGCCCGTGCGAAACGACGGGAGGCACGCGAGGAGCGACGGGAGGCGCAGCGGCGCGAGACCCAACGCGAATTGGAGCGAATCGAGCGGGAGATCGAGAATTCCAACCGCGACGTTGGACAACCGGACGGAGGCTACACGGGCCCGCGTTGCTATGCCCCTGGCGGCAAGACTTGGAGCCCATGCTGACTCCCGTAGCCATCCGTTTGTACCGTAGTCCGCTCGTCCCGCTGCCTCGGACTGACGCAGTACCGATCCCTCAGCACTTGGATCCGAGCGGGCTTGCTGAAGGTCGCCAGCCGCCGCTCAGGTGCTGTGCCGACCGCGACTGACCTGACTTTTCGTTGTCTCGGGTGTTGAGTCGCTTGCGCGGGCCGCAGGGTAGGCATTCGTGCGCCCACGCCCACCGCCCATGCGAGGGTCGCCTGATCCGAGTCTGGCCAGTCGCCGGACCTAACGGAACGGTCTCGAAGCGCGAGAGATGTACGCCGGTTCGCTGGCGACCTTGAGAACACCTTCAAGTCGAGTAGTCGACGGAAGGCGACAGCGCGGATGAGGAAAGTGACGAGGTCACTGCGGGAGCGCGAGCAGAGGCTCGCGGTGCTCCAAGCGCGTCTGATCGACGCGGTGGGCGAATTGGTGACGTCTCAGGATTGGAAGCGGGCGTTGGAGTTCGCTGCGCGCTTCCGGTCGCGGTCGTTCAGCAACACCATGCTGATCTACGTCCAGCACCAGACGGCGTTCGCCGAGGGGCGCGTGTCCGAGCCGGCGCCGACTTACGTCGCGGGCTTCAAGCAGTGGGCGTCCCTGGATCGGCACGTGGACAAAGGCCAGATGGGGTACGCGATCTTGGCGCCGGTCACTGGGCGGTTCGCCTCCGTCACGCCGGAGGATCGAGCGTCGTGGCGCAGGCTGGCCCGTGGTGAGCGTCCGGTGCCGGGCGAAGTCATTCGGTCGCGGATGGTGGGGGTGCGTCCGGCGTACGTGTGGGACGTCTCGCAGACCAGCGGCGCGCCGCTCCCGGACCTACCGCGGCCGGCGCTGTTGCAGGGCAAAGCGCCGACCGGGTTGTGGGACGGCTTGGCCGATCAGGTCATTGCGCGCGGGTTCGGTATGCGATCGGTGTCGAACGCGGCCGCGATCGGCGGCGCGAACGGGCTGACGAACTACACGACGCACGAGGTGTCGATCCGGGCGGACATGGACGATGCCGCCCGGGTGAAGACGCTCGCGCACGAGCTGGGCCACGTGCTGCTCCACGGGCCGGACGACGGCGGCTCGCTGCTGCATCGGGGCATTGCGGAGGTGGAGGCGGAGTCGGTCGCGTTGATGGTCGCGGCAGCGCATGGGTTGAACACCGAGGACTACACGGTCCCGTACGTGTCGACTTGGGCGAGCAGTGTCGAGGGCAAGACGCAGGTCGAGGTGCTCCAGTCGACTGCCGAACGGGTTCGGACGACGGCCCTGACCATCTTGGACCGGCTGAGCACGCACCAGATCGGTGACGGAACCCCGCCCGGCCTGGACCGCGGACTGTTGAACCAGGTGCCACGGGGTCGGAGTGTGGAGAAGGTGTCGCGCGATGTCGCGGAGGTGACCGGGCCATGAGCATGCACCTGTACCGGCGCGAAGAACGGCCGAGGCTGCGCGTGCCGGTCGTGTTTCCGCAGGTCGACGTGGACGTCGATGACGAGGGACGGATCGAGGTGCGGGTCGATGGGGATCCGTACGGCGAGGCCGGGGTCCTGAGCCGGAGCGATTTGCAGCGAGTAGTCACCGCGATCGCCGTGGACTTGGATTCGGCGGTGCGGGTGGACGTGCGCGAGTCCGACGGGGCGACGTTCACCGACATCATCACTCCACCGTTCGAGGACGCATCGGCGATGCCGACCGAGAAGGAACCGGGATCGCAGAAGTTCAGGACCGCTGCCGGTGAGGTGTGCCGGACCGGGTTGCTGCCGGGGGAGGAGGTCGCGGTGGTCGTGGTGGTGGCGCGTGTGACGGCCGACACCACCGGCACGGCTCGGTTCCATCTGCCGTCGGCGCTGGCGGCTGCGCGTGAGGTCTTGCTCATCTCCCAGCCGGCACCTCCGGCAGCGACGGGCGCGGCGTGAACCCGCGTGGCCGGCCGGTCGATGACGAGTTGGTCAATCTGGCGCTGTTCGCGTTGGGTGTGTTGGGGCTGGTGGCTGCGGTGCTGCGCCTCGCCGGGACGGTCGCCGCGTGGGTCAGCGGTGCTGACCGTCCCCGGTCGGGGTGGCACGGCGGGCTCGGCGCCCTGACGGACCCGGCCGCGCCGGGCCGGGCATTGGATGCTGAAGGTCTGACGGCGTGGGCGTATTGGTCGGTGGCGGCGGCGATGCTGGCGGTGGTCGTCGCCAGCGCGGTGGTGGTGTGGCAGCGGCTGGGGGTGATCCGGCAGCGAGCTTCGCGTGACCCCCGCCGAGTGGTCGGGGTGGCTACGCGCAGCGAAGTGAGGGCCGTTGCCTCGCCCAAGGCGCTGCTGGCGCGCAGTCGCACTTTGCGGCCGTCGCTGGTCTCGCCGGCGGCGTCCGATGTCGGCTACCTGCTGGGCCGGGCTCACGGTCGTGACGTGTGGGCGTCGGTAGAGGACTCGATGTTGCTTCTTGGGCCGCCCCGGTCGGGCAAGGGACTGCATGTGGTGATCAACTCGATCCTCGATGCGCCCGGTGCGGTGGTCACGACGGCGACCCGGCCGGACAATCTTGCCGCGACGCTCACGGCTCGGGAGGCGCGGGGGCCGGTGGCGGTGTTCGACCCGCAACGCCTTGCGGGCGGACTGTCCGCCGGCTTGCGGTGGTCTCCGGTGCGAGGGTGTGAGGACCCGCTTACGGCGATGATCCGTGCCACCGGGCTGGCGTCGGCGACGGGCTTGTCGACCGGGGGAGTGGAGTCCGGTGGGTTTTGGGAGGGCAAGACCCGCACTGCACTGCAGGCGCTCCTGCACGCGGCGGCGTTGGGCGACCGTCCGCCGCGGGAGCTGTTCACGTGGACGCTGTCGCCGTCGGCCGCTGCCGACGCGGTCGCGATCCTGGCGGGCCACAGTGACGCGGCGCCGGGCTGGGCCGACTCGCTGGAGTCGATGATCCATTCCGACCCGCGTACCCGGGACTCGATCTGGATGGGGGTCTCGCTGGCGCTGTCGTGTCTGGCCGATCCACGTGTCCTGGACGCCGTCACGCCGGGGCCGGGGGAGCAGTTCGACCCGGTGGAGTTCCTCACCTCGAACGGGACTTTGTACCTGCTGGCGACCGGAGCGGGAGCTGGGGCGTCGTGGTCGTTGGTCGCCGCGTTCATCGAGGACCTCGTCGAGACCGCCCGGCATCTTGCTGCGGCGTCATCGGGTGCGCGAATGGATCCACCGCTGCTGTTGGCGTTGGACGAGATCGGCAACCTGTCACCCTTGCCGTCACTGCCGGTGCTGATGGCCGAGGGAGGAGGGACCGGCATCACGACGATGCCGGTCCTGCAGTCGTTGTCCCAGGTTCGTGACAAGTGGGGCGACCACGCGGCCGGCGCGATATGGGACGCCTCGATCGTCAAGATCATCCTGGGCGGCACGTCGTCGGCTTCGGACCTGCGGGACCTGTCAGCTCTGATCGGTGAGCGTGACGAGAAGACGGACACCGTCTCGATCGGCGATTACGGTTCCCGGTCCCTGCAGCGTTCGACCCGTCGCGTCCCGGTCCTGCCGCCGGAGGTCATCCGGACGCTGCCGTTCGGGACGGCGTTGGTGCTCTTGCGTAGCGCCCCGCCGGTCGTCACCGAGCTGCGACCGTGGACGGCGCGACGTGACGCGGTGACCCTGCGTGAGCAGCGAGCCCAAGTGGAGGCGGCACTGCGGCATCCCCGCGGTCAGTAGTCCTCGTCGGCCGGATCCCGGCCGGCGCGGGATGGTGCCTCGTTCGGGTCGACGTCGACCGGCACGAGCCGGCTGGCGGGGATCCAGTCGACGTGCAGACCGAGCGTGGTCTGCACGGCGCCCGGATCGTCTGTGACGTAGACGACCTTCGCGTCCCACCCCGACCGGCCGCGTCGCCATCCGATCACCAAGCCGCGCGCAGGAGCCAGATGCCGGTGGCGGCGCACCAGCACGAACCGGACCGACCGATACGGAGGCCACTTGTCCCGCCGTCCCGGATTCGCGCCCACCTACCCAGCGTAGGCCGGTATCGAACAGGTGTTCCCATGGGTCTCGGCGGCGCGCCGGCGACACCTGAGGAGTAGATGCGAGCCAGACCGAAGGCTCGCCCGGACTCAGGAGTGATCATGACGATCCCCACCCAGCTGAGCTTGCACGGGTTCATCGCCACGGCGCCGGAACTGAACCTGACCGACACCGGCGTCGCCCGATTCCACGCGCGGGCCGGCATCGAGCAGTTCCGCAAGGAGACCGACGGCTCGTTCACGAAGCTCGATCCCGTGTTCGTGGACCTGGTGATGTTCAACAAGACGGCCGAACGTGCGTACTCCAGGTTCAAGGTCGGTGACCAGTTCGTCGCGTCGGGCTACGTCCACGGGTACGAGACCGGCTCGGGGGAGCGTGAGCAGTTCGTGGCCCGCAGGGTCGGCCACGACTGCGCCCGCACGCGGTACGCCGTCGACCGGAGCCCGTCGCATCAACCGGATCCGCCCACCGACCAGATGTCCGTCGTCAACGCCCCGGCGAACGCGGTCGGGCTCTGAGCCCGGTGACGGCGATGGCAACGACATGGCAGCAGTCGACGTTCCGTGGGTCCGACCCCGATGATCTCGGAGCATCCGAGGACTTCCGGACGCCCTTCGATGACCGCCTGTTGCGGCCGGTGAACTGGAACCTCCTGACCTCTGATGAGGCGGAGGCCGAGTGGCTCGACCTGAATGCCTGGGTCGAGTGGCTTCGCCATGCGTTCGGTCTGCCGCCGACCGTCGTGCCGCCCTACTGGCACCGGCACGACGAGTTGGTGTGGGAGTTGTCCGCCTTGCACACGCACTGGCTGAACTCCTACGACCCGGACGCTTCGGCGTCGGCGCCGTGCGCCTGGATGCGCGACTTCGCCGATGCACGGAACCGATTGCGCGAGTGGGTGTCGACCTGCGGCACGAAGCTCGACCGTGACCGGCCCACCCGCCAGACCGCCTGGCCCGGCGAACCTCCCGCTGTCGCCTCGCTCGAGGCTGTCATCGAGGACCGCACGGCCGATTTCGTCCAGTTCGTCATCGAGGACGTCGAAGCCCGGCAGCAGATCGAAGACCAGTACGCCGCCTCGGCCTGATCCACAGACGACGCCGTGGACACCGGCTCGTCCACAGGATCACCCGTCGTCGACGCCACCGGGGCTGCTGGCGCCCACGGTGGGCACAGCACCCGTCCGAGGAGGTCTCATGCTTCTCGCCCACGCTCTCGCCTTGGCTGAGGCCCGATCGGCCGTCGCCGCCCTCGCGGACGCGGCAAATACCGAGGCCGCCTCGATCGAGTACGAACGAGTCCTGCTGCAGCTCGACTGGCTCCACCACGGCATCGCGCCGGGCATCACACCGCCTCCCCAGGAGGCCCGTGACGTGCTGTTCGGGATCGCCGAGACCGCGATCGTGACGCTCGGCGGGTTCGGGGTCGATCCACTCGAGCTCGAGCTCGTCCAGGACATGCTGCTCGCGGCACGAGAGAGCGACCGGTCCTGATGTACGGGCCGAACAGCGACGCACTGCGGACGGAGCTCGCAGCCCTTCTGCGCCATCACCGCATCCAGCACCTTCTGGGTGGACCGATCGGGATGACGCCCGAGACCAGCACCGTGGATGAGCGGCAGGCGATGGGCCGGCAGATCCGCCGGTATCGAAAGTCGGTGCTGGTCTGGTGTCGCCAAGCCGTCACCACCACCACGCGCGATGCCCAGGCCGGAGGCGTCCGTAATCGTGACCGGGACGTGGCCGAGGAGTTCCGGCATCGACTCCGCGCCACCCTCGCAGCAACGCACGATGGTCTACCGACCTTGGATGAGATCGCCGATCCAGTCGGGAACGCACTGGTCGACACGTGGCGCCGGGCCGCCCGAGCGGCGACCTTGGGCGAGCATGACTTCGGTGCCGGCATCGATTACGGCCACCTGACAGACGCCCAGTGCGCCACCGTCATTCAAGATGCCGCCGCCGTCGTGAGAGCGCTGGTGTCGCTGGACCAGCGCTACGGCAACGTGCCCGCCTGGGACTTCCTCGCCTCACGCGGCCGGCTTCTCATCGCTGCGGAGGACTGCGCCCTGCTCAGCGTCGAGTACGACCTGGACGACTCGGTCGACTCGGAGGGCTGGCGGCCGCCACCCCGAATGGTTCCTGGCCCGCTGCCACCCGGGCTCGCCGGCGTCATCCAAGGGAGCCGGAACCTGCTGGCCGCTCTGAACGAGATCCCGAGCATCCGGAACTTCCGGATCGTGCTCGAGTCACAGCGAATCGCGTCTGCCGCGGTCGCGGCCGCCGCCGCCCCCACGGATCCATCGCTCGCTTCAGTCTGGCGTGAGCGAGCCCAGACGTTCAGGAGCTTGGTCGTCCGGACGCGCGACGTCGCAGGAAACCTCGGTGACGGCCGAGCCGCCGCATCCCACGCAGCAGTCTTGGCCCGTCGCGTCCAGCGGCTCGGGTCGGACTGTCCGACCGGTGCGGATACCCACGTGCTCGAGGACCTGTTCACGCAGATCGAAGGCCGACTCGCTGACCTGTTCGCGCGTGCCGCCCACGAGAAGATCTACTTCCTACGGGTTCCGCTAGCGAGCCTCGACGAGACGAAAGCGGGTCTGATCAAGCAGCGCGAGGAGACCTTCGTGCCGCTGACCACCTCGATGGGTCACGACGTCGTCGAGAACTTCCGTACGGCGCTCCGTCATCCCTCGCCGGCATCCAAGCGCCGGACCAGCGTGCCGACGACGCGGACTCAGCTTGGAATGGCACTCGAGGTCGCCCCGAGCGGCATGCGTCCCGACGCGATCAGCTCTTGAGCGGCGCACTCACGCCTCGCAGACCCCTCGGTAAGCAATCGGTCATGCGCCCAACGCGGCGGTAGGACGCAGTCACCGCGGCCAGATCTGCGAACTCAAACGCGGGCAGATGGCGTTTCTCACAAGTCAAGGTCCATCGACTCGACGTGGAAGTAGGCAACCTCCCGGCGGCCCTCGGTCACGACGATGACGTCACCTTCCCCGACACGATGCGGCGGAACATTCTCTACGACCAGCCACGCCGCGTCGGCCTGCGACCGCCAAGCCGCCCGGTCCTGGACACGAAGGACCACGGACGCCAATCCCGTGTCCGCTGAGGCCGGAGGTACGAAGCCAGTGGCCGCAAAGTCCTGGTCGGGAGGTGTTGGTGGTGGCCCCGTGTCACGGCCACCTTGTTCGCGGGTCAGCCACACCACGTAACCGTGGAAGGGCAAGGGTCCGTCTATTCTCACGGAGGTGACTCTTCCCTATCCGAGGAGCCGGCGTGCGCCCAACTGCAGTTCCGTGCGCCCGGTAGGCGGCGCGATGACGCAACTTCACGTCGCGCCCAAGAACGTGGCGCCGGTGTCTGCGGTCAGGACTGTCATGTCCCGAACCTCGCAAGACGGATGACGCGTCGTGGGGCAGGGTCCAGCCCTCTCCGCGCCGCTTTGATGCTCCGGGTCGGTTCGTTTCCATCTCGCGCTCGGGTCGATTCTGGGACAATTCCCGCGTCTCCTCAGGATCGGAATCTCAGCGTCGTCGCTCGCGCTTCACCGCCCTCATCGCCACCGCGATCGTCTCGGTCGTCGGCCTCGGCGGCTGCTCCGGCGCGGACCAGACCTCGGGTTCGGCCGATGACGCGTCGAGCAGCAAGGAGGTCTCCTACCTGTGGGCGGTCGGAGCCGCTGACTCCTCGCTCGTTACGTCGGGAGACGCGACATTCTTGGAGCTGCGGGGCGTCGAGGAGGCGATCACCCGATTCAGCGATCGGCCCGATCGCGAGGCGAGCGAAGTGGACCTGCGGGACTTCCTTGCCCGGTGGGACGGTCGGTTCGCTGAGGTCCCGCCCAATGCCGTCCTGTCGTACGCGGTGGAACCTGACACCGCGCCTGTTCAGGTGGTCGTCGAGATCAGCCGCCCCCGGTTCGACGAAGCCACCTCCACGATCGTCTTCGCTGCGGAACGCGTGGGTCTGACGCCCGACCGACTAGAGGGCGCGGACCATCCCGTCGAGGAGCACGCGGAGATCGTCGTGCCTGCGCGCACGGGACCGGTCTCGGTGCTCATCGACTCCGAAGGCCCGCAGGTGGAGAAGGGACAGATCGCCACCCTCGATGCCGCCACCGCCCCGACGGCGCGAGCAATCCACGACGTGAAGACGCTACTGCCGAGTGTCGAGGTGCCACCGGGCCAGGCCGAGGCGTACGACGAGCTGAACGACCGACTCGAATCCGTCACCGCCCGGAGCCACGTGATGTCGGAATTGAACGGCGCACTGATGGAGCTGAGAGCGGCGGCCAGCGAGGCTACGCGCAATACCGGCGAGGTGACGCTCTATCCGGCAACACGCGCCGTCTTGTCGTCGTACGACATCGAGGTGCCTCAGCTCGCCGCGGTCGCCGAGCTCGAGAGCACCATGGACACGATCGAGAGCAAGATCGACACGGTCGCGGGCGATCAGGAATCGGAGATGGTGCGGACACAGGCACTGCTCAGCAACTTCACCAGAGCGACCGACACCGCGAGCAACTCCCTCAAGACAGCCAGCGACAGCCTCGCCCGCATCGCGAGAGACCTTTAGTCCCCGTTTGGCCCTGGGCACCCACCCGCCTACGTCTGAGAGGGTCTCCCTCTTCGAGGTTGTTGTCCGGCTCGCGGCGGGATGACGCAACGATCGGTGATACTGCCATCGTGGGAAGGCAGAGTCGCCGCAAAGCGGAGAAGCGAGCTGGACTTCGTCGGCCGACCGAGAAAGAGGCGATCCGCGCGGCGGGCAAGGCCGACCGGCGCGGCCGAGGCGTCGGCGGGACCGTGGCCGACTTCGAGCGACTTGCGTCTCTTGGCGATAGACGGATAGCTCAAACATTGATTAGCCGCCACACATGCCGGATGGAGAATCTCGGCCGGTTGCCTGATTGGTACGTCCGAAATTCCATGAGCCCGCTCGCTCCGGTCACGCTACTTGACGGAACGTTGCGAGACGTCGGGATTGACATCCGACGTTTTCCGGCTTCGTTTCACGGGACGTGGGCCGAGCATGCCGCATGGGGGGTGGCAAGTGCTGTGGCTGCTGCCCGCCTACTCCTCGCTGGGCAACTTGTGGGTGCTGCGACCATCGCTCGGCAGCAAGTCGAGCGTTGGGGCCTCATGCGGGCATCGGTCAACGGCCTCTCTCGCGATCCCGGTGAGTCGATCCAAGATTTCCTTGCCCGCGCGTGGAGTCATCCAGAGACGAGTGTCGCTGCCGATATGCCGCACGAGCGGCCAGCGCACTCCGGGAGCATCGATTACGAACTTGGTGACCGAGACAGCGTCGAAGAACCCCGTCTCGACCATTCGCACGTGCGTCTGAGCGATGGCTCCGAAGTTTGCCCAGCTGTTGTCTACGGGCTCTTGAGCGAGATCATGCACGGCGACGCGTGCCGGGACCATCTCCGCTGGGAGAGCGGGGCCTTGTTAAATCCCGCCAGTGTGCCGGCGGACTCTGCCTTTGCTGTCAGCGTTGTCGCTGACGCGATTAGTCTTAGCCTCAGAGAAGTAAAGTTCATGATCGCGGCTACGGCGATCGTCAAAGATAAGCAAGGCAGGGCCGCGCACCTACTCAAGAGTCCTGAGAGGTTCACGAGCCCGGCACCCCACGCGGGCAACGATGAACGCGCCTCGGAAGAGCGCTTGGCGTTCCGAAATGGGAGAATCGTCCGCTTCACCCCGGCACCGTTATCGGCAGATGTCTCCCGGCCCCCACTCTGGGCCCTTATGCCGTTGCTGCCGAGGGAAGGACTCGACCCAGCGGTGCTATCGGCACTCGCGCGCAGGGCGAAGGTCTATGAGAGTGTGCTCGATCGCAAGCGCCCGGCCGGGCGGCTCTATCGTGACGACGAGTTGACGACGCTCGCATTCGCGTCGCATAGATACTCGAGCACCCTCGGCGGACAGAAAATGATGGAGCGCGAGCGTGAGCACTTCGGCACCGACTTCAACGTCGACAACCTGACCTCGCGCGGCACTTCACATCTATTGGTGAGCGAACTCGCCGGACTCGCAGCTGGTTGGGCAACCAACGACGATGTTTTGACGGCAAGCGCACTGGTGGCTTCGAGTCTCCGCTCCGCCTTCTGGCTCTGGCTGGAGGACGATGACCGAGCGATGGCCCTACTACGGTGCAGCCTGGAGCAAACTGCGCGAGTACGCGTTTGGCGCCTCAAACCCACGCGCGCCGCCAAACTTGAACGTTCTTCAGCCACGTCGCCCAAGGACTGGCTCAACGCAGCTGGCTGGAAACGACTCGCCCCGCTCGCTCGAGCGTTGAGCGAGTTCTCGCATGCACAAAGCGACAGCAGATGGGACGGCGCGCGGGGACTCCTTGCTGCGCTCCAAGTCGATGCCGACCCCGAGACGTCGCCGTTCACGGCACGGGGTTCCGCTCTCGATCTGGTAACCACCCTGGCGGCCAGAGAAACAGTGGCCACAATCCGGGCGGAACACTCCACGGTCATCGCCGACTCGGCCACGTCGCTGCTTGAATCCGTGGGCTTCGAGGTCGCTCCCGATGACTCATCACTGTCCGCACTCCTTGACCACATCTGGTCTCACAGGTCTGCTTCTCTTGGCCCCAACCAATTTCCAACATTCGAGCGCAATCTGTCGGACCGTTTGCCCTAGACGTGCACGAAATGCTGGATAGACCGATCGGTTCCTAGCGTTCGCAATCTCGGTGGTCGTGAGCTTGCTCAGCGAGCCACCGGATCTGGCCGTGCCGGCGGATGGATTCGAAGGTGGCGCTAGGCGCTTCGCACTCGCGAAAGAGGCACATCACGAAGAGCCAGTACAGCTGCTCGACTAGGACGTGATCGCCGACCCTTCCGGTAATGCGGAATGGATCATCATGGTGCGCGAGCTGATTGCGCGCACTCTTCACCCGCTTTGCCCACAAGGACGCCTCCTCTGATATGACGTCGGTGAATCCAGGTCCGGCGTACTCGACGCACGCCACCATGCGGTTTACGAATGAGGGAGCCTGCCACTTCCCGTCGCGAAGGACTTTCGGGGCGTCAGGTCGGCGCACCTTATCGAATCGTTCGAGAGCGGCGGAGGTGTTCATGATGCGGTCCTCGAGGTACATCGACTCGGTGTACCGCGTCGCCATCACGCGCCTCAACTCAGTCCGATACGTCGCTGCCGTCGTCAGCCAACGTCGCAGAGCGGGAGCGCCCCCAAATTGGTCGAGATCGAAGAACAGGTCGTACCCATTAACGGGCGAGATGTCGCTTCCCTGATGTGCCCATCTGTTGAGGTAGGTGATGTCACCCCGGAGCCCCGGCATGGGCGTGCCGCTAAGGGCGCGCTCGTGAATCTCCGGGTGTTGAAGTACCGCGTGAACGATGTCCGCGGTCTTGCCGACTCCGATCGTGACTAGGGCTCGGATGTCAAAAGCGATGTCACTGAACCGTTCCAGTTCGGCCATGGGCTCGATCTCGATCGCGAGCTCCCATGTCTCATCTACCCGGTTCGAGTGCCGGGCTTGGTCCCCGACCGGCGCAAGTTGCTGGCGCAACTCAATGGTCGCGTCATCGTGAGTGGTACGGAATGCAGGCAAGTCATGCGCCGTGATGACAATGGACGGAGCGTCGCGCTTGCCACTCAATTGCGGGTAGTCGGTCCGTACTCCCGAGAGGTTCACCCAGTCCGAGAGGTGAGTAAGTGCAAACATTGCCCGGTCGGCTTGGACAACGTCCGAGGCGGCGTACCAAGCCCCGTGCAAAAGTGCGCCAACAGAGACGTGCTCCGGGAACTCCTTCAGTCCGCGAAACCCTGCACTGTTAAGGCTTAGGGAGTTGAGAAGAGTGAACGCCTCTTCGTAACCTGCGCTATTCGTGTGACTCCCCAGGATGACGGGGTAACGCCGTCCTGACGTGCTCGACCGCACTCTCTGCTCCTGGACGCTGCCGCCTGCGAGGCGGTTGTCGAGGATGACTGACTCGCGGAGCTCACCCATCAGTTGCAGATCACCGCCGCGGTCCGGGTCCCATGTGAGACGCCCCGGCACCCGGTGCTTTGGGCTTTCCGGAAGCCACCAGTGGGCAAGGAGGTCGGGGAAGGCCGACTCGTTGACTTTCACCCGACCAGAATGCGCTGAGTTGGGATCGCGATGTGGACGGCACGGCGAGATACCTTCGGTCGACATGTCGTGTGTGGCTCGTGGCGGGCCAAGCCGTCGTTCTTGATATGCGGACTGGTCCCCCTCCCGAGCGCATCCGATTCACAGCCAGTGTGGGTACGCCGTGGACTCACAGCCGTGGCCATCCTGGGCGGAAGGACCATGCCGCCGGATCGCGGGGACTAAGGAGTCGTACGTACCTGCGGCAGCCGCTCGCTTCATCTTCCCTGCACGAGATCGAGCTCGACCTTGGATTCGACGATGTCAACCCGCGTTCGTGCGGACCTCCAGGGTCGCGCAGTGACGAGGCGCGAGAGGCGGCGTTCAAGAGCGCTCTGGCGGCTGTATCGGCGGTAGGACTGGTTGACGGGCATTCGGATCACATCTCGGGTGCTGGACGGTGGAGCGGCCCCTGAGGCGCCTGCAGCGTGCGAGCCAGGTCGCGGGCCAACTCGTTGATGTCGTGCAGACGCGCTGTCTGTGCCTCCCACTCGCTCGGATTGACGCCGGCGGTCAGCGCGGCGGACATGAGTCGGGCCATCGGGTACTCCTGCGCGTTCGGGACCTGGTCCAGAGCGCACCATGCCTTGGCTCCATCGCCGCCAATCCAGCTCGCGAAGCTCAGCAGGGTGGCTGGCGCCGCTCGCACGTCGTCGGGTGCCCGCCGGGTGAGGTTCGTCCACAGTGCCACGTGCGTCTGAGCCGTCCGTTGGCTGATGTTCTCCCAGACGTCGTCGCGGACCGGGACCGACGACACCGCCAGCAGCATGCGGGCCGCGTCAAGATCATTGAGCGTGAAGCCGTCGGCGTGGAACCGGTGCAAGCGCTCCATCGTCCATGCGTGCTCGGCCGGAGGATTGCTCGCCGCGGAGGCCGTCCGTGCCGCGGGCATGAGTCGCTCGATCGGGTCTCGGTCACCGACGAGTGAGGCGGCCATGGCGCTGCGGCTGGCGATGGGTAGCGCTTGCCCGGCGGCGACCATCTGTGCGTCGATCCGCGTGCGCGCTGCTTGGGTGCGTTGGCCGGACTCGTGAGTGTCGAGGTCGCACCACTGGGTGTCGTCGGCCCACAGCCGCAACGGGGTCGTCACGTCGATGGACTCCAGCCGGCTGCGCAGGTCCTCACTCGCCCGCTCGGCGTGGGACCGATCCGTGGTCAGACAGATGATCGCGACCACGGCACCCGGCCGCGCGTGACGCCCAAAGGGGACCTCCAGGGACTCCCACACGCCGTCACGAGCCGTCTGCGACGTCGGCAGATCCACGCGCACCCGAGGCAGCCCCGGCGCGAACGGATACAGGACGAGCGATTCGTGCGGCGTGAACCCGAACATGTGCGGCACCGCCGCCAACAGTTCGTCGTGCGAGCTCACCGAGATCTTCATGGCTGGCCTCCTGCTCGGCCGGAGACGGACGTCTCGTGTCGAACAGGTGTGGTCGCGCAGTCGACGCCGGCAGGAAGCGCCTCCGGGGGAGCACCTCACAGAGGAGAACTCGCCAGGCCAAGTCCGGTCACCACGTGACCAAGGACACGCGCAAGCCCACCGCGAGATCGCGCAATCCACGACATGAAGGAGTTCGAGCATGGCCACGACGAAGAAGAAGCTGCCGGTGTACGTGAGCTTGGAGGAAGCCGCGGAGATCCTGTCGGTCTCCACGAAGACCGTCCGCAGGCGGATCAGCGACGGAACGATCCCCGCCTATCACTGCGGCCGGCGCCCGATCAGGATCCGCCTGGAAGACCTCGAAGGCGCCCTCCGCCGCATCCCCGCGATCGACTGGTGACGGTCAAAATTGACCAAGCCCGGACAGATCCTGCCCCACGTGTGCCCCACGGAGCCAAAATGAAAACCCCCGAAATCACTGGGATTTCAGGGGTTTTCGTGGGTGGGCGATACTGGGTTTGAACCAGTGACCTCTTCCGTGTCAGGGAAGCGCGCTACCGCTGCGCCAATCGCCCGTGAGTGCTGCTATTCATTTGTCCTCGAGGTGGGTACGGGATTTGAACCCGTGTAAACGGATTTGCAGTCCGTTGCCTCGCCTCTCGGCCAACCCACCGCTGGATCATGGGTCTGCCGAGACCCTCTCCGAGCGGACAACGAGATTCGAACTCGCGACCCTCACCTTGGCAAGGTGATGCTCTACCACTGAGCTATGTCCGCAGCGGCCGTGTTTTCCCGGCCGACAAGAAACATTAACCGATGGGTCTGGAGCACACCAAACCGGGTCGGCATATGGTCGAGTCATGAAGGCGTGGGTGGATGGTCAGCTACTGGAATCTCCGCATGATCGGGCACTGAGTGTGCTCGATCACGGCTTCGTCGTCGGTGACGGAGTGTTCGAGACGGCTGCAGTGATCGACGGTCAGCCGTTCGCGCTGACCCGTCATCTCGACCGCCTGGTGACCTCCGCGGAGGGGTTGGGACTGGGTCGGCCTGACGTCGATGGTCTGCGGCAGGGGATCGAGGCCACCCTGGCCGGCCAGGAGCTGCCGTTCGGACGCGTCCGCATCACCGTGACGTCGGGTCCGGGGCCGCTGGGCTCGCCGCGCGGGGACAGCGGGCTGACGCACGTGGTCGTCACCGAGCCGGCGGAGCGTCCCGGGCCGGTCAGCGCGATCGCCACGGTTCCGTGGACGCGCAACGAGCATGGCGCGCTCGCCGGCCTCAAGACGACCTCGTACGCCGAGAACGCCAAGATGGTCGAGTACGCCCGGGCTCGGGGTGCCTCCGAGGCGGTCATGGCCAACACCCGCGGTGACCTGTGCGAGGGAACCGGGTCGAACGTCATGTACGTCCTCGACGGGCAGCTGGTGACCCCGACGCTGGAGTCGGGCTGCCTCGCGGGGATCACCCGCGCACTGGCGCTGGAGTGGCTCTCCGACGAGCTGGACGTCGTCGAGCGCGATGCGCCGCTGGAGGTGCTGTTCGAGGCCGACGAGGTGATCATCGTCGGCACCACCCGAACCATCCAGGCGATCAGCCGCGTCGACGACTGCGAACTGCCCGCGCCCGGGCCGATCACCCAGCGCGCCCAGGAGATCTGGAGGGCTCGGGAAGCGGAGTCGATCGACCCCTGACCGTCGCCCTGAAGCGGTGTCGGAGGTCATCCCTAGCGTGGAGACATGCACACCGACGAGGTCACGATCGACGCCATGCGGCACGCCGCACAGGTGCTTCGATCGGTCACGTCGTCGGTCCACGACGAGGCCCGTGCCCTGCGCGCCCTCCGCGACGCGACGGACGCGGCACTCAGCGAACGCCTCGCCGAGATCGAGGACTCGGGCGCCTACCGCAACGAGGACGCCACCAGCGCCGTCACGTGGGCCCGCCGGGAGCTGAGGCTCGACGCGGGCGAGACGAGGGCGCGCATCGCCGCCGCCCGCACCATGGCGGATCTGCCCCGTGCGCGCGCGGCGTTCGTGAAGGGGGAGTTCTCGCTCGAGCACGCGAAGCTGCTCACGTTCTCGATGAAGCACGTCGGCGTCGACGAGACCGTCGAGATGGAGGAACACCTCACCACCGTGGCGCGCGCGTTCCCCGCGGGTCGGCTGCGCAAGATCGTGGTGCGGGCGAAGGCGATCCGCCACCCCGACACGCTGGACGAGGCGTGGATCAAGGGCATGAACCGCCGCGACATCCGGCTGGCCAAGACGATCGACGGGTGGCACGTCACGGGCTTCCTCCCGATCGACGTCGGTGCCCGGATGAACGCGGTGCTCGAGGCCCTCTCCGTGCCCCGCGAGGCCGGCGACACCCGCACGGCGTCACAGCGTCGCTGTGACGGTCTCGACGAGTTGCTGGAGCGGGTGCTGGCCGAGGGCCTGCCGACCGACGGGACGGTCGCGCCACAGGTTCACGTGGTCGTCGACGCGGGGACGCTCAAGGACGCGTTGGCACCCGATCCCGGGGCGGTCTTCACGGCCGGACCGCCGGCCGAGCTGGTCGGCTTCGGTCCCATCGGACGCGAGCTGGTCAAGCACCTCACCACCGGGGCCGCACTCACGCCGATCCTGGTGGAGCGGATCGGGCGCAACGAACGCATCCTGGACGTCGGGCGGGCCCACCGCCACGCCACGGCGAAGCAGCGCCGGGCCATCTGGTTCCGCCAAGAGGGCACCTGCGCCCGCGCAGGCTGCGAGAACTCCGTCGACCACAGCCACCACACGATCCACTGGTCCGACGGCGGGCCCACCGACCTCGACCTGCTCGAAGGGCTCTGTGCCGCGTGCCACCGCCACGAACATGCCAGTGAACCGCGGGCCGGGTGAGCAGAGCATGGCGCCCCAGGGCTCGGCTACACGAACGGCGACGCGCCGTTCTTCGGCGACCCCGTTTGGGGGTTCCGGGGGAGGGTGCGTTAGTCTGGACGTCGCACTCGGGCGATTGGCGCAGTGGTAGCGCGCTTCGTTCACACCGAAGAGGTCACTGGTTCGAACCCAGTATCGCCCACCCGAGTTGAGTGGCCTCTGACCTGCGGAAACGCGGTTGGAGGCCTTTGGTTTGGGTCCGTCGTGCAATAAACGTGCAATAGCGAGAGGCGCGTAAGCCACGGTGAGTGCGCTGTTGTGCGGGACGGGCTGCAGGGTCTGCTGCACGGATAGGTGACATCTAATCTGCGTCGATGTGTGTCGACGCTGGAAGGATGTGCACCATGCCCAAGGCGTTTCCCCGAGAGTTCCGCGAGGACGTGATCCGGGTCTTTAAGAGCTCCGATTCCTCGATTGCTCAGGTTGCGAAGGACTTCGGCATCTCGCCGTCGTGTCTGAAGCGGTGGCTGACCATCGACGACCGAGAGTCTGCCGACCCGTCGCCGGCCGCGAGGGCGGCGAACGAGTCCGAGGCGCTGCGCGAAGCGAACAAGCGGATCAAGCTGCTCGAGCAGGAGAACGAGGTGTTGCGCCGCGCGGCGGCGTATCTGTCCCAGGCGAACCTGCCGGGAAAATGATGTACCCGCTCGTCCGCGAGCTGGCCGCCGACGGGATTCCCGTCGCGGTGACGTGCCGGGTGCTCAAGATCGCCCGCCAGCCCTACTACCGCTGGCTGGCCCGACCGGTGACCGATGCGGAGTGGCTCGCGGCTCATCGCGCGAACGCGTTGTTCGATGCCCACTGCGACGACCCGGAGTTCGGGTATCGGTTCTTGCTCGATGAGGCCCGCGATGCCGGTCAGCCGATGGCGGAGCGGACCGCGTGGCGGATCTGCTCTGACCTGGGCTGGTGGTCCGCGTTCGGCAAGAAGCGCGGCAAGAACGGCAAGAAGCCCGGACCGCCGGTCCACGATGACCTGTGTGCTGTCGTCGACAGGCACGGCGTGACCCGGCACGAGTTCACCGCCGACGCCCCGAACGAGCTGTGGCTGGCTGACATCACTGAGCACTGGACTGGCGAGGGCAAGCTCTATCTCTGCGCGATCAAGGACGTCTACTCCAACCGGATCGTCGGCTACTCGATCGATTCGCGGATGAAGTCCCGGTTGGCCGTCGCGGCGCTCAACAACGCGGTCAGCCGCCGAGGCGACGTGGCCGGTTGCGTGCTTCACACCGACCGCGGGTCGCAGTTCCGCAGCAGGAAGTTCGTCCACGCGCTCAACCGGAACGCGATGGTCGGTTCGATGGGCCGGGTCGGTGCTGCTGGCGACAACGTCGCCATGGAGTCGTTCTTCTCACTGCTGCAAAAGAACGTCCTGGACCGTCGGCCCTGGGCTAGCCGAGAAGAGCTCCGGACCGCGATCGTCCGGTGGATCGAAAGGACATATCACCGGCGCCGGAGGCAGGCGGCTCTCGGGCGATTGACCCCGGTTGAATACGAGATCATCATGGCCCCACCAGCCGTCCAAGCGGCCTAACCGAAACTGTCACCAGTTCGCGCAGCAGACCCGAAGGACACCACACCCCCTCCGCACTGGAACCGATGATGAGCGTCGAGGAACTCTCGGACCACCTCGACGTCCCCCCTGGCCTCAGTGCCTGACGACATCGCCGGGATACTTGTCGGGTGGAACCTCGTGCGTCCGGCATCGGTCGACTTCTCGTGGCCGGTACGACGTCGGATGCGGGCAAGAGCCTCGTGACCACGGCGCTGTGTCGGGCGTTTGCACGCCGTGGGGTGCGCGTCGCGCCGTACAAGGCGCAGAACATGTCGAACAACTCGATGGTGTGTGCCGATGGAGCAGAGATCGGCCGGGCCCAGTGGGTGCAGGCGCTTGCCGCGGGTGCCGAGCCCGAGGCTGCAATGAACCCCGTGCTGCTCAAGCCCGGCGGTGACCGGCGCAGTCACGTCGTCGTGATGGGGGAGCCCGCGGGCGAGATCAGCAGCCGTGAGTTCATCGGGGGGCGCACCCATCTGGCGGCGGCAGCGCACGCCGCGTACGACGACCTCGCGTCGCGCTACGACCTCGTGGTCGCCGAGGGCGCCGGCAGCCCGGCCGAGATCAACCTGCGCGCCGGCGACTACGTGAACATGGGCCTGGCGCGTCACGCCGACATCCCCACCGTGGTCGTCGGCGACATCGACCGCGGCGGTGTGTTCGCGGCGTTCTACGGGACGGTGGCGCTGCTCGAGCCCGCAGACCAGGCGCTTGTCGCCGGGTTCGTGGTCAACAAGTTCCGCGGCGACGAGTCGCTGCTCGCGCCGGGGCTGCGCCAACTGGAGGACGTCACCGGCCGCCGCGTGTTCGGCACGCTGCCGTGGAGCCCGGACGTCTGGCTGGACTCCGAGGACGCGCTCGACCTCGAGGGGCGGCGCACGACCGCCGAGGGTGCCCTGCGGGTCGTCGTGATCCGGCTGCCGCGCATCAGCAACTTCACCGACGTGGACGCGCTCGGGCTCGAGCCCGAGGTGGACGTGATCTTCACTGCCGATCCCCGCGACATCGCCGACGCGGATCTGGTCATCCTGCCGGGCACGCGGGCGACGGTGTCGGACCTGGCGTGGTTGCGCTCGCGTGGCCTGAGCCGGGCGATCGTCCGTCACGTGGAGTCCGGCCGAGCGGTGTTCGGGATCTGTGGCGGGTTCCAGATGCTCGGGCGGCAGGTCCACGATCCCGAGGGCGTCGAGTCCGGCGCGCCGATCAGCGTTCCCGGGCTGGACCTGCTGCCAGTCGAGACCACGTTCGCCGCGGACAAGACACTGCGCCTGCCTCGCGGCGAGGCACTCGGGGCCGCGGCGTCGGGCTACGAGATCCACCACGGACGCATCACCCGCGACACCGGAGCGGAGGAGTTCCTCGGCGGCGCGCGCATGGACAACGTCCTCGGCACGATGTGGCACGGCAGCCTCGAGTCGGATGCGTTGCGGACCGCCGTCCTCGACCTCGCGGCACAGGCGCGCGGCGGATCGTTCACTGCGTCGGGGGTCAGCTTCGCCGCGGCGCGCGAGGCGCGGTTGGACCTGCTGGGCGACCTCGCCGAGCGGCACCTGGACGTCGACGCCCTCCTCGAGCTCGCTCAGCACGGGGCTCCGACGCTGCCCACGATCGGACCGGCGACATGAGGCTCCTGATCCTGGGCGGGACCCGTGAGGCCCGGGCGCTGGCCGAGCTGCTCGTCGAGGACGGCGACGAGGTCGTCACGTCCCTCGCCGGCAGGGTGGCTCGCCCGCGCCTCCCGGTGGGTGCGGTCCGGATCGGCGGCTTCGGCGGTATCGACGGACTCGCCGAGCACCTGCGCGCGCACGCGGTCGACGCGATGGTCGACGCCACCCACCCGTTCGCGGAGCGGATCAGCGCGAATGCGGCGGCGGCGAGCGAGCAGGCTGGCGTGCCGCGCGTGCGCCTCGAGCGCCCGGGCTGGTCCGGGCGCGCGGACGCGGGTACGTGGCACTGGGTCGGCGACCACGACGAGGCGGCACAGGTGGCGGCGAATCTGGGTCGACGGCCGTTCCTGACCGTGGGCCGCCAGTCGCTGCACCGTTTCTTGGAGCCGCTGCGCGCTCACGCGTGCGTGGTGCGTGTCGTCGATCCGCCCGAGATCGAGCTGCCGGACGCGTGGACGCTGGTGCAGAGCCGTGGCCCGTACACGCACGACCACGAGCGCGAGGCGATGCGCGGCACGGACGTGCTGGTGACGAAGGACTCCGGCGGCAGCCACACGGAGGCGAAGCTGGACGTCGCCGCCGAGCTCGAGATCCCTGTGGTCGTCGTGCGCCGGACGGATGCCCCGGCCGGCGTCAGTGTCGTCCGCGACGCGGCCGACGCCCGTGCCTGGGTGCGAGCGCGATCAGGACGCTGAGCCCGGCGGCGGCCCACGCCACGGCGGTGGCGAGGCGCGTCGCCCGCGGGAGGTCGGAGACCGCCGGTGCGGGTCCGTCGCCCATCCGGGCCCGGTCCTCGATGCGGCCGGCGTAGTCGTTCACGCCGCCCAGCGTGATGCCGAGCGCTCCGGCGAAGGCGGCTTCGACGGGTCCGGCGTTCGGGCTGGGGTGGCGCTTGGCATCGCGGCGCCACGTGCGTGCGGCGTCCCGGGGCAGGCCGCCGACGATCGGTGCAAGCACTGTGGCCAGCGCGGCGGAGGCGCGTGATGGGACCAGGTTGGCCACGTCGTCGATCCGGGCGCTGGTCCAGCCGAACCGCTCGTACCGGGGGCTGCGGTGCCCGACCATCGCATCGAGGGTGTTGATCGCCCGGTATCCGACGAGTCCCGGCACGCCGAGGGCAGCGCCCCACAGCAGCGGAGCCACCACGGCGTCGGAGGTGTTCTCGGCCAGCGACTCGACGGCTGCTCGAGCGACGCCGCGGCCGTCGAGACCGCTGGGGTCGCGACCCACCAGGTGGGTGACCTGCTGTCGTGCGGCGGGCAGGTCGTCGCGCTCGAGCTGAGCCGCGATCGTCTCTCCCTCGCGCACGAGCGACCGGCCGCCAACCACGGCCCACGTGGCGGCGGCGGTCAGGACGACGCGCCGCCACGGTCGACGGCAGGTCCGTTCAGCGATCATGGCGACGGCGACCAGCGGGCCGACGACGACTGCGTGGTGCACCATGCCGGCGCCACGTTGGTCGCGATGGGTCACGCGCTCGACGGCGGCGGCGTACCGGCCCAGGCCCGCGACGGGGTGGAATCGGGCGGGGTCGCCGACAGCGCGGTCGAGCGCGAACCCGACCGCGATGCCGACGGCGCGGGACACGGTCACAGGGCGGCAGCGGCCTCGCGACGACGCTGGTCCGCGAGCGCCTTGTCGGCGTCCCGACCCACCAGCCCGGTCAGGACGACACCGAGGACGGCCCACAACCCGGCCAGGGTGACGAGGGACTCGCGGCGGAAGTACCAGAGGGTGTCCGCCGGGAACGCGCCGAGCTCGTTGACCGTCGGCAGCGCCAACCCGACGGCGAGCACGACCACGAGGTAGCCCAGCGCTGCGACGACCATGGCGTTGAAGCCGCCGATGCGCTCGTGGAGACGGCGCGCGGCGACGACGGCGATCACAGCCGCGGCGAGGCTGATGGCCCAGAACGCGAAGTACAGTCCGGTGCGCTCGCCGATCGTGTCTCCGCTGCCGACGGCCGGCGGAGTGGACGGGTACTTCAGGAACGGGACGAGCGCCGTGGCGACGAAGCCGACGAGCGTGATCGTCGCCGTCGACCCGCGGGCCCCGAGCGAGCCGAGGCGGCCCAGGGCGAACGCGGCGGCGAGCGCGGTGGCGCCGCCGATCACGGTGCCGAACAGGATCGTGCCGGTGGCCAGGCCCCACGTCGACTGGGTGTCGCGGGAGACCTCGGCCTCCTGGCCGTGGCTGTGGCCGGCCTCCTCCTCGTCGTGGGAGTGCGCTGGGGTTCCTTCGGCGTGGGTGTGCCCGGCGGGCGCGGCCGACGCAGCCTCCTCAAGCGCGATGGCGGTGTCGATCTGGGGCTCAGCGACGACGTAGGCGATGAGGAAGGCGGCGATGCCGGCGACGAGGCCGGCGACCAGGCCATGGACGAGAAAGGTGCGAGGGGTCATGAGGGATCCGTTCGTGGACCGGTCGCGGGCATGACGATGCCGGGGAACCGGTGAGCCGTGAGGGATGCCGGGCGACAGCCCGGAGGACGCCCGGAGACGACCGGGTGGGCCAGACGCGCAGACGCGTCAGTGGCAGGGATAGCCCATGACGTGGCGTGCGTCGTGGACCCACTCGTGCACGAGGGTCCCCTCGAGGACCGAGAACGCACCCTGCTCGGCGCCCACGAAGAACAGCACCACGGCGGCGAGGAGGGCGGAGAAGATCGCCCACGGGGCGAGGTCCGAGACCGGGATCTGGGGAAGGGCGGCGGGAACGGCCGCGGTTGCCTGAGGCATGTGACACTCCTTGGGGATTCTGCGTCCCATCGATGGATGTTTCGCCCAACTGGAAGGTCTGGCTCCGCCCGAATGGGGCGATACAGTAGCGCGACTGCGCCGGAATCTCACCGGCTTCCTCTCAGCAAGGCAGGTCGAGGCTAGCAGCCCCGCCGTTCAGTCCGGTAGGGGCCGTCGAGATGAGATCGGCGTTGCCGGGTACCGGGCAGGGACGGCCGGTCAGCAGCTCCACGGCGATGGCGATCGTGTCCCCGTGGGTGACCAGAAGCAGGTCGTCACCATGGGCACGCAGGACTGCAAGGATCCTGATGCGCACCTCGTCGACGGTCTCCTGACGTCCGCGCTCGACCAGCCGGGCGTCGAGCACAGGCGTCAGGCCGAGTGCGCTGGAGACGATCTCGGCGGTCTGCACGGCCCGCACGGCCGGCGAGGTCAGAAGCACGCGATACGGCGCTCCACGCAGCGCCTCCGCCGCGGCACGAGCCTGTGCGCGGCCGACTCGCGTCAGCGGGGGCGTGCGGTCACCGAACTGGAGCCGTCCGGCGGCGTTCCACGTGGACTCCCCATGACGGAGCCAGCCGATCACCGCTCGAGGGCAGCCACGTGGCCGATGACGGCCACAGCCGGTGCGCCGATGCCCGCGGTCGCCGCATCGTCGGCGGCCTTGGCGAGGGTCGTGCGCACGGCGCGCTGGCTCGGAAGGCTGGCGTCGGCCACGAGGGCGCACGGCGTTGCCCCGTCAAGGCCGGCCTCGAGGAGCGCCTCGGTGATGGCGGGCAGCGTTCGGACGCCCATCAGCACCACGAGTGTCGTGCCAGACCGGGCCAGGGCGGCGTAGTCGACGGTGGAGTCTGGGTGTCCGGGCGGGACGTGACCCGAGACGACCGTGAACCCCTGCACGAGGCCGCGATGGGTGACCGGCACCCCGGCGAGCTCAGGTGCCGCGACGCTGGACGTGACCCCCGGGATGACGCGGGTGGGGACCCCAGCGGCGGCGCACGCCTGGATCTCCTCGAAGCCGCGGCCGAAGACGTACGAGTCGCCGCCCTTGAGCCGCACGACGTGGCGGCCGCGCCGCGCGTGGTCGACGAGGATCCGATTGATCTCGTCCTGGCTGGTGGAGCGTCCGAACGGGATCTTGGAGACGTCGACGACCTCGACGCCCGGGGGCGCCCAGGCGATCGCCTCCCATGGGGCGAGACGGTCTGCGACGACGACGTCCGCGGTCTCCAGCGCCTCACGGCCGGCGACGGTCACCAGGCCGGGATCGCCGGGTCCGGCGCCGACGAGCGTCACCCGACCGGCTCCGGAGGGAGGCGTCGCGGCGACGGGGGACGGTACGCGGCGGATCACGAGGTCGAACGTGCTCTCGTCGACCTGGTCGCTGGCCCACCTCAGTCGGCCGCGCCGAACGAGGTCCTCGAGAGCCGCGCAGAGCGCGTCGGTGCGCAGCGTCACCGAGGCGCCGTCGCCGAGCAGGCTCACGATGGTGGGGACGGCGTGCTCGCCGCTGTCGAGGACGAGGACGGACAGTCCGTGGGCGTTCAGATGCATGCGGTGTGCACTCCCCAGGTGGTGAGCAGGCGGCGGGTGATGGACGGCTCGCGGACGGCGATGCGGACCCAGGAGTCGTCGAGGCTCGGGAAGGTGTCGGCGCGGCGC
The DNA here is from genome assembly GCF_007992115.1 of Aeromicrobium flavum. Lineage (GTDB taxonomy): Bacteria > Actinomycetota > Actinomycetes > Propionibacteriales > Nocardioidaceae > Aeromicrobium > Aeromicrobium flavum. The sequence continues at coordinate 313,276 of NZ_BJZQ01000001.1, forward strand.
AGCGCGAATCCGGCATTCCGGAGCCGTGAGTGGAGGCCGGGGCCGGGACGCGCGAGGACGAAGGGAGCCTCGGACTCGGTGACGGGGACTCCCAGCTCGACCAGGCCGTCGATCAGCACTCGGCGGTGCTGCTGGACCTGCCGGGCGCGGCAGTACGTCTCGCGAGCGGCCTCCGGACGGGTGGTCGCTTCGACGGCGTGCAGGGCGGGTGTGCCGACCGACCACGGCGCCTGCTGGCCGCGCAGGTCGGCGAGCACGCGTGGGTCGCCGACGACGTAGCCGGCGCGGATACCCGGCATCGACCAGAGCTTGGTCAGGCTGCGGACGACGACGAGGCCGAGCAGGCGGTGCGACGTCAGACTGTGCGTCTCGCCGGGCACGAAGTCCATGAACGCCTCGTCCACCACCACCACGCGGCCGGGACGGCACAGCGATCGCAGCACCGCTGCGGGGTGGAGTCGGCCGGTCGGGTTGGTCGGGTTGCCGACGATGACGAGGTCGGCGTCACGCGGCACGGCAGTGGGGTCGAGCGCGAACTCGTCCTCGGCGCGGCAGACGACATGCGAGACGCGGTGGCCGGCGGCACGCAGGGCGACGTCCGGCTCGGTGAACTGGGGATGCACGACGACCGGCCGGCGCCACGGACGGGAGCGCGCGATCAACGTGAAGGCCTCGGCGGCGCCGGCGGTGACCAGGACGTCCTCGACGGCTCGACCGTGGTGCCGGGCGACCGCGGCCTGCGCCGTGCTCGCATCGGGGTAAGCGGTCGAGGCCGCCAGACCCTCCGCGAGCGCGGTCTCGAGCCATGCCGGCCGGGGCAGGCGACTCACGTTGACGGCGAGGTCGACGAGGCCATCGCGCGCCTCGACGTCGCCATGGTGACGCAGGGGATCAGCGATCGGCTCGGGCACGCTCGTCGGTACGGATGCCACGGCGCTGGGGAGCATCGTGCCGGCGTGCGCCGGGGCCGTCGCGGCCGCGTCGGCGAACGCCTGGGCGAGGTGCGGGTGCCCGGCCCAGTGCAGATGCAGGTACGAGGCGCTCAGCGTGGGACCCGCGAAACCGACCGGCGATCCGTCCACCGTCCATGCGGGGTTGTCGCCGTGGACGGGGGTGACGGTCGTGCGGTGGAACTCGTGCGCGGTGGCCGTCGTGCCCGCCACGCCGAGGAGCTGGTCGCCGGCCAGGGTGGGACGGCGGTAGGAGAGCGTGAGCCGTGGTGTCATCACGGCGTCGGCGGCGAGCGCGCCGACCATCGGGTGCCCGTCGACGGTGCGGCACAGGTACAGCAGGCCCGCGCACTCGGCGACCGTCGGGACGCCGTCAAACACGGCCTGGCGCAGGTCCTCGCGCAGGCTCGCGTTGGCGCTGAGCGCGGCCGCGTGCACCTCGGGGAAGCCGCCGCCGAGGTAGATCCCGCGGGTTCCGGCAGGGAGTCGGGAGTCGCGGGCGGGGTCGAAAAGTGCGACGGTGCAGCCGGCGGCCTCGAGCAGCTCGGTGGTCTCGGCGTACCGGAAGGTGAAGGCGCGTCCGGCGGCGACGGCGACGACGGGGGAGTCGGCGGCCGCGCGACTGACATGGGCAGTCGGGTCCCAGGCCGTCTCGGTGAGGCTCGGCGCGGTCCGCGCAACGTCGATCACGGCGTCGAGATCGATGCTGGCCGACACCTGATCGACGAGCCGGTCGAGGGCGGAGGCGGCCTCGTCGCGCTCGTCGGCGGGCACGAGGCCCAGGTGCCGCGACGGGGCGCTCACTCCCTGGTCGCGCTGCAGGATGCCCAGGACCGGGATGCCCGTCCGCTCGATGGCGGAGACGACCTCGGAGGCGTGCCGCGCGGAGCCCGCCTTGTTCAAGATGATGCCGGCGATCCGGACGCCCGGCTCGAACGTGGCCATGCCGTGCACCACGGCGCCGATGCTGCGGGAAGCGTGCGAGACGTCCACGACGAGCACGATCGGCGTACGCGTCAGCGTGGCCACGTGTGCGGTCGACGCGAATCCGTCACCACCGATCTGGCCGTCGAACAGGCCCATGACCCCCTCGACGACCGCGAGGTCGGCACCGCGCGCGCCGTGCAGCAGCAGCGGCGCGATGAGCGCGGGGTCGGTCAGGTGCGGGTCGAGATTACGTCCGGGCCGGCCGGTCGCGAGCGCGTGGTAACCGGGGTCGATGTAGTCGGGGCCCACCTTGTGTCCGGAGACGACGTGCCCACGAGCGGCGAGGGCGGCCATCAGGCCGGTCGCGACCGTCGTCTTGCCGTGCCCCGACGCCGGGGCTGCCACGAGGACCCGTGGCAGGGTCACCACTCGATGCCTCGCTGACCCTTCTGGCCCACGTCCATGGGGTGCTTCACGTGCGTCATCTCGGTGACCAGGTCGGCCACGTCGAGCAGGCGAGGATCCGCGCGGCGGCCCGTCACGACGACGTGCTGCGTGCCCGGGCGGTTCGCGAGCGTGTCGACGACGTCGTCGACGTCGACCCAGCCCCACTGCATCGGGTAGGTGAACTCGTCGAGGACGTAGAGCCGGTGCCGCTCCGCCCGGATGCGGCGCTTGACCTCGGCCCAACCCTCGGCCGCGTCGGCGGCGTGGTCGTCCTCGGTGCCGCCCTTGCGGCTCCACGACCAGCCCGAGCCCATCTTGTGCCACTCGATCGGGCCGCCCTCGCCGGTCTCGTCGTGCAGTCGGGCGAGGCGCTCGAGCACGGTCTGCTCGCCGATGCGCCACTTGGCTGACTTGACGAACTGGAAGACGCCGATGTCCCAGCCCTGGTTCCAGCCGCGCATGGCCAGTCCGAACGCGGCGGTGGACTTCCCCTTGCCGTCGCCGGTGTGGACCATCAGCAGCGGCCGGTTGCGGCGCTGGCGCGTGGTGAGCCCGTCGTCGGGGACGGTGAGGGGCTTGCCCTGCGGCATGTCAGGCCACCCCCTCGCGCGGTGCGGTCGCGGCCTGGACCACGCCGGTGATGCCTTCGGCGGTGACCTCGTCGAGCGGCACGTGTTCGGCCTGGAGGTGGGTCGCGAGGTCGGCGCCGAGCCCCATGCGGAAGCGTCCGGACTCGCAGTCGACCACGACGCTCTGGATCCCGGAGGCGGCGATGTGGCGGGCCACGTGGTGGGCCCGCCCGAGCGCGTCCGGGCCGGACGTGGCCCGTCCGTCGGTCACAGCGACGAGGAGAGGCCGACGTGAGGGGTCGCGCAGCGCCTCGCGGCGGACGACCTCGGCGGCCTGGAGCAGGCCCTCGGCGAGCGGCGTGCGGCCACCGGCGGGCAGGTCGGCGAGGCGGCGTGAGGCGACCTCGACCGACCCGGTGGGCGGCAGCGCGATCTCGGCGGTGTGCTGGCGGAAGGTGACGAGCGCGACCTTGTCGCGGCGGCGGTACGCGTCGAGCAGCAGCGACAGGACAGCGGTCTTGACCTGCTCCATGCGCCGGCGCGCGGCCATCGAGCCGGACGCGTCGACGCAGAGCAGCACGAGGTTCGACTCCTGCCCGACGGTCTCGGCACGGCGCAGGTCGCCCGGGTGGAGGGTGAGTCCGCGGCCGCCGGACGGTCCGCGCCGGGCGACCTGGTGTGGGGCCGCGGCGGTGATGATCGCCGGGAGGTGGAGCCGGCCGGTGGGCTCGGCATCGCGGCGGACGCCCGTGACCTTGCCGTGTGACGTGCGGGCCCGCGAGCGCCGGCCCGACTCGCCCTGGCCCGTGCCGCGCACGACGAGCAGCCGGGCGCGGGCCGGTTCGCCGGCCGAGGCCACCGAGCCGGCGCCGGCCGGGCTCGGCTGCGGCTGGTCGGGGTCGCGGTCGGAGCGGTCGGAGTGGTCGGAGCGGTCGGAGTGGTCGGCCGGAGTGTCCGGTCCCGTGTCGTCGGACGGCGAGTCGTCCGGCTGCCCGCCAGGTCCGCCATCGTCATCGGGGCCGTCGTCCTCAGGTCCGGGGTCGGGCTCGTCGGAGCCGAGCAGGTCGTCGAGGCGGTCCTCGTCGAGTCCGGGCTCGTCGAACGGGTTGCGCCGGCGACGGTGGGGGAGGGCAAGTCGGGCGGCGACCCGCACGTCCTCGCGGGTCACGTGGGTGCGTCCCTGCCATGCGGCGTGCGCTGCGGCGGTGCGCGCAGTCACCAGGTCGGCGCGCAGGCCGTCGACGTCGAACGCCGCGCAGATCTCGGCGATCGTGGTGAGGGTCTCGTCGTCGAGGTCGACCGCGCGGGCCCGGGCCTGCGCGTCGGCAAGGCGGGCACGCAGCAGGTCCTGCTCGGTCGCCCACCGGCTCGCGAAGCCCTCAGGCTCGGCGTCGAACGCCATCCGGCGGCGGACGACCTCGACCCGCAGGGCGGGATCACGGGGCGCGGCGACCTCGACGGTCAGGCCGAACCGGTCGAGCAGCTGCGGGCGCAGCTCACCCTCCTCGGGGTTCATCGTGCCGATCAGGACGAATCGCGACGCGTGCTCGGCCGAGACGCCGTCGCGCTCGATGCTGACCCGGCCGGTGGCGGCCGCGTCCAGCAACAGGTCCACGAGGTGGTCGTGCAGCAGGTTGACCTCGTCGACGTAGAGCAGGCCACGGTGGGCGCGGGCGAGCAGGCCCGGCTCGAGCTCGACGCGCCCGTCGCGCAGCACGGAGTCGAGCTTGAGCGAGCCGGTGACCCGGTCGTCGCTCGCGCCGACCGGCAGCTCGACGAGGCGCACCGGACGCTCGGTGACGGCCGTGGCATCGTCGAACGGGCCGTCGGGGGAGACGGCTTCGGGATCGTCGGGGTCAGCGGAGAACCGGTCACCCTCGAACACCCGCACGGGTGGCAGGACGTCGGCGAGGCCGCGGACCGTGGTGGTCTTGGCGGTGCCCTTCTCCCCGCGGACCAGGACGCCGCCGATGAGCGGGTCGATCGCGACCAGGGTGAGGGCCAGGGTCATGTCGTCTGAGCCGACGACGGCACAAAAGGGGTACTGCGCTGGCATGTAGGGCTCCCGCTCGATCTGCCAATCGGTCCGGGAGCACGGTCGTGTCCCGGGTCGGATCGAGGCCGGTCTTCGGACTTCCCAGATCGAACGTCTGAGTCACCGCAGCGGGCCCTGTGCCGGATTCTCACCGGCTTCCCAGATTCTCCCCGTGGCCTTGCGGCCGTGGGGCACCTCGGTCCTTCGCGAACACCATAGACGCCGTCCGTGGGCGCGGACCGGGCACCCCACGGGTCGAGGCGGGCGGGCTAGGGTGCTCGACCATGAACGTGCACGTCACCGTCGTGGGCATCGGCGCCGACGGATGGGACGGCCTCCCGGCGGCTTCTAAGGTGCTCGTCGAGGGCGCGGCGAGCTTGCTCGGCGGGCGTCGTCACCTCGATCTGATCCCCGGGATGTCAGGGCAGGAGCGCATCGCGTGGCCGTCCCCACTGCGTGACGGACTGCCGGACCTGCTCGCCCGCTTGCGGGGTCCGGTGGTGGCGCTGGCGTCCGGCGACCCGCTCGTGTCCGGGATCGGCACGACGTTGATCGACCTGCTCGGGCGCGAGCAGCTGACGATCGTGCCGGCCGTGTCGTCGGTGGCGCTGGCGCGGGCCCGGATGGGCTGGCCGGCGGAGTCGGCGGACGTCGTGAGCGTCGTCGGGCGTGACGTGCGGCTCGTGGTCCCGGCCCTGTCCGTGGGCCGCAGGCTCCTGGTGCTGTCGAGCGACGAGTCCACGCCCGCCGCGGTCGCCGAGCTGTTGGTCGACCTCGGCTGGGGCGACTCGCGACTCGTCGTGCTGGGCGACCTCGGCGGCGCCGCCGAGTCGCGGCACGAGTCCACGGCGCGGGTGTGGGACGGAGTCACTCCGCGGCTGCACGTGCTGGCCATCGAGGTACGCGGCCCGGGACCCGGTTGGGCCTCGGGAGGTGTCCTGCCGGACGACGCGTTCGAGCACGCCGGTCAGATCACGAAACGGGACCTGCGCGCCAGCGCGCTCGCGCGCCTGGCGCCGGCGCCCGGTCAGCTGCTGTGGGACGTCGGGGCGGGCAGCGGCTCGGTGGGAGTGGACTGGATGCGCGCGTGGCCGAGCGCCCGGACGATCGCCCTGGAAGCGCGAGCGGATCGCGCTGCCCTGGTGCGACGCAACGCCGAGCGGCACGGCGTCCCGGCCTTGCGCGTCGTGGAGGCGGCCGCGCCGGAGGGACTCGCAGACCTCGACGCCCCGGACGCGATCTTCGTCGGCGGCGGCGCGACCGTCGAAGGCGTCCTCGACACGTGCTGGGCCGCGCTGCGGCCCGGCGGGCGACTCGTCGTGCACGCCGTCACGGCCGAGACCGAGGCCGTGCTGCTGGATCGGTACCGTCGTCGTGGAGGCGAGCTCGTCCGCCTCCACGTCGAGCGCGCCGAGCCGCTCGGCACCTTCACCGGCTGGACGCCCGCACGGGCCGTCAGCCAGTGGTCCATCGTCAAGGGAGACTCATGACCGTCCACTTCGTCGGTGCCGGACCCGGCGCGGCCGACCTGATCACCCTCCGGGCTGTGCGCCTGCTCGAGGCCGCCGACGTGTGCTTGTACGCCGGGACGTACCTCGACGCCGCGGTCCTGGGGCACTGCCGCGACGACGCCCGTCTGGTTGACACGCAGCACCTGGACCTCGATGAGATCACCGCCGAGCTGGTCCGGGCCCACGCCGACGGCCTGGAGGTCGTGCGGCTGTGCTCGGGCGACCCGTCGCTGTACTCGGCCGTGCATGAGCAGGCCCGCCGGCTCGACGCCGCGGGCGTGGCGTGGGACGTGACCCCCGGCGTGCCGGCCTACGCCGCCGCCGCCGCGATCGTCGGCGCCGAGCTCACGGTCCCCGAGCTCGCGCAGTCCGTGGTGCTGACCCGGACCCAGGCGCGGTCGACGAAGATGCCCGCCGGTGAGCAGCTCAGCGCGTTCGCCGCGACGGGCGCGACCCTGGCGCTGCACCTGGGAATCACCCGCGCGCGCGAGCTCGCGGCCGAGCTCGCCGAGCACTACGGCGTGGACTGTCCCGTCGTCGTGGTCTCCCAGGCCACCCAGCCGGCCGAGCTCGTGCTGCGTGGCACCTTGGCCGACATCGCCGATCAGGTGGAGGAGGCCGGTCTGCGACAGGCGGCCGTCATCCTCGTCGGTCCGGCCCTGGCGCCGGACGTCCGCGGCGGCGAGTCGTTCCTCTACGCGGCCAGCCGCGAACGCCGCGCCCGCGGCTGACTCACTGCACGAAGCGCGGGCTCCAGACCCGTCCCGACGCCGTGACGCGCGTGGAGGACGCGCCGATCAGCAGCAGGCACTTCATGTCGACCGTCTCGGGATCGAGCTCGCCCAGCGTCGTGACGGTGAGGCTCTCCTCGGCGCGGCCGATGTCGCGGCCGACGACCACGACGGTCCCGGGCGCCTTGTGCTCCAGCAGGACGGCCTGCATCTGCGCGACCTGTTCGGTCCGCGACCGTGACCGAGGGTTGTAGAGCGCCAGCACGAGGTCGGCCGCGGCGACCGCGCGAAGCCGCTGCTCCACGACGTCCCAGGGCTTCAGCCGGTCGGAGAGGCTCATCACCGCGAAGTCGGCGCCGATGGGCGCACCCGCTCGCGCGGCCACCGCCTGCACGGCCGAGATCCCGGGCACGACGCGGACGGCGACGTGGGCGTAGCGCGGGTCCTCCGCGGCCTCGAAGACGGCCGACGCCATCCCGAAGATGCCGGCGTCGCCGCCGGAGACGACGGCGACCCGCTCGCCGCCGAGGGCCAGCTCGAGGGCGTCGCGCGCACGGTCGACCTCGACGGTGTTGCCGGAGGCGTGGCGGACCAGGCCGGGACGCTGGGGGACTCGCTGCACGTACGGGCCGTAGCCGACGACGTGCCCGACCTCTGCCAGTACCTGGGAGGCCTCGGGCGACAGCCAGGCGTCCGGGCCGGGCCCGAGCCCGACGACGACGACCTCGGCGTCTGCGGCGGGGGCGACGGCCTGCGGGGCCGGGTTCTCGTACCGGGCGACGCCGGGACGCGTGTCGCCGGGCACGAGCACGATCGAGAAGTACGGGACCGTCTCGGGGTCCACGTCGGCGACCGGCAGGACGCGTTCGGCGTCCATCGAGGCACGCTCGACGTACCAGGAGCCTTCGACGCGACCGGCCTGCTCCAGCGCGGAGCGCACCTTGGCGAAGGTGCGGCCGAGCTTCATGATCACGGCGCCGTCGGTGTCGGCGAGACGCCGGGCCAGCTCGGGCTCGGGCAGGGTTCCGGGCAGGACCGTCAGCACGTCGGTCTGCCGGACCAGCGGCAGTGCGGTCGTCGCGGTGGCCGCGGCGAACGCCGGGACGCCGGCGACGACCTGCGTCTCGAACTCGCCGCTGAGCCGGTCGTGCAGGTACATGAACGAGCCGTAGAGCATCGGGTCGCCCTCGGCCAGGACCACGACGTCGCGCCCGGCGGCGAGGTGGTCGCGCAGGCGCTGCGCGCACTGCGCGTAGAAGTCGGCCATCGCCCCGGCGTAGCCCCCGGGATGGTCGGTGGCCTGGGTCGTCACGGGATAGACGAGCGCCTCCTCGGTCACGCCGTCGCGCACCAGGTCCGACGCGATGCGTCGCGCGTTGGACTGCTTGCCGACGCCCTGGTGGTAGGCGACGACGTCCGCGGCCCCGATCAGGCGGGCGGCCTTGAGGGTGATGAGCTCGGGGTCGCCGGGGCCGACCCCGACACCGAACAGCCGCCCGTTCACTCGCGCTCCTGGGCCAGGGCGTTGAGCGCGGACGCGGCCATCGCCGAGCCACCGCGCCGGCCGGTCACGACGAGGTACGGGACGTCGATGCCGGACTCCGGGGCGAGGTCGATGAGCGCCTGCTTCGACTCGGCCGCGCCGATGAAGCCGACCGGCGTGCCGATGATGGCGGCGGGGCGGGGCGCACCGTCGCGGAGCATCTCCAGCAGGTGGAACAAGGCCGTGGGGGCGTTGCCGAAGGCGACCACGGCGCCGTCGAGGTGGTCGGTCCAGAGCGACACCGCCGCGGCGGAGCGGGTCGTCGACCAGGCCTCGGCAAGCCCGGGGACCAGGGGGTCCCGCAGCAGGCAGCGCACGTCGTTGTCTCGGGGGAGCCGGGCCCGCGTCACGCCGGATGCGACCATGTGCGCGTCGGTCAGGATCGGCGCCCCGGACTCCAGCGCGGATCGCGCCGACGACACGAGGCCCGGGTGGATCACGAGGTCGCGGGCGAGGTCGGTCTGGCCGCACGCGTGGATCATCCGCACCGCGACCTTCTCGGCATCCACAGGGACCGCGGCGAGGTCGGCCTCGGCCCGGATCGTGGCGAACGAGTCGACGTAGATCTGCGAGCCCCGGGTCTCGTACTCGTAGTGGCGTGCGGGAGGTGCGAGCGTCATGCGTTCTCCAGGTCGGGGACGATCAGGGTGCGCCACGGCGTGACCACGACGCCGGGGGCGTCCAGCGCGAGGACGTCGTCCAGGAGGCGCCGGTCGAGACGTCCGTCAGGCACCGCGAGATGCAGCGCCACACGGCCGTCGTCCTGCGAGATCCTGCCAAGGGGTGCCGCAGCGCCGTCCACCCGGGTCTCGGGGCGACGATTCCCCGCCCGGCCCAGCAGCCCGATGCCACGGCCGGGCAGCTCGTCGACGTGCCAGGGCGATTCTGGCTGCGCGCCGGCGGCCTCGACGAAGCGCAGGGTCAGGTCGACGAGCGACTTCGGGGCGTCCCGGACGGGCACGACGGGACCCCATGCATCGCGTCCCGCGCGCAGCTGGACCGCATCGGCGGAGACCGCGACGAGGCCGAGGTCGAGGTCGCGTCCGGCGACGTCGCCGCGTCCGTCGTCGAGCACGAACAGGAAGCGGCCCGCCAGTGACGCGAGCGACGGCTCGGCGCACACCAACGTGTCGAGCTCGCGGACGACCGGGCGCAGGTCGGCGCAGCCCCCGGCGAGCCCGGTCAGCGGTGACGCCATGACGTTGCGCACGCGCTCGTGCGAGGTCGACGGCATCAGGCCGGTGTCCATGACGGCATCGACGACAGCATCGGACAGGCAGCCGTCGTCGTGGCGGATGCCGCGCACCTGCAGGTTCGCGCGGCTCGTCAGGTGCACGCTGCCGTCGCCGTGCACGTCTGCGACGTCGTGCAGCCGCGTCAGCGCGTCCGTGGACAGGTGCCCGCCGGGCACCCGGACGCGCACCAGGGCGCCGTCGTCGGCGATCCAGGGTCGAAGCAGTCCGGGACACAGGTCGCGGCGGGTCCGTTCGGTCACGCGGGACATGGTGCCACTCACCCTCGTGGCGACGATCCGGCGTCGGAACTGCTACGGTCGGCTCGCCAGTCAAACTCAGCGATGAGCCAGGGAACCCGGTGAGAGTCCGGGACTGACGCGCAGCGGTGAGGGTGACGGGCGGGGCATGAAGCCACTGGACCGCAAGGTCTGGGAAGGCGCTCCGTCCGGTTGATCCCGAGTCCGAAGACCTGCTGGCCCTCACGGCGACCGCCGTGCGGTCCCGCCGGGCTTCGCGAAAGAGCCCCAGACCTCGAAGGATCACGCCATGCGCGTTCCCCATCGTCTTGCGATGTGCGTTCTCGTCGGATCCACGCTGACCGGCTGTGCCGGAGCTCCCACCGAATCGGCGGGGAAGGGTGCGACCGCGGCCGGCTTCCCCGTCGAGGCCACCAGTTGTGGCCACGTCAGCACCGTGAAAGCCCCGCCGCAGGCGGCGATCACCTTGAACCAGGGAGCCACGGAGGTGGCCCTCGCGCTCGGACTCGAGCAGCGGTTGGCCGGCACGGCCTACCTCGATGACGCCATCGCACCTCGATTCGCCGGCGCCTACGCGAAGGTGAAGGTGTTGGCGGCCGAGTACCCCTCGCACGAGGCCGTCCTGGCCGAGGAGCCCGACTTCGTCTACAGCTCGTACGCCAGCGCGTTCGCGGATGAGTCGGCCGGGACGCGCGAGGAACTGCAGGGGCTGGGCATCGGCTCCTACCTGTCCCCGTTCGGATGTCCCGACGCCCGCGACCGGGCCGAGGTCGGCTTCGAGTCCGTCTGGCAGGAGATCCACGCCGTCGCGGACGTCTTCGGCGTGCCGGAGCGTGCGGCCAGGATCGAGAGCGACCAGCGCGCGACGGTCGAGGAGCTGGCCGAGGTCGGCGCGGGTCGCGGGACGCGGGTCTTCTGGTACGACTCGGGCGACAAGACCGCGTTGGCGGGAGCCGGCGAGGGCGGTCCCCAGGTGATCCTGGAAGCGGTGGGCGCCACGAACGTCTTCGGGGGTCTGGACGGCGGATGGGCCGACGTCTCCTGGGAGCGGGTCGTGAAGGCCGAACCCGACGTGATCGTCGTGGCCGACGCCTCGTGGTCGTCCGCCGCTGAGAAGATCGCCCACCTGCGCAAGGACCCGGTCCTGAAGCGGCTGCGCGCGGTCCGTGACGACCGGGTCATCACCGTGGCCTACTCGGAGTCGACCCCGGGCGTTCGCCTCGTCGACGGCGCGCAGCAGGTGTCCGATCGCCTGATCGCACTCGGCCGTCGTTGATGCTGCAGCGCAAGGAGCGCCCGGCCCGGTGGCGGAACCGGACCGTCGGCAGCGCCGTGATCGTGTCCGTACTGCTCGGTGCCACAGTCTCGCTGGCCCTCATGCTGGGTTCGGTCCAGGTGCCCGTCGTGAGCGTGTGGGAGGTCGTCGGCCGTCGGCTGGGAGTGCCGGGACTCGACGTCTCGCTGCTGGACGATCGGATCGTGTGGCAGCTGCGGCTTCCCCGCGTGCTGGGTGCAGCGGCGACCGGTGCGGGACTCGCGCTGTGCGGGGCCGTCCTGCAATCGCTCACCCGCAACGACCTCGCCGATCCCTACCTGCTGGGCATCTCCAACGGGGCCGCGGTCGGCGCGGTGAGCGTCATCGTGCTGGGCGTCTCGTTCGCGGGGCTCGTCGGCACCGCCCTGGTGGGCGCCGGCGCGTTCGTGGGCGCGCTGGCCGCTCTCGCGCTGGTCCTGACGCTGGCCACGGGCCGCAGCGGTGCCCTGCCTCCCACACGGGTCGTCCTGGCAGGCGTCGCCGTGGGGCAGATGTGCGCCGCGTACACCTCCTTCGTCGTCATGATGAGCGGGGATCACGACGCCGCACGCCGGGTGCTCGGCTGGACGCTGGGGTCGCTCGCCGGCATCCGGTGGAACGGCGCCCTCGTCCTGGTCGGGCTCGTGGTGCTCGCGTTCTGCCTGGTCATGGCGTACACCCGCGCGCTGGACGCCTTCGCGTTCGGTGAGGTGGCGGCCGGTTCGCTCGGGGTCGGTGTTCGAAGCACACGGTGGACCCTCATGGTCGCGACCGCGGTGGTGACCGCGGGCCTGGTGGCGTTCACCGGAGCGATCGGGTTCGTCGGGTTGGTGGTTCCGCATCTCGCTCGCCTGCTGTGCGGACCGTTGCACCGGACGCTGCTGCCACTCAGTGCGGTTGGCGGAGCGTTGCTGCTGGTCCTGGCCGACACGGCGGCACGCACCGTCGTCCCTGGCCAGGAGGTGCCCGTGGGCGTCGTGACCGCCGCCGTCGGTGCTCCGGTCTTCGTCTGGTTGTTGCATCGACAGGGGAGCACGGCATGAATCTCGAGGTCCAGGACGTGACGTGGGTCCGACGGGGGACCCGCGTGCTCGAGCACGTCTCCGCCTCCGTCCCTACCGGTTCGGTCACGGGCCTGATCGGCCCGAACGGCTCGGGCAAGACGAGCCTGCTGACGCTCCTCGCCGGACTCGCACGACCCACCTCCGGGCGCGTGGTCCTCGAGGGTCGCGACATCGGGGCCATCCCCATCCGCGAGCGTGCTCGGATCATCGCCCTGCTGGAGCAACAGGCCACGACCTCGCTCGACCTCACGGCCCGTCAGGTCGTGGAACTGGGTCGCATCCCTCATCGGGGGCGCCGAGCCGGTGCGGTCCGTACCGCCGACGTCGTCAGGCAGGCCATGGCCGACGCCGATGTCCTCCACGTGGCCGACCGGCGGTGGCAGACCCTGTCGGGAGGCGAGCGCCAGCGCGTCCAGCTGGCGCGGTCGCTGGCGCAGCAGCCCTCGATCCTCATGCTCGACGAGCCCACGAACCACCTGGACCTGGGTCACCAGATCGGTCTGCTCCGGACGGTGCGCCGGCTCGGGATCACGACCGTCGCCGCGCTGCACGACCTGGACCTGGCGGCGGCGTACTGCGACCGGCTGGTGGTGCTCGACGGGGGCCGGGTCGTCGCCCACGGTCCGGCCGCGGAGTTGCTGTCCAGTCCGCTGATCGAGCACACGTATGGGGTCCGTGCCGAGGTCGAGCACCACAGCCTCGCGCAACGGTTGACGGTGGTGTGGCACCCATGAGCGTCCTCGTCCACGTCGCCACGGCGCTGCCCGATGCCGCCCGCCAACCCGTGCTGCGCCGGGCCGCCGCGGATGCCGGAGCGCGGATCGCCTTCCTGCAGGGCGCCGAGCCGACCTTGGTCCGGGTGCTCGATGAGCTGCAGGCCGAGGGCGTCCGCGAGCTGCGACTGGAGCCGGTCAGCACCGACGACCTGGGATACGCGCGTTCGTGGGTGGGGCGGGTGGCGGGTCACTGGCACCGTGAGCAGGTCGACCCGCCCGTCATCGAGTTCGGCGACCGGACCATCACGGGACGCGAGGCTCCGCTGTCGTCGTCGGCCTGGGACGCGCCGCCCGACCACCGTCACCACCTCCTGCTGTGTCGCGGGCCGCGGTGCAGCGCGCGTGGCTCCGACGACACCTACCGGGCGCTCGTCATGGCCCTGGTCGAGACCGGCCTCACGGACCAGGACGTCCTGATGGCCCAGACCGGCTGCCTCTTCCCCTGCAACCACGGTCCCGTCGCGGTCGTCCACCCGGAGGGTGCCTGGTACGGACCGGTCCTGCCCGGCGACGCGGCCCGCCTCGTGCGCGAGCACCTCGCCGCGGACCGACCACTCGACGACCTCCGACTTCCCGGCTCGACCGTTCCCACCGAAGGAGCATCATGACCCGCATCGCCCTCATGTCCACCTCGGACACCGACCTGCTCTCGGCTCGCGCCAGCGGAGCGAGCTACTCGTGGGCGAACCCCGTCCGGGTGTCCGACGAGCGCAGGGACGCGCTCGTGGACGAGGCGGACCTCGTCGTCCTGCGGGTCCTGGGCTCGCCCGAGGACGTGCGCGACATCGCCGCGCACGTGCGCTCGAGCGGCCGTCCCCTCGTGGTGCTCGGTGGCGAGCGGACGCCGAACGCGGCGCTCATGGAGCTGTCGACCGCGCCGATCGGCGTCTGTGCCGAGGCGCACCGCTACCTGGCCGAGGGAGGCGACGAGAACCTGCGGCAGCTGCACGCCTTCCTCTCCGACACCGTGCTGCTGACGGGGGAGGGCTTCGAGCCGCCCGCCGTGCTGCCCGAGTGGGGCGTGGGCGAGCGGCCCACCCTCGCGTCGACCGACCTGGCCCGCGTGGGCATCCTCTACTACCGGGCGCACGAGGTGAGCGGGAACCAGCGCTTCGCCCACGACCTCGCCGACGCGATCGACGCCACGGGCAAGGCGATCGGCGTCCCGATCTTCGTGTCGTCCTTGCGGGCCGCCGCCGACGACCTGTTCGACCAGCTGGCCACGCTGGACGCGATCGTCGTGACCGTCCTGGCGGCCGGCGGCTCCAAGCCGGCCACGGCCAGCGCGGGTGGCGACGACGAGTCCTGGGACGTGGAGCGACTGCGTGCCCTCGACGTGCCCGTGCTGCAGGCACTGGCGCTCACCTCGTCGAAGGCCGAGTGGGAGGCCTCCGACGACGGCGTCACGCCGCTGGACTCCGCGACGCAGATCGCGATCCCCGAGTTCGACGGTCGCCTCATCACGGTGCCGTTCTCGTTCAAGGAGGTCGACGCGGACGGACTGCCGCGGTACGAGACAGACCCCGAGCGCTGCGCCCGCGTGGCCGGCATCGCCGTCAACCACGCGCGCCTGAGGTTCGTGCCGCCGGCCGAACGCAAGGTCGCCCTGGTGCTGTCGGCCTACCCGACGAAGCACAGTCGGATCGGCAACGCCGTCGGCCTGGACACACCGGTCTCGGCGATCCGGCTGCTGCGACAGCTGCGCGACGCCGGATACGACCTCGGCGAACCGGGCGACATCCCGGGCCTCGACCCGCTGCCGGCGGTCGAGGGGGAGGAGCCCGACACCACCTCGGGCAACGCGCTCATCCACGCGCTGATCGAGGCGGGCGGCCAGGACGAGGAGTGGCTGACGCAGGCACAGCTGAGCAGCTCGCACGTGCGCATCAGCCGCGACGAGTACCTGCGCTGGACGGCCGACCTGCCCGCGGACCTGCGCGAACAGATGGTGGAGACGTGGGGTGAGGCGCCCGGGTCCCTGTTCGTCGACGACGCCGGTGACATCGTGCTCGCCACCCTGCGCGCGGGCAACGTCGTCATCCTCATCCAGCCGCCGCGCGGCTTCGGCGAGAACCCGGTCGCGATCTACCACGATCCCGACATGCCGCCGTCGCACCACTACCTCGCCGCCTACCGTTGGCTCGAGCACGGCTTCGGTGCCGACGCCGTCGTGCACCTGGGCAAGCACGGGTCGCTGGAGTGGCTGCCCGGCAAGAACGCGGCCCTCTCGGCAGGCTGTGCCACCGACGCCGCCATCGGCAGCATGCCGTTGATCTACCCGTTCCTCGTGAACGACCCCGGCGAGGGCGCCCAGGCGAAGCGGCGCGCGCACGCCACGATCGTCGACCACCTCGTCCCCCCGATGGCGCGCGCCGAGAGCTACGGGGACATCGCGAAGCTCGAGCAGCTGCTGGACGAGTACGCGAACGTCGCCGCGATGGACCCGCCGAAGCTGCCGGCCATCCGCCAGCAGATCTGGACGCTCATGCAGTCGGCCCAGATGCACCGCGACCTCGGTCTCGAGGAGCGTCCCGGCGACGAGGAGTTCGACGACTTCCTGCTGCACGTCGACGGCTGGCTGTGCGAGATCAAGGACGTCCAGATCCGGGACGGCCTGCACGTCCTGGGACAGGCGCCCACCGGAGAGGGCCGCGTCAACCTCGTGCTCGCCGTGCTGCGGGCCACGCAGGTGTGGGGCGGTCAGGAGAAGGCGCTGCCGGGACTGAGGGCCGCGCTCGGGCTGACCGAGGACTCACCACTGCCCGAGGTCGATCTCGTGGAGTCGCAGGCACGCGCCCTCGTCGAGGCGATGGAGAAGTCGGACTGGGACGTCGAGACCGTCGAGGACGTGCACGACGACCCGGTCGTCCGCGCGGTCCTGCGGTTCGCCGCCGAGCAGGTCGTCCCGCGCCTCGCAGCGACCACCGACGAGCTGACGAACATCCTTCACGCGCTCGACGGCGGCTTCGTGCAGGCGGGACCCTCGGGCTCGCCGCTGCGCGGCCTGGTCAACGTCCTGCCCACGGGCCGGAACTTCTACACGGTGGACCCGCGGGCGGTCCCGTCCCGGCTCGCGTGGGACACGGGACAGGCCATGGCCGAGTCGCTCGTCGCCCGTCACCTCGAGGACACGGGGGAGTACCCGAGCTCGGTCGGCCTGTCGGTCTGGGGAACGTCCGCGATGCGCACCTCGGGCGACGACATCGCCGAGGTGCTCGCCCTGCTGGGCGTGCGGCCGACGTGGGATCTGGCCTCGCGTCGGGTGAACGGGCTCGAGGTCATCGAACTCGAGGAGCTCGGTCGTCCGCGCATCGATGTCACGGTGCGCATCTCCGGGTTCTTCCGTGACGCCTTCCCACACGTCATCGAAATCCTCGACGATGCCGTTCAGCTCGTCGCCGAGCTCGACGAGCCCGATGAGCAGAACTACGTCCGCGCGCACACGGCGCAGGACCTCGCCGAGCACGGCGACCACCGCCGCGCGACGACGCGCATCTTCGGGTCGAAGCCGGGGTCGTACGGCGCGGGCATCCTGCAGGTGGTGGAGTCGGGCTCGTGGCGCGACGACGCCGACCTGGCCGAGGTCTACACGGCGTGGGGCGGCTTCGCCTACGGCCGTGGGCTCGACGGCGTCGCGGCCAGCGACGACATGCGCACCAGCTACCGCCGCATCGCCGTGGCAGCGAAGAACATCGACTCGCGCGAGCACGACATCGCCGACTCCGACGACTACTTCCAGTACCACGGCGGCATGATCGCCACGGTCCGCGCGCTCACCGGCACGGAGCCGAAGGCCTACGTCGGCGACTCGACCTCACCGGATGCGGTACGGACCCGCACGCTGCAGGAGGAGACCAACCGCGTCTTCCGCTCGCGCGTGGTGAACCCGCGCTGGATCTCGGCGATGCAGCGCCACGGGTACAAGGGAGCGTTCGAGCTGGCCGCGACCGTCGACTACCTGTTCGGGTTCGACGCCACCGCCGGCGTCGTGCACGACTGGATGTACGAGTCGCTCGCGAAGGAGTACGTGCTCGACGAGACGAACCAGGAGTTCATGCGTCGCTCCAACCCGTGGGCGCTACGGGGGATCGTCGAGCGCCTGAACGAGGCGGCCGACCGCGGGCTCTGGGAGGAGCCGGACCCCGAGGTGATGGCCGAGATGGCCCGGGTCTACCTCGAAATCGAGGGCGACCTCGAGGACGATGCATGACGCGGCGCCTCGCACTCGTCGGCCTCGGCCCGGGCGATCCGGAGCTCGTCACCGTCGAGGCCGCCCGCGTGCTCAACGAGGTGGACTACTTCCTCGTCGCCGACAAGACCGCGTCCCACCCCGGGACCGCCGACCTCATCGCGATGCGCGAGGCCATCTGCGAGCGCCACGTCGCGGGGGAGTGGACCCTGGTCCCCGTGCCGGATCCCGAGCGTGACCGCGACGATCCGGGTGACTATGCCGGCGCGGTGCGGGACTGGCACGAAGCGCGGGCGCAGGCCTTCGAGCGGGCTCTCCTCGAGCATCCCGGTGACGCGGCCATCCTCGTGTGGGGCGACCCTGCCCTGTACGACTCCGCCATCCGGCTCGCGGACAGGATCGTCGAACGCGGCGTCGTCGACGTGACCGTCGAAGTCATCCCGGGCCTGAGCAGTGTCCAGCTCCTCGCTGCCCGCCACCGTCTGGTGCTCAACGTCATCGGCGGACCCATCACGATCACGACCGGCCGACGCCTCGTGGACGATGCGGTCGACCACGACAACCTCGTCGTGATGCTCGACGGAGCACTGGCCTGCCGGGATCTGCCCGACCCGGCCGCCTGGCACATCTGGTGGGGAGCCAACCTGGGGTCGCCGGGCGAGCAGCTCGTCGCCGGGCGACTCCCCGAGGTCGCCGGCGACATCTGGGAGCGCCGCTCGGCCGTCCAAGCCGATCAGGGCTGGGTCATGGACACGTATCTGCTGCGCCGCGTCTGACTTGTCGTGGGCGCACTCGACGGCGTCCCGCTCATGCCGATGGCACGCAGCGGACTACCCGCTGCGCCCACGGGGCCCGAATACGCTGAGTCGTACGATGTCGAGATCGGTGCCCCCTCAGGGGCACGCTTCGGGTGTAACGGGATGGCACTGTAGAGGACGACCACCGCGATTCCATCGAAATGCGGAATCTCGCTGGCATGCCAATGTGTTTCCCTCCGGTTCAGGTTCGTCTCGGACGCGATTGCGGGGTTCGCCGTGATCAGCGAAAACGCCGCACGGTCACCTTGCGTTTTCGGCCGGGGCGGCACCCGGGGGAGCACGTACCGACCCAAGCGCACCCGTTGACAGCTAGACGAGGGCGAAGGCCATCCGAGGTCGGATTCCACGGTCGATCTGAAAGACACGTGTTCTCGGTACCCAATGCCTCGGCTCGTATAGAGCTCGGACTCGACAGGGGGTCGCAGGTTCGAATCTTGTCAGCCCGACAACCGAAAGCCCCGGGAGAACGCGGGTTTCGTCATTTCGGAGGCGCTCCATCAATCCCGTCAGGCAGACGCGAACCGGTGGCCGATGCCGGTTTCGGTGAAACGACCTACGGGACCGCGTTCGGCTCGTGCGCCGCGATGTCGGCCAGCGGTTTGTTGCTGGCGCTGGCACTTCACCGCCGCTCAGCGCGGAAGGAGGCGTGGTGCCTGCGGACACGGCAATCGTGCATCGTGCGGTGATCTCGACAACGTCGCTGAGCTGGCCACCACGTGCAGGCCTCCGCACCTTCGGACCCGTGGAAGTCGCGCATAGGATCACCGAGTGAGCACGACATTCCCCACGCCGAGCGTCGAGCGGCTGCGATGGGGGCTGGATGTGCTGGTGCTTGCGCTCGCTCTGGTCGTGGCGGTGCGTGCCGTCCTGCTCGGGGAGAGCAACGCAGGTGCGGTCGTCGCACTGGTTGTCGCCTTCGGCAGCCTTTACGTGGTGCGCTCACGCACGCGATCGTCCGGGATGCGTAGCGGGTTGCTGGTGGCCCTCGTGGCGGACTGGGCAGGACTGGTCCTGCTGGGAGCCGACGCGGCGTACGTCTCCCTCGGCCTGTTCCTGGTCTTCCTCACCGAGTTGGCATGGGCGCCGGCGCTGGCCTGCATCATCACGCTCACGACGGCCGACGCGATCGTCGGGTTCTTCAGGGAGGAGTCCGCGGAGGTCTTCCTGGCTCCTGTGCTGGGCGCTGTGCTCTCGGTGCTACTCGGCGCCGGCTACCGCGTCCTGTTCGACGTCACGCGGTCACAGCAGGAGCTCATCGGTGCGCTGCAGCGAACGCAGGCCGAGTTGGCCGAGTCCGAGCGCGCGGCGGGTCAGGCGATGGAACGTCAGCGCCTGGCACGCGAGATCCATGACACGGTCGCGCAGGGTTTGAGCAGCATCCAGTTGCTCTTGCACGCCGCGGAGGCGGAGCCTCTGCCGGAACGCGCCACAAGTCGCGTCCGGTTGGCGCGCGAGACGGCGGCAGCCAGTCTCGTGGAGGCGCGGCGGATGGTGGAGGAACTCGCTCCCGCCGATCTGGTGGGCTCGTCACTCTCGGCAGCGTTGCAGAGGGTGTGTGACCGCTCGGTCGCGGACGTCCGATTCGTGGTGGACGGGGAGCCCCAGACCATCTCCACACCGACGGAAGCCGCGCTCGTGCGGGTCACCCAAAGCGCGCTGGCGAACGTCGAACAGCACGCCGGTCCGGGAGTCCGAGCAGTCGTCACGCTGAGCTGGGGCGGCGGTCGTGTGCGGCTGGACATCGTCGATGACGGTCGTGGCTTCGACACATCGATCCTCGCTTCAGCCACGTCCCGCAGCTTCGGTCTCGAGACGATGACGCAGCGCGTCGAGGAGCTCGGTGGCGACTGGTCGGTGGAGTCCGAGCCGGGACGCACCGCCGTGGGCGTCTCGTTCCCCGTCGAGCAGGAGGACTGAGCATGATCCGTCTGCTGATCGCCGACGACCATGCGATCGTGCGGGCCGGACTGCGAGCCCTCTTGGAGCAGCGAGGCGGTGAGATCGAGGTCGTGGGCGAAGCCACGACAGTCGATGAGGCGGTCGAGTTAAGCGGAATCCTGCGTCCGGATCTGGTCCTGATGGATCTGCGGTTCGCCGGCGACTCACGGACCGGGGTGGATGCCACGCGGGAAATCCGCGCGCTCGACCCGGCGCCGTACGTGCTAGTCGTGACCAACTACGACACCGACAGCGAGATCCTCACCGCCGTGGAGGCCGGCGCCAGCGGATACCTGTTGAAGGACGCGCCTCCCGACGAGCTCTTCGCCGCCGTGATGTCCGCTGCTGCAGGTTCGACCACTCTCTCGAGCCGGATCACCTCGAAGCTGATCGGCAGGATCGGCAGGATCGGCGTGAACGGTCCGCCGCTGACACCTCGCGAGCTCGAGGTCCTTACGGCCGTGGCCACGGGCCGGTCCAACCGGGACGTCGCCAAGGATCTCTTCCTCAGCGAAGCGACCGTGAAGTCGCACCTCGTGCAGGTCTTCGCGAAGCTGGACGTGAGATCGCGGACCGCGGCCGTGGCGCGTGCGCGCGAACAAGGGCTCCTGCCCACCGACCGGTGACATGACGCGGTTCGCCTGCTCCTCCATCGAAAGTTGCAGTCAGGAACAGTGGATCGACCGATGTGTGGGCGGCCGCGCGCGGGTTGACTCGTCAGCGTGAACACTCCACGTCCCCGCCTGTCCCGAATCAGCCGCCGTGTCGCGTGGCTGGTCGTGGCCGGCTGGTTGATTCTGATCGCCGTCCTGACCGCCGTGGCGCCCGCATTGGACGCCGTCAAGTCCAACGACAATGACAACCCTCCGGCAGGGTCCATGTCGATGCGAGCAGCCGTCGTCGCAGAGCAGGAGTTCGGTACCGAATCTGCTCCCCCCGCCGTGATCGTGGTGCGCTCGGATTCGCAAGAAGAGACCCGTGACGCCACCGGTCGACTCGTGAACCTGATCCAGGACGCGGACCTCCCTGCAGTCGTCGACACCGTCGACGCCTCGATGCTGCCGCGCGGGGGAGGCCTGGTCAGTCAGGACGGATCGACGGAGATGATCCTCGTCCAGCTGACGGGAAGCGCTGGTGGTGAGGACTATCGCGGCACGGTCGACGAACTGCGCACGCTGACCTCCTCCGTGGCCGACGGGACGGTCGAGACCGCGGTCACCGGTCCGGCCGGAATCGTCGCCGACGCCTCCGAGGTCTTCGGCGGGGGCGACCGGATCCTGCTGCTCGGCACCGTGGCGCTCGTCGTGGTCCTGCTCGCCGCGATCTATCGCTCGCCGGTGCTGGTCGCCGTGGCGCTCCTCGGTGTCGGCCTGGCGATGCGGTTGGCCGAAGGAGCCGGTGCGTTGCTCGCGGACGCCGGGGTGATCCAGATCAGCGGCCAGACGGCATCGATCATGACCGTGTTGCTCTTCGGAGTGGGGACCGACTATGCGCTCATCATCTTCGCGCGCTTCCGTGAGGCGATCGCCGACCACCCCGACCCCCGAGTGGCGGTGGCGGTCGCCATGCGATCGGTGGCCGGTGCGCTTGCCGCGAGCGTCTCCACCATCGTGGTCGCCGTCCTGGCCCTCCTGGTGGCCGTGACCCCGACGCTCCACGACTTCGGCCCTTACCTCGCCCTCGGAGTCGCCTCCATGGCGGCCGTGGCCTTCACGCTGACACCGGCTCTGCTGGTGCTGTGTGGCCGATTCGCCTTCTGGCCGCGTCGCGCCGTCTCGCCGGACCGCGAGACTCGTGGATCCCGCGTGTGGAACAAGGTCGCGGATGTTGCGATCGACGCTCCCAAGCGGGTCCTGGCAGCCGGTCTCGCCCTCCTGATCCTCATGGCTGGCGGGTTGCTGGGCGCCCAGCAGTCGTTCGATCTGGTCAGCGGGTTCCGCCTCGAGACCGAATCGGCCGCGGGGCGGGCGATGGTCGCGGACGCTTTCGGTCCGGGCGTCATCGCACCCAGCGACGTGCTCGTGCAGGCCGGGCGTCCGATCGAAGCCACGCAGGTCCGCGCTGTCGCGACATCCCTCGCCACCTCCCCGGACGTCGCCACCGTGGGCGCGACCTCGACGTCCAAGGACGGCCGCGTGGCGCGAATCAGTGTGGTGCTGAAGTCCAATCCGTACGGCTCCGAGGCGATGGCCGCGGTTCCGCGCATCGTCGACCGGGCCGAAGCGGGAGCCCGCCAAGCCGGAGTCAGCGATCCGGAAGTCCTGATCGGCGGGGAGACCGCCGTCGCGGCGGACACGCGTGGGGCCCTCGACCGAGACCTGGTCGTCGTCGGCCTGCTGATGATCATGGCCGTGTCGCTGATCCTGGGACTCGTCCTGCGCTCGATCCTCGCCCCGGTGTACATCGGACTGACGCTGCTCCTGTCGTACGCGGCCACCATGGGTCTGACCTCGTTCATCACGATCACGCTCGGGGGTGATCTGGGCATCGGCAACCGGGTCGCGGTGTACGTCCTGATCTTCTTGGTCGCGCTGGGGGTGGACTACACGATCTTCATGCTGACGCGCTATCGCCAGGAGCTGGTCACACGCACTCCGGTCGAGGCGCTGCGGGTCTCGATCGTCCGGACCGGTGGTGTGATCTCCTCGGCAGGCATCATCCTCGCCGGCACGTTCGCCGTGCTGATGACCCAGCCGATCCGCGAGCTCTACCAGTTCGGGCTGGCGATGGCGATCGGCATCCTGCTCGACACGTTCATCGTCCGGCCGCTGCTCGTCCCCGCCTGCATCCGACTGCTCGGCCGGCACGCGTTGTGGCCCAGCCGGCCCGCCCATCCCTGATCCCTCACGATCCTCCACAGGAGAACCACATGTTCAATCTTCTGTACCGTTCGGCAGCGACCTGGACCGCGCTCGGCCTGGTCAGCGGCCTCTACTATCGCGAGTTGACCAAAGCGAACGACTTCAGCGGTCACACGCAACTGGCGGTCGCGCACACGCATGCGCTTGCCCTCGGCACGCTCATGCTCCTCGTGCTCCTCGCCCTGGTGGCGGCACTCGGGATCGATGATCGCCGGTTCCGGTGGGGCGTGCTCACCTGGCACGTCGGATTGGTGATGACGTTCGGCATGCAGCTCGTGAAGGGCACCTTGCAAGTCCTCGGGAACAGCGCATCGGACTCTGCTGCACTCGCCGGGATCGCCGGTCTTGGACACATCACGCTCACCGCCGCGTTCATCCTGCTGTTCATCGGCATCGGTTCCGCGGTGCGTCCTCGAGCGCTCGTCGTCTGAATCGTGCAACCTCTCAGGCGTTGCCTTCTGCCCCGTGTGGCGTGCTGCACCGAAGCCCGTGTGCAGTGAGTCCGAGTCCGCCACACTCGTCGCCATGCCAGACGTCCGCGCTTTCGAGGACATCGAGACGAGCATCTTCATCCAGCGTGCCTCGTCGGACGGGAAGAACGTTTTTCGGCGCTTCGTCGCCTGCGTCGAGTGCGAGGGAGACTCGGGACCGAGGAGATCGGGCCCGTCAGCGAATGGATCAGATGGCTGATCGCTGACGAGGAGGTCCATGTGGCTTTCGAGGAGATCGGCGGGGATGCCGAACGGCTGAGTGCCGTCGCCGCGCAGCTCGCCGACAAGCATGTGGGCATTGAGAACCTGCTCATGATCGATCGGATGCAACTGCTTCCGGCGCGGAGAGGCAACCGGCTGAGCGGAGCGATCATTCTGGAACTCATCGCGCTCCTCAGGTTGGACCGCGGTTCGACGGTGGCGCTCCCGGAGCCCGCACATCAGCGCGCCGGCGGCGGGTCATATGACGATGGCCCCGACCGCGACCGCGTGTTGACGCGCCTGACGAACACCTACAAGCAGGGCGGGCTGACGCAGTTGGCGCGACACGGGAGTCTGGTGGCTGCCGGTCTCGAAAGCCGGCGACTTGCTCCAGAACGATGCCAAACCGTAGATAACGCTGTGTGGGTCACCGGCTGGGGGAGAGCGCGGTCAACGGTTGGTGTCCGTCCAGCCCCGGGCCTCTGCTCTCCTCCGTGCCAACTCCCTGAGCCTGCTCGAGGCGGCCTGCTGGTACCGCATCGCGGCCTGGCTGGTCGAGTGTCCACCGAGAGCCATGAGTTCCGCCAGGGTGGCCCCGTGACGGGCGGCCTCGGTGAGGGCTCCGTGGCGGAGATCGTGAAACCGCAGGTCGTCTCGTCCAGCGACGTGGCGTGCTTCGTACCAACCGAAGCCCTTGCGGTGCGTTCTGCCGCGGCGCTTCGTGGTGACCTTCCCGTAGAACGCGCTGGGGGAGAGGTGCCCTCCGTTCACACCCGGGAACATCAGCCCTTGGAGCCCGGGCGCAGCGTGGAGCTTCTTGTGCTCGATCACCTCATCGACAATGTCCGGAGGGATGGGAACGTCCCGAATCCCGGCATCGCTCTTGGGCGTCTTGGCCACGACACCGGCCGATCGCGAGCGAACCACGCCCCGGCGCACGTGGATGATCGCGTTCTTCACATCGACGTCCGAACGGCGAAGCTCCGCGAGCTCACCGAACCGAAGGGCGCAACCATCGGCCAGCAACACCATGAGCCGGTGTCGCTCAGGCATGTTCGCCACGATGACCGCGATCTCCTCGGCGGTCGCCGGGCGAATGCGCCGCTTGGCGCCCGAACTCCCACCCCCGGAGATCCCACAGGGATTGAATGGGATCAGCGCCTGACCGCTGTTCTTCGTCGGATCGGCGGCTGTTCGCATGATGGCGCGAAGCAGCGAATACGCATGGGCGCGATACGTCGGGCGATCTGGGGTCGCGTCGTCGTACCACCGGCCAACCGATTCGGGGGTGATGTCGCGAAGCGGCGTAACTTCGAAGGTGGGAAGGATGACACGGTCGAGGAGATCTTGATAGTGGTCACGCGTGCGATCAGCGAGCGGACGACCCTTGACCTTCCGATCGGCCAGCCATCGCCGGGCGTACTCGCCGAACTGCAGCGTCGCGGAGTGCTTCTCAGCATTGCGTCGTCCAGGCTCGGTCCACGTCCCGCTCGACAGTAGGCGGCGCTCGTCGACGAGCCACGCCTCCGCGTCACCGCGGGTGACGAACGTGTGGGGCGCGGTATGCCGCAGTCGGCCCCCTGACTCTGTGGTCCGGCCTGCAGGGTCCGCGTAGCGTGCTTGAAACCGTCCGCTGGAGAGCTTGGAGATCTCTCCGAACTCTCGCCGAGATCCAGCACGGGCCATGGGTAAGCGCCCCTCATTTCGTAGTTCCCACGTAGTTCAACGTAGTTCAAGCGTAGTTCTAGAGCGGGTAGTTATGTCCGCTCGTGGCCTCATCTGTCACCGAGGAAAAGTACTGAAATCACAGGATATAACGAGGTTCCCACTAGGGCCTAGGCCTGGGTTGATAATCACCGGCGTACTGGTTCGAACCCAGTATCGCCCACCCGAGAGAACCCCCGGAACCGCAACGGTTTCGGGGTTTTCGTGCGTGTCAGCGGCCGGAGAACGGTCGCGACGGATACCCGGTGTCGAAGTGCATGTAGTCGGGCACGTCGATGTTCTGCCAGACCCAGCCTTCGCGGGTGAACAACCGCCACACCAGGCCGCGTTCGAGGATCTTGCCGCGTCCCGGCGTGCGCTCGGCGTGTCGTGCCGAGGGCGTCCAGCAGTCGCAGCGCAGGTCGACCCACGGGTTCTGAAGCGGGTTGATGTCCACGGCCCGACCGTTCGCGTGCGGTGAGTCGGTGAACGGGGCGTTGATCTGGTCCGCGCGGCGGCAGTTGAAAGCCGAGGTGTTGTCCGCGGCGAGGCTCTTCGCGACGTCGCCGCCGTAGGCCTCGACGCCCTTCATCTTCCGGATCGGGAACTCCTCGGCGAAGAGCCGGTCGAAGATCCGGCGGACGCTCGGGGCCACGTCGGCGTTGACGATCAAGTGGCCCCTCCGGGTCCGACCGTCGAAGTCGACGAAGCTCAGGTCGACGCGCCGCAGCTGCTCTCGTCGCTGGATCGGACACTCCCGGCGCACCATCCCGGCGTCGACGATCGCCTTCCATTGCTCTGGGGGCACCTCGCGGACTCTCGAAGGTGGTGGGATCCGGGGCGCCGCGGTGGTGGCGGTGGCGGTCGACTCCGGCGAGGAGCTGGTGCCGACGCTCCGGCTGGGACGCGGCGGCGCGGGCGCGTCGTCCTGCGTGATGCCGCAGCCGGCCAGCAGCGTCAGGGCCAGGGCCGCGATCGTCACGCGCCGGTGCTGGGGCATCTCAGTCGCCTTCCGAGGGAGTCGAGCCGCGCGGGTCGTCAGACCGCGACAATGCCCGCGTCGCGCGCGATCGGGTCACGCAGGACATCGGACAGGTGGCCGAGTGCCCCGGGCACGACGGAGTAGAAGGCCCAGGTGCCGCGCTGCTCGCGGGCCAGCAGTCCGGCCTCGACGAGGATCTTGAGGTGGTGCGAGACCGTGGGCTGGCTCAGGCCGACGGGCTCGGTGATGTCGCAGACGCAGGCCTCGCCGCCCTCGTGGGCCGCCACGAGCGAGAGCAGCCGGACCCGGGTGGGGTCAGCCAGTGCCTTGAACTTGCGGGACAGCTCGGTCGCGTCGTCGGGGGTGATCGGCGCGGCGGTGAGCGGGATGCAGCAGCTCTCGTCCTGCCCGGCGATGGTGGCCATGGGCCCAGTATGGCTCGTGCCGGGGACCGGCGGGGGACCCACGTGGCGCGGGTGCACCGTTCACCGGACGTTCATCCGGCGTGGCGCGACCGAGCCCGATGACGCGGTAGCCTCGGTCTAGATAGACAACCTTCGATGGAGGACCGAGGTCCTCGAGGAGTCACCGTGACGTCCGCACCAGCAGCCGACCGACCCGAGACCGATGTCGTGGCCCACCTGTCGCGACTGGACCGCTTCCTGCCCGTGTGGATCATCCTGGCGATGGCCGTCGGCCTGCTCCTCGGCCGCACCGTCGACGGTCTCGACGACGCGCTCGACTCGGTCAAGATCGGCTCGGTGTCCCTGCCCATCGCGATCGGCCTGCTCGTGATGATGTACCCGGTCCTGGCGAAGGTCCGCTACGACGAGACACAGCGCGTCACCGGTGACCGTAGGCTGCTCGGGGCCTCGCTGGTCATGAACTGGGTCCTCGGGCCCGCGCTGATGTTCGCGCTCGCGTGGCTGATGCTGCCGGACCTGCCCGAGTTCCGCACCGGCCTGATCATCGTCGGCCTGGCGCGCTGCATCGCGATGGTGCTGATCTGGAACGACCTGGCCTGCGGCGACCGCGAGGCGGCCGCGGTGCTCGTGGCGGTCAACTCCGTCTTCCAGGTCGTCGCCTTCGGCGCCCTCGGCTGGTTCTACCTGCAGACGCTGCCGGGATGGCTCGGCCTGGAGACGACCTCGGCCGAGTTCTCGTTCTGGTCCATCACCGTGAGCGTGTTGGTCTTCCTGGGCATCCCGCTGGTGGCCGGGTTCCTGACCCGCACGATCGGCGAGCGGGTCAAGGGCCGGGAGTGGTACGAGGACACGTTCCTGCCGCGCCTGGGTCCGTGGGCGCTCTACGGGCTGCTCTTCACGATCGTCGTGCTGTTCGCGCTGCAGGGCGACGCGATCACGCACCAGCCGCTCGACGTCGTGCGGATCGCGCTGCCCCTGCTCGCGTACTTCGCGATCACCTTCGGGCTGGGCATGGTGCTGGGCAAGGCGCTGGGCCTCGGCTACGCCAAGACCGCGACGCTCGCCTTCACCGCGGCGGGCAACAACTTCGAGCTCGCGATCGCCGTCGCGATCGGCACGTTCGGCGTGACGTCCGGTCAGGCGCTGGCCGGGGTCGTGGGGCCGTTGATCGAGGTGCCGGTCCTGGTCGGCCTGGTCTACGTCGCCCTCTGGGCGCGCCGGTTCTTCCTCACCTCCACCCCCTCCGACCAAGGAGCACCGCATGCCTGACCGCCCCTCCGTCCTGTTCGTCTGCGTCCACAACGCGGGCCGCTCCCAGATGGCGGCCGGCTTCCTGACCGAGCTCGCCGGCGACCGCATCGACGTCCGCTCGGCGGGCTCCATGCCCGGCGACCAGATCAACCCGACGGCCGTCGAGGCGATGCGCGAGGTCGGCATCGACATCGCCGGCGAGCAGCCCAAGAAGCTCACCGAGGACGCCGTCATCGCGTCGGACGTCGTCATCACGATGGGCTGCGGCGACGAGTGCCCCTACTTCCCGGGCAAGCGCTACGAGGACTGGGTCCTGGAGGACCCGGCGGGTCAGGGCATCGAGGCCGTGCGCCCGATCCGCGACGAGATCCGCACCCGCGTCGAGGACCTCATCGCCTCGCTGCTGCCCGAGGGAGCCGACCGCGGCTGACATGCGACCGTGATCGGCTCCGCCCGGGGCCTCGACCGCCGTCCCGCGCTCAGCCGAACAGGGCCCGCTCCACCGTGCCGAGACGCACGCGCTGCGGGTGGTCGCCGACCGGGAGGTAGGCGATCTCCTTCTTCGTCCTCACGTCCAGGACGGCGACGGCGTCGGAGTCCGACAGCGAGATCCAGCACGTGTCGTTCAGGCCCTCGGTCGTCCAGTACGGCTTGAGGTAGCTGTGCCCGGTGGTCTCGGCGTCGAAGAACGTCGCGGCGCCGGTGGCGCGGTCGACGAGTGCGGCGTAGTCGTCCATCGTGCCGGCCGCGCACAGCGTCGTGCCGGCCTCGTCGATGGACAGCCCGTGGTGCGCCGAGTCGTTGACGTAGTCGGTGATGGGCATCTTGGGCACCCGGTTGGGCAGCGGGATCAGGCGCGTGACGGCACCCGTGCGGGGCTCGGCGATCTTGCCGGTGGAGTAGTCGACCTTGCCGTTGATGTCCGCCTTCTGCGTGTCGAACTCGACGATGCCGTGGTACCAGGAGACCTGGAAGTAGATGAAGCGCTCACCGGGTGCGATCGCCATGGGGCGCACCGCGGAGCTCATCTTCGGGTGGCCGGCTTCGGCGAGCTCCTTGCCCATGTCCCAGCGCTTGTCGATGCCGAAGTCGTCGTTGCGCACGATCTCGAACCACCGATCGCCCTTGGTCCAGTCGCCGCCGGGGCCGTCGAAGGACGTGTAGGCCGAGCCGATCGAGGCGTGGAAGATGGTCTTGCCGTCGGCGGAGTAGTTGTTCTCGTGCGGGGTGTCGCCCGACTCGAAGGTGCGCAGCCGGTCGCCCATCTTGACGCTCTTGCCGCCGGGCAGGGTCTGGTCGACCATGGCGAACTCGATGACCTGGCGCTCGACGGAGTCGCTGACCAGGAGTCGCTTGCCGTCGGGGGAGAGGCCCGCGTGGTCGCTCCGGTACCCGTCCATCGACGTCTCGGCGACGATGGAGTCGCTGTCGCCGGCCACGGCCTTGGCGATGTCGATCCAGACGACATCGGCGAAGCTCGGGCGGGAGACGGCCAGGTACTTGCCGTCCTGGGTGCTGAACATGTCGTCGACGAACTGGTCGTGACCCTGGCCGGGGCCCACCCGGACCGCCGTGTAGGTGATCAGTCGCAGCGGGTTCTTCCGGATGTCGCGCAGCTCCTGCTCCTTGTCGGGGATCAGGTTGATGCCGGACTTGAGGATCGCCGGGTTGCGGGCGTCGACGATCGAGGCCGTTCCGGCCCAGTTGTTGCCCACGAACATCACGTCGCGGAGCGACTCGGGGGTCGGGGCGTCGGCGCTGGTGGCGGCTCCGGACGGGAGCAGGGCGGCGGCGGTGACGGCGGCGGCGAGGGCCGCGGCGCCGCGCAGGAGGAGGCGGGTCTGCAGGGGCATGTCAGGATCATGCCTCCGATGTAACTCGCTGTGACACCCCTGTCTCACGCCTTGGTGATCTGCGTCACAGTTGGAACAAATGGGGCGACTCAGGCGCGACCGGTCGACCTCAGGTGCAACCAGACCTGACTGGCCACGTCCGGGTCGTCGATGTCGGCGCCGAGGAGCTCGGTGACGCGTCCCATCCGGTGCCGCAGGGTGTTGCGATGGACGCCGAGCTCGCGCGATGCGGGGTCCCACTGGCCGCGGTGACGCAGGTAGGCCACGAGCGCGCCCACGAGGTCGGCCCGGCGATAGGCGAGGACCCGGTCCAGTCCGTCCGTCCACGGCGAGTCGAGCCGGCGGCCATGGGCCGACCGCTCGACCTGTCCGGCCTCGACGCCGGGAAGACGGTGCGCGAGCCCGACGCGTACGTCGTGCACGGTCTCGACGGCGGACGGCGGCGACAGCACCGCCGCGGACTGGGGGTCGGCGCGCTGCAGGAGCTGCGCGAGCCGGTCGAGGTCCGGGGCCGGTGCCGGGCACGCGAACCACGCGTCGTCCTCGGCGCGCTCGCGCGCTCCGGGAAGGGCCGACGGGCACCAGCGCATGACCGCCTCGACGACGTCGGCCGGACGGCTCGAGCGGACGGCCAGCACCACGACCGTGTCGGACGGGGACCCCACGCGCGAGCGGGCGGCGAGGCGCCGCGCGGGCTCGAGCATGCCGAGGTCGAGGAGGGTGGCGACGGACTCGCGTCGTGCCCGGTCCGCGGCGTCCGCGCGGTGGCGCTGCACCGACTCCATGCTCAGCAGCGACGCGGCGGTGATCGCGAGCCGGCGGGCGTTGGGGCCGATCGCGTCGGACGACCCGAGGGTGAGGTGACCGCTGACGCGCTCTCCGTGGGCCAACGGCAGCACGACGACGGACTCGTCGCGCAGGGGGAGCGTCACGATCGACCGTGCGTCGAGCTCCTGCTCCAGGATGCGGGCGCCGAGGTCGATCGCGTCGTGCGCGCGACCGGACGGGTAGACCTGCACCACTAGACCGGTGTCGTCCACCAGGGCGGTCCAGGCGCCCACCGCCGACGACAGGGCGCGCAGGGTCGCGCCGACGGGATCGGGGCTCAGGATCGCGGACACCAGCTGCCCGTGCGCGGTGATGGCGTCGGTCAGCTCCTGGTGGCTCGAGCGCGACCGCGCCGCCCAGTACTCCTTCGAGATCGTCAGGAAGGCCGAGTCGGGCGGCACGACGAGCAGGGTGATGTCGTTGTCGGCGCACGCCGCCACCAGGATCGGCGGCAGCGAGTCCAGGTGCGGCCCGAGGCCCATGCCGACCGCGGCGACGCCGGCCTCGCGCAGGCGCCCCACGTAGCGGCGCAGGCCGAGGTCGTTGTCCGGCAGCGTCAGACCGGTGGTCAGCAGCAGCTCGCCGCCGCTGAGGTACGGCGTCGGGTCGACCAGCTCGCTGACGTGCACCGCCGAGACCTCGGTGCGACCCGGCTCGACGCCGGGCGCGGGGACGAGGTCCGTGGGCAGCGCCCGGCAGAGCTGGGCGATGGTGGGCAGCGACATTGAACAGAATGTACAGGGTTCGCCGGAATTGGGATGTTCTGGCCCAAGATGCCGGGGTGCCGCACCGACGATGCTCGGAGAGTCGTCGAACCAAGGAGAACCCTCATGGCCACACCCGTCCAGCAGCGCCTGCTCAAGACCGCGATCCCCGGTCCCCGGTCGGCGGAGCTGCAGCAGCGCCGCGAGGAGCACGTGACCTCCGGCTTCGGCGTCACGCTCCCCGTCTTCGTCGAGGAGGCCGGCGGCGGCATCATCGTCGACGTCGACGGCAACCACCTGATCGACTTCGCCTCGGGCATCGCCGTCACGAGCGTCGGCGCCTCGCACCCGAAGGTGGCCGAGCGGGTCAAGGCCCAGGTCGACAAGTTCACCCACACCTGCTTCATGGTCACCGAGTACGACCTGTTCGTGGACGTCGCCGAGCAGCTCAACCGCCTGACGCCCGGCGACCACGCCAAGAAGACCGCGCTGTTCTCCACCGGTGCCGAGGCCGTCGAGAACGCGATCAAGATCGCCCGCTCGGCGACCGGCCGTGACGCCGTCGTCGTGCTGGGCCACGCCTACCACGGCCGCAGCCTCCTGACGATGACGATGACCGCCAAGAACGTGCCCTACAAGGAGTCGTTCGGCCCGTTCGCGCCCGAGGTCTACCGCGCGCCGTCGCCGTACCCCTACCGCTGGCCCACCGGCCCCGAGAACGCCGCCGAGGAGGCCTTCGCCGCCCTGCGCGAGCTCGTGCTGACCCAGGTCGGCGCCTCCAACGTGGCGGCCATCGTCGCCGAGCCCATCCAGGGCGAGGGCGGCTTCATCGTCCCGCCGGCCGGCTACCTGGCCAAGGTTGCGGAGTTCGCCCGCGAGCACGGCATCGTGTTCGTCGCCGACGAGATCCAGAGCGGCATGGGCCGCACGGGCGAGATGTTCGCCTGCGACCACGAGGGCGTCGTCCCCGACCTGATCACGACCGCGAAGGCGCTCGCGGGCGGCCTGCCGCTCTCGGCTGTCACCGGTCGGGCCGAGCTGATGGACGCCGCGCCCGTCGGCGGCCTCGGCGGCACGTACGCCGGCAACCCGATCGCGTGCGCCGCCGCGCTCGGCGCCATCGAGGTCATCGAGTCCGAGAACCTCGTCGCCCGTGCCAAGCACATCGGCGAGAAGATCGAGGCCCGGCTGCGTCCGCTGGTCACCGGCGACTCGGTCGTCGGCGACGTCCGCGGCCGTGGTGCGATGCAGGCGCTCGAGCTGGTCCGTCCCGGCACCACCGAGCCCGACGCCGCGCTCGCCAAGGCCGTCGCCGCGTCGTGCCACGCGCAGGGCGTCATCGCCCTGGTGTGCGGCACCTTCGGCAACGTCATCCGCCTACTGCCCCCGCTGGTCATCGAGGACGAGCTCCTCGACGACGGCCTGGACGTCCTGGTCGAGGCCATCTCCTCGGCCGCAGCGGGCCGATGAGCGCCGCCGACGTCAGCCACGACCCCCGGACCGGGACAGTCGCGGCCACGGTCCGCCACAGCACGCCCGCCGAGGTCGACGCCGCCGTGGCGGCGGCGGTGGCCGCCGCTCCTTCCCTTGCGGCGGCCTCGCCGGCCCGGCGGCGCGAGTGGATCTCCGCCGTCGCGGACGCGATCCTCGCGCACCGCGACGAGCTGGTCCGCCTCGCGGACTGGGAGACGGCCCTGGGCGAGACCCGGCTGAGCGGCGAGGTCGAGCGCACCGCGGGTCAGCTGCGGTTCTACGCCGACGTCGCGGTCGAGGGCAGCTTCCTCGGCGCGACCCTCGACTCCACCGAGCCCGCCCTGGCGAAGGTCAACGTGCCGCTCGGCCCGGTGGCCGTGTTCGGCGCCAGCAACTTCCCGTTCGCATTCAGCGCCCTGGGCAACGACACGGCATCGGCGCTGGCCGCCGGCAGCCCGGTCGTGGTCAAGGGCCACCCGGCCCACCCGGGACTCACCGCGCGCATCGTCGAGATCGCGCAGCGGGCCTGGGCGGCCGCGGGCGGCCCGGACGGTGCCCTCGGCCTCGTCGTGGGATTCGAGGCCGGCACCGCCCTGGTCCAGCACGCCGACATCACCGCGGTCGGGTTCACCGGCTCGCAGGCCGGGGGCCTGGCGCTGTGGCGCCTGGCCAACGAACGCGAGGTCGTCATCCCCGTGTATGCCGAGATGGGCACCGTCAACCCGGTGGTCGTGACCCCCGCGGCCGGCGCCGACATCGTGGCGATCGCGGCGGGCTTCGTGGGCTCGTTCACGCTCGGTGGCGGACAGTTCTGCACCAAGCCGGGACTGCTGCTGG
This sequence comes from Aeromicrobium flavum, assembly GCF_007992115.1. Taxonomy (GTDB): domain Bacteria; phylum Actinomycetota; class Actinomycetes; order Propionibacteriales; family Nocardioidaceae; genus Aeromicrobium; species Aeromicrobium flavum. The sequence continues at coordinate 347,170 of NZ_BJZQ01000001.1, forward strand.
CGCCGGCGAGCGTCGAGGCGGCCCGCGCCGTCGGCGACGCGCTGGTCGCGGCCGACCCCACCCCGGTGATGCTGACCGAGGGGATCGCCACGGCGGTCGACGCCGGGATCGCCGGACTCGTGGAGGCCGGCGCCACCGTCGTCGCCAGCGTCCCCTCGACCGGAGCCGGCTGGTCCGCGCCCGCGACCGTGCTGTCGGCCAAGGCCGCCGACCTCACGGCCGGCAGCCGCCTGCTCGAGGAGGTCTTCGGCTCCGTGGTCCTCGTCGTCGAGTACGAGTCCGTGGCCGAGGCGACCGAGATCCTCGCCGGCCTCCAGGGCGCGCTCTCCGGCGCGGTCTTCGCGACCGGCGCGGACCCGGACGCCAAGCCCCTCGTCGACGCGGTCGCCACCAAGGTCGGCCGGGTCATCCTCAACGGCTGGCCGACCGGCGTCGCCTACACGTGGGCGCAGCAGCACGGTGGTCCGTGGCCGGCGACGTCGAACCCGGCGGCCACGTCGGTCGGCGCCGGCGCGCTCGGTCGCTTCGTGCGGCCCGTCGCGTACCAGTCCATGCCCGACGCGCTGCTGCCCGAGCCGCTCCAGGCCGCCAACCCGTGGGGCGTCACCCGCTGGGTGGACGGCGTCGTCGAACCGGGACTGAGCTGATGGCCGGCATCCTCGACGGCGTCGTGGTCGCGGACTTCAGCCGCGTGCTGGCCGGCCCTCTGGCCACCACGATGCTCGCCGACCTGGGGGCGACCGTCGTCAAGGTCGAGCGTCCCGGAGTCGGCGACGACACCCGCCACTGGGGACCGCCGTGGACGGCGACGACCAGCTCGTACTTCGAGTCGGCCAACCGCTCGAAGCAGAGCATCGCCCTCGACCTGTCGGACCCGGACGACCACGCGGTCGCGCTCGACCTGGCCAGTCGCGCCGACGTGCTCGTCGAGAACTTCAAGCACGGCACCCTGGCCGGCAAGGGCCTGGGCTACGAGCAGCTGTCCGAGGTCAACCCCCGCCTGGTCTACTGCTCGGTCACCGGCTTCGGCTCGGCCGGGGGAGCGGACCTGCCCGGCTACGACTTCCTCGTGCAGGCCGTCGGCGGCCTGATGAGCATCACCGGCGACGCCGCCGGCGAGCCGACGAAGGTGGGGGTCGCGCTCGTCGACGTGCTCACCTCGAAGGACGCCTACGCGGCGATCATGGCCGCGCTGTTCGAGCGCGAGCGGTCGGGCCGCGGGCAGCACGTCGAGGTGAACCTGCTCTCGAGCCTGCTCGGCTCGCTGGCCAACCAGGCCTCGGCCTACCTGGCCACCGGCACGGCGCCGCGGCGCCAGGGCAACGCGCACCCGTCCATCGCGCCGTACCAGACCCTGCGCTGCGCCGACGGCGAGTTCGCCGTCTGCTGCGGCAACGACCGCCAGTTCGCGGCGCTCGCTGAGGCGATCGGCGACCCCGGCCTGGCCCGGGACCCGCGGTTCGCCACCAACGGCGACCGGGTCGCGCACCGGCTGGAGCTCGTCGCCGTGCTCGAGCAGCACCTCGCCTCCCGCACCGCGCGGGAGTGGTCCGAGCGCCTGCTCGCCGCCGGCGTCCCGGCCGGCGAGGTCGGCGACATCGGGTCGGCCTTCGCGCTGGCCGAGTCGCTCGGGCTCGGGCCCCGCGTCCCGGTCGGACCCGACGCGGCCGACCAGGTCCGCCACCCCGCCACCTACTCCCGTACCCCCGTCACCCACTACACCCGCCCCCCTCGGCTCGGCGAGCACGATGCCGCCGTCCGGTCCCTGTTGAACGAAGAGAACGAGGCAGTCTGATGAGCACGTCCACCACCAAGGTGACCATCGATCCGCTCGACATCATCGGCATCGACGACCTGCTGACCCCGGAGGAGAAGGCGGTGCGCAGCTCCGTGCGCCAGTTCGCCTCCGAACGCATCCAGCCCTACGTCGCGGACTGGTTCGAGCGCGGCGTGATCGACGAGCCGCGGGTCCTGGCCAAGGAGCTGGGCAGCCTCGGCGTGCTGGGCATGCACCTCGAGGGCTACGGCTGCGCGGGCATGAGCGCCACCGACTACGGCCTGGCCTGCCTGGAGCTGGAGGCGGTCGACTCGGGCATCCGCTCGCTGGTGTCGGTGCAGGGGTCGCTGGCGATGTTCGCGATCTGGAAGTGGGCGTCGGAGGACGTCAAGCAGCAGTGGCTGCCGCGCATGGCCGCCGGCGAGGCGATCGGCTGCTTCGGCCTGACCGAGCCCGACCACGGCTCCGACCCGGGCAGCATGCGCACCCGCGCCCGCCGTGACGGCGGCGACTGGATCATCGACGGCCGCAAGATGTGGATCACGAACGGCTCCATCGCCGACGTGGCCGTCGTGTGGGCGCAGACCGACGAGGGCGTCCGCGGCTTCGCCGTGCCGACCGACACCCCCGGCTTCTCCGCGCCGGAGATCAAGCACAAGATGTCGCTGCGCGCCTCGGTGACCAGCGAGCTCGTGCTCGACGGCGTCCGCATCCCCGACGCCTACGCCTTCCCCGAGGTCCGCGGCCTCAAGGGCCCGCTGTCGTGCCTGAACGAGGCCCGCTACGGCATCATCTGGGGCGCGCTCGGCGCCGCCCGCTCCTCGCTGGAGACGGCGCTGCAGTACACGAAGGACCGCGAGCAGTTCGGCAAGCCGCTGGCCGGCTTCCAGCTCACGCAGCAGAAGCTCGCCGAGATGAACCTCGAGTACACCAAGGGCCTGCTGCTGGCCCTGCACCTGGGCCGTCGCAAGGACGCGGGCACGCTGCAGCCCGCACAGGTCAGCGTGGGCAAGCTCAACAACGTGCGCGCCTCGCTCGAGATCTGCCGCACGGCCCGCACGATGCTCGGCGCCAACGGCATCTCGCTGGAGTTCCCGATCATCCGGCACATGAACAACCTCGAGTCCGTCCTGACCTACGAGGGCACCGTCGAGATGCACACCCTCGTGGTGGGCCAGACCATGACCGGCCTGCCGGCCTACCGCTGACATGAGCGCCACGATCGAGGAGACCGGCGCACCGGCGCGCGAGCCGGTGCTGGAGGACGCGCTCACCCAGCTGCGCGACGCCATCGAGCTGCTCGGGCTCGACGAGAGCATGCACGCCCTGCTCGCCGCGCCGCGGCGCGAGGTCAGCGTCAGCGTCCCGCTGCGGCGGGACGACGGCACGGTCGAGGTGTTCCGCGGCCACCGCGTGCAGCACAACTTCTCGCGGGGGCCCTCGAAGGGCGGCCTGCGGTACAGCCCCGACGTCTCGCTCGACGAGGTGCGCGCGCTGGCGATGTGGATGACGTGGAAGTGCGCCCTGCTCGACGTGCCGTACGGCGGCGCGAAGGGCGGCGTGCGGGTCGACCCGCGCCAGCTGTCGACGAGTGAGCTGGAGCGGCTCACCCGCCGCTACACCAGCGAGCTCTCGCCGGTCCTCGGCCCGGCCACCGACATCCCGGCGCCGGACATCGGCACCGATGAGCAGACGATGGCCTGGATGATGGACACCTACTCGGTGAACCAGGGCCAGACGACGCTCGGCGTCGTCACCGGCAAGCCGGTGTCGCTCGGCGGGTCGCTGGGTCGCGCCTCGGCCACGTCGGCCGGCGTCGTCCACGTGCTGCTGGCCGCTCTGCCCGGGGTGGGGCTCGAGGCGGAGGGCGCGTCCATCGCGGTCCAGGGCTTCGGCAAGGTCGGCCGGGGCGCGGCGCGTCTCCTGCACGACGCCGGCGCGCGCGTCGTGGCCGTGGCCGACCAGTACGGCGGCGTGTTCGCCGAGGGCGGGCTGGACGTCCCGGCGCTGGAGGACTGGGTGGATGCGACCGGCTCGGTCGTCGACTTCCCGGGCGCCGAGGTGCTCGAGGGGAACGACGCGATCATCACGCTCGACGTCGACGTCCTGGTGCCCGCGGCGGTCGAGGGCGTGATCCACTCCGGCAACGCGGAGCAGGTGCGCGCCCGTCTCGTGGTCGAGGGTGCGAACGGTCCGACGTCCTCCGACGCCGACGCGATCCTCGAGAGCCGCGGCGTCACCGTGGTGCCCGACATCCTCGCCAACGCCGGCGGCGTCGTCGTGTCGTACTTCGAGTGGGTCCAGGCGAACCAGGCCTACTGGTGGAGCTCGGCCGACGTGGACGAGCGCCTGCGCACGAAGATGATCGGCGCCTGGGAGCGCGTCAGCCGGCACGGTGCCGACCTGGGCGTCAGCCTGCGACGCGCTGCCATGAGCCTGGCCGTCGGCCGCGTGGCCGAGGCGCACCGGGTGCGTGGCCTCTACCCGTGACGGGAGCGCCGGTCGGCGTCGAGGTCGACGCCGACCGGCTGCGAGAATGGCGCGGTGTACGTCAAGATCTGCGGTCTCCGCACGGCCGACCATGCGCACGTCGCGATCGAGGCGGGAGCCCACGCCGTCGGCGTCGTGATGAACCGGACCAGCTCGCGGCGCGCCACGCCGGACGAGGCCCGGGTCGTCGTCACGGCGGCGCGGGGGCGTGCGGACTCGGTCCTGGTGGTCAACGACCTGGCGGCCGACGAGGCGGCGCGAACGGCCCGTGACCTCGAGTTCGACGTCCTGCAGCTGCACGGCAGGGCCTATGGCGTCGAGGACTTCGCCGCCGCGCGGGCGATCGTGCCCCGCGTGTGGCGGGCGACCTCGCTGGACCTCGACCCGCCGCTGGAGGTGGGGGCGTGGGGCGAGGAGCGGCTGCTGCTCGACGCGCCCCGGCCGGGGTCGGGCGAGACCTGGGACCTCACCGGGCTGGCCGACCGGGCGCCGGAGGGGCAGTGGCTGCTCGCCGGCGGCCTCTCGCCGGCGAACGTCGGCACGGCCGTGTCGACGGTCCGGCCGTGGGGCGTCGACGTCTCGAGCGGCGTCGAGGTGGCCCCGGGTGAGAAGTCCTCGGACCTGATCCGCGCGTTCGTGGCCGCGGCGAGTGCCTCGTGAACGCCCGAGGAGAGCCCAAGCATCCAGTACTCTCACGGCATGTTTGAGGAGAGCAGCATCGTCGACACCGTCTTCGTGGTCGTCTTCGCGCTGGTCCTGGTGGGGATCATCGCGACGGTCGTGCTCCAGGCCGTGATCTTCCGGCGGAACCATCGGGTGGCCAAGGCCTCCGGGCGGGACGTGTTCACCCTGCCGACCGATCTGGCCACCTCCGCGTTGAACGGCGACCTCTTCTCCGGACAGCGCTCGATCGAGGAGCGTCTGGCCGAGCTGGACGACCTCCACCGCCGAGGCGTCATCTCGCCCGAGGAGCATGCAGCGGCGCGCACCAGGGTCCTCACCGACTGACGGTCGTGGCACGCATGAGGGTCGTGGTGGCGCTGGGTGGCAACGCCATCCTGCGCCGCGACCAGGCGATGACCGTCGAGAACCAGCGGTTGTCGATCGCGGACGCGTGCGGCCCGCTCGCCCGGATCGCGGCAGAGCACGAGCTCGTCGTCTCGCACGGCAACGGTCCGCAGATCGGCCTGCTCGCCCTCCAGGCGGCCGCCTACGACGCCGTCAGCGAGTACCCGTTCGACGTCCTCGGCGCCTCGACCGAGGGCATGATCGGCTACCTCATCGAGCAGGAGCTGGGCAACCGGATCGGCAACGACCGCGCGGTGACGACGCTCGTCACGCGCACCGAGGTCGACCCGCAGGACCCGGCCTTCGACGCACCGACCAAGTTCGTGGGCCCGGGCTACTCCGAGGACGAGGCCCGGGTCGCCACGCGCGAGTTCGGCTGGGTCATGCGACGTGACGGGGTGCGGCTGCGTCGGGTGGTCGCCTCCCCGCGCCCGCTGCAGATCCTCGAGCTGCGCCCGATCGGCTGGCTGCTCGAGCACGGTGCCGTCGTCATCTGTGCCGGTGGCGGCGGAGTGCCGACGGTGCGCAGCGTCGGTCCGCGCGCCACGGACGTGCTGAAGGGAGTCGAGGCGGTGATCGACAAGGACCTCGCCAGCGCGGTCCTCGCGCGCGACCTCCGGGCCGACCTGCTGGTGATCGCCACCGACGTCGACGGTGTGTACCTCGACTGGAACGGCGAGCACGAGCGCCGGGTCGTCAGCGCCCATCCCGACGCCCTGCACCCCGGGTCCTTCCCCGCCGGGTCGATGGGCCCCAAGGTCGAGGCGGCCGTGCGGTTCGCCGGCGAGACATGGGGGACCGCGGTGATCGGCTCGCTGCGCGACATCGACGCCCTCCTCGCGGGAACGGCCGGCACCCGCGTCGCGCGCTCCTGCGAGGGGATCGAGACCGAGCCCACGCGTCGCGGCTAGTCGCTGTGACCGGTCCCGATCCGGAGGCGGACGAGGCGTGCCACGACACCGACCCCGAGCACGACCACGCCCGCGACGATCGAGCCGAGGGGCAGGGTCACGACGAGGAGCACGCAGCCGGCCGCGCCGGCTCCCTGCAGGGCTCGCGGGTAGCGACGCCGGTCCGGCGGCTGGGTCAGCGCGGCGACATTCGCGACGAGGTAGTAGAGCAGCACGCCGAAGGACGAGAAGCCGATGGCGCCGCGCAGGTCGGTCGCCAGCACGAGCGCGCAGACGACGATCGCCAGCGCGATCTCGGCGTGGTGCGGCACGCGGTGGGTCGGGTGCACCGCGGACAGCCAGCGCGGCAGGTCGCCGGTGCGCGCCATGGCCAGGCCGGTGCGACCGACGCCCGCGATGAGCGCCAGCAGCGCCCCGAGTGCGGCAGCGGCCGCGCCGACCCTTGCCACGGGCACCGCCCATCCCGCGCCCGCGGCACGGGCGACGTCGGTCAGGGGCTCGGTCGACGCGGCGAGACGATCCGGTCCGAGGACGAGCAGCACCGTGACGGCCACGAGGCCGTAGAGCATCAGCGCCAGCAGCAGTGCGAGCGTGATGGCCCGCGGAATCGTGCGCTCCGGGGCAACCACCTCCTCGCCCATCGTCGCGATCCGGGCGTAGCCGGCGAACGCGAAGAAGAGCAGGCCCGCCGACTGCAGGACGCCGTACGGACCCTCCGCGAACAGGTCTTCGCGCAGGGCGTTCCCGCCGGGGTCGCCGGCGGTCAGCCCCACGACGACGAGCGTCAGCAGGACGAGGACGACCAGAGCGACGATCACGCTCGTCAGCGCCGCCGTCCGGGTGACGCCGAACCAGTTGACCGTGACCAGGACCACGACCGCCGCCACCGCGACCGGCTTCTCCCACCCCGCGGGCGCGGCGTAGGCGGCGAAGGTCAGCGCCATCGCGGCACAGCTGGCCGTCTTGCCCACCACGAAGCACCAGCCCGCGACGAACCCCGGCCACGCGCCGAGCCGCTCGCGACCGTAGACGTAGGTGCCGCCGGACGTCGGGTACTGGGCCGCCAGCTGGGCGGACGACGTGGCGTTGCACCAGGCGACGAACGCCGCCAGGACGAGCCCGACCAGCAGTCCCGCCCCGGCGACCTCGGCTGCCGGAGCGAACGCCGCGAAGATGCCCGCACCGACCATCGAGCCGAGCCCGATCACCACCGCGTCGCCCGTGGTCAGCCGGCGTGCCAGCGAGGGTCCCGAGGTCACGCTCGTGAGCGTAGTCGGCGTCGACCTGCCGCACGACCCGCCGGCCAGTAGGTTCGTGGCGTGCCCGTGTGGATCGAAGCCGGCGTGTGGGGACTGCTCGCCGGAAGCGCGCTGGTGCTGGGCGCAGCCATCGCCTGGTTCGCCCACGTGCCGCGGTGGGTCGCCTCGTCCGTCATGGCCTTCGGCGCGGGGGTCCTGATCTCGGCGCTCGCGTTCGACCTGGTCGACGAGGCCGAGCGCACGGGCGGCCTGGGCCCCACCGTCCTGGGATTCCTCGGCGGCGCGGTCGTCTACGTCGCGGCCAACGTCGTCCTCGCGCGCCGTGGTGCACGCCATCGCAAGCGCTCCGGCGACCACCAGGCCTCGGAGTCCGGGCAGCAGGGCAGCGGCACGGCCATCGCGGTCGGTGCACTGCTGGACGGTGTGCCCGAGTCGGTGGTGCTGGGCCTCTCGCTGCTCGGCGGTGGCGGAGTCGGGTCGGCTGTCCTGGCGGCGATCTTCGTGTCCAACCTCCCCGAGGGGCTGTCCAGCACGGCGGGCATGAAGCGCAGTGGGCGTGGAGCCCGGTACGTCTTCGGCGTGTGGGGCGGCATCGCGGCCGCCAGCGGGGTCGCCGGGGCGCTCGGCTGTCTGCTCCTGCAGGACGCGTCGGACGGGACCCTCGCCGTGATCACTGCGACGGCCGCCGGTGCCATCTTGGCGATGATCGCCGACACGATGATCCCCGAGGCGTTCGAGGACACCCACCTGTACGCCGGGCTCATCGCAGCGACGGGCTTCCTGGTCGCCTTCGCGATCTCGCGCGCCGCCTGATCGTTTGGTTCACTCGTGCGGTGAACACCCGCGAGCTCTCCCGCCCTGACGGCATGACCATCGCCTTCCACGAGTGGAACGCGGACGTCGTCTCCGTCCCGGTCGTGCTGCAGCACGGCTACGTCGCCTCCACCGAGACCAACTGGCTCGCCACCGGCGTCGTCGACGCCCTCGTGGCGGCCGGCCGGCGCGTCATCGGCGTCGACGCGCGCGGCCACGGGCGGTCCGGCACCTCGGGGGACAGCGCGCTGTTCGGCGAGCCGACGATGGCCCGCGACATCTGCGACCTGATGGACGAGATGGGTGTCGAGGAGTACCACCTCGTCGGCTACTCGATGGGCGCGGTCATCGCCGTGCTCACGGCCGCGCAGGACCCGCGCGTCTCGCGCCTGGTCATCGGGGGAGTGGGGTCGGCGGTGGCCGAGCTCGGCGGCGTGGACACGCGCGTGCTCGATGCCGACCTGCTCGTCGAGGCACTGCTCACCGACGGCGATCTCTCGTCGTACCCCGTGGGGGTGCGCGGTTTCCGCCAGTTCGCCGACCTGCTCGGCTCGGACCGCGCGTCGCTGGCCGCGCAGGCGCGCGCAGTGCACTCCGGCCCGACCGACCTCAGCCGGGTCACGGTGCCGACGCTGCTCATCGCCGGGCGCGACGACGAGCTGGCCACGAACCCCCAGGTGCTGGCCGACGCCCTGCCCGACGGTCGCCTGCGTCTCGTCGACGGCGACCACCTCGCCGCGGTCATGGCACCGGACTTCGCCCCCGCGATCATCGAGTTCCTGGCCGACTGACCCGTCGCTCAGGCAGCCGCTCTCAGCGCGTGCGCCACGCGTCGTCGGTCTCGGTGCGCTTGAGCACGGACGACGGCAGCTCACCCTCGGCGAGCTGGGCGATCGTCACCGTCTCCAGCACCTCGCGCAGCGCGTGGCGGGCGGCGATCCACACGGGCGTGAGGACCTCCGCCCGGCCCTGGTAGGTCACGGCCTCCGGTCGCACGCCGTGGATCGAGACGATCGGACCGTCGACGGCCCGGATGACGTCGGCGATGGTCACCGCGTAGGGCGGGCGGGCCATGCGCCACCCGCCGGACTGGCCGCGTTGCGACAGCAGGATGCCCGCCTTGCGCAGGTCGCCCAGGATCGACTGCAGGAAGCCGTGCGGGATGTCCTGACGCCGCCCGAGCTCGTCTGCGGTGACCGCGCGATCGCCGGGCTCCGCGGCCAACTCGATCAACGCGCGCAGCGCATAGTCGGACTTCGTCGAGACTCTCACGGGCTCAGTCTCGCAAAGCCGAATCCGCTGGGCGTGACTATCCTCCAAAGGTGACGAACCGCGCCTCTTCCCCGACCGACGTCTCGAGCCTCACGGCGGCGCCGCTGGCGCACGTGGTGCGGGGCGACCTGGTCGAGTCGGTGCACCTGGGCCACCTCGTCGCGCTCGACCCGGCGGGTGCTCCCGTGCTGGCGGTCGGGGACCCCGAGGTCACCATGTGGCCGCGCTCGAGCGTCAAGCCGTTCCAGGCCGTTGCGATGGTGCGCCACGGCCTCGACCTGCCTGACCGGCTGATGGCGCTGGCCGCCGCCAGCCACAACGGCGAGCCCGACCACATCGCCGGGGCGCTGGCGATCCTCGCGCGGGCCGGCCTCACCGAGAAGGACCTGCTCAACACCCCCGACCTCCCATGGGGGTCCACGGCGATGCGCGACTGGCTCGCCGCCGGCCAGGGTCCCGAGCAGATCAGCCAGAACTGCTCGGGCAAGCACGCGGCGATGCTGCTGACGTGCGTGACGGCGGGTTGGGACACCGAGACCTACCTGCAGCCCGATCATCCGCTGCAGGTCGCGATCCGCGAGACGATCGAGGAGTTCACCGGCGTGCCGATCGCCGCCGCCACCACCGACGGCTGCGGGGCGCCGCTGTTCTCCACGACCGTCACCGGCCTGGCCCGGGGCTTCGGCCGCCTCGCCGCCGCGGTGGCCACCGACCCCGAGTCGGCCGAGGCGCACGTGGCGCGTGCCATGGCCGCCTTCCCGCAGATGGTGGCCGGCGGTCAGCGCCCGACCACCACCCTGATGCGCGCGGTGCCGGGCCTGGTCGCCAAGGACGGCGCCGACGGCATCTTCGCCGCCGGCCTGCCGGACGGTCGTGCCGCGGCGTTCAAGGTGCTCGACGGGGCCGAGCGTCCGTTGGCGCCCGTGCTGGTCGCGGCGCTCGACGCACTGGGCGCGTTCGACGGCGACGACGTCGACCGCGCGGCGGTCGACTCCCTGCGCGAGCGCGACGTCCTCGGGGCGGGCCGCCCCGTGGGCTCGATCCGTCCGGCGTTCTGAGTCAGGACGCGTTCGCGCGCACCCACGCCATCACGGCGGGGTCGTCGGTGGTGAACCGCTCGACCTCCTCGCCGCCGTCACAGCGGCACAGGACGACCTCGGCGCGCTCGGCGTCGAGCTCGAGGAGTCGGCAGGTGCCGCCGTGGGCCGCCCAGCGACTCAGCCGCGCGATCTCGTCCATGGGTCCCATGATCGCGCGGCCGGCCCGGATCAGCGCAGGGCCGCCATCGCGCGGTCGACCGCCACGCGCGACGGGACGGTGAAGGACAGGTCGGAGTCGTCCTCGGCGCCCATCAGCTCGCCGTTCGCGAAGCTGGCGAAGACGGTGATCTTGCCGCCACACGCGCGGTACTCGCGGTCCTCGAGCTCGGTCACGCCCTGCTCCTGCAGCGCCTTCACCTCGGCGATGGCCTGATCGGCGAGCGCGTCGAACTCCGGCTCGTCGATGGCGAGCTTGAACAGCTCCAGCAGGGCGATGAGCTCCTCGGGCGTGTACCTCTCACCGGTGCCGGAGGTGCGGAGCTTCGCCGACACCGCGGCCACCGAGTCGCCGACGACGTCGGGGGAGAAGGTGGGGTCGGACTTCAGGGTGCGGAAGTCACGGAGGGTCGCGCACCGGCCCTGACGGACCAGCAGCGTCTGCGCCCGGGTGGCGACGCGCTTCTTGCCCTTGAAGCGGTAGACGACCCTCGTCGACACGCGGTAGGTGCCCGGCGCCAGCTTCACCGCGGTGCGGTTCCTGCGCACGACCTTGCCGCCCTGGCGGACGGTGAGGGTCTTCTTCAGGACCTTGACCTTCTTGGCCTTCTTCACCGACGGCTTGACCAGCGCCGTGCCGTACCAGTCGATGGAGCGGGTGGTGATCTTCTTGATCGTCACCGGCTTCTGCGCCGCCTCGGCCGGGGCGGCCACCAGCGCGGAGCCGGCAGCGAGGGCGAGCGCGGTCACCAGACCGAGGAGGGTGCGACGCATGGGGGTCCTTCCGGGACACGGACGAGTTCCCCGATCGTAGGCGGGGGACGACCCCGGACGTGGCGAAACGAGTCGGTAGGGTGAGGCCAAGAGCGCTGCCCAGCCGTAGGGGCCGCCCAGTCACCGAGGGGTTCGCATGAGTCTGACCGTCACCGTCGCCGCCGCCGAGCAGCAGGTCGAACCCGGCACCCGGGCATGGCAGCTGTTCGCCGAGGACCCGCAGGTGATCGCCGCCCGCGTCAACGGCGACCTCGTCGACCTCGCCCGCGAGCTGGCCGACGGCGACGCCGTCGAGCCGGTCACGATGGACTCGCCCGACGGCCTCGACGTGCTGCGCCACTCCACGGCCCACGTCATGGCCCAGGCCGTGCAGGAGCTGTTCCCCGACGCCAAGCTGGGCATCGGCCCGCCGATCACCGACGGCTTCTACTACGACTTCGACGTCGAGGTCCCCTTCACCCCCGAGGACATCGAGAAGATCGAGTCGCGGATGAAGAAGATCGTCAAGGAGGGCCAGAAGTTCAGCCGCCGCGAGATCAGCGACGACGACGCGCGCACCGAGCTGGCCGACGAGCCGTACAAGCTCGAGCTGATCGGCCTCAAGTCCACCGCCGGCGACGCAGCGGAGGGCGCCAGCGTCGAGGTCGGCGAGGGCGGCCTGAGCATCTACGACAACCTCAAGCGCGACGGCTCGCTGGCGTGGAAGGACCTGTGCCGCGGCCCGCACCTGCCCACCACCAAGCGCATCCCCGCCTTCAAGCTCATGCGCTCGGCCGCCGCCTACTGGCGCGGCGACGAGAAGAACAAGCAGCTGCAGCGCATCTACGGCACCGCGTGGCCCACCAAGGAGGACCTCGAGGCGCACCTGCACCGCATCGAGGAGGCCCAGCGCCGCGACCACCGCCGCCTGGGTACCGAACTCGACCTGTACAGCTTCCCCGACGAGATCGGCTCCGGCCTGCCGGTGTTCCACCCGCGCGGCGGCGTCATCAAGCGCGCGATGGAGGACTACGTCCGCACGCGGCACATCGAGGAGGGCTTCGAGTACGTCGGCACGCCGCACATCGCCAAGGAGGGCCTGTTCCACACCTCGGGCCACCTGCCGTACTACGGCGAGGGCATGTTCCCGGCGCTCGAGGTCGACGGCGGCGACTACCGCCTCAAGGCGATGAACTGCCCGATGCACAACCTCATCTACCGGTCGCGTCAGCGCTCGTACCGCGAGCTGCCGCTGCGGCTGTTCGAGTTCGGCCACGTCTACCGCAACGAGAAGTCGGGCGTCATCCACGGCCTCACCCGCGTGCGCGGCTTCGCCCAGGACGACTCGCACTCCTACGTCACGCCCGAGCAGGCGCCGGCCGAGGTCGCCCACCTGCTCAACTTCATGCTGAGCCTGCTCGACGACTTCGGCATGGACGACTACTACCTCGAGCTCTCCACGCGCGATGCGTCGAAGGACAAGTTCATCGGCTCCGACGAGGACTGGGACACCGCCACGAAGGTGCTGGAGGAGGTCGCCATGGCGACCGGCCTCGAGCTCGTGCCCGACCCGGGCGGCGCGGCGTACTACGGCCCGAAGATCTCGGTTCAGGCGCGCGACGCCATCGGCCGCACGTGGCAGATGGGCACGGTCCAGTACGACTTCAACCAGCCCTCGGCCGACCGCTTCAACCTCGAGTACGTCGCCGCCGACGGCAGCCGTCAGCAGCCGGTGATGATCCACTCGGCCAAGTTCGGCTCGATCGAGCGCTTCATGGGCGTCCTCGTCGAGCACTATGCCGGCGCCTTCCCCCCGTGGCTCGCCCCGGTGCAGGCCGTCGGCATCCCCGTGGCTGAGCGCCACGTCGAGTACCTGGAGCGGCTTGCCGTCCGGCTCAGGGCCGAGGGGATCCGGTTCGAGGTCGACGACTCCGACGAGCGCATGCAGAAGAAGATCCGCAACGCCCAGACCCAGAAGGTGCCGTTCATGGTGCTGGTCGGCGACAAGGACGTCGAGGCGAACGCCGTGTCCTTCCGCTTCCGCAACGGCGAGCAGGAGAACGGGGTGTCGCTCGACGACGCGGTCGACAAGATCGTCGCGGCGGTGCGCGACCGGGTCCAGGTCTGATGGCCGACCCGGACGGACTCGAGCGGCTGTGGGCGCCCTACCGGATGGCCTACGTGCGCGAGGCCGGGAACGACGACGGCTGCCCGTTCTGCGCGATGGTCGCGGGCGAGCGCCAGACCGACCTCATCGTCGTGCGCGGTGAGCACTGCTTCGTGGCGATGAACCTGTACCCGTACAACCCGGGGCACCTCATGGTGCTGCCGAACCGACACGAGTCGGGGCTCACCGAGCTCACGCTCGAGGAGTCCACCGAGCTCACGCTGCTGACGCAGCGGGCGATCCGGGCCATCGGCGAGGTCAGCTCACCGCACGGCTTCAACGTCGGCCTCAACCTGGGCGCGTCCGCCGGGGGCTCGATCTCCCAGCACCTGCACCAGCACGTCGTGCCCCGCTGGGGCGGCGACGCGAACTTCATGACCGTGGTCGGCCGCACCAAGGCGCTGCCGCAGACGATCGCCGAGTCGGCCGAGCTGCTGCGCGGCGTGTGGACCGCATCTGATGGTGAGGGGGTGGCCTGATGCTCGAACGCTTCCGGGCCTTCTGGAACAAGCTGTTCTCGCCGGTGGCCGACGGCCTGATCAAGATCGGCGTCACGCCCGACATGGTCACGTGGGTCGGCACGATCGGCGTCTGCGTCGGGGCGCTGTGGCTCTTCCCTCAGGGCGAGTTCTTCTGGGGCACGATGTTCGTCACGGCGTTCGTCTTCAGCGACATCGTCGACGGCACGATGGCCCGCAAGCTCGGCCGCACCTCCAAGTACGGGGCGTTCCTCGACTCGACCCTCGACCGGCTCGGCGACGCGGCGGTCTTCGGCGGCATCGCGCTCTGGTACGCGTGGGAGGGCGACTCGCAGGTCTACCTGTGCCTGGCGCTGGCCTGCCTCGTGCTGGGCAGCCTCACGTCCTACATCCGTGCCCGGGCCGAGTCCCTGGGCATGGAGGCCAAGGGCGGCATCGCCGAGCGCTCGGACCGGCTCGTCTCGATCCTGGTGATGACCGGCCTGTCCGGCCTGTTCAACCTGCCGATCCTGCAACACGTCACCCTCTGGGCGCTGGCCGCCGCGAGCCTCGTGACGGTCGCCCAGCGGATGACGATGGTCAAGCGCCAGGCCGACGCCGCCGCCTGATCGGTGAGTTGGGTCCCACGGCTCCCGGGGAGCGGTGCGCTCGGTCCCACCCTGGCCGCGCCAGTGGGACCAGGCTCACCGCCCCTGCGGGTGGGCACTGTCTCGTCGTCGTGGACCGGGGCGGGCCGGCTCGTCGCGCCTCGTAGACTTGTGGGGTGAGCACCGAGAACCTCCCCACCGACCCGTCCACCACCGGCAGTGCGCGGGTCAAGCGCGGCATGGCCGAGATGCTGAAGGGCGGCGTCATCATGGACGTCGTCAACGCCGAGCAGGCCAAGATCGCCGAGGACGCGGGCGCCGTCGCCGTCATGGCGCTCGAGCGCGTCCCCGCGGACATCCGCTCGCAGGGCGGCGTCGCCCGCATGAGCGACCCCGACCTGATCGACGGCATCATCGAGGCCGTCTCGATCCCCGTCATGGCCAAGGCCCGCATCGGCCACTTCGTCGAGTCGCAGGTCCTGCAGAGCTTGGGCGTCGACTACATCGACGAGTCCGAGGTCCTGACCCCGGCCGACTACGAGAACCACATCGACAAGTGGGCCTTCACGGTGCCCTTCGTCTGTGGCGCCACCAACCTGGGCGAGGCGCTGCGCCGCATCAACGAGGGTGCGGCCATGATTCGCTCCAAGGGCGAGGCCGGCACCGGCGACGTCTCCAACGCGACGGGCCACATGCGCAAGATCCGCGCCGAGCTGCGCCGGTTGCAGAGCCTGCCGAAGGACGAGCTGTTCGTGGCGGCCAAGGAGCTGCAGGCGCCGTACGAGCTCGTCGTCGAGGTCGCCGAGGCCGGCAAGCTCCCGGTGGTGCTGTTCACTGCCGGCGGCATCGCCACCCCCGCCGACGCCGCGATGATGATGCAGCTGGGCGCCGAGGGCGTGTTCGTCGGCTCGGGCATCTTCAAGTCGGGCAACCCGGCCGAGCGTGCCGCCGCGATCGTCAAGGCCACGACGTTCTTCGACGATCCCGACGTGATCGCCAAGGTCTCGCGCGGTCTGGGCGAGGCGATGGTCGGCATCAACGTCGACGAGATCCCCGAGCCGCACCGCCTCGAGACTCGCGGTTGGTGACGTCCCGCCGTTACACTCGTCACACCGCCCCCCGGACTTTCCGGGGGGCGTTGTGCATTTCCGGGACCTTTGACCCCAAAGGAGGGTGCCGGTAGTCACTTCGGGGGGTGACCTGTGTCCCATTCCGTCACGGGATGTGACGCAGAAGCGATATTTCTTCTCGATTCAGCGTCATATCTGCGTCATTTCGTCGTTACAGTAATGACATGAGTGACAACTGTTACTCAAGTGATCGATGGTCGGTCATACCCCTGACGTAGGAGATGAAGATGAAGAAGTCCACCAAGGGCGCCGTCGCCGCCGGAGCGTCCGCTGTCCTGCTGCTGGGTGGCGCGGGCTCCCTCGCGTACTGGAACGCCAACGGCAGCATCGCCGGTGGATCCATCAGCTCGGGCACCTTGACCCTGACGCCGAAGAACGTGGGCACCTGGACCCTCAACGGCACCACGGTGACCGGCACCCCGACGATCGTCCCGGGCGACGAGCTCGTCTACACGGGCTCGTACACGATCGGCGCGACCGGCAACAACATCCGCGGCAACCTCACCGTCACCGGCGGCACGGGCACGCCGTGGGCCGGCTCGACGATGACGTCGACCTTCAAGCTCGACACCACGACGATCACGACGGCCACGCCGATCACCGCCGCGCAGAACGGCAAGGACGTCTCGGCCGAGATCCGGATCGACTTCCCCTTCGGCTCGTCGGTCGACAACAACTCGCAGTCCAAGTCGGTCACGCTCTCCAACGTCGGTATCGCACTCGTCCAGACGGACGCCTCGCCCGTCATCCCCTGAGCTGAGCTGAGCTGAGCAGCACCGACCATCGAACGAGGAAGGCCACGAGGATGACGACGCACACGACCGCACCGAAGCGCACCAGCGCGCTCGGTCGGGTCGGTCAGGCACTTGCCTGGGTCGTCATCCTCGGGGCCGTCTCGGTCATCGCGGTGGGTGTCCTGATCCCCAGGATCGGCGGCGCCACGCCGTACACGATCCTGACCGGATCGATGAAGCCGCAGTACCCGCCGGGAACCCTCGTGGTGGTCAAGCCGACCCCCGTCGAGAAGATCGGCGTCGGAACCGTCATCACCTACCAGCTGAAGTCGGGCGAGCCCACCGTCGTGACGCACCGCGTCGTCTCGGTCGGATACGCCTCGGACGGCGAGCCGTCCTTCGTCACGCGCGGCGACGCGAACCAGGATCCGGATCTCGAGCCGGTCCGGCCGGTCCAGATCAAGGGAACGCTCTGGTACGCGGTCCCGAAGCTGGGTTGGATGAGCAACGCCCTCGGCCAGGACCAGCGGAACTCGGCCGTCTACGTCGTGGCTGGCGGACTGGGCCTGTACTCGGTGTGGATGCTCGGTGGCGCGCTGCGCGACCGGGTGCGCCCCCGGCGGATGCCCGAAGAGACCGATTCATGAGGGGGCTGTTGGTGACGGTGTTGACGACCGGGCTTCTGTGCGGAGCCGTCGCGCCCGCGGCGGCCGACGACCGGATCGCCCTGAGTGCCGACGGCACGGTGTGGGCCGATCGCCTCATCGAGCCGCTCTTCGACCCGAGCGTCGTCTGGGTGCCGGGTGACACGCGCACCGCGTCGTTCTGGGTGCGGAACCAGGCACAGTCCAACGCGAGCCTCACGGCGACCGTGCGATCCGAGGACGGCGACGACCTGATGTCCTCGAGGCAGGTCACGTTGCGAGCCCGCAGCGGCGGCCCCTGGGTCACCCTGCGCAACGGCACCCCGTCCGGCGGACTCACCTCGGTCAGCATCAAGCCCGGCTCGGCCGTCCGCGTCGACGTGCAGGCCGCCCTCGACCCCGCGGCCTCCAACGCCTCGCAGGCGAGCTCGCTCGACCTGGGGTTCGACGTCCGGCTCGCCGAGGCGGTCGACGAGACGGCGAACGACACGGACGGGTCGGACGACGAGTCCGGCTCCGCCGGCTGGTTGCCGGACACGGGCTCGGGAACCCCCCTGATACTGGTGTGGATGGCAGGAATCGCCATGGCCGTCGGTGCCGCCCTTGCGGCCGCCGGACGGCGCGAGAAGGAAAGTGAAGATGTCTGAGACCACCGCGACCACCGTGCGCGAGGTGCTGCGCCGTGCGTGGCACCGGATCGCCTCGGTCCAGGTCCGCCTGCTGCTGTCCCTGGGGCTCGTCCTCGGCTTCGCCGCCGTGGGCACGAGCGCCTACTGGGCCGACAACGCCACCTTCACCACCGGCAAGATCGAGGCCGGCAGCCTCGACCTGCAGTTGGGTGGTCGGAACCCCGCGACCGGCGTGGTCGAGTGGTCGGCCGTCGGGCTGAACCAGAACTGGAACTACTCGGTGCTGCAGCTCGACAACGTCTCGCCCGGCGAGTCGGTCGCCATGGAGCTCCACATCCGCAACGTCGGCTCGACGCCGCTGACCTTCACCGGCGCCGGCACCTCGACCACGGACGACCTGAACCCGTACCTCACCGCCACGACCCGGCTCGGCGGAGTGGCCTCCAACACGGGTACGCGTGACGCGGTGAACCGGACCGGCACGTGCTCGGCGGGTACCGCGACGTGGTGGACGGACCACCCGCTCTCGACCACACCCCGAGTCGTGACTCCCGGTAACGCCCCGATCACGCTGGCGGCCAACGCGCAGATTCAGGTCTGCATGCTGGCGGGCCTCTTGTCCACCACGCCCAACACCTTCCAGGGCAAGTCGACCTCCATCCAGGTCACGCTGAACGGGAAACAGGTCGGCGCGCCGTGATCCCGCCGCGTCTGACGCGGGTGCTGTCCCTCGTCGGCAACACCGTCCTCTGGGTGGCGGCCGTCCTGGGCGCGATCTCGCTGGTCCTCGGTCTGGCGACGGTCGTCGCTGGGGTGCAGCCTCTCGTGTTCCGCTCCAGCTCGATGGCGCCCGCCATCGAGGCGGGGGCGCTGGGCCTGGCCCGCACGGTCGACGCCGATGAGGTCAAGGTCGACGACATCGTCTCCGTGACCAACACCGACGGTATCCGCGTGACGCACCGCGTCGTCAAGGTCACCACGGGTGCCGGCGACCAGGTCAGTCTCACCCTGCAAGGCGACGCGAACCGCGGCCCCGACGAGGAGCCATACCTCGTCACGGAGGTCGACCGCGTCTTTTTCGACGTCCCCTACCTGGGCTACCTCGCCAACTGGTTGTCCAGCCCGTGGGCGATGTTCGCGGCCGGTCTACTCGTGGCGCTCGTGATCGCGAATCTGTGGCGCCGTCCAGGTTCGGACACGGGACGTCGCGCCAAAGGCGGGTCCGCGGCGGCGACGGTGGCCGCCGTGGGTCTGGCCGCGGCCTCGCTGATGCCGGTGCCCCGAACCGAGGCGTTCTTCACCGATCCTGCCATGTTCGAGGCCGGGCAGATCCACGCCCACCTCGTGCGGATCTTCGACTGGGGATCGCCTGTCTGCAGCACGGATGCGGGCGGCAACTCCGTCACTCTCAGGACGCTCGTCGCCTCGCCGCGCTACCAACAGGTCTGGTACGTCGCCCCGGAGGGACAGCCCCTGCCGGCCACCCCGGTGCTGCGCATCTCGCCGCCGGGCCCTCTCGACACCCCCGTCGCGACCCAGATCACGAGGACGATGCTCGGCGGTGCCGCAGCCACGGCCGGCAACTACCAGGTCGTCGGGCGCTCCGAACTCAAGGGGAGCGGAACGACGCCGTGGTTCTCCGAGAGCACACGCAGCGCGACCGTCTCGATCACCTCCGGCGGAGCGCTGCAATGCGGCACTGTCAACCTTCCGCCGGCGATCGTGTTCACCACGCCGCCGAACGGGGCGACCTATACGTCTCCGTCAGCCGCGCTGGCCGCGACGCGTGCGTCATGTGCCCAGAACGCGGCACCTTGCGGTACAGCGACGGACAGTGACGGCATCCTCCGCGTTGAGTACCGGCTCCAGCGCAACAACTTCTGGCTCAACCGATGCTGGGATCCGGACTCCGGCTATCCCATCTTCATTGGGTGTGGCACGTGGCGCCCGGCCAGTGTCACCCCGGCGGTGCCCACTTCGGTTGCGACTCCGGTGTCGTGGCGTGTTCCGCTGATGGCCAACGGAACCTCGCCCCTGGCCGAGTCGGGCACGTACACGCTCTACCTCCGAGTCACGGACAACTCGGCCGCGCGAACGGTCTCCGAGCGCACCATCCAGTTCACGATCGGGTGAATCGCTACTCCGCAATTACACTCTGCGGGTGACCTCCATCGGTGTGTTCGCCCTCCAGGGCGACGTGCGCGAGCACTTACAGGCTCTCGAGCGACTCGGCGTCGACGCGTTCGGCGTTCGGCGTCCCGAGGAGCTCGAACGCTGCGACGGCCTGATCATCCCCGGCGGCGAGTCCACGACGATGGGCAAGCTGGCGCGCATCTTCGACCTCTTCGACCCGCTCGTCGAGCGCATCCACGGCGGCATGCCCACGTTCGGCACGTGTGCCGGGATGATCATGCTGGCCGAGAAGATCGAGGACGGGATCATCGGTCAGGAGACGTTCGGCGGGCTCGACATCACGGTGCGCCGCAACGCCTTCGGCCGCCAGGTCGACTCCTTCGAGACCGACCTCGAGTTCGCCGACCTGGCCGACCCGGTGCACGCGGTGTTCATCCGGGCGCCGTGGGTCGAGTCGGGCTCGTCCGACGTCGAAGTCCTCGCGACCGTTCACGGGGGAGAGGCCGACGGTAGAATCGTGGCGGTTCGGCAGCGCCACCTCATGGCGACGTCGTTCCACCCCGAGGTCGGCGACGATGATCGAGTGCACGGACTGTTCGTCGACCTGGTGAAGCAGACCTAGGACTACGCAAAGGACACTCATGTCGGGTCACTCCAAATGGGCCACCACGAAGCACAAGAAGGCTGCGATCGACGCCAAGCGCGGCAAGCTCTTCGCCAAGCTCATCAAGAACATCGAGGTCGCGGCGCGCACGGGCGGACCTGACCCTGACGGCAACCCCACGCTGTACGACGCGATCCAGAAGGCCAAGAAGCAGTCCGTCCCCAACGACAACATCGACCGCGCCGTCAAGCGCGGCGGTGGCGCCGAAGGCGGCGGGGCCGACTACACGACGATCATGTACGAGGGCTACGGCCCCAGCGGCGTCGCGTTCCTGATCGAGTGCCTCACCGACAACAAGAACCGGGCCGCCATGGAGGTCCGCACCGCGATGACCCGCAACGGCGGCACGATGGCCGACCCGGGCTCGGTCTCCTACATGTTCGGTCGCAAGGGCATCATCATCGTTCCGGCCGAGCAGGAGGGCGGCCCGACGAACGAGGACGACGTGCTGATGGCCGTCCTCGACGCCGGCGCCGAGGAGGTCAACGACCACGACGGCAGCTTCGAGGTCGTGTGCGAGCCCGGCGACCTGGTCGCGGTGCGCACGGCGCTGCAGGAGGCCGGCCTGGACTACGACTCCGCCGACGCCTCGTTCGTGCCGAGCGTGAACGTCGAGGTCGACGCCGAGGGCGCCGCCAAGGTCATCAAGCTGATCGACGCGCTCGAGGACAGCGACGACGTCCAGAACGTCTGGGCCAACTTCGACGCGCCGGACGAGGTCATGGCCGACCTCTGAGGCTGCCGGGGGCCATGATGTGCCCATGGACCGGCACGTGCGCACCCCCGACGGCGTCGGGTGGACGGTGCGTGTCGGTCGTCCCGGCCTCCGAGGACGCGACGGCGACCTCGTGATCGGAGGGGGCGAGGGCGCCGGCGGCTTCGGGCCGCTGCTCGTGGTCGTCGGACTCGTTCTCCTCCTGGTGCTCACCCCGGTGCTGGTCAACAGCGGCCGCGGCTGGGTGCTGCTGGGACTCCCGGTCCTGGCCGTCGCCGGCTGGGTCCTGCTGGCGCGGTACCCGGTCGAACTGCGGCGCGACGGCTCGGCCAAGCCTCTCCACCGCACCTTGGTCGCCGGCCGGTCGGCGGCGCGCCGGGTGGCGGGGGAGCTGGCCGACGAGATCGCCCGCACGCCGGACGCGGAGCTCACCGGCTGACCATCCCTCCCCGCGTGGCTACCCACGTCCGCGGGGACGACGGCCTAGGCTGTCGAACATGCGTTCCCTTCGTGTGCTCGGTGTCGACCCCGGGCTGACGCGGTGCGGCGTCGGTGTCGTCGAGGGCAGCGTGGGCCGCCCGCTCGATCTCGTGGACGTCGGTGTCGTGCGCACCCCCGCCGACCTCGACCTCGCCAAGCGGCTGCTCCGGCTCGAGCGCGCGCTCGACGAGATCGTGGTCAGGCTGCGGCCCGACGTCGTGGCGGTCGAGCGGGTCTTCAGCCAGCACAACGTCAGCACCGTCATGGGCACCGCCCAGGCCAGCGCGATCGCGATGCTCGTCGCCGCGCGCCACGGCGTGCCGGTGCAGCTGCACACGCCGTCCGAGGTCAAGGCCGCCGTCACCGGCAGCGGGCGTGCCGACAAGGCCCAGGTGGGCGCCATGGTCGCCCGCCTGCTGCGCCTCGACGCGCCGCCCAAGCCCGCCGACGCCGCCGACGCCTTGGCCCTGGCCATCTGCCACCTGTGGCGCGGGTCCGCCCAGAACCGGCTGGCCGCCGCCGTCGCCGCCGCGGGAGGCGCCCGATGATCGCCCACGTCCGCGGCACCGTCGCCACGGTCTCGCTCAACGCCGCCGTGCTCGACCTCGGTGGCGTCGGGTACCACGTGATGTGCACGCCGTCGACGATCGCCGACCTGCGGATCGGGCAGGAGGCCACGCTGTGGACCTCGATGGTCGTGCGTGAGGACTCGATGACGCTGTACGGCTTCGCCGACGCCGAGGAGCGCGACATGTTCGAGCTCGTCCAGACGGCCAGCGGGGTCGGGCCCAAGGTCGCCCAGGCCATGCTCGCCGTCCTGCCGCCCGACCGGCTGCGCACCGCGATCGCGTCGTCCGACCACGCCACGCTGACCAAGGTCCCGGGCATCGGACGCAAGGGCGCCGAGCGGATCGTCGTCGAGCTCAAGGACCGGGTCGGCGCGATCGCGTCGTCCGCGTCCGTGTCCCCGGCCGCGGCCGGCTGGCGCGACCAGGTGCACGAGGCGCTGGTGGGGCTCGGCTGGTCCGCCAAGGACGCCGACGCCGCGATCGACCGCGTCGCCGACGGCGTGGGCGACGACCCCGACGTCTCCACGGTCCTGCGCGACGCCCTGCGATCGATGGACCGTGGCCGATGAGCATGGACATGGAGGGCTCGGACTTCGAGTCGATCATCGCCGAGGCCGCCGGCCCGCAGGAGACCGCGTTCGAGAACGCCCTGCGCCCGCGCACGCTCGACGAGCTGATCGGACAGGAGCGCGTCCGCGAGCAGCTGGCGCTGGTGCTCGACGCGGCCGTCGCGCGCGACCGTACGCCCGACCACGTGCTGCTGTCCGGTCCTCCCGGCCTGGGCAAGACCACGATCGCGATGATCATCGCGCACCAGCTCTCCGCGCCCCTGCGACTCACCAGTGGCCCGGCGATCCAGCACGCCGGCGACCTCGCGGCGATCCTTTCGGGGGTCAACGAGGGCGACGTGCTGTTCATCGACGAGATCCACCGGATGTCGCGGCCGGCCGAGGAGCTGCTCTACATGGCGATGGAGGACTTCCGGGTGGACGTCGTCGTCGGCAAGGGACCCGGCGCCACCGCCATCCCGCTGCAGATCCCGCCGTTCACCGTCGTCGGCGCCACGACGCGTGCGGGCCTCCTGCCCGGCCCCCTGCGCGACCGCTTCGGCTTCACGGCCCAGCTCGACTACTACGAGCCGGCCGACCTCGACCGCATCGTGCGACGCTCCGCCGACCTGCTCGACCTGCAGGTCAGCGCCGACGCCTCCGCTGAGATCGGGTCCCGTTCCCGAGGCACCCCGCGCATCGCCAACCGCCTGCTGCGCCGGGTGCGCGACTACGCCGAGGTGCGGGCCGACGGCACCGTCGACCACGCGGTCGCGCGCGCCGCCCTCGACCTCTACGAGGTCGACCACCTCGGGCTCGACCGGCTCGACCGTGCCGTCCTCGACGCGCTGTGCCGCAACTTCGGCGGGGGACCGGTGGGCATCACCACGCTCGCCGTGGCCGTCGCCGAGGAGCGTGAGACGGTCGAGGAGCTGGCCGAGCCGTTCCTCGTCCGGCTGGGTTTCCTGGCCCGCACGCCGCGGGGCCGGGTCGCCACCGCGGCCGCCTGGCGTCACCTGGGACTCTCCGCACCGCCGGGGGCGGGCTCCGAGCAACTGCCTCTGGAGGACGCCGACTAGAGTTCATGCGGTGACGCCCGCCGACTTCATCCCCCTGGCCCTGCTCGCCGTCGTCTTCTTCCTGCTGATCATCCGCCCCATGCGCGAGCGGCAGCGCCAGTTCACGGCGCTCAAGAAGATGCAGGACGCCCTGGAGCCCGGCGCCCGCGTCATGATCAGCAGCGGCATCCACGGCATCATCCGCACCCTCGACGACGAGACCGTCGGCCTCGAGATCGCCCCGAACGTCGTCATCACCGTCGCTCGCGCCGCGGTCGCCGAGGTGTCGGACGCCCCGGGATGAGCGACTACCCGCAGGTCGCCGACGGCCTGATCCGCGCCATCGAGAACTGGCCGGAGGACGGCGTCACCTTCCGTGACATCACCCCGTTGCTGGCCGACCCGCAGGGCTTGTCCGCCACGGTCACCGCCCTCGTGGACGAGGCCCGCGCGTTCGGCCCGATCGACGTCGTCGCCGGTGTCGAGGCGCGCGGATTCCTGCTCGCGCCGTTGATCGCCCAGGAGCTCGGCATCGGCCTCGTGCCGGTGCGCAAGGCCGGCAAGCTGCCCGCCGACGTGCTCTCGGAGTCCTACTCGCTGGAGTACGGCGACGCCGTCGTCGAGATCCACACCGACGCCGTCACCGCCGGCAGCCGGGTGCTCATCGTCGACGACGTGCTGGCCACCGGCGGCACCCTGGCCGCCGCCGTCCGCCTCTTCGAGCGTGCCGAGGCCCAGGTCGCCGGTGCCCTCGTGCTGATCGAACTGCCCGCCCTGCGGGGCCGCGACGCGCTCGTCGACGTCCCGCTCACCGCCCTGTTGGAGTACTGATGAGCCAGCGCACCGTCCGCATCGTCGCCGTCATCGCCATCGCCGCGCTCGTGCTGGGCGTGCTCGCGACGGTGATCTCCGGCGCCGTCTGACGTCACCTCCGTAGGATGGACTGAAGGAGGCACGCGTGGCTGAGCGCACCGAGGGAACCCCCACCCGGGCGGCCGAGTCCAAGAGCCAGGACACGGCGAGCACGTCCGCGCGCGTGCGCAGCCGGCTGGCGCGCATCGGTGGCAAGTCCACCGGCGGCGGCAACCCGGTGCTCGACCCGCTGATCAAGATCTACCGCGACACCCACCCCAAGGGCGACGTCGCGTCGATCGAGAAGGCCTACGCCGTCGCGGCCCAGATGCACGAGGGCCAGAAGCGCAAGAGCGGCGACCCGTACATCACGCACCCGCTGGCCGTCGCGACGATCCTGGCCGAGCTGGGCATGACCGCGCCGACGCTGTGCGCCGCCCTGCTGCACGACACCGTCGAGGACACCTCGTACACGATCGAGCAGCTGCGCAAGGACTTCGGTGACGAGGTCGTGCACCTGGTCGACGGCGTCACGAAGCTCGACAAGGTCAAGTACGGCGACTCCGCGCAGTCCGAGACGATCCGCAAGATGGTCGTCGCGATGGCGCGCGACATCCGTGTCCTGGTCATCAAGCTGGCCGACCGCCTGCACAACATGCGCACGCTGCGCTACCTGCGCCAGGACAAGCAGGAGCGCATCGCGCGCGAGACGATCGAGATCTTCGCCCCGCTGGCGCACCGCCTGGGCATGAACATGATCAAGTGGGAGCTGGAGGACCTCGCGTTCGCGACCCTGCACCCCAAGGTCTACGACGAGATCGTGCGCCTCGTCGCCGAGCGCGCGCCGTCGCGCGAGGCGTTCCTCGAGCGGGTCATCCGCGACGTCAACTCCGACCTCGGTCACGCCAAGATCAAGGCCGGCGTCACCGGCCGGCCCAAGCACTACTTCTCGATCTACCAGAAGATGCTGGTCCGCGGCCGCGAGTTCTCCGACATCTTCGACCTCGTCGGCGTGCGCATCCTCGTCGAGGACGTCGCCGACTGCTACGCCGTGCTCGGCGTGCTGCACGCGCGCTGGAACCCGATCCCGGGCCGGTTCAAGGACTACATCAGCGTCCCGAAGTTCAACATGTACCAGTCGCTGCACACGACGGTGATCGGTCCTCAGGGCAAGCCCGTCGAGCTGCAGATCCGCACGTACGCCATGCACCGCCGCGCCGAGTTCGGCGTCGCCGCGCACTGGAAGTACAAGGCCGAGTCGCTGGCCGCGGTCGGCAGCAAGGCCGACAAGGGCGGGCCCAGCGGCAGCGAGATGGTGTGGCTGCGCGAGCTCGTCGACTGGCAGTCCGAGACCGAGGACTCCACCGACTTCCTGGACTCGCTCCGCTTCGAGATGCAGAACGCGGGCGTCTACGCGTACACGCCGCGCGGCGACCTGATCCAGCTGCCGGCCGGCGCCACGCCCGTCGACTTCGCGTACGGCGTCCACACCGAGGTGGGGCACTCGTGCGTCGGCGCCCGGGTCAACGGACGTCTCGTGTCGCTGGAGTCCGAGCTGCAGAGCGGCGACGTGGTCGAGATCTTCACGTCGAAGTCGCCCACCGCCGGCCCGAGCCGCGACTGGCTCGAGTTCGTCAAGAGCCCCCGCGCCAAGAACAAGATCCGCCAGTGGTTCACGAAGGAGCGCCGCGAGGAGGCCATCGACCACGGCAAGGACCTCATCGCCAAGCAGATGCGCAAGGAGGGCCTGCCGATGCATCGCCTGTTCCGGCAGGCGAACCTCGACACGGTGGCCAAGGAGATGGGCTACGCCGACGTGTCGACGCTGTACGCGGCGGTCGGCGAGAACAACGTCGGTCCGCAGCATGTCGTCGACCGGGTCATCGACCTCGCCGGCGGCCGCGAGGGCGCCGAGGAGGAGGCGGCCGAGGCCACGGCGATGCCGATCTCGTCCAGCCGGGCGTCGGTCGCGTCCCGCGGCGACGCCGGCGTCGAGGTCATCGGCGTGTCCGGTGACCTGCTGGTCAAGCTGGCGCGCTGCTGCACGCCGGTGCCCGGCGACGACATCCGCGGCTTCGTGACGCGCGGCTCCGGGATCTCGGTGCACCGTGCCGACTGCGTGAACTTCGCCGAACTGGCCGACCAGACCGAGCGCGTCGTGGGCGTCCGCTGGATCGCGAACGCGAAGACGACGTTCCTCGTGGCGATGCAGGTCGAGGCGCTGGATCGTCCGCACCTGCTGTCGGACATCACCAAGGTGATCTCCGACCAGCACGTCAACATCCTGTCGGCCACGCTCAGCACCGGACGCGACCGTGTCGCCAAGAGCCGCTTCACCTTCGAGATGGGCGACGCCAAGCACCTGGGCTCGGTCCTCAAGGCCGTCAACAACGTGCCCGGCGTCTTCGACGCCTACCGCGTCACCCAGTAGACGTCGAGATCATCTGTGGATGACGGTTTCTGTTGATCGATGCGCGGGACGCTGGTCCGAGATGGGCGCCGCCAAGCACCTGGGCTCGGTCCTCAAGGCGGTCAACAACGTGCCCGGCGTCTTCGACGCCTACCGCGTCACGCAGTAGGCGTCGAGATCTCGATGCTCCGTCTCGCTTCGCTCGCCGGTACTCGATCAGCGGTCTCGGTGATCGAGTAGCTCGTGAGCGCAGCGAGCGGCGTATCGAGATCACCTGTGGATGACGGCCTCTGTTGGATCGAGGCGCGGGACGCTGGTCCGATGGCCCACGTCTACATCCTCCGCTGCTCCGACGGCTCGTACTACGTCGGCAGCACACGCCACCTCGAGGCGAGACTGCACCAGCACCGAACCGGCACCGGCGCGGAGTACACGAAGCGTCGCCTGCCCGTCGAGCTGCTCTGGTCGTACGCGTTCGAGTCCGTGGCTGATGCGTTCGCAGCGGAGAAGAGGATCCAGGGGTGGTCACGAGCGAAGCGCGAGGCCCTCATGCGGGGAAAGTTCCACCTTCTCCCCGGTCTCGCCAAGAAGAGGAACTGGCGTCGAGACTCATGATCTCGATACTCCGTCTCGCTTCGCTCGCCGGCACTCGATCAGCGAGGGAGCGGCTCAGCCGAAGTCGGAGGCGGTGCGCTGGGCGATGTCGAGGAAGGCCTGACGCGACTCGAGGTTCTCGCGCAGCGAGGCCACCTTCTTGGCGTCGCCGGCGGCCTCGGCCCGGGCGATGTCGGCCTCGATCGCCGCGATGGCGTCCTCGAGCTTGGTGATCATGTCGTCCGCGCGGGCCGACTTCTCGGGGTCGGTGCGCTTCCACTCCTGGTCGCCGGCGTCGCGGATCGCCTTCTCGACGACGCGGATGCGGCCCTCGAGCTCCTTGATCTGGTCGCGCGGCACCTTGCCGGCGGCCTCCCAGCGGTCGGCGATGTCGTGCCACGCGCGGCGGGTGGCCTCGAGGTCCTTGATCGGCAGCAGCGCCTCGGCCTCGACCAGGATCTGGCGCTTGACCTCGGCGTTCTCGGCGAACTCGGACTCCTGGGCCGCGTTGGCGGCCTCGCGGGCGTGGAAGAACACGTCCTGCGCGGCGCGGAAGCGCTTCCAGAGCTTGTCCTCGGCGTTGCGCGGCGCGGAGCCGGCGGCCTTCCAGCGCTGCATGAGATCGCGGTAGGCGGCGGAGGTGGCGCCCCAGTCGGTGGAGCCCGAGAGCGCCTCGGCCTCCTCGATCAGCTTCTCCTTGACCTTCTGCGCCTGGTCGCGGCGCACGCTCTGCTCACCGAAGTGGGCCTTGCGCTTCTTCGTGTACGCGGTGCGGGCACTGGAGAAGCGGTGCCACAGCTCGTCGTCGGCCGACTTGCTGAGCCGGGGGAGCGCCTTCCACTCGTCGAGGAGGGCACGCAGCCGGTCGGCACCGTTGCGCCAGTCCTGGCCGGCGCCGATCTTCTCGGCCTCGGCGACGATGCGGGTCTTGGCCTCGGTGGCCTCGGCGGTGCGCTGCTCGCGCTCGGCCTTGCGCTTGGCGCGCAGCTCCTCGAGCGAGGGCTCCAGGGCGTCCAGCCGTGTCGACAGCGAGGCCAGGTCGCCGATCGCCTGCGCGTCGACGAGCTGCTCGCGGATCGTGGCGACGGCCTTGCCGGCGTCGTCGGGCGAGACCGTGCCGGCCTCGATCCGCTTCTCCAGCAGGTTCACCTCGGTCTCGAGGTTCTCGAAGCGTCGCGTGTAGAACGCGAGTGCCTCGTCGGCGTCCCCGCCGGTCACCCATTGCCCGATCAGCCGCTCGCCGTCGCCCTCCTTGACGTAGACGTTTCCATCTGCGTCCACACGGCCCCAGTCGCTCATGGCGGTCAGTCTAGGAGGTTCGCGACGCGCAGGCGTCCTCGCGTACCCTGACAGGCGTGCTTCTCACCGCCTTCCCCGCCGGACCGCTGCAGGCGAACTGCTATTTCGTCGCCGCCGAACCCGGCGCACCGTGCGCGATCGTCGACCCGGGACAAGAGTCCGCCGAGGGGGTGCGCGCCGTCGTCGCCGAGCACGACCTGCGCCCGGCCGCGGTGCTGGTCACCCACGGGCACTTCGACCACATGTGGGACGCGGCCAAGGTCGCCGACGAGTACGGCTGCCCGCTGTGGATCCACCCGGCCGACCGGCACCTGCTGAACGACCCGATGGCGGCGATCTCGAACGAGTCGGCCGCGATGCTGCGCGCGCAGCTCGGCGAGATCGACGAGTCGCAGTTCGGCGAGCCCGCCGACGTCCGCGACGCCGTCGACGGCGCCACGATCGAGGTGGGCGACCTGACGATCACCGTCGACCACTGCCCCGGCCACACGCCGGGCACCGTGGCGTACCGGCTGGACTACACCGGCCCCGAGCCCGTCTCGCAGATCATGTTCTCGGGCGACTTCCTGTTCTTCGGCTCGATCGGCCGCACCGATCTCGTCGGCGGCGACCACGCCGAGATGCTGCGCAGCCTGCAGACCAAGGTGCTGTCGCTGCCCGACGACGTCGTCGTGCTGCCCGGTCACGGCCAGCAGTCCTCGATCGGCCGCGAGAAGCAGACCAACCCGTTCCTCGCGGAGCTGACCGCGTGAGCAAGCTCAGCGGCTTCCCGGAATTCCTACCTGCCGAGCGCAGCGTCGAGCGAGCGGTCCTCGACCACCTCAGCGGCGTCTTCGAGCTGCACGGCTTCGGCAACATCGAGACGCGGGCCGTCGAGCCGCTCGAGACCCTGCTGCGCAAGGGCGAGATCGACAAGGAGGTCTACGCCGTTCGCCGCCTGCACGCCGACGAGTCGGAGGCCTCCGAGCTGGCGCTGCACTTCGACCTCACGGTGCCGTTCGCGCGGTACGTGGTCGAGAACGCCGGCCACCTGCAGTTCCCGTTCCGTCGCTACCAGATCCAGAAGGTGTGGCGTGGCGAGCGCCCGCAGGCCGGCCGCTTCCGCGAGTTCACCCAGGCCGACATCGACATCGTCGGCGACGGCACGCTGCCGTTCCACTTCGACGTCGAGGTCGCCCGGGTCATGGCCGAGGCGCTGGCGGGGCTGCCGATCCCGGGCCTGTCCATGACGCTGCAGGTCAGCAACCGCAAGGTGCTCGAGGGCTTCTACCTCGGCCTGGGCGTCGAGCAGCCCACCGCGGTCATGCAGGTGATCGACAAGCTCGACAAGCTGTCGGGCGACAAGATCGCCGACCTGCTGGGCGAGCAGGGACTCACCGAGGCCCAGGCGAACGCCTGCCTCTCGCTCGCGGGCATCGTCACCACCGACACGTCGTTCGTCCAGCAGGTGCGCGACCTCGGCGTCGAGCACCCGATGCTCGACGAGGGCCTGGCCGAGCTCGAGGCCGTCATCGCCGGGTGTGCCACGGTCGAGGGCGTGACCGTCACCGCCGACCTGCGCATCGCCCGCGGCCTGGACTACTACACCGGCACGGTCTTCGAGACCCGCGTTGCCGAGCATCCGTCGCTCGGCTCGATCTGCTCGGGCGGCCGCTACGACCAGCTCGCCAGCGACGGCAAGCGCACCTACCCGGGTGTCGGCCTGTCCATCGGCGTCTCGCGACTGCTGTCGGTCCTGACCAGCAGCGGCGTCACCGCCAGTCGGTCCGTGCCGTCGGTGGTGCTGGTGGCGGTCAACGACGAGGACTCCCGGCCCGAGAGCGACGCGATCGCCCAGCGCCTGCGCGCCCGCGGCATCGCCTGCGAGGTCGCCCCCCACGCCCAGAAGTTCGGCAAGCAGATCCGCTTCGCCGAGCGCCGCGGCATTCCCTTCGTCTGGTTCGTCAACGACGACGGCCACCAGGCGAAGGACATCCGCACCGGTGAGCAGGTGTCGGCCGATCCCGACGCCTGGACACCGCCCCAGACCGACCTGCGACCGCAGGTGACCCACAAGGAGACGACAGCGTGATCCGCACCCATGACGCCGGAACCCTGACGGCAGCGAACATCGGTGAGAGCGTCACGCTCGCCGGTTGGGTCGCCCGCCGCCGCGACCACGGCGGAGTCGCCTTCATCGACCTGCGCGAGGCCAGCGGCGTCGCCCAGGTCGTCGTCCGCGAGGACGTCGCCCACCAGCTGCGCAGCGAGTTCTGCCTCAAGGTCACCGGCACGGTCCAGCGCCGTCCCGAGGGCAACGAGAACGCCGCGATCCCGACCGGCGAGATCGAGGTCATCGCCGACGACGTCGAGATCCTGTCGCGCTCCGAGCCGCTGCCGTTCCCCATCGACGAGCACGTGGAGGTGGGGGAGGAGGCGCGCCTCAAGCACCGCTACCTCGACCTGCGCCGGCCCGCCCCGGCCCACGCCATGCGCCTGCGCTCGAAGGTCAACGCCGCCGCTCGCCGGGTCCTGGAGGGCCACGACTTCGTCGAGGTCGAGACCCCCACGCTGACCCGCTCGACGCCCGAGGGCGCCCGCGACTTCCTCGTGCCGGCCCGCCTGCGTCCGGGCAGCTGGTACGCCCTGCCGCAGAGCCCGCAGCTGTTCAAGCAGCTGCTCATGGTCGGCGGCCTCGAGCGGTACTACCAGATCGCGCGCTGCTACCGCGACGAGGACTTCCGCGCCGATCGCCAGCCCGAGTTCACCCAGCTCGACATCGAGATGAGCTTCGTCGAGCCCGACGACGTCATGGCGCTGGCCGAGGAGATCTACGTCGCGCTGTGGAAGCTGATCGACGTCGAGCTGCCCACGCCGTTCCCGCGGATCACCTACGCCGACGCGATGCGCAAGTACGGCTCGGACAAGCCCGACCTGCGCTTCGACCTCGAGCTGGTCGAGCTGACCGACTACTTCAAGGACACGCCGTTCCGCGTGTTCCAGGCGCCGTACGTCGGCGCGGTCGTGCACCCCGGTGGCGCGTCGCAGGCCCGTCGCACGCTCGACGGCTGGCAGGAGTGGGCCAAGCAGCGCGGCGCCCGCGGCCTGGCCTACGTGCTGGTGCAGGAGGACGGCAGCCTGACCGGCCCCGTCGCCAAGAACCTGTCCGACGCCGAGCGCGAGGGCCTCGTCGAGGCTGCCGGCGCGAAGCCCGGCGACGCCGTGTACTTCTCGGCCGGCCCGGTCAAGAGCTCGCGCCAGCTGCTCGGGGCCGCGCGCATCGAGATCGCCAGGCGCGAGAACCTCATCGACGAGTCGGCGTGGGCCTTCGCGTTCGTCGTCGACTGGCCGATGTTCGAGTCGGTCAGCGAGCTCGACTCCGGCGACGTGGCCGTCGGTGGCGGCGAGTGGACCGCGGTGCACCACGCCTTCACCGCCCCGCAGGACCCCGAGACCCTGGCCACGCCCGGCGACTCGCTGGCGCAGGCCTACGACATCGTCTGCAACGGCAACGAGGTCGGCGGCGGCTCGATCCGCATCCATCGCGAGGACGTGCAGAAGCGCGTCTTCGAGATCATGGGCATCGGCGCCGAGGAGGCGCAGGAGAAGTTCGGCTTCCTGCTCGAGGCGTTCAAGTACGGCGCCCCGCCGCACGGCGGCATCGCGTTCGGCTGGGACCGCACGGTCGCGCTGCTGGCCGGTGCCGACTCGATCCGCGACGTGATCGCGTTCCCGAAGTCCGGCGGTGGCTACGACCCGCTCACCGCGGCTCCGGCGCCGATCACGGCCGAGCAGCGCGCCGAGGCCGGTGTCGACGCCGAGCCCGACGAGGACGAGAAGGACGACGACGCGTCGTGACCGCCGGCGGCGAGAGGGCCAACTACGCGGAGTACCTGGCGCACTACCGCCAGACGTTCCAGCGGAAGTGCGAGGACCTCTCGCCGGAGCAGCTCGCGCAGCGCAGCGTGCCGCCCAGCGCCTTGTCGCTGCTCGGGCTGGTCCGTCACATGGCGTACGTCGAGCACCACTGGTTCGTGACGGTCGCGCAGGGCTCGTCGGAGCCGGCGCTGTTCCTCAAGGACCAGGACCGCGACGCCGACTTCAACGAGGCCGTCGGCACGCAGGAGTGCGTCGACGAGGCGTTCGCGGCTCTGCGGTCGCAGATCGCGCGTGCCGAGGAGTGGCTCGCCGGCATCGACGAGGGCGACCTCGGCCGTGAGCTGCCGCGGCGCGGGGAGCGCGTCCCGATCCGCGACCTCCTCGTCCACATGATCGAGGAGTACGCGCGCCACTGCGGGCACGCCGACCTGCTGCGCGAGTGCATCGACGGCCGCACGGGGGAGTGACCTGATCTCGCGCGAGATCACTGGCAGGATGCAGCCCCATGTGGGAGATCTTGGGCTCGTGGCCGTGCGTCGTCGTCGTCTTCGCCGTCGGTGCCGCGGCACTGGCCCGAGCCGCACGGAGGTCACGTCGCGCCCTCATCGCTGTCGCAGTGCTCGTGGCGGCGACGATCGGGGCGTGGCTCGCGACAGCGACGCCGCTGACGATCGACGGCACGACGTGCAACAACCGCGCCACCCCCTACGGCGTGAACCACATCGAACTCGACGCCTACTCGGCCAAGCAGCTGCGTGAGTCCGGCGTCCAGGTGGACCGGTACGAGTGCCGCGATGCGTTGAGGACCCGGTACCTGCTGGCAGGTGCCGGTTACCTCGTGCTGACGCTGGGCGGAGCCGTCCTGGTCGCTCGCCGCCCGAGGGTGGCGGCGCGCGACTAGGCTGGTCCTCATGGCTGACGGACTGTTCGATCTTCCGGATCAGGCGCCGTCGGACCCGCGGCGCGACTCGAGTGGCTCCCTTGCGGGCAACGTCCACTCGAGCGCGCCGCTGGCCGTGCGGATGCGGCCGCAGTCGCTCGACGAGCTGGTGGGCCAGCAGCACCTGCTGGCGCCCGGGTCGCCGCTGCGCCGGATGATCGAGGGCAACGCGCCCCTGACGGTTCTGCTCTGGGGGCCTCCGGGCACCGGCAAGACGACGCTGGCCAGCCTGATCAGCCGCCAGACCGACCGCCGCTTCGTGGAGGTGTCGGCCGTCAGCGCCGGCGTCAAGGAGGTCCGCGAGGTCATCGCCGGTGCTCGCCAGGCGCTGTCGCGCGGCAAAGAGACCGTCCTGTTCGTGGACGAGGTCCACCGCTTCAGCAAGGCCCAGCAGGACGCCCTGCTGCCCGGTGTCGAGAACCGCTGGGTCAGCCTCGTCGCGGCCACCACCGAGAACCCGCACTTCAGCGTGATCTCGCCGCTGCTGAGCCGCTCGCTGCTGCTGACCCTGCAGCCGCTCACCGACGACGACATCGCCGTCCTGCTCGACCGGGCCGTCGCCGACGAGCGCGGCTTCGACGGTGAGCTCAAGATCGCCGACGACGCCCGCGACCACCTCGTGCGGCTGGCGGGTGGCGACGGCAGGCGCGGCCTGACGTACCTGGAGGCCGCTGCCGGTGCCGCGACCGATCAGGGCCACGACGAGATCACGCTCGACGACGCGGCGCTCGCGGTCGACAAGGCCGCCGTGCGGTACGACCGCCAGGGCGACCAGCACTACGACGTCACGAGCGCGTTCATCAAGTCGATCCGCGGGTCCGACGTGGACGCCGCGCTGCACTACCTGGCCCGGATGATCGAGGCGGGGGAGGACCCGCGCTTCATCGCCCGTCGGCTGATGATCCATGCCAGTGAGGACATCGGCATGGCCGACCCCACTGCGCTGCCGATGGCCACGGCGACCGCGCAGGCCGTCGCGATGATCGGCTTTCCCGAGGCGCGCATCCCGCTCGCCCAGGCGGTCATCCACCTCGCGACGGCGCCGAAGTCCAACGCCGTCATCCGCGCGATCGACGCGGCGATGGCCGACGTCCGGGCCGGCAAGGTCGGCGCCGTGCCGCCCGCACTGCGTGACGCGCACTACTCCGGGGCCAAGAAGCTGGGCCACGGTCACGACTACGTGTACCCCCACGACGACACCCGTGGCGTGGTGCCGCAGCAGTACGCGCCGGACGACGTGGACGGGGCGGACTACTACCGGCCCGGGCCCCATGGGGCCGAAGGGGCCATCGCCGAGCGACTCGCCCGAATCCGCGCGATCGTCCGAGACCGGTAATCTCGTTCCATGTCCGTGCAGCTGCTGATCCTCGTCGCCACGGCCGTGCTGGCCGTCGTGGCGGTCGGCGCTGCCGTGATCGCCGTGCTCGCCCTCCGCCGACTGCGGGCGCTGCACCACGCCGCGCCCCCGGAGCCCGCTGAGTTGCACGTTGCGCCCGTCGAGGACGGCGTGTCGCTGGTGGAACGTGAAACTCAGCGGGAAGTGCAGCCGCCCGCCGAGGTCGTCCGCGTCGTCGAGGGTCGCGTGATCGTGCAGCCCACCCACGACCAGTTGGTGGCGGCCTCGATGACGCGCCCCAGCGTGCGGCTGAGCATCTTCGCCGCGGGCCTGGCCCATGCGCTGCGCCCCGAGAGCCGCGACCGGATCACCGCGCTGATGCGCCGCGAGTACCGCGCCCGCAAGCGGGCCCGCCAGCGCGCTGCCAAGGCCGCCGCCCGGGCCACGAACGACCCGCCGCCCGCGTCGGGCCGCGGCTGGGTGGGTTCGTGAGCGCCCGCCTCGTGTGGTTCGTCGCCGGCACGGCCGCCGGCGTCTACGGGAGCGTCAAGGCCAAGCGCGCCGCCTACCGCGCCTCCATGCCCGGCCTCATCGACCAGGCAGCCGCGCTCGGCACCGGCGTCCGCGCCTTCCGCGCCGAGCTCGCCGAGGGCAAGCACAGCAAGGAGCACCAGCTGCGCACGCACCTGCTGGCCTCCGACCCCGATCTCCGGCTCGCCCTGCCCGAGCCCTCCGTCCCCTCCGAACCGAAGGAACTTCCCTGATGGAAACCGCTGAGATCCGGCGCCGATTTCTTTCCCACTTCGAGAACGCCGGCCACACGGTCGTGCCTTCGGCCCCGTTGCTGTTCGACGACCCGAACCTGTTGTTCGTCAACGCCGGCATGGTGCCGTTCAAGCCGTACTTCCTCGGCCAGGAGACGCCCCCGTTCGAGCGCGCCACGAGCGTGCAGAAGTGCGTGCGCACCCTCGACATCGAGGAGGTCGGCAAGACCACCCGGCACGGCACGTTCTTCCAGATGAACGGCAACTTCAGCTTCGGTGACTACTTCAAGGAAGGTGCGATCACGCACGCCTGGGAGCTCATCACCGGCTCGGTCGACGACGGCGGCCTGGGGTTCGACCCCGAGAAGATCTGGGTCACCGTCCTGCACACCGACACCGAGTCGCGCGAGATCTGGCGCCGCGTCGCGGGCCTGCCCGACGAGCGGATCCAGAACCGCGGCCTGCTCGACAACTACTGGCACATGGGCGTGCCCGGCCCCGGTGGCCCGTGCTCGGAGATCTACGTCGACCGTGGCCCGGAGTACGGGCCCGACGGCGGCCCCGAGGCCGACGAGGACCGCTTCCTGGAGATCTGGAACCTGGTCTTCATGCAGGAGGAGATCACGAACGTGGTCGCCAAGGACCAGTTCGACGTCGTCGGCCCCCTGCCGCACCAGAACATCGACACCGGCATGGGCCTGGAGCGCGTCGCCTACCTGCTGCAGGGCAAGGAGAACCTCTACGAGATCGACGAGGTCTACCCGGTCATCGCCAAGGCCGCCGAGCTGAGCGGTCGCGCGTACGGCGCCGACCACGGCGACGACGTGCGCTTCCGCGTGATCGCCGACCACGTCCGCAGCGGCCTGATGCTGATCGGCGACGGCGTCACGCCCGGCAACGAGTCGCGCGGCTACGTGCTGCGCCGCCTGCTGCGCCGCGCCGTGCGCTCGATGCGCCTGCTGGGCTACGAGGATCCCGCGCTGCCCCAGCTGCTGCCGGTCAGCATGGAGCGGATGAAGGCGTCCTACCCCGAGCTCGAGACCGACTTC
This sequence comes from Aeromicrobium flavum, assembly GCF_007992115.1. GTDB lineage: Bacteria > Actinomycetota > Actinomycetes > Propionibacteriales > Nocardioidaceae > Aeromicrobium > Aeromicrobium flavum. The sequence continues at coordinate 384,408 of NZ_BJZQ01000001.1, forward strand.
GCGCGCATCAGCCAGATCGCCTACGCCGAGGAGGAGGCGTTCCGCCAGACGCTCGGCAAGGGCACGCAGATCTTCGACGTCGCCGCGGGCGAGACCAAGCAGTCCGGCGGCACGGTGCTGAGCGGCGACCAGGCGTTCCAGCTGCACGACACCTACGGCTTCCCGATCGACCTGACGCTGGAGATGGCGCAGGAGCAGGGCCTGGAGGTGGACCAGGAGGGCTTCCGCGCGCTCATGGCCGAGCAGCGCAACCGCGCCAAGGCCGACGCCAAGGCGAAGAAGGGCGTGCACGCCGACACGACGGTCTACCGCGAGACCATCGACGCGTTCGGCCCCACCGACTGGGTCGCCTACACCAACCTCATCACCGAGTCGAAGGTGCTGGCGCTGCTCTCCGGCGGCGCGAGCGTCCCGGTCCTGTCCGAGGGCCAGGTCGGCGAGGTCGTCCTCGACCGCACGGGCTTCTACGCCGAGTCCGGCGGCCAGAACGCCGACGCCGGCACCCTGCGCTGGGACGGTGGCCAGGCCGAGGTGCTCGACGTCCAGCGGCCCATCCGCGGACTCGTCGTCCACCAGGTGCGCATCCAGTCCGGCGAGCTGACGGCCGGTGCGGCCCTGTCGGCCGAGGTCGACCACGAGTGGCGCCTCGGCGCCCGCCAGGCGCACTCGGGCACGCACGTCGTGCACGCCGCGCTGCGCGAGGTGCTCGGCCCGACGGCGCTGCAGTCCGGCTCCTACAACCGGCCCGGCTACCTGCGCCTCGACTTCGGCTGGGGCGGCGCGCTCGACCCCGAGCAGCTGCACCAGGTCGAGCACGTCTCGAACCGGGCGCTGCGCGAGGACCTGCAGGTCTCGCAGCACTTCATGACGCTGCCCGAGGCCAAGGAGTTCGGCGCCCTGGCGCTGTTCGGCGAGAACTACGGCGAGGAGGTGCGCGTCATCGAGATCGGCGGCCCCTGGTCGCGCGAGCTCTGCGGCGGCACGCACGTCGAGCGCTCCAGCCAGATCGGCACGGTCGTGCTCACGTCGGACTCCTCGGTCGGTGCGGGCAACCGCCGCGTCGAGGCGCTCGTCGGCATCGAGGGCTTCGAGTACCTCGCCCGCGAGCGCGACCTCGTGCAGCAGCTCACCGAGGTGCTGAAGACCAAGCCGGCCGACGTGCCCGCCCGGGTCCAGGACCTCGTCTCGCGCCTGAAGGCCACGGAGAAGGAGCTCGAGAAGCTCCGCACCGCCGAGCTGCAGGGCGCCGCGGGCGATCTCGCGCAGGCCGCCGAGGACGTCGACGGCGTCGCGTTCGTCGGCCACCGCGCCGAGGGCGTGGGCGGTGGCGACGTGCGCCAGCTCGCGCTAGACATCCGCGGCCGGCTCACCGATCGTCCGGCCGTGGTCGTCGTCATCGGCACGGCCGGCGACAAGCCATCGGCCGTCGTCGCGCTCAACCCGGCCGCGATCGACCGCGGCCTCTCGGCCCAGCAGCTCGTCGCGACGGTGGGGGAGCGGATCGGCGGTCGCGGTGGCGGCAAGGCCGACGTGGCCCAGGGCGGTGGCACCGACCTCGGTGGCATCGACCCGGCTTTCGCCGCCGTGCGGGAGGCCCTGCGCGGATGACGTGGCGCAGGGGCCGTCGGCTGGGGGTCGACGTGGGCGACGCCCGGATCGGTGTCGCGTCGTGCGACCCGGACGGGCTGATCGCCACCCCGGTCGAGACCGTCGCCGCCGGACCGCAGGCCATCGCTCGCCTCGTCGCGCTGGCGCAGGAGTACGAGGTGCTCGAGGTCGTCGCGGGCCTGCCGCTGGGGATGTCCGGTCGCGAGGGTCCCGCCGCGATCAAGGTGCGGGCGTTCGCCGGCGAGCTCGCGGTGGCGCTCGATGCTGCCATGCCGGGGGTTTCGGTACGGTTGATCGATGAACGACTCTCGACGGTGGCGGGCCAGGCCCAGCTGCACGCGAGTGGGCGCACGACGAAGTCCTCACGCGCGGTCATCGACCAGGCGGCCGCCGTGGTGATTCTGCAGTCGGCGATCGATGCCGAGAAGACGCGCGGAACCGCGCCCGGCGAGGTCGTCGACGTGACGAAGGGAACGACGCATGAGTGACGGCGACGGCGGTCTGGAGATCCTCACCGGACCTGACGAGCCCCGACCCGCGGGCCCCGGCTCGCGACGCCGGGAGGAGCCGCCCCCGGCGAAGAAGAAGGGACTGCGCAACGTCCTGGCGCTGCTGGCGGTCATCGCGATCCTCATCGGCGGCTACGTCGTCGTCACGAAGGTGATGGACCGCATGGGCGGGGCCGAGGACTACTCCGGCTCCGGCACGGGCCAGGTCGAGGTGGCGATCCCGTCCGGCGCCAACGGCATCCAGATCGCCCGGCTGCTGGCCGAGGAGGACGTCGTCAAGTCGTCCGAGGCGTTCTACCAGCTGAGCCTCACCGACGCGCGGGCCCAGCAGATCCAGCCCGGCACGTACCGCCTGCGCCAGCAGATGTCGGCCGAGGCCGCGCTGACCGCCCTCGTCGACCCGTCGGCGCGGGTCCAGGCGAAGTTCACGGTGCCCGAGGGCGCGCGGGTGGGGCAGATCGTCGAGATCATCGCCAAGAACACCGAGCTCGACGCCAAGGACCTCGAGGCCGCCCTCGACGACCCCGCGTCCATCGGCCTGCCCGAGTTCGCCAACGGCAACCCCGAGGGCTACCTGTACCCCGAGACGTACTTCGTCGAGCCGGGCGAGGACGCCAAGGACGTGCTGACGCGGATGGTCGAGCAGACGCTCCGGGTCGCCAAGGACCTCGACATCGGCTCGCGCGCCCCGGCGCTCGGCCTGTCGGGCGAGGAGGTCCTCACCGTCGCCAGCATCCTCGAGTACGAGGGCCAGAAGCCCGAGGACTACGCCAAGATCGCCCGCGTCCTCTACAACCGCATCGAGCAGGGGATGCCGCTGCAGCTGGACTCGACGGTGTCGTACGTCAGCGAGCGCAAGGGCGACGTCTGGACCACGGCCGAGGAGCGCGCCAACCCGTCGCTCTACAACACGTACCAGCACGCCGGGCTGCCCCCGGGACCCATCGGCTCGCCGGGCGAGGCCTCGATCGAGGCGGCGCTCAACCCGGCCGAGGGCCCGTGGCTGTACTTCTTCGCGACGAAGGACGGCTCGGTGATCTACAACGAGGACTTCGGCAAGCACACGGCCGACTGCCAGGCGGAGTACGGCGCCGGCTCGTGTGGTGGCTGAGGTGAGGTGCGCCGTCCTCGGTTCCCCCATCGCCCACTCGCTGTCGCCGGCGATGCACCGGGCCGCCTACGGCGTGCTCGGGCTCGACTGGAGCTACGGCGCCTTCGACGTCCAGGACGGCGAGCTCACCGAGTTCGTCTCCGAGCACCGTGAGGGCTGGCGCGGCTACTCGGTCACCGCGCCGCTGAAGCGCGAGGCCGCGACGCTCGCGTCCGAGCGCGACGCCCACGTCGTGGCACTCGGGGTCGCCAACACCCTCGTCGCGATCGACGGGGGTTGGTCGGCGGCCAACACCGACGTCCCCGGCGCCATGAACGCGCTGCGCGAGGTCGGCGTCGACAGGCTGAGCTCCGTGCGCATCCTCGGCGCGGGGGCCACCGCGGCCTCGGTGGCGCTGGCCTGCCAGCGCCTCGGCGCGCGCGAGATCGAGCTGCGGGTCCGCGACACCGACCGGGCGGCCACCACCGCGCGCGCCGTCGAGAAGCTCGGCCTGTCGGTGTCGGTCGTGCCGTTGCAGCTCGACGTCACCGAGACCGTCGACCTGCTCGTGTCGACCGTGCCCGGAGCGGCATTGGCGGGGCACGAGCACGCCTACACCGGCACCGCGTCCGCCGTGTTCGACGTCGTCTACGACCCGTGGCCCACCACGCTGATGCGGTCGGCCCAGTCGGACGGCCGCGCCCTCGTCACCGGACTGGACCTGCTGGCCCACCAGGCGGTGCTGCAGGTCGCCCTGATGACCGGTGAGACGGTCGAGCCCGAGGTCCTGGTGACAGCGGCCATGGAGGCGCTCGCCAGCCGTTAGGGTGCACCTCGTGTCGATCCTCGTGAGTGCGCTGCTGGCCGGGCTGCTGGCCGCGGTGTCGCCGCTGCTGCTGTCCCGGCTGCCCGAGCCCACCGCTGAGCCCGAGCCGGACATGCCGGTCAAGATCCCGTACGTCGAGCTCGGCGCCGTGCCTCGGCTGGGCCTCTGGCTCGCCCTGCCGGCGGCCGTCCTGGGTGCGGTCGCCGCCGCCACGATCACCGAGCCGAGGCTGCTGCCGGTCTGGATCCCGATCGCCGCCGCGACCCCGGTGCTGGCGTGGGTCGACTGGAAGGTGCACCTGCTGCCGTACCTGATCGTCGCGCCGCTGTACGTCCTGTCGTGGCTGCTGATCGGCGTCAGCGCGCTGTGGATGCAGGACGCGTCGGTGCTGCTGCACGCGCTCTACGGCAACCTCGGGGTGTTCGGCTTCTACTTCGTGCTGGGCCTGCTCGGCCCCATGGGCTACGGCGACATCCGGCTGTCGGCGGTGGTGGGCGTGGGCCTCGGTCCGCTCGGCTTCATCGCCACGTTCTACGGCCTGTTCTTCGGTCTCGTCATCGGCGCGATCGCCGGTCTGGTGCTCGTCCGTGGCCGTCTCGGCAACCAGACGCCGATCGCGTTCGGTCCATACCTGCTGCTCGGTGCGTTCGCGGCTCTGTGGGTCTGAGAGAATCGCCCCATGCTTCGTTGGTTGACTGCCGGTGAGTCACACGGCCCCGCACTCGTCGCGACCCTCGATGGCCTTCCGGCCGGGGTCGAGGTGACGAGCAAGGAGATCCAGGCCGCCCTGGCGCGCCGCCGTCTCGGCTACGGCCGCGGCGCGCGCATGGCCTTCGAGGCCGACGAGCTGGAGATCATCGGCGGCATCCGCCACGGCCGCACGCTCGGCAGCCCGATCGCGATGCGCATCGGCAACAGCGAGTGGCCCAAGTGGGACCAGGTGATGTCGGCCGACCCGGTCGACCCCGAGACCCTCGCCGGGCTCAAGCGCAACGCGCCGCTGACGCGTCCGCGCCCGGGCCACGCCGACCTGGCCGGCATGCAGAAGTTCGACTTCGACGAGGCCCGCCCGATCCTCGAGCGCGCCAGCGCCCGCGAGACGGCCGCCCGCGTCGCCCTGGGTGAGATCGCCGCCCAGTTCATCGCCCAGACCACCGGCGCGACGATCGTCAGCCACGTCGTCGAGCTGGGCACGGTCAAGGCGCCCGCGGGCGTCCTGCCGAGCCATGCCGACGTCGAGCGCCTCGACGCCGACCCGCTGCGCTGCTTCGATCCCGATGCCTCCGCCGCGATGGTGGCCGAGGTCGACGCCGCCCACAAGGACGGGGACACCCTCGGCGGTGTCGTCGAGGTCATCGTCGAGGGCCTGCCGCCGGGTCTGGGCTCGCACACGCAGTGGGACCGCCGGCTCGACAGCCGCCTGGCCGCCGCGCTCATGGGCATCCAGGCGATCAAGGGCGTCGAGCTCGGCGACGGCTTCGAGCTGGCGCGGACGCGCGGCTCGCTGGCGCACGACGAGATCGTCCCCACGCCCGAGGGCATCCGTCGCGTCTCGGGTCGCGCCGGCGGCACCGAGGGCGGCATGACGACGGGCGAGCTGCTGCGCGTGCGTGCGGCCATGAAGCCCATCGCCACCGTGCCGCGGGCCCTGCGCACGATCGACGTCCAGACCGGCGAGGAGACCCGCGCGCACCACCAGCGCTCCGACGTCTGCGCCGTCCCGGCCGCCGGCATCGTCGCCGAGGCCATGGTCGCGCTCGTGGTCGCCGACGCGCTGCTGGAGAAGTTCGGCGGCGACTCCGTCGGAGAGACGGCACGCAACGTGCGCACCTACCTCGAGAACCTGAGCTACCGGTGACCTCGACCCGGCCGGTCGTGGTGGTCGTGGGTCCGCCCGGGTCCGGCAAGACCACCGTCGCCGAGCTGCTCGCGGCCCGGCTGGGCGTCGCGGTCCGCGACACCGACCAGGACGTCGAGGCCGCCGAGGGGGAGTCGATCCAGGACATCTTCGTCGGCCGCGGCGAACCCGTCTTCCGCGAGCTGGAGGCAGCCGCGGTGGCCGAGGCGCTGAGCACCCACGACGGAGTGCTGGCGCTCGGGGGAGGGGCCGTCATCGACGAGCGCACCCGCGCCCTGCTGGCCGACCACACGGTCGCGCACCTGGACGTCAGCCTGGCCGGCGCGGCGGCCCGCGTCGGCATGAACACCGGTCGCCCGTTGCTGATGGGCAACATCCGCGGCCAGCTCAAGAAACTCATGGACGCCCGCCGACCGCTCTACCAGCAGGTCGCGACGTTCACGGTCGACACGAACGAGCTCACGCCCGACCAGGTCGCCGACCGGATCCTCGCGGAGATGGGCCGATGACCCGCCGCGTCGCGGTCGAGACGGCGCGGCCGTACGAGGTCGTCGTGGGCCACCACGTGATGGCCGAGCTCGAGCACCTCGTCCCCGAGGACGCCCTGCGCGTCGCGATCATCCACGCCGGACCGGTCAAGGGCGTCGCCGAGGGGCTCGCGCTGCACCTGCCCGGTCGCGAGGTGCTGCTGATCGAGGCGCCCGACGGCGAGCAGGCCAAGACCGTCGAGTTCCTCGCGCACTGCTGGGACCAGCTCGGGCTGCGCGGCTTCACCCGCTCCGACCTCGTCATCGGCGTCGGGGGAGGGGCCACCACCGACCTCGCCGGGTTCGTCGCCGCCAGCTGGCTGCGCGGTGTCCGCTTCGTCACCGTCCCCACCACCGTGCTCGGCATGGTCGACGCCGCGGTCGGCGGCAAGACCGGCATCAACGTCGCGGCGGGCAAGAACCTCGTCGGCGCGTTCCACGAGCCCGTCGGCGTGCTGTGCGACCTCTCGACGCTGGCCGACCTGCCGGTCCGTGAGCTGCGCGGGGGACTGGCCGAGGTCATCAAGTGCGGGTTCATCGCCGACCCCACGATCCTCGCCGACGTCGAGGCCGCGCCCGAGCGCGCGCTCGACCCGGCCGACGACCTGCTGGCCGACCTCGTCACCCGGGGGATCGTCGTCAAGGCCGCCACCGTCGCCACCGACCTGCGTGAGACCGGTGCGGACGGATCGATCGGGCGCGAGGCGCTCAACTACGGCCACACGCTGGCCCACGCGATCGAGCGGCACGAGAAGTACACGATCCGCCACGGCGAGGCGATCAGCGTCGGCATGGTGTTCGTCGCCGAGCTCGCCCACCGGAACGGGCTGATCGACGACGCGCTGCTGGCGCGCCACCGTGCCATTCTGGGTCTCGTGGGCCTCCCGACGAGCTACGACGGCGCGACGTTCGCCGACCTCCTCGCCGGGATGCGTCTCGACAAGAAGACCCGCGGCGACCAGCTGCGGTTCGTCGTGCTCGACGGCCTGGCGCAGCCGGTGATCCTGGCCGGGCCCGACGAGGACGTGCTGCGCGAGTGCTGGGACGCCGTCCGTGGCTGACGGCACCCGCATCGAGCGGCTCCAGGACCTCCTGCGCGAGGCCGGGCATGCCGCGATGTACGTGTCCGACCTGGTCAACGTGCGCTACCTGACCGGCTTCACCGGCTCGAACGGCGCCGTCCTGGTGCAGACCCACGGCGAGCCCGTGTTCCTGACCGACGGCCGCTACCGCGACCAGGCGGCCGCCGAGCTCGCCGCGGCGGGTCTGGCCGATGTCGAGATCCTCGTGACCCGCGACCTCCTCGGTGTCGCCGCGGGCCGCGCTCCGGCCGACCTCGTCGCCGAGACGCACGTGCTGGACGTCGAGTCGTGGCAGAAGCTCGACCGGCCCGAGGCCTCCGGACGGCTGGTCGAGCGCCTGCGCGAGGTGAAGGACGACGACGAGATCGCCTCGCTGCGGCGCGCGTGCGAGATCTCGTGCGAGGCCCTCGAGGCCCTGCTCGTCGGCCCGCTGGCCGGCCGCACCGAGCGGGAGGTCGCGCGCGACCTCGAGTGGCGGATGCTCGATCTGGGTGCCGAGGACCGCGCCTTCGACACGATCCTGGCCTCGGGCGAGAACACCGCCATCCCGCACCACCAGCCGACCGACCGCGTGCTGCGGGCCGGCGACCTCGTCAAGGTCGACTTCGGCGCCAAGGTCGATGGCTACCACGCGGACTGCACGCGCACCGTCGTGATCGGCAGCGCCGCCGCGTGGCAGCGCGAGATCCACGCCGCCGTGAAGGAGTCGCAGGCCGCCGGTCTCGACCGGCTCCGCCCGGGTGTCCCGGTGGCCGAGTCCAACGCCGCGGCGCGCGACTCGCTCGAGCGCGCGGGATGGCTCGACGCCTTCACGACAGGCCTCGGACACGGCGTCGGACTCCAGATCCACGAGGACCCGTTCATCGCGTCCGCACACCCCGGTAGACTTGCCAGCCGCACCGTCCTGACGATGGAACCGGGGATCTATCTCCCGGGCCGAGGGGGCGTGCGCATCGAGGACACCGTCCTCGTCACCGACCCCGACCACCATGGTGGTGAGCCGGACGTGCTCACCGACATGACCACAGAACTCCTGGAGATCGACTGATGGCGACCACGAACGACCTCAAGAACGGCATGGTGCTCAAGATCGACGGACGGCTGCTCACCGTCATCGACTTCCAGCACGTCAAGCCGGGCAAGGGCCCTGCTTTCGTCCGCACCAAGCTGAAGGACGTCGAGTCGGGCAAGACGCTCGACCGCACCTTCAACGCCGGCATGAAGGTCGAGACCGCCAGCGTCGACAAGCGCGACATGCAGTACCTGTACAACGACGGCAGCAACTACGTCTTCATGGACACCGCCACGTTCGACCAGATCGAGGTCACGCCCGAGATCATGGGCTCCACCGTCGACTACCTGCTCGAGAACCAGGACGCCGTCGTCGCCACCAACGAGGGCCGCGTGCTCTACGTCGAGCTGCCGGCCTCGGTCGAGCTCGTCATCGAGCACACCGACCCGGGCCTGCAGGGCGACCGCTCCAGCGGCGGCACCAAGCCGGCGCGCCTCGAGACGGGCAAGGAGATCCAGGTCCCGCTGTTCGTCGGCTCGGGCGAGAAGATCAAGGTCGACACCCGTGACGGCAGCTACCTCGGTCGTGTGAAGGCCTGATGGCTGCTCGCACCAAGGCGCGCAAGCGGGCCCTGGACATCCTCTTCGAGTCCGAGTCCCGGGGGCTCTCGGCTGACGGCACGCTGGCCGACCGGCTCGAGGTCAACGACCCGCCGGTCAACCCGTACACCGTCTCGCTGGTCGAGGGCGTCGCCGCGAACATCGAGCAGATCGACGCGCTGCTCGAGGAGCACTCGCACGCCTGGCCGCTCGAGCGGATGCCCGCGGTCGACCGCAACCTGCTGCGGATCGCGGTGTTCGAGATCCTGCACGTCGACGACGTGCCCGACCCGGTCGCGATCAGCGAGGCGGTCGAGCTGGCCACCGAGCTCTCCACCGACGAGTCGCCGCGGTTCGTGAACGGGCTGCTGTCGAAGGTCGCCCAGGTCAAGGACCAGCCGACCGACACGAATCAGCCGACCGACTAGAAGAGCCCGCTTCCGACGGAGTCCCCGGCGCGGATGCCGCCGGGGACCGCGAAGATCGCCGATCCGATGTGGCGGATGTACTCGTTGAGCGTGTCCTTCGCCAGCGACCTCTGGACGTCGATGAACTGCTGCGGCGAGCGCACGAACGCGAGGAAGAACAGGCCGGCGTTGAGCTGGCCCAGGTCGTTGTTGCCCTCGACGAAGTTGTAGCCGCGCCGCAGCATCCGCGCGCCGCCGTTGTGGTCGGGGTGGGCCAGCCGGACGTGGGAGTCCATCGGGATCGCCGGGCCACCGGCCTTGGTCGAGAAGACGTCGAACTTCGGCTCGGTGAACTCGGTGCCGCCCGACAGGGGAGCGCCCTCGCCCTTGTCGCGGCCGATGATGGCCTCCTGCTCCTCCAGCCGGACGCGGTCCCACGACTCGATCAGCATCTGGATCTTGCGGGCGACGAGGAACGTGCCGCCGTCGAGCCAGGGCTGGTCGGAGTCGTCGGCCCAGACCGATGTCGCAAGGTCGGAGCCGTCGCTGCCGAAGATGTTGGCGGTGCCGTCCTTGAAGCCGAAGAGGTTGCGTGGGGTGGCCTGCGCCTTGGACGTGGTCGAGGTGCGGCCGTAGCCGAGCTGCGTCCAGCGGACCTGCGCCCGGCCGAAGGCGATGCGCGAGAGGTTGCGGATGGCGTGCACGGCGACCTGCGGGTCGTTGGCGCACGCCTGGATGCACAGGTCGCCGCCGCTGAAGCGGTCCTCGAGCAGGTCGAACGCGAACGAGGGCAGCTCGACGAGCTCCTTCGGGCGCCGGTCGGCGATGCCGAAGCGGTCGCGCCCGTCCGCGTCCTCGAACAGGGTGGGGCCGAAGCCGAACGTGATGGTCAGGGCGTTGGCCTGGAGGTCGAGCGCCTCGCCGGTGTCGTCCGGCGGCTTGTACGGGCCGCCGCCGACGGCTCCCTCGTCGGTGACGTCCTGGCCCCGGGTCATGCGGGCGGCCGCGGCCGTCCAGTCGGCCAGCAGGGACTTGAGCTCCTCGCGCCCGGCGGTGGACGTCATGTCGAAGGACGCGAAGTACAGGTGCTGCTGGACCGCGGTGGTGATGCCGGCCTGGTGCTTGCCGCGGAACGGCACCACGAGATCGGTGGTGCTGGGGGCGTCGTCACCCCGCGCGGCGCCGGCGGTGAACCCACCGGCGACGCCGGCAGCACCTGCCGCGCCGATCAGCCCGAGGGCCGACCGGCGTGACAGCCGCGGACCGGTCATGACTTCGAGACTCCCAGGACGGTGTGCGTCAGCTGCGACAGCGGCTCGCTCAGGGCGTTCAGCTGGGCGCCGAGCTCGTTGCGCTGCGCCTGCTCGACCGTGTCGTAGGAGACGAAGCCCTGGTCGTAGTCGCCGTACGTCTCGAGCAGGGCGAACATGCCCTTGAACTGGCGGTCGAGGTCGCCGACGAGCTTCTCGCCCTCGGTGCCCTTGGCCTCGGCGATGTCGCGGACCGCGCCGTACGCGACCTGGGCGCCCTCGACGTTGGCGTAGAAGTCGTAGAGGTCGGTGTGGCTGAACTCGTCCTCCTCGCCGGGCAGCTTGCCGTCGGGCGCGGCGATCTCGTCGAGCAGTCCGATGGCGCCGTTGGTGATGTCGCCGACGGTCAGCACGAACTCATCGGAGTGGACCTTGTCGTAGAGGGCCTTGATGTCCGTCCTGAGCTGGTCGCCCAGCTTCGCGCGGCCCTTCTCGTCGAGCTCGATCAGTTCCTCGGTCGGGTAGTTCTTCCGCGCCTCGTCGAGCCACAGGTCCATCTCGATGCGGTGGAAGCCGGTGAACGGCAGGTTCTCGGCCTCGGCGCCGGGCTTGCGGTAGTCGATCTTCGGGTCGAGGTCGCCGAACTGCTCGGCGGTGGGCTCGATGCGCTCGTAGTTGATCCGCGTGATCGGGAAGAGCTTCCGAGCGGTCTCGTCGTCGCCGGACGTGTACGCCGCGACGAAGTCGTCGACGTTGCCGACCAGCTCGCCGACCTGGTCCTTCGTGTAGGCCGTGTACGAGGCGACGGCCGCGTCGATCGCCTTCTGCTGGTCCTCGTCGACGGCCACGTCGTCGCCGGTGACGGTGAACTTCGCGTTGCCGATGCCGTCGCCAACCATGCCGGGCTTGCACTCGGTGAAGTACTCGCCGGGCTGGGCCTGGACGGTCAGGTCGCGCGAGGTGCCGGGGGCGATGTTCTCGACCTCGCCGACGATCCGCAGCTTGTTGCTGTCGAGCACGTAGAACTCGGTGATCTTGTCGCCGTCGTTGGTGACGTCGAAGGTGATCGTGCCGCTGTCGGCCTTCGCCGTCGACACCTCGCACCCGTCGGCGGTGCTGGTGACCTTGATGGCGTCGTCACCGGACTCGGAGTTCTTGACGCAGGCGCTCAGGCCGAGCGTCGCGGTGAGGGCGACGGCCAGCACGGTGGAGCGGGAGCGACGATTCATGCACGGGATCCTTCGGTCGTGGCGGGCTGGGCCGCGGGGGTGGGTCGTCGGGTGGCGCGCGCGTACGCGGTGCCGACGACGGCGAGGTAGGCCGCCCAGGCTGCGATCTCGAGCTTGGTCATGTCGGGGGCGAAGCCGATCGTGCCCTTGAGCAGCGCGGCGGGCAGGCCGGACGGGTCGATCGTGTCGCTCAGCTGGAACGCCCAGCCGGATCCACCCTGGGTCCACGGGCCGGGCAGGACTCCGGCCTCCTGCAGGTCGTGGACGCCGTAGGCCAGGATGCCCGCGGCGACGACGATCAGCAGGGCTCCGGTCCAGGTGAAGAACGTGCCGAGGTTGATGCGGACGATGCCCTTGTAGATGAGCCATCCGATCGCCACGGCCGTGAGCAGGCCCAGCACGGCGCCCACCCAGGCCAGGGGAGCGTCGCCGTTGGAGCGGACGGCGCTCCAGAGGAAGAGGGCGGTCTCGAGGCCCTCGCGAGCGACGGCGACGAAGCCGATGGCGACGAGGCCCCAGCCGGGACCATCGAGGCGGGCGTCGACCTGGTGCTCCAGCTCGCGCTTGAGGCCTCGGGCCGTGCGGGCCATCCAGAAGATCATCCAGGTGACGAGTCCGACCGCCAGGATCGACAGCGTCCCGCCGATGATCTCCTGCGCCTCGAACGTCAGCCCGTAGGTGCCGAAGGTCAGGAGGGCGCCGAGGCCCAGCGAGAGCACGACCGCCAGCGCCACGCCCGCCCAGATGCGGGGCACGACGTCGTCGCGGCCGATCTTGCGGACGTAGGCGATGAGGATGCCGACCACCAGCGAGGCTTCGAGGCCCTCGCGCAGGCCGATCAGGAAAGTACCGAGCATCGTGTGTCACCTTTGCCGGCCGCCCTGGGTTAGGCGAGCCTCAGCAAAGATACATCACCCCGGGATCACGGTCCGTGTCCGGTGCGTCACGTCGCGCGGTACCGCTCGCTGTGCCGGAGGGGCGCATCGAGGTAGCGGTCGTCGAGGTAACCGTGGGACTTCATGTTGTGGTGCTTGCGGCACAGGCACCTGAGGTTCGATGCCGTGGTGGGGCCGCCCGAGTCGTAGGCCTTCGCGTGGTCGAGGTCGGTCTCATGGGCCGGAACTCGGCAGCCGGCGACGCGACAGGCGCCGTCCCTCCAGCGGAGTGCTCGCCGCAATGACTCGGTGGGTTGGTCCGCAGGACGGTGGTGTCGAGGACCTCGCCGAGCGGGTCGAGAACCAGGCGCCGGAAGAGCGTGTGCTCGGACTGGGCGAGCTCGCGCACCCACTCCGCACCGACCGGCTCGCCGTCGAGCGTGAGGCCGGGGCCGTCGGTGAGCCCGATCAGGTCGGTGGCGGCGATGCTGATGGCGATCTCGGCGCGGATGTCGGTCTCGGTGCCGGTGCACGACGTGAGCCAGTGGCCGAGGACGTCGGCCTGCTTCTGCTCACGGGTGCGGCGGTCCTTCTCGCCCGTGTCGGGATCGATCGCCGGAAGGGACTTCGCGGTCCGGCGGAGTCGGTCGCCGACGGCGATCGCGAGCGGGGTGGGCAGGAGGGCGGCCAGCCACGACGTGCCGTCGTCGTTGTGACGGATCGAGACATGACGCTGCTCGACGGCGCGGGCGGTCTCTTGGGCCGTCGGCTCGGGCTCGAGTCGGGCGCGCAGGCGTCGCAACCAGGAGCGCAGCTCGGCGACGGTGTGGGTCGCCGCGTACTCCGGCGCGGAACGCTCCAGATGGTCGAGCGCCTTGCGGGTCTGCAGCTGCTCGGCCGTGCGGGCGATCGCCGTGACCCGCACGCCGTCGATGTCTCCGGCACGGAACGCCTCCCACACGGCCGGCGCACGGTCGCGCAGGACCCCGGACTCGCTGATCATCGCCCAGATCGTGTTCTCGGAGACGTGCAGCGACTGGGCGAGGTCGAGGGTGACCTCGCGCCGCGCCAGCTCCTTGGTCAGCGCGATCTCGTCGCAGCGGTCGATCTGCGCCCCGCGCTCGGCGTGCTGGGTGACGACGAAGTGCCACTCGGTGAACTCGGCGATCGCCCGCGCGCGACGCACCGCGTCGGCGGAGAGAGAGGTCGTTTCCGAGGTCATGCACCCAACCTAGTGGGCGCCACCGACAGAAACGGCGCGCCGCGGGATCGGGTCGCACTACGGTGACGACGTGAACGAAGAGGTCGTCGGGCTGATGGTCCGGTTGGCGTGCGGGGAGGCGAGCGAGCCCCCGTTGCGCGGACTGGTGCAGATCGGCGGGTGCCGGTTCCGGGTCTGGAAGCACTGCGAACGGTTGAGGGTGGAGACCGACGCGGGTGAGCTGCGGGCGGTCCGCGCACCCGACCGGGTGCTCACGTTCCTCAAGGGTGACGAGCTGCCGATCGAGACCGGGCCGGGGTCGCTGGCGTTCGACGACGAGGACGGCGACGTCTCGTACAGTTTCTTGGCGCGCCCGCGCTTGCGGCAGCTCGAGCTGGACGAGCGCCGCGTGACCGGGCCGGTCGAGCGAGGCGCACGGTTCGGGCGACCGACGGCCACCGTCACCCTCGAGCACACCTACCACGACGACTTCGCCACGACGCTGGTGCTGGACGCCGTGACGGGCATGCCGTTCTCGTGGGTGGAAGCCGGCAGCACGATCCTGGAGTGGCGCGAGCTCGAGGTGCTGGACGCGGTCGACGAGTCGCTGCTGCGGTGGGACGGCGACACCCGGAGCGTGGGCTGGTTCGCCTACGTCGGGTCTTCGGAGGAGCTGGACGAGGACGAGGACGAGGACGTCCCCGATGAGGTCCGTGAGCAGCTCCGCGAGAACAGGCGCCGGTCGGGGGAGCTCTCGTCACGCTTCGATCACTCGCCGCTCCTGGCGCGGGTTCCGATGGAGGTGCTCATCGAGTCCTCCGAGCCCGGCCACGTGGCGATCGACGTCCAGCCGGAGACGCTGGTCACCGTGCGAGGTCACGCCTCGGGCAGACGCCGTGACGGGGAGTACGCGACCGAGACCTGGACCACGGACGACGGATGGACCTGGGAGGTGCACGCCGCCGGCGTCGTGGACCCGCAGCTCCTCCCGTCGCTCCGGGAACGGATCGCGGCCTGGCGGGCGTCGCTCGCGTCCGATCAGGGCGATTGAGGGTCCGAGACCTGCAACCGCTCGACCGATCGCTCAAGGAGGCGCACCCGTGCCTCGGCCGATCGTGCCTTCAGCAACGGCAGGACGATCGCGTATTGGTCGGTGCGGCTCAGCCGCTCGAACGCAGCACGGGCGGTGGGCGCCGCGTCGAGCGCTGCCATGAGGTCGGACGGGATCTCGCCGCCGGCCTGCGGAGCGTAGGCGGCGTCCCAGCGTCCGTCGGCACGTGCGGCCGCGAGCTGTGCGAGGCCTCCGGGCCGCATCCGCCCCGCTGCCTCGAGAGCCTCGGCCTTGGCCACGTTGACCTGCGACCACGGAGTTCTCGCTCGTCGCGGCGAGTACCGCTGCAGGAAGGACACGTCGTCGAGTGAGCGTCGGAGGCCGTCGATCCAGCCGTGGCACAGCGCCCCGTCGAGGGCGTCACCGATGGTGATGAGCGGCAGGTCGGTGTTCTTGCGCCGGATGCGCAGCCACGCCTCGGACGCGGTGGCGTGGTGCTCCTCGAGCCACGCGTCCCATACCGCCGCGTCAGCGAGTTCCAGCACGTCCATCCCCGACCTCCTGGGTGCCAGCATCCCAGCCGCGGGCGGGTAACGTCGACGGGATGATCGACCCGAGTCTGCACGACGTTCCGCTCACCGAGGCGCTGTTCCGCGGCATCGTCGAGCTGGAGCGGACCGAGCGCGGAGTCCAGCCGCATCGCCTACCGGCCTGGGCTCGGCGACAGTTGCCCGAGCCGCAGCTGCTCATGGCCGAGGCACAGCCGTCGGGCGTCCGGCTGGTGCTGCGGACGTCCGCGACGACGGTCGAGCTCACGACCCGCCCGACGCGCGTCGGCTACGTGGGGGCGCCGGCGCGACCGGCCGGCGTCTACGAACTCGTGGTCGACGGCGTGGTGACGGATCGTGGGTCCGTCGACGGCGGCGACCTGCTGACGATCGACATGACCACGGGCGCCACCACGATCGAGAACGGTGAGCCCGGCGCGGTGTCCTTTGTCGGGCTGGCTCCGGAGGACAAGACGATCGAGATCTGGCTCCCGCACAGCGAGCTGACCGAGATCGTGTCGCTGCGCGCCGATGCGCCGGTCGAGGCAGTTCCGCCGGATGGTCGCCGGGTGTGGCTTCACCACGGCAGCTCGATCAGTCACGGCTCCAACGCGCTCGGCCCGACCGGCACGTGGCCGGCCGTCGCGGCGCGGGCCGGGGGAGTGGACCTCATCAACCTCGGGTTCAGCGGCAGCGCCCTGCTCGACCCGGCCACCGCTCGCACGATGCGCGACCTCCCGGCCGACGTCATCAGCGTGAAGATGGGCATCAACCTGGTCAACGCCGACCTCATGCGCCTGCGCGGGTTCGTCGCGGCGATGCACGGCTTCCTCGACACGATCCGCGAGGGCCATCCGCAGACGCCCCTGCTGGTGGTCTCGCCGGTGCTGTGCCCGATCCACGAGGACACTCCCGGTCCCGGCGGACCCGACCTGACGACGCTCGGCACGGATGCGGTGCGGTTCGTCGCGGCGGGCGACCCGGCCGAGGTCGCCCAGGGCAAGCTGACCCTCCGCGTGATCCGCGAGCAGATGGCGCAGATCGTCGAGGCACGCAGGCAGGACGACCCGCACCTGCACTACCTCGACGGGCGCGAGCTGTACGGCGACGAGGACGAGGTGACGCATCCGCTGCCCGACGCGCTGCACCCCGACGCGTACACGCAGCGGGTCATGGGCGAGCGGTTCGCGGCGCACGCCTTCGCTACGGGCGGCGTGTTCGGCTCCGCGTGATCGGGTGGGACAGGATGAGTTCATGATCACCCTGGCTCCTGCCGCCTCGGCCAACTGGCGCGACATCGCGCGCGTCCGCGCGGCGGACGGACAACATGAGTGGGTCGCGGAGACGACCTACTACCTGTGCCTGTCGGCGTACGACGGACTCTGGCGCTCCTACGCGATCCTGGACGGCGACGCGACGGTCGGGCACGTGATGTGGGCCGTCGACCCGGAGGACAAGGGCCATTGGATCGGCGGGCTGGTGATCGACGCCGAGCACCAGGGCCGCGGGCTCGGTCGCGCCACGGTAGAGGTGCTGCTCGACCTCTGGGAGCGTGAGGAGCCGGCGCTCTCGGGCACGGCCTACCGCGAGGCCGCGCTGTCCGTCTCGCCCGACAACGAGGCCGCGGTCGGCCTGTACCGGTCGCTGGGCTTCGTCCGGACCGACGAGGACATGGACGACGAGATCGTCATGCGTCGTACTCGCGCCTGACGGGAGCATCCTCGATCCCTGAGTGATGAGTTCTCGCGCCCCCAGCCGTCATACGTGTGACAGGACACGACGAGACGGAAGAGGATGACCATGAGGCTGGACACGCGAAGGGGAGAGCGAGCCGTGACCGAGGTCGATGAGCCCACGTTCTCCGCGATGACCGAACGGCACCGGCGCGAGCTGCACGTGCACTGCTACCGGATGCTCGGGTCGTTCGAGGACGCCGAGGACACGGTGCAGGAGACGTTCCTGCGGGCGTGGCGGCGCCGCGAGACGTTCGAGGGGCGCTCGACGTTCCGGGCGTGGTTGTACCGGATCGCGACGAACGCCTGCCTGGACCTGCTCGCGAAGCGGCGACCGGAGCCCGCGACCGGCGGCGAGGTGCTGTGGCTCCAGCCCTATCCGGACCGGCTGCTCGACCAGGTGCCGGCTGACGACGCGGACGAGCCCGAGACGCTCGCCGTCGCGCGGGAGACGATCGAGCTGGCGTACCTCGTCGCGTTGCAGCACCTCGCACCGCGGCCGCGGGCGGTGCTGATCCTGAGGGACGTGGTCGGCTGGCCCGCGAAGGAGGTGGCCGACCTCCTCGGGGACTCGGTCAACTCGGTGAACAGTGCGCTGCAACGAGCCCGCGCCGGCATGCGGGAGCACCTGCCCGCCGAGCGCCAGGACTGGACCACCGCCGGCGCCGACGACCCCGAGACGCTCGAGCTGGTCCGCCGCTACACCGATGCCTGCGTGGCCACCGACATCGACGCGATCACCGCGCTCCTGAGCGACGACGTCCGCTTCTCGATGCCGCCCGTCCCGGGCCTCCACGTGGGCCGCGACGCGGTCGTGAGCACGTGGGTCGAGGCCGGTTTCCAGGGCATGCCGCGCATGCGGGTCCTCACCACGTCCGCGAACCGGCAGCCTGCGATCGCCGCCTACCTGTGGCAGGACGAGTCCGCCGCGTACCTGCCCCTCGCCATGGACGTGCTGCACGTCGAGGACGGCAAGGTCGCCGAGATCGTCACGTTCGACCACGAGCAGTTCGCACGGTTCGGCCTGCCGGAGCGGCTGGAGGAGGCATCGTGAGCCGGCTGGCCGTGGGGGCGCGACGGGCGTCCCTCGTCCGGGTGGCCGTCACGGGTGTCGTTGCCACGGTGGTGGCTGCGGCGCTCACGACAGCCGCCGCCGCCGTAGCGAAGTCCGCTGGCGTGGACTTCGAGATTCCCGACGGAGGCGAGTCGATCCCGGTCGCCGGGTTCGCGACGGTGACCACGGCGTTCTCGCTCGTAGGTGTCGGGATCGCGCTGGCGCTCTCGCGGTGGAGTGCCCGGCCGGCAACGCGCTTCGTCCAGATCGCGGTGCCGCTCACCGCGGTGTCGCTGGCCCCACCGTTCGCGGTCGGTGCTGACGCCGGAACGGCCGAGACGCTCGTCGGGCTCCACCTCGTGGCCGCGGCCGTGATGGTTCCCGCGATGGCGCGGTGCCTGCGGCGCGGGTCCGACTGAGGGTCAGTCGGACGACTTCTTGGAGGGCACCGTCGGGAGCTTGCCGGTCTCCACGAGCTCAGCCGCGATGACGCGCATCTTGACGTTCAGCGTCGAGGACAACCGGGTGAGGACCGCGAAGGCGGTGTTGGTGTCGAGGTGGTGACGCTCCATCAGGATCCCGCAGGCCTGGGAGATCACGCCTCGGGAGTCCAGGGCGGTCTCGTACTGGTCGATCCGCTGCGCAGCCAGGACCGCGATGGCGATGTGCGCGGCGAGCGCGAGGCCCTCGGCCTTGTCTTCCTCGGTGAACCCATCGACCTCGGTCGAGTACATGCTGAGGGCGCCGATGACGTTCGACACCGTGAACAGGCGGAAGGTCAGGACGCTGGCGGCGCCGGTCAGCTCGGTGAGCCTCGGCCCCCACTCGGGCCAGCGGTCGTCGTTGCGCAGGTCGGGGACGTAGACGGTCTCGTGGTCCCAGAGGGTGTCGAGGGCGGGGCCTTGCTGCAGCTCCACCTGGAGCCGGTCGCCGGTGGCGGCGAGCTCGTCGCTGGCGGCCGGGGTCTCGACGCGCTTCTTGGCGTAGACCAGGGAGATGCTGGCCGAGGCGCATCCCGGCACGTTGCGGACGAGGAGGTCGACAGCGCTCTTCACGGTGGCGTCCGGATCCTGCTGGTCCTGCATCTCGCGTGCCGCGGCCACCATCCGCTCCGCGATGTCTTGCTCCGAAACCATCGATGAATCACCTTCTGTGAAGCAACAACCTGTGCTGTCCTGAGTGTGTGCGGCCCGCCGAGCCGTTTGCTCGACTCGGCGGACCTGGCGCGACACCCCCGCGCGCAGGGGTGTGTTGCACGTGGTTCGAATGTACCCAATCTCCCCAGCCCCACACTCTCAGCAGGACGAGGCGGTGGTCACTCAGGCGCGATGGTGGTGCGCAGGTTGGTGGCCTTCGCCGACTGCGAGACGATGACGACGGGCGCCGGCACGGCCTTGCCGGATCCTGCGGAGACCCAGCCCTGGTAGGGGTTGGTGCGACCCGTGACGACCGAGACGCGCAGGGCGCTCCGGTCCTCGAGCCGCTTGGCAGCCAGGCGTGTCTTCCTGACCCGTGCGGTCGCCTTCTTCACCTTGGCCTTGCGTGCCTTCTTCGTGGCGGCCGAGGCGTCCGCGCGCACGGCGGCGCGCAGCGAGCGCTTGGCCTTCACGAGCGTCGTCCTCGCGGTGGCGTACTTGGTCGCAGCCCGCGCAGACGCACCGCGTCGGATGCTGGTGGTGACGAGCCGGGCGGTGCTGCCGTTCGGCATCGTGAGCTTCACGGTCGTGCGGTACTGGTGGCTCCGATGGACCGACACCTTGGTGCCGGGGACGAGGTGCCAGAGCTGCTGACGCGTCTGCGCCTTCTTCTGGCGCGAGGTGAAGTCGTCGACCAGCAGCGAACCGGTGGCCCGTGTGTAGGCGACGGTGCGTCGCGCCACCACGCCGTTGCAGTGCGGCGTCCGCACGACGTAACGGTCGCGCCATCGGCTGCGGGTGCCGGACTCGAGGTCGGCACGCCGGGACACGCTGCAGCTGTTGTTGCCCACCATCAGCACGTTCTTGGCCTCGGGCGAGCGCTGGAACCAGACCCGGAGCGGCGAGGTGTAGCCGATCGAGCCCGGTTCGGTGATGACCGGCGAGCCGTTGGCGTAGAGGGTGACCGAACCGTGGTCGGGGTGGCCGTGGAGCTCACGCGCAGGCCCGAACCGCAGGGAGAAGTGCGAGGGGTCGTCCTTGGCGTTCCACGACGAGCGGCCGAACGCCCATCCGTTCTTGACCCAGGCCCCGCTCAGGGAGAGGGCCGCAGCCGGCTGGTGGCCCTTGTCCGTGGGGTACGTGTCGCCGATCGGCGCCACGAGTCCGTCGGGCTTCGTGGCGTGCGCGATGAACGCGTGGTTCTTCTCCAGTCGCTCCGCGAGTCCGGGCAGCGGCGGCAGGCCGCAGGTGCGGATCGTCCTCGCGGCCGCCAGCCAGCGCAGGTACGTGTACCTCGCGTAGGCGGTGGACTGCTCATTGGTGGCGCCCTCGCCGTCGATCGACACGGGCAGGATCGTGCTGAGACGCTTCCGGCCGAGCTCGATCCAGTCGTCGCGGCCGAGCACGCACCCGGCCATGACGATCGCGTGGTCCTGGTCGAGTCCGTGGTTGTAGAGGCCGGCCCAGTTGGCGGCGAGGAAGTCGACGGTGCCGGCCATCGCCTCGGAGATCCACGGCTTCGGGTCGCGTTCGTAGAGGCAGCCGAGGAACTGCAGGCGACGCGCGGTCTGCTGCAGCACCGGGCGGTCGGGCGTCTCGGCGCTCATCGGCTGGTCCCGGACGTAGTCGCGCGCGTACGCCATGGCCAGCGCGAGGTCGGTGCGGTTGCCGGTGCGGTCGTAGCTGTCGATCAGCGGCCCGGCCCAGCCGAGTGTGTCGAGCCACATGCGCCAGCTGAGCGAGTGGTAGGGGTCGAGCGTCCAGTCGACGTCGCCGCCGACCGCGACCCGGTAGCGCTCGAAGGGCGGCCCGGTGAAGTAGCCGGCGCGGATGTCCTCGAGGGAGTTGTGCGGGACGAGTCCGCTCCAGCTGTGGTCACACAGCGATGCCGACGGGGTGGGCGCGGCATGGGCGGCCGGAGGCGCCACCAGGATCGACATCATCACTGCGAGGGCCAGCAGCACCGACCCCCGGGCAGAACTGCCCCCACGCGCCATCGCGAACAACTCGATTCCCCTCGATCTGCGCGGATGCTCGCGCCCCGCAAGTCTAAGTGATCTCGGCAGCCCCTCGGGCCACGTCGCGGAGCCTGCATCACGAGCGCGCGGACCGGCTCTCCAGGGACGCCGGACCGGAGGGAGCCCCATGGACGTCAGCACGTTCTACGCACTGTTCTCGGCGACCTGCTTCACCCTCGTCGGGCTGTGGTGGTGCGTGACACTGCGCGACACCAGCTGGGTCGGCGACCCCGTGCGCCGGCGGGCGATCGGCGGCGTCTACCTGGCGTTCCTGCTGCCCGCGCTCATGGGACTGTTCGCGCAGGTCGGGGGAGTGGAGGAGCCGCTGGTCTGGAGGGTCAGCTTCGTCCTCATCGCGGTGGTCGGCTGCGCGACCACGCTGCGACTGCTCGCGACCGACGCTCTGCCCGCCGTCAGGGCACTCCGTGGCGGGGCCGCCGGGGTCTACGTCCTCGTGGCGCTCCTGGGCCTGTTCCCCGGGTCCGCGGAGCTCGTGGGCCTGCGTCCGATCCAGGTCGTGGCCCTGCTGCTCGTCGTCCTGGTCGCGCTGGGGCATGCGCTCGTCTGGCACTTCCTGGTCCACGACGCCGCCTAGGCTGGCCTCGTGAGCGACGTGTTGGACGAGGGGCCGTTCTTCCATGGCACGAAGGCCGATCTGCGGGCGGGTGATCTCCTCACCGCGGGCTATCGGTCGAACTACCGCCCCGAGATCGTGATGAACCACATCTACTTCACGGCGCTGATCCCCGGCGCCGGCCTGGCAGCGGAGCTCGCCGCCGGCGAGGGCGAGCCCCGGGTGTACGAGGTCGAGCCGATCGGTGACTACGAGAACGACCCCAATGTCACCGACAAGAAGTTCCCCGGGAATCCGACGCGGTCGTACCGGAGCACGGAGCCGTTGAGGGTCCTGCGCGAGGTGACCGACTGGCCTCGTCTGACCCCCGCGGGGCTGCAGGACTGGCGCGACCGACTGGCACAGCTGCGCGCCGAGGACCGCGACAAGATCATCAACTGATCGCACTCGCGACTGAACTCCGCCCACGCTGGAAATCCCCGGAGTTGCAGGCCTAGCCAGCACCCCTACGCGGGTCTAGGGTGCGAAGCGAGGGCGAGGTGTCGTCGGGACCATCGCGGTGCGGTTCCTCCGTACCGGGATGGTGTCCATGCGCACACGATTTCCTCGCCCTCTCCAACTCGTGTTCGCCGTCGCGCTGTCAGGCGCGCTGGTCGTGCCGACCGCCTCCGCCTCGACGGTCTCGGGACCCCCGGGCCACCGCCAGGCAGAGGGCTTGATCACCTTCATGCGTCAGGACGCCTCCGGCTTCTGGCAGACGTGGGTGGCTCGGCCGGATCGCAGCCGCCAGCGACAGCTCACGTCCGGTGACGCCGGCAGCGGCTGGCCGGTGCTCTCGCCGCGTCGGGCCGAGGTGGCCTTCGACAGCGATCGGACCGATCCTGATCCGTCGGACGACACCGGCGTGAACGACGTCTTCGTCATTCGGTCGGACGGCACCGGGCTGCGTCAGGTCACCGACTCGGTGGGGTTCAGCTCGGACCCGGGGTGGTCCCCGGACGGCAGGTCGCTGGCCGTTTCGGCCGACCGTGGCGACTACCCGGCCTCGCAGGGCATCTACGTCCTGCGCGCGAACGGGACCGGTCTGCGTCGGATCACGACCCTTCCCGACGGTGCGAGCCTGGACAGCGCGCCTCGCTTCTCGCCGAGTGGTCGGCACCTCGTCTTCACCCGGTACGCGTACGAGGGCGATCAGGAGCTCGGTGCGCTGTTCGTGGTGCGGACGGACGGAACCCGGGAGCGCCAGGTGACGCCCTACTCGCTGAACGCCAACGACGCCACGTGGTCACCCGACGGCCGGACCCTGGCACTCGAGGCGTATCCCAGTCCTTCGAGCCGCGGCGATGTCTACACGGTGCGCAGCGACGGCACGAAGCTGCGGAACCTCACCCGGAACGACGCGCGTT
The DNA here is from genome assembly GCF_007992115.1 of Aeromicrobium flavum. Taxonomy (GTDB): domain Bacteria; phylum Actinomycetota; class Actinomycetes; order Propionibacteriales; family Nocardioidaceae; genus Aeromicrobium; species Aeromicrobium flavum. The sequence goes on from NZ_BJZQ01000001.1 coordinate 408,001, forward strand.
TGGCCGGCTCGGGTGACCCGGTCTGGTCGCCGGACGGACGCCGGATCATGTTCCTCGATTCCATGCGTGCGAACGAGGAGACGGAGTTCGCTCTGGGACTCGCGGTGATGACACCCCAAGGACGACGTCGCCACTTCGTCGCCGATCCGGGGACGGAGGCACAATCCGAGCACCAGCCCGACTGGCAGGACTACTCGCGGCGGTGAGCCACCTGACCCTCATGCCTGACCAGGACGACCGCCTGGGCGATCGCAGCATCCTGCTTCCCAGCGGCTGACCGTTTGCGAGGATGTACCGGTGCGCGCTTTGGTCCTCGATGCAGTCCGGGCCCAGCCGGAGGTTCGCGACGTCCCGGTGCCCACCGTTCCGGACAGCGGCGTCGTGGTGCGGGTGGTCGCGACCGGCCTGTGTCGCAGCGACTGGCACGCGTGGGCCGGCCACGACGACGACGTCGCCTTCCCCCACGTGCCGGGACACGAGCTCGCCGGCGTGATCTCGTCCGTCGGGCCCGGCGTGAGGACGTGGAAGGTCGGCGACCGCGTCACCGTGCCGTTCGTGGCCGGCTGCGGGACGTGCGCGTGGTGCCTCGCCGGAGACGCCCAGGTGTGTCCCGATCAGGAGCAGCCCGGCTTCACCTACTGGGGCTCGTTCGCCGAGTACGTGGCCGTGCACGCCGCGGACACCAACCTCGTCGCGATTCCCGAGTCGGTCGACTTCGCGACGGCGGCGAGCCTGGGTTGTCGGTTCGCGACCGCTCACCGCGCCCTCGTCGGTCGCGCTCGCGTCACGGAGGGTGAGTGGGTGACCGTGATCGGCGCCGGGGGAGTGGGACTCAGCGCGGTGATGATCGCCCGAGCGCTCGGCGCGCGGGTCATCGCGGTCGACCGCAACGCCGAAGCGCTGGCCGTCGCGACGGACCTCGGTGCCGAGCACACGGTGCTCGCCGACGGGCGCGACATCGCCGAAGCGGTCGCGGAGCTCACCGGGGGAGGCAGCCACGTCGCGGTCGACGCCGTCGGCAGCGAGCAGACCTGCGCCGACGCGATCCTCAGCCTGCGTCGCCGCGGTCGTCTCGCCCAGGTGGGCCTGCTGCCTCCCGTCGACGGGCACCCGCGGGTCCCGATGGCGCGCGTCATCGGGTGGGAGCTCGACCTTCTCGGCAGCCACGGCATGGCCGCCGTCGACTACCCGGGGATGATGGCGCTGATCGAGTCGGGCGCCCTGCGCCCGGACCGACTGATCGAGCGCACGATCGGCCTCGACGAGGCCGCCGCGCTGTTGCCGGTCTTCGACACGGCGACGCTCGCCGGGATGACGATCATCGACCCGACCCGCTGAGAGGATCGCCGCATGGCATCGAAGGCATCGAGCATCTCCACGGCGACGGGCGTCGACTGGTCCGCGTGGGACGCCTGGCTCCGCGCGGAGGGAGCCCTCGACCTCCCGCACCCGGAGATCGCGAAGCTCGCGCTGCGGCGCGTCCACGAGCTCGGCATCACGACCCACGCAGGCAACGGCAAGCCGTTCAACGACGGGTGGTGGGCGCAGACCATCGCGATCGAGTTCGGTCACCAGCACGGCCTGCGGGAGAAGGGCCAGTCGTCGACCGGCGACCACGCGGTGTCGGCCTCGAAGAAGGTGGTGGGCTCGCTCGACGACCTGCTCGACCGTTGGCTGGCCGCGGTGGCCGGACAGACGGACTTCGACGGCGTGAAGTTGGAGGGGGAGCCGCGCATCAGCTCCACCGAGAAGTGGCGCTACTGGCGCGCGAAGCTGACGGACGGCTCGTCGGTGAACGTCGACATCTCCGCCGACCGCATCGCCGTGCAGCATGCGGGTCTGGAATCCGCCGCCGATGGTGAGCGGTGGCGCCCGTACTGGAAGACGGTGCTGTCCTCGCTGGTGTGAGTCGCGCAGGGAGTCCGCGGGGGCATTCCTCGGGTTGCCGCGTCGCGCACGGCCCCTAGGCTCGGGAAGCCCGACCACCGGGCCTGCGGCGACCCCCCTCGTCACGGATCGACGATCCCTCAGTGAAGGAAGCCCATGTGCCGCGTTCTTGCCTATCTCGGGTCTGAAGTTCCGCTCGAGGACCTGCTCCTCAAGCCGGAGAACAGCCTCATCAACCAGTCCCTCGACCCGGAGCGCCACCCGCAGCTCCAGCTGGCCGGGTGGGGATTCGGGGCGTGGAGCGAGCACCTGCTGAAGCCGGACGAGCCCTTCCTCTATCACCGCCCCATGCCGGCCTTCTACGACGACAACGCCCAGGGGATCGTGCCGAGCCTCCAGGTCAGCACGATGCTCGCTCACGTGCGCGCAGCGGACTACAACTCCAAGACCGTGCTGGCCGACGAGAACTGTCACCCGTTCTCCTTCACGGGAACGCCGTGGATCGTCGCGCAGAACGGTGACGTGCCGAACTGGACGCTGCTGCAGCGCGAGCTGCTCCACCACTGCAAGGACGAGTACCTCGAGCAGATGGCGGGCACCACGGACACGGAGTTCCTCTACGTGCTGCTGCTGTCCCTGCTCGAGAGCGACAGCGACGAGGACGTGAAGCGCGCCGTCGAGGAGATGATGCGGCTCCTCGCGCAGGCCATGGAGGATCTCGACCTCCGGGCGCTGACCAAGCTGAAGATGGCGCTGGTGTCCCCGAACCGGATCATCGGGGTCAACGTCGGCACCGGGCACCAGGGCGAGCTGAACCCGGAGGGTGACTGGAGGGAGCTGCGGAAGGCCGAGCCGGGCACGGACGACTACGCGCTCGGCATGCTGCTGGAGCCGATGTACGTGCTGATGGGTCGCAACTTCTGTTACGACGGCCCGACCTACGACTTCGAGGAGTGCACGGTCGACCACGCGACCGCCGCCATCTTCGCCTCCGAGCCGTTGACCGACAGCAAGGCCGACTGGGGCACGTTGGAGTTCGGCGAGATCATGTTCCTCGAGAAGGACGGCGAGAAGGTCACCAAGACCGTCGACAAGCTGAAGGTGTAGTCGGCCCTCAGGGCTCGAAGTACTCCGACATGACGTTGCCGACCCAGGCGGGTTGGCGCACGTCGGTCGGGAGGAACTCGCGCAGCACCGGCTTGAGGTCGACGACCGGGGTCCCGGTGACGGCGTCGAGGCCGATCACGGTCAGCTCCCGACCGCTGACCGACTCGATCGCGCAGCATGTCACCCCGAGGCGGTTGGGCCGCCGCGGCGCGCGGCCCGCGAAGACCCCGACCGGCGGCAGGTCGCTGCGCCCGCGATAGGGCTTGGGCTCGCGGTGGTCGTCGAGCTCGTCGAACTGGTCGAAGACGAAGAGCACCTCGACGTGCGAGAAGCCCTCCAGTCCTTGGAGGCAACTGTCGCCGAACCGCTCGTCGACGGTGATGGTGCTGCGGACCGCGCCCCACTGGTCGGAGTGCTGGACGTCGGTGCGGTCGTTGCGGACGGTGCCGATCGGGGTGATGGTGAACGTGCCCATGCTCCCGTTCTAGCGGACGGCGGTGAGATCCGTCGTGATGCTCCGGATGTGCGCCAGGACCGTCTGCACGGTGGCGCGCTCGAGCGTCTCGGGTCGAGCGAGGCAGTCGATGTGGCGACCTACGCCGGGGTGGGCGAGCGGGCGGAGCACCAGGTCGGGGTGGCTGCGCAGGTCACTCGTGTAGCGGGGCATCAGCGCGACGCAGTCGCTCGCGGACACGACGGCGGCGGCCACCTGGAACTCGTTGATTCGGTGCTCGATGCGCACCTCGTTGCCCCCGAGGCCCGCGATCAGGGCGATGGCCTGTTCCAGGGGGAACCCCTCGTGCACGGCGACCCATCGTTCGCCGGCGAGATCAGCCGGCTCCAGCGACGCCTTCGCGGCCAGCGGATGATCACGCCGGAGGACGACGTCCAGTGGCTCGAACACGAGCCGCTCCACGCGCATCGACGGCGGCCAGTCGGGGCTGCCGACGAGTCGGTGGGCGAGGACGAGGTCGTGATCGGTCGTGAGCGAGGGGAAGTCCTCCTGGGCCACGTCGAAGTCGGTCACGGTGACGTCCGGCTGATCGGGATCGCTCAGCGCCATGATCAGCGGCGCGAAGATCGCGAGGCCCGCGCTGTGGAAGGCCGCCACCGACACGGTGCCCGAGCGATCGTCCTGGAACCGCGCCACGGCCTGCTCGGCGCGCTCGAGCGCCACCTCCACGTCGATCGCTGCCGCAGCCAGGGCGCGTCCGGCGTCGGTGAGTGCCGTCCGCCGGCCGTTCCGGTAGGTCAACGGGACGGGGGAGCGGCGTTGCAGCGCGCTGATCTGCTGCGAGATGGCCGACGGGCTGACGTGCAGCGCGGTCGCCACCGCGGCGATGCTGCCCCGGTCGCCCAACTCTCTCAACACGCGCAGCTGACCCAGTTCCATAAGTCGAACCTAAATCATCCGCTTTGAAATGAGTGTCTTGTCTAACGCATGAGTGGGCCGGACGATCAGGAGGTGACCTCCCTGCTCTTCCGTCTCCGCGTGGACCTCCTGCTCTTCCTCGTCGCCGCGTCCTGGGGATCGACGTACCTGGTGGCCAAGGAGCTGGTCACCCCGAGCTCGGTGATGGCCCTCCTCGCGCTGCGGATGCTGCTCGCCGCCGCCGTCATGGGCGCGATCGTGGCCATCCGGGGCCGGCGCATCACCGCGGACGAGCTGCGCGCGGGGGTCACGCTCGGGATGCTGCTGGCTGCCGTGTTCGTCCTGGAGACCTTCGGGATCGCTCACACCTCGGCCACGAACGCCGGGCTCATCATCAGCCTGACGATCGTGTTCACGCCGATCCTCGACTCCGTGGTCTCAGGGCGCCGGCTGCCGGGCACCTTCCTGCTCGCCGCCACGATCGCGGTGGTCGGGGTCGGTCTGCTGGCGGGCAACGGCGCGCTCGATCCACCGAACGTAGGCGACCTGCTGATCCTCGGAGCGGCCGTCGTGCGCGCTGTCCACGTCACCTCGATGCCGCAGGTGACCGCCGGCAAACCGATGGACACCGTCCACCTCACGACGGTGCAGCTGGCCACCTGCGCGGCGGTCTTCTCGGTGGGCTCGGTGTTCCACGGCGACTCGATCCCGCAGTACGTCGCGCAGCTCGACCTCGCAGGCGTCGTGCTCTTCCTCTATCTCGTGCTGGTGTGCACGGTGTTCGCCTTCTTCATCCAGATCTGGGCGGTCCACCGCACGTCGCCGTCGAGGGTCAGCCTGCTGCTGGGAACGGAGCCCATCTGGGCCGCCTTCATCGGCATCACCGTCGCTCAGGACACCATCGCCCCGATCGGCTACCTCGGCATTGCCTTGATCCTCGCCGGCACCGCCTGGGGCCGATCCCTTGAACAGCGCGACCGACTCGCCGCCCAGACACCCGAGCGTCAGTTGTCCGCAGCGCAGTAAGTAGGGACCACCACTCAGACCGACTCCGCACTGGCGTCGGTATGTCGCCGGCCGCGGCGGCAAACTGAAGGGTTTTCCTATCGCGCGGCACTTTCGCGGTGGTGTGACGCACCTCGGAGAGACGGCGCAGATCTGGACAGAAGCGGACGCAACGTTGGCAAGATGGACGGATGGAAGGATCCTTACTTCACGACCTCGCTGCGAAGCGAGCGTCTCGGTGGCGACGGGAGGAGTTCGGCTTCGAAGTCCTCGATGGGCCGATCACCGACAAGCCCGCGTCCTGGCTAGTGCTTAGCCTGAACGGTGTCCTTGGGCAGTTGACGCTGTGGGTATCCGGAGAAGCGGAGATGGACTGGGGCACTCCCGAGGACGGCGGCGAACGCCACTACGACCTTGGTTCCAGCGCCGAACTTGAGCGCTGCGTCGACGACCTTGAACTGCAGTTGCGCCTCCTGTCTTAGCCGTCCGCTCATCGGCACGGGCACGCGAGCTGCGGCAATGGCGGTGGAATGCGCCAACTGATGTTGGGTCAGTTCAGCCCACATATGGGCCAAAGCGGTACATCATTCTGGGCGGAATGCCGCAGTCCGCCCTGCTGAACGCGAAGCTCTGCGACGGCCCACCGCGTCGATCGAGCGGAGCGGATCTGTACCGAAGCCCTTCCGTCGCGGGGGCCACGTGTCACGCGTCAGCCGTTCCCGCGGGCGCGGGCGGGCTGGGCCGGGCCCACTGATAACCTGACGCAGAACCATCCTTTAACCACCGTCCTGTGAGGCGGAGAAGGAGGTCGGATTGAGCACCGTCATGGATGCCACCGACATCTCGCGTGCGCTGACACGCATCACCCACGAGATCCTCGAGCGGAATCGCGACGCCGAAGGCGTGGTGATCCTCGGGATTCCCACCCGCGGCGTCGAGCTGGCCGAGCGGATCGCCGCGAAGATGGCCGAGGTCGAGGGGACCACCATCGTGCCCGGCGCCCTGGACGTCACGATGTACCGCGACGACCTGCGCCTGAAGGCCCCCCGCGCGCTCGAGGCCACCAACGTCCCCGAGGACATCGACGGTCGCGTCGTCGTCCTGGTCGACGACGTCCTCATGAGCGGCCGCACGATCCGGGCGGCGCTCGACGCCCTCAGCGACCTCGGCCGGCCCAAGGCCGTGCAGCTGGCGGTCCTGGTCGACCGCGGCCACCGCGAGCTGCCGATCCGGGCCGACTTCGTGGGCAAGAACCTGCCCACCTCGCTGGCCGAGAAGGTCCGCGTGCGGCTGAGCGGCACCGACGGCTCCGACGACTCCGTCTCGATCGAGGGGAGCGGCGCATGAAGCACCTCCTGAGCGCCGGCGACCTCAGCCGGGACGAGGCCGTCCTCATCCTCGACACCGCCGAGCAGCTGCTGAGCGTCGCCCAGCGACCGATCAAGAAGCTGCCCACCCTGCGCGGCCGCACGATCGTCAACCTGTTCTTCGAGGACTCCACGCGCACCCGGATCAGCTTCGAGGCCGCGGCCAAGCGCCTCTCGGCCGACGTCATCAACTTCAGCGCCAAGGGCTCCAGCGTCAGCAAGGGGGAGTCCCTCAAGGACACTGCGCTGACCCTGCAGGCCATGGGCGCCGACGCGGTCGTCATCCGCCACCACGCCTCGGGCGCGCCGCACCGCCTGGCGACCTCCGAGTGGACCAAGGGAGCGGTCGTCAACGCCGGCGACGGCACCCACGAGCACCCCACGCAGGCCCTGCTCGACGCCTTCACGATGCGCTCGCGCCTCGGCGACCTGGCCGGCAAGAACGTCACGATCGTCGGTGACGTCCTGCACAGTCGCGTCGCCCGCTCGAACGCGCTACTGCTCGACACGCTCGGCGCCAACGTCACGCTCGTCGCGCCGCCGACGCTGCTGCCGGTGGGTGTCGAGACGTGGCCCGTCGAGACGTCCTACGACCTCGACGCCAGCCTCGAGAAGGCCGACGCGGTCATGATGCTGCGCGTCCAGCGCGAGCGGATGAACGCCTCGTTCTTCCCCAGCGCCCGCGAGTACAGCCGCCGCTACGGGCTCGACGTGGCCCGCATGAACCGCCTGCCCGACCATGCCATCGTGCTGCACCCCGGCCCGATGAACCGCGGCATGGAGATCAACGCCGACGTCGCCGACAGCGACCGCTCCGTCATCGTCGAGCAGGTCACCAACGGCGTCGCCGTCCGCATGGCCGTCCTGTACCTGCTGCTGGGTGGCGCCACCGAGGGAGAAACTGCATGAGCACCGTCATCAAGGGCGCCCGGATCCTGGGCGGCGAAGCCACCGACCTCCTCATCGAGGACGGGGTCATCATGCAGATCGGCGCCGACCTCACCGGCGACGAGACCGTCGATGCCACCGGCCTGATCGCGCTGCCCGGCCTGGTCGACCTGCACACCCACCTGCGCGAGCCGGGCCGCGAGGACGCCGAGACCGTCCTCACCGGCACGCAGGCCGCCGCCAGGGGCGGGTTCACCTGCGTCTTCGCCATGGCCAACACCGAGCCCGTCGCCGACACCGCCGGCGTCGTCGAGCAGGTCTGGCGCCTCGGCCGCGAGCACGGCTACGCCGACGTGCAGCCCATCGGAGCGGTCACCGTCGGACTGGCGGGGGAGCGGCTCGCCGAGCTCGGCGCCATGGCCGACTCGGCCGCCCAGGTGCGCGTGTTCAGTGACGACGGCAAGTGCGTCAGCGACGCCGTCCTCATGCGCCGCGCTCTGGAGTACGTGAAGGCCTTCGACGGCGTGATCGCCCAGCACGCGCAGGAGCCGCGCCTCACCGAGGGCGCCCAGATGAACGAGGGCCCGCTCTCGGGCGAGCTCGGCCTCACCGGCTGGCCCGCCGTCGCCGAGGAGGCGATCATCGCCCGCGACGTCCTGCTCGCTGAGCACGTCGGCAGCCGCCTGCACGTGTGCCACCTGTCCACGCGGGGCTCGGTCGAGATCGTGCGCTGGGCCAAGAGTCGCGGCATCGACGTCACCGCCGAGGTCACGCCGCACCACCTGCTGCTCGACGACGAGCTGGTCCGCAGCTACGACCCGATCTACAAGGTCAACCCGCCGCTGCGCAGCAAGGACGACGTCCTCGCCGTCCGCGAGGGCCTGGCCGACGGCACGATCGACATCGTCGCCACCGACCACGCGCCGCACCCGATGGAGGACAAGGAGTGCGAGTGGCAGGCCGCGGCCTTCGGCATGATCGGCCTCGAGACCGCGCTGTCGATCGTGCAGCAGACGATGGTCGACACCGGGGCCCTCACCTGGGAGCGCGTCGCCGAGGTCATGAGCGCCAACCCCGCCCGGATCGGCCGCGCCACCACCCACGGACGTCCGCTCGCGGTCGGCGAACCGGCCCACGTGGTGCTCTACGACCCGACCGCGAAGCGTACGATCGAGCCCGCCGACACGGCGAGCCTGTCGCGCAACACCCCCTATGCCGGAAGGGAACTGCCGGGCCGCGTGGTCGCGACGTTCCTGGCCGGCAAGCCCACCGTCCTGGAAGGAAAGCTGCAGTGACGTTCACCCCCGCCATCCTCGTGCTCGAGGACGGACGCACCTTCCGCGGACGCTCCTACGGCGCCACCGGCACCACGGTCGCCGAGATCGTCTTCAACACCGGCATGACCGGCTACCAGGAGACGCTCACCGACCCGTCGTACCGCGGCCAGATCGTCGTGATGACGGCCCCGCACGTCGGCAACACCGGCGCCAACCCCGAGGACTTCGAGTCCGGCCGGGTCTGGGTCGACGGCTACGTGGTGCGCGACCCCGCCCGCCAGCGCTCCAACTGGCGCTCCGACCGCAGCCTCGACGACCTGCTCACCGAGCAGGGCGTCGTCGGCATCAGCGGCATCGACACCCGCGCCCTCACCCGCCACCTGCGCGAGCGCGGCTCCATGCGCGCCGCCATCAGCACCGAGGTCCTCGACCCCGAGGCGCTGCTCCAGCAGGTGCAGCAGGCGCCGAGCATGACCGGCTCGAACTACCTCGCCGACGTCACCGTCGACGAGGCGCAAGTCGTGCCGGCCGAGGGCGAGAAGAAGTACACCGTCGTCGCGCTCGACCTCGGCATCAAGGGCATGACCCCCAAGCTGATGGCCAAGCGCGGCATCGAGGTGCACGTCCTGCCCGCCACCTCCTCGCTGGAGGAGGTGCTCGCGCTCGACCCCGACGGCGTCTTCATGTCCAACGGCCCGGGCGACCCGGCCACCGCCGACCACCAGGTCGAGCTCGTCCAAGGCGTCCTCGAGCAGGGAACGCCGTACTTCGGCATCTGCCTGGGCAACCAGATCTTCGGGCGCGCGCTCGGCCGCGGCACCTACAAGCTCAAGTACGGGCACCGCGGGGTCAACCAGCCCGTGCAGGATCGCACCACCGGCAAGGTCGAGATCACCGCGCACAACCACGGGTTCGCCGTGGACGCGCCGCTCGACGAGGACTTCGAGACGCCCTACGGCCCGGCCCGGGTCACCCACGTGTGCCTGAACGACGACGTCGTCGAGGGCATCGCCCTGCTGGACCGCCCCGGGTTCAGCGTCCAGTACCACCCCGAGGCCGCTGCGGGTCCGCACGACGCCGGCTACCTCTTCGACCGCTTCACCGACCTCATGGAGGCTGCTCGTGCCGAAGCGCACTGACATCCAGTCCGTTCTCGTCATCGGGTCCGGCCCGATCGTCATCGGCCAGGCGGCCGAGTTCGACTACTCCGGCACCCAGGCCTGCCGCGTGCTGCGCGAGGAGGGCCTGCGGGTCATCTTGGTCAACTCCAACCCGGCCACGATCATGACCGACCCGGAGTTCGCCGACGCCACGTACGTCGAGCCGATCACCCCCGAGTACGTCGAGAAGGTCATCGCCGCCGAGCGCCCCGACGCCCTGCTGGCGACCCTCGGCGGCCAGACGGCCCTCAACACCGCCATCTCCCTGGACAAGGCGGGCATCCTCGACAAGTACGGCGTCGAGCTGATCGGTGCGTCCATCGACGCGATCGAGAAGGGCGAGAACCGCGAGTCGTTCAAGCGGATCGTCGAGGGCCTGCCCGCCGAGTGGGGCGCCGAGGTCGCGAAGTCGGTCATCTGCCACACGATGGCCGAGTGCGAGGCCGGCGTCGACGAGCTCGGCGGCTACCCGGTCGTCGTGCGCCCGTCGTTCACGATGGGCGGCTCCGGCTCCGGCCTGGCGTACGACCACGAGGACCTGCTGCGCATCGCCGGCAGCGGCCTGGCGCTCAGCCCCACCACCGAGGTGCTCCTGGAGGAGTCGATCCTCGGCTGGAAGGAGTACGAGCTCGAGGTCATGCGCGACACCGCCGACAACGTGGTGATCGTCTGCTCGATCGAGAACCTCGACCCGATGGGCGTCCACACCGGCGACTCGATCACCGTCGCCCCGGCCATGACCCTCACCGACGTCGAGTACCAGCGCCTGCGCGACATCTCGATCGGCGTCATCCGCGAGGTCGGCGTCGACACCGGCGGCTGCAACATCCAGTTCGCGGTCAACCCCGTGGACGGCCGCATCGTCGTCATCGAGATGAACCCGCGCGTCTCGCGCTCGTCGGCGCTGGCGTCGAAGGCCACCGGCTTCCCGATCGCCAAGATCGCCGCCAAGGTCGCCATCGGCTACACCCTCGACGAGATTCCCAACGACATCACGCAGGAGACGCCGGCCAGCTTCGAGCCGTCGCTGGACTACGTCGTCGTCAAGGTGCCGCGGTTCGCGTTCGAGAAGTTCCCGGCCGCCGACGCCACCCTCACGACGCACATGAAGTCCGTCGGTGAGGCCATGGCCATCGGCCGCAACTTCACCGAGGCCCTGCAGAAGGCGCTCCGCTCCCTCGACCGGCCCGCCGCCGCGTTCTCGTGGGAGCGCGAGTGGGTCGAGCTCGACAAGGCCGACCTGCTGCAGCGCGCGTCGGTGCCCCACGACGGCCGGCTCAAGCTGGTCATGGACGCCCTGCGCGCCGGTGCCACGCCCGACGAGGTCTTCGAGGCCACCCGCATCGACCCGTGGTTCGTCGACCAGCTGGCGCTGCTCAACGAGGTGGCGGCCGAGCTGACCGCCGCCGAGCGCCTCACGCCCGACCTGCTGCACCACGCCAAGCGGCACGGCTTCTCCGACGCCCAGATCGGTCGCATCCGGGGCATGTCCGAGGACGTCGTCCGCGGCGTCCGGCACGCGCTCGGGGTCCGTCCGGTCTACAAGACGGTCGACACCTGCGCCGCCGAGTTCGCGGCCACGACGCCGTACCACTACTCGGCGTACGACGAGGAGACCGAGGTCGAGCCGCGCGAGCGCGAGGCCGTCATCATCCTCGGCTCGGGCCCGAACCGCATCGGCCAGGGCATCGAGTTCGACTACTCGTGCGTCCACGCGTCGCTGGCGCTGTCCGAGGCCGGCTACGAGACCATCATGGTCAACTGCAACCCCGAGACCGTCTCGACCGACTACGACACCAGCGACCGGCTGTACTTCGAGCCGCTGACGCTGGAGGACGTGCTCGAGGTCGTGCACGCCGAGTCGCAGGCCGGCCCCGTCGCCGGTGTCATCGTCCAGCTCGGCGGCCAGACGCCGCTCGGCCTCGCCGCCGGCCTCAAGGCCAACGGCGTGCCGATCGTGGGCACCCAGCCCGAGGCGATCGACCTCGCCGAGGAGCGTGGCGCGTTCGGCCGCGTGCTCGCCGAGGCCGGGCTGCCCGCGCCGAAGCACGGCACCGCCACGACGTTCGAGGGCGCCAAGCGGATCGCCGACGAGATCGGCTACCCGGTCCTGGTGCGCCCCTCCTACGTGCTCGGCGGCCGCGGCATGGAGATCGTCTACGACGAGGAGTCGCTCTCGACCTACATCGAGAACGCCACCGAGATCTCGCCCGACCGGCCCGTGCTGGTCGACCGGTTCCTCGACGACGCGGTCGAGATCGACGTCGACGCGCTCTTCGACGGCGAGGAGCTGTTCCTCGGCGGCGTCATGGAACACATCGAGGAGGCCGGCGTGCACTCCGGCGACTCGGCGTGCGCACTTCCGCCGATCACCCTGGGCAGCCTCGAGATCGACCGGATCCGCACGTCCACCGAGGCGATCGCGCGCGGTGTCGGCGTCCACGGCCTGCTGAACATCCAGTTCGCGCTGAGCTCGGACACCCTCTACGTGCTGGAGGCCAACCCGCGTGCCTCGCGCACGGTGCCGTTCGTCTCCAAGGCCACGGCGACCCCCTTGGCCAAGGCCGCCGCGCGGATCATGCTGGGCGAGTCCATCGCCGAGCTGCGCACGGCCGGCGTCCTGCCCACCGAGGGCGACGGCGGGAAGCTGCCCGCCACCGCGCCCATCGCGGTCAAGGAGGCGGTCATGCCGTTCAACCGCTTCCGCACCTACGACGGTCGATATGTCGACACGCTGCTCGGCCCCGAGATGCGCTCGACCGGCGAGGTCATGGGCATCGACGCGTCGTTCGGCTCGGCCTTCGCCAAGAGCCAGTCGGCCTCCGGCACCCAGAACGGCCTGCCCACCTCGGGCACGGTCTTCGTGTCGGTCGCGAACCGCGACAAGCGCCACATGATCTTCCCGATCAAGCGCCTCGCCGACCTGGGCTTCGAGATCCTCGCGACCAGCGGCACCGCCGAGGTCCTCCAGCGCAACGGTGTGCAGGCCACGGTGCTGCGCAAGCTGCACGAGGACGACTCGGCCGGCAGCACGGTGGTCGAGAAGATCCACGAGCGCCAGGTGCAGCTGATCGTCAACACGCCGCACGGCCTGGGCAGTGGCGTCAACGCCCGCGTCGACGGCTACGAGATCCGCACGGCCGCGGTGGCCGAGGGCATCCCGTGCCTCACCACCGTGCAGGCGCTCGCGGCCGCGGTGCAGGGCATCGAGGCCGAGATCGCGGGCAGCATCGGCGTCCGCTCGCTGCAGTCCTGGGCCGAGACGGTCACGCGATGAGCTTCGGCAGCCGCGCCCACGTGGCGATGCAGGCGTACGGTCCGCTGTGCGTCGGCATCGACCCGCACTCCCACCTGCTGGAGCAGTGGGGGCTGGAGGACTCGATCGACGGGCTCGACCGGTTCGCGGCCACGTGCGTCGAGGCGTTCGCCGGCAAGGTGGCGTTCGTGAAGCCGCAGTCGGCGTTCTTCGAGCGGTTCGGCGCGGCCGGCGTCGCCATCCTGGAGCGCACGCTGCAGGACCTGCGGCACACCGGCACGCTGACGATCCTCGACGTCAAGCGTGGTGACATCGGCTCCACCGCCGGCGCGTACGCCGACGCCTACCTCGACGACGACGCCCCGATGGCGGCCGACGCGATCACCGTCAGCCCGTACCTGGGCTTCGGCTCCCTGACGCCGTTCTTCGCGGCCGCCGAGAAGAACGACGCGGGCGTGTTCGTGCTGGCGTTCACCTCCAACCCCGAGGCGATCCGGTTCCAGACCGCGACCGCCTCGTCAGGCATGTCGGTGGGTGACGAGGTGCTGGTCGAGCTCGGCCACGCCAACGAGGGCGCCGACCCGATGGGCTCCTTCGGCGCCGTCATCGGTGCGACGGTCGCCCACCTCGACACCCAGCGCCTCGGCTTCAACGGCCCGATCCTGGTCCCCGGCTTCGGCGCCCAGGGCGGCACCGTCGACGACCTCCGCCGCCTGTTCGGCGACGTCACGGACCAGATCATCCCGTCCACCTCGCGCGACGTCCTCGCCAAGGGCCCGGACGTGGCCACCCTCCGCGCCGCCGCGGCCGCCACCAACGACTCGTTGTCGCTGCTGTAGCGCTCAGCGTCACCAGCCGGCGCCGAAGCAGACGAACGAGGTCGGGCGGTCGGCGGTGGCCTCGGCCAGGGCGACGCCCGGGGGAGTGCCGGCGGCCATGAGCCGGTGCACGTCCTGCAGCACCTCGCAGGCCTCGTCGTCCGCGACGGCCGCGGGGGAGGCGATGACGCAGCGCGCACCGGCGTGCAACCACGCGTTGACCATGCCGAGCGACTCCTCGGCCCAGCGTTGCGTCGAGCGGCCCACCTCGCACGCCGACAGGATCACCACGTCGGGCACGTTCTTGAGCTGGTCGAGGTCGTACCCGAAGAGCGGCCCGTCGGCGAGCAGCACGGCCGAGAACAACGGGTTCTCCGCCGCGTGGCGTCCGTGCGCCGAGATGTGCAGCAACGACGCCCCGTCGGCCGCCGCGAGCGTCGCGGCCACCGTCGCCTGACCGTCGGTGAGGCACGTCGAGCCGGGCCAGCGCGCCGACGACTGCTTGACCTCCTCGACGGCACGATCGACGTCGGGACCGGCGACGAAGGTGCCGGTGGTCGGGGTGGGCAGGCCGCGCGTCGCCAGCCACCGCGTCGCCGCCGACGCCACGGTGACGGGCCGGCCCACGAAGCCCGGCAGCATCGACCACGGGACGCCGGCGAGGATCCCGGAGTGGGTGAGCACCACGCGCCGGTCGCCCACCAGGGGAAGGACGGGCGCGACGAGGGCCGTGGCGACCTCGGCCAGGCGACGCCGGCGTCCCGCCAGGACCACGCGGCCGATCGCCTCGCCCAGCTCGCCGGCACTGACGTCGAGGTCGGCGCGCAGGCCCGCCATCAGGGCCACCGTCGGTGAGGAGTCCCCGAGGTCGACGACCGTCGGGCCGTCCTCGGTCACCACGAGCGCGTGCAGGCGCGACCGGCGGTCCCAGCCGTAGCTCACCAGCGCCGTGTCGCTGCCCAGCGCCGCACCCACCTCGTGCAGCTCGGCGACCCGTCGGACCTCGCCCGACCCGGTGCCGAGCCAGGCACGACGCCGCACGCGGTCGCGCAGCTCGGCGAGCCGTCTCGCCTCGGGTGAGCCGGCCTCGGGCTCGGTGACCGTCAGCCTGCGGATCTCGACGAGGTCGGCCGCCGCCGCCGGGTCCTCCGGCGGCCGCACCGGCACCACCCGCGTCGTGAGTGCCCGAGCACGCTCGGACCACTCGAAGACCAGCTCGGGCGAGCCGTCCTCGAGGGCGATCTGGATGCCGCGGGCGGCGAGGTCGCGCCCGTGGCCCACGAGCGACGTCATGAGGTCGAGGCTGCCGAACGAGGACTGCCAGTCGTGCAGGAGCCCGAGGCCGGCCTGCAGGTGTCGCAGCGCCTGCCGACGACGACCCGTCGCCAGGGAGAGCTCGGCCTTCGTGCGTCGCTCCAGCAGGCGCTCGGTGAGCGAGTCGCGCGGGTTGGTGCGGGCACGCTGCAGGCGGACCCGCGCGTCCTCGAGCCGGCCCAGGCGCACGGCCACCCTGGCCGCGTAGAGGTCGAGCAGCTGGGCCTCGTGCACCATCGACGACCCGCGCAGGGCGGCGGCGAGCTCCTCGGCGCGACCGAGCCACGCGGGGGTGCCGCCGCCCCCGATGGCCCTGGCGATCGCCTCGAGCGTGTCGGCACGCAGGGCCCAGCCGCTGTTGCCGTTGCGTCGCAGCCGGCGGGCGGCGCTGCGTGCCAGCACCCGGGACCGGTTCGGGTCGGTGAGCAGGACCGCGCGTCCCAGCACGAACTCGCACTCGGCCTGCATGCGGGGCAGCCGCAAGGTGGAGAAGTTCGCGACCGCCCGCTCGAGCAGCCGGGTGCCCTCGGTGACCATGCCGGCCTTGAGCAGCACCTCCGCCCGGTCCTGCATGCCGATGGTGCGCACCTGGATGCCGGCGTCGGGCGACTCCCGCTCGGCCCGGTCCATCAGGCGCAGCGCCGTGACGAGGTCGCCGAGGGCCATGGCGACGTACCCGCGGTTGTGGTCGGCCGCGGCCGCGCCGGCGTCGTCGCCGGCAGCACGGAAGTCGCGCGCCGCGGCGTCGAAGTCGGTCTCGGCACGGGTGAGGTGGTTCTGCTCGAGCTGGGCGAAGCCACGGTTGAGCAGGACGTTGCCGCGTTCGGTGGTGCCGGGGTCGAGGGCGGGGATGGCCAGGTTGTAGAGGCCGATCACCTCGTCGAGGTCGCCGCCACGCGACAACAGGACGGCCAGCTGGCTGCGCACGATCGCCCGGGCCCGAGGAGAGGTGCCGGGGAGCCGCAGCGCCGCGGCGCACCGTTGCATGGCCTGCGCGCGGTCGCCCAGCTCGGCCTCCGCGTACGCCAGGCTCGCGCTGATCCGCGCGACGAGGTCGGGCTCGTCAGCGCGCTCCAGCGCCGAGCCCAGCAGCCGTCGCGCCTGCCGGAAGTGACCCCGGTTGATCGCGGCGACGCCGTGCTCGTGCAGCGTGGGAGCGGCGGTCGGCGGCACGGCTCACCCTGACGCGAGCAGGTCGGACACGACCTTCTGGGCCAGCCCGACCCGTGCCTTCCGGTCGTCCCCGGTCGTGAGGCCGGGCGCGAGCGCCTCGGCCAGCTCGGCCGCGAACACCGGCGCGGCGAACGACGACCCGCTCCAGATCGCGAACCCGCTGCGGTAGTCGTCGGGGTCGAAGGACTCACGCAGGCGGCCGTCGGCGGTGACGAGTCGCGCCGTCGGCTCGAGGCCCGTCTGGAACGCGGGGAACGTGCTGAGCAGCGCCGTGCCCCGGCGGTACACGCGGACCCACCGACCGGCGTTGGTGAACAACGCGTCCGTGACGCCGTTCGTGTTCAGCGCCCCCACCGAGACGATCGGGGCCGCCCCGGGATCGAGGGAGATGATCTGCCCGACGTCGTCGTGCGGGGTCCATGCGGCGGGGAACATGGGACGCGTCGTCGCGTCGTTCCCGGCCGAGCAGACCACGATCGTGCCGGTGCGGCCGATCGCGGCGAGCATCTCGTAGAACGTCGGATCGAACTTCTGGTCGAGCGGCGTCTCGTGGTAGTAGCCGAACGACAGGTTGAGCACGTCCAGCGTGATGGCGTCCGTGCGCACGAGCACGGCGATCCGGGCGACCGCGGTCATGAGGTCGGACTCGGCCATGGTGCCGTCGGACTCCGCGACCCGCCACCACCACAGGTCGGCCTCGGGGCAGCCCTGGTGCAGGAGCCCCGCGATGAAGGTGCCGTGGCCCGAGGCCTCGTCGAGCATCCCGTCCAGGGGGCCTCCGACGTCACCGACGACCTCGGGCGCGGTGGCGGGATCCTTGAGTCCGATCGGCGTCGCCGGGCCCAGGTCCGTGCCGTCGTGGACGAAGTCGGGGGTGAGCCACGGGTGCGTGCCGCAGCCGGTGTCGATCATGCCGATGTGGGGCCGGCGCTCGCCGAGCACCTTCCCGCGGTGCGGCGGGCGACCGACGAACGACACCGGCTGGCGCCCGCCCGTGCCGGGATCGGCGTAGGCGTCGAGCAGGGCGCCGTTGCTGCGCGTGTGCGGGTTGGACCGGGTGTGGGGGTTCGAGCGCGTGTGCGGGTTGGAGCGCGTGTGCGGATTGGACCGGGTGTGCGGGTACAGCGTGAGGACGTGGTCGAGCCCGATGCCGAAGAGCAGGTCGGTGTTCGTCTTCTTGTCGGTCCGCGCCATGGCACGCGCCGTCTGCAGCAGCGACCAGGCGTCCGGCGGGCGCGCCCGGGCGTCGTCGCGCGGTGTGATGAGCACGCGCATCAGGCCCACGTCGCCCGTGGCCCACGGGTAGCGCCGTAGTCGTGACTCCCGCTCGTCGTCCTCGCTCGTGATCTGCACCCGGGGAAAGCTGGGATCCTCCTCCACTTCCCAGTGGAAGGTCTCGGCGGCGTCCTGCAGCAGCTTGAGCGCGGCGGCCGTGTCGATCAGCGTGGAGATCAGCAGCCGGGTCGCCAGGTAGGAGGTGGGGTTGGCGTCGGGGTCGGGGGAGGCGGCGGCCGTGTTGGGGTCGAGGAGCTTGCCCTCACGTTCGGCGACGGACTGGGGCCGGGTCCACGCGTCCTGCGCCTCCAGTCGGGGCGGCTTCCGTCCGGAATCCTGGGTGGCCATCGGTGGTCCTCAGATCTCGAAGGTGGGGGTGGCGAGGTCGTCGTGGTCGGCGACCTGGAACCAGATGCGGACGAGCCCGGCCGGCACGGAGTCGAACTCGAACCGGCCCACGGTCAGGTCGGCCGTCACGGAGTCGTCGTCGTGCGTCAGCCGTACGCTGCCGCTCTCACCGGGGGTGATCCAGCCGTCGAGGCGGCGCGTGCCGGGGGCGGGCCCGTCGCTGACGCGCACCAGCACGGACACGTCGTCGTACGCGAACTCGATGGTGAGGGGGCCCGAGCCGCGGGTGCCGGCCAGCTCGGTGCTGCGGCTGAGCAGGCTCAGCAGGGCGTACTCGGTGTCGAGGTCCTCGGCCGCGACGGCCGCGATCATGGCGTCGGTGAGGTGGGGCGGCGCCGGGTCGATCGCCCGGTACATCGCCTGCAGGTCGTCGAAGATCGGTTCGCGCTCGGTCATGATGCGGCCCCCTCGCCGGAGATGACGGACTTGAGCTTCTCGAGGCAGCGGCGGCGCGTCGGTCCGATGCTGCCCACGGGCATGCCCAGGTCCTCGGAGATGTGGTGGTAGTCCGGTCGTTCGTCGAAGGCGATGACGCGCAGGAGGCGCTGGCACCGTTCGTTGAGCTGGGCGACCGCCGCCCAGAGCCGGTGGTTCTCGTCGGCCTCGACCGCCTCGGACTCGGCGGCGCGCGTCGTGGGCAGGGCGGGGGCCAGGACCTCGTCGTCGGTGGCGTCCTCGCGGCGGTTGCGCGAGGCCACGCGCCACGCCTGGCGGCGGGCGGTGATGATCAGCCACGAGGACACGGCGCGAGGGTTCTCGACCGCGTCGGCCTTGCGCACGAGGGTCAGCCAGGTGAACTGGATGACGTCCTCGCACACGTCCTCGTCGAGTCGGTACGCGCGGACCACGTGCCACAGCACCGGGGTCATCTCGCGCACCAGGTCGTCGATCGCCCCACGGTCCCCGTCACGCCAGCGTGCGAAGGCCTCGCCGGAGCGGATCCACGGGCCGTCGTCGGATTCTGCTGGTTCGTGTGACTTGCTGTCGGTCACGGAGTTCATTGTGCGCACATCCGGGACGAGGCAGGAAGGGGTAACCCTGATACACGCCGACGGGCGTCGCCGGGGGAGAGGCCCGCGCTAGTAGCCTGTCCGGGTGCGACGACCCACCCTGCTGCTGCTCTCGGCGGTCCTCGGCCTCGGCACGGTGGCGGGTTGCTCGGGCGGCGGACCGTACTGCGACGCGGTCGACGACGCCAAGGAGCCGCTCACCAGCTTCGGCCGCCAGACCGACGCCGCGTACGCCGAGTACGCGCAGGTCACCGCCGACATCGCCGAGGTCGCACCCGAGTCGGTCCGGAAGGACTGGCGCACCATCGCGAAGGCGACCAAGAAGGTCGTGATCGTCCACCGCAAGGCCGGCTTCCGCCTCCAGGACATGAAGGACGAGGTGAAGGTGAACGCGCTGTCCCAGCAGGACATCGACCGCATCACCGCCGCCCACGAGGCCTTCAACGACACCCGGACCCAGCGCCTTGCCGTCGTCGAGCACGTGGACGACGAGTGCGGCATCGACCTGTCCGAGAAGTGAGGAGTTGACCGTGGCCCTGCCCCGACTGACCGACGAACAGCGCCGAGAGGCGCTGGCGAAGGCGGCCGTCGCCCGCCAGGTGCGCGCCGAGGTGAAGAACCGGCTGCGCCACTCCGGCGCGAGCGTCGCCGAGGTGCTCAAGGAGGCCCAGAGCAACGAGGCGATCGCCAAGATCAAGGTCCTCGACCTGCTGCAGAGCATCCCCGGCATCGGCAAGCTGACCGCCCAGCAGATCATGGACGACCTGAACATCGCCCAGAGCCGCCGCCTGCGCGGCTTGGGCAGCAACCAGGCCAAGGGCCTCATCGCTGAAATTGCACGCCGTGGCTGAGCGCGGCCGACTGATCGTCCTCGCCGGGCCCACGGCGGTCGGCAAGGGCACGGTGGCGGCGTGGGTCCGCGAGCACCACCCCGAGATCTGGATGTCGGTGTCGGCCACCACGCGGCCCCCGCGGCCGGGCGAGATCGAGGGCAAGCACTACCACTTCGTGTCCGCCGACGAGTTCGACCGGCTGATCGCCACGGACGGCCTGCTGGAGTGGGCCACCGTCCACGGCGTCAACCGTTACGGCACGCCCCGCGCGGCCGTGGAGGAGAAGCTGGCCGAGGGCGAGTCGGTCCTGCTGGAGATCGACCTGCAGGGCGCGCGCCAGGTGCGCCGGGCCCTGCCGGAGGCGTTCCTGGTCTTCCTCGCGCCGCCCAGCTGGGACGAGCTGGTCAACCGCCTCGTGGGTCGCGGCACCGAGACCGAGGCCGAGCGCGAGCGCCGCCTGGCCACGGCGCGCGAGGAGCTGGCGGCCGTGTCGGAGTTCGACACCACCATCGTCAACACCGAAGTCGAGGATGCGGGGCGCGAGTTGGTAGACTTGTTCAGATCCCGCCCGTCGGCCGACCCTGCCGGGTGACCCCCACAACTTCTGGAGATTCTGAGTGTCCACGACACGTTCTGCTGCCGAAGGCATCACCAACCCGCCGATCGACGACCTGCTCGAGAAGGCGGACTCCAAGTACAAGCTCGTTCTCTACAGCGCCAAGCGCGCCCGCCAGATCAACGCGTACTACTCGCAGCTCGGCGAGGGCCTGCTCGAGTACGTCGGCCCGCTGCTCGAGACCGAGGTCCAGGAGAAGCCGCTGTCGATCGCGCTACGCGAGATCAACGCCGGCCTGCTGACCGTCGAGGACATCGATCCCGACGCCCCCGTCGCCCCGGCGACCACCGACGAGGCCTGAGCCTGCCGCGATGAGCCGCATCGTCCTCGGCGTCACCGGAGGCGTCGCCGCCTACAAGGCGGCGCTGCTGCTTCGGCTGTTCACCGAGGCCGGGCACGACGTCCGCGTCGTCCCCACCGAGTCCGCGCTGGAGTTCGTCGGCGCGCCCACGTGGGAGGCGCTCTCGGGGCATCCGGTCCAGACCGGCGTGTTCGAGAACGTCCCCGAGGTGCCGCACGTCAAGCTCGGCCAGACCGCCGACCTCGTCGTCGTCGCTCCGGCCACCGCCAACACGCTCGCGCGAGCGGCCCACGGCCTGGCCGACGACCTCCTGACGAACACGCTGCTCACGGCTCGCTGTCCCGTCGTCATGGCCCCGGCCATGCACACCGAGATGTGGGAGCACCCCGCCACGGTCGCCAACGTCGCGACGCTGCGTGAGCGGGGTGTCCTGGTCATCGAGCCCGACTCAGGCCGCCTCACCGGCGCCGACACGGGCCCCGGCCGCCTGCCCGATCCCGAGGCGATCCACGCGATCTGTCTCCAGGTCCTGCAGGGCCGCCCGCGCGATCTCGCCGGTCGCCACGTCGTCGTCTCCGCCGGCGGCACCCGCGAGTTCCTCGATCCCGTGCGGTTCCTGGGCAACCGGTCGTCCGGCCGCCAGGGGATCGCGCTCGCCGAGGCCGCGCTGGCCCGCGGTGCCACGGTCACCCTCGTGGCAGCCAACGTCTCGATCGACGTCCCGGCCGGTGCCGAGGTCGTCCGCGTCGTCACCACGGCCGAGCTGCGCGAGGCGATGCTGAAGCAGGCCGCGTCGGCCGACGCCGTCGTCATGGCCGCCGCCCCCGCCGACTTCCGTCCCGTCTCCCGGGCGGACGCCAAGATCAAGAAGCAGCCCGACGGGGTCGCCCCCTCGATCGAGCTGACCGAGAACCCCGACATCCTCGTCGAGCTGGTCCGCAGCCGCTCCGGCTCCTCGCCGGTCATCGTCGGCTTCGCCGCAGAGACCGGCGACGCGAACGGTTCGGTGCTCGACCACGCCCGCGCCAAGATGGCCCGCAAGGGCTGCGACCTGCTGGTCGTCAACGACGTCGGCTCCGAGAAGGTCTTCGGGCAGGCCGACAACGAGGTCACGATCCTCAGCTCCGACGGATCCGAGCATCCGATCGCCCGTGCGGCCAAGGCCGAGATCGCCCATGCGATCTGGGACGCCGTCGTCCACCGAGTGAAATGAACCCCGGGCGTCACCGTGCGCCCACTACAGTCGACACGACGTCCGCGACGTCGTCACCCACAGCCAGAGAGGTAACCGTGAGCCGTCTTTTCACCTCCGAGTCCGTGACCGAGGGTCACCCGGACAAGATCGCCGACCAGATCAGCGACAGCATCCTGGACGCCCTGCTCGAGCAGGACCCCAAGAGCCGCGTCGCGGCGGAGACCTTCGTCACCACGGGCCTGGTGCTGGTGGGCGGCGAGGTCACCACCGAGGCCTACGTCGACATCGCCCGGATCGCGCGTGACCGCGTTCTCGAGATCGGCTACGACTCCTCCACCAAGGGCTTCGACGGCGAGTCCTGCGCGGTGCAGGTCACCCTCGACGCGCAGTCGCCCGACATCGCGCAGGGCGTCGACAACGCCGAGGAGCACCGCGTCGGCGGCGCCACCGACCCGCTCGACCTACAGGGCGCCGGCGACCAGGGCCTGATGTTCGGGTTCGCCTGCGACGAGACCGTCGAGCTGATGCCGCTGCCGATCACGATCGCGCACCGCCTCTCGGAGCAGCTGACCAAGGTCCGCAAGGACGGCACGCTGCCGTACCTGCGTCCCGACGGCAAGACCCAGGTCACCATCGAGTACGACGACAACGACAAGCCGGTCCGCGTCGAGGCGATCGTCATCTCCACGCAGCACGAGGAGGGCGTCGACCTCGAGAACCAGCTGCCGACCGACCTCAAGAAGCACGTCATCGACGAGGTCCTGAGCCAGTACGACATCGACTCCTCGAGCTACAAGTCGCACATCAACCCGACCGGCAAGTTCGTCATCGGCGGTCCCATGGGCGACGCCGGCCTGACCGGCCGCAAGATCATCGTCGACACCTACGGCGGCTACGCCCGCCACGGCGGCGGCGCCTTCAGCGGCAAGGACCCGAGCAAGGTCGACCGCTCGGCCGCCTACGCCATGCGCTGGGTCGCCAAGAACATCGTCGCCGCGGGCCTGGCCACCAAGGCCGAGGTCCAGGTCGCGTACGCCATCGGCGTGGCGCACCCGGTCGGCTTCTACGTCGACACGTTCGGCACCGAGGTCGTCCCCGTCGACACGATCCGCGAGGCCGTCCTCGAGGTCTTCGACCTGCGCCCGGCCGCGATCGTGCGCGACCTCGACCTGCTGCGCCCGATCTACGCCGAGACGGCCGCCTACGGCCACTTCGGCCGTCCGGGCCTGCCGTGGGAGAGCACCGACCGCGCCGACGCCCTGCGTACGGCAGCCGGTCTCTGACCGAGTGAGTCCCGCACAGCGGCGTGTCGCGAGGATCCTCGTCGACACGCCGCTGTCGCATCTGGACCGCCCGTTCGACTACGCGATCCCCGACGACCTCGCCGAGGCCGTCGTCCCGGGGTGCCGGGTCAAGGTGCGGTTCGCCGGGCGCCTCGTCGACGGCTACGTGCTCGACCTCGCGTCGGACACCGAGCACGAGGGCCGGCTCGCGCCGATCGCCAAGGTCGTGTCGTCCGAGCCCGTCCTGGTGCCCGAGGTGGCCCTGCTGGCCCGCCAGGTGGCCGACCGGTACGCCGGCACGGTCGGCGACGTGCTGCGACTGGCGATCCCGCCGCGGCACGCCCGCGCCGAGGCCCATCCCGGCGGTGCCGAGCCCCCCGAGCCGCCCGCCATCGGCGAGGCGTCCTGGCACGCCTACGTCCACGGTGCCGCGTTCGTCCGGGCGCTGGCGGCGCGGGAGTCGCCCCGCGCCGTCCTGAACACCCTGCCCCGGCACGAGCCCGAGCGGGCCGTCGCCGAGGCCGTCTCCGCCACCGTGCGCTCCGGCCGCACCGCGGTCGTGTGCGTGCCCGACGTGCGCGACGCCGCCCGCTGGGACGCCGTCTTCACCGAGGCGCTCGGCCCCGGTGTCCACGTCACGCTCACCGCGGCCGACAAGCCCGCGGCGCGCTACCGCAACTTCCTCAAGGCCTCGCGTGGCGAGGTGCGGGTCGTCCTGGGCACGCGCGGCGCGGCCTACGCGCCGCTGCGCGATCTGGGGCTCGTCGTCGTCTGGGACGACGGCGACGACCTGCATGCCGAGCCGCGCGCCCCGTACCCGCACACCCGCGAGGTGCTGCTCACCCGTGCCGTGGAGACCGGCGCCGGCGTGCTGATCGCCGGGCACGCCCGCACGTCGGAGGCGCAGTCGCTCGTCGAGCAGGGCTGGTGCGCCGAGATCGTGGCCGACCAGCCCGCGCGCCGCCGCGAGTGGCCGGTCGTCGACGTCACCGACGGCACCGAGCACGGTGCCGCGCCCGCGCGCCTGCCCGCGCCCGTCTTCGAGGCCGTGCGCCGGGCCGAGGGTCCGGTGCTCGTCCAGGTGCCGCGCCGGGGCTACCGCACCTCGCTGGTCTGCGACAGCTGCCGCACGCCCGCCCAGTGCCCGGCCTGTGCCGGCCCGCTGGTCCAGCACCGCGCCGACGCGCCGCTGGTGTGCCGCTGGTGCGCCACGACAGTGGCCGCGTGGCGCTGCGGCGAGTGCAGCGGCACCCGGCTGCGCGCTCCGGTCGTGGGCCAGCTGCGCACCGCCGAGGAGTTCGCGGCGGCGTTCCCCGGGCGCGAGGTCGTCACGTCCGGCGGCGACACCGTGCTCGACCACCTCGACCGGGACGACGCCGTGCTGGTCCTGGCCACGCCGGGCGCCGAGCCGTCCGTCACGGGCGGCTACGCGGTCGTCGTGCTGCTCGACACCTGGCTGATGCTGGCGCGCGACGACGTGCGGGTCTTCGAGGAGTCGCACCGGCGCTGGTTCAACGCGCTCGCCCTCGCCGGCTACGGCGCCCGCGCGGTGGCGGTCGGCGACACCGGCATGCTGCAGGGTCTCGTCCGCGCCGATCCGGCGGGCGTGGCCGCGCGCGAGCTGGCCGACCGAGCCCAGACCCACCTGCCGCCGGTCGGGCGCCTGGCCACGGTCGACGGGCCTGAGGACGTCATCACCGGGCTTGCGGCCCGCACCTGGCCGCCCTTCGTCGACGTCCTCGGCCCCGTCCCGGTCGAGCCCGGACGCGATCGGCTCATCCTGCGCGTGCCGCGGCGTGAGGGACTGGCCCTGGCCCGCGTGCTGAAGGCGGTCGCGGCCGAGCGCAGTGCGGCCAAGGAACCGCCGGTGCGGATCCAGATCGACCCCGTCGCGTTCTGAGCCCGGGTCGGGCAACACCTAGACTCGCCGGGTGAGGATCGTCTTCGCCGGGACCCCGGCCACCGCAGTACCGACCCTGGAGGCGCTCGTCGCGAGCCGCCACGAGGTCGCCGCCGTCATCACCCGTCCCGACGCGCGCGTCGGCCGCGGCCGCACGCTGCAGCCGTCGCCGGTCGCCGTCGCCGCGGAGGCGCACGGCATCGAGGTGCTCAAGCCGGCCTCCACCTCCGACCCGGCGTTCCTCGAGCAGCTCGCCGCGACGCAGGCCGAGCTCGGGGTGATCGTGGCCTACGGCGCGCTGCTGCGCCGCGACGTGCTCGACGCCCTCGAGTTCGGCTGGATCAACCTGCACTACTCGGTGCTGCCGTCGTGGCGCGGTGCCGCGCCCGTCCAGCGGTCGATCATGGCCGGCGACGAGGTCACCGGCGCCACCGTCTTCAGCCTGGTGGAAGCGCTCGACGCCGGGCCCGTGCTCGGCACGATCACCGAGCGGATCCGCGAGGACGACACCACCGGCACGATGCTCGACCGGCTGTCGGACGAGGGCGCGAAGCTCGTCGTCGACGTCGTCGACCACATCGAGGACGGCGACATCGGGGCGGTCACCCAGCCCGAGGACGGCGTCTCCTACGCCCACAAGCTCACCACCGAGGACGCCCGCATCGACTGGCGCCGCCCGGCGTTCGCGATCGACCGCCACGTCCGCGGCTGCACGCCGGCGCCCGGCGCCTGGACCGAGATCGACGGCGCCCGGCTCAAGGTCGGGCCGCTCACGATCGCGGAGGAGTCGACCCTGAAGCCCGGGGTCGCGTCCATCGGCAAGCGCGAGGTGCGCGTCGGCACCACCACGACCGACGTCGTCCTGGGCGAGGTGCAGGCGCACGGCAAGAAGGCGATGCCCGCCCCCGACTGGGGCCGGGGCCTCGGCGGAGGCACGGAGGTGGTCTTCGGATGAGCGCCCCCGTCACCGACCCCCGTGAGGTCGCCTTCGACGTCATGTCGGCCGTCCGCACCCGCGAGGTCTACGTCAACCTGCTGCTGCCGACGCTGCTGGACGGGCTGACCGACCGCGACGCCGCGCTGGCCACCGAGCTGACGCACAACACGATCCGCCACCAGGGCACCTACGACGCGATCATCGACAAGGTCGCCACCGGCACGGTGCACCCGGCGGTGCGCGACGCGCTGCGGCTCGGCGCCCACCAGCTGCTCGCGATGCGCGTGCCCCCGCACGCGGCCGTCGACACCACCGTGAACCTCGTGCGTCGGCGGATCGGGCACAAGCCGGTCGGCTTCACGAACGCCGTGCTGCGCAAGATCGGCCAGAAGGACCTCGGGATGTGGATCAACGAGGTGACCACGGGCCTGAGCCGCCTCGACGCGCTGGCCGTGCGGTACTCGCACCCGAAGTGGGTCGTCGAGGCGCTCGAGCAGGCCGTCGGCGCGGACCAGCTCGAGGACCTCCTCGAGGCCGACAACATCCCGCCGTACGTCACCCTCGTCGCCCGCCCGGGCCTCGTCGACCCGCGGTCGCTGCCCGGTGAGTCGGGCCGGCTCAGCCCGTACGCCCGCGTGATGACCGGCGGGGGAGACCCCGGCTTCGTCCCGGCCGTCCGCGACGGCCGCGCCGGCGTGCAGGACGAGGGCTCGCAGATGGTCGCGATCACCACCGCCGAGGCACCGATCGAGGGCTACGACACGCACTGGCTCGACCTCGCCGCGGGGCCGGGTGGCAAGGCCGCGCTGTTGGGCGCCCTCGCCGCGCAGCGCGGTGCCACCCTCGTCGCCAACGAGATGCAGCCGCACCGCGCCGACCTGGTGCGCCAGTCGGTGAAGGCGCTGAAGAACGTCGAGGTCACGGTGCACGACGGCCGGAACGGGCCGTGGGAGGAGGAGTCCTTCGACCGCGTCCTGCTCGACGCCCCCTGCACCGGGCTGGGC
This sequence comes from Aeromicrobium flavum, assembly GCF_007992115.1. Lineage (GTDB taxonomy): Bacteria > Actinomycetota > Actinomycetes > Propionibacteriales > Nocardioidaceae > Aeromicrobium > Aeromicrobium flavum. The sequence continues at coordinate 435,387 of NZ_BJZQ01000001.1, forward strand.
GCGCTGCGTCGCCGCCCGGAGGCGCGCTGGCGCCGCAAGCCCGGCGACGTCCCGGCCCTGGCCGCCCTCCAGCGCGAGCTGCTCAGCCGCGCGCTCGAGCTCGTCCGCCCCGGTGGCGTCGTGGGGTATGCGACCTGCTCGCCGCTGCCCGCCGAGACCCGCGCCGTCGTCGACGCCGTCCTGGCCGACCGCACGGACGTCACCCTCGAGTCCGAGCACCACTGGTGGCCCCACACCGACGGCACCGACGCGATGTACCTCGCGCTGCTGCGTCGCGCCTGACGCCGATACCCTCGCCCCATGCGCATCACGCCGAGCCTGCTGAACGCCGACTTCGCGAACCTGGCGGGGGAGGCGGCCCGGATCCCGACGGCCGACTACCTGCACATGGACGTGATGGACAACCACTTCGTCCCGAACCTGACCCTGGGCGTCCCGGTGATCGAGGCGCTCGCGAAGGCGGCCCCGCAGCCGATCGACGCCCACCTGATGATCGAGGAGCCCGATCGTTGGGCCCCGCAGTTCGTCGAGGCCGGGGCGTCCAGCGTGACGTTCCACGTCGAGGCCGCGCAGGCGCCCGTCCGCCTCGCGCGCGAGATCCGCGCCCAGGGCGCCCGCGCGTCGATGGCGCTCAAGCCGGCGACGCCGATCGAGCCCTACGAGGACCTGCTGCCCGAGCTCGACATGGTGCTGATCATGACCGTCGAGCCCGGATTCGGCGGTCAGAGGTTCCTCGACCTGTGCCTGCCGAAGATCCGGCGCACCCGCGCGCTCCTCGACAAGGTCGGTGGCGACATCTGGCTCCAGGTCGACGGAGGCGTGTCGCTCGAGACGATCGAGCGCTGCGCCGAGGCCGGTGCGGACACGTTCGTGGCGGGCTCGGCGGTCTTCGGCGCCGACGATCCGGGTGCCATGGTCGAGCGACTGCGTGAGACGGCCGTCGGCGCCTGTCACTGACGCGCCGGTGCCCGGGGATGGGTCGACAGCTCACCGCCCCGGGTGTGGCGGTGCGTGTGGTCCCACGGGGGTCGCTGCGGTGGGACCTGGCTCACCGGGCCGCCACGCGGACAGGACTCAGCTCACCGCCTCCCGGGGGCCTGAGTGAGCGGTGACTGGTGAACCGAATGGCATCCGGATTCGGTTGACATCTGACCGCCGGTCCCGGGGATGGGTTGACAGCTCACCGCCCCTGCGTGAGACGGCCGTCGGCGCCTGTCACTGAGCCGGTAGACTTCCGACAGAACGAGCTAACGCTCGCGTGCTCCGGGGTCGGTGCAAGTCCGAACCGGCGGTGACAGTCCGCGACCCGAGGTCCAGCTGGATCGGACCGAGGTTGAACCGGTGGAACTCCGGTACCGACGGTGAAAGTCCGGATGGAAGGCGCACGCTGCTCGGACGCGACGCGTCCGAGCCGTCCCCGGTGTGTCGTGAGCCCGACTTCAGGGAGACCGGTGGCCAGCCAGACCGAGACCGACGCGATGCGTCGCGCGATCGACGCTGCCCGCACCGTGGGTCGCACGCTCCCCAACCCGCCGGTCGGCTGCGTGCTCCTGAGCCCGGACGGCACCGAGCTGGCCGTCGGCGTCCACCGCGGTGCCGGCACCGACCACGCCGAGGTCGACGCGCTCAAGCAGGCCGGTGAGCGGGCCCGCGGCGCGACCGCCGTGGTCACCCTCGAGCCCTGCCACCACACCGGCCGCACCGGCCCGTGCACGCAGGCGCTGCTGGAGGCCGGTGTCGCCCGCGTCGTGTTCGGCACGTCCGACCCGGCCGAGGGCGCCGGGGGAGCGAAGGCCCTCCTCGACGCCGGCATCGACGTCGAGAGCGGCGTCCTGGCCGACGAGACCGACGACCTCGTGCGCTTCTGGGCCCACCGCCACCTGCACGGCCGCCCGTTCGTGACGTGGAAGTACGCCGCCACGCTGGACGGCCTCAGCGCGGCGCCCGACGGCACCAGCAAGTGGATCACCAGCGAGACGGCCCGCCGCGACGTGCAGCGCTTCCGCGCCGAGTGCGACGCGATCATGGCCGGCACCTACTCCGTGCTGGCCGACGACCCCCGCCTCACCGTCCGCGACGAGGCCGACCTGCCGCTGCCCTACGACCGCCAGCCGCTGCGCGTCGTCGTGGGGGAGTCGAAGATCCCGTCCTACTACCGCGTGTTCGACCGGGTCGCCCCCACGCGCCAGATCCCGTCGCGCGACCCCCACGAGGTGCTGAAGCAGCTGTTCGAGGCGGGCATCCACCACGTGTGGCTGGAGGGCGGACCCCGCCTGGCCGGGGCGTTCTGGGGCGAGGGCCTGATCGACCGCGTCATCGGGTACATGGCCCCCGCGATGCTCGGCTCCGGCCGGGCCGCGCTCGAGGGCGAGGCGACCACGTTGGCCGACATCCGGCCCATCGACATCTCGGACCTGACCATGGTCGGGCCAGACATCCGCATCATCGGCACCCCGGGGCGCGCGCCCCGCGAGGACATGGACGAGGAGGTCCAGGACTGATGTTCACCGGACTGGTGGAGGAGAAGGGCACCGTCGTGGCCCTGGACGATCTCGGCGACTCGGTACGGATCACGATTCGCGGCCCCGTCGTCACGTCCGACGCGGCGCACGGCGACTCGATCGCCGTCAACGGCTGCTGCCTGACCGTCGTCGACCCCACGGCCGACACGTTCAGCGCCGACGTCATGCGCGAGTCGCTCGACCGCACGAGCCTGGGCGACCTGGCCCCCGGCGCCGAGGTCAACCTCGAGCGCGCGATGCAGGCCGGGGCCCGGATGGGCGGCCACATCGTGCAGGGCCACGTCGACGGCACCGCCACGCTGCTCGACCGCACCCCCAGCGAGCACTGGGAGGTCGTCCGCTTCAGCCTCCCCGACCACCTCGCCCGCTACGTCGTGGAGAAGGGCTCGATCACGGTCGACGGCACGTCGCTGACCGTGGTCGAGGCCGCCGACGACTGGTTCAGCGTCTCGCTGATCCCCACCACCTTGGCCGACACCGTGCTCGGCACCCGCCAACCCGGCGACCGCGTCAACCTCGAGGTGGACGTCATCGCCAAGTACGTCGAGCGACTGCTCGAGAAGGGAGCTCCCAGATGACCGAGCAGTACTCCGGGGTCCGCCTCGACAGCATCGAGCGCGCGATCGCCGACATCCGTGACGGCAAGGCCATCGTCGTCGTCGACGACGAGGGCCGCGAGAACGAGGGCGACATCATCTTCGCCGCGTCGAAGGCGACGCCCGAGCTGATGGCGTTCCTGGTCCGCTACTCCAGCGGCCTGGTCTGCGCGCCGGTCACGGGCGAGATCCTCGACCGGCTGGCGATCCCGCTGATGACGCCGCACAACCGCGACCGGCTGCGCACGGCGTACACCGTCTCGATCGACGCCCGCGACGGCGTCACCACCGGCATCTCGGCGTCCGACCGCGCCCGCACCTGCCGGGTGCTGGCCGACTCGGCGACCGAGCCGTTCGAGATCACCCAACCCGGCCACATCGTGCCGCTGCGCGCCAAGCCGGGCGGCGTCCTGGAGCGTCCCGGCCACACCGAGGCCGCGGTCGACTTCGCGCGGCTGGCGGGCCTGACCCCGGCCGGCGTGATCGGCGAGGTCATGAACGACGACGGCACGCTCAAGCGCGCGTCCGAGCTGCGGGAGTTCGCCGACGAGCACGACCTCGCGCTGGTCTCGATCGCCGACCTGCAGGTGCACCTGCGCCTGCACGAGACGCAGATCGCGCGCCTCGCCGAGACGAAGCTGCCCACCGAGTTCGGCTCGTTCCGGGCGATGGGCTTCCGCGACCGCATCGAGGGCTCCGAGCACGTCGCGCTGATCCACGGCGAGCCGGGCACCGAGGGCGTCCTGGTGCGGCTGCACTCCGAGTGCCTGACCGGCGACGTGTTCGGCTCGCGCCGCTGCGACTGCGGCCCCCAACTGGAGGCGGCCATGGCGGCCGTCGTCGCCGAGGGCGCGGGCATCGTCGTCTACCTGCGCGGCCACGAGGGCCGGGGGATCGGACTGCTGCACAAGCTGCGCGCCTACGAGCTGCAGGACCAGGGCCAGGACACGGTCGACGCCAACCTCTCGCTGGGCTTCGGCGAGGACGAGCGCGACTACGCCGCGGGCGCGCAGATCCTGCGCGACCTGGGCGTCACCTCGGTGCGGCTCATGACGAACAACCCCGACAAGTCGACCCAGCTGGAGCAGTACGGAGTCAAGGTGGCCGAGCGCCTGCCGGTCGTCATCGCGCCCACGCCCGACAACCTGCGGTACCTGCAGACGAAGGCCGCGCGCATGGGCCACGACCTGCCCGACCTGCACATCGACGAGGAGAGCTGACATGGCCGGACACGGAGCCCCCGAACTGAGCGTCGACGGCGCCGGCGCCAAGGTCGCCGTCGTCGCGTCCAGCTGGCACACCGAGGTCATGGACGGCCTCGTCGCGGGCGCCGAGCGCGCCCTCAAGGAGGCCGGCGTCAGCGACGTCACCCTCGTGCGCGCCGCCGGCTCGTTCGAGCTGCCGATCATCGCGCAGGGCTGCGCGAAGGCCGGCTTCGACGTGGTCGTGGCGCTCGGCGTCATCATCCGCGGCGGCACGCCGCACTTCGAGTACGTCTCCGCCGCGACCACCGACGGCCTGTCCCGCGTCGCGCTCGACACCGGCGTGCCCGTGGGCTTCGGGCTGCTGACGTGCGACGACGAGCAGCAGGCGCTCCACCGCGCCGGCCTGCCCGGATCCGGCGAGGACAAGGGCCGTGAGGCCGCCGAGGCGGCGCTCGCCGCATGGGTGACCCTCCGGGGTCTGGCACCCCGCCGATAGGATCGACCTGATGAAGACGTTCGATGGCCTGTTCGCGGAACTGTCCGAGAAGGCCGCCACCCGCCCCGAGGGCTCCCGCACGGTCGCGGAGCTCGACGGTGGCGTGCACGCGATCGGCAAGAAGCTCGTCGAGGAGGCCGCCGAGTCGTGGATGGCCGCCGAGCATGAGGGACCTGCGCGTGCGGCCGAGGAGATCAGCCAGCTGCTGTACCACGCGCAGGTGATGATGATCGCCGCCGGCATCTCCCTCGAAGACGTCTACTCCCACCTCTAGGAACCCACATGCTCAAGGTCGCCGTCCCCAACAAGGGCGCCCTCGCCGAAGCCGCTGCCGAGATGCTGGCCGAGGCCGGCTACCGCCAGCGCCGCAACGCCAAGGACCTCGTCTGCGTCGACGCCGAGAACGACGTCGAGTTCTTCTACCTCCGCCCGCGTGACATCGCGATCTACGTGGGGGAGGGCACGCTCGACGCCGGCGTCACCGGCCGCGACCTGCTGCTCGACTCCGGCGCCAAGGCCGACGAGACGATGGACCTCGGGTTCGCGTCCTCCACCTTCCGCTTCGCCGCCCCCGCCGGCGCGATGTCGAGCGAGGCCGACCTCGCCGGTCGCCGCATCGCCACCTCGTACCCGGGCATCGTCCGGGCCCACCTGGAGAAGCTGGGCCTGGAGGCGTCGGTCGTGCGCCTCGACGGTGCCGTCGAGACCTCGATCCGCCTCGGCGTCGCCGACGCGATCGCCGACGTCGTCGAGACGGGCACCACGCTGCGGCAGGCCGGCCTGGAGGTCTTCGGCGACCCGATCCTCGAGTCCGAGGCGCTGCTCATCACGCGCTCGGGCGCGCAGGGCCCCGAGGGGCTCGGCGTGTTCCGCCGCCGTCTGGAGAGCGTCATCGTCGCCCGCACCTACGTGATGATGGACTACGACATCCGCGTCGAGAACGTCGAGCGCGCCGTCAGCCTCACGCCCGGCATCGAGTCGCCGACCGTGTCGCCGCTGCATCGTGAGGGCTGGGTCGCGGTGCGGGCGATGGTCCCGCGCGACGCCAGCCAGCGGATCATGGACGACCTCTACGCCCTCGGCGGCCGCGGCATCCTCGTCACCGACATCCTGTCGTGCCGGATCTGACGATGACCCAGCCCACGCGCCGCACCTTCCGTCCCACCGGCGTCATCGTCGTCATGTGGGCCGCCGTCGTGGTGCTCGCCGTCCTGGCCCTGGTGATCGGCCTGCGCCTGCCGCAGGAGTACCGCTTCACGACGTCGCAGACCGTGACGATCTGGGTGCTCATCGGCTTCGTCGCCCTGTTCGCCGCGATGATCTCGCGCAGCCGCGTCACCGCCGACGAGGAGTCGCTGACGTTCGTCAACGGCTGGCGTCGTCGCACGCTGCGCTGGGACCAGATCGCTGTGATCTCGATGCGACCGGGCACCCCGTGGCCGACCCTCGAGACCCGGGACCAGCAGCGGTACGCGCTGTTCGCGATCCAGGGCAGCGAGGGCGATCCCGCCCGATCGGCCGTGGCGTGGCTGTCGGGTCACCTGCGGTGAACGACGTCCATGGCGGCGGTCGCTCGCTGGCCGAACCGGCGTTCCCCGACGACGACGGCCTGGTCGACCCCGCCCTCGACCTCGCCGACGACGCCACCGTGCTGGCCACGATCGGCACGGCGCGCGTCTTCGTGCCGGTGGTCGCGGTGCTGGGGGAGCGGGCCACCGACGGCAGCGACAAGAACTCCGACATGGCCGCCGTGCTGATGACCGGCGCCGACGGCCGCACCGCGCTGCTGGCCTTCAGCTCGCTCGAGACGATGAGCCGCTGGAACCCCACGTCGCGGCCGGTGCCGGTCTACGGTCGCGACGCCGCGCGCGCCGCCCTCGCCGACGGTGCCTCGGCGCTGTTGCTCGACCTGGGCCAGCCGTCGTTCAGCGTCATCGAGACCGCCGACCTCGAGCACGTCGCCGCCGAGCACGTCCTGGTGCGCACGCCCGGCGGCACCGCCTGGGTCGAGCCCGCCTGACTCAGCCCTCGATGGGCGTCACCGTCGCCAGGCCGACGGTGATGTGGACGGCGCCGTCGTGGCGCTCGACGCGGGCCGCGAAGCCCGCACCGCCCACGGCGCGCAGCAGCCGGTCGTTCGAGCCGGCCGTGACGAAGGTGAGTCGCTCGGCGCCGAGCGCCCGCGCGCGACCGGCTCCCTGCCGCACGAGGAGCGAGCCCACACCGCGACCCTGCCACGCGTCCTCGACGAGGACGTGGAAGCGCCAGTCGTCGCCCGACCGCTCGAGGACACCGTGACCCACCACGTCCAGCCCGGACTGCACGACCACGGCCACCCCGGACTCGGGCAGCACGAGGCGGCGGGTGAAACGCGTGGTCATCGGCATCCGCAGCGGCACCTGGTAGCGGTGGTACAGCGTCTCGGCGCTGCACCGCTGGTGCAGCGCGGCGACGGCGTCGATGTCGGCGAGCGTGGCAGGACGGACGAGGGGGAGCCGCTGGACCGTCGTGGGCTGCATGGGCGGGAGGTCGGCGCCGGCGTCGCTCACCAGCGACAGGAGGGCCTGCGCCCGCGCCCGCTCGATCGAGGTGAACGGGACGGCGCGGCTGATCCGCAGGCTCGTGCCGTTGCGGCGCCGCAGGTCGAGGACGTCGTGCCCGGCGTAGTCGGCGACGTCGGGCGGCGTCGTCTCGAGGAGCTCGCGCAGGACCTCCTCGACGTCCCGTCCGCCCTCGAGCACCTCGTGGACGCCGTTCAGGTAGCGGGTCGGCTCGTCCACCACGTCGCGCGGGTCGGTGCGCGTGACCGCGACGCCGCTGCCTCCGGCGTCGTCGAAGACCTCGGCCACCTGGACGTCGGTGAACCCCTCGGGCGCGGTGACGACGAACTCGTCGACCACGGTCGGATCGCCCGGGAAGACCTGCATGCTCTCGATGTTGAGTCCAGCCTTGCCGCAGGCCAGGGCGATCTCCGCCAAGACACCCGGCCGGTCCTCCAATGTCGTCCGCACGCGCCACATCATGCGGCCAGTCTGGACAACCGAGGTTTCGGGCAGATTTCGTCAGCCGAACAGGTCGCCGATGATCCCGCCGCCCCCGCCGGACGAGCCACCCGAGGACCCGCTCGCGCCGCTGGCCCACTCGCTCGGCTGGACGACCACGAAGCCCGCCCCGTGGTAGCGGTACTGGAACGCCTCGCCCGAGCCGCCCCGCAGCATCGACTTCATGTTCATCGAGTTCACGACCTGCGGCTGGAGCGCCGCCGACCAGGCGACCGCGGCGTTCACGTCGACGTGCGTGGGCTGCTGGGCGCAGTCCAGGACGACGGGCTGGCCCACGGCGTGCAGGGCGACCGTGCCGGTGCCCGACAGCTCCATGTTGAACAGGCCGCCGGCCATCATGTTGGCGCCCTTGAGTCGCTTGATGTCCCAGCGGAGGGAGGCGTCGAACGCCAGCAGGTTCTGGCCGCTGACGCTGAGGGCGTCGCCGTCGAGGTGCACGAGGAACACGAAGCCCGCGGTGTCGGCGAAGAACACCTCGCCCTGCCCGGAGACCCGCATGAGCGGCACGTCGTCCCCGCTGACCGCCTTCTTCAGCAGGCGGCCCACGGAGCCGGCGCTCTCGTGGTGGAAGGTCACGCCGCCCTGGTAGGCGACCATCGCGCCCTTGACGGCGAGGACGTCCTCGCCGAGGGACACCCGCAGCATCTGCGGGTTCTGGACGACGAAGCGCTCGTCGGTCTGCTTCTCGAGGTTGGCCTGGGCGAAGAGGTCGCTACGCATGCGCGCCAGCGTAACGGCGGCCGATTTCGTCCGGGAAGGAATCGGCTGCTAGCATGGTTGATCGAAGTGGAGGTCACTCCCACCTGCCGGGTTTCTGATCCGGGGGTCACCCGCTGCGGGCCGTTCTCGGACGACCACGCGGCGTGCGGCACCGTACGGTGCGTGTGGTGGCTTTCGCTTCGACGGAGGCCACCTTTTTCGTGTCCTCCAAACCCGATCTCAGGAGGATCCATCAGCACAGATCTGCGCGTCAACGAGCGCATTCGCGTCCCCGAGGTCCGTCTTGTCGGACCCAGCGGTGAACAGGTCGGCATCGTTCGTATCGAAGATGCCATGCGCCTGGCTGCCGAAGCCGATCTCGACCTCGTCGAGATCGCGCCCCAGGAGCGGCCTCCCGTGTGCCGTCTCATGGACTTCGGCAAGTTCAAGTACGAAACGGCGCAGAAGGCTCGCGAGTCCCGACGCAACCAGACGAACACGGTCATCAAGGAGATGAAGCTCCGCCCGAAGATCGACCAGCACGACTACGCCACCAAGAAGGGCCACGTCGTGCGGTTCCTCCAGGCAGGCGACAAGGTCAAGATCACGATCATGTTCCGTGGTCGTGAGCAGCACCGTCCCGAGCTCGGGTACCGGCTGCTGCAGAAGCTGGCCGCCGACGTCGAGGAGCTGGGCTTCATCGAGTCCAATGCGCGCCAGGACGGCCGCAACATGACGATGGTGCTGGCTCCGCACAAGAAGAAGTCCGAGGCGCAGGCCGAGGTCAAGGCCGCCAAGGCCGTGACCACCGCCGCGCGCGAGGCAGAACGCGAGGCCGAGGCCGAGGCCGAGAAGGCGCATCGCGAAGAACACAAGAAGACAGCGACGGCGAAGAAGCCTCGTCGGCGCTCCGAGAACCTCGACCCAGACATGGAGGCATAACCGTGCCGAAGTTCAAGCCCCACTCGGGCATGAAGAAGCGCATCAAGATCACCGGCAAGGGCAAGCTCCGCCGCGAGCAGACCAACCGCCGCCACCTCTTGGAGGTCAAGTCCTCGACCCGCAAGCGCCGTCTCGCCGGCACGACCGAGGTGTCGAAGGCCGACACGAAGGCCGTCAAGAAGCTGCTCGGTCTCTGAGCCTCCCTACCCCCAAGATTTGAAGGAGTAACACTGTGGCACGCGTCAAGCGTTCAGTGAACGCGCAGAAGAAGCGCCGCGAAGTCCTCGAGCGGGCCTCCGGCTACCGGGGTCAGCGCTCGCGCCTGTACCGCAAGGCCAAGGAGCAGGTCACCCACTCGCTGGTCTACTCGTACAACGACCGCAAGGCTCGCAAGGGCGACTTCCGTCGTCTCTGGATCCAGCGGATCAATGCCGCGGCTCGCGCCCAGGGCATGACGTACAACCGCTTCATCCAGGGCCTCAAGGCCGCCGAGGTCGAGGTCGACCGCAAGATCCTCGCGGATCTGGCCGTCAACGACATCGCCGCGTTCAACGCTCTCGTCGAGGTCGCCAAGGCGAACCTGCCCGAGGACGTCAACGCCCCCAAGGCCGACCAGGCCGTCTGAGCACTCCGCTCAGATCAGCATCAGCTCAGTTCACTCGTGGCGAGCCCCGGCGATCTGACCGTCCGTTCCGGACGGGTCAAGACCGCTCGGCGGCTCGCCACGCGTGCGTTCCGGGCCAGGACCGGTGAGTTCCTGGCCGAGGGACCCCAAGCGGTGCGCGAGGCGCTCGCCGCAGTGTCCGACTCAGGGCAGGACGTCGTCATCGAGGTGTTCGCCACCGTCGAGGCGACCGAGCGGTACCCCGAGCTCGAGCAGTCGGCCGAGGTCTGGCACGTCGTCACCGACGACGTGGTGGCCGACATCGCCGACTCCGTCACACCGCAGGGCCTCGTCGCCCGCTGCCGGTCGGTCCTGACCACGATCGAGGACGTCCCGCAGGACGCCCGGCTGGTCGTGGTGTGCGCCGAGATCCGCGACCCGGGCAACCTTGGCGCGGTCATCCGGTGCGCCGACGCGGCCGGGGCGGCCGGTGTCGTCGTCGCCGGCGAGAGCGTCGACCCGCTCAACCCCAAGGTCGTCCGCGCCACCGCGGGCTCGCTGTTCCACCTGCCGATCGCGGTCGAGGACGATGTCGAGGCGGTCATCGCCGAGCTGCAGTCGCGTGGTGTGCAGGTGCTGGCCGCCGACGGCGCGGGGGAGACGGGCCTGTTCGACGCCGATCTCGACCTCGCCGCGCCCACCGCGTGGCTGATGGGCAACGAGGCGCACGGGCTGCCCGACGCGTGGTCCGCCCTCGCCGACCGGGTCGTGCACGTGCCCATCCTGGGCCGCGCCGAGAGCCTGAACCTCGCCACCGCGGCCGCCGTCTGTTTGTACGCCTCGGCGCGCGAGCAGGGTTAGGCTCGGGCTCGTGCCCTTCGAACACTTCCCCGACGGCGTCATCGTCGCCGATGCGGATGGTCGGGTGACGTTCGTCAACCGCTGGGTCAAGTACTGGGCCCGTGCCGAGGGCGACGAGATGCTCGGCATGCACCTCGACGACGCCGTCCCGTTCGACGACCTGTCGGGCAACAGCTGGTTCGACTCCGTGCGGCCCTACGACGGGCTGGCCATCCGCACCCGGATCAGCGAATCGTCCTGGTACTCCCCGCGCGGCAGCGAGTACCTCATCACCGCGTCGCTCGTGCGCGACCAGCCGGCGGGCAAGGTCGTGAAGGTCATCGTCAGCATGCGCAACGCGCGCGTGCGCCTCCAGCGCGACCGCGAGAAGTCCGACATGGTCGCCACCGTCGCCCACGAGCTGCGCTCGCCGCTCACCGGCATCAAGGGCTTCAGCGCCACCCTGCTGAGCCGGTGGGACGCGTTCACCGAGGAGCAGCGCCTCTTCATGCTGCAGACGATCGACGCCGACGCCGACCGGCTGAGCCGCCTCATCACCGAGCTGCTCGACGCGGCGCGCATCGACGCGGGCCGACTGTCGCTGCGCACCGAGCCGGTGCGACTCGACGACCTCGCCGCCCGCGTGCTGGCGTCGGTGTTCTCGGCCAACGAGGTGCCGCCGATGCCCCGCGTCACCGGTGAGATCCCCGTGGTGTGGGGCGACGCCGACCGCGTCACCCAGGTGCTGACCAACCTCGTCGAGAACGCGATCCGGCACGGCGAGGGACTGCGCGAGGTGGTCGTCTCGCCCGAGCGGCGCGGCGACCAGGACGGGGTCGCGGTCCGGATCGTCGATAGCGGGCCCGGCATCCCCGAGGAGTCGCGCGTCCGCATCTTCAGCCGGTTCTGGCGCTCGGGCCCGGGCGCCGGCAGCGGCCTGGGCATGTTCATCGTCCGGGGCGTCGTCGACCAGCACGGCGGCTCGATCTCCATCGAGGACACCGAGGGCGGGGGAGCGACGATCTGCGTGTGGTTCCCCGTCAACGAGCCGGACTCCTTGACGTCCTGACCCGCCGATAGACTCGGCCGCGTGTCTGCGCCCAATTCCGACTACGACCCGGTCGAGGTGACGCCCCTGCGCGCCGACGAGGTCGAACGCATGCGTGACGAGGCCCTCGCGGCCATCGCCGCGGCCGACTCCCTCGACGCCATCAAGCAGGTGCGCATCGACCACACCGGCGATCGCTCGCCGCTGGCGCTGGCCAACCGCGAGATCGGCGCGCTGCCGCCCGCCGCCCGCAAGGACGCCGGGCAGCGCGTCGGCCAGGCCCGGGGCGCCGTGAACCGGGCCCTCGCCGCCCGCACGGCCGAGGTCGAGGCTGCGGAGTTCGAGCGCCGGCTGGCCGCCGAGACGGTCGACGTCACGCTGCCCACCGACGTCGAGCCCGTGGGTGCCCGTCACCCGATCACCACGATCCAGGAGCACGTCGCCGACATCTTCGTCGCGATGGGCTGGGAGGTGGCCGAGGGTCCCGAGGTCGAGGCCGAGTGGCTCAACTTCGATGCCTTGAACCTGGGCCCCGACCACCCCGCCCGCACGATGCAGGACACGTTCTGGCTCGACCCGGAGTCGGCCGCGATGGTGCTGCGCACCCACACCTCGCCGGTGCAGGCGCGCACGATGCTCACGACCGAGCCGCCGATCTACATCGTGTGCCCCGGGCGGGTCTACCGCACCGACGAAGCCGACGCGACGCACATGCCCGTCTTCCACCAGGTCGAGGGCCTGGCGATCGACAAGGGCCTGTCGATGGCACACCTGAAGGGCACGCTCGACCACTTCGCGCGTGCCATCTACGGCACCGAGATCGCCACCCGCTTCCGTCCGTCGTACTTCCCGTTCACCGAGCCCAGCGCCGAGGTCGACCTGCTCTGCTACGTCTGCCACAACGACCCGGCCGAGGTCGCCTCGTGCCGCACGTGCGGCGGCGAGGGCTGGGTCGAGTGGGGTGGCTGCGGCGTCGTCAACCCGCGCGTCCTGATCGCCTGCGGCGTCGATCCCGAGGAGTACTCGGGCTTCGCGTTCGGCATGGGCCTCGACCGCACCATCACCAGTCGCTACGACATCGCCGACCTGCGCGACCTGTGGGACGGCGACGTTCGCTTCACCGAGCCCTTCGGAGTTGGTCTCTGACATGCGTGTCCCCGTGGAGTGGCTGCGGTCACTCGTCGAACTGCCTGACGCCGTCACGACGGAGCAGCTGGCCGATCGCCTGACGATGTACGACCTCAAGCTCGAGGAGATCGTCGGCGGCGGCCTGTCCGGTCCGCTGACGGTCGGCCGCGTCCTCGCGATCTCGCCCGAGGAGCAGAAGAACGGCAAGACCATCAACTGGTGCCGGGTCGACGTCGGCGCGCAGAACGAGCCGTCCGTCCCCGACGCGCCGGGCGAGGACGTGCCCTCGCGCGGCATCATCTGCGGCGCCCACAACTTCGGCGTGGGCGACCTCGTCGTCGTCTCGCTGCCGGGCACCTTCCTGCCGGCGCTGGGCTTCGAGATCGGCTCGCGCAAGACGTACGGCCACGTCTCCGACGGCATGATCTGCTCCACCACGGAGCTGGGCCTGGCCGAGGACGCGTCCACCGCGAACGGCATCGTCGTGCTCGAGCCCGGCTCCGCCGAGCCCGGCGACGACGCGATCGATCTGCTGGGGCTGGGCGACCAGACCCTCGACCTCGAGGTCAACCCCGACCGCGCGTACGCCCTCAGCCTCCGTGGCGTGGCGCGCGACGCGGCCCTGGCGTTCGGCGTGCCGTTCACCGACCCGGCCGATCGCCCCGTGCCGTCGACGGACGCCGGGGCCTACCCGGTGCGCGTCGACGACCCCGACGGCTGCCCCGTGTTCACGACGCTCGTGGTCGAGGGCATCGACCCGGCCGCGACGACACCGGCCTGGATGGCCAAGCGGATCTCCGACGCGGGGATGCGCCCCATCAGTCTGACCGTCGACATCAGCAACTACGTCATGCTCGAGCTCGGTCAGCCGAACCACTGCTACGACCGCGCCAAGCTGAACGGCGACATCGTCGTGCGCCGCGCCACCGAGGGCGAGAAGCTGCGCACCCTCGACGACGTCGATCGCACCCTCAGCGCCGACGACCTGCTGATCACCGACGACCTCGGCCCGATCGGCATCGCCGGCGTCATGGGCGGCGACCGCGTCGAGATCGACGGCACCAGCACCGACGTCGTCATCGAGGCGGCGCACTTCGACCCGGTCACGATCTTCCGCACGCAGAAGCGCCACAAGCTGCCCACCGAGGCGGCCAAGCGCTTCGAGCGCGGCGTCGACCCCGAGCTGCCGCTGCGTGCCGCCGCGCGCGTCGCCGAGCTGCTCGTCGAGCTCGCCGGGGGCACCCTCGTCGCCGGCGCCACCGTCGTGGGCACCGCCCCGGCGCGCGAGGCGGTCACGTTCTCGTCCGACCTGCCGGCGCGGATCAGCGGGCTGCCGATCACCGCCGACCAGGCGCGCGACACGTATGAGCGCAACGGCTGCACGGTCGAGCTCGCGGGCGACCGCTTCACCGTGACGCCGCCGTCGTGGCGCTTCGACCTGAACGACCCGTACGACTTCGTCGAGGAGGCGCTGCGCACGGCCGGGTACGAGAACGTCCCGTCGGTGCTGCCCACGCCCACCGGCGGTCGCGGCCTCACCCGCGAGCAGGAGCTGCGCCGCCGCGTCGGCCACGTGCTGGCCGGTGCGGGCCTGGTCGAGGTCACCACGCTGCCGTTCGTCGGCGACGCCGACCTCGACAGGCTCGGGCTGCCGCAGGACGATCCGCGCCGCGACCTCGTCCGCCTGGCGAACCCGCTCTCGGCCGAGGAGCCGGGCCTCACGCCCACGCTGCTCATCGGGCTGCTCAAGGCCGCCTCGCTGAACATCGGGCGTGGCCACGAGTCGGTCCAGATCAGCGAGATCGGCCGTGTCTTCCGCCCCCGCGCGGGTCACCCGACCGCGCCGATCTACGGCGTCGACCGCCGCCCCACGGCCGACGAGCTCGCCGCCCTCGACGCCGCCCTGCCCGAGCAGCCCCGCCACACCGGCTTCGTGCTGGTGGGCGAGCGGCACCGCTCCGGCTGGTCCGGTGCCGGACGCCCGGTCGAGTGGAGCGACGCCCTGGCCGTTGCCCGTCGCGTGGCCGAGAACCTCCACGTCGAGCTGGAGGTCGGCGCGACGACCCTCGCCCCGTTCCACCCCGGCCGCTGCGCGCAGCTGCGCGTGGGCGACCGCGTCGTCGGCCACGTCGGCGAGCTGCACCCGAAGGTCGCGGAGGCCTTCGGCCTGCCCGGCCGGGTCGCGGTGGGCGAGCTCGACCTCGACGCGCTGATCGAGGCGGCGCCGCTGATCGGCCCGAAGCCCGACTTCTCGGCCTTCCCGGTCGCGAAGGAGGACTTCGCGTTCATCGTCGAGGACTCGCTGCCCGCGGGCGAGCTGCAGGCGGTCGTCGCCGGGGCCAGCCCGCTGCTGGAGTCGGTGCGCCTGTTCGACGTGTACACCGGCGACCAGGTGGGCGAGGGACGCAAGTCGCTGGCCTTCAAGGTGCGCCTGCGCGCCGAGGACCGAACGCTCACGGACGCCGACATCAAGGCCGCCCGCGACCAGATCGTGGCCGCCGCCGCGACACTCGGAGCACAACTGCGCTGACCGGCAACGGGTCCGTCCGAGTGGTTACATGGCTGCATGACCGACCAGAAGCGCGTTCGGATCGAGCATGACCTGCTGGGCGAGCGCGAGGTGCCGGCGGAGGTCTACTGGGGCGTGCACACCCTGCGCGCCCTGGAGAACTTCCCGATCACCGACGTGCCCATCGCGATCAGTCCGTACCTGCCGCAGGCGCTCGCCGCGGTGAAGGAGGCGGCGGCCGAGACCAACCACGACCTCGGCCTGCTGGACGACAAGCAGCACGCCGCGATTGTCCAGGCCTGCCAGGAGATCCGCCGGGGCGAGCTGCACGACCAGTTCGTCGTCGACGTCATCCAGGGCGGCGCGGGCACCTCGACGAACATGAACGCCAACGAGGTCATCGCCAACCGGGCGCTGGAGATCCTCGGGTACGCGTTCGGCGACTACGAGCACCTGCACCCGAACGAGCAGGTCAACCTCAGCCAGTCGACCAACGACGTCTACCCGACGGCGGTCAAGATCGCCTGCATCAAGGCCACCCACGACCTCATCGACGCGATGGGGGCGCTGGAGGAGGCGTTCGCCGAGAAGGCGGTCGAGTTCCACGACGTGCTGAAGATGGGCCGCACCCAGCTGCAGGACGCCGTCCCGATGACCCTGGGCCAGGAGTTCGGCACCTACGCGCTGATGATCGCCGAGGACCGCACCCGGCTGCGTGAGGCCGTGATGCTGCTGCACGAGATCAACCTCGGCGCCACGGCGATCGGCACCCAGCTCAACGCGCCCGACGGCTACGTCCCCCTGGCGCGCGAGCACCTCGAGCGCATCACGGGCCTGCCGCTGGTGACGGCGGTGGACCTGATCGAGGCCACGCAGGACTGCGGCTCGTTCGTGCAGATGTCGGGCGTGCTCAAGCGGGTCGCCGTGAAGCTGTCGAAGATCTGCAACGACCTGCGGCTGCTGTCGTCGGGCCCGCGCGCGGGACTGGGCGAGATCAACCTGCCGGCGCGTCAGGCGGGCTCGAGCATCATGCCGGGCAAGGTCAATCCGGTGATCCCCGAGGTCGTCAACCAGGTGGCGTTCCAGATCATCGGGCACGACGTCACGGTGTCGATGGCGGCGGAGTCGGGCCAGCTGCAGCTCAACGCGTTCGAGCCGGTCATCTGCTACTCGCTGTCGGCGGGCCTGTTCCGGCTGCGGACCGCGGTGCAGACGCTGACCGAGAACTGCGTCCGGGGCATCACCGCGAACCGCGAGCACCTGGCCCTCGAGGTCGCGAACTCCATCGGGCTGGTCACGGCGCTGAACCCGTACCTCGGCTACCAGACCGCGACCGAGCTGGCGAAGGAGGCACTCGTCACCGGACGCGGGGTGGCCGAGCTGGTGCTGGAGAAGGGCCTGCTGCCGCAGGACGAGCTGGAGCGGATCCTGCGCCCCGAGACCCTGGCCCATCTCGGGCCGAAGCCGGCCGACCGTTCCGGCGGTGTCTGACGGGCGGCGAGGGCTCCCGGGCGCGGGTGTACGCTGTGCCCATGAACACGTCGGTGATCATCATTGGAAAGCGCGTCTGAATCTTCATCCCAGACGCGCCGCCTCCCGTACCCGGGGGGCTTTTTTTGTGACTCGACCACAGGTATCGAACGACAGAGCGGGACGACCATGAGCACCACCTTCGGGAAGCACGACCCGGCGGACTTCCACGTCTACGACACGACGATGCGCGACGGCGCCCAGCAGGAGGGCCTCAACCTCTCCGTGCAGGACAAGCTGGCGATCGCGAAGCACCTCGACGACCTCGGCGTGGGCTACATCGAGGGCGGCTGGCCGGGCTCGAACCCCAAGGACACCGAGTTCTTCGCCCTGGCCGCCAAGGAGCTCGACCTGCGCCATGCGACGCTGGCCGCGTTCGGCTCGACGCGGCGTGCCGGCGTGGCCGCCGCGGACGACCCGCTGGTGGCGGCGCTGCGCGACTCGGGCGCCTCGGTCGTGACGGTCGTGGCCAAGAGCCACGACCAGCACGTGACGAAGGCCCTGCGCACCACGCTCGAGGAGAACCTCGCGATGGTGCGCGACACCGTGACGCACCTGCGGGCCGAGGGTCAGCGGGTGTTCCTGGACTGCGAGCACTTCTTCAACGGCTTCCTCGACAACCGCGACTACGCCCTCGAGGTGGTTCGTACGGCGGCCGAGGCCGGCGCCGAGGTGGCGGTGCTGTGCGACACGAACGGCGGGATGCTGCCGCACTGGGTGGGTGACATCGTGGCCGACGTGCTGGCCTCGACCGGCGCCCGCCTGGGCATCCACGCCCACAACGACACCGGCTGCGCGGTGGCCAACTCGCTGGCGGCGGTGCAGGCTGGCGCGACCCACGTGCAGGGCTGCATCAACGGGTACGGCGAGCGCACCGGCAACGCCGACCTCGTCACGTGCGTCGCCAACCTGGAGTTCAAGCTGGGCATGAGCGTGATGCCCGAGGGCGTGCTGGCCGACGCCACGCGCATCTCGCACGCGATCAGCGAGATCACGAACTACCCGCCGGTGGCACGCCAGCCGTACACGGGCGTCTCGGCGTTCGCGCACAAGGCCGGCCTGCACGCCAGCGCGATCCGCGTGGATCCCGACCTGTACCAGCACATGGACCCGGCGCTGGTCGGCAACGACATGCGCCTGCTGGTGTCGGAGATGGCCGGTCGCGCGACGATCGAGCTCAAGGGTCGCGAGCTGGGCTTCGACCTCTCGGGCGACAACGACCTGCTGACGAAGATCACCGACCAGGTCAAGAAGATGGAGCAGGACGGCTACACGTTCGAGGCGGCCGACGCCTCGTTCGAGCTGCTGCTGACCGAGTCCGTGACGGGCGAGCGCCCGGCGTACTTCGACGTGGAGTCGTGGCGCGTCATCGCCGGGTCGGCCGGCGACGGCGGGGCCGAGGCGATCGTCAAGGTCGTCGCCGGCGGCACGCGCACCGCGGTGGTGGGGGAGGGCAACGGCCCGGTCAACGCCCTCGACCACGCGCTGCGCCAGGCGATCGAGCGGATCTACCCCGACGTGGCGCAGTTCCACCTCATCGACTTCCGCGTGCGGATCCTCGACCAGGGTCACGGCACGGACGCCGTGACGCGCGTGCTGATCGAGACGACCGACGGCAAGGACTCGTGGGTGACGGTGGGCGTGGGCGCGAACATGATCGAGGCGTCGTTCGAGGCCCTCGTGGACGCGCTGACGTACGGCCTGCGCCTTCACGGGGTGGCGACGCCGTAGCTCATGGGCGCGTCGAGGTGCCGGTCGTCGAGGTGACCGTGCGACTTCATGTTGTGGTGCTTCCGGCAGAGGCACCTGAGGTTGTGAGCGGAGGTTTCGCCGCCTGACTCGTAGTCCCGGGCGTGGTCGAGATCGGTCTCGGATACCGGGGCCCGGCAGCCGGCCACCCGACAGGTGCCGTCCCTCCAGTGCAGCGCCTGTCGCAGCGACTCCGTGGGCCGGTAGGCGAGGATCGTGGTGTCCAGGACCTGCCCGACCGGGTCGAGCACGAGTCGCCTGAACACGGTGTGCTCGCTGGCCGCCAGTTCGCGCACCCACGCCTGGCCGAGCGGCTCACCGTCGCGGGTGACGCCGGGGCCCTCGGTGTAGCCGATGAGGTCGGTGGCGGCGATGCTGATGGCGATCTCGGCGCGGATGTCGGTCTCGGTGCCGGTGCACGACGTGAGCCAGTGGGCGAGCAGGTCGGCCTGCTTCTGCTCGCGGGTGCGCCGGTCCTTCTCGCCGGTCTCGGGATCGACGGCGGGCAGTGCTCGGGCTGCCTTGCGCAGTCGCTCGGCTGCGGCGATCGCGACGCCGGTGGGCAGCAGTGCCGCGAGCCAGCTGGTGCCGTCGCTGAGGTGCGTGACGGTCACCCGGCGCTGTTCGACGGCCCCGGCGGTCTCCTCTGCGGTCTTCTCAGGCTCGACCCGGGCCCGGAACCGGCGCAGCCAGGCGCGCAGCTCGGCCACGGTGTGCGCTGCGGCGTACTCGACCACGGACTGCTCGAGCTTGGCCCAGCTGGCGCGCTCGACGAGGCGCTCGGCGGTGTCGGCGATGGCGCTCGCACGGGCGGCATCGATGTCGCCGACTCCGAACGCGTCCCACACCATCGGGGTGCGCTCGCGCAGGGTCTCAGTCTCGAACACGATCGCCCAGACCCGGCGCTCGGTCACCTTGAGGACCTGCGCGACCTCGAGGGTCACCTCGCGCCGGGCCAGTTCCTTGCCCAGGACGATCTCGTCCGAGCGGTCGATCTCGGCGACCCTCCGCCGATGGTGCGCGGCGACGAACTTCCACTCCTCGAACTCCGCGACGGCACGCGTGCGACGGACGCCGTCGAGCATGCGGGCCGTGAGTTCCGAGGTCATGTTCCCAACCTAGGGACCCCCTCCGACACCCGTTCAGGTCGCGGGATGGAGGACGTTTCTGCCTCGAACGGCTGAGTCAACCGAGGAAAGAGAGAGGGACGACGCCGATGATGACGAGGGCGATCACGACCGCCACCACGAGGAGGAGCGAATTGTCCTGGGGAGACGACCCGGGGCGCCACAGGTACCCGGGAAAGTCCCGTTCCTTGTCCTCGTCACGGTCGCTCACACGCCCTCCCAGGCGAACCCATCCGGATCGCTGAAGGACCCGTCGTCGCTGGTGACGACCAGTCGCGCGGGCCCTGATCCCGTCGCGGAGACTCCGGCGGCCTTGGCCAGGGCCTCGCGCTTGAGCAGCGTGAGCTGGATCGGTGCCGTGCCGAACTCGACGTACTTGCGGCCGTAGCTCTTGGTCACCGTGAAGCCGCGCTCGGCGTAGAACTCCCGGCTTGCGGCCACGTCGGTCACACCGAGCTGGAGCACGACGTCCTCGATCCGCCCCGTGGGAGGTCCGACGTCCTTCTTCGTGGACGAGGCGATCGTGCAGATCGTCCCGTCCGGGGCCCGGACGACTCCTCCGTAGCCCCACAGCGACTTCTTCGCGGGCTTGAGAGCCTCTCCGCCCGCCGCGACGCCCTTCGCGACGACGTCGTCCACGTCGCTCGGGCGGGGCACGACCAGGGACAGGGTGAACCCCTCGAAGCCGGACGATGAGCTCTCCGAGGCACGGACACGCACGTGGTCGTGCACGCCGAGCGCGGCGTAGAAGCGCTCCGCGGTCACCACGTCGGTCGCGCCGATCGTGACATGGTCGATGCTCGCCATGCCCCCACGATAAGTCGCTCCGCCGGTCTCCGGCACCCCCCGGACGGCGGCCCGTCGTGCGCCTCAGCCGTAGTAGGTGGCGATCAGCTGGTCGTCGATCTCGTGCACGCGGACGGGCAGTCCGTAGATGTCCTCGAGGAGGTCGGGCTGCATGATCTGGGCGGGGGAGCCGCACGCGGCGACCCTGCCGTCGCGCATGGCGACGATGGTGTCGGCGTAGCAGGAGGCGACGTTGATGTCGTGCACGACGACCACGATGGTCCGGCCCAGCTCGCGGGCGGCGTCGCGCAGCCGGCCCATCATCGCGACAGCATGGCGCAGGTCGAGGTTGTTGAGCGGCTCGTCGAGGAGCACCACGTCGGTGTCCTGGCACAGCACCATCGCGACGAACGCACGCTGGCGCTGACCGCCCGAGAGCTGGTCGAGGAAGCGGTCGGCGAGCCCGGTCAGGTCGAGGTACTCCAGGGCCTTCTCGACGTGCACCAGGTCGTCGCCGGTCGGCCGTCCCTTGGAGTGCGGGTAGCGGCCGAAGGTGACGAGCTCGCGCACGGTGAGCCGGATGTCGAGGTGGTTCTCCTGACGCAGGACGGCCATCGCCTTCGCGAGCTCGTCGCTGCGACTGGTGGCCACGTCGAGTCCGGCCACGGTGACCCGTCCGCCGTCGGCGGCGAGGAGTCGGCCGACGATCGACAGCAGGGTCGACTTGCCGGCGCCGTTCGGGCCGATGAGGGCCGTCACGCCACCCAGCGGGAGGTCGAGGTGGACGTCGTCGACCACCACGGTGCGGCCGTACCGCTTGGTGACGCCCTCGGCGCGGATCCCGGGCCGGTCGATGCCGACGCACGCGCGCAGGTCGGTGGAAGCGGTGACGGTCATGCGAGGTTCCTCCTGGCGCGGTGGATCAGCAGGGCGATGAAGGTGAGGCCGCCGACGAGCTCGATGACGACCGACAAGGTGGTGGTGACCTCGAGCAGGCGCTCGAGCACGAACTGTCCGCCGACGAGGCAGATGACGGCGGACAGGCCGGCCATCGGCAGCACGACGGCGTGCCGGTGGGTGCCGGCCAGCTGGTAGGCGAGGTGGGCCACGAGCAGCCCGAAGAACGTGATCGGCCCGACCAGGGCGGTCGACACCGACACCAGGACTGCGACGAGGGCGAGCACGCGGGTGGTCTCGCGGCGGTGGTCGACGCCGAGGCTCGTGGCCGGTCCGGCACCGAGGGCCAGGACGTCGTAGACGCGCAGCCGGCGCACGACCAGGGCGGTGGCGACCGCGACGACGACGGCGGTGGCCCAGACGAGGTCCTCGTCGACGGTGGTGAACGACGCGAACATCAGGTTCTGCAGCACCTGGAACTCGCTGGGGTCGATCAGCCGTTGCAGGAACGCGGCGATGCTGCGGAACAGCGTGGCGAAGACCATGCCGACGAGGATCAGCACGTGCAGCTCGTATCGGCCCGAGGAGAAGAGCCAGCGGAACAGGGTCAGGGCGAACACCAGCATCAGCAGCGTCTCGAGCGCGAACTGCAGCCGCGGGTCGGTGCCGTTCAGCAGCGAGGCGGAGAACGCGAAGACGACGACCGTCTGGACGAGCACGTAGAGGGCGTCGAACCCCATCAGCGCCGGGGTGAGGATGCGGTTGCCGGTCACGGTCTGGAACAGCACCGTCGACATCGCGATCGCCCAGCCGACCAGGACCAGGGCGACGAGGCGGCGCACCCGCAGCGGCACCACGAAGTCGGCGTAGCCGTGGGTGTCGGCGAGCAGGAAGCCGGCGACCACGGCGAGGGCGATCACGGCGGTGATCGCGACGCGGGTCGACGGGGCCAGGCGGCGCGCCGGGAGGGTGGCGGTCTCAGGAGGCACGGGGCGCACTCCTCAGCAGCAGCACCAGGAAGAACGCCGCGCCGAGCACGCCCATCACGGTGCCGACCGGGATCTCGTAGGGGTAGCGCACGAGCCGGCCGACGATGTCGCACGCGAGCACGAGTCCGGAGCCCAGGACGGCCACCCACGGCAGGCCGCGCCGGGCGTTGTCGCCGACGAGCGTGCTGACGACGTTGGGGACGACGAGGCCGAGGAACGGGATGACGCCGACGGTCACGACGACCACCGCACTGACCACCGAGACGATGGTCAGGCCGACCGCGACGACGGCGCGGTGGTCGAGGCCGGCGTTCGTCGAGAAGGTCTCGCCCATGCCGGCGACGGTGAAGCGGTCGGCGGCGAGGAAGGCCACCACGACGAGGCCGGCCACCAGCCAGAGCAGCTCGTAGCGGCCGATCAGGATGCCGGAGAAGTCGCCGGTCATCCAGCTGTTGAGGGTCTGCAGCAGGTCGCGGTGGAACGCCAGGAAGGTGGTCACCGCGGCGATGACACCGCCCAGCATCAGGCCGATCAGCGGCACGAGGATCGTCTCGCGCACGGGCATCAGCCGGACCACGCGCAGGAAGAGCCAGGTGCCGGCCAGCGCGAAGAGCGCCGCGGTGCCCATCTTGGCCATCAGCGGCGCGCCGGGAGCCAGCAGCGTGATGACCACGAGCCCCAGCCCGGCGGCCTCGGTGGTGCCCACGGTCGACGGCTCGACGAAGCGGTTGCGCACCAGCAGCTGCATCAGCAGGCCGCAGACCGCGAGGGCGGCGCCGGCGAGGACGAGGGCCACGGTGCGGGGGAGGCGGGAGACCCACAGCACCTCCCAGGAGAGGTCGGCGACGCCCACCATCGTGCTGGCGGCGGCCAGCACGAGGAGCCCGACGACCCCGCCGACCAGTGCGGCCGGCGGGGTCGTGCGAGTGGGGTGACTGGTGACCGTCATGGTCAGGCCAGGCTCTTCTCGATGTCGTCGATCAGGGTGCCCAGGCTGGTCAGGCCGCCGACGACGATGTACCAGGCCTCGGCGTCGACGTAGGTGACCTTCTCGTTCTTCCACGCGGAGGTCTTCTTGACGAGGGCGTTGTCGAGGATCTCCTCGGCGGACTTGCCCTCCTCGCCGATCGCGGCGTCGCGGTCGACGACGTAGAGCAGGTCGGGGTTCGCCTTGCGGATGTACTCGAACGAGACGGCCTCGCCGTGGCGCGACTCGGTGTCGCCCAGCTCACCGGTGACGGGGGTGACGCCGAAGACGTCGTGCACGAAGCCGAAGCGTGAGTTGAGGGAGTAGGCCGTGACCTCGCCACCGCTGGTCAGCAGGACGAGGCCCTTGCCGGCGCCGCCGGCCTGCTTCTTCACCGCGGCGATGCGGTCGTCGTAGCCGGCGAGGATCTTCTCGGCCTGCTGCTCCTCCTCGAAGATGCTGGCCAGCGTCAGGATGTTCTTCCGCGAGCTCTCGAGGTAGGCGTTCTCGTCGACCGACATGTCGAGCACCGGGACGCCGTCGAAGTTCTTCTCGAGAGTGTCGTGCATGGCCGCGGAGCGGCCGCCGACGATGATCAGGTCGGGCTTCGCGCGCGGGATCGCCTCGAGGTCGGGCTCGAAGAGGTCGCCCACCGCGAGGTAGTCGTCGCCGGCGTACTTCTTCAGGTAGGACGGCGTGGCGCCGCCCTTGGCGACGCCGGTGACGGCGTCGACGCCGAGCGTGTCGAGGGTGTCGAGGACGCCCATGTCGAAGACCACGACGCTCTTCGGGTTCAGCGGCACCTCCTCCTCGCCGAGGGCGTCGGTGACGGTGATCGTCTTCGTGTCACCGCCGGAGGCGGCCTCGTTCTCGTTGGCGCACGCGCTGAGTGCGAGGCCGAGCAGGGGAAGGGCGAGAACAGCGGTGAGGTGACGGTGCAAGGTCATACAGGGTCCGTTCGAGCTAGTCAGTGAGGTAAGGCGACACTAACTTAGCCTGCCCTTCGGAGGGCCTCGCCCCGGGGCCGCCGGCCGAGCTCACCTGACCGTCGCGACGTCCTCGATCGTGTCCTGCTCGGGGTCCCACCAGCGCAGGCGGTCGGCGACCAGCTCGCGCGGCGCGTCGGTGGCATCCAGGACCTCGAGGGCCGCCGTGAGCAGTCGGCTGGGAACGCGTCGCGCCAGCGTGACGTGAGGGGTCCAGACGGGGTGTCGCAGGGCGGGGACGAGCGCCCGCACGCGGGCGACCGCGGCAGCCAGCGTGGGGTCGGGCTCGACGAGGTGCGCGATGGTCATGCGAGGTCCGTGGCCGAAGAGGACGAGGCCGCGCACCTCCACGCGCGCCGGCAGGAGCGGTCCGATCTCGTCACGGGCGACCGACACCACCGAGGGGTCGATCTCGGCGGCTGCCACCAGGGTCAGGTGCGGCGCGTTGGTCATCGAGCGGTGGTCAGCCTGCGAGGGGAGCCCGGCGGCCCGGAGCGCCTCCCACTGCGCCACGACGGCGCTGTCGGACGAGGGCTCGAAGCTGATCTCGAGGGCTTGGTCGGGCATGGGTGGAGGATAGGTCAGCGGCGCCCGAGGCGGCGCGACGAATCGGTGGGTCACGACGAGAGGACGGCGAGTGAGCCGCAGGGCGATCATCTTCCACGGGACCGGCGCACATCCCGACGTGGTGTGGCTGCCGTGGCTGCGCGGGCGACTGGCCGAGCGCGGGTACGAGGTCGAGGTACCCCACTACCCCGACCTCAACGTCGAATCGATCACCACGTTCCTGCCGAAGGTGCTGGCCCACCACACCTTCGACGCGGACACGGTCCTGGTCGGGCACTCGGGAGGGGCGGCCCTGCTGCTCGCGATCCTCGAGAGCATCGACGCGACCGTCGATCAGGCCATCCTCGTCGCGGGCTACTGCACCCGGCCCGGTGCCGAGGCCGAGCCCGTCCTGCAGGACTCCTACGACTGGGCGGCGATCCGTTCCCATGTCCGCGACCTCTACGTCATCAACTCCCGGGAGGACCCGTACGGATGCGACGCCACCCAGGGTCGCGCGATGCACGAACGACTCGGCGGCACCCAGATCATCCGAGACGACGGCCACTTCGGAGACGTCGACCAGCCGTACGAGTCGTTCGAGCTCCTCGACCGGCTCATCGACTGAGAGGTCGTGGACCGTCCCTCGCCGCTCCGTATGCTGCGGGGCATGATCCTCGAGCACGCGCTCCTGCCCGTGAAGCCCGGAACCGAACCGCAGTTCGTCGAGGCGTTCGAGGAGGCGAAGCAGATCATCTCCGCCGTGCCCGGGTTCAGGAGTCTGAGCCTGTCCCGCTGCCTGGAGCGCCCGGGAACGTACCTGCTGCTCGTGGAGTGGGAGACCCTCGAGGACCACACGGAGGGCTTCCGGGGCTCACCGGAGTACCAGCAGTGGCGGCGCCTTCTCCACCACTTCTACGAGCCGTTCCCGACCGTCGAGCACTTCGAGCCCGTGCTCGGCGTCTGACTCAGGCGAAGAGCTGCCGGTAGTGGTCGCTCTGCGCGGGGTGGTAGTCGTTGAAGTCGATCGCCGCCACGTCGTCCCCGGCCTCGGCGGCCATCAGGCGGTCGAGGTAGTACTCCCAGCCGGGGCCGACGTCGGCTGCCAGCTCGGGGTCGCTCATGGGTTGGCTGAACGTCAGCGTGGTGGTGCCGTCCGCCTCGGTGAGCTCCAGCAACAGCTCGAAGGCCGGTTCCCCGTCGGCCGCCCGGGAGGACACCGCGAGGACGTGCGGCGGCTCGCAGCGGTGGATGGTGAACGGCTCGGCCTGGACGTCCTCGCCCTCGGCGTTCATGCGGAACTGCACGGTGCCGGCGGCCGGATCCCCGGTCCAGGTGCCGATCCACCGCTCGAGCCGTTCGCTCACGGTGATGGCGGCCCACACGTCCTCGACCGGCACGTCGAAGGTGCGGGTGAGCACGACGACGGCGCGACCATCACGGGTCTCACGGCGGCCGGTGGGATCGGGAGTCATGCGGTCTCCTCTGCGGATGGGATCGGCTCAGTCAGGGCAGTCGACGCGGTGGAACTCCGTCTCGTAGCCGTCCGGCACCGTGAACTCGTAGCAGACGTCCTCGGTGTCGGCGGCGAAGCCGGATCCCTCCGCGCCGGGGTAGAGGAGCACGATCTCCAGGGGCTCCTCGGTGTCGTCGGCGGGCACACCGCGCCGCACCGTGCCGACAGCGGAGACGACGTTCTCCGGCTCCGACATGCCCTCGGCCAGGTCGGTCGCGTCCTCGACGCCGCGGTAGATCGCGAGGTTGAGCCAGTTCCGGTCGAGGTCGGCGACCTTCCACTCCGACGACAGGCGGTCCGGGGCGCAACCGGTGAGCGCGGCGACACAGGCGGCGAGCAGGATGAGCTGTCGGGTCATGCAGCACCCACGGCACGCCGGAGGGCCTCGAGGGTGCGCTCGACGTCGGCGTCGGTCGTCGACCAGTTGCTCACCGAGATGCGCAGGACCGCACGGTCGTGCCACACGGAGCCGGTGGTCCAGGCGGTGCCGTCCTCGAGCATGCGGCGGACGATCTCTCGCGTGCGGGCGTCGTCGCCGAAGGCGGCGCACACCTGGGTGAAGACCACGTCGTTGAGCACGTCGGCGCCCTCGATGACGGCGATGCCGTCGGCGAACGATCGGGCGTGCCGGCAGAGACGCTCGACGAGCTCGGCGACCCCGGTGCGGCCGAGCGACCGCAGCACCGCCCACACCGGGACGGCGCGAGCGCGACGGGACAGCTCGGGAACCTTCTCGAACGGGTCGCCGGCGGCGTCCTGGATCAGGTAGTCGCCGTGCATCGACATCGCCGCGCGCAAGGCGCCCGGGTCGCGCACGATCGCCAGTCCGGAGTCGTAGGGAACGTTCAGCGTCTTGTGGGCGTCCGTCGCCCAGGAGTCCGCCGCCTCGTAGCCGTCGACGAGGTGCCTGAACGCAGGGCTGGCGCCCGCGAAGAGCCCGAAGGCGCCGTCGATGTGCACCCACGCGCCGTGCTCGTGCGCCACCGCGATCACCTCGCCGAACGGGTCGAACGCACCGGAGTGGATGTTGCCCGCCTGCAGCACCACGATCGTGGGGCGCTGGTCGTCACCACCCTCGAGCAGCGCACGGAGCCCGGCCGGCTCGAGCCGTCCCTCGTCGTCCACCGGGACGTGCTCGGGCGCTCCGAGACCGAGGTACCGCAGCGCCAGATCCACCGATCCGTGAGTCTCTGCACCGGCCAGCACCCGCACGCCCGGCGAGCCCGCCAGGCCGCGCGCCGCGACGTCCCATCCGGCCCGGGTGAGGACGGCATCGCGGCCGGCGGCCAGGCAGGTGAAGTTGGCCATCGTGCCGCCGGTCACGAAACCGACCGCACCGTCGGCCGGCAGGCCCAGCAGGTCCAGGATCCAGCGCTCGGCGATGTCGTCCACGGCCGTGGTGGCCGGCGTGACCGTGCGCATGCCTGCGTTCTGGTCCCACGCTGAGGTCAGCCAGTCCGCCGCCATGGCCGCTGGGTGGGTCCCGCCGATCACGAAGCCGAAGAACCGACCCGACGGCATCGCTGTCAGGCCGGGCTCCGCCGCCTCGGCGAGCAGGTCGACGACGGTAGCGGGGTCGGTCGGGCCGTCCGGGAGCTCGGTGCCGAGTGCCGCCACCACCTCGGCCACCGAGGCGCTCGGAGGCACGGCACGGTCCGGCAGGGTCGCCAGCCACCGCAGCGCATGCTCGTGAGCGCGGGCGAGTGCCGCTGACGCATCGGGCGACGGGTCCATCTCGTCAGCATGGCCCACGGCCGGAAGCGAGTCCATCCCTTGACGGGACCCCCTCGCCGGGCGGTCACTGGGAGGAGACCCGGAGGCGGAGGCGGCGATGGAATCGGTCCACGAGACGAACCTGACGCAGGCGCAGTCCTGGGACGGCGCGGGCGGCGAGTACTGGGCCGCGCACGCGGAGCGCTTCGACCGTGCCGTGGCCGGCTATCAGGACCGCCTCGAGGAGGCGGCCGCGGTGCGCCGAGGGGACCACGTCCTCGACGTCGGCTGCGGGGGAGGCCTGACGGCGCTCCGGGCCGCCCGCGCGTCCGTCGACGGCGAGGTGCTCGGCGTGGACCTGTCCCGTCAGCTGCTGGACGTCGCCCGGCGTCGCGCCGAGGCCGAGCGACTCCGCAACGTGCGCTTCGTCCACGCCGACGCCCAGGTGCACGCGTTCGAGCCGGACCGCCACGACGTCGTCGTCTCGCGGACCGGAGCGATGTTCTTCGGTGACCCGGTCGCCGCGTTCGCCAACCTGCTCGGCACCACCCGGCCCGGTGGTCGGTTGACGCTGCTGACCTGGCAGTCGCCGGACCGCAACGAGTGGATCGGCGGCACCCTGGGCGTCCTCGGCGGGGCTCCCGGTCCGGCCGTGGACCTCGATGCTCCCGGGATGTTCTCGCTGTCGAGACCGGACCGGGTCCGGGAGGTGCTCGGCTCCGCGGGATGGGCGCAGGTGAGCCTCGACGGCGTCGAGGCCCAGGAGTGGTTCGGCGAGGACGTGGACGACGCCCTCGGCTTCCTGCGGGGACTCTTCGGCTGGCTCCTCGACGAGCTCGCCCCGCAGGAGCGTGATGCCGCCGTCGAGCGGCTCCGCGAGAGCCTCGCCGCGCACGCGGGTCCCGACGGCGTCCAGTTCGGGTCGGCCGCCTGGTTGGTCACGGCACGGAAGGAGTCGCCATGAGCGCTGACGCCCCGGGGTTCCACGACGTCGACGCGTCGTCCGACGAGGGACGGGCGGCGGCGCTGGCCGCCCTCGACATCCAGGCGCAGTTGCCGCCGATCCAACGGCTGCACGCCTGGCTGGTCGAGCAGCTGGACCCGCTGCCGGGACTGCACGTCCTCAACGTCGGCTGCGGCACAGGCGAGGACGTCCGTGGCCTCGCGGTGTCGGTCGGCCCGACCGGCTCGGCGACGGGTGTCGACCCGAGCGAGACGATGCTGGCCGAGGCCCGCCGCCGCGGCGAGGCCGCTCGCAACCCGGCACGGTACGTCCGCGGAACGGCCGAACGCCTCCCGTCCGACGACGGCTCGCTCGACCTGGTGCGCTGCGAGAGGGTGCTCCAGCACCTCACCGACCCGGTGGTGGCGGTGACGGAGATGGCCCGTGTCCTGCGGCCCGGTGGCCGGGTCGGCCTGATCGACACCGACTGGCGGACGCTCGCGACGTGGCCCGGGCACCCGCACCTCGCCGCCGCCTGGCACGAGGGCTGGGGCGGCGGGCCGTCCCCGGCGGCGGGTGCCCAGCTGCTCGACCTCGTCCTGCGTCACGGGTTCACCGGCGCCCGCATCACCACCGAGACGCTGATGCTGCGCCCGCGGACCCTCGACCAGCCGCCCGTCTCCTTCGTCCTGGAGGCAGCTTCCCGGCGAGCCGAGGCAGCGGGCGAGGACGCTGCGTGGCGTCAGGCCCTCGAGGACAGCGCGGCGCGCGGGTCGTTCGTCTTCGCCGTCACCCTGTACGCCGTCGTCGCGACGCGCGTGTGAGGCTCACTCCGGGGGAGTGGCCCGCGAGAACCGGACCTCCTCGATGTCCAACCGGGCCTGCACCTGACGCAGGACGATGTCGTCGATCCGGCGTTCGTCGCGCAGCTGCACGAGCGCGTCCCTCCGGCGGGCGAGGAGTGCGAGCGTCAGGCTCGTGTACTCGCCGTGGTGCAGGACCAGCGGGTCGTCGTCGGACCCTGCGGCGTCCAGCAGCCGGCGCTGCTTGCCGAGCTCGTGCCGGACCCGCTCCGTCACGGGCTCACCGACGCCGAGCGCGGCAGCAGTGTCGTCGAGGGACTCGATCGCCGCGTCGAGCGTGAACACCTCGGCCAGGTGGATCTCCTCGGCCACCGACGTGTCCTGCGGCAACCGCGCGAACCGCACCACGGACGGCAGCACCAGCGCCTGGAGCAGCGTCAGGATGATGACGCCGGAGGCGATGAGCACGATCAGGTCGCGGTCGGGGAACGGCGCACCGGACTCCACCGTGCGGGGCACCGCGAGGATCGCCGCGAGGGAGACTGCTCCGCGGAAGCCGGCGGTCGCGCTCACGGTGCGCTGGCGTGCGCTGACCCGACGCTCGCGCTGGATCGGACGGCGATCGAGGACACGGATGACGTACGGCGTCGTGTAGGTCCACAGCCATCGGACGCCGATCACGACGACGGCCACCACGAGGGTGTCCAGCAGGGCTCGCTGGAGCGTGGTGCTCGACAGTCCGCGGAACGCCGACTGTGCCTCGAGTCCGACCAGGACGAACAGGGAGCTGCTCAGCACGGTCGTCGAGAGGGACCAGAACGGGCCGACGAGGTGGCGCGTGGCGGCGCCCGTGATGCGCGGTGCCACCTGGCTCATGAACAGTCCGCAGGCCACGACCGCCAGCACGCCCGAAGCCTCGATCGCCTCGGCCGCGAGGAACGCCGCGAACGGGGTCACGAGCATCGCGATGCCCTCGAGCATCGGGTCGTCCATGCGGCGGCGGATCTGCCAGCTGAGCAGTCCGACCAGCGCCCCGGCCAGGACGCCGCCGCCGTACGACACCACGAGGAGCCAACTGACGTGCCATCCGGTCAGCTGTTCCTCGCCGACGGTGACACCGACCGCGAGACCGTAGAGGACCAGCGCCGTGCCGTCGTTGATGAGGCTCTCGGCACGCAAGGTGGTGACCGTGCGGCGGGGCAGGTTGCGCGCCAGCACCCCGACCGCGGTGGCGTCCGTCGGCGCGAGCGCCGCTCCGAGCACCCAGGCAGGGCCCCAGGCCAGGCCCAGCGCATGCGCCGTCACGGCCACCGCCGCGGCGGTGGC
The DNA here is from genome assembly GCF_007992115.1 of Aeromicrobium flavum. Classification (GTDB taxonomy): domain Bacteria; phylum Actinomycetota; class Actinomycetes; order Propionibacteriales; family Nocardioidaceae; genus Aeromicrobium; species Aeromicrobium flavum. The sequence continues at coordinate 466,916 of NZ_BJZQ01000001.1, forward strand.
CAGCACCAGCACGGTGCTGGTCAGGACGACGACGCGCAGGTTGTTGCGGATCTCCCGCAGCGACGTCGTCAGGCTCTCCCAGTAGAGCAGTGCGGGCAGGAAGACGACGAGGATGATCTCGGGCGGCAGGTGCGAGTGCCGCAGGTGCGGCACGAAGCCGATGAGCACGCCGGCGAGCACCAGCAGGATCGCCGGTGCGATCGGGTAGCGGTTGGCGAGCGCGCCACACACCACGAGCGCGATTCCCAGCAGGACGACCATCTCGAGTCCGAGCACGGGTCCATCCTGACCGCCGGGTCAAGCGACCCGGTCGCTGGTCACTCGATGAGGTTCTCGGCCAGATCCGGGAGCCAGTCGGCCCCGAGGAGTGCCGCGACGTCGGCGAGTCCGGTGGTGTCGCCTCCGACGGTGTCGGAGGCCGCGGCGATCCGCTCCACCATGACCTTGCCGACCTGCTCCTCGACCGTGCCCTCGGCGTACGCGATGTGCCACGGCGACACCTGGTGGTCGCGGTGGGTGCGGCCGGTCACCTGCCGCCCGGCGATGCCCGAGAATCGTGCCTGGTGGAAGACGCCGACCCGCGGATCGGTGCTCGCGTGGCGACCGTCGGCGAGGGTCTCGCCGGCGTGCAGGCTGATCGAGGCGACGGTCGTGAAGACACAGACCTTCGCGTCGCCGGTCTGGAACCTCAGGCGCTCGGCCTCGACGTCGAACCGGTCGCGGCCGTAGATGGTGGCCACGTCGATGCCGGAGTCCCGCAGCCGGTCGACGATCGGGTCGGCGGCGGTCGCGACGAACTCGACCGAGCACGCCACCTGGCGCTCGGCCCCGACCTGCTGGGCGATCCAGTCGACGGTGGAGTCGACCCGGATCAGCCCGGCCTTCTGGCGGAAGCGCAGCAGCGCCGCCCGGCCCTTCGCCATGTTCCGGCCGCGTCGGGCGATGTCCATCTCACGACAGAACTCGCCCCACTCGGCCTCGTACGCCGACCGCTCCGCCGGGGTGAGCGTCACCGGCATGCCGGAGATCGGCACCGGTCCCCACGGCGCGGCGCGGTGCAGCATGGCCGGCGGGCGCTCGTCGGCCAGCCAGCCGCGCACGAGGGTGAGGTCCGCGGCCCGTCGCTGCGGGTCGGTGGTCCACGTCGCGCCGTAGCGGCCGTGCTCCACCTCCACGCCGTGGCGCTCGAGTGCGGCGGCGAAGGTCTGCGCGGGCTGCGTCGCCGAGGTCCACTGCTTCATCGGCTCGCCGAGCACCTGCGCGTAGGCCGGCGCGAGGTACGGGAGCTCGAGCGGCGTGTGCCCGGGCGTCGCGGTCGTCGCGATGACGAACGGCGCGGTGTCGTGCGGGCGCGCGTGTCCCGAGATCCGGGCCCAGAGCTTCCATCGTTTCGTCGTCGTGCGTCGCAGCGCGTGGGCCTCGTCCGCGATGATGACGTCCCAGGTGTGGTCCTTGACCTTCTCGAGTCGGTCCCACGTGATGACCACCCATTCCAGGCCTCCGTCGCCGAGGGCCGTGATCGTGCGGCACCAGTGCCTGATCGTGATCGCGGCGGGTCGGTCGGCCACGACGAGCACGCGCCGGGCGCCGCGGAGATCGCCCACCGCCGTCGCCCCGAGGACCGCGGAGATCGTCTTGCCGACCCCGGGCTCGTCGGCCAGCAGGAACTGGCGTCCGCCCGCGGCCGCGCGCGCCGCGATGGCATCGGCGGCCTCGAACTGGATCCTGCGGGGCTCGAGCTCCTCGGTCGGCGCGGGGACCGGAAGCGGGTCGTCGGGGTTGAGCGTGTTCTCGATGAACCGGCCGAGGGTGTGCGGCCCCGGAGCGTAGGGCGCGAGGTGCGCGGGCAGGGCCCGTCCGACGTGGAGATGGGCGTTGACCGCCGGGTGCCAGGCGGCGCCGTCGACCTGGGTGCCGTACGGGACGTCGAGCACGCGGACGCGCTCGCCCGGCCCGGCGGTCGGCAACGGCCGGGCGGGCGAGCTGCGTCGACGGGATCGGGGAGGACGGGCCACCCCCGGACGCTACCCGTCAGTCGAACAGGTGCCGCATCGCCCTCTCCACGAACGCGGTCCGCTGCGCGGAGGTCTCGAGACCCTCGGCACCGAACCCGGTGAACACGGTGTCGTTCGTCACCGTCGCCGCGCCCTCCTCGAACGCCTTCTGCGACCGCGCCCAGGTGTTGGTCTGGCGCGAGCCGTCGGGCGCCGGGGGGGTGGTCCACCCGCCGAGGTCGGCCTCGAAGGAGGTGGCCGCCGACTCGGCACCGTCGACCACGACGCGGGCGTTGTCGACGAAGACGCCGAGCCCTTGGGTGCCCCAGTCGGTGATGTAGGTGATCGACACCTCGACCTGCTTGCCGGCGAACGCGGACAGGTCGACGTTCCACTCCTGCCAGCCGTTGCTGCTGCCGGTGGCGGCATGCCACTCGCCGGTCGAGCCCGTCGGCGTGCAGTCCGCACCCTGGTAGTGCGCGACCTGCGGGTGGATGTCGACCCAGCCCTCCGCACACGACTCGCCCGTGGATTGGGTGGTCTGACCGCCCGCCTCCGGGAGCGTCGTCCAGTCCTCGGTGCCCACCTCGCGGGCCTCGACCGCGACGAAGTCCCAGTCCGTCTCGGTGTCGTGCGAGATCTGGAACTGCAGTGAGCCCGACGTCGCCCCGGTCAGGTCGACCGTGCGGGCGAGCCGCTTCCAGCCCTGGTCCGCCAGCTGGCTGTACGCGTACCAATCGCCGTCGACCGGGTCGTACGGAGCGGCCCCGGGACGGTTCCACTGCAGCGGGGCGGAGCTCGCGAACTGCGGGAACTCCTCGACCGGCAGGAAGCTGGACGTTGCCAGCAACGAGGCCGTGTGCTCCTGGTTGTTGGGTGAGTCCCCGCCGTTCAGGGCACTGGCGAACCCGGCGAAGGGCCCTCCGTCCGCTCCGAGCACGCCGTAGGGTCCGTCCTCGCCGGTGGCTCCGTCGCTGACGTAGTTGTAGGCGCCGAGCCAGTACTGCTGGAAGTCGTTCTCCAGCGTCAGGCAGGGATGGGCGCGCACCGTGCACTCCGGGGGCGCGGTCGGGCTGTAGTAGTACGACGCCGCGGTCGCCTGACCGAACTGGTTGTACTGACCGGTGACGAGCGCCTTGCCGCCCTCGTTGAGGTAGTCGCGGACGGTCATCTCGAGGTCGTTGGCCAGCTTGGCCGCGGTGCCTCCGGGCTGCCCCTCGGCGCGGGTGATGATGTCGTCGCCGGACTCCCAGACGATCGCGTCGTAGTGGGACAGCACCCCGAGGTGGTGGGGAGCGGTCCGGGCGTTCACGTCCACGTCGTACACGTCCGAGGAGTAGCCGGCGGCGGTGAGCGCGGTGGCGTAGTCGTCGGCGTACTTGGCGCTGGTGACGCCCTGCGCCGGGCTGATGCCTGTGACGTCCTCGGCGGCCAGGATGAGCACGTCACCGCCGATGTCGCGGGCGACCTTGTAGGTGAACGGCGTGCTGCTCACGCGCTTGTCGCGGCCGCCGCGACGGCGGTCCTTCGTGCGGTCGCGCGGCTCGGTGCCGGTGAACCAGACCTTGACCGAGTCGCCCGGCCTGGCCCGGCGCACCGTGCCCCGGAACTCCGCGTAGTAGTCGTCGTGGGTGTTGCCGTAGCGCTCGCCACCCTTCCACTCACGCACGCGAGTCGTCTGCGTGCGACCGCCGTTGATCCGGTACCGCATCCGCAGTCCCTTGAGGGCGCGCTTCGCGGTCACCGCGACCGGCTGCGTCCTGCCGTGCGAGACCGCGAAGGGGTCGGACACCATCGCCGGGGTGTCGCGCCCGACGACCGAGACCGGGTCGTCCGGGTCGTGGGTCGAGGCCGCCGTGGCGAGCGCGAACGGGATGTTCTTCTCGAACTCGGCCTGGATCAGCCCCTCGTCGTCGGGGAAGTTGAAGCCGCTGAGGCAGTCGTCGCTGACCCACTCGTCGTCCGGGTCGGAGTCGGAGACGGTCTCGCAGGTCGTCATCTCGGGGGTGAAGCCGAGGGTCCCGTACTTCACGGTCGCGTGCGTGTCGGTGTCGCCGTTGGTGGTGTAGAGCTCTGCGGAGATGTCGGGGTCGTAGCCCGGGACCGCCGGCTCGGCGTCGTCGCCGGCCATGGCCACGTTGATCACGTCGTCCGGGGACGGGGTGGCCACCTGCCAGCCGATGCCGTAGAGCAGCAGCTCGGCGGCCGAGTGGTAGTTGATGTAGAACTCGAAGCCGATCCTGCGGAACAGGGAGTCGAGCGCCTTCGTCTCGGGCTCGGAGCCCGCGCTGGGGCCGCGGTACGTCTCGCTGGCCGGGTCGGGGGAGGAGCCCTCGTTGTCCCAGCCCCACTTGGTCCGGAAGTTGCGGTTGGGGTCCACGCCGTCGCCGGGCGTGATGGTGCCGTCGCCGTTGTTGTCGCGCAGGTTCTTGCGCCACAGGCGGTTGCCCTCGGTGAACGTGAAGTCGTAGCCGTCCGGGTTGGACACCGGTAGGAACCACAGCTCGGTGGTGTTCACCAGGCGGGTGATCTTCCGGTCGGTGCCGTAGCCGTCGAGGAAGTGGTGCATGAGCCGGCGCACCATCTCGGGGGTGATCCACTCGCGGGCGTGCTGGGCGCCGCCGTACAGCACCGCCTTGCGCTTGCCGTCCTTCACCTTGCGGGCGTCCTTGGTGACCTTGAGGGCGAGGATCTCCTGGCCCTGGACGGTCCGCCCGATGGTGACCAGCTTGGCGATGCGGGGGTTCGCCTTCGCCGTGGCGCGCAGCTCGTCCTCGATGCCGCCGTCCTCGCTCCACGAGCGGTAGACGCTGTAGCCGGCACGCTGCTGGGCCCGGGCCGCCTGCGACGCCTTCTTGCCGTCGACGACCTTGACCTTGGCGCTGAAGCCGGCGTCCCGGACCTTGGCCGCCTGGCGGCCGGTGACGACGAGCTCGAGGCGGACCTTGCCGGCCCCGGCGCCTTCCTGCGTCACGTGGCTGGTGTCGAGGCCCAGCTCGGCCAGCTCGCCGAGGCCCGAGGTGGGGCCTTCGACGACATAGACCTCGAGGGTGTCGGCCTGGCGCGGGTCTGCGACGGGTTGGCTCGCGGCGAACGGGACGGACACGGTGAGTCCGGCCACCAGCACGACAGCTCCCAGCGGAATGGTCAGGGATTTCATGGGGGTCCTCCGAAGAACGGCTACCCTCCAACTTCGTGTGATGTAGGTCACACGTCAAGGGTTCCGGCGCTTTGTTACGGGTGGGACTCAGCGCCGCGGCGTGTTGGTCCGCCGAGTGGCCGGCGCGCTGCGGGGATCGTCGGGCCAGGCGTGCTTGGGGTACCGACCGCGCAGGTCGGCGCGCACGCCGGGGTAGCCGTTGTCCCAGAACGAGTCCAGGTCCGCCGTGACGGCCGCAGGGCGACGGGCGGGGGAGAGCAGGTGCAGCAGGAGGGGGACCCTGCCGTCGGCGAGAGCAGGCACCGCCGTCCAGCCGAAGACCTCCTGCAGCCTGACCGCGAGCACCGGCTGCTCCTGGGAGTAGTCGATCCGCACGTTCGAGCCGCTGGGGACCTCCACGCGCTCGGGGGCCAGCTCGTCGAGGCGGCCGGCCTGCGGCCACGGCAGGAGCGCCCGCAGCGCGGCGTGGACGTCGATGCGGCGCAGGTCCCGGTCCGAGCGGACCCGTGCCAGCTGGGGTCCCAGCCACGACTGGAGGCCGAGCGTCAGCGCCTCGTCGCTGACGTCGGGCCATGGGTCGCCGAGGGCCCGGTGCAGGAAGTCGAGTCGCGCGCGCAGGGCGGTGGCGGCCTCCGACCAGGTGAGGAGTCCGATGCCCTCGCTCTCCAACGCCTCGCGGATCGCGTCGGTGACGGCCTCGACCGGCGGATCGGCGAGCGGCACGGAGCCGAGCTCGATCGCACCCAGCAGCGTGCGCCGGCGCGCGAGCACCCGACCTCCGGTCCAGGTGACCTGGTCCAGCTCGGTCCACAGCGAACCAGCGGCCTCCAGTGCGAGATCCTCGGTGAGCGGCGCCGCCGCCCGGATCCGGGCCTCGCGCTGCCCGGCTCGCCGCTCGGCATCGCCGACCGCGAGCCACTCCAGGCCGGCGAGCGGGCCCGGGTCGCGCGGGTCGAGTGCCGCGCCGGTCCCGCCGGTCATCAGGTAGCTCGAGGAGCCGGAGCGCTTGCGGGCGATGCGGTCGGGATGCGCGAGGGCCACCACCAGGCCGACGGCCACGTCGTCGGTGAGGGCCCGGGCCGGCGTGCCGGCTCCCTGGTCCTTCGCGATGGCCTCGAGCCGGGTGACCTGGCTGCGCCACGAGCCGGCCCGATGGCCGGCGCGCAGCGACCGGAGCGCTGCGACGAGGTCTCCACCCGGTGCGCGGACGTCCTCGCTGAGCATCGCGACCACCTCCGCGGCGCGCCTGGTGCCGACGAGGGAAGCCCCGTCGATGAGGGCCCGAGCCAACCGGGGGTCGGTCGGCACCGCGGCGATCACGCGGCCACGCGGGGTGGCTCGTCCGTCCTCGGTCATCGCCCCCAGGTCGACGAGCACCTCGTGCGCGGCTGCCCATGCGTGCTCCGGTGGCTGGTCCAGCAGGGCCAGGTCGTGCACGTCGTCGCTTCCCCAGCAGGCGACCTCGAGGGCGAAGGCGGTGAGGTCGGCGGTGGCGATCTCGGGCTCCGGGTGAGCGGCCAGATGGGAGTGCTCGGCCTCGGACCAGCAGCGCAGCACCGCGCCCGGCCCCAGGCGTCCGGCCCGTCCGGCACGCTGCTCGGCGGCCGCCCGGCTCACGGCGACGGTGACGAGGGAGGCCAGCCCGCGACTGTGGTCGGTGCGGGGCTCGCGCGAGAACCCGGCGTCCACGACGACGCGGACGCCCGGCACCGTCAGCGACGACTCGGCGACGGCGGTCGAGACGATCACGCGACGGCGCGGGCCTTCGTTGAGCGCTCGGTCCTGCTCGGCGCCGGACAGGCGACCGTGCAGGGGATGGACGTCAGCGGCCACGCCGCCGAGCCGACGTGTGGTCGCATCGATCTCGGCCACGCCCGGCACGAAGACCAGGACGTCGCCCTCGTGCTCGGCGAGCGCGCGTCGGACGGTCGCGGCGACGTGGTCGTGGAAGACCGGGGTGATCCCTCGGTCGTCGGTGCGTCGTGACCCGGGCGGCACCGGGCACCAGACCGTCTCGACCGGGTGCAGTGCCCCGGGGACGTGGATGACCGGGGCGTCGGCGCCGAGCAGCGCGGCGGTCCGCTCTGCCTCGATGGTGGCCGACATCGCCACCAGCGCGAGGTCCTCGCGCAGGTTGGCGCGGATGTCGACGAGCAGCGCCAGGGTCAGGTCGGCATCGAGGTGGCGCTCGTGCACCTCGTCGAGGACGACGGCACCGACGCCGGCCAGTTCGGGGTCGTGCTGGATCCGCCGCAGCAGCAGGCCGGTGGTGACCACTTCGACGCGCGTCCGTCGGCTGGTGCGGCGCTCCCCGCGGACCGAGAACCCGACGGTCTCGCCGACCGGCTCGCCCAGGAGGTGCGCCAACCGGCGAGCGGCAGCGCGCGCGGCGATGCGACTGGGCTGGGTGACGACGACGCGACCCTCGACGACGTCGGCCACGGCGGGCGGGACCAACGTCGTCTTGCCGGTGCCGGGCGGTGCGTGGACCACTGCGACGCCGCGGGTGCGGAGTGCCTCGTCGAGCGCGGCCAGTCCGGCGGCGACCGGCAGGTCGGGCGGTGCGTCGAGCAGGCGGCGCAGCGGGTCGGACACCCCTGCAGTGTGCCCGACGTGCTCTACGGCTCGATCGTCATGCGTCGCACCTGGGGTCCGTCGAACGCGTAGACGTGGGTCACCTCGGAGCGCTCCAGGACGGTCCCGGCCGGGTCGCGCACGACGAGGCGGACGCGTGCCTCGACGGTTCCGTCGGGGCGGTCCACGAGACCTCGCACGAGGGTGTTCGGGCGGATCTCGCGCCACTGCCGCTCCCAGTACTCCCGCACCGCGTCGCGCCCGACCAACCGCCCGCCCTCCCAGCCGTTGGGCCAGTCGACGTCCGGCGCCATCGCGGCGAGGACGGCGTCGAGGTCGCGGTCGTTGAACGACTCGTACAGGGCGCGCACGCTGTCCGCCCGCTCACTGGTCATGCGTTGATTATGGTCGTGCCGTCCCGGGTACACGAGCACCATGAGCCTTTCCATCGGATGCACCCTCATGTGCGAGCAGTCCTCTCCCTCGGATCTGGTGAGGTACGCCCAGGCGGCCGAGCAGGCGGGGTTCCCGTTCGCCGTCATGAGCGACCACTTCAACCCCTGGCTCGACGAGCAGGGCCACAGCCCGAACGCGTGGGTGACGCTCGGCGCGGTCGCCCAGGCGACGCAGGCGCTGGAGTTGATGACGTACGTGACGTGCCCGATCGGTCGCTATCACCCGACGGTCGTGGCGCAGCAGGCCGCGACGCTCGGCGTGCTCAGCGAGGGGCGCTTCTCGCTGGGCCTCGGCGCGGGGGAGAACCTCAACGAGCACGTCATCGGCGAGGGCTGGGACCCGGTCAACGTCCGTCACGAGCGGTTCACCGAGGCGCTGCAGATCATCAGCGAGCTGCTCGACGGCGGGTACGTGAACTTCGTCGGCGACCACTATCGCGTCGACTCCGCGAAGCTGTGGGACCTGCCGGACGTGCGGGTGCCGATCGGTGTGGCCGTCAGCGGCCCCCAGTCGATCAGGGTGGCCGCCCCGTTCGCCGACTTCATGATCGCGGTCGAGCCCGACGGTGACGCGGTCAAGGCCTTCGACGAGGCGGTCAGCGCGAAGTCGCCGGCACGCAAGGTCGGCCAGCTGCCGATCTCGTGGGACTCCGACCGGGACCGGGCCGTGGCTCGAGCCCATGAGCAGTTCCGCTGGTTCGCCGGCGGCTGGAAGGTCAACGCCGAGCTGCCCGGCCCGTCCGCGTTCGACGCGGCCACCCAGTTCGTGCGCCCCGAGGACGTCGCCGACCAGATCCCGTGCGGCAACGACATCGACGCGGTCATCGAGGCGGTCCGGCCGTTCGCCGACGCCGGCTTCACCGACCTCGCACTCATCCAGATCGGCGACGAGGGGCAGGACCAGTACTTCGAGGCGGCGCCCGACCTCCTGGCGGCGCTGGGCGAGGAGTTCGGCGCCTGACTCTCCCGAGACGTACGCTGACCGCATGACCGTCCGGGTCAGCGGAGTGCCGCAACGAAGCGTCTGGGCGAGTGTCGTCAGCGACGACGCCCCGGCTCTTCGCGAGTGGCTGCTGCGCCTCGGTTTCACCGAGGATCTCCTGATTCCCGGCGAGCGCGCGGGGGCGATCCACCACTGCCAGCTGGACTGGCCCGAGGGCGGCCGCATCCTGCTCTCGAGCACCGGCGAGCGGCCCACGCCGTGCCGGCCGGGTACGGCGTCGCTGCACGTCGTGACCGCTGATCCGGACGCGGTGATGGCCCGGGCGACCGCGATGGATGCGACCGTCGTCCACGAGATCGTCGAGCAGACCGACTACCCATCCCGCGAGATGGCCGTGGCGGACCCTGACGGCAACCACTGGACGTTCGCGACGTTCGCCGGAACATGACGACGGACCCCGGTCAGGGTGATCCGGGCCCGAGGCCCACCCTGTACTCGCCCGACTGGTTCGTGGACAAGCTGATCACGCCGGTGGTGACGGGCATCGTGCTGACGGTCTTCGGATTCCTGGCCCCGGGGTGGCTCGAGTCCCGGCTCCGTGCTCCCACCTGCGACGACCCTCGAGGGCTGGTGCAGGTCGACCCGAAGGGCGCGGAGGGACGGGCGCTGCCGGGGGAGACCTTCCCGATCAGGGGGAAGGTCACCTACGAGCCCGAGAACCTCATCGACGGGAACACGAGCACCGCGTGGGCAGAGAACGAGGATGACCTGGGTGACGGAGCGAGCGTGAGTCTGTCGTTCGCGAAGCCCGAGGACCTGCAGCTCGTGTGCGTGGTGAGCGGGTACGCCGAGTCGTGGGCGCTGTACAAGCGCAACTCGCGGCCCCGGCTGCTCGAGGTGACCACGGAGCAGGGCCGCCGCGTCGCGATGCTGGCCGACGCCGGCAGTCCCGACCGGCCTGCGGTCTACCAGGAGGTGGCCGCTCCGGACGGACGGACCTCGAAGATCACGCTGACGATCCGGAGTGCGTACGCCGCCCAGAAGGACGACTCGCGCACCAGGGCCTACCTGGACACCTCCATCAGCGAGGTCGAGACGTGGGTCGACCCGTGAGGCACGGTGACCGGCGGACGCTCAGCCGACGTGGGCGTAGCGGGCGACCATCGTCCGGACGGCCTCATCGACGACCTCCTCGGCTAGGGAAGTTCGAGATCATCCCGAGGAACTGGGTGGCGGCCAGCTCAGGATCGGCGATCCGGGCCGTGCCGGCCTCCGTCTCGTCGAGCAGGTAGCGGCGGACTCGAAGTACGGCATCTTCCCGTGCGTGAACTGGGGCCTCGGCCAGCTCGGGGAACCGCGGCAGTTCGGCGATGACGATGCGGAACAGGTCGGTCATCTTCGCCATCGATGTGACCGTGGAGTTGCCCCACACGCGACGGTTCGAGTCGATCGCGCCGATCTGGGACAGCGAGGCCGAGGCAGCTGGAGAATGCTTCCATGGACACGCATGGCGGGTTGAGCAGATCCAGATCGATCTCATGAACGAGTACTGCGTCGACATGCCTCTGTGGGATCGCGAGGGCTCGGCCGACGATGGGTGGTGGGGTCCGTTGCTCAGCGTCGAGCTGAAGTCCGATCTCAGATCATTCCAGGAACGCTGGGAGGCTGCGGTCCCTGAGGAGGTGTTCGACGACCGCTTCGACGATCTGCCCTTTGTGCAGATGGTCGTGGACGCTGGTCGCGCCGTGCGCCGGTTCTTCCATCCCGCTGAGCGCCGGGCAGTCGCCCGAGAGGCGGCCGCGATCGAGGCCCAGGGCGAACTCCTGCGTGATCGGCTGCAACAGGAACTGGGGAATCGTTACCGAGTGACGTACGTTCGCTGACGCCACGTCGGCGCGCGAGGGCGTCATTTGCGGTGGAGTGACGCAACTTATCCTCGCTGCGTCCGGTCCGTGAGTGGCCGGCTGGTTGCTTCGCGCTGGACGGAGGCAGTGGCTTCGTCGGTAAGGCGGCCTTCCCGTGCCGCCACTAGGACTACGGTCCGGAGCCGCCGAATGTAGTACTCGGCGTCTTCGGAGAACATCCAAAGGGCAAGGTCAACGCTGGCTTGCCATCGACTGGTGGTTCGTTTCCATCGATCCAGGTCGCCGTGAAGATACGAGCCGTAGATCAGGTCTTCGAGGACTTCGGTCAAACTGCTCCGCGCGTCGGCGCCCTCATCGATCTGCACCTTGGCCCCGATAGATCTGAAGTCATCGGACCACCGCTCGAGGACAACGGCATCCGCCGGGTCCCTCAGGCAGTTCCGAAGTGCGGACAGCACCTTGTCGGCGCGGACGTGATCTTGGTGTCCTAGGACGAACTTGCGGAGCGCCATCGCTCGGACGACGCGGTGCCATCGCTCGGTGTCGTCCAAGTAGTTTTCAGGCGTCAGCTCGAAGGATGTGACCGAGATTGGGAACGCTGCTCCCAGACGGTCGTACTCCTCGACGAGCTGACAGAACAAACCAAGGAGCTCGGGATCTGACGGCGCGGGCCGGCGAGCACTGACAGTGTTTCGATCAACCACGGCTGTCTCCCCTTTTCAACTTCGACGAGCGACGTCGGCTTCTGTCAACGGTCAAAGAATGTCACCCCTGCCGGCGTATCGAGATCAATTCGGCGTACGCCGGCAGGCGGTGGAAGGACGCGGGTAGTCGCCTCTTGGTTCCCAGTGTGAGACTTGGAAACCGTGGCACAAAAGACAAACGGAGACCATGTGCCTAGAGATCGTCGACGTGGGTCCGAACCCACGGGGGGAACGACCGGAGCGTCTCGCTCCAGAAGTGGTGCAGTTCGTCTTCCGTTGCGCGGTCAGGCCACGTCCCATCCTGCGGATCGCGCAGAATGATTGCGCCTGGGCGGTCAGCGGGGCCGAAAACGGGAACATAGACATTGTGGCGAAGTTCTGGCATCAGGCCACAGTGAATATCGGAGCCCTCCAGGAGTAAGGCCTTCAACTGAGAAGCCAAGGCTTCGGCGCGTTCTCCGACGGACCCGGTTACCTGTCCTGTCCGAAGATGGATCGAAACCGTCTCCCAACCTTCTTCGTCAGCCCGCCTCGCTAAGACCGCGTGCATCAGGGTGTTTCGTTCCCGAGTTCTTGTCGAAACGCGGTCTAACCAAATCTCAAGTTGAGCAGTCTCGATCCGGGCGTACGAGGGGAGACCATCAACTCTCACGCGGCGCCGGACGAGTTTGGACAGTTGGTCAAGTTGGTGCGACCTGGGATCCAGATCGAGTGCATGCGCGATGCTGTGCAGAGTCTGCTCAACGCCACCCGAAAGCACGCCCATTCTCCCGAGCGCTAGGTAGACGCGCTCCCTGTCTTCCGTTGCCATGACCGGACGATACCGGCGACGCGTGCAGGTCCTGCCTCGGGCGTTCAAACTACGCGAGCGTTCGCGAGTATCTGTGGGAGAACGGTTTGAGTCTGCACGAGCTGCGACAAGCTTGCGAACTGAGCGGCCCGGGGATGGAGGCACTACTCTCGCTTGCTCCGCGCCTCTCAATCTGTCCGGACGATGTCTAGGGCGTGCGCTCGCACGCGGTGGTATGACGCTGGATCGGCAGGACTGTTATCGGGCTGCATGGAGACTGGGGGCCGAGCGCGACCGCCGCGGTACGGTGAGCAACCGCTCGTGCACTGGTTCCTCTGCTGGCACAGCCCCGCGCTAATTACACTTCTTCGATGGCCGAGATGCACCGTTTCGTCCCCTTCCCATACGAAGGGAACCGGTTCCCAAGCACCCTTGGTGCAGTGGTGCAGAGGACCGTTCTCGATGGGGAGCACCCCGCCCGGGAGGTCATACACACGCCCGAAGGCGACTGGTGCATCGGTGACGGCGTCAACGATCCGAACCTTCCTGGCGCATCCATCGCCACACACATCTCTCACGCAGTCGAGCAGAACACCTCGCTCGCGTCACTGGCGTCCATGCCGCACGGGCATATCGCGTCCCGTTCAAACCCCGGTTGGGAGTGGCAGGTCCAAGCGTTAACGGAATGGGACGACCATTAGCTGTGATCGGACCCATAGCGACTCAACAGAAACGGTCAGAGTTGTTTCCAGGACACAAGGTCGTCTGTCCAGAGTTCGTTGCATCTCGACATTTGTCGGGATGCAACGAAGAATGCACGGAATCAGGCGGCGTACTCCTGCACGGATCCTCGCCTCGAAACCTTCTGTGCGATGTCCGTTGGCGCTGACGCTGGCGTCACATAAGGCGTTGGTGAGCCCAGATCGCGTGGTCGAGTTGGTGGGCGGAGAGATGTAGCTCGTCAGCCACCTTTACTACGAGACGCTCCGCCTCCTTTGAATTCGTCGTGCGGCCCAGCGCGTCGGCGACGAATCGGTTGACCATGGTGTCGGCCTTGACGCCGTCCGTTCCCAGGAGGATGCAGAAGTAGCTCCACGTGACAGGACCGCAGCCGCGGACGCTCAAGTACGCGCTCCGAGCTGTTCTCATTGAGTTGGGTTCGCCGGTGAGGTCTTCGGATTTACGGATGCCGTTCTCGGTGAGACGCTTCGCGGCTTCGATGACCACGAGTGCCTTGGTTCGTCCGGACTGCTTGCCGCCGTTGTTGAGGAGCTCGAGGAGCGTGGCTTCATCCATGGCGGCGAGTTCCTGAAGGTCGTTGGGCGCGCTGCGAGTCGCGCGCCAGCGTGTCACGACAGCGAAAACGCCTGTCTCATGGCCTGGTCTGCGCGACCCGTAGTGTGCTTGAACCGAGAAGATCGCATCAATTAAGGCCGCATCGATCTCATTAGGCCATCCGCCAGGCCATCCGGTGGGAGTGTCTCCGATCTCGCGGAGGACGTGGTTGTAGACGGCGTCTTCGTCTGGGGTCATGGCCCGACCATAGGCGCATCGAGTCGAGGCCGGACCCGTCTTGCGAACACCTAAGGTCGTGAAGGGTCTGGACTGTCGCCGCCTCACTAACCTGCCCCTGCAGCGGCAGCCTGCGCTGATTCTGTCGGATGCGGCGGCGATGCTCCTTGGAATGATCCCTGCCCGACAAGCGCTTGGCGTTGTCAACGACTGGAAGAGGGACCTGGCACCCGTCGCGTCGACGGGTTTCCCGCTCCTTGACCGTTGCACAGGCGGTTTCGAGCTCGGGCAGGTTTGGGTACTTACCAGCCGGCCCGGACATGGGCGGAGCTCGTTTGCGTTGGGTCTCGCACTGAAGGCCGCGTCTGGCGCGCGATGGTCCACCGACTTCGTGAGTGCACGCGACCGGCTTGATGTCGTGAGCGCGAGGCTGCTCGCTACGACCGCCAGGGTTCCTCTACATCGGCTCCGACACGAAGACACCTCCAACGAAGAGGCTTCGCGGATTGCCGCCGCCGTGCGGGAGCTCGCGAACGTGGACCTGAACCTTGAGGGACCCCGCGAAGGAGCGAGTCCTGAACCAACCGAAGGCCACGCCGACGTCACGGTGATCGACGACTTCCACCTGACGGGCTACGAAAGTTTGCGCATGGTTCGCGATCACGCCACCCGGGGTCGCCTGTTCATCGTGACCGTCCCGAGGCATCTGGTATTGATCGACGGAGAGCTCGATCCTGGCTGGACCGAGATCTCCGACATCACCGTCGATATCGAACGGCCCGACGCCACCGGGGCAGGCGAGTCGCCGCGTCCGGGCGAAGCGGACCTACGCATCCTCCACAACCGGCTGGGCCCGCAAACAACTGTCCCTTTGGCCTTCCAAGGACAATGGTCACGTTTCACTCCGATCCATTGACTGGGACTCCTACGCGTAGCTGCGGAAGAACCGCGGAGTCATCACTCCGACGGACCTTGAACGCAAGGAGTGGGAGCCCGGAAATCTCAGAGTTTCGTTCCCTCCTCCGAAGTGCTCCCCTCAAGAGCCGCCACTGGACAGGCACAACTCCTTGCGGAAACGCCGAGCGAGGCTCACGCCGCCGCGGGCAACTACGAGGCGATCAGGGCAGCAGAAGAAACCGTCAGATCTGTTTTCATTACGTCTTTGCGTTGTACAAAGTTCGCTGCAGTCGTGATAGCGGAACAGCCGAAGAATGACTCTTCAGGCGTCACCCCAGCGCTCCCAAACGGCTCAGACGTGTGAACGGGAAAGACCCGGGTGCCGGTAGTCCTCGAGCTAGTTGTCTTGCCCGTTCACAACCCCCGGGAGCGAAGCCGTTAGACCGCTGGGCCAGCCACAACGACGGCCTCATCGTGGTCCATTGACCAGGGTCCTGCGTCGTAACTGAGTTCTGTCGCACCGGATTCTTCTATCCCGGTCATGGCCGTGATGATTGCGCGAACCCGGGAGTACTGCGCGACGAGATGAGTCTTCCCCGTGCCGGAAACTTCACCGAGGGAGGTCCCAAGCGCTTCCTTAATGAGTGGCACAGTGGGATTTTCCATCTCCATTCCACGGCACCAGAGCGCCAGGTCACCATGCCAACCGGCTTCGAGGTGGTGCCCGAGGAAAGCCTCTTCGGCCACCTTGCCCGCGATGATCATCTCGAAGGCGGCGATCGGTTCCGGTTGGATCCACTCGGAGATCGGCTCGGGAACGGACAACCCGCCAGCAAGCTCAAATCCCTGACTAACCGGATCGAAGCTCTCGGGGGTGCCAACTGTGATCCGGACGAATGGGAGGCCCCGGTCGATCGCCACAATGGCGTGCGCGGCTTCGTGAATGAACGCGTGGCTCAGGTAGCCGCCGTGATCTGGGCACACGAGGGCAGCCTCTTCGGGCGTCATACCGGTTCAGGGAAGGTCGGCGTCAGGACGATCGCGTTGGTCACCCGCCAATGATGCACTGCGAGGTGTCGATCCGTCCGGCGATGAACTGCAGCGATGAATCGCCGAATCAGTGATTCCATCTACTAGGTTGAACGGTGTTTACGCCAACCGGAAGGACGCGCGGTGGCGCTCATCAAACGAGGTGAACTGTGTCGCCTGAGATAGTGGCCATTGCTTCGGTCCTTTCTTCCGCCGCGATCGCAGGCTGCGGGTTGGTTCTCAATTTCATGAACGGCGCGAAGCAGCGGGACCACGAGGCTCGCCAGTCCTACGAGCAGCGGGCTTGGGAACAGAAGTCGGGGGCTCTGTTCGGCCTAATCCGACACGCGAACTACTTGGACGACACGGTGACCGCTGCCTCCAACGGCGATCCCCACGCGTGGGAAGAACTAGCCATCTCAATTCCCGAAACTCACGACGAGCTCCTCGGGATTCGGCCGGAGATTGTCGCCTTCGCATCGCACCAATGTCAGGTCGCCCTGAACGAGCTTCTCGAGTGCCTTCGGTCGCCAGCACGCCTGTATGACCCGGTTCTAATGGTGCGCGTAGGCGATGCCCGTCACGCCAAAGAAGCGGGCATCGACAGCCTCAACTTCGAGCTTGCAGCCAACCAACGGGCGGAGGAGCGGCGATTGCTGCAGGAGGCAATGGACGGCGCCGGAGTGGACCTCGTCGAACTCAAGGCCCGCGCTGTGAGCGCTGTCAATGCATCTCGTGCCAGCGTCCGGGGTGAGGAATAGAGAGACGAATGTCGAGACGCAGCGAACACTGCAGGGGACCGCCCAGCCGACTCTGCACAGATCACGCCGCCACCTGACCTTGTGCGACCTTCGCGGCGATAAGACGCATCTCAAGCATCTGTTCGGCGAATTGAGTTGCAAAGGAGAGACATCCCGTCGCCAAGTCGCGGGTCTCCGGCGGCAGCGGCCGAGCTCGTCGAGGGATGCCGCCGCTACGATCCGGTCATGTTGCTTCCTGCTGCAAAGACTGCTGCCGACGCAGGCGCGTCGGATTCTGCTATCTCTCTCATCGGTCTCGGCGGCGTTGTTGTTGGTGCCGTGATTGGCCTCGCAGGTGTTTGGCTTCAGACTCGGCACAGCAGGCGCCTAGATGAGCGCGACCAGCGCCGCACGCTCTACGCGAAGATTCTCGAGCAGGTTGGCAAACTCGATACGCAGGATCTATGGCTGGAGGAAATCGAACTACAACTCAGGCCTTACGTCGAGAATCTTGGAACGGAAAGACCGTCTGACGCACAACTCCAGTCGTTGGACCCTGAGAACCGGCGCGGTTGGCAATCGCTCGTCGACAAGCAAGCGGAACACAGCCAAGTCGCGAGTTCACTCGTTACAGAGATCGAACACTTGGTCTTCCAACTCGAGCTAATCGCTCCGGAAGACACCTCCCGAATTGGACGGGCATACGCGACGAGCCAGAGAGATGAATCGGTCCGGGACGATCTGAAAGACGCATACCTTGCCTATGGTCGCCGTGACCTTGCCTCGGGATGGCTCGAGCGCCGGAAGCTCGACAAGCGAGCAAGAGAGAAATCTTCACATCTTCAGACGTGATCGGCGCCAAACGGGCGTCGCACTTCAAGCCAATCGGTTGTCGGACAGCGCCAAGAACGAGACCGTGTGATGCGGCACGATGACACTGCCGATTGCTTAAAGCTACGCGGCGCTAAGACTCAGCTTCGAAGCCGCACGGATCGCGGGAAGACCGGAAGACCACAGCGTCGCACGCTGTCTGCGGCATCGCCGGAACGTCGCAGGATGCTAAGGAACCCGGATCCTTGACAACAAGCGGCCAGACACCGATCTCAGGCTCGTCTACTCCTGTCCCGTCTCGACGATGTTCCTTGTCCCGCAGTGCCGACATACGCAGTAAGCCTCAGAGTTGCTGCCGTCCGCCCACGCTGGGGTGAAATCGCTCCCAGCCAGGTCCTGCTGACAATTGATGCACTCTCCCATGGTTCCTCCTGGCGTTCGGCATCCGTCCCGAGTGGCCTTCTGACGGTACATGGCTGTGAGATTTCGGGCGTGCCGAAGCGTCGCGTGCTATCGCTGCGCCATGAGCGGGACGCTTGCCATGAGGCGGCAGTCGCGAGGTGGTGGGGTGGCTGAGGCAGTGAGGAGCGACGTCAGTCGTCGTCCTCGTCGACATCCTCGTTCCAGTATTTCATCTCGTTCTGGAAGTTCGATTCGGCGTTGTCCCGCTCTTCCTGAGCGGCTTCGGCTTCTCGTTCTGCGGCTTCGACCGCGGCCTCCCAATCGGCGTCGGAGGTATAGGATCCGCGATCGTCCTCGACGTCGCTCAGCCGGTCCAGCATCTCCATGACCTTGCGGTCGGCCGTGTTGGCTTCTTCCATGGCCTTGTTAATTTCTGCCTCCGCCAGTGCTGGCGAGAGGGCCTGTCTGGTCACCATGACGGAACTGTCGCGACGACAAGCAACAGAGCGCAGAAGGCTCGCCGAGCGACCCCGCGAAATTCAGCTTGGACCTGCGCGCTCATCGACATGAGAGTGCGCCCGCAGCCGGGCGTTATGAGGCTAGCTTCTTCCGAGCCCAGTCCTGGTTAGTCCAAATACTCCATCACTGCTCGGATCCGAGAGGTCACGTCGATGGCGCCGGTAACATCGGCGAAACGGGTTTTGGTGTGCACCCGAGCAGCGGTTGCTCCGACGTGAGGCACTGGCGTCGCCAGCGCCTGAACGCCAGCTGATGGGACTTCCCACGCTTGCATCACGTCGTACGAGTAGGCATCGAACGTTACAAAGACGCAAACGTCGAAGTCCCAACTGCGAAACGGCGAGAACTGCTGCGTGCGCGTCGAGCCCGTGCTGACCAGCCTGCACTTCACTTGAATCCTCCGCCCGTCGTTCGCGCGCACGTCCCAGCTCTTCTCAGAAGGGGGAGCCAGCTCACCGTCGTAGGCGACGCCCACAAGGAACTCCGCGATGTCGCCCACTGGTGCATTCCTGGATCGGGTGACTCCTCGCTCGACGAGTTCCGTGAGAATGGACGCGTATGTCTGGAGTAGGGCGCGGGAGCTCATGTCGGCCAAGTTCATGTCGCAAGTCTGCGTTCAAGAGGCCCTGGATCCGCGGAGATGGCGCGGATGCGTCGCACGCGGCTGTGGGACGCATGGTCCGAGCGCGAATCCGTCCGGGCTGCGTAGCCTAAGGTTGTGTTCTTTGCTAGGCCTCCAGAAGAGCCGTACGACTACTCCGCAGTGACCGATCCGTGTCCCCGATGCGCCCACGAACGTTCAGCGCATCCGAAGCTAGGACAGAGGAACCTCACGCGGCGCGCCTTCTGCATCTGGGAAGAGGACACGGACCAACGCGAGCCCACCGACGTGTGCGCTCTCCGATTCACTCCCTCGGCGTAGCGGTCGGATGAGCCATGCCGCGGCGTCCGCGCACCCACGAGTTCCGCTCGCGGCGAAAAGACCCGACCATGGGGAATGTGTTCGGATGCTTCGTTGGAGGTCGCTCCTCTACGCTCGAACAGTGAAGTGACAGCCCCGATTTGGCCAAGTGGCCAGCCTGCACACCTCTGAAGAACGCCTGCTGGGAAGATTCCTCGTGCAAGCGAGTCGCAATTATCCAGAGTGGCCACTGAGCCGCGCCTTCCGAGAGTGTGTAGAGATAGGGAACGAAGTTCCGTGACGAGAGCGCAGTACGCCATCGACCTCCCGAGCATTAGTCGTTCGCAGATCCAGGGGTTCCTTGGAGTGATTCCCGAAGTTGTTCAGACTGGCTTCTGGATTGTCGTTGCGACGGTGACAATTCTGACCTACAAGCATGCGAGGTCGACGCTTCTTCAGCCGCTGAATACCGAGGTGTTCAAACTCCAACTCGAATCGATGTCGCGAGTGCTCGGGGAGTTCGTCGGAAAAGACGAGATTGGGCTGCGCCATGAGTTCGCGTTCGACGAGCTTTTCACCGCGAACATTTTCCTGATGCTGGACAACTATGCCAAGACTCACTTGGGCCTCCGCCGTAAACCGGGGAGTGATACCGAACGCCCATACGAGAAGTGTCGAACGTGGCTGATGGATCCGGCCGACCTCGAGATCGCGAACGAGTATGTGCGTTTGGATACGGAGTCCGAGCCGAGCGAAGAGATTTTGGTGAAAAGTTGGGCTGACTACGGTCACAGCGCCATGCCGATACCTGACGTGATGGTTGAGCGCAAAGCAGCGCTTCAGGCCTACTTACAGGACCCACTGCTGCCGACATCGTGCGTGAAGTTGATCGACGAGTTCCTTGAAGTAGTCGATCGCCGCGTCACATCCCTCGGAGAAGTTCTCTCGCGGCTGGCGCCAACCCTGCCGGAGCTGTATCCCAATAGGGACGCGCTAGACCGAGCGAGTTTTGATGGGTTTCGGAACGAGTGGAATAGCGTGGCACCGAATCTTGAGCCCCAAGCCCAAGCAATCACTGATTTTGCGCGTTCATATTTTCGCTCGGACGACTTCACCGTTCCTGGGGTTGCGAAGTCGAAGCGGCGTAGGCAAGCAGTCAGAAGATCCGCCCGGGGTTAGGTGGTCCGAGCGACGGACGCGCAACAGAGTTGGGAGGTCGGTCGTCCGCCTTCTGGGGTCGTTCGTCCGGCTCGCAGCGGAAGGGCTACCAACGCCGCTTGCAATGGTGCATTCGGATACCGGTCGTCCGGTCGACTGTCGCTAGCTTAGACCCGCGTGAATGACGTCGGAGTCCGGTTGCTCCGGGGCGCGGTTCGCGACGCACCCGTGGTTGCGACGCGACTCCGGTACCCCAATAATCCGAACATGAATCACGCTCAGCGCCCCGACTTCGTTCTCAAGCCCAACCCGCTCATCGGCGTTGACGACATCCGTCTTGAGGTCCATCCGGATCTTCTTGCAGAGCTGAAGCAGGAGTTGGAGGCTGCTGACATTGAGCACGGCGAAGCCCTCGAACGCTCGGCCACGGTCACCTTCGGGATCGTCATTCTCTTTGGGATCTTCCAGACCAACGCCGTTGGGCAATTGGCGACGCTATTCGAGAAGATCGCCCATCGACACGACGGCAAGTCGATGCGCGTGAAGGTCGGCGACGTCGAGATCGACCTCGCGGGTGAGTCGTTCGACACGATGGCCAAGAAGCTGGATGAGCAACTGCCGAAGTTGCAGGAGCAGAATGTCGAGATGAAGAAGCACTGGGACGAATCGGTCGCGCGGATCGACGCGGAGATGGACGAACTCGGATACAGCGACCTGCCTAAGAAGGGGGGTGCACTAGATAACGACTAGTCCAGCACTTGAACGGCCCTGCACGTCGCCAGCACGTGGTAATCGCGGATTGGATAATGCAACGATCACAGTTCGCTTGAACGTTGTCCCGAGGCCTCAGCACGTCCATTAGGGAGTATTCTCCAGCGAGGAATTCGCATTGCCAATCGTGACCTGTTGGAGATTGCCGAGACCCAGGAATCTGCTGTGGTGGATCGGTAACTCGGCTCATCTCGCCCGAAGTAGGAGTGCATCCGCGTGCCGGCCGATGGACTCAAGGGCCCTCGCCGACTTGAGATCGACCCTGTCCCACCTGACGCCGCGGAGCAGGGGGCGGCTTTCGTGGCGGAACGAGCGGTCCCTCTTCTCGGGGTCTGCGTTCGTTTGCCAAGAAAAGCCCCCCGAGCGCACTGTCACGCGCGTTCTGCCTTCACTCTTGGGAGCAAGGGGCGGATGCCGAGTGCATTAACCTCGCGTCATGGACGAGCCTTCAGATGAGTATCGACAGCTGTTCAAGGCCCTGTCCCAAAAGACGAGCAACGCGGATAGCGATCCCACGTCGGTTTTTCGCGAATCCATCGAGTTCGTTCGGGAGATCGAATCGATGTCGCAACTTGATCCGCTCGAACGTAGTTACCTCACGTTCTCAGCGTCTTCGATTGCCATCAATGCTGCCTCCGATCTTCAAGATCAGGATCTCTTGACGATAGGCCTGGACTTGGCCGAGAGAGCCTTGGAACTGGCGGACGCGGACACTGCCTTCCAAAAGCAGTGTCAATACAACGTGGCCAATGCAATCGTTGAGAGAGCGTCGCTCTCGCTTCCCCGCGGCCCAGGCGCACGAGAGGATTGGGAACCGCAACTCATACTGAGTCGAAGGTCGCAAGCTGCACTGCTTCGTCGTGCGCGAAGGTTGTTGTACCTCATTGCGATCTCCGATCGATCCGATCCACATACGAAGTCCGCCGCGGCCTTCAATCCTGCGAACGAGCTCGATCACAGCGGGCGCTGGTCTGAGGCTTTCGACTTCTACCTGCGCTCGCTCGAGGCTGATCCGACGAACGGCAACGCCGCGGGGAATCTCGCCTCGATGCTGCAGCACCGACTCGGGCGTGGGGTCGGACAGCTCGGGCACCTCGGTGCGGTGTATGACAAGTACGTTCGAATGGCTAAGCAGCTCAGTTCGGGAACCATTGAGTTTGCCTCTGCTGATGTGGCGGATCGGTGGGCGTCGCTTCAAGAGACGGGCAGCTTGGGTCATACCGATCATGGAATGCACCTAGACGACCCATACCGCGAATGGGTTGCTCAACATCGGCTAGCGTTGTCACCTGCCGTGGAGGGTCTCGGAACGGAGGCCGACCAGTGGGACACTGCCGTAGTTGATCGCCTGTTCACGACCGATCCAAGCCCCGACGTTCCAGAGATTCTTCGACAGTTGAACGTTCTAAAAGCGGACTTCATCGTCGCCCGTGAACTCGCCTATTCTTCGATCTCAGAGATTGCGGACGTCTTCATCGAGCAACTCCCGTCCGACTCCGGTCACTACGTCGACACACTCGACATGTCGCTTTTCGGTACGAAGTACTCGCGGCTGCTACTTGCGCACCGAGCGGCTCTCGACGTCCTCGACAAGACAGCGGTCGTCGCTAACGAACATTTCGGGGTCGACGATAAACCTTCGGCAGTGACCTTCAGATCGTTCTGGCACGAGAAATCAGGCGATCTTCGAACGAGCCTCGTTAAGAGCGACGGATACGCGTTCCCCGTACACGCACTCGACGAGTTGGCGTCAGATATCAGCAAGGACGGCATGTACGCGGAAGCACAAAGCCTCCGCAATGCCGGTACTCACCGAATAGTGCATGCAACGCTCGGCACCGCTTCAGGCGCGACGCAGAGGTCAACGAGTTCGATGGACCTCCTCGATCTGATCGAATCTTCGGTACAAGCACTCCAACTGACTCGAGCTGCCTACCTGTACCTTGTCGACCTCGTGGACGAATGGAATCGAGAAGAAGACCATCCGGGACTGCATGGCCGCCTGGACACTGCGACCTACTCGCCTCCCTCGTTCAGGAACGATGAGGCGACTCCCTCCGCGGATGACGGTCCCGTCTGATTCAGAGTCCTGGTCCGGGCAGACATGCGGCGGTGAGGTGACAAGGGTCGCGGAGGCCTGATAGCTGGACTCTGTCGCGCACGTTCATCCGGTACCTGCAGGCCGACCGCGGCCGGCGTCAATCTGGGCGGAATGACGCATTCAGTGCGGGAGGAACTCGCCGTGCCATGGCGGGTCCGCACCGGGTCGCGACACCGTGATCGCTGCGGCACTGACGGCTGCCTGGCCGAGCCTACGTAGGTCGTCGGCGCTGAACGAGCTTCGGTTCACCCAGTCGTGGCGGAGCAACTCGGCAAGGAGCGTGCCCATCCAGGTGTCGCCGGCGCCGATGGTGTCGGCGACCTTGACCTGCGGCACCCGCACCTCGACGTGCTGGTCGGTGGACGTCAGGAGAGCCGACTCGCCGCCGCGCGTGAGGGCGGTGATCGCGGGGCCAGAGCCCGCAAGCTCACGAAGCACCGAGAACACGTCGCTGTCTTCGTCCGCGAGCACCTCGGCGTCCTCGTCGCTCAGCTTCACGAAACGGCTCACGGACGCCAGGTCGAAGACCTGCCGGCGCAGGACGTCCGCCGATGGGGCGAGTGCAGGACGGATGTTTGGGTCGAAGCCGACCGGTACGCCCTGTGCATGAGCACGTCGCACGAACTCGGCGACCGTGTCCGCGCCGGGCGCCATCCAGGCGCCGATCGAGCCCACGTGGACGAGGTCGAATCCGGACGGGTCGGGAAGCTGCTCGGGGTCCCACCGGAGATCGAACTCGTAGGTGGCTGCACCGCGGGCGTCGAGCGCCGCGGTGGCAGACGCGGTCGGCGCCGGCGGCCCGACGTTCACCAGCGTCACGCCGCTCGCATCGAGGTGGGCGCGGATCAGGTCACCGAAGCGGTCGTCGCCCACCTGGGTGGCCAGCGTCGTGTCGATGCCCTGACGGGCCATGGTCACCGCGACGTTGAGGGGCGAGCCGCCGGGGTGCTCGGCGACGGTGCCGTCGGGCTTGCGGGTGACGTCCACGAGCGCCTCGCCGACGACGAGTGCGCGCGGAATGACGTTCATGGGACACCATCCTCCTCCACGCCGCTAGCCTCCTGCCATGACTGAGGCGCTCCAGGGGCTGACGGAACTCGCACGACTCGAGACCGAGCGTGACGGCCTGCAGCTGCAACTGGCGGCAGCCAACGATCAACTGGCCGACGCGGAGCGCCGCCATCAGGACGCGGTGGCCAAGCTCGAGACCGAGACGGCAGACGTCGAGAAGCTCGAGTCGTACTCGATGACCCGCATCCTGGCCGGATTGCGCGGAACGCGGGACGTGGACCTCTCCCGCGAGCGAGCCGAGCAGCTGGCGGCCCAGTACGCCGTTGCCGAAGCAGACGGCCGGCGCCAAGCCGCGCAGCGGGAGGTCGACAACCGCACGGAGCGTCTCGCCGCCATCGGAGATCTCGAGGATCGACGCACGCGGTTGCTCGCCCAGCGTGAGCGGGAGATCGCGGCCGACCCGGCCTCGGCCACCACGCATGCTCGGCTCACGGAGATCGCCAGCCGGCAAGGCGCCCTGGCGGCGGAAACCGTGCAGTTGCAGGAGGCGGTGGAGGCTGCCGCACACGCGCGGGTGGCGCTCGCCGAGGCGTCGGCGCACCTCAGCAGCGCCGGCACCTGGGCGACCTACGACACCTTCTTCGGCGGTGGTCTCGTGGGCGACCTGGTCAAGCACAACAAGCTCGACAAGGCCGGCGAGTTGATGCGCCGAGCCGACGCGGCGCTGGCCCACCTGGGTGCCGAGCTGGCTGACGTGAACGTCGACGCCGTGGGAGAAGTCGGCATCACCGAGCTCGCTCGGGTCTTCGACATCTGGTTCGACAACATCTTCAGCGACTACCAGGTGCGGCAACGGATCCGCGAGGCCGCCACTCGGATCGATGGTCTCCTCAGGGACGTCGACACGGTGGCGGGGGAGCTCGCCACCCGGGCGGCCGGGGTCACTGCGACGTTGGGTGGACTCGAAGCCTCACGCCGGGAGCTGCTGCTCGCGTGACGAGGCGTCAGTTTCCTTCGCGCGTCATCGGCACGTGGTCGATGCCGGCCTCCATGAAGTGCGGGCCGGTGGTGACGAAGCCGAACGACGCGTACCAGTCCTCGAGGTAGGCCTGGGCGCCGAGGCGGATCTTCTGGTCGCCCCAGCGGGCGATCACCTCGCGGATCAGTTGGCCGGAGAGGCCCTTCCCGCGAGCGTCCTCGAGCGTCGCGACGCGGCCGATCTTGCGGACGCCGTCGGAGAGGTACGTGCGCAGGTACGACTGCACGATGCCGTCGTCGTCGGTGATCCAGAGGTGGGTGCAGTCGTCGCGCAGGTCGACGCCGTCCACGTCCGGCTCGTCGCACTTCTGCTCGACGGCGAACACGACGTCGCGGATGCGCCAGATCTCGTAGACCTCGCGGGCGCTGAGCTCGGGACCGGTGCGGGCGGTGATCGTCACGGGTCGACTTTAGTGAGCCATTCAACGAGCCGCTTCACTCGACGTCCCAGCCGGTCGCGATGGCTTCCTTGCTCAGTGAGTCACGGAGGCGGCGCAGTTCGCGGGTGACGGCCTTCAGGTCATCATTCTGTGCGCGGTTCAGACGGGAGAGGCGGCGGCCGAGGTCTGCCTGGTCATTCAGAAGTTGGTAGCCACCGAGGCGGTCGACCTCGCGGATGAGCGAGTCAGTGGGCTCACCGAAGACCGCTGCGTCGTGGTGCAGCACGTCGCTGAGCCAGTGGTCGCCTCGTGCTCCGGAAGCCATGGCTCAGGGTTTCATGGATGTGGATGTGGTCTCGATACGCCGCTCGCTGCGCTCGCAAGCTACTCGACCAGCGGGTGCAAGTGTGGTCTCGATACGCCGCTACTCGACCAGCGGGTACACGCGTGGTCTCGATACGCTGCTATTTGACCAGCGGGTACACGCGTGGTCTCGATACGCCGCTCGCTTCGCTCGCGAGCTACTCGACCACCGGAACTGCGAGCAGGTGCTCGATCGACTCGAGCAGCTTCGCGCGCAGGGGAGCGGCAGCCTCCGTGAAGCCGCGCTGTCGGCGGACGTACTCGGCCTTGCCGTCGGCGGTCTCGATGGCGATGGGCTCGTAGCCGAGGTCGCTCAGGTCGTAGGGCGAGGCCATCATGTCGACCTCACGCACGGCGAGCGCCAGCTCGAACGTGTCCAGCACGATCGTCGACTCCACGAACGGCAGCAGCCGGAACGCGATCCGGTACAGGTCCATCGTGGCGTGGAGGCAGCCCGGCTGCTCCCACTCGAGCTGGTGCTCGCGGCCCAGCTCCTCGATGTTCAGCGGGCGCGCCTCGTCGGTGAAGAAGCGGAACGCGTCGACGTGCGTGCACGCGAGCTTGTGCGACTCGACGACCTCGTCGGTGCCGGCGGCGCCCAGGCGCAGGGGAGCAGGGTGGCGGCGGTCGTCGGCATCGCGGTAGACCATCGCCCACTCGTGCAGGCCGAAGCAACCGGTCCGCGCCGGACGCGAGGCCGTGTTGGCGAGGAGGTCGCGCGTCCACCGCAGGCCGGGCAGGCGCTTCTCGAGTCGGCTCGGATCCGCGGTCACCGCACCGTCGACCTCGACGTACGCACCGAGCGCCGCGTGCTCCGGCGCGTCCAGCAGGCCCACGCCCAACCCCGGATGCCAGCGCTCCAGCGCACCGGGGGAGAGGTTGTAGTACTCGAACAGGAAGTCCGCGACCGGGTGCTTCTCGCCGTTCGCCCGCCTCGCGAGGTGCGGCACCGTGTACTGCTGGGCGCGCTCACGGTGCGCCTCGGCGCGAGGCAGCCAGTCGGAGCGACTCAGGGTCGGCATGACGCGCAGGTGCCGAAGATCTCGAGCGTGTGCGAGATGTCGGCGAAGCCGTTCTCCTCGGCCACCCGGTCGGCCCAGCGCTCGACCGTGGGGCCCTCGACCTCGACCGTGCGCCCGCAGTCGCGGCACACCAGGTGATGGTGGTGCCCTCGGCTGCACCGCCGGTACAGCGTCTCGCCGTCGTCGGAGCGCAGCGCGTCGACCTCGTCGGCGTCCGCGAGCGCCTGCAGCGTGCGGTACACCGTCGACAGCCCCACGTTCTGGTCGCGGCTCTCCAGCAGCGCGTGGATCTGCTGGGCCGAGCGGAACCCGTCGAGGTCCTCCATGAGCTCGGCGACGGCCCGCCGCTGCCGGGTGTTGCGGGGTGCCTCAACCATGGGGTGCCTCCTGACGGGTGCGCATGTGCAGGACGCCGTTCGTCACGGATGAGACGACGAACACGGCGATGGCGATCATGACGATCGTCGGACCGGGCTGGGTGTCGATCTGGTAGCTGACCAGCAGTCCGCTGACCGCCGAGAACAACCCGATCCCCATCGCGGCCAGGTGCGTCGACCGGAAGCTGCGGGTCAGCTGCTGCGACGCCGCCACCGGCACGACCATCAACGCCGAGACGAGCAGCAGGCCGACGGTCCGCATGGCGACGGTGACCGTCACCGCCGCGAGCACGGCGATGAGGATGCCGTAGAGGCGTACCGGGATGCCCATGACGCGCGCCTGCGCCTCGTCCTGGCACAACGCGAACAGCTGCGGGCGCAGGGCGATCGTCGCGGCCACCACCACCAGGCCCAGGACGACGACGATCGCCAGGTCGGTGCGGCTCATCGTGATGATCGAGCCGAAGAGGAACCGGTTCAGGGTGGCCGCGTTCTCGCCGGCGAGGTTCGTCAGCAGGACACCGCCCGCGATGCCGCCGTAGAACAGCATCGCGAGCGCCAGGTCGCCGCTGGTGCGACCGACGCTGCGCAGCACCTCGAGCAGCACCGCCCCCGCGACCGCGACGATGAGCGCGGTGGTCAGCGGCGCGACGTTGGTCAGCAGGCCGAGCGCGACACCCGTCAGGGCGACGTGGCCGAGTCCGTCACCGAGCAACGCCAGCCGACGCTGGACGACGAACGTGCCCACTGCGGGTGCGGAGAGGCCGGTGATGATCGCGGCGATCAGCGCGTACTGCATGAAGGCGTGCGACAGGATGCTCATGACTGACCTCCGAGGGGACCCTCGGCGGGCACCGGACGCGTGGTGGCCGGCTCGCTGCTGTGGGCGTGGTCGTGTGCATGGTCGTGGGTGCCCGGGCCGTGGGCCGGTCCCTCGTACTCGACGAGTCCGCCTTCCAGGTGCACGGCGCGGTCGACCAGCGGCGCCAGCGGGCCCAGCTCGTGCGCGACCATGACGATCGCCGTGCCCCGCTCCTCGAGCTCGCCCAGCAACCGGGCGAACACCTCGGCGCTGTGCGCGTCGATGCCGGCCATCGGCTCGTCCATGACGACCAGGTCGGGATTGGCGACCAGCGCGCGGGCGATGTGCGCGCGCTGCTGCTGGCCGCCGGAGAGGTGGGTGATCGGACGCTTCGCGAGGCGGGACAGGCCGACCCGGTCGATCAGCTCGGCCGCGGCGGCGCGGTCGGATCGCGTGGGCCAGCCGAACCGCGGCCGGCGCGACAGGGCGCCGCTGAGCACGACCTCGGTGACGGTGGCCGGGACGCCCGAGAACATGTCGGGACGCTGGGCCATGTAGCCGATACGGCGGCGGTCGCCGAACTGAGCCAGGGGAGTGCCGAACAGCTCGATCGATCCGCGGTGCGGGATCAACCCGACGAGCGCGCGCACGAGCGTGGACTTGCCCGAGCCGTTGGCGCCGAGGATCGTGACGAACTCGCCGGGCAGCACCCGCAGGTCGACCCCGCGTAGCACCGGAGTGCCGCCGAGGTCGACGGTGACGCCCGTGGCGTCGATGACAGGAGTGGTGGTCACGAGCAGCCGTTCGCCTTCTGCAGGGCGGCGAGGTTCTGGCGCATGAGGGAAACGTAGTCCTCGTCGGCCGTCTCGTCCGAGAGGCCCTCGATCGGGTCGAGCACGTCCGTCGTCGCGCCGGTCTCCCGGGCGACGGTCTCGGCGAGCGCCGAGGACGCGAGCTGCTCGGTGAAGACGGTCGTGATGCCCTCGCGCTTCACCAGGTCGGTGATCTCGGCCAGGGCGGCCGTGCTGGGCTCGGACTGCGGGTCGACGCCGCTGATCGGGAGCTGGTCGAGGTCGTAGGCCGCGGCCAGGTGGCCGAACGCGGCATGCGACGTGACGAAGTCGTTGCGGTCGCACTGGGCGAGTCCGGACGTGAAGTCGGCGTCGAGCGACTCGAGCTCGGCCACGAGCTCGGCGGCGTTGGCCTCGAACACCTCGCGGAGCTCGGGGTCGGCCGTGATCAGCGCGTCGCGGACGTGGCCGGCGGCGGTCACCATGTTGGCCGGGTCGAGCCACACGTGCGGGTCCTCCTCGCCGTGGTCGTGGCCCTCGTGGTCGCCGGCCTCGACCTCGGCAACGTCCTGTGCGAGATCGACGGTGGAGTCGTCCTCGCGGTCGGCGTCCTCGAGCGCGGCGTCGATCGCGGTCTGGAAGTCGGAGAGGTAGACCATGACGTCGGCCTCGTTGACCTTCACGACCTGCTTGGCGGTGAGCTCGAGGTCGTGGGCCTCGGCGCCGGGGGACGTCAGCGTCGTGACGGCCACGTCGCCGCCGCCGATCCGCTCGGCCAGGAACTGCGCCGGGTAGAAGGACGCCACCACCTGGACGCGCCCGTCGTCCTCGGCATCCGCGCCGCACGCGGCCAGGGACAAGGACAGGGCGGCAGCGGTCAGCGCGGGAAGGAGCCTCATGACAACCATTGTCAGGAAGAGTGAGAACCGTTGTCAAATCGTGCTGAGGTATCGTGAGCGGTTGACCTCGGGCGCGTCTCGTCACGACGACACGCATCGGCCCGCCGACATCCAGCCGGACAGGATTTCCCCCCATGGCCTCAGTCACCGACACCGTCATCAGCCTCGCCAAGCGCCGCGGCTTCGTCTACCAGTGCGGCGAGATCTACGGCGGCACCCGCTCCGCCTGGGACTACGGGCCCCTGGGCGTCGAGCTCAAGGAGAACGTCAAGCGCCAGTGGTGGCGCTCGATGGTGCAGAGCCGCGACGACGTCGTCGGCCTCGACTCCTCGGTGATCCTTCCCACCCGCGTGTGGGAGGCCTCCGGCCACCTCGCCGCCTTCGTCGACCCGCTCGTCGAGTGCCTGCAGTGCCACAAGCGCTACCGCCAGGACCACCTGCAGGAGGCGTACGCCGAGAAGCACGGCCTCGACGACCCCGACGCGGTCGAGATGTCGATCCTGGTCTGCGCCAACTGCGGCACCCGCGGCGAGTGGACCGAGCCGCGCATGTTCAACGGCCTGCTCAAGACGTTCCTCGGCCCGGTCGAGTCCGAGGAGGGCATGCACTACCTGCGTCCCGAGACGGCGCAGGGCATCTTCGTCAACTTCAGCCAGGTCATGACCTCGTCGCGCAAGAAGCCCCCGTTCGGCATCGGCCAGATCGGCAAGAGCTTCCGCAACGAGATCACGCCCGGCAACTTCATCTTCCGCACGCGCGAGTTCGAGCAGATGGAGATGGAGTTCTTCGTCAAGCCCGGCGAGGACGAGGAGTGGCACCAGTACTGGATCGACACGCGCCTGAAGTGGTACACCGACCTCGGCGTCAACCCCGACAACCTGCGCCTCTACGAGCACCCGGCCGAGAAGCTCTCGCACTACTCCAAGCGCACGGTCGACATCGAGTACCGCTTCGGCTTCGCCGGCTCGGAGTTCGGTGAGCTCGAGGGCGTCGCCAACCGCACCGACTTCGACCTGTCGACGCACGCCAAGCACTCGGGCCAGGACCTGTCGTACTTCGACCAGGCCAACAACGAGCGCTGGACGCCGTACGTCATCGAGCCGGCAGCCGGCGTCAACCGCTCGCTGATGGCGTTCCTGGTCGACGCGTACACCGAGGACGAGGCGCCCAACGCCAAGGGCGGCGTCGACAAGCGCACCGTGCTCAAGCTCGACCACCGCCTGTCGCCGGTCAAGGTCGCGGTGCTGCCGCTGTCGCGCAACGAGGCCCTCTCGCCGAAGGCGCGCGACCTCGCGGCCGAGCTGCGCCAGAACTGGAACGTCGACTTCGACGACGCGCAGGCCATCGGCAAGCGCTACCGCCGCCAGGACGAGATCGGCACGCCGTACTGCATCACGGTCGACTTCGACACGCTCGAGGACGACGCCGTGACGATCCGTGAGCGCGACTCGATGTCGCAGGAGCGCATCGGCCTGGACCAGGTCAGCGGCTACCTCGCGTCGCGCCTCATCGGTTGCTGATGCGGCGGATCGCGGCCGTCGCCCTGCTGCTCGCCCTCGCCGCCTGCTCCGGCGGCGAGGCCGAGCAGGACGCTGCCCCGGAGCCGGGCTTCGCCGTGCCGCAGGGCCTCACGCTGTCCGAGCCGGGCACCGAGAAGAAGCTGGGCGAGAGCCTGGCCGTCGCGTACCCCAGCGCGGACGACGAGGCCGGAACGGCGCTGGCCCTGGGCGTCACGACCGTGACGAAGGCGCCGCGCAAGCACCTGGCCCTCTACCGCGTCCCGGCCGGGATGGATCCGTACTACGTGCGCGTCATGGTGGCCAACCGCGGTCCGGCGGTCGCGTCGTTCCCGGCCGGCCCTCCGTGGTGGCTCCACGTCGCCGGTGACGTGCTGGTCCCGCCGACCGCCGCTCCCGCCGGCTTCACGCGCTGCGAGGCGCCCCGGGTCGGCAAGACGCTGCCGGCCGCCGGCAGCGTCAAGGGCTGCCTGCTGTTCTTCGTGCCGCGGGGCACGGCGGTCGAGTCCGTCGACTTCCAGCCCGGCGGCGTCACGACGGCGGTCCGATGGCGACGATGACGCAGGGGCTCGACCTGGGCAACGTCCACGTCGACGTGCCGGTGGTGCTCGCGCCCATGGCAGGCGTCACCAACGTGGCCTTCCGCCGGCTCTGCGCCGAGCAGGGCGCGGGACTCTACGTGTGCGAGATGATCACGACCCGCGGGCTCGTCGAGGGCGACCGGGTGAGCCTCTCGATGCTGACGTTCGCCGAGGGCGAGCAGGTCCGGTCGGTGCAGCTCTACGGCATCGATCCCGACACCGTGGGCCGCGCCGTCGAGATCCTGTGCGCCGACCACGGCGTCGACCACGTCGACCTCAACTTCGGCTGCCCGGTGCCCAAGATCACCCGCAAGGGCGGCGGCTCCGCCCTGCCGTGGAAGGCCACGCTGCTCGGCCAGATCCTCACCGCGGCCGTGCGTGCCGCCGAGCCCTACGGCGTGCCCGTCACGATGAAGACCCGGAAGGGCATCGACGAGGACCACCTCACGTATCTCGACGCCGGGCGCATCGCGCAGGACACCGGCTGTGCCGCGATCGCCCTGCACGGCCGCACCGCCGCGCAGCACTACAGCGGCCGCGCCGACTGGGACGCGATCGGCGAGCTCAAGGCCGCCGTCGACATCCCCGTCCTGGGCAACGGCGACATCTGGGAGGCGTCCGACGCCCTCGCGATGGTCGAGCACACCGGCTGCGACGGGGTCGTCGTCGGCCGCGGGTGCCTGGGCCGGCCCTGGCTGTTCCGCGACCTGGCCGCCGCGTTCGAGGGCCGCACCGTCGCCACGCTGCCGCCGCTCGGCGAGGTGATGGCGGTCATGCGCCGCCACGCAGAGCTGCTGGGGGAGTGGCTGGGCGAGGAGCGCGGCTGCGTCGAGTTCCGCAAGCACGTCGCCTGGTACCTGAAGGGCTTCCCGGCGGGCTCGAGCGTGCGCGAGCAGCTGGGCAAGGTGAGCTCGCTGCGCGCCCTCGACGAGCTGCTGGCCGACCTCGACCCGACCGAGCCGTTCCCCGTCAGCGAGCTGGGCGTGCCGCGCGGGCGTCAGGGCTCGCCGCGGAAGGTCGTGCTGCCCGAGGGCTGGCTCGACTCGCGCGAGATGGTCGGCGCGATGGACGCGTCGGCCGAGGACGCCGCCAGCGGCGGCTGAGTCCGTCGGGCCAACCGGGCGCGCTCGACCTCCTCGAAGGTCACGGTGCGCGCCACGGCCGCGTCGAGGTGCTTGATCTGCGCCGAGACCGGTCCGTCGGGGGTGTGCACCTCGACGCTCGCGACGCCGCGGCGGCGCTCCAGCGGACCCTGCGAGAACTCGACGGACTGCACCTTGTGGTGCGGCACGATCGACCGGTGCCGCGTGATCCAGCCCGTGGCCGTGGTGACGGTGTGCGCGGTCGCGGCAAGCGATCGGTACCGCCAGCCGATCGGCGCGAAGAGTCGCGAGCGATGCGTCGGGCGCACGGGCTCGGTGGTGCCGCGCTCGGGGTCGGGCACGAGCTCCTCGACGATCCGCATCGCGAGGTCGTGGTGCGCGATCGGCAGGAGCGTCGTGGTCGAGACTCCACCGTCGCTCTCGCCCGGGTTGCCGTAGCCGGCGACGTCGACGTCGAGGCGGGCCCAGCGGTAGCGGCGCCACACGATCGGCTCGACGACGCCCACGCCCTGGACCCGGTCGTAGGGGATGGTCTGCGAGCTGCGGCTGAGCAGCCCGCGCTCGATCCGCAGCCCGCGCTCGCCGCGCGACAGGGTGAAGTTCCACTGCGCGACGATCCGGGTCATGATCATCTGCACGACGGCCCAGGAGGCGGGCAGGATCAGCGGCAGCAGCGCCCAGCCGATGTCCTCGAGCAGGAACGCGGCCACCACCGAGCCGAGCGTCGCCAGCACCGTGCCGACGAAGTCGAGCGACAGCAGCGTGCCGTAGATGATCTGGTCGGGCGGCACGACGTGCAGCACGACGCGCTGCTCCTCGGGCGGGAGCTCGCCGGTCTCGTCCCTGGGGGAGCCGCCGTGGGCACGGGTCAGCAGGAGCCGGCGCAGCCGGCGCGCCTCGACCAGGGTGAGGAAGCGCAGGCGGGTGCGCGAGTCGGACCCGCCGGCCATCTCGATGGTCAGCTCGGACAGCCCGACGAGGCGCGCGATGAGCGGCTCGTTGATGTCGACGGACTGCAGCCGCTCGAAGGGGATCCGTCGCGAGGACTTGAACAGGATGCCGCGCTCGACCCGGATCTCCGCGTCGTCGATGACGTAGCGCGTGAAGAGCCAGCTGACGTAGCCGGCGGCCAGGCCACCGAGGAAGCCCGCCGGGATCGAGGCGAGGGCCCACCACTGCAGATCGTCGAAGTCGAGCAGCTGCCACGCCAGCGCGACGGCCACGCCGGCACCCCAGATCAGCCCCTGCAGCAGGGCGCTCAACGGGTGGGTGCGGTGCGCCTCAGACGCCGGCGCCATGACCCTCACCCAGATCGGTCAGCCGGTCGCGCAGACGGGTGGCCTCGTCGAGCGGGACACCGGGGATCGCCGCGGCGGTGGCCGTCGAGGCGGTGTGCAGCGTCACGGTGCCGAAGCCGAGGGCGCGCGCCAACGGGCCGGACTGGACGTCGACGAACTGCATGCGGCCGTAGGGCACGACGACGAGCCGGCGGAACATGATGCCGCCGCGCACGACGAAGTCGTCCTCGTCCTCGGCGTAGCCCCAGCTACGCCGGTTGCGCGGCGCCCACCACCAGACCCAGGCCGTCAGCGCGAGGCCGAGAGCGCCGGGGAGCCACAGGAGCCACGCCCAGCCGTCGACGAGGTCTGCGAGCTGCAGCCACAGCACGAGCGACACGAGGACCAGGAACAGCCCGCACGCCGACCCGACGAGGCCGCGCGCCGTCGCGAGTCGAGGGGAGATCGGGGTCCACACGCCCGCCGGACTGGTGAACAGGTCCTCACGCATGCCTCACACCCTAGGGGCACGGTTGACCCTGCCGCCGGTGCGGTGAGACACTGATAGACGCAGCCTTTCGTGCTGCCGTACGACTCCACCTCCTCCTTCGCAAAGGATGATCATGGCCAAAGCGCTGTTCGGCCACCTCGGGGCTCCCTCCGCAGAGCATGCTCACGAGACCGCCGTCCTGCGTCGCCGGATCGGTGACCTCGAGAACGAGGTGCTGCGACTCAAGGCCGAGAACGACGGCCTCCTCGCGCGCCTCGCCGAGACCGCTCACGACGGCGACTTCGCCGAGCTCCTCGAGTCCGCATCTCGCTGACCCGCGGCGTTTCCCCTGCGATGGCCGCCATCGCAGGCACTAGGCTGACGTCGTGTATCTGAAGACCCTCACGCTGCGGGGTTTCAAGTCCTTCGCCTCGTCGACGACCCTGGCGCTCGAACCGGGCATCACCGCAGTCGTCGGCCCCAACGGCTCCGGCAAGTCCAATGTCGTCGACGCCTTGTCCTGGGTCATGGGCGAGCAGGGTGCCAAGACCCTGCGCGGCGGCAAGATGGAGGACGTCATCTTCGCCGGCACCGCCGGCCGCGCGCCGCTGGGCCGCGCCGAGGTCGTGCTGACGATCGACAACACCGACGGCGCCCTGCCGATCGAGTACTCCGAGGTCACGATCAGCCGCACGATGTTCCGCAGCGGCGGCTCCGAGTACGCCATCAACGGCAACACCTGCCGGCTGCTCGACGTCCAGGAGCTGCTGAGCGACTCCGGCATCGGCCGCGAGATGCACGTCATCGTCGGCCAGGGCCAGCTCGACTCGGTCCTGCGCGCCACCCCCGAGGAACGGCGCGGCTTCGTCGAGGAGGCGGCCGGCGTCCTCAAGCACCGCAAGCGCAAGGAGAAGGCGCTCCGCAAGCTCGACGCGACGCAGGACAACCTGACCCGCCTCAACGACGTGCTCACCGAGCTGCGCCGCCAGCTCAAGCCGCTGGGCCGCCAGGCCGAGGTCGCCCGCCGCGCCGCCGGCATCCAGTCCACGGTCCGCGACGCCCGCGCCCGGCTGCTGGCCGACGACATCGTCGCCGCCCGCACCACGATCGAGACCGAGCTGGCCGACGAGACCGCGCTGCGCACCCGGCGCGAGGAGGTCGAGAAGGCCCTCGCCGACGCCCGCGAGGTCGAGGCCGAGCTCGAGCAGGCGCTGGCCGCCGACGCCCCGCTGCTCAGCCGCGCCCAGGAGACCGTCTACGCGCTCGGCAGCCTGCGCGAGCGCTTCAACGGCACCGCCAACCTGGCGCGCGACCGCATCCGGCTGGCCGCCGACGCCACCGACGACCGCGTCGACGGGCGCGATCCCGAGGAGCTCGAGGCCGACGCGCGACGTGCGCAGGAGCGGCTCGTCGAGCTCGAGGCCGACGTCACGACGTCCGCCGAGGCCCTGCAGACCACGATCGACGACCGCGCCAAGGCCGAGGCGGCCTACTCGGTCGAGGAACGTCGGATCGCCGGCCTGCTGCGGGCCGCCGCCGACCGCCGCGAGGGGCTCGCGCGCCTGCACGGCCAGGTCAACGGCCTCAAGAGCCGGGCCGCCGCCGCCGGAGAGGAGATCGGCCGGCTGACCGCCGCCCAGGCCGAGGCCCGCCAGCGCGCCGACGAGTCCCAGCACGAGTTCAGTGCCCTCGAGAGCACGATCGCCGGGCTCAGCGCCGGCGAGTCCGGCCTCGACGAGGAGCTGGAGGAGGCCGAGGAGGCGCTCGGCACCGCCGAGGCCGCCGTCGCCGAGCTCGCCACCCGCCGCGACGAGCTGGAGAAGCGCCTCGCCACGGCCACCGCGCGCAAGGAGGCCCTCGAGCTGGGCCTCAACCGCAAGGACGGCTCGGGTGCGCTGCTCGCGGCGTCCGACCGGCTCAACGGGGTGCTCGGCTCGCTCGCCGCGCTGATCACCGTCCGGGGTGGCCACGAGGCCGCCGTCGGCGCCGCCCTCGGCTCGGCCGCCGACGCCGTGGCCGTGGACCGCGTCGACTCCGCCATCGACGCCCTGCACCTGCTGCGTGACGAGGACCTCGGCCGCGCCGGCCTGCTGCTGGGATCCGGCGACGTCTCCACCGACGGATGGCCCGCCCTGCCGGCCGGAGCCGTCTACGCGGAGTCGCTGGTCGAGGCGCCCGCCGAGCTGCGCGGCTCCATGCGCCGCCTGCTGCACAAGGTGGCCGTCGTCGAGAGCCTCGCCGACGCCCGCCGCCTCGTGTCCGACCTGCCCGACGTCACCGCCGTCACGGCCGACGGCGACCGCATCGGCGCGCACTTCGCCGAGGGCGGGTCCACGTCGACCCCCAGCCTGATCGAGGTGACGGCCGCGGTCGACGAGGCCGCCGACACGATCGAGCGCACGGGCCGCGAGCTCGAGTCGCTCCGCTTCGAGGCCGAGAAGGCCAAGGCCGCCACCGAGACCGCCCAGGACCGGGTCGACGCGGCGCTCGCCCGCCTGCACGAGTCCGACGCGTCGATGTCGGCCGTGGCCGAGAAGCTGGCCCAGCTGGGCACCACCAGCCGGTCGGCCGCCGCCGAGGCCGAGCGCCTCCAGGCCGCCATCGTCGCCGCCGAGGAGGCCCGCGACCGCGACGTCGCCGGACTCACCGAGCTCGAGGAGCGTCTCGCCGCCGCCGAGGAGGCGCCCGACGTCGAGCCCGACACCACCGAGATGGAGCAGCTCGCCGAGCAGGCCTCGGCCGCCCGTCGCGCCGAGACCGACGCACGACTGGCGCTGCGCACCGCCGAGGAGCGGGCCAAGGCGCTCACGGCCCAGGTCACCTCGTTGCTGCAGGCCGCCGAGGCCGAGCGCGAGGCCCGCGAACGCGCCCGGATCCGCGCCGAGCGCCGCCGCCGCGAGGCCGAGGTCGCCACCGCAGTCCTGCGCGCCGCCGAGACCGCGATGTCGGCCCTCGAGCAGTCGTACGCCGACGCCACCCGCGCCCGGGTCGAGATCGAGCACTCCCGCGCCGACCGCGAGCAGCGCCTCAAGGAGGCCCGCTCCACCGTCCGCGGCCTGTCGTCCGACCTCGCCGGCTTGACCGACTCGGTCCACAAGGACGAGATGGCCCGCGCCCAGCTGCGGCTGCGCCTCGAGGGCCTGCAGGAGCGCGCGCTCGAGGAGCTCGGCGTCGAGCCCGACACCCTCGTGGCCGAGTACGGTCCCGACCAGCTCGTCCCCGTGATCGAGGGCGAGGGGGAGGGCGAGCCGATCCGGTACGACCGCGCCGAGCAGGCCAAGCGGCTCAAGACGGCCGAGCGCGAGCTGGCCATGCTGGGCAAGGTCAACCCGCTGGCGCTGGAGGAGTTCTCCGCGCTGGAGGAGCGCCACCAGTTCCTGTCCGAGCAGCTCGACGACCTGCGCAAGACCCGCGAGGACCTGCTGGGGATCGTCGCCGACGTCGACGAGCAGGTCGAGCGCGTCTTCACCGAGGCCTGGACCGACGTCGAGCGCGAGTTCAACGACGTCTTCTCGCGGCTGTTCCCCGGTGGCGAGGGTCGCCTGATCCTCACCGACCCGTCCGACATGCTCACCACCGGCATCGACGTCGAGGCGCGGCCCCCGGGCAAGAAGGTCAAGCGGCTGTCGCTGCTGTCCGGCGGCGAGCGCTCGCTGGTCGCGGTCGCGTTCCTCGTGGCGCTGTTCAAGGCCCGTCCCAGCCCGTTCTACATCCTCGACGAGGTCGAGGCGGCACTCGACGACACCAACCTCGGCCGCCTGCTGGAGATCTACGAGGAGCTGCGGGCCAACTCCCAGCTCATCGTCATCACGCACCAGAAGCGCACGATGGAGGTCTGCGACGCGCTCTACGGCGTCACGATGCGCGGCGACGGCGTCTCGGCCGTCATCAGCCAGCGCCTGCGCGAGGAGGCGTCGGCGTGACCTCACCCGATCGCCCCGGGACGTACACGATCTCGACCCGGTGGGAGGACGAGGACGTCTACGGCCACGTCAACAACGTGAAGTACTACTCGTACTAACGGGGCGAAAGTCAACCAGACGTGACGACGGTCGACATGGGCGAATACGGTCTATATTGCAAGGCGAACTGCAGATAGTCAGGGTGAGTCGTATCAGCCGGGAACGACACCAGTAGCGCTTCGTGTGGGCAGTAGGTGGGCAGTGAGGAGCCCCCGTCGCGGATTTCGCGGGCGGGCGCTCTCGTGCGTTTACTTGCCCTGAGCCCTCAGGAGATCTCGGATCTCGGAGAGAACCTGAGATTGGTAGGCGAGGTGTTCGAGCACCTGAGCATCGCGGGCGGCGGCGTCATTCGCCACCTGCTTCTGCTGCTTCGTGTACTTCTTCGATAACTGGTTGCTGCGCGTTGTGGCGAACAGGTTGCCGCTGTCTGCGATTCCCACGATCGTCCTTTGCTCTTCTGGTCGGCTTGCCACTACCGTACGAGCCGATCGTTGCACTGTCAGCGGAACAGGCGGGCCACGTGAGTCCCCTCAGCTCTACTCAGCGACGAGGGAGTCCGAGGTGTGCCAGATGACGAACCGTTCTCGGGGTGCGGAGTCAGGATCGAGACCGTAGAAGACGGTCGCTGCGAGAATCGAGAAGCGCGACCCATCCGGGGTAGGGAACAGGTCGCCCTCTTCCATGAACTCGACCGCCTCCGACCTGTGAAGCAATACCGGGAGCGTCGCGCCCGTTGCCCTGAACGTGTGAGTGTGGTCGTACCGCACGATCGGGAGGTCCTGAGCGACCGCGATATTCGCTTCCTGCCCCGTTACGCCTTGCCCCTGCAGGCCATATTGTCGCGCCCACGTCTCTGGGTCCAGAGATGACACGTAGCCGTATGAGTCGATGCGCATTCGATGGACGTAGACATTCGAGGCGGTGCTTGTCAGGAGTACACCGGTCAGATTTCGACTGGAAGGTGCTTCGCCTTGCTGGTCCTCATCGCTCCTTCGCGGCTGAATGGTGAAGTTCACCTCCAGCGTCGCGAGCGCTACTTGCGCTGACCGGGCCGCGAATTGAGCGGCCGCGACCGACGCCCTTGCCGAGTCACGCGCCGACCTGCCCATCCCAAATGTCACATATACGTAGATGGCGGTAACGCCGACGAGTGCAAGGTTGGCAATTATGGCGACCGTGGCTTGAGACATGGCCGTACGTTCTCACGTCGCGGCCATCTTCGGCATTAGATCTCGGGAAACCCTCTGGCTCTTCGATTCTGGGCACGCCTTCGCATCGTGTGATGCGCCACTTCTGTGAATGCGACCTGTTCAGCGCCGGACGACTCGCGACGTCGTAGCGAAGGTTCTCGCCGTCCCTGTCGAAACGATTCGATACTGGAATCGCTTTCTTGCCTTCAACTTGATGGCGAGCGTCGTGCCCTTTGGAGGGACCACGCGTTTGACGGTTCTCCACGTGCCCCTGCCATTTGCAGTTCGACGCTGGAGGGCGAACTGCTTCTTTAGGCGGTTTGACTTTGAATTGTTAGCCCAATTCGCCGAGGACCAATTCCCGACTTCGCCGTAGGCTCCGATCGACCAGTACTGGGGACGCGCCGAGACCGTGACCGTTTTTCCCTTGCGCTTCGCCTTGACGCCTACAAACCTTGCTGACTGCTTGATCGTGACGTACCCGCGGGAAGTGTCGATGAATTCGCCAAGGTCATTACCGTCGGCGTCGTAGTACAAGACTTCTGATTCGCCTAGGTGATACTTGCCGACCGTCCCGTCGGTGTACCGAGGGCAGTAGTCAAAGGTGCCTGTCAGTCGCCCACGGGACGATTCTTCGAGGAACACTTCCGTTGAGGAGCCGGGATCGGGCCTCAGATCCGTAGAAACCTGGACCGAATGGACCCATGAGGGGGCATTGTGGCGCGCGTACACGCGAATCCTCCGACAAGAATCGGACCGGACTGCGAGATCCTTCGCGGTAAAGCCCCAAACATCAAATGGCCCGTCATCTGCGGCGGTGGCTGTCGCGGGTGAAACGGTAAGAAAGAGTCCAGCAATTAGTGCGACGACAGCGGTCGACCCCGAGAGACGTTTCAGCATGTGCTGAGAGTAGCTTCCGTAGGCCTCGGAATCTGTGAAACGGGAGGCGCTAGCGACATGAATGGGCCCTCAGAAAATCACCACGCTCGACTCGTCGGCTGCCCAGGTCTCGTCGGACAAGATTGTGATCCTGAATGGGTAGTAGGCCTTGCAGTTGGACTTGCGCGTCCTGACGCCGAGTTGGCCGGTCAGCCGCTCCCTTCCGGCCGGATGGGCGAGGAAACCCAGCAACAGATCTCGCAACGCGAGTTGGCGCAGGTACGCGAATTGGGTTGCTTTTGCGCCGACGGGGTCGCCAGCGACGAGATCGAGGGCAGCGGTTAGCACCTCGACCGCGCGGCCGTGCTCATCGCCTCTGGGGAGGCGACCGTGAGTCTGCCGGTGTCGATTTGGGTCCAGCCGCTCAGTTCGGCCAAAGCGCCCGCCTCGTGCATCCTTGCGAATGCGCGGTCGACGGTGTGGGGGCTCATGACATCACCGCATTCGACTCGTCGGGCGCCCAGATCTCATCGGACTGGACGGTGATCCTGAAGGGGTAGAACGCCTTGCCGTTGGACTTGCGCGTCTTGACGCCGAGCTGACCGGCCAACCACCGCACGTCGTTTCGAGAAGTGCCGTAGTTGTAGCCGTTCGAGGCAGCCCACCCGCGGAACTGTGCGAGGGCCGTCCGGTTGAGTGTCATCTCCGAGACCGGTGCTGTCGCAGGGAGGTCAGCGGTGCATTGGTCTCGCCACATCTGGACCGGCGAGGCCTCGCCCAGCCATTCGTCGCGGGCCTCAACCATCGAGGGCACGACCGGAAGCGCGTAGGCGTCTCGGGCCACCAGGCCATCCTCGACATCAGGTCCCGCCAGCTCGCGATAGGTGCGGGCGAGCAGGGCGAGGATGCCCGGCGCCTCGGCCGACAGTTTGCGCGTCAGCGCAGGGTCACGGTGGCGCGCGGGGACCGCCCACTCGATCAAGTGCAGCCGGTCCCTGGTCGCCTGGTCGACCTTGACGCCAATGCCGTGGATCGAGTTCGTCGTCATATGCATCTTGGGCTGGAACTGGTAGTCGATGGGCTCGCCGCCGAGGGGACGGCCGGACAGCCATTCCTCGGAAGTGAGGGCTTTGATCTTCGTCTCGTCGAGCGCGGAGCCGTCAGGCGCTTCCGTGAGCGCAAGAAAGTGGCGACTCGCGTTGCTGATCTCGACCGAGGCGTGTTCGTTGGCCTCGCGGCGGTACCGGCTGCGCAGGATGAAGTCGGCCTTGACCGTCCGGCCATAACCGAGTGCGTCAGCTCCCATGACGTGATGCATGGTGTTCAGAGCCACCGATTTACCTGACCCAGTCTCGTGCCCGTGGTGGATGTAGAGCGCGCGCTGCGGGTTGCCCTGCACGAGCGACGCAGCGAACGCGAACAGGACGAAGCGGCGCTGTGCCGGATCGGGCTGGGCGTAGCGCAGGAACTTCTCGAACTGAGGCGCGGTCGCGTCAGGATTCCAGACTTGCGGGATGCGACGAGTGATCCGGTCGTTGGCTTGCGTCGGCCGGGTCTGGCCCGTGAGCAGATTGACCAACAGGGCGTGGCCATCGGCATCGAGCATC
Organism: Aeromicrobium flavum; assembly: GCF_007992115.1. GTDB lineage: Bacteria > Actinomycetota > Actinomycetes > Propionibacteriales > Nocardioidaceae > Aeromicrobium > Aeromicrobium flavum. The sequence goes on from NZ_BJZQ01000001.1 coordinate 509,551, forward strand.
GTCACCGTGTGCTCGGGAAGGACGTCGAAGTCCTGGCCGGTGAACAGCAGGCCGTAGTCGGAGGCGCGACGGCGGAGCATCTTCGCTACGGACCCATGCATGCTCGCACCGCCCGATCGCATCTCCTTGACGAACTTGTCGTGCTGCGACGATGCGGGCTTGGGGTTGCCCTTGTTGTCGAGTGCCGGTTCGTCGCTGTAGTGGCCGATCTCGAATTCGCATGCGGCGTCCATCGCGCGCGAAACCCACGCGGCGGCGGCGTCGTCGGAGCCGGATTTCCCCGCTGACCACAGGCCGCTGTGCTCATCGAAGGCGAACCAGATGCTGCGCGCTGCGTCGAACAGCAGCCGCCCGTCGAGGTGGTCGAGAGTGCGCTCAACGTTGCCGGACGCCGTCCAGTCCCTCTTCGGCCACAACGTGCTCAGATCGCTCGGCGTCGGCTCGGGGGTTGCCATGCCGCCGAGTGCGTCGATCAGGATTGCGGCACCGATGTCCCGGGGCAATGGGGCGACCTCGCCCTTGTCGACGGCACGGTCGAACATGCTCAAGCCGGTCGCTTGGGTGAACCCGCCGCCGTTCGGAAGGTGCTGAGCCAGAGCGCGTTCAACCTCGGAGACTGAGAGCGGGGACCAGTTCGCCAGTGCCAGAGCGGAGAGCCGCTGAGTGATCGCGAGACAGGAGTCCTGCCAGCCGCCGCGCGGCCCCGCGGCGCCCTCGGGCAGATCTGCGAGCGCGTCGAGCTCGGCGTAGAGCCTTCCGACCTCGCCAGCGACATAGTCGCGGACGTATGACTGGATCGAGGGCGTCAGGGCTTCGAACGCTTCGGTGTTGGCGGTCATGTCGGCCGTGGCGCGTTCTGGGGCTCGCAGGCCTTCGAGCCACGCGTTTGGTAGTTCGGGCAGGTCGGCCACTGACGGGAGCTTCGCAGCCGCGCCTTGCGTGTCCAGCCACTGGTAGATGAGCCCGCTCGGGTGGGTCGACCCCGGAGCGATGGAGTAGCGGTGGTGATGCTGCAGCACGTCGACCCCGTCGCCGAGCCCGACCTGGGACAGGTTCGACACGAGGCGCGTCCCGGTAGGCACGCGGAAGAACCGATGACCGCTGACCTTGTCGTCACGGCTGGTCAGGCGTCCGACCTTGGGCAGGGGGCCGAAGCGCTCTACCGCCGCGCGCATCGTGGCCGGGGCGTCGTGCTCGCCGTAGTTGTCGACATCGAGGGCGACCAGGCCATCGGGGAGGCGGAGGGCGATGTTGTGGTGCTGGAAGGCGCTGTCCATGGCCCACGTTGCGACCTGCTCGGCCGTCGGAGGCGCGACGTTGATTCCCGTGAAGCCAGTTGGCGGGTGGGCCTTCGATCGAGGCGGAAGCGGCATCGGGTGCCACCCGCGAGATTGGAAGGTGTTCATCCGCTCTTCAAAGGGCGGCGCGTTCGATGCCGCCTGACCGCGAGCCTCGATCGAGGCGGCGGGCTGATCCTGCTCCACCGCCCCGGCCAAGTTCGGCTTGTCGAGCTGGAACTCGATCTCGGGCGAATCTTCGCTCGCGGTGGTGTCGTCTGAAACACTGGACATATGTGAACTCCTTGTCTGCGGGATGCTTCCCCGCAGGTCGTGTGCGATTAAGCGCCGACCCTCGCCCCTTGTGGCGGGGGTCGGTTTTTTAGTGGACGGCGAGTGCCAACTCGTGTTGAAGGTCAGGCAGGGATCAGGTGGGCGCTGCGCGCGTCGGCCAGTTCGGCGGCGAACAGGTGGTCGGCCTCGATCAGCTCGGCCAACCGGGCGTCGCGGCGGGCCACGAAGTCAGACCGACGCTCGCGCCGAGGATCGATGAACCAAGCCAGCACGTCGTGCTTCTTCAGCACCTTGACGATGTGGCGGCCTACCGGGGCAACGGCCACGTACTGCAAAGTGCCGTCCGCGATAGCGCGATCGACAGTCAGGCGCGCGTGGCCGGTCAGCTCGGCTGCCTCAGGCACGGTGAGGAACTCGCGTCCTCGGTCTTCGATGTATTCCATGGACCCTCCTACGGGATCTCAGATGTTGGACGTCTGGTTGACGGTCGCCTCTAACTAGTGATACGACCACGCTATCTGGTCAGGGTGCCTCCGCGCGGAAAAGTGGCCGTACCCGAATTGGCGAGCTGCGCTGCTCGCGTCGTGGATCGAGGGCGCTGGGCGGCTGCCCTCGGCCAGTCGCGGAGCCTGAGCCCCTCTCGAGGAGGGCCAGGCGGGTGCCCCCCGAACCTCGCAGTGCTCACAGTGCGAGCCAGTGCTCAGTCTTCTCGAACAGAGCACTGCCGATTCGGCCTGCGATTCCAGGCTCTTTTACCCCTCAGTGCTTAGAGTGCTCTTAGATAGGGGTACTACCTAAGAGACAAAGCAAAGGGCCGGAACGGGACACGTAAGAACGGTGTGCGCAGAACGGTGACGACCCGGAGAAGTCGAGCACTGTGAGCACTGGGAGCGTTATTCCCCGCAATGGCAGCCAGAATCGCCCGTTCAGACCCCGAAATCCAAAGCACTGCGGCCGAGCACTGAAGGGCAGCGGCGCCTCTTCAGGGAGTGGCCGAGCATCTGAGCTCAGTCAGTAGGTGTGAGCGAGTGGCTTCCTCGGGGCCTTTCGGCCCCACTCGAATTCCATCGACACGACCAGGACTGGTCAACTCGCGGCGCTGGCAAACATGGCTGCAGTGACCGGCGGCGCCGTCGATGGAGCCCACAGGGGGGGGGCATGCAACAGGCTGGCCTACGCCGCCCCATAGGGGTTTTTCAGCCCAGGCTCGGGCTCTCCGCCATTGCAGACCGGGCCCGCGAGATCCCTCCGAGGTGGACCCCCGGGGGGGTGTTGTCCACATCCCGGGCACGATTTTGCACTGGAATCGCAGTAGTTATCGGAGTCGCCGATTCTGAGAGCTAGCGCGCCATAGGTGACAGGACGCGTGTGGGACATGAGCACTCGCTCATCACACCCCTGAACTCATGGAGGCTTTGCCATGTCCACGTACACCGGCGATCACGCCACGACCACGACCACGACTGCCCAGGTCGACACCGAAGCCGAGGACACGGCCCCGGCCTACTTGGTCGACACGACAGCCACGACTTACACGCTGGCCAACGACGCGGACGTGGCTTGCCCCGACAGCCTCACGAGCGAGGGCGCCGAGTTCCTGGCATCGGTGCGCGACGCACTGGCCGAGCGGATCGAGCACGACGCGGAGGACGTCGCGAAAAATGAGGGCGACGTGTGCGCCGAAATCGCCGACGGGGCCGTACCGGTGTGGAACACGCACCGCCTGATGACCGCCTACGTCGACTTGGCCGCGTACCGCGAGGACCTCAGCGACTACGGCGACACGGTCGACGGCGTCACGCTTGCCACCTGGTCGCTCCACCAAGTCGGTCAGCGGCTCGCGTCGACACTGCTTGATCAGTGGCGCACCGATCCCGAGATCTCCGCGGAGAGTGCAGCATGACCCCGCAGCGGTCGGCCGAGCTCGATAACGCCGGGACTGGGCAAACCTCCCATCAGGCGGCGGCGGTCCTCGGCGACGCGGCTAGGTCTCTGCTCATCGAGGCACTCGACGGCCGTCAGAGCCCCGAGCATGACGCGGCCCGGCAGATCCTCGCCCGCACGGCTCGCGCGCTCCTCCTGGCCGACCTGGGCGCGCCAGTGGCACCGGAGACCGCGCCAGCGTCCGCGAGGCGGCCAAGGAAGCCACGAGAGTCCACCCAGCCACCAGCGGCGCCCCCGCTCGACACCGAGGCCGAGCCGGAGACGATCGCTCGGGCCCTGGCGCAGCACGGCGTCTCGGTCGCCCATGTCGAGACCATCGACGCGCCCCAGGTTCACCGGCACGCGTTTACGCTCGCGGCCGGTGTACGAGTATCGCGGGTGGCCGCGCTCACGGCAGAGATCGAGTCGGCTCTCGATCGCGACGGCGTCGCAGTGACCAGACAGGGAAAGCACGTGCTCATCGACGTGCCGCGCTCGCGCCGAACGTTCGTGAAGTGGTCACGCGATCGTGATCGCGAGGGCTCTGGATCGACCAAAGCGCCGCTGAGTTTCGTCGCGGGCCACGGCCTGGACGACCAGCCGGTGACGGTCGACCTTGCGACGTGCCCGCACCTCCTGATCGCAGGGTCGACGGGGTCGGGAAAGAGTGTCGCGGTGCACGGGCTGATCGCGAGCCTGTTGGACCGGTCGACCCCGGACACGCTGCGCCTGACACTCGTGGACCCTAAGCGAGTCGAGCTGGGCCAGTGGGCCAGCGCACCACAGGTCGAGCAATTCGTCTCAGGCGGTGGCTGGGAAGCTGCCCACGCCCTCGCCGTTGTCGAGACGGTCATGGACAACCGGTTCTCAAGGTTCGCCGATGCCGGTGTCCGAGACATCGAGGAATACCGCGTGGCGCACCCCGACCGGCCGATGCCCGCTCAGGTCGTCGTCATCGACGAACTGGCCGACCTGATGCTCGACAAGAGCCAGCGCGCCGAGATCGAGATCTCCGTGGTCCGCATCGCCCAACTCGGGCGCGCGGCCGGAGTGCATCTGGTGCTCGCCACCCAGCGCCCGACGGTCAAGGTCGTGACCGGCCTCATCGGGGCGAACGTGCCCGCGCGCTGGGTGTTCCGCGTGAACTCGGGCGTCGACAGTCGCGTGGCGCTGGGCCGTAACGGCGCGGAGTTGCTGTTGGGCAAGGGTGACGGCCTGCTCTCGATGCCTGGGCGCGGGATCGTACGCGTGCAGGCGCCCGCCATTGGCGACAGTGACGTCGCCGGGGTCCTCGATCGATCGCGGGCGACGTTCCCACCGAGAGAGGTCGACGGGGTCCAGATCACGAAGCCGCCAACCTCACTCGATGAGTGACGTCAGGGGCGCTTGCTCCGATGCGCACCCGCGCACCCGCGCGCTTGGGCACAGTGGCCCGATGAGACGAACTGCCCTGATCGCCGTGCTCTTCGCGGCTGGCTGCGGCGGGCCCTCGGATGAGGAGCTAGTCGAGGCGTGCCCGGACCTAACGCGCGACATGATCGAGCAGCGTCTCGGCGAGCCATCAGCGTTTGAAGTGACGGAATTCGGCGTGGACACTGCACACACCGAGGGATCTGCGACCGTGGACGGCGATTCCTGTTGGTGGGGCTGCGGGCAAGGAATCACAAAGGCCGGCATGGTCGACATCGACGTTCGCGACGCCGACCGGTCGTCGGTGATCAAGGAGATCGTCGACCTGCCCTAACGGGCGTTTCTGCTCCAGTCGGGCGCGACGTTTCCGACCGAGACGCCGCGCGCCCAGCACGTGATCCTGTGCTCGTCGGTGTCTTCGATCTCGCCGACGTCGCCGCGAACCCGGGCGACGTCTTCTTGTGTGTCGGCCGGGGGCATCATCGCGGCCAGCGCAGTGTTCCAGTCGGAGTACCAGAGGCCCACGTCCGATGCCCAGCGGTGGACGGCTTTCGACGCGACCTGATCTCGCGGCAAGCTCGACTCCTCGGGGGTGATCCAGTCTTCGAAGCGCGGATGTGTCAGGTGCTCGCCGGGCGGTTCGGGATCGAGGCGCGAGTGCGCGCGCCGACGGAACTTCATCGGGCGCCCCCGTAGAAGCCACGCGAGCCCCCGCGACGCTGCGGGCGAGAGCCGGTGGCGTCGGACTCGTCGTCCTCGGGCAGCCTCAGGCTCGCCACGAGGCGGGCCTGGGCAAGTGCGGTCTGTCGGGCCTCCACGATCGCCGGGTGCGCCGACTCGCGGCCGACTTGATCTATCACGGTCGTGGCGGAGGCGGCGGCAGCTTCGGTGTGCAGTTGGTCGAGCCGGTCAGCCATGCGGGCGATCTGCAGAACAACGCTCAACTCGTGTGGATGCATGACAAACCTCTGAGTTAAGTCATCCCAAATCTCGCGACCGGACTTGCGCAGGCCGCGGGGGCGTCGAGGCTTCTGCTGCTCTGGTTCATACGTACTGGTGCTCATGATGTTCGTCTTCCGATTGAGGAGCGGCTAGGGCCGCGAGGTCCCGTCCGGCGCAAGGAGAGACGCCGAACGGGGCCACGCGGCCCCCGCCGCGCCCGCGTCAGTCGGTGGACTCGTTCCCTTCGCTGCTCGCGGTGATCCGCTCAGACCCCGAGGCGCCCAGCTGGGTCGTGCGGAGGTCGTGCACGGTCCCCCTGGTTGCAGCGGAGATGCGGCGCCCGATGGCCTCGTGCGCTGCTCGGACGCTGCCGCGCGACTCCACAAACGCTGCAACGGCTCCGCGGTCCGGCAGTCCGTCCGGCAGTTGCGCGAGGAGCAGGTCCTGGTGCGCGACACTGAGGTAGCCGCCGTTGCGAGAGTGGCGCCCCGCCAGCCGCTCGATACACGCGAGCACGAACTGCGCAGTCTGGTTGCCGTCCGCAAGATTGCGAAGGACGACGTCCGGGATCGTGTCATCCGCCCAATAGCTATCGCCGAGGTCGACCGCTTCGGCTTCTTGGCGAGCTTCAGACAGCGCCCGCGTCAACGCGGATGCGAACGTTCCACCGGCGCCGGACCACTGGCGCAAGCCAGCACCGATTGCCAGCGCAGCAAGGTCGGACTGCGCCGCCTCGACGGCGGATGCGGCCGCTTGGGCCCTGCTCAACGCAGTGACGGCCGTCTTATGCTGCTTGGCCAGCTCCTTGCGCGCCTCTTCGGCCAGCGGCAACAGATCGCTGGGGGTGATGCTGTGAACCGCGGTCTCGAACGCGTCGACCGCCCGCTTGGCCTCACCGTGCGAGCGAGCCAGGCGCACCATGCGGCGCTGGGTCTCAGCAGCCCAATCGGACGCCTCGGGGATCTCGACGTCGGGATCATCGACGCTCGACTCGATCGCGTGACGGATGGCGCTGTCCTCCGCCGCCTCCTCCGATGCCACCGCGTCGTAATGGGCCCGGGCCTCGTAGACCAGCTCGATCAGGTCGACGGCGTGCTGACGGGCATCGGCCACCGGCTTGAACGACCGAACGACAACAGCGGGGGCAGCCTCCTCGACGCGGGTAGCCAGCTCGCTGATCTGAGACCCGCTGATGGGCTTCGCCTTGCGTCGCTCCTCTCGGCGCCGTGCAACCGGATGGACCCAGCCCCGGGTGGGAGCGGCCTCCCCCGATGCACCTGAGTCTCCGCCGTCGAAGATCGACGCCCGCTTGTTCTGACGCGCCGTGATTGCCTCGGCGATCTGTTCGGCGCTCGGGCTCGAGTCTGTGATCTGTGGGTCGGCCGGGTTGATGAAAGTGGTACTCATCGGGTCACCTCCGACGAGGCGAGGAAGTCCACGAGGGCGGCGCGCCTGTAGTAGACGCGACGCCCCAGCTTCACGTAACTGGGACCTTGCTCGGTCTGGCGGAAGTGCTTCAAGGTCGACGGGGGCAGGCGCAGCATGCGCGCGGCCTCGTCGGTGTCCAGCAGGACATCTGTGTCTGTCATATGAGTGTTCCTGTCGTTAGGTAGGTGGAGCTACATCGCCCCCCTTGGGATTGACATTCGCTGGGCCCCCTCTGGGCGTGGGCTCATGTACGGAATAACCATAGCACGATCACGGGTAGACAGTAACGGACTGACCGTATATGGTTCGGGTTAAGCCAACCGATGAGGAGTGGGACATGACAACAGCCGCGGAGCTGGAGGAATTTTTCGCCACGAACCAGCGAAAGCTGGAGGCGGACAGGGAAGCCGCTGCCGAGAAGTACCGGCAGCTCGATGTCGAAATCGGAGCCCGCGTACGGAAGCTGCGCGAGGATCGCAGAGTCTCCCGAAAGGAACTGGCGGCAGGACTCGCCCTAAGCGGCCATGACCTCTCAGAGAGCAGCATCGCTGATATCGAGCGGGGAGCTCGGGGCCTTCGTGTTTCCGAGGCGGTCCTCCTCGGCAACATCTTCGGAGTCCCCATTTCGTACTTTGTTGAGCAGACGGACGACATTGACCGAGCCAAAGCCGCCGAACTGCTGGCAGTGGCTGAGCACCTGCGAGAGCGGGCGGCGCGCCTGCTTGGAGAGGACTAAGCCATGGCGTCAATCAAGAAACGCGAGATCCCCAAGAGCGACGGATCAACAACGATCCGGTGGCGCGCTCGGTACCGCGACCGTCGCGGGGAGATGCACGAAAAGTTGTTTGCCCGTGAGCGCGAGGCGAAGGACTGGATCGCCACCCAGACCGCCAGCGTGGTGACCGGGAAGCACGTCGCGCCAAGGGATGGCTCGGTGACCCTGTCGAACTACGCAGAGCACTGGCTGACACGTTACCGACCCGAGGCCCCTTCCTCGGTCGCGTCGGCGCGCGTCCACGTTCACAAGATCCAGGGAGCACCTTTCGCATCGAAGGGCATCGTGGATGTCGAGCCGGTCGACGTCGAGGATTGGTTGGCTGACCTTGCCGACGAAGGGCGAGCGCCGTCGTACATCGCAGCCGTGCATGCGCGCCTGCGGTCGATCTACAAGTACGCAATCGATCGAGAGCGGATCATCCACCACAATCCGGCCGCCGCAGTGAAGGGCCGTGGGGGCCGACGGCGGGAGTACACGCTTTGCTCACCCGAACAGATGTGGGCCATTCATGAGCATGCAGAGACCGACTCAGTAAAGATCGGCATTCTCCTCGGCGCTTTCGCGGGCCTGCGGGTTGGCGAGATCGTCGGCTTAAGGCCAGAGGATTGCTTCGTGCTCGATCCGTCGAGCGCCTATGTCTACCCACGCCAGCAGTTCGGGGGAGCGCCGCTCAAGACTCCGGGGTCAGCGGCACGCGTTGAGATACCGTCCGAGTTTGCGACCACCCTGCGCCGTCACATCGAGTCACGTCCGTCCGACTCACTTCTCGTTAACCAGTGGGGCAAGCCACTGCAACAGGTGGTGTTCTCCAAGTCGTTCCAGCGAGCACGAGACAAGGCCATCGCGGTCGAGGTCGAGGCAGGAGTCCCGGTGGGCCAGCGCATCCCGACGAACCTCCGAGCGCACGACCTTCGACACTTGTGTGCGTCGATGCTCTTCGCAGCGGGACGGCCAGTCCCCGAGGTCGCCGAGCATCTGCGCCACGCATCAAGCGCCGTGACGCTTGCTGTGTACTCTCACATGATCCCCGGTCGCGGGCGCGCTGGGGCCGATGCGTTGTCGTCGTCTTGGAGGTCAGCATGAACGAGCGTGGGCAGACTGTGGGCAGTGACCTGAATCCCAAGTCTCCGGTTCGCGAAGGGAATGTCGGTTATTACCGTATTTCCAGTCGGTGGGAGGACGAGGACGTCTACGGCCACGTCAACAACGTGAAGTACTACTCGTACTTCGACACCGCCGTGAACGGCTACCTCATGCGCGAGACCGGCGTCGACATCCGCCGGCTCGACGCCTACGGCATCGTCGCGGAGTCGTCGTGCCGCTTCCAGCGCGAGCTTCGTTTCCCGCTCGACGTCGTGGCCGGCCTGAAGGTCACGAAGCTGGGCAACTCCAGCGTGGTCTACGAGATCAGCCTCTTCCAGGGCGACGACCCCGAGCCGGCTGCCGTCGGGCGGTTCGTTCACGTCTACGTGACGGGCGAGGACCGCAACGTCACGCCGATCCCCGCGCAGATCCGCGCGGTGCTCGAGCCCCTCGTCGGCTGATTCAGCCCACCGTCGTGCGGTAGTGCACCCAGCTGCGGCGCAGTCGCCGGGCCACCTCGTCGATCGCGTCGGGGTCGGTGGGCAGCTGGCGTGACAGGTCGAGGCGGACCGCGTCGACGGCCTCGGGCCCCCGGCCGAAGCGCTCGGCCGTCTCGACGATCTCGTCGTCGTCGCGGTGGGGCGTGTTCAACGCGACCTCGTCGTGGCTGCGCACGCCGAAGCCCGTGCGGTGCGAGTCGGCCAGCAGGCGCAGGCGCTCGGGGTCCATCGTGACGAGAGGATCCTTCGGCCGCGGGTTGCCGGCGAGGTCGCCGCGGTTCGCCAGCGAGAGAACGGCGGGCTGGCCGGCGGGCATCGTGACGTCGCGCAGGGTCAGGGACGTCAGCGGGCGGTGCGGCGACGACGAGCGGGTCAGGACGAGCCGCTGGATCAGCTGCAGCCGGGTCGCCCGGTAGACGCCGGCGCCGCGGGACGCGACCTCGGCCAGGACGTCCGGGTCGACGGCGCCGAGCAGCTCGGGGTCGGGGCGGGACACCGCCGGCGGGTGCGGGTTCTCGACGTAGACGACGGTGGGGTCGACGGCGGCCCAGCGCCGGGCCACGAGCCGCGACAGGGCGGTGGCCGACGCCTCCTGGTCCTCGCGCGTGAGGATCGGCGAGACCCACGGCTCGAGCTCGGCGGGGAAGGCCGCCGTGGCGTCCGGACAGGACACCAGGACGTCGGCCCCGGCGAGGGCCTCGTCGAGCGATCGGTGCCGCGCGTCGGCCCAGAAGGTGATGTCCGGCACATCGAAGGCCGTCCCGGCGGTGATGTACGCCACGGCGGCCTCGTTCACTGCTCCACCGTAGTGCCGCGGACCCCTTTCGTGACCCTTTGGCGACCTACGATCGCCTCGTGGCCACACCGAAGTGACCACTGAGTAAGAAGGGACCAGAGTGGACACCGCACTCGACCTCGCACGCTGGCAGTTCGGCATCACGACCGTTTACCACTTCCTCTTCGTCCCGATGACGATCAGCCTGGCGTTCCTCGTCGCGATCATGCAGACCGTCTGGTGGCGGACCCAGGACGAGCAGTGGCTGCGGCTCACCCGGCTCTTCGGCAAGCTCTTCCTGATCAACTTCGCGATGGGCATCGTGACCGGCATCGTGCAGGAGTTCCAGTTCGGCATGAATTGGAGCAGCTACTCACGCTTCGTCGGTGACATCTTCGGCGCGCCGTTGGCGATCGAGGGCCTGCTGGCCTTCTTCCTCGAGTCCACGTTCCTCGGCCTGTGGATCTTCGGCTGGGACCGGCTCAAGCCCGGCCTGCACCTCATGACCATCTGGATCGCCGCGATCGGCACGGCCCTGTCGGCCTACTTCATCCTCGCCGCGAACTCCTTCATGCAGAACCCGGTCGGCTACCGGATGAACGAGGAGCGCGGCCGGGCCGAGCTGATCGACTTCATGGCCGTGCTGACCAACAAGGTCGCGCTCATCACGGTGCCGCACACGCTGTTCGCCGCGTTCATGGTCGGTGGCGCGTTCGTGGCGGCGGTGGCGGTCTGGCACCTGATCCGCCGGCCCGACCAGGACGTGCAGGCCTTCCGCGGTGCGGCCCGGCTCGGCGCGGTCACCCTCCTGATCGCCGGGCTCGGCGTCGTCATCACCGGCGACATCCAGGGCAAGGTCATGACCGAGGTCCAGCCGATGAAGATGGCGGCCGCCGAGGGGCTCTACGAGGACGCCGACCAGTGCGCGCCCTTCTCGGTGCTCACCGTCGGCACGCTCGACGGCTCGAAGCCACTGTTCAGCGTCGAGATCCCGTGCCTGCTCTCCCAGCTGGCGACCGGCGGTCTCGACGGCGGAGTGCGCGGCATCGACTCCCTCAACGCCGAGTACGCCAAGACGTACGCCGACTCCGGCATCACCGACTTCGCACCGAACATCCCGATCACGTACTGGAGCTTCCGGCTGATGATGGGCCTGGGCTTCGCGGGCATGGCCGCGGCCGCCTGGATCCTCTGGGCGCTGCGCCGGGGCCGCGTCCCGACGCCTGGCGCGCGCACCACGCGGTGGCTGCTGTGGACCTCGCTCGTGCTGCCGCTGCTGCCGCTGTTCGCCAACTCCTTCGGCTGGATCTTCACCGAGATGGGACGCCAGCCGTGGGTGGTCTTCGGCCTCATGCCCACCGAGGCCGGCGTCTCGCCCTCGGTGTCGGCCGCCCAGGTCTGGACCTCGATGATCGGCTTCACGCTGCTCTACGGGGCGCTGGCCGTGGTGGAGGTCAAGCTGCTGCTGACCTACATCCGCAAGGGCCTGCCCGACGCGAACCCGCCCCGGCCCGACGACGACCAGGACGCCCCGCTGGCGTTCGCCTACTGAGGACATCGCCATGGAACTCACCACCGTCTGGTTCATCCTGATCGCCTTCCTCTTCGTCGGGTACTTCGTGCTCGAGGGGTTCGACTTCGGCGTCGGCATGCTCGTCGGCCTGCTCGCCAGGGACGAGCGCGAGCGTCGCGTGCTCATCAACACGATCGGCCCGGTCTGGGACGGCAACGAGGTGTGGCTCATCGTCGGGGGCGGAGCGCTCTTCGCGGCCTTCCCCGAGTGGTACGCCACGCTGTTCAGCGGCTTCTACCTGCCGCTGCTGCTGATCCTCGTCGCGCTGATCATCCGCGGCGTCGCCTTCGAGTACCGCGGGCTGCGCGACGACCAGGCCTGGCGCGACCGCTGGGACTGGGCGATCATCGTCGGCTCGTTCCTGCCGGCGCTGCTGTGGGGCGTCGCGTTCGCCAACATCATCCGCGGCGTGCCGATCAACGAGTCGCACGAGTACGTGGGCGGGTTCTTCAACCTGCTCAACCCCTACGCCCTGCTGGGCGGCCTGCTCACGACGACGGTCTTCCTCGTGCACGGCGCGATCTTCGTGGGACTGAAGACCGTGGGCGACATCCGTGAGCGCGCGCACGCGTTCGCGCAGCGCCTCGGCGGGCTCGCGGCCGTCCTCGCGGTGGCGTTCATCGGCTGGACCGCGGCGCGTGACGGCGAACTGGCCGTGTGGCTGATCGGCGGACTGGGCGCCGTCGCGTTCCTCGGCGGGCTGGCCGCGAGCCGGGCCGGCCGGGACGGCTGGGCGTTCGTCGGCACCGCGGGCGCGATCGCCTCGGTCGTCGCGATGCTCTTCGTGGCGCTGTTCCCCGAGGTCATGCCCTCGAGCCTCGACCCGGCGTTCGCCCTCACCACCGAGAACGCGTCCTCGACGCCGTACACGCTCAAGATCATGACGTGGGTGGCCGTGGCGTTCACCCCGATCGTGCTGCTGTACCAGTCGTGGTCGTACTGGGTGTTCCGCAAGCGCATCGGCGTGCACCACATCCCGGCGTGAAGCCCCTCGACCCGCGCCTGGTGCGCCGCTCCGGCACCGTCCGCACCCACCTGGTGTGGTCGGTGCTGCTCGGCGCGCTCACGGCGCTGCTGGTCATCGTCGTCTCGTGGTGCGTCGCCGAGGTCGTGGCACGGCGGTTCGACGGCTCCGAGGTGCTGCTGTTCCCGGCGGCGATCGTGGCGGCCTTCGCGCTGCGTGCGGGCATCGCGTGGGCGCACGGCGTCGTCAGCGAGCGCGCGGCCATCAGGGTCAAGGCCGAGCTGCGCGCCGAGGTCGTCGACGACCTGCTCGACCCGCGTCGCGTCGGACCGCGCCCGGAGAGCGGGCGTCTCGTGGCCCTGCTGGGGCCGGGCATGGACGCGTTCGACGGGTACGTGGGCCGGTTCCTGCCGCAGCTCGCGCTCGCGGCGATCGTGCCCGCCGCGGTCATCGGCGTGGTCGCGTGGGTCGACCTGCTCTCGGCGGTCATCATCGTCGTGACGCTGCCGCTGATCGGCGTGTTCATGGCACTCGTCGGCCTGCTCACCCGTGACCGTGTCGAGCGCCGCTGGGCCGCGATGGAGCGCCTGTCGCGGCACTTCGCCGACGTCCTGGACGGCCTCGTCGTGCTCAAGGTGTTCGGCCGCCGGCAGGAGCGGGGGATCCGCGAGGTCGGCGAGCGGCACCGGGCCGAGACGATGCGGGCCCTGCGGCTGGCGTTCCTGTCCTCGCTGGTGCTCGAGCTGATCTCGACGATCTCGGTCGCGCTCGTGGCCGTCAGCGTCGGCCTGCGGGTGGTCGAGGGCGACCTGGGCCTGCGCGACGCGATGGTCGTCCTGCTGCTCGCGCCCGAGGCGTACCTGCCGGTGCGCCGGGTCGGGATGATGTTCCACGACAGCACCGAGGGGGCCACGGCCACGGCCGAGCTGCTCGACCTGCTGGACCACGACCGCCACACCGGAACCGTCGTCCCGCCCGCTGCGCCGGCGCCCATCGTCGTGCGCGGAGCCCGGTTGACGCACCGCGGCCGCACGGCGGTCTCGCTCAGCCTCGACGACCTGCACGTGGAGCCCGGTGAGTTCGTCGCGGTCGTCGGGCCGTCCGGCGGCGGCAAGTCGACGCTGCTCGACGTCCTGCTGGGCTTCGAGCGGCTGGACGCCGGCGACGTCACGATCGGTGGCACCTCGGTCACCGACCTCGACATCGCGGCCTGGCGCGACTCGGTGGCCTGGGTGCCGCAGACCCCGCACCTGGTGGCCGGCACGATCGCCGAGAACATCGCGCTGGGCCAGCCCGCGGCGCCGCGCGACGAGATCGCGGCGGCCGCGGCGGACGCCGGGCTCGACCTCGATCTGGACCGCGCCGTCCGCGAGGGCACGACCGACCTGTCGGCGGGGGAGCGGCGCCGGCTGGCGGTGGCGCGCGCCCTGCTGCGGGTGCGCCGGACCGGAGCGTGGCTGGTGCTGCTGGACGAGCCGACCGCCGGGCTCGACGCGCTCCACGAGGCGCTGGTGCTGGACGCGCTGCGTGCCTCCCGCGCGACCGTGCTCGTCGTGACGCACCGCCCCGAGTCGGTGGCCGCGGCCGACCGTGTCGTCGAGGTGGTGGCATGACTCGCACGTACCCGCGCCGGGCGCGGCTGGCGTTCGGCCTCGCGACCGGCGTTGCCGCACAGCTCGCGGCCGTCGGTCTGCTGCTCGCGTCCGCCTGGCTCATCGTGCGGGCCGCCGAGCAGCCGCCGGTGCTCTACCTCATGGTGGCGATCGTCTCGGTGCGGTTCTTCGGGATCTCGCGCTCGGTGCTCCGGTACGTCGAGCGACTGGCGACCCACGACGTCGCCCTGGCCGACGCGGTCGAGCGCCGTGTCGAGACGTACGTCGACCTCGACCGGGCCGCTCCCGGCGGGCTCGGCGACCTGCGCCGCGGCGACCTGGTCAGCCGGGTGGTCGCCGACGTCGCGCGCCTGCAGGACCGGCTGCTGCGGCTGCGGTTGCCGTGGTGGGTCGGGCTCGCCGCGACGCTCGTCGTGGTCGCCGTCGTGGCCGCGATCGACCTGCGCTCGGGATTCGTGATCGCCGCCGGCGTCCTGGTCTGTGGCACCGCCCTGCGCCGCGTCGTGTCGAGCGTCGGCGCCCGGCGCAGCGGCCGCGCCGAGGCCCAGGGCCGGCTGTCGGCCGAGGTGGCGGCGTCGGCCGTCGCCTCCCGCGAGCTGGTGGCCTTCGGCGCCGCCGGGCAGGCCGGCGCGAAGGCTCGCACGGCCACCGATGACGCGGAGTCGGCCCAGTCGGGCGGAGCGAGCGTCGCCGGGCTCGGATCGGCGATCGTGTTGACCATCGCGGGCGCGACCGTCGCCGTGCTGGCGGCCTGGTCGTCCGGTCCCGATCCCGTCCTCATCGGAGTCGTCCTGCTGGCCCCCATCGCCCTCATCGAGCCGTGGGACGGGTGGTCCGAGGCCGAGCGCCTGCGGCCCGAGGTGACGGCCGCGGGGGAGCGGCTGGCCGCCTTGGCCGCCCTGCCGAACCCCGTCTCGGATCCCGCGGACCCGCGACCGCTGCCCGAGTCGTACGACCTGGTCGTCGATGCGGCCGTCGTCGGATGGGACGGTCCGGTCACCGCGCCGGTCTCCTTCAAGGTGGCCGAGGGCGACGCCGTCGCCGTCACCGGGCCGAGCGGTGTGGGCAAGTCGACGCTGGCGTACGCGCTGCTGCGGTTGCTGCCGACGTGGACGGGCACCGTCCTGCTCGGGGGCACGCCGACCACCGAGCTCGCCGCCTCGGACGTGCGCCGGCGGATCGGCT
This sequence comes from Aeromicrobium flavum, assembly GCF_007992115.1. Taxonomy (GTDB): domain Bacteria; phylum Actinomycetota; class Actinomycetes; order Propionibacteriales; family Nocardioidaceae; genus Aeromicrobium; species Aeromicrobium flavum. The sequence continues at coordinate 525,296 of NZ_BJZQ01000001.1, forward strand.
ACCTCGGCCAGGACGACGTCGTCTTCGACACCTCCGTGCGCGAGAACCTGCGGATCGCCGACCCGCAGGCCGACGACGACCGCCTCCGGGACGCGTTGGCCTCCGCGGGCCTGCTCGCGGCCGTCGACGCGATGCCCCGGGGCCTCGACACGCCGGTGGGCGAACACGGCGGCCGGCTGTCCGGCGGCGAGCGCCAGCGCCTGTGCCTGGCTCGCCTGCTGCTGGCCGACCACCGGGTCCTCGTCCTCGACGAGCCCACCGAGCACCTCGACGCCCCGACGGCCGAGGCGCTGATGGACGACGTGCTCGCGCTGGCCGGTCCGGGCGGGCGCAGCCTCGTGGTCGTCACGCACAGCCCGAGCGTGCTGGCCCGGTTCGACACGGTCGTGGCCCTGTCTAGGGTGGACCCGTGAACACCGAGCTCCTCGTCGCCCTGATCGCCGTCGCGATCGTCGTCCTCGGCGCCGGCATCTCCTTCCTCGTCGCGAACCGCAAGCGGGAGCTCCCGCCGCCGGACGTGATGGACGAGCTGACCGAGCGCGAGATCGAGCATCCCGAGCTGGCACCCGTCGACCTCGAGGAGGTCGAGGAGCTCGAGGCGGGCGTCGCCGAGGACCACCTCACGCCCACCATCGAGCGTCCCGAGACCCCGAAGGGGCGGCTCGGCCGGCTGCGCTCGCGGCTGTCGCGGTCGCAGTCCAGCCTCGGCCGGGGCCTGTTGACCCTGCTCGGCGGCGGCGACCTCACCGAGGACCAGTGGGAGGAGATCGAGGACACCCTGCTGGCGGCCGACGTCGGCGTCGGTCCCACCACCGAGCTGGTCACCAACCTGCGGGCGCGCCTCGCCGCCGAGGGCGTCAAGGATCCTGCTCGTGCCCGGGAGGTGCTGCGCGAGGAGCTGATCGGCCTCGTCGGGCCGTCGCTCGACCGCCAGCTGCACACCACCGGCGACGAGGCCCTGCCCGGCGTCGTCCTGGTCGTCGGCGTCAACGGCACCGGCAAGACCACCACCGTGGGCCGCCTCGCCCGCGTGCTGGTCGCCGAGGAGCGCTCCGTCCTGCTCGGCGCGGCCGACACGTTCCGCGCCGCCGCGGCCGACCAGCTCGAGACGTGGGGCTCGCGCGTCGGCGTCCCGGTCGTGCGCAGCCACGAGGGGGCCGACCCCGCCAGCGTCGGCTTCGAGACCGTGAAGCAGGGCATCACCGACGCGGTCGACGTCGTCCTCATCGACACCGCCGGCCGCCTGCACACGAAGTCGGGCCTGATGGACGAGCTCGGCAAGGTCAAGCGCGTCGTCGAGAAGCAGGCGCCGGTCACCGAGGTGCTGCTCGTCATCGACGCCACCACGGGACAGAACGGCCTCACGCAGGCCCGCGTGTTCGGCGAGGTCGTCGACGTCACCGGCATCGTCCTGACCAAGCTCGACGGCACCGCCAAGGGCGGCATCGTGATCGCCGTCCAGCGCGAGCTGGGCGTCCCGGTCAAGTACGTCGGCCTGGGGGAGGGCCCCGACGACCTCGCTCCGTTCGACGCGGAGGAGTTCGTCGACGCCCTCCTCGACTAGGACCTCAGACGATCCGGCAGTGGATGCCGGTCTTGTAGGGGTTGTAGGTGTACTTCCAGCCGCTCAGCGTCGTCTCCGACCTGGACGGCCACCACGAGATCTTCTTGATCCGGTACTTGTGCCGCGAGCCCAGCGGGTAGGCCTCGAGCTTCTGGCCCTTCTTCAGCGTCACCGTGTTGCATCCGACGGACACCGACTGCGAACTCGAGGAGCTGATGTTCAGCTCGCCGGCCACCCAGTCGTTCGAGAGGCCGAAACTGGTCGCGATCGTGCGTGTCGCGGTCCGGCCGCTCGTGATGCTGCACTTCACGCCGTCGCTGCCCGCACTGCACACACCGAGACGGTGGTCCCAGTCGACGACGTCGGTCTTCTTGGTCCAGTCGACCAGGAAGTACTTCGTGCAGATCTTGCACCCGGAGGGCCGGGGCTCCGCCGAGGCGGTCGTCGGTGCGGCCAGCAGGGCCACCATGCTGAGCAACGCCACGAGGGCGAGGCGGATGTACGTGAACGACTTCATGGGATCCCCCGGTAGGTGAGTTTGGTCCGCGAAACGTACTGAGCGACGACCGCCCGGGTCGAGGACGAAACGCAGACTTAACACGGGGCGCGTCCAGGACACCTGCACGAAACACCAAAGCGCGATCCCGCGAAATCCGCGCCCGACACAGTGGCGGCCATGGATGGTTACTACGCCTGGATGCTCATGGCCACGGCCATGGTGCTCCTGATGACCGTGCCCGCACTCGCGCTGTTCTACGGCGGCATGAGCCGCTCGAAGTCGGTGCTCAACATGATGATGATGTCCTACTCGGCCATGGCCGTCGTGGGCATCATCTACGTCATGTGGGGGTGGTCGACCTCGTTCGGCGGCGACGACGTCGCCGGACTGTTCGGCAACCCGTTCACGACCTTCGGCCTCAAGGACGTGCCGTGGGAGTCCTACATCTCCGTCGCGTTCCAGCTGACCTTCGCCGCGATCACCGTGGCGCTGATCTCGGGCGCGATCGCCGACCGGGTCAAGTTCTCGGCGTGGCTGCTGTTCATCCCGTTCTTCGTGACGATCGTCTACTTCCCGCTGGCGCACATGGTGTGGAACGCCGACGGCCTCATCTACGGCTGGGGCGCGTTCGACTACGCCGGCGGCACCGTCGTGCACATCAACGCCGGCCTGGCCGGCGGCATCCTCGCCCTGGTCGTCGGCAAGCGGATCGGCTGGCCGCGTGAGCAGATGCGGCCCCACAACCTGACCCTCACGATGCTGGGCGCCGGCCTGCTGTGGTTCGGCTGGTACGGCTTCAACGTCGGCTCGATCGTGTTCGCCGAGGGCGACGGTGGCCCGAAGGACACCGCGCAGTTCATGAGCGAGACCGGCTTCACCTTCATGACCACGACACTCGCCACCATGGCCGCCCTGCTCGGCTGGCTCGTGGTGGAGAAGATCCTGCATGGCAAGGCCACGTCGCTCGGCGCGGCGTCGGGCATCGTCGCCGGTCTCGTCGCGATCACCCCGGCGGCCGGATCGGTCAGCCCGATGGGTGCCATCGTCCTGGGCGCGATCTCCGGCGGCGTGTGCGCCTGGGCCGTGGGGCTGAAGTTCCGGTTCGGCCTCGACGACTCCTTCGACGTGGTGGGCGTCCACCTGGTCGCCGGCCTGCTGGGCACGATCCTGATCGGCTTCCTCGCCGCTCCCGACGCGCCCAACCCGGCCGCTGCCGACACGTCCGGCCTGCTCTACGGCGGCGGATTCGACCAGCTGCTCATCCAGCTCGCGGCGGCCGGCTTCGCGCTGCTGTGGGTGGGCGCGCTCACCACGATCATCGCGCTCGCCATCAAGCACACGATCGGCTGGCGCGTGGAGGACGAGGACGAGGTCACCACCGGCATCGACTTCGCGCAGCACGGCGAATCCGCCTACGACATCGCCGGGTCCACCGGATCCAGCTTCTGAGAACGGAGAATGACCACATGAAGCTCGTGACCGCGGTGATCAAGCCGCACAAGTGGGAAGAAGTCCGCGAAGCGCTCGCCGCCTCCGGCGTGGCCGGCATGACCGTCACCGAGGCCAGCGGCTACGGCCAGCAGAAGGGCCACACCGAGGTCTACCGGGGCGCCGAGTACGACGTCTCGCTGGTGCCGAAGATCCGGCTCGAGGTCGTCGTCGACGACGCCGACGTCGAGGGGGTCGTCGCCACGATCACCTCGGCCGCCCAGACCGGCAAGATCGGCGACGGCAAGGTGTGGGTCATGCCCGTCGACTCCGTCGTGCGGGTCCGCACCGGCGAGACGGACGAAGCGGCGCTCTGAAGCACGACCTCCAGGTGGATCTGGCCCGCGCCCGCGTCGCGCGGGCCGGATCCACCGACGACGTGGTGCGTGAGGCCTTCGAGGCCGCCACCACGCAGTACGGCAGCGGCGTCGCGCTGGTCGCCGTCGGCGGGTACGGCCGGGGCGAGCTCTCACCGCACAGCGACGTCGACGTGGTGCTCCTGCACGCGGACCACGTCGACCCGCAGGCGATGGACGGCGTCGCCTCCCGGCTCTGGGCCTGCCTCTGGGACCGCCAGGTGCCGATCGACCAGTCGGTGCGATCGGTCTCCGAGATGACGCGGCTGGCCGCCGACGACTTCCGGGTGGCGCTCGGCGCGCTCGACGCCCGCTGCGTCGCCGGCGACGGGGGAGTCGTGCTCGCGCTCCGCGCGACCATCCTGGCCGCCTGGCGCCGCGACGCGAAGGCTCACCTGCGTGCCGTGCGGGCCGATCGCGACGCCCGGCTGCGGCGTTCGGGACAACTGGCCTACGAGGCCGTGCCCGACCTCAAGAACGCCGGCGGGGGACTGCGCGACATCGTGCTGCTGCGGGCGATCGCGGCCACGTGGCTGGTCGACGTCCCGGCCGCGGAGGTCGCCGAACTCGGCGACGAGCTGCTCGCCGTCCGCGACGCCCTGCACGCGGCCGCCGGACGACGCACCGACAAGCTCCTGCCGGACCTGCTGCCCGAGGTGGCCGATCGGCTCGACACGAGCCCGGCCGACCTGGACGTCGAGGTCCGCGACGTGGGCCGGCGCATCGACCACCTCGTCGCGCGAGCCTGGCGCCGGATCGACGTGCTCGAGCGCGACCCGCACCGGCGGGTCAACCGCCGGGGACCCGTCATCGAGCAGGTCTCGCCGGGCGTCGGCGTCCTGGACGGCGAGGTCGTCCTGACCGCCGACGCGGAGCCCGGCGACATCGAGCTGCTGTTCCGGCTGGCCTCGACCGCAGCCCACCGGCCGCTGCCGATCAACGAGGCGTCGCTGGCCCGCCTCGCGCGGGAGACGCCGTCCGTCGAGGCCCCGCTGGGCCTGTCGGCGCACCGCGCCCTCGTCGACCTGCTGATCACGGGGGAGCGACTCGTGCCGGTGTGGCTCCAGCTGGACTTCGCCGGGCTGGTCGATCGCTTCCTGCCGGAGTGGTCGGCGATCCGGCTGAGGGGGTCGTCCTCCCCGATCCATCGCTTCACCATCGACCGGCACAGCGTCGAGACCTGCCTGAACGCCGACGAGCTGAACCGCGACGTCACGCGCCCGGACCTGCTGGCCGCCGCCGCTCTCCTGCACGACATCGGCAAGGGCCGACCCGGCGACCACAGTGAGGTCGGCGGCCCGCTGGCCCGCGACATCGCCCGGCGCTGGGGCTTCGACGAGACCGACGCCGACGTGATCGGTCGGCTCGTGCGGTGGCACCTGCTGCTGCCCACCGTCGCGACGCGCCGCGACATCGAGGATCCCGTCACCGCCGCGAACGTCGCCGAGATCGTCGGCACCGAGTCCTTCCTCGACCTGCTGGCCGCCCTGACGGCCTGCGACGCGACAGCGACCAGCGCCTCGGCGTGGAGCAGCTGGCGCCGCGGCCTGGTCGAAGGGCTCGTCGCCAAGACCCGCCTGCACCTGCGCGGCCTGGTGGACGAGGAGCCCGAGCAGTACGCGGGCTGGCCCGCCCACCTCCCGCTGCCCGACGCCGCCGACCTCGGTCCGCGCGAGATCCGGCTCGCTGCCGAGCCGCATCACGACGGGTCGCTGGTCCGCGTCGTGTCCCGGGATCGCAAGGGCCTGCTGGCCGACCTCGCCGGGGCGTTCACCGTGGCGGGCCTCAACATCCGGTCGTGCCGCACGGTCGCGGTGGGCGAGACCGCCGCCTCGCTGTGGGAGGTGACCCGGCCCGACGTGGACGCCGTGGCGCTGGCCGAGCGGATCCGGCCGATCCTCGACGGTCACGTCGACCTCGCCGCGCGCCTGGCCTACTCGCTCGGACCGGACTACCTGGTGCCCCGCGTCACGGTGCTCGACGCCCTGCGCCAGACCGCCACGCTGCTCGAGGTGCGCGCCCTCGATCGCCGCGGACTCGTCTGGACCGTGTGCCACACCATCACGGGGCTGGGGCACCAGATCCGCTCGTCGCACCTGTCGACGTACGGCGACGAGGCGCGTGACGTCTTCTACGTCACGGATGACTGCGACCGTGCGCTCGACGAGGAGGCGGCGCGGGTGTTGCGCCAGGCGGTGAGCGACGCCCTGACCTGACGGGCGCTCGGCTACTCTGGGGACCTATGTTCGATTCGCTGCAGGACCGGCTCCAGTCGGCATTCAAGGGACTCCGCGGCAAGGGCAAGCTGTCCGACGCCGACATCGACGCGGTCGCCCGCGAGATCCGCGTCGCGCTGCTCGACGCCGATGTCGCCGTACCGGTCGTGCGCGAGTTCATCTCCAACGTCAAGGAGCGCGCCCGCGGCGCCGAGGTGAGCCAGGCGCTCAACCCGGCGCAGCAGGTCATCAAGATCGTCAACGACGAGCTGGTGCGCATCCTCGGTGGCGAGACGCGCCGCATCCGGTTCGCGAAGAACCCGCCGACCGTCATCATGCTGGCCGGCCTGCAGGGCGCGGGCAAGACGACCCTCGCGGGCAAGCTCGGTCGCTGGCTCAAGGAGCAGGGCCACTCGCCGATGCTCGTCGCGGCCGACCTCCAGCGCCCCAACGCCGTCACCCAACTGAAGGTCGTGGGCGACCAGGCCGGCGTCACCGTCTTCGCCCCGGAGGCGGGCAACGTCGGCGCCGTCCAGCAGTCGTCCGGCACCCAGAGCATCGGCGACCCCGTCCGTGTCGCACGCGACGCCATCGCCGAGGCCAAGCGCACGCTGCACGACGTCGTCGTCATCGACACCGCCGGCCGCCTCGCGATCGACGCCGAGCTGATGAAGCAGGCCGCCGACATCCGCGAGGCCACGCAGCCCGACGAGGTGCTGTTCGTCATCGACGCGATGATCGGCCAGGACGCCGTCGGCACCGCCGAGGCGTTCCTCGAGGGCGTCGACTTCACCGGCGTCGTCCTGTCCAAGCTCGACGGCGACGCCCGCGGCGGTGCCGCGCTGTCGGTGCGCTCGGTCACCGGGCGCCCGATCATGTTCGCGTCGACGGGCGAGAAGCTCGACGAGTTCGACGTCTTCCACCCCGACCGCATGGCCTCGCGCATCCTCGACATGGGCGACGTCATGACGCTCATCGAGCAGGCCGAGAAGGTCTTCGACGCCGACCAGGCCGCCCAGGCGGCCGAGAAGGTCGCCGGCGGCTCGTTCACCCTCGGCGACTTCCTCCAGCAGATGGAGGCCCTGTCGAAGATGGGGTCGATGACCAAGATGCTCGGGATGCTGCCGGGCATGGGTCAGTTCAAGGACCAGCTGGCGAACTTCGACGAGAAGGACATCGACAAGATCAAGGCGATCATCCGCTCGATGACGCCCGCCGAGCGCGACAACCCGAAGATCATCGACGGGTCGCGGCGCGCGCGCATCGCCCGTGGCTCGGGCACGCAGGTCAGCGACGTCAACCAGCTCGTCACGCGGTTCTTCGAGGCCGCCAAGATGATGCAGCGGATGGCCAAGGGCGGCGGCATGCCCGGCATGCCGGGGATGGGTGGCATGCCCGGAATGCCCGGCATGGGTGCCGGCAAGCGCGCCGGGGCCAAGCAGCCCAAGCAGAACAACAAGAAGAAGGGCAAGCGCGTGTCGGGCAACCCGGCCAAGCGCGCGGCCGCGGCGCAGGCCGAGCCCGCCAAGCCCGCCGGTGCCGGCGCCTTCGGCTTCGACCAGAACGCCGCCGGCGAGGACTTCGAGCTCCCGAAGGAGCTGCGCGACCTGCTCTGACGCGCCACGGACCGCCTCCGGGCGTAACGTGCTGCGCATGAGCCCAGCCCTGGTCGTGGTCATGGGGATCTCGGGTGTCGGGAAGTCGGCGGTCGGTCACGCCGTCGCCGACCGGGCCGAGGTCCCGTACGCCGACGGAGACGACTACCACCCGCAGGCCAACATCGAGAAGATGTCGTCGGGGCAGGCGCTCACCGACGAGGACCGCTGGCCCTGGCTCGAGCTGATCGGCCAGTGGCTCGCCGAGCACGACGAGGCCGGCGGGGTGATCAGCTGCTCGGCGCTGCGCCGCGTCTACCGCGACGTCCTCACCAAGCACGCGCCTCGCGTCGTCTTCCTGCACCTCGTCGGCGACCACGAGCTGATCCTGTCCAGGATGAGCGGCCGCGACCACTTCATGCCGGTCTCGCTGCTGGATTCGCAGGAGGCCACCCTCGAGCCGCTCGAGGCGGACGAGCAGGGCGTCGTCTTCGACGTCACCGAGACACCGGACCGGATCGCCGCGTCCTTCCTGGTCTGGCTGCGGAGCCAGGAGGACAACTCGTGAGCGAATCCACCCAGCTGCTGCTGGCCGCCCTCGTCGGCATCGCGGTGATCGTCGCACTCATCACCGTCGCGAAGCTGCATCCCTTCCTGAGCCTGACCCTGGGCTCGCTCACCGTCGGAGCGGTGGCCGGCCAGCCGATGGCGGACACCGTCGAGAGCTTCAGCGCCGGCGTCGGCTCGACCGTCGCGGGCGTCGGCATGCTGATCGCCCTCGGTGCGATGTTCGGCAAGCTGCTGGCCGACTCCGGGGGCGCCGACCAGATCGTCGACACGATCATCGGGAAGTCCTCCGACCGGATGCTGCCGTGGGCGATGGCCGCGATCGGCGCGATCATCGGCCTGCCGATGTTCTTCGAGATCGGCCTCGTGCTGCTGATGCCGGTGATCTTCCTGGTCGCGCGGCGCTCGGGGAAGTCGCTCGTGGCGCTGGGCATCCCGGCGCTGGCGGGACTCTCGGCGATGCACGGCTTCGTGCCGCCGCACCCCGGGCCGCTGGCGGCCGTCGGGCAGCTGGAGGCGGACCTGGGCCTCACGCTCGGGCTCGGCGTCCTCGTGGCGATCCCGACCATCATCGTGGCGGGCCCGCTGTTCGCGCGGTTCGCCACGGCATGGGTCGACGTCCCGGCCCCGGACCTCTTCACCGCCGACGAGACCGAGCGCAGCGCCGAGCGTCCCTCGTTCCCGCTCACCCTGGCCACCGTGCTGTTGCCGGTGGTGCTCATGCTCGCCAAGACGGTCGCGGACATCCTCGAGGCGGAGGGCGCCCTGCGGTCCACGCTGGACTTCATCGGCACGCCGCTGATCGCGCTGCTGATCTCGGTGCTCGTGGCCCTGTTCACGTTCGGCAGCGCCGGCGGGATGTCGTGGGAGAAGATCACCGACAGCATCGGCGCCTCGCTCGGGCCCATCGCCGGCATCGTCTTCATCGTCGCCGCAGGCGGCGGCTTCAAGCAGACCCTGGTCGACACCGGCATCGCCGACGTCGTGGCCGAGTGGGTGGAGGATTCCAACCTCTCGGTGCTGGTCGTCGCGTGGCTCGTGGCGGTGCTCATCCGGCTGGCCACGGGCTCGGCCACGGTGGCCACGGTCACCGCCGCGGGCATCATGGTGCCGCTCGCCGAGGGTCTGCCCAGCGCCGAGGTGTCGCTGCTCGTGCTGGCGATCGGCGCGGGCTCGGTCTTCTTCAGCCACGTCAACGACGCCGGCTTCTGGCTGGTCAAGGAGTACTTCGGCATGACCGTGGGCCAGACGATCAAGACGTGGTCGCTGATGGAGACGGTGCTGTCAGTGTCCGGACTGGCCTTCGTGCTCTTGCTGGGCCTCGTAGTGTGATCAGGTGCTGATCGCGCTCCTGCGCCACCACCTGCGTCCCTACCGGGTCCCCGTGCTGGTCGTCTGCCTCTTCCAACTGGTCCAGACGCTCGCCACCCTGTACCTGCCCGGCCTGAACGCCGACATCATCGACGAGGGCGTCGCCCAGGGCGACGTCGGGCACATCTGGCAGGTCGGCGGGCTCATGCTCGGCGTCACCGTGCTGCAGGTCGTGTGCAACGTCGTGGCCGTCTACATCGGCTCGCGGGTGGCGATGGCGGTCGGGCGCGACCTGCGTGCGGCGGTCTTCGGCAAGGTGCAGTCGTTCGGCAGCCGCGAGATGGCCTCGTTCGGCCCGCCCACCCTGATCACGCGCAACACCAACGACGTCCAGCAGGTGCAGCTTCTGCTGTTCATGGGCCTGACGATGATGGTCGCCGCCCCGATCACCGGCATCGGCGGCCTCATCATGGCGCTGCGCGAGGACGTGCCGCTGTCGGGCGTCTTCCTCATCGTGCTGCCGGTGCTGGCGATCTCACTCGGCCTGATCATCCGGCGGATGCGACCGCTCTTCCGGCTCATGCAGACGCGCATCGACACCCTGAACCAGATCATGCGCGAGCAGATCACCGGCGTGCGCGTCGTCCGCGCGTTCGTCCGAGAGGAGCAGGAGGCGGCTCGGTTCGCCGAGGCGAACGAGCTCAACCGACAGGTCGCCGTCGGCGCGGGTCGCCTGATGAGCACCTTCTTCCCGCTGCTGATGGGGATCATGAACCTCTCGGTCGTCCTGGTGCTGTGGTGGGGTGCCTCGCGGATCGGTGACGGCGAGCTGCAGATCGGCCAGCTGACGGCGTTCCAGCAGTACCTGATCCAGACGCTCATGGCCGTCATGATGGCCACCTTCATGTTCATGCTGTGGCCTCGGTCGGAGGTCTCGGCCGAGCGGATCACCGAGGTGCTGGGCACCGAGCCCGCGATCGACCTCGACCCCGAGACGCCGAGCGTCGATCTCGCCGGGGGCCGGGTCGACGTCGAGGGTGCCGCGTTCGCGTACCCGGGCGCGGAGAGCTCGGTCGTCCACGACGTCTCGTTCATCGCCAGGCCGGGGGAGACCACCGCGATCGTCGGCTCGACCGGCAGCGGCAAGACCACCGTGCTCGGCCTCGTCGCGCGGCTGTTCGACGTCACCGAGGGCCGGGTGCTGATCGACGGGTTCGACGTCCGCGACGTGCGACCCGCGGACGTGTGGCGGGCGGTGGGCCTCGTGCCGCAGAAGGCGCTGCTGTTCTCCGGCACGATCGCCGACAACCTGCGCTTCGGTCGTCCGGACGCGAGCGACGACGAGCTGTGGGACGCGCTGAGGATCGCGCAGGCCGACGACTTCGTGCAGGCGATGCCGGACGGCCTCGCGTCGGCGGTCTCGCAGGGCGGCTCGAACTTCTCCGGTGGCCAGCGGCAGCGCCTCGCGATCGCCCGCGCCATCGTGAAGCGCCCCCGGATCTACCTGTTCGACGACTCGTTCTCGGCCCTGGACTACGCCACCGACGCGGCGCTGCGGGCGGCCCTCAAGCCGGTCACCGCGGATGCCGCCGTGATGATCGTCGCCCAGCGGATCAGCACGATCCGCCACGCCGACCGGATCGTGGTGCTCGACGAGGGCCGCGCCGTCGGCACGGGCACTCACGAGGAGCTCATGGAGGACTGCGAGGTCTACCGCGAGATCGTGCTCTCGCAGCTGTCGCCGGAGGAGGCCCGATGAGCTGGCACGGCGCGCCGCAGAAGCCGGCGAAGGCCAACCACTTCAAGGCGACGTTCGGTCGCGTGTTCCGCCGGCTCCTGCTGGACCGCACGATGGTGCTCGCCCTCGCGCTGTTCGGCCTGATCGGCGTGACGCTGTCGGTGATCGGCCCGCGGATCCTGGGCCACGCCACCGACGTGATCTTCGACGGGTTCATCTCCAGCCGGTTCCCCGAGGGGATGACGAAGGCCGAGGCCGTCGCGTCGCTGCGCGCCGACGGCCAGGACCAGCTGGCCGAGCTGGTGGGCGCACTCGACCTGCGGCCCGGCGAGGGCATCGACATGGGCGAGCTCGGCACGATCCTGCTGATCGTCACGGCGATCTACGTCGTGTCGTCGCTGTTCATGTGGCTGCAGGGCGTGCTGGCCACCACCGTGGTGCAGCGCATGGTCGCCGACCTGCGCAATGACGTGGAGGAGCAGCTCAACCACCTGCCGCTGGCGCACCTGGACCGCCAGGAGCGCGGCGAGATCATGTCGCGCACGACGAACGACCTCGACAACCTGGCGCAGTCGCTGCAGCAGACGCTGAGCCAGATGATCACCAGCATCCTCATGGTGGTCGGCACGCTCGCGATGATGTTCTGGATCTCGCCGCTGCTGACGATCATCGCGCTCGTGACGATCCCGGTGGCCATCATCATCACCGGCGGCGTGATGAAGCGGTCGCAGCCGCAGTTCGTGGCGCAGTGGACGCAGACCGGACGCCTCAACGCGCTCATCGAGGAGTCGTTCACCGGCCACGAGGTCGTCAAGGTCTTCGGTCGCCAGCAGGCCGCCGAGGACGAGTTCGCCACCACCAACGACGCCCTCTTCGGTGCCTCGTTCCGGGCGCAGTTCATCTCCGGCGTCATCCAGCCGCTGATGATGTGCGTCTCGAACCTCAACTACGTGCTGGTGGCGGTCGTCGGCGGGATCCGGGTGGCCAACGGGTCCCTGTCGCTCGGATCGGTGCAGGCGTTCATCCAGTACTCGCGCCAGTTCACGCAGCCGCTGACGCAGGTGGCCGCGATGATCAACCTGCTGCAGTCGGGCATGGCGTCGGCCGAGCGCGTCTTCGCGTTCCTCGACGAGGAGCGCGAGCGGCCCGACCGGGCGGACGCCCCGGCTCCCGACCCGCTGCGCGGACGCGTCGTGTTCGACCACGTCGACTTCTCGTACACCGACGAGCCGCTCATCGAGGACCTGTCGCTCGTGGCCGAGCCGGGCCAGACGATCGCGATCGTGGGCCCGACCGGTGCCGGCAAGACCACGCTGACGAACCTCGTGCTGCGGTTCTACGAGGTCGACGCCGGCCGCATCACCCTCGACGGCGTCGACATCGCCGACATGAGCCGCGGCGAGCTGCGCGACGACTTCGGCGTGGTCCTGCAGGACACATGGCTCTTCTCCGGGACGATCCGCGAGAACATCGCCTACGGCGCGAACGACCCGACCGAGGAGCAGATCCTGGCCGCCGCGAAGGCCGCCTCGGTCGACCACTTCGTGCGCACGCTGCCCGACGGCTACGACACCGTGATCACCGACGACGGCGGGGGAGTGAGCGCCGGTCAGCGCCAGCTGCTGACGATCGCGCGCGCCTTCCTGGCCGACCCCGCCATCCTCGTGCTCGACGAGGCGACCAGCTCGGTGGACACCCGCACCGAGGCGCTGGTGCAGACGGCGATGAACGATCTTCGCTCCGGTCGCACCAGCTTCGTGGTGGCGCACCGGCTCTCCACGATCCGCGACGCGGACCTCATCGTGGTCATGGAGAGCGGCCGGATCGTCGAGCAGGGGAGCCATGACCAGCTCATCGCGGCGCGGGGTGCGTACCACCGGCTGTACTCGGCCCAGTTCGCCTCCACGAACCGCTAGGCGATGCGGGTCACGCGGCGAGTGGCGTGGACCTTCGTGGAGGCCCGATAGGCTGTGGGGGTGTCCACGCAGCCCGTCCTCGCCGTCATCGGCCGTCCCAATGTCGGCAAGTCGACTCTCGTCAACCGCATCATCGGGCGCCGCGAAGCCGTCGTGGAGGATGTTCCGGGCGTGACGCGCGACCGCGTCCCCTACGACGCGATCTGGAACGGCCGCTCGTTCACGGTCGTCGACACCGGCGGTTGGGACCCTGACGCCAAGGGCATGGCCGAGCGCATCGCCGCCCAGGCCGAGGTCGCCATCGCCGTCGCCGACGCGATCCTCTTCGTCGTGGACGCCACCGTCGGCGCCACCGACATCGACGACAAGGTCGTCAAGCTGCTGCGCGCCTCGGGCAAGCCCGTCGTGCTGGCCGCCAACAAGGTCGACGACCAGAAGGGCGAGCTGGAGGCCGCGTCGCTGTGGAACCTCGGCCTCGGTGAGCCGTACGCCGTCTCGGCCCTGCACGGCCGTGGCAGCGGCGACATGCTCGACGCGATCCTCGAGGCCCTGCCCGAGGCGCCCGAGGAGGACTTCGACGCGCCTCGCGGCCCGCGCCGCGTCGCGATCGTCGGCAAGCCCAACGTCGGCAAGTCCAGCCTGCTGAACAAGTTCGCCGGCGAGGACCGCGTCGTCGTCGACAACGTCTCGGGCACCACCGTCGACCCGGTCGACGAGCTGGTCGAGCTCGGTGGCCGCGTGTGGACGTTCATCGACACCGCCGGCATCCGCAAGCGCGTGAAGACCGCCACCGGCCACGAGTACTACGCCAGCCTGCGCACGTCGGCCGCGATCGAGCGTGCCGAGGTCTGCGTGATGGTCATCGACTCCAGCGAGTCGATCAGCGAGCAGGACCTCCGCATCATCAACTCCATCGAGGAGACCGGCCGCGCCGTCGTGCTGGCCTTCAACAAGTGGGACCTCGTCGACGACGAGCGCCGTTTCTACCTCGAGCGCGAGATCGAGCGCGACCTCGTGCAGATCCCGTGGGCGCCGCGGATCAACGTGGCCGCCCGGACCGGCTGGCACATCGACCGCTTGGTGAAGGCGCTGGACCTGGCGCTCGAGGGCTGGGAGACCCGTGTCTCGACCGGTGCGCTCAACGCGTTCCTCGGCCGGCTCGTGGCCGAGCACCCGCACCCGGTGCGCGGCGGCAAGCAGCCGAAGATCCTCTTCGGCACGCAGGCCTCGACCGCGCCGCCGACCTTCGTGCTCTTCACCTCGGGCAAGCTCGAGGCGGGCTACCTGCGCTTCATCGAGCGCCGCCTGCGCGAGGAGTTCGGCTTCGTCGGCAGCCCGATCCACCTGACGCAGCGCCCGCGGAAGAAGCGCGAGCGCCGCTGATGCGGTCGCCGGTCCCGGAGTACCTCGACGAGGTCCTGAGCGCTTGCGCGAAGGACGACTCCGAACCGGCGGCCATCGCGCTGACCACGGTCGACGACGCGCACCACGGTGCGGGCGACGTGGAGCACCGCTTCGCGATCCAGTCGATGTCGAAGGCGTTCGCCTACGCGCTGGCCATCGAGCGGCTGGGCTGGGACGCCGTGCACGAGAAGATCGACGTCGAGCCCTCGGGGGAGGCGTTCAACGAGATCTCGCTGGACTCGCAGACGGGCCGTCCGCACAACCCGATGATCAACGCCGGCGCGATCGCGACCGCGGGGCTGATCGGCTCCTTCGACACGTTCGCCGAGTTCGCGTCGCAGCTGGCCGGGCGCGAGCTGGAGATGGACGACGAGGTGTACGCCTCCGAGAGCAAGGAGGCGCACCGCAACCTCGCCCTGGCCCACCTGCTGGCCCACTACGGGATCATCGACGACCCGGTGGAGGCGGTCGACCATTACCTGCGGCAGTGCGCGCTGTCGGTGGACGTGCGCGACCTGGCGACGATGGCGTCGGTACTCGCGAACGGGGGAGTGCACCCCGACTCGGGCGAGCGGCTCATGGCCGAGCGCACGGCCATCCAGGTGCTGAGCGTGATGGCGACGTGCGGGATGTACGACGATGCGGGGGACTGGCTCGCGTCGGTGGGCATCCCCGCCAAGAGCGGCGTCTCGGGCGGCATCATCGGCGTGCTGCCGGGGCAGGTCGGCATCGCGGTGTTCTCGCCCGGGCTGGACGACCACGGCACCAGCATCATGGGAGTCGAGATGATGCGGCGGATGTCGGCGGAGATGGGCATGCACCTGATGAACCCCGGGCGCCCGTCGCGCTCGGCCCTGGCCGACGTGCTGGAGGACGGCGACGAGACGGTCTACGTCCTCAGCGGCGACCTGATGTTCTCCAGCGCCGAGTCGCTGCTGGCGCGCCTGATCGCACACCCGCCCGAGACCGAGCGGGTGGTCTTCGACATCACCCGCGTCACCGAGGTGTCGGACGTGGGTCGTCGCATGGTGGCCGAGGCCCGCGATCGACTCGAGCAGGACGGGGCGTCGGTCGAGATCCGGGACAACGACGGCGACGACCGCCTCGGTCAGTAGCCGGCGCACCCGAGATGTGTAGCGGTCTCCACCCGAATCCGGCCTTGAGGGCCGATTCCGGGTGGACAGCGCTACACATCTGGCCCGGGGACCCGGGTTCAGATGCCGAGGTCCTGCTGCACCTTCCTCAGCGCTTCGGCGGACGCGTGCAACTGCCGCTCCTCGTGGGCGGACATGCGCACGTCGAGCACCCGGGCGACGCCACGTGAGTTCACGATGCTGGGCAGCGACAGCGCCACGCCGTCGACGCCGTGGTGGCCGCGGTGCACGATGCTGACCGGCAGGACGGCGTTCTCGTCGGTCAGGACCGCCTCGACGATCCGGGTGGCCGAGACGCCGATCGCGTAGTTCGTGGCTCCTTTGCCCGCGATCACGGTGTAGGCAGCGTTGCGGACACGATCGGTGATCTCGTCCAGCTCGCGGTGGGCGAACGGTCGCTGGTCGGCAGCGGTGGACGAGGGCACCCAGTCCAGGATCGGCACCGGACCGATGCGCGCCTGCGACCACAGCGCGAACTCGGTGTCGCCGTGCTCCCCGATGATGTCCGCGTGCACGCTGTGCGGGGCCACCCCGGCCCGCGTGGCGAGCAACTGCCGCAGGCGCGAGGTGTCGAGCACCGTACCCGACGCCATGACGCGTTCCTCAGGAAGGCCGGTGATCTGCTGCGCCGCCACGGTCAGGACGTCACACGGGTTGGTGACGAGCATGTAGACGGCATCGGGTGCGTGCTGCATGAGGACGGGCAGCATCTGCTCGAGGATCTTGACGTTGGTGCCCGCCAGGTCGATGCGGGTCTGGCCCGGATCCTGCTTCGCGCCGGCCGTGATGATCACCAGGTGCGCGCCGGCGACGACCGACGGGTCAGCGCCGCCGATGATCTGACTCGAGCCGGTGTAGAGCGCACCGTGCTGCAGATCGAGCACCTCGGCGTCGACCTTGGCCCGGTTGACGTCGTACAGCGCGATGGTGCGCGCCGAGCGCCGGATCAGGGACGCGTAGGCGATCGCCGTGCCGACGCTGCCGGCTCCGACGATGGCGACCTTGGAGTTCTCGATGACGGACATGGACCCATCCTCGCGTGTGGATGGGCCGATGACGACTTCCGGAGGACCTGCGCTAGACTCTTGCAGGTTGTCACGGGCTGTAGCGCAGCTTGGTAGCGCACCTGACTGGGGGTCAGGGGGTCGCAGGTTCAAATCCTGTCAGCCCGACCGTGAGGTACCGGGAATTCCAGCGGAATTCCCGGTACCGAAAGAGACGACAGATGGCCAAGTGTCCACTTTGTGTCCACATTGGACGCCAGGACCGCCCTCCCCGCTGCTTCCACATCCCGTTCGGTTCTTCGCCGTGCGTGACCGAGTGGCGCGGTCGAGTGCGCACACCTACTCGGCATGAACGACACCCACACCCCTTCCGCACTGGAACCGATGATGAGCGTCGAGGAGCTCTCGGCCTACCTCGACGTACCGATCCGCACCCTCTACGACTGGCGTCGCGTCGGACGCGGACCCTGTCCCATCCACGTCGGCCGTCAACTGCGCTACTTCGTCAGCGACGTGCTTGCCGACCAGCGCGAGTTGAGCGGCGGCGCCAACCCCACCCCGGGCTGAGGGGGGCGCAGCGGTGAGCAAGCCACGCCTGGCGATCGGCACCTATGGATCGATCGCCTTTACCGCCACGGACTCCGGTCGGGTCCGCGCGGAGACGCGCTTCCGTGACGAGGACGGCTCCGTTCGGCGCATCACGGCCACCGGAGACTCGCGCAGCGCCGCCGCCCGTGCGCTGAAAGCCAGGATCGCAACCCGCCGGATGCACGGCGAGTTCGACGACATCACCGGTGACACCAGCTTCGCCCGGCTCGCCGCCATGTGGCTCGCCGACATCAGGGACGAAGGGCGCCTGTCTCTGAACACCCAGTCCCTCTACGAGCGGGACATGCGCACTCTGGTGCTTCCGGCGTTCGAGCAGACCTTGAGAGCGAGCTGCCACGACTCATCCCGCGGCGGACACTCGCCGACGCCGACGACATCGGGGCCGTGCTCATCAGCCGGATCCACCGGGCCGAGGCTCAGTCCAGCAGGCACCGCCGAAAGGACTCCAGACGGCTCATCGCCGGTCTGATACCCCAGGCAAGTGGTGCGATGGCACCCGACATGGCCAACGCCCTGATCCAACGGCAACACCTCATCGAGTCACGCGTATCGGCACTCGCCGAAGCGGCGCTCGCGCAACAGGAAGCCTGGCTCAAGCGCCTCGGTACACCCCCGGCCGGGGGCCGGCGGCTCGAACGATGGCTCCAGGAACTTCGCACCGTGGTCGCCTATCGAGACCGATATGCCGTCGACTCGAGTGCCGTTCTGGGCGACGCTCGCTCCGACGCCCAGCGACTTGACCACGCCCGAGCCGCGCAGGCGATCAGGCGCGCACGCACCATCTCCGACGAAGCCTGCGACCTTTCGCCAGTCGTAGATCCACGAATCGCAGTCCGCGAGAGGTCCCGCTAAGAGCCGCAGGGTCGGCCCTCCCGACTTATCCGCAGATCGACGTCCTGCAGACGCGCATCGTCGGTGGGGGCCGGAAAGTTGAGTCACCCACACCGAACGAGTTGACTCATGATCACTTTGTCGCTCCGGACAAGCGCCGCCATTCACCGGTACCTGCGGCACGTCGCGCCCATCAACATCGCCGTTGCCTGGCTTCGCTCGCCGCACGGCAGCACTTGGGCCATTCCCATCGGGCTCATGCTCGCAATCGGGTACTTCCACGCGTCGAGTTTTTGTGCCGTGATCGTTGAGTCCAGCGGACCTGGCTGGGTGAACCTGTTGGTCATCCTCTTCTTCTGGAACTCGCAGAAGTTCGTCTGGGTCGCGATATTCGGAATGCGGCGAGTGCCCCTGATCGTCTCGCGTGCCGACCATCGGAAATGTCGGAGAGGTCCTCGTCGCAATGCCGATCCTCCTGGGAATGTCGGGCCGTCATTTCCTGCACCGGAGCGGTCCAGACGCTCGGCTTCGAGCCCGCCACGCCTGAGTTCGGTCCCCGCCAGCCCTCGTCGGATTCCTGGCGGTCTGGCGTCTTAGCCCCTGGGCCGACGGTCCCCCAGAAGTGGTGCGTAGATCGCCTGAGCGCGGTCGCGATTGGTGGGGATAGATCTACTGCGGCGATGGAGTCGCAGCAAGGCGGGCCTGTGGCAACGAAGTCGGCGCGATTCGGGCCGTGGTCGTGCGGCCCCGTTCAGGAGGTGGTGAGGGCTTCCGTGTCGCGTGCGGTGGGGTCGTGCAGCACCTCGGCGAGGAGCCCGGAGAAACGGGGGGCGTTGGAGTAGAAGGCCCAGGGTGCCCCGCTGTTCGCGGGCGAGGAGTCCGGCCTCGACGAGGATCTTGAGGTGGTGCGAGACCGTGGGCTGGCTCAGTCCGACGGGCTCGGTGATGTCGCAGAGCGTGAGCAGCCGGACTCGCGGGATCGGCGAGCGCCTTGAACTTGCGCGCGAACTCGCCGCGTCCTCGTGAGCTATTGGTGCCGCTGTGAGCGGGATGCAGCAGTCCGCGTCTTGCCCGGCGAGGGTAGCCAAATCCAAGTATGGACGGGGAGCCGCGTTGGCCTACGCCCGGCAGTGGTGACCGGTCCCGAGGTTGTGCTGCGGCTCAGCTCGGCTGACGTCCCTCACGTGCGGTCTGGAGGTCCGTGTCACCTGTGGTCGTGCCCCCCGGGCATGGCGAACATCATGGCCGCCATCATCGCGGTGCACAGGAGCGCGGCAACGACCAGGTTGGTACCCGCAACACCGGTCAGGAACAGCAGGCCGGCGATGAGCAACATAGGAACGCAGCAGATGATCATCATCAAACCGTGACCGCGATGTGTCCCGTGGCCGACGCTGTCGGACTCGTGCCCGCCATGGTGGTTTTCGGAACTCGGCGAGGACTCCCCCGGATGGTGCCCCGCGTGCCCATCGCTGTGCGCACCGTGATCCATGCCGTGTGGCGTACTCATGATGTCTTTCCTTTCAAGGAGGCGGGCATGTGCCCGAGTTTGGCGTACAGCGGGCAGTGTCCGAGCGCTCCGGTGACGATGAGGTCGAGGCCTGCCGCCAGCAACAGCAGTTCGAGGACGACAGCCCAGGTGGATGAGGCGCCAGCCAGCAGCACGATTCCGGTAACGGTGCCGAGCGCTCCGACGACCACTCGAGCGACGCGTTCGGCAGGGGTGATGTTGATGCTCCACCGCTTACTCATGATCTCCTCCAACTCTTGGTCGACCGCCGATATCCGGTCCAATTCGATGTTCTCGCCGCGCGGTGAAGGTGACCGGCGTTGTCTCGTGAAGGTTCGTTGAAGAAGCGCTCGGTGGGGGGTGCCATGTCGACCGTTGGGTTTCCGGGACACGCAGCAGCCGGCGTCATGGCGCGGGTCGTCAGCCGTGGTGACCCTCGTGCTCGTCCGGATCAACGGTCCGCACAGGAACCCGTTCCTGGTCGCCGTTGCTGATGGCGGGACCGATGACGAAGGCCGAGAGGGAGAACATCAGCGCGAACACACCCAACGCGAGGGCGGGCGCCTTCCACGAGTCGAATCGTCGATGAAGACGTCGCAGTAGCGGTATGGAGAAGACCAGTCCGACGACGGCGAACAGCACGTTGCCGGTCGCGCCGGTCACCAGTACTGCTCCGCCGAGAAGGCCGACGTGGTGCAGCAGGTGGGGGAGCAGGCCCATGATGGCGCCGACAAGCGCGGTCAGTGCGTCCCATGCAGTCCCGAAGACGCCCACGTGCTTGTCAGATTCAGGACGAGCGAGTTCCGCCAAGTTGAGCTCACGATCCGGGACGTGGTGTGCGGGCATCGTCAGCCGCCCGTCCGGTGGGACAGCGTGGTCATCATGCCGGTCTCGGCGTGGTGAATGTCGTGGCATGGTGGGTCGTCCCCTGGCTCGGGTTGTGGCTTCGAAGTTCACTTCCAAGGCCCGCCATCGGGCACGATGACCACGATCGGACCTGGGTCCTCATGGCACGCCGTCGATCTCGTTGCGGCGACAAGACGGTGGTTGGTTCTCCTGCCGCTGTGAGGTGCGCAGCACGGTGCTGCGGGCGTGGTACTCGTCCTCGTTGATCTCGCCGCGGGCGAACCGCTCGTTAAGGATCTGCATCGGGTCCCTGCGATCAGAAGGGGATGCATCAGTGCTCTGAGTGCCGCGGAAGATCGCGATCACTGCAACGACCACCAACGCCCAGAACGCGACCATGGCCAGGGTCATGAGGATCCAACCGACCCATCCCGTGCCGTCGTGATACCAACCCATCATCGTGCTCAGCTCCTCCGTCGGGCCTCGTACTTTCAATGATCGACCCGGCACCAGGGCGACATAGTGGTCTTCGTGTGAAGGTTCGCTGAAGGATGGGCCGCCCGCGGTGCTGATCTGGGCTGGTAGGGCAGATGGACTGCCATCATGTCGGGTATGGGCGAGGACGTGATCAACGGAACGGCCGGCTCACCGGCGGGAGGTGCCGCGGGTGTTCGTCCCCCGACGGGCCTGCGGGCGATGGTCGTCGAGGACGAGACGCACCTTGCGGGGGTCATCGGCAGCTACCTCGAACGCGAAGGCCTGGAGGTGGCTGTGGTCCACGACGGTATGGAGGCATTGGAAGTCGCTCGAACCGTCGATCCGGATGTGGTGGTGCTGGACTTGGGTCTGCCGAGTCTGGACGGTGTGGAGGTCTGTCGGCAATTGCGCACATTCTCCGATGCCTATGTGGTGATGCTGACAGCGCGCAGCGAGGAGGTCGACACCTTGATCGGCCTCTCGGTGGGGGCAGACGACTACATGACCAAGCCTTTCAGCCCTCGGATCCTGATGGCCCGGATCCAGGCACTGCTGCGCCGACCTCGGAAGCCGGATGGGGCAGACGACCAGGTGGAGGGGGCCCGGACCTTCGGTGCGTTGGTCGTCGATCCGCTGGGGCGGGACGTCTGGCTCGAGGGGGAACCGGTGTCGTTGACGCGCACCGAGTTCGACCTTCTGGCCGCTCTCTCCGACCACCCGCAGATGGCATTCAGCCGCCGGCAGCTCATCGACACCGTCTGGGGTCCCACCTGGGTCGGCGATGAACATCTGGTCGACGTCCACGTCGGGCACTTGCGGCGCAAACTCAACGACGACGCCAGCCAGGCCCGATTCATCCGCACCGTCCGTGGAGTCGGCTACCGGATGGGCACCGGCCAGTGACCGACCGCCGAGCTCGCGCGGACACGACCCGTGTCCGCTCTCGGTTCGCCGCTCGGCTCCTGGTGGCCCAAGCCCTGGTCCTCGTGGCCGGGGCCCTGACCACGTGGCTCGTGGCTTCCGTCGTGGGCCCCGGCATCTTCAGCGACCACCTGCAACAGGCCGGTGACGAACACACCGCCGAACAGATTCGCCATGTGGAGGAGGCCTTCGCCTCCGCGCTGGTTCTGTCCATCTCTCTCGCGCTGATCGCCTCGGTGCTCGCAGCGCTGGCCGTCTCCTGGTACTTCAGCCGCCGGGTTCAGCGTTCGATCAGCGACGTCGCGGCGGCGGCGGCACAGGTCGCTGCCGGCCGGTACGGCGCCCGGGTGCCCGACCCGGGACTGGGTGAAGAGTTCGCCTCGCTCGCACTGACCTACAACCGCCTCGCCGAGAGACTCGAAGCGACGGAGTCGACCCGCCGGAGCATGCTGGCCGACCTGGCACACGAGATGCGGACCCCCCTGGCCACGATCGACGCCCATCTCGAGGCCGTCGAGGACGGCATCCGGTACCTCGATGACGACACCCTGGGCGTCATCCGGGGCTCGACAGGCCGACTGCGGCGCTTGGCCGAGGACATGACCGCCGTGTCGCGAGCGGAGGAAGGGCTCGACGTCACGCTGCGACCCGTGCCGGCAGCGGATGCTGCTGCGGCGGCCATCGAGGCCGCACGTGACCGGTACGCCACCAAGGGGGTTCGCCTGCTCAGCGAACTCGCCGACGCCGGCCAGGTCCGCCTTGACTCCGACAGATTCGGACAGGTGCTCGGCAACCTGCTCGACAACGCTCTGCGCCACACTCCGACGGGCGGGACCGTCACCTTGGACTGTCGCCGCATCGATGACTGGGTCCAGTACCGCGTCAGCGACACGGGCCAGGGGGTGGCGGCAGAGCACCTGCCGCACCTGTTCGACCGGTTCTACCGCGCCGACAGCGCCCGCGACCGCGGCCACGGTGGCTCTGGCATCGGTCTGGCGATCGCCAAGGCGCTCGTGGAGGCACAAGGCGGTGGCATCTCGGTGACCAGTGCCGGGCCCGGGAGCGGCACGACGTTCACGTTGCGCTTTCCCTGCTTCAAGTAACTCGTCCGCCCGGACTGAACGGCCCGGATCTTCAGCGAAACATCACAGAACCTCGCGGCCTTTCACCTACTGCCCTGGCCATCATGGCCGTGTTCAACACCGACTCGGTGAACGACATCAGCGTCTGACAGGGCAGGAAGCGGCGAACATGAAGGTTCGACGAAGTTCTCTTCGCGGCCGTGCTTTTCATTGCCCGGTGGGGGTATGGTCAGTCACGAAGACCGATACCCCCAAGGGGTATCTTCCGAAGGAGTTTCGCGATGGCCGTTGAACCGGGATACATCACCGAGAAGCAGGCTGTCCTCGCCAGGCTCCGTCGCGTTGAGGGTCAGGTGCGTGGCCTGCAGCGGCTGGTGGACGAGGAGCAGTACTGCATCGACATCCTCACCCAGTTGTCGGCGGCCACGAAGGCTCTCGAAGGGGTCGCGCTGCTGTTACTCGACCAGCATCTCGAACACTGCCTGACGCACCCCACCGACCCTGCCGAGGCCCAGCAGAAGCTCAACGAGGCCTCCGCAGCGATCCGGCGACTCGTCCGCTCATGATCGATCCATCAAACGAAGGAGCACCCATGTCCGTGTCAGACGACAGCCGCAATCTTCAACTGCTCGACTCCTCCGCCGGCGACGGCGGGTGCGGCTGCGGGGGATGCGGCTGCGGATCCAACACCCAGTCCGAAAGTTCGACCGACACCACCACTGAGGCGATCACCATCGCCGCGACGAAGGAGAGCGACATGACCACCAACACCTACGCCGTCACCGGAATGACCTGCGGCCACTGCGCCAGCGCCGTCACCGGCGAACTCAAGAGCCTCGACGGGGTCTCCGACGTCAGCGTCGACCTCGTCGCCGGCGGTACCTCGACAGTCACCGTCGCGAGCGCCGAGCCACTCGACCAGACCCAGGTCGCCGCCGCCCTCGACGAGGCCGGCGACTACCAACTCGCCTGAGGACCGAAACCCTCACGCGCATCCCGATTCAATCCAGGCAGGAGACACAGTCATGGCACAACCAACCCCTACGGTCGACGCGCTGCACGACGTCGAGCTCGCCATCGGCGGGATGACCTGTGCCTCCTGCGCCGCGCGGATCGAAAAGAAGCTGAACAAGGTCGAGGGTGTGTCGGCCACGGTCAACTACGCCACCGAAAAGGCCAAGGTCAGTTATCCGACGACGCTCACCCCTGCCGATCTTGTCAGCGTGGTGGAGGCCACCGGGTACACCGCGACCGTGCCCACTCAGGCGGCCAGCGGTGACGACCCTTCGACCGACGCGCAGACGGACCACCGGGATCTGGAGGCCGCGAGCTGGCGACAGCGCCTGATCGTCTCAACCGTGCTCTCCGTCCCGGTCCTGGCGATGTCGATGATTCCGGCGTTGCAGTTCGACAACTGGCAGTGGATCTCACTGACGCTGGCCTCACCCGTGGTCGTCTGGGGGGCGGCCCCGTTCCACCGTGCCGCGGTGACCAACGCGCGCCACGGCGCGGCGACCATGGACACCCTCATTTCCGTCGGAGTCACCGCCGCGTGGCTCTGGTCGTTGTGGGCGCTGCTGTTCACCCACGCCGGGATGACTGGCATGCGGATGCCGTTCGACCTCTTCCCGGATGGTGAAGCTGACGTCCACATCTACCTGGAGGTCGCGGCGGCGGTGACCACCTTCATCATTGCGGGCCGCTACTTCGAGGCTCGAGCCAAGCGCCAGTCTGGAGCGGCTTTACGCGCCCTGCTCGACATGGGCGCCAAGGACGTTGCCGTCCTGCGCGGCGGCACGGAGGTGCGCGTGCCGGTGGGCCAACTTGAGGTCGGCGACCGGTTCCTGGTGCGCCCGGGCGAGAAGGTCGCCACCGATGGCGTCGTCGAGGACGGTACATCGGCAATCGACGCGTCCATGCTCACGGGCGAGTCGGTCCCCGTCGAGGTCGGGCCCGGTGATGTCGTCGTGGGCGCCACGGTGAACGCCGGCGGACGTCTGGTGGTCCGGGCCGCCCGCGTCGGAGCCGACACCCAACTCGCCCAGATGGCACGGCTGGTCGAGGACGCCCAGAACGGCAAGGCGCAGGTCCAGCGACTCGCCGACCGTGTCTCAGCCGTATTCGTGCCCATCGTGCTCGTGCTCTCCTTGGTCACGCTCACCGCTTGGCTGCTGACTGGTCACAGCGTCACCGCCGCATTCACCGCCGCGGTGGCGGTGCTGATCATCGCCTGCCCCTGCGCCCTCGGTCTCGCGACCCCCACCGCACTGCTCGTCGGGACCGGCCGCGGTGCCCAACTCGGCGTGCTCATCAAGGGCCCGGAGGTGCTCGAGTCCACTCGGGTGGTCGACACGATCGTCCTGGACAAGACCGGCACCGTGACCACCGGAAGGATGGAACTGGTCGATGTGGTCCCCGCCGATGGTGTGAACAGTGCCGATCTGCTCCGGCTGGTCGGTGCCCTCGAGAACGCCTCGGAACACCCCATCGGTCAGGCCATTGCCACCGGGGCCAGCCAACGACTCGAGTCGCAGCTGCCCGATGTCGAGGGATTCTCCTCGACCCAAGGCCTCGGCGTCGCCGGGGTGGTCGACGGCCACGCGGTCGTGGCCGGCCGCCCCGGCTGGCTGGCCCGAGAGTGGAACCAACCCCTCGACGCGAGCCTGGCGGGAGTGGTCGAGGCCGCGGAACAGCAAGGCCGGACCGTGATCGCCGCTGGCTGGGACGGAGCGGCCCGCGGGGTCGTCGTGGTCTCCGACGCGATCAAGCCCACGAGTGCGCAGGCCGTGGCCGAGCTCAAGGAGCTGGGACTCGAGCCGATTCTGCTCACCGGTGACAACGAACGCGCTGCCCGTGCCGTCGCCGCCGAGGTGGGCATCGAGCAGGTGATCGCCGAGGTCCTCCCCGCTGAGAAGGTCGCCACTGTCGAGCGTTTGCAGCGCGAGGGCCGCACGGTCGCCATGGTGGGAGACGGCGTCAACGACGCCGCGGCACTGGCCACCTCCAACCTGGGCATCGCCATGGGCACCGGCACCGACGCCGCCATCGAGGCTTCCGACCTCACTCTCGTTCGCGGCGACCTGCGCGCCGCCGTGGACGCGATCCGGCTCTCTCGGCGCACGCTGCGGACCATCAAGAGCAACCTGTTCTGGGCCTTCGCCTACAACGTTGCGGCGCTGCCCCTGGCCGCGCTCGGTCTGCTCAACCCGCTGATCGCCGGCGCTGCCATGGCGTTCTCCTCGGTGTTCGTCGTGTCGAACAGTTTGCGACTGCGGCGCTTCCAGCCCGTCTCGACGCAGACAGCCGAGACGTCGCACGCTCGCCTTGACTCAAGCAAGACCAACCTTTCCCATGTGGAGGCAGGACGATGACGACGCACCAGCACACGAGCGGCCACCGCGACCATCACGCGCAGCGTGACGGGGGTACCACCGCCATCATCGAGGTCTCTGGGGTCCAGTGGGCGTCCAGCAAGAACGTCGCCGAAGCGATGCTGTCGCGCCGGCCCGGGGTGCTCTCCGTCGATGCCAACCCGGTCGCCCAGACGGCCACCGTCACCTATGACCCGAAGCGCACCAGCGTGAGCGATCTGCGGGACTGGGTGCGCGAATGCGGCTTCCACTGCGCGGGACAGTCGGTTCCCAATCATGTGTGCGATCCGATGCTCGAACCTGGCCGTGACGAGCACGAGCTCCAGCACGACGGTCACGACGCGGGCACCAGCCACGCAGGCGCGGCTTCGCCGATCTCGTCACCGCATGATGCGATGGGCCACGGCGGTCACGCGACGATGTCGATGGCTGACATGGTTCGCGACATGCGCAACCGATTCCTGGTCGCCCTGCTGCTCGCGGTACCCATCACGCTGTATTCGCCGATGGGGCGGGACATGCTCGGCTTCGACGCGGCCGCTCCATTCGGGATGCGCGATGACATCTTCGCCTTGATCCTGTCCCTGCCGGTGATCTTCTACTCGGCCTGGATCTTCTTCGACGGTGCCTGGCGAGCGCTCCGGGCCAAGACCCTGGACATGATGGTGCTGGTGGCCGTGGCCGTCGGAGCCGGCTGGCTGTACTCCCTCGGAGTCACCGTCACCGGGGGCGGTGAGGTCTTCTACGAGGCCGTTGTCATGCTCACCGTGTTCGTGTTGCTCGGCCACTGGTTCGAGATGCGGGCACGAGGCGGCGCCAACGACGCGATCCGTACGTTGCTTGATCTGGCTCCGCCGTTGGCGGTCGTTCTCCGCGAAGGCGAACCGGTCGAAGTTCCCACCTCCGAGGTCGAGGTCGATGACCTTCTCCTGATCCGGCCGGGGGCGAAGATCGCCACTGACGGCACCGTCGAAGAGGGCGAGTCGGAGGTCGACGAGTCCATGGTCACCGGCGAGAGCCTCCCGGTGCACAAGGGGCCCGGCGATCGGGTCATCGGCGCCACCATCAACGCCAGCGGCACCATCCGGGTGCGCGCCACCAAGGTGGGCGCTGACACCGCTCTGGCACAGATCGTCGCGCTGGTGCAACAGGCGCAGAACTCCAAAGCGCCGGGACAGCGACTCGCGGACAGGGCCGCATTCTGGCTCGTTCTGGTCGCACTGGTCGGTGGAGTCGGCACCTTCCTGGTTTGGCTCGCTGCCGGCGCAAGCGTGCAGACTGCGCTGCTGTTCGCCATCACCGTGGTCGTGATCACCTGCCCCGACGCCCTTGGACTCGCCACGCCGACAGCAATCATGGTCGGCTCCGGCCTCGGCGCGAAACGCGGGATTCTGTTCAAGAACGCCACCGCCATCGAGAGCTCCGCGCGCGTCGACACCGTCGTCTTCGACAAGACCGGCACCCTCACCAAGGGGGAGCCCGAGGTCACGGACGTCATTGTCGGCGACTTCGATCGCGATCGGGTCCTGGCGCTCGCGGGCGCACTCGAACGAGAGTCCGAACATCCTCTCGCTCAGGCCGTCGTGCGCCACGTCGATGCAACCGATGTGCCGCGCTTGCGCGCCACCGCGTTCCGCAACGTCACGGGCATCGGCGCCCTCGCCGAGGTCGACGGCCACCAGATCGCCATCGGCAACCGTCGCCTCATGGAATCCGAAGCGATCACCATCGGTGACCTGGGTGCGCAGCGCGACGAGATCGCCGCCGGCGGTCGCACGGCGGTGTTCGTTGCCGTCGATGATCGGGTCGTCGCGGTGATCGGGATCGCCGACGCGGTCCGCGAGACGTCCGCCGCCGCGATCTCCGCACTTCACGAGGCGGGCATCAGGGTCGCCATGCTCACCGGCGACAACCGTGCGACCGCCGAGCGGATCGCCGAGGAGTTGGGAATCGACGACGTCATCGCGGACGTCCTGCCCGAGGACAAGGCACACCAGGTCAAGCAACTGCAGGCGCAGGGGCGCACCGTGGCGATGGTCGGTGACGGAGTCAACGACTCGCCTTCTCTCGTGCAGGCAGACGTCGGCATCGCGGTTGGCGCGGGTACCGACGTCGCGATCGACGCCGCAGACGTCGTTCTCATGAGGTCGGACCCGCTGGACGTCCCCGTGGCGCTGACGATTGGCCGAGGCACACTGCGCAAGATGCGTCAGAATCTCGGTTGGGCGGTGGGATACAACGCGATCGCGCTACCCATCGCGGCAGGTGTCTTCCAACCGTCCTTCGGCCTGGTCCTGAGGCCCGAGGTCGCCGCCTTGTCGATGTCCGGCTCCAGCTTGCTGGTGGCAGTCAACGCGCTGCTGCTCAAGCGACTGCGGTTGCCCGGGCAGCAGCCCGAGAACGATCCCACCCAGCGTTCGGAGATGCAGCGGGCGTCCTGAGAGAACTTGTGCCTCAGCCCAGACTGGCGAGGAGGTCGCGACAGGCTTCCTCGCACCGGCGGCAGGCCTCGGCGCAGATGCGGCAGTGCGCGTGCATGCTGCCGTGACTCTCACACTCGTCGCCACAGGCCTCGCACGCGGCGGCACAGGCTTCCAAGAACGCTCGGGTCACATCGGCGTCGTATCCAGTGCGCCTCGATAGCATGTTGCCTGTCGCAACGCAGATGTCGGAGCAGTCCAGATTGGTGCGGATGCATGTCGTCAATTCGGCGACCATGTCCTCGGCCAGGCACGCGTCAGCACAAGCCGTGCAGGCTTGGGCGCATTCGAAGCAGGCTGCGATGCACTCGGCCAACTTCTGCTTGTCGATCTGACCCAGATCCTTCGGGTAAGCATCCAGCATCTTCGTGTGAACCATGGTTCTCCTCCTCGAAATGGTGGTGGCGGGTGACCTGCATCTGACGACCGGTGGGAACCGCCCTCCCGTGATCAGTACCCGTCCGGTAGGCGGACCATTCGCTCACGAGCTTCTTGCCCAGGGGATGTAGGTGTCCTGGACCGCCAGCCGCGATCGGAGGGGCCATGACTGCTAAGTGAGGCGACTCCACGTGGCACCTGAGGTCGTCGATTCGAAGACGGCATCACCCGCGGCTGCGTACCAGCGATCCGGCGTCACTTCGAGTGCCTCCGGGGAGTCCGGGAGCGCACCTCCTGCTCTCCAGCTCTCACCGCCGTCCCGACTCACATGAACACGTCCAGTGGCTGCAATGCCCACGACGAGACCGTCCTGGCCCCCATCGATGTACGCCAAGGACGGTGCGACGACGGTCCGCGCGCGAGCTCCATCGCTCGCGGGATAACGAATCAATCCGCCGGACGGGGTCGTCACGAAGAGGTCGGTCGAGTCGAGATCGGTGGCGACGTCAATCACCGGACGTTCATCGATCGTGATCCAGTTCGTACGGTCGCTCGTGAGAAGCAGCTGTCCGGAAACGCTGTTGTAGCCCGCCAGCCGAGAGTCAGTGCCATCGAGTGCGTGGAAGTCTGCCTTTCCCGCTAGGGACACCTGCCGCCACGTCTTCCCCGCGTCGATGGACTCCATCAGACCGAGATGCGTGGGCAGGTCGCTTGCCAGGTCCGGGTGACCACTCGCGACGAAATGCCCGGGACCGATCACCGAGAATCCCATGAGATCGTGCCAAGCTTCCCCGACCCGCCGCGGTGGCGACCCTTCCTCCACGGTGAACAGGCCCAGATGAGATGCCACGAAGAGAGTCCCGTCGGCGGGGTCGATTCCCATGCCGTGAACGTGCCCCATGGCATCGCCCGACGTTGACTCGATCTTTGGTGCTGCCGTGCCGCAGGCCGCGAGCGAGGACACGATTACGGCGGATACAACAACTGCCGCACAGGCGCGGCGGGTGTTACTCACGTGACAGCCCTTCTGTCGAGGACGGTAACGGTGAACTCTCCGGCGTGGCCGGCTCGTGGCGTCATACAGGTCATCTCCGGCTAGCTTGCTGAAATCCCTATAGAGCCAACACGAAACATGTGTCGGAATGTTCACCGCGCAATGAAGCTTCCCTGAAGATTTCAGCGTGACCGGCTCGGCCTTTCACTCCCGGGCAATGGGACGTCGTACAACGAACGTGGCACCGTGGCCGCACTTGTGCGTGTTGTCGAGCAAGGACCCAGCAGCACCCGGCTGATTCACGAAGCGGGATCTTCAGCGAACCTTCACGGAATCAGCGCCCCAGTCGGGAGTGGGGAGCGGATGCTGGGGTGGTTCGTCCCAGGGAGTGGAGTTCGACATGAACCGGTTCAATGGCAAGTTGGTGTGGTTCGTCGCCGTAAGTGCGGCCGTGCTGGTCGGTGCGTTCGCCATGGGTGCGCCACCGTCGGGATTCGTGCTCATCCTCCTGCTCGCTTGCCCGTTGATGATGCTTCTTTTCATGCCTGAAACGCATGGCGAGGCTGACGAGGACGACGACTCGCGGCCCGTCGAGAAGGACCTTCAGCGGTGCGGGCCCCGCAGCGGACACTGAGGCCACGTGGAGTGTCGTTTCTGACCGCTTAAGGCCATCAATCTCACCCGGGCGCACAACGCGAGCGTCCAAAAGGGTGCCTCAGGGTCGATCGACCCCGCCCGGCCACGCATTGGCCCGACACCCATCGAGGGTTTTGGTCTGTTGGAGCATGACCGGAGCTGGCGCGCCGTTGCCTGGGCAAGCGGCGTGGGGGAGCCCGAGCGCATGGCCGAACTCGTGGTTGATCAGGTACCGACGATATGCACCGATGTCCTTCCCGTAAGACGGGGCGCCATTCACCCAGCGCCAGGCGTTGATCACGACCCGATCCCCATTGCGGCACGAGAGGCGGCCGGCGGTGTCAAGGGGAGCGCACAGGTCATCCGCCGTCTGTGGCGACGCGAGAATGATCCTCACTGAGGCATCGTTCGCCACACGAGTGAATTCGTGGCCAGGGGACGCCCACCCCCGGGGATCGCTGAGGGTGGCGTCCACGGCTCGCGCGAAGCCCGCTGGCGCGAACGAAAGGCCCTCCTCGACTTCGACTTGGTAGGTCATGGTCGTGGGCGTGGATTTCCGCGGGGCAGAAGGGGTAGGTGCGATCTGGAACCTGCCTGACGCTGCCTCCGGGACACTGACCGGCTTGTCCGTGTCCGTGGATCGCCGCGCGGGTGGCCGGGCGGAACGGCTGCCCCGGCTTTCGACGTGGTCCTTCGGCGGCGACGGTCTGGCACGTGGCAACTCTGACCGAGCATCCGAACCGTTGGAAGCTGGGTCATCGGGGAGTTGCTTCTGTCCGTTGCCGACATAAGGGACGAGGAAAGCAGTTGCAACCACGGCTGCGGCCGACGCGGGTAGTCCTATCCACGCGGTCCTGGGTCTTCGCGCGCGCTGGGGCTGACGGCGCCGGTGTCCTCGCGGAGCCACCGGGCTGGCGGCTCCACTGCGACTCCTTCTTCGGGAACCTGTCACGACCTCGCTCGATCTGGAAGGGCGGCGTGCCGCCGGGCTGGGGGGGGAAGTGACCCAGCGGCACGCCAGTCGGCTGCAGCATCCATTCCGACGGCAGGTCGGAATCATGGTGGAGATGCTGCGAAAACGCTGCGTCAGGACCCGAGGAGACTGTTCATCAGGTCGATTTCAGCCTGCTGGTCGCTGATCACCTTCTGTGCCATCGCGATCGCGTCGGCATTCTCGCCGTCCTGGACTTCCGTCTCGGCCATGGCGACCGCACCCTCGTGGTGCTCGATCATCATCTGCAGGAACATGCGGTCGAACTCAGCGCCAGATGCATCCTCGAGGGACTTCATGTCCTCCTCGTCCATCATCCCGGCCATGCCGCCTTCGTCACTGGACCCGTGGTTCATGTCCCCGTGGTCCATCTCCCCGGACGGCACGTCTTCACCCCAGCTCTCGAGCCAGCCCTCAAGGGTCTCGATCTCGGGACCCTGCGCGGCTTCGATGTCGGCAGCCAAGGACTTGACTTCGTCGCTGCCGGCACGTGTCTCGGCGACCTTGGCCATCTCGATCGCCTGCTCGTGGTGAGGGATCATCTGTTGGGCGAACGTGACATCCGCGTCATTGAACGGGGCGCTCTGGCTGGAGGAGGAGCCCGTGTCGCTCGACTTTCCGCCATCGGAATCGTCGCTGCATGCGGCCAGGGTGAGACCGATCGTCGCGAACAGCGTGAGAGCCGCCAGCTTCCTCTTCATCAGGTTTTCTCCATCTCTGGTCGTCTTCAGTACGCCAGCGAGTCTGCCTCCCGAATGTGAAGAGCGACCACGCTCAGTCCTCAAGGTTCCATGAAGACTCCGGGACTGCGCCGGGTCCGAGGCTCCCGGTTGGTCGACCGGGGCGGTCGCACACACGTTGAAGGCGAGAGTTCAACTACTAGGAAGCATAGTAGACTCCAGCCATGGTCGACGAGGCGCTCAAGGAGAGAGATCAGTCGAAGTCGCCGACGCCAACCCGGACTGTCTACGGGTGGGGCTGGGGCCGCTGGGCGTGGCGAACGCTGACGTCGATGCGGACCGCCGTGATCCTACTGGCGCTGCTCGCGCTGGCGGCGATCCCCGGATCGTTCCTGCCACAACGGAACGTGGCGACCGATCCCGCGGCCGTCCCCCTCTTCTACCGAGACCATCCCACCATGGCGCCATGGCTCGACCGACTCTTCTTGTTCGACGTCTACGCGTCTCCGTGGTTCGCGGCGGTGTACCTGCTGCTGCTCGTGTCCATGACCGGCTGTGTCCTCCCTCGATGCGCGAAGCTCTGGCAGGAGTGTCGCGCGGAGCCGACACGTGCTCCGACCCGCTTGTCGCGGATGGATGGTCATCGCGAGCTGTCCGTGCAGTCAGACCGTGGCTCGGTGCTGCGACGCGCAACTGAGATTCTTTCGCGGCGCGGTTACCGGGTCGTGCAGGCGCCTGGGGAAGTCCGGGCGGAGAAGGGCTACGTCCGCGAGGTCGGGAACCTCATGTTCCACCTCTCGCTGTTGCTGTTGTTGGTGGGCATGGCCAGTGGCAAGCTCCTCGGGTTCGAAGGTCGAGCCGCGCTCGCCGACGGGGACACCTTCACCAACGTCGAGTCGTCCTACGACGAGTTCTCCCGGTCGGCCCTCACCCGCGTCGATGAGCTGACTCCGTTCTCGGTCACCTTGGACGGCTTGGACGCCGAGTTCGCCCTCAGCGGTGCGCGTGCGGGGGAGCCTCGCAAGTTCGACGCCACGGTGACCTACCTGCAGGCCGACGGAACAGAGAAGTCCGCCAGCATCAAACCCAATCAGCCCCTCGACATCGAGGGAACCAAGTTGTTCCTCACGGGGCACGGCTACGCGCCGCGCGTCACGGTCCGCGACGGTACCGGTGAGGTCGTGTTCGCCGGTCCGGTGATTTTCCTGCCGATCGAGAACAACTTCACGAGCGACGGAGTCGTCAAGGCGCCGAACGCCCAGCCGACACAGCTCGGGTTCGAGGGTCT
The DNA here is from genome assembly GCF_007992115.1 of Aeromicrobium flavum. Lineage (GTDB taxonomy): Bacteria > Actinomycetota > Actinomycetes > Propionibacteriales > Nocardioidaceae > Aeromicrobium > Aeromicrobium flavum. Next base: position 559,202 of record NZ_BJZQ01000001.1, read on the forward strand.
CTTCTTGCCGACGGCTCCCACCAATGAGGGCGACCGCTCGCAGTTCCCCGGTTTGATTGCCCCGCGGTTGGACCTGACTGCCTACACCGGTGATCTCGGGATGGACCGGGGTGCTCCTCAGTCGGTGTACGCCATCAAGCTCGACGGCATGGAGGAAGTGGCTCAGAAGCAGATGCGGGTGGGCGACTCGTTGGAGCTGCCCGACGGAGCCGGCAGCATCACCTTCGATGGCGTGTCACGGTTTGCCAACTTCCAGATCGCCTATGACCCGGGCAAGGAGATCTCGCTGGTCGCAGCGATCTTCCTGATGATCGGCCTCACCACGTCGCTGCTCATACGTCGCAGGCGGGTGTGGGTCCGTGCCACTGACTCCGGGCCGACGGTCACGGTGGAGATCGCCGGCCAGTCGCTGACCCGCAGGGATCTTCCCCCCGCGGATCTGGTCCGCCTCGAACGAGAACTACTCAGCCTCAATGAATCCTTGGAAAGGACCCCGTCATGACCTGGGCTCGGCTGTCGGACGACCTTGTCGTCGCCACCATGATGATCCTCGCGTTGGCGTTCTGCCTCTATGCGGTGAGCATGGCTCAACGCACCACACGGCAGCGAGGAGTCGCGAAGGAACCAGTGACCACACCCGCCGCCGCGTCCTCAGCGGCGGGAGACGCCCTCGAGCACCCGCCCGAGGTGGGCGCGCCGTGGAGCGAGCGGACCGCGCGGATCGCGTCGGTCATGGTCGTGATGGGCCTCGTACTCAATGCGGCCGCGGTCCTGGCACGCGGAATCGCGGCCGAGCGAGCGCCGTGGGGAAACATGTACGAGTTCGCGATCGTGGGTTCGACCGCGATTCTCGGAGCCTATGTCGCGGGCCTGTCCCGGTATCCGCTCCACAGGCTGGGGATCTGGGTGATCGGACTGGTGCTCGTGACTCTCGGAAGCGCGGTCACCGTCCTGTACACGCCCGTTGATGCGCTGATCCCCGTTCTCGATTCGTACTGGTTGGCGATCCACGTAGGGGCCGCGATCGTCTCGGGCGGCGCGTTCACCGTCGCAGCGGTGACCTCGGCCGTCCAGCTGTTCAGGCCCGGGCGTCACCCCGAGCGTGACGAGATGCTGGAGCGGGTTTCCTACGGGTTGATCGTGTTCGCCTTCCCCGTCTGGACGTTCGCGGTCATCGCCGGCGCGGTGTGGGCCGAAGCAGCGTGGGGACGCTACTGGGGCTGGGATCCGAAGGAGACCTGGGCCTTCATCACCTGGGTGTTCTACGCCGCGTACCTCCACGCCCAGTCGACCGCCGGGTGGAAGGGCAAACGCGCTGCCTGGTTCAGCATCGCGGGGTACATCGCGTTCCTGTTCAACTTCATCGGCGTCAACATGTGGGTCGGGGGACTCCACTCCTACGCAGGAGTCTGAGACCCGCGACGCACGGAGCCCGGCGCGCTGCTCCTCACGCGGGATCGCTGGCGCGTCGGGCTCGTCTCGACGCTGCGTATCGCCATGCTGCGAGAAGCAGGGCGACCATGGCGCCACCGACGATCACCAGCGTGCGTTGTTGCTCGAAGCGCACCGCCGGAGTGAGACCAGCACGAAGCTGCACCGTCTCGATCAACACCTCGGTGCCTCGGGACTGGTTCCGTGCGCGGACCGAGCCGTCCGCTGAGATGAACCCCGAGACACCGTTGGTCGATGCCACCACGACGTCCCTGCCCAGTTCGACGGCTCGAGCGCGAGTGATCTCGAACTGTTGTGCCGGTTGAGCGGTGCCGGTGAACGTGGCGTTGCTGGTCTGCACCACGGCCACGTGAGCGCCGCGTCTCACTTGGGCGGGCAGCACGTCGTCGTACGCCACGTCGAAGCAGATGGCGTCGGCGACCGGCACGCCGTTGACCTGCAACGGCACCTGTCCGCTCCCGGGCAGCATGTCGCGAGGGATCTCCTCGAAGCGCGAGAACCGGTCACCGATGATCGGTCGCCAAGGGATGTACTCGCCGAACGGCACCGGGTGAGCTTTGGTGTAGGAGTCGACGGGAATGCCATCGGAGGACCACAGGACTCCCCGGTTGAACGCCTGCTCAGGACGGGGACCGTCGACGATCGCGCCGACGAGCACTGGCGCGTCGACAGCCACTGCCGCATCACCGATCGCCTCACTCAGGGCGGGATCCCCGGCCGGGTCAAGGGCAGTGGCGTTCTCTGGCCACACCACCAGGTCCACCGATCGCCCTTGCGCCGTCAGTGACGTCGCCAGCCGCTGGGTGGCCGCGAGATGATTGCGGGTGACGGCCCGGTGGTGTGCGACCAGGTCGGTGCCGTCGCCCGGCACCCCGCCCTGAACCACCGCGACTCGAGCGGATCCAACGCTGGGGACGCGGAAGGGCAGCGTGGCCGCGACCAGGCCGATGGTCATCGGAATCACGAGCCACAGGACCATGACGCGCCGGGGGAGCAGGACGAGGTGGGCCACCCCGAACCCGGTCGTCGCGACCAGCAGACTGGTGCCGGCGATACCGAGGTGAGCAAGGGCGGGCTCCCACGGCGAATCGAGGGCGGTGACTCCCAGTCGCCCCCAAGGCATCCCGCCCAGAGGCCAGCTGCTTCGTATCGTCTCCGCGCTGACCCAGATCAGCCCGCCCCACAGCGGCGCCGCAGGCACGTCGCGGACCACCCGGATGCCCAGGCTGGCGATCGCAAGGAAGAGAGCTTGTGCCGTACCGAGTGCCAGCCACGCGGCCGTGCCGATGGATTCGTCCAACCACCAGAGCAGCGGAAGCATGTACGCGAGTCCGAAGCACAGGCCCAGTACTGGCGCACGGCTCCGAGACTCGCGTTGAATTCCCCACCACAGGAGTGCCATCGCGACAGGAGCCGCCACGCGGAATCCGAGTGGCTCGAAGGACGATGCCGCCAGGAGCCCCCCGAGGCTCATGGCGATGACTGAAGACCCCATGCGTGGGACCAGGCTCGTGGGCGCGGCCGAGAAGTCAGGCAAGAGTCGGCGAAGCGGGCCCCTCGAGGTGGTCTCGAAAACGATCACCCGGACCACCCCAGGCGGCACATCGAGTCAGACGAGTTTGAGCGTTGTCACGCACGTGGGTGCGTCCGGCTTCGTGGTGAAGTCAACGGTCCCTGTCTTGTCGCCCAGGCGAATCGACATGGTCCCCTCGATGTCGGCCGGCAGCCAGAATCCGACGAACCCGTTCGAGTACGTTTCGACGTCCTCGTCCACGATCACCGTGTCGTTGGTCTTGTCCACAATCTTCACGCGCACCTCGGTGTCACCCAACTCGCCCTTGCACGTGGTCAGCGAGTGGAAGAAGCACTCGTGCGTTTGCGAAATGAAGGGTGCTGCGGACAGGTAGAAGCGGTCACGGTCCAACGGGACGCTGCCTTCACTGCCGCCAGCGCTGAGGATCAGCTCGTTCGCTCTCACCGAGGCCATCAGGTCAGTCGGTCGCTGGTCCACCGGGAGGCGATCCAACGCGTTGATCACCTCATCTGCAGATTTTCCGGCGAGCCCATACGGCTCCAGGATCTGTTGCGTGTCAGCGGACTCGCCCTTCGCAATTTCGTTCCCGCCGCGTTCTGACGGGCTGCCGCAAGCGGACAGGACGAGGATCCCGAGAATCGCGATACAGAACAGTCTCTTCATCGGTGTGCGTTTCCTATTCTTCACGTGGATCTGGTGGTCGTGACCTGTGGGTTCTGTGCCATCACGGGACGTCGTCCGTCTCCCGGAGTACTGCTTCGAGCAGGCTGCGCAGCGTTGCAGCGGTGGCCGGACCAATGACACGGGCGGCAACTCTGCCCCGGCGATCCACCACGAGTGTCGTGGGGACCGCTGAAGTCGTCAGGGCTCCACCGAACGACAATGTCGCCGTCGAGGAGTCCTGAGCGATCACGCTGTCGTACGGGATCTCGTAATCGCGTTCGAAGGCACGTGCCGCCGCCTCGTTGTCTCGAACGTTGATGCCCATGAATGTCACCGCATCTCCGTACTGATGGGCGACCTCGACGAGGTCAGGTGCCTCGGTCGCGCAAGGGACGCACCATGAACCCCACACGTTGTAGACGGTCACCTCGCCGCGCAAGCTGTCCGTGTCGATGGTCTTCCCGCTGAGCAAGCGGGCTTTGAACGGCCGCGACTGGACGCGATCCGCCGATTCGTACTCCTCGATGATTGATCCTCCGTCGGCTCGGGCGGCCGATGTTGGTGTGGACGCGTTGCTGGACCACCACCACGCGAGAATGCCGAGCGTCGCCAGGACGGCAAGTGCTGCGAGAGTCCTCTTCCTGGTGCGGTGGGGGGTTCGAGATGGAGTAGTCACGGGTCAGGACCGCTTTCAGATCGGAGGATTCCACGTGTCGACAAGGCCTTGGGTGGCGGCCATCAGTTCGGACCACCATCCGGTCAGTTGCAGGACGCCCAGAGCAATGAGGAAACCGCCGCCGACTCGAGCCATGTTCGCGGAGTGCTTGCGAGCCCATGCGGTGCGTCGCATCCAGTTGGTCACGGAGAACGCGGCAATCAGGAAAGGGATCCCCAGGCCCAAGCTGTACGCGAAGGCGAGGCCAGCTCCTCGTCCCGCGGTGGCTGACGTTGTGGCCAGAGCGAGTACCGCCGCGAGCGCGGGTCCGATGCAGGGGGTCCACCCGACTCCGAAGACGATTCCGAGTAGAGGGGCACCGGCCAGGCCGACGCGCGGCCGGTACTTGAGTCGGACGGTTCTGTTCACGAACCGAAGGCCCGAGCCGGACAACGCGAAGCCCAGGCCCATCAGCACCGTGAGGACTCCGGACCAGCGGATGATCTGGTCCTGGTGCTCAACGAGTTGGGAACCGAGGATGCCGAAGAGCGCGCCGTAGCTGGTGAATACGGCAGCGAATCCCAGCACGAACAGTCCGGCGCCGACCAGTGTGCGCCCGCGGCCATGAGAAGCCTCGCCGCGTAGTTGGCGCGCCACGGTTGATTCCTGCCCCTCGACTCCCGCGACGTAAGAGAGGTATGCGGGCACGAGGGGGAGGGAGCACGGTGAGAAGAAGGAGACGACGCCAGCGATCACCGCTACGAGCATTGCGAGGATCAGCGATCCGGAGAGGATGGTTTCCTGCAGCTCGATCATGGGAGTCCGCCGAGCTCACCGGCACCTCGAGTGCATGGACCCATCGGCCCTTGTCGCACCACGGTCATACCCCTAGTCGGTCGAGAACGAACGTTGATCCATCTACTAAGGAAGATAGTACATGGTGCTCGAGAGCCTCGGGTTGTCGCATTGGCGGCCCGCCGTTTGAGTCAGGAGAAGAGAGCGGGGCGACTGCAACAAGCGTGAGTGAAGCCGCTCTCCCCGCCCGAGTAGGCGGTCAGGAGCGCCGGCGCCGCACTCGTCCCCACGATTGCCGCCACGATCAGACCAGTGGTCATCCGGCGGAGCGGCGGCTGCGGCTGAACCAGTCGTCGTGCCCGAGCCAGCGTCGCGCCTCCTGTGGCGGCCAAGGCGCCGGAGGGAACACGCGATGGGGTCATGACGGCGAGTTGGAGCAGCGCTGAGGCAAGTTCGGGGCCGTCCTCGGTCCCGATACCGTCGTCAGCATGCATCTCCGCGAGATCGGCGATCTCCTGGTGAGCGACGCCGAAGAAGGGCAGGAGCGGGAGTGCCTCCGCGAGAGCCAGCGACCGTTGGACCAGACGATCGTGACGCGCGGCGAGGTGAACTCGCTCATGTCGCAGGACCAACTCCAACTGCCTGGCGGTCAGGTGGTCGGCGGCCCCGCGGGTCACGATGATCTTCCCCCGGCGCGACCTGCGTCCATCGGGAATGCAGTAGACAGCCGCGGAACCGTGATCGAGCACGACCACGTCCTGACCGAGTGGGCTTTCGACGAGAGCAAGAGCCTGACGGTGCTGGCGGCGGGCGAGAGTCGCCTCGCGATGATGCCTCGCGAGTGCTCGGGCAACGCGCCCCATCACCAGGAAGAACAGTCCGAATCCAACGGCGCTGACCGCCGCCCCGGCCGGGGTTGAGTACTGTCGCCGAAGCTCGACGAAGCAAGCGTGAAGAATCTCTCCTGCGGTGCCCACCGGCGAGAACCCGGGCAGTGCGAGGCAGATCGACCCGAGCAGCAGGGAAACTACGACCGCGCCCGCGAGGGCCTGCCAGAACGCAATGGCGAGCCGTGGGGAGCGATGCGTCCAACGAGCACGACCAAGCCCGAAGTGGCCGGCCAGCATGAATGCCCCTGCCAGGGCGAAGAACCCCGCCGCATGGTTCATGGGACGCCCTCGGGGTCATTCCCCGGCTCTTGGAGGAGTTGACGCAAAGACGCCAAGGCTTCCTCATCCAGGCGGTCGACGAAGTGCATCAGCACCCCGCGCCGGTCCCCGCCGTCGGCGAGTGCGTTGCCGAGCAATGAGGCGGTGTACTCCTCGCGAGTCTCGCGCGGGCTGTAGACGTAGGCGCGGCCCTGACGCTCACGCGTCACGAACCCCTTGCCATGGAGGTTGTCCAGCACAGTCATGACTGTCGTGTAGGCAATGGTCCGGTCAGTCGCCATGAACTCCTGGACCTCGCGTACGGTCTGGGGCTGTTCGACAGCCCACAGTCGCTGCATCACGGACGTCTCCAGCGGGCCCATCACTCACCAACTCTCGGTCTACTATGGGACATCGTATCCGGGGTCCGTGAATCTGGTTCGCCGTGGCCCGCATCGACGCAGTGACAGATGGCGTGACCTAGGAACGCCGTCTACCGCTCGGTGCGCGTAGAGGGGGGCATCGGTTTGCTCGTACTCAGTTGGGACACGACTCGACTGGATCGAACGAAGCGCGTCCCATACTGGCCGCTTTGTGGCCTGATTGGCCCAGTTCTCGTTGCAGGTAGTCGGGTATCGTCGGAAGTGACCCGAAGGGATCATCCCTACCATTGGAGGGATTTCCGCGGTTCTCGGTACCCACCGTCTTGGCTCGTACGGAGCTCGGACTCGTCAGGGGTCGCAGGTTCAATCCAGGCAGCCAGCCGCGAGACCCCCGCTCCGACCGATCCGTCAATGGCACGCTTCCATCGACGAATGAGCGTAGGTCGGTGGCAGGACGTACGCCGAGATCTGTCGCCGCTTATGGGCGCAAAACTCACCGACCCGGCGTGTGTCGTCTCGGAGACTGCAAGACCCTCTCGCTCTCGCCAGTGGGGTCTCGTGCCTCCGGTCAGGCGTGCGCCCGGCCAATTCCCGCTCGTAAGGGCGCATGGCGATGTCACGGTCTAGCTGGTGGGTGTCCTCCACGCGAACGAAAAGAGCATGAACTCAGAGACAAGCGTCGAGTTCATCTGTACAAGCTCCCACCCCTGCTTCGCGTAGTTGTCCAAGTAGGAGTCCAGTTGAGGAAACGTGAACTCCTTCCCCGGAATCGGATCGACGTCAAAAAAGACCGGAAGTGACGTCACGAAGAGCTTGCTGTCGCTTGGCATGAAACAAACCATAGGGGGCAGCTGCACCTTTCGGTGCCATATGAACTGGGTGCTGAGTGTGCCGACCAAAGGAGGTCGATCTTGCGCTATCGGGCCGCTGTCGGCGTCTCGTGGGGCGTCCTTTACGGGCCGCCAAGGAGCAATAGGGCGACGACTACGATGGACAGTACGAACTTCAGATCGGTGCACCCCCAGGGGGCACACTTCCGACGTAACGGGACGCAACGGTAGGTAACGCTCGCTGGAATTGCAGGCGAGAACTGATTTTGCCTGGAACGCCAGAGAGCGTCGCTTGGGTTCAAGTCCCCCCTCGGACACACTCGCGAATGTGGCCCTGACCAGCGGAAACGCTGGCGGGGCCATTTTTCATTTGTCGCCATGGGGGCACCATGGGGGCACATGTCGGCCTCGCGGGGCGCACCGATGACACCTAACCAGCGTCAGAGGAGCACCCAGATGGCATGGATCGAACAACGGAAACGAGCTGACAGAGGACTCTCGGCGAGAGTCCTGTGGCGCTTGGGCGGTGGCCGGGGAGCAGCGCGCCAGGAGGAGACCTTCAGCGCAGGCAGCAATGAGCAGAACCTCGCCCGGGCCGAGGGCTTCAAGAAGATGGTCGAGGCTGCGGGGAACCACTGGCCGGATGGCTGGGTCAAGGGCGAAGGTTTCGTCCGGTCCCGGGACGACCGCTACGTGCCGCCGCAGAGTTTCGCGGAGGTCGCCGAGGAGTATGTGCGCCAGATCGTCGAGCTCTCGCCGGGCCAACGTAGGAGATACCTGTCCCAGGTCCGCGTTCTCACACTGACTGAGATCCGCGACGCGAGGATCTTCGACCGCCAGATCGATGCGATCGCGGAGAAGGAAATCAAGGCATGGCTCATCGACTGGGACCGCGCACTGATGACCAAGGCGAACTACCACGGACTGCTCTTCGGCATCTTCACGTATGCGATGGAGCGGGGTCACGTGGTGGAGAATCCGTGTGCGCGGACCGCGCCCAAACGATCGCGGATCAGGCAGTCGCAGGCGGACCTGCGGTTTCTCACCGAGGCCGAGTTCGGCACCGCAGCGCTGCTCGCGGCTGATGCGGGCGACATGCTCACCCTCACGGTGGGGACCGGCCTGCGCTTCGGTGAGGTCACTGCGCTGTGGTGCAGCGATATCGATCTCGAACGCGGCACCGTACGCGTCAACAAGGCGTGGAAGCGCGACGGAGAGGACGGGGAGACTGAGACGCCGGGCTGGCTGAAGAAGCTCGTGCGCGCCAAGCACGCCATGCGCGGACATCACCTGGGCAACCCCAAGACACCAAAATCGCGGCGCACGATCACGATCGCTCCGGCGATCGTCGACCTGCTGCACCCCTACGTGGAGGGTCGCGCCGCAGACGACTTCGTTTTCACCTCGCCGACCGGGCTGGCCATCCACAACAGCGACTTCTACGAACGGGTGTGGCAGCCGTTGAGCGTGGAGTTGCAGGATGCCGGCGTCGCGCCGTTCCGATTCCACGATCTGCGCCACACTCACGTGGCTTGGCTCATCGCGGGTGGCGCACCGTTACCCCTTATCCAGGCACGGCTGGGACACGAGTCGATCACCACGACGATCGACACCTACGGGCACTTGCTGCCGGCGGGCGATGAGCTGATCTCCGAGATCGTTCAGACAGCGCTGGAAGGGCGACGCATTGGCGCGGCCGTCAAGATATGGCCACTATACCCCTAGGGGGTATAGGGACCTCAAGCCAATTGAAGGGTGGTCAGGCAGGTGGGTGCGTCGGTGCGTCGGCTTCGGTGTCGAACTCGACGCTGCCGGTCTTGTCGTCCGAACGGATCGTCATCGCCCCTTCGATGTCGAAGGGCAGCCAGAACCCAGCGAATCCGTTGTCGAGGGTCTTGACGTCCTTGTCGATCCGTACGTCCCCGGTGGAGTCGTCCACGATCAGTAGTTCAGGACCGCGGCCAGCAGGCCATGCGTGAGTAGGGCGCCGACGAGACGGCGCAGGCTCGCGTCCGCACCTAAGGCGCCGACGTCCGGACTGGACGCGGGCGGCATCTCGGGGAGTCGATGGGTCACGCCCTGCAGGTGTTCACGCGTGCATCGGGCGGGCCATGACGCTGGGGCGTGCTGGCATCGCGACCGGGTGGCCGGCCGCGGTCTGTCTCCTTCCCGATGCGGAGAACTATAGGTAGCGGCAGACCTGCTCGGGACTGCACGTGTCGGGGTCCGGCTGCGCGGCGTCGTGCCTGAGTTCGGCAATAGTGTCATGCAGGGCGGTGAGCCTAGCGATCTGCTGCTCGATCTCGGCTAGGCGCTCGTCGAGCAGATCGCGCACGTGCTCACACGGCGCGGCGCCGTCATCGCGGATGTCGAGGATCTGGCGGATCTGAGCGAGGGTGAGTCCCGCCGCCTGGCCGCGGTGAACAAAGTCGATCCGGGCGACAGCGTCGGGCGCGTAGTCCCGATAACCCGACGGCGTCCGATCGGCTGGGGGCAGCAGTCCCGACTCCTCATAGAAGCGGAGAGTCTTCGGAGTGGTCCCAGCCGCAGCGGCCAGTTCCCCGATGCGCATCGCGGTCACCTCTCGTTCGGCAGGAGCACGCTTGACCTTCCCCTGCACTGGAACGTCAAGTATGGCTGAACAGATCAGAAGAAGACCGAAGGGTTGAAGGAGACAGCAGCGATGCCTACGAAGTACGACCTTGCCATCATCGGATCGGGCGGCGGGGCGTTCGCCGCGGCGATCCGCGCGACCGCGCTGGGAAAGTCGGTGGTGATGGTCGAGCGCGGCACGCTCGGCGGGACCTGCGTGAACACTGGGTGCGTGCCGTCGAAGGCGCTCATTGCCGCGGCTGGCGCGCGGTACTCCGCCGCCGACGCCCCGGACCGTTTCCCGGGGATCTCAACGACGGCGGGCCCAATCGACATGCCCGCGCTGGTCGCCGGAAAAGTGGCGCTGGTCGAGTCGCTGCGGGGCGAGAAATACGCCGACGTTGCTGAATCCTACGGCTGGCAAGTGCGTCAGGGAGTCGCCGCGTTCGCGGGCTCGCCTGATGCGCCGATGCTGAACATCACCGCCGCCGATGGGATGGCCGCGACCGTCGAGGCCGAGCACTACATGGTCGCAACCGGCGCTCGACCGTGGGTCCCGCCGATCGACGGCCTGGATAGCGCGGGGTACCTGACTTCGACCACGGCCATGGAGCTGCTCGAGGTCCCCAGGTCTCTCCTCGTCCTCGGCGGTGGCTACGTCGCCTTGGAGCAGGCCCAACTGTTCGCCCGACTCGGCTCCGAGGTCACGCTGCTGGCCCGCTCCCGACTCGCATCGAAGGAGGAGCCTGAAGTCTCCTGGGCGCTTGAGGACGTCTTCGCCGATGAGGGCATCCGCGTCGTCCGCCGCGCGGTGCCCACCCGGGTGACCCGGGCCGCAGGGACCGGGCTGGTCGTGGTGACCGCGGACGTATCCGGCGTCTCGCAGGACTTCCGCGCCGACCAAGTCCTGGTAGCCCTCGGACGCCGCCCCGTCACCGACGGACTCAATCTCGACTCTGTCGGAGTCAAGACAGGGGAGTCCGGCGAGGTGGTCGTCTCCGACAGGATGCAATCCTCGAATCGGCGGATCTGGGCCGCGGGCGACGTGACCGGGCACCCCGAGTTCGTCTACGTCGCCGCCCACCACGGCACCCTCGTGGCCGAGAACGCGTTCCTCCACGTCGACCGGACCGTCGACTACTCTCGTCTGCCGCGGGTGACGTTCACCGGCCCCGCGATCGGCGCGGTCGGGACGACCGAGAAGGAGGCGATAGGCGCGGGAATCCGCTGCGACTGCCGCGTCCTGCCGCTGCACCACGTGCCCCGAGCACTGGTCAACCGCGATACCCGTGGCTTCATCAAGATCGTCGTGAACGCCGACACAAGCGAGATTCTCGGCATCACTGCCGTCGCCAAGGACGCCGGCGAGCTCGCCGCCACCGGAGTCCACCTGCTCGGCAAGACCATCGCCGAAGTCGTCGACGCGTGGGCCCCCTATCTCACCATGACCGAAGGACTCCGGCTCGCCGCAAGAGCCTTCACCACCGACGTCTCACAGCTGTCGTGCTGCGCGTGAACGCGGTCGGCACTGGTACTCACAGGCGAGGGCGATGCCGCCGATGCGGACGGTTCTTGCGCTCGCGCAGCGGAAGGCCTGGCCGTACCCGCTGTCCCGGTCATCTCGGTGCCTCCGCCGAATTCGACTTGACCGAGCGTTCGATGGTACTCGACCCCGATACGCTCGGCATTCGCCTTGAGCCCGTTCGTCGCGTTCCAGCCGTTCTCGAGGGCAGCGCCGACGGCTCGCGTGCCGATGGCGTTGCCGAAGGTCCCGTCGCACGCTCGGCCGGCGGCGTGGTCGTTCGTCGCCGGCTCGCCCGGCCGCCAGCACGCCCACGACGAGCCCGGGAAGTGACTCTCGAGCTGAGCCGATCTCAACCAGAGACGAGGGTTTGCTCCGGTGAATCTCTTAGCGCGTGCCGTCCTCGGGTGGAAGGTTCTCGGCAATTCGCCGGCGGAGGATCGTCGTAGTCGAAGCCTGCTCGCGGGCACGCTCCTCCCGCCACATCAGGAGGGCTCCGGCCACCGCCCCCGTGACGATCACGATGTCGGCGAAGTTCCCGATGAACAGATTGCCGTAGGCAAGGAAGTCCACGACGTGTCCACGGCCGAATCCTGGTTCGCGGAACAGCCGGTCGCTGGCGTGAGAGGCTGCAGCTCCGCCCAGCGCACCGACCACGAGCGTCCACCCGAGCTGCCGAACGCGAAACGCGAAAACCGTCGCGACGACCACAGCGGCGACAGAGACCAAGGCGAACACCCACGTGAACCCTTCGCCAAAGGAGAACGCCGCGCCCGGGTTGTACGCCAGTTGAAGGCCGAACAGGCTTCCAACCAACGGCGTCCGCTCACCCTCGATGAGGGTGCTCTCGGCCCAGCTCTTGGTCCACTGATCGACAAGAACGACGAGCCCGCCAAGCAGGAGGGCCGTCACCGCGAACCGCCAGCGACCCCCACGGCGCACCCCTTCGGCCGAATCCTGATTCGCCCTCGCCCTCGGTCGACGAGTCATCCGATGACCTCGAAGAACCGGGTGATGACCTCGGACTCGATCAGGATGAACAGGCCCAAACCAATGAAGACCGTGGGCACGAGCCAGTGCTCGATGCGCTCCAGCGCCTCAGTGACGACCTCGCGGGTTCCGATCAGTCGTCCAGCGGCGCACCAAACGGCGACGAGGACGAGGAAGACCGCAATCATGACCGCGACGTCGGCCGGGGCGCTGGTGCGAAAAATCGGCGTGTAGAGCGAGATGTTGTCAGCCCCATTGGCGATTGTTATCCCGGCGACACTCCAGAGCCCGGCTGCGAGGGTCAAATCGCTGTCCTCGCCGTTGCGCTTGCGAAGCAAACCGCGGATGAGCGTCCAGATGCCGATGCTGAGAGGGATCAGTCCGAGCAGTCCGACCCATTGATCCGGCACGATCGTCAAGCCGAGCGCGGCGACCACACTGATCGCGACAAGCGTGATGAATCCGACGTATTGCCCCCCGACGATCTGCCACGGGCGCGGACTCCCATTGCGGGAGGCGAGGAACAGCACGGTGAGCACCACGATGTCATCGATGTTGGTAGCCGCGAACAGGCCAATGGCCGAACCGACAGTCGTCAGCATCAGCCCTCCAATCGCGGCGCGGGAGTGCGGGCGGCGCGCAGCCCGTTGAGAATCACGATGACCTCCGCGATCTCGTGGACCAGCACAACGGCGGCCAGCCCCAAGACACCGAACAGTGCGAGTGGAAGCAGCGCGGCGATGATCAGCAGCGACAGGATGATGTTCTGGTTGATGATGCGCCGTCCACGCCGCGCGTGTTCGAATGCCCGCGGGATGAGGCGCAGATCATGGCCCGTGAAGGCAACGTCGGCGGACTCGATCGCCGCGTCGGAGCCTGTCGCTCCCATGGCGATGCCGATGTCCGCGGCGGCGAGAGCCGGGGCGTCGTTGATGCCGTCGCCGATCATGGCGACCGATCCCGCTTCGGACAGCTCGGTGATCGCAGCGGCCTTGTCCTCGGGTCGGAGCTCGGCGCGGACATCGTCGATCCCGGCCTGCGCGGCGAGAGCTCGAGCGGTTCGAGCGTTGTCGCCGGTGAGCATGGTCACGCCCACTCGGTGATCGGTGAGGGTGCGCACGACGTCGGGGACTTCGGGGCGCAGCTCGTCGCGGACGCCGATCGCCGCGACCGGGGCGCCGTCGCGGTGGACGATCACGACCGTCATGCCCTGCATTTCGAGCTCCTCGACACGCGCGCCGAGCTCTCCGGCGTCGAGCCAGCGCGGGCTGCCGACAGTGATCTTCGAACCGTCGACGGTGCCTTCGATGCCGTGTCCGGCCTGCTCGGTCACCTCCGCAGCCAGGGGAACGTCCTGGGCGGCCGCGGTGATCGCCGCGGCGAGCGGGTGTGTGCTGTGCTGCTCCAACGCGGCAGCCCACGCCAGTCCCTGAGCCTCGGTGATGCCTTCGACCACCAGGACCGCGGTGACGGCAGGCTCATTGCGGGTGAGAGTGCCGGTCTTGTCGACGGCGACGTGGCGGACGGTGCCGAAACGTTCGAAGGCCGCACCGGATTTGACGATCACGCCGAACTTGCTGGCCGCACCGATGGCGGCGACGACGGTCAGAGGGACGGAGATCGCCAGCGCACAGGGCGACGCCGCCACCAGCACGACGAGGGCGCGAGTGATCCACACGTCTGGGTCGCCCAGGATCGATCCGAGGAGCGCGACGAGCACAGCAAGGATCAGGACCCCCGGGACGAGGGGCCGCGCGATCCGGTCGGCGAGCCGGGCGCGATCGCCCTTTTCTGCCTGAGCCTGCTCGACCAGCTCCACGATCGTGGTGAGCGAGTTGTCAGTACCGGCCGCAGTGGTCTCGATCTCCAGCGCGCCAGCACTGTTGATCGCCCCGGCTGACACCGGGTCACCCGGCTCGACCTCGACCGGGATCGACTCACCGGTGATGGCCGAGGTGTCCAGGCTCGACCGTCCTGAGCGGACGAGTCCGTCCGTCGCGATCCGCTCGCCAGGTCGGACCATCATCACGTCGCCGACGACCAGATCCTTGGCTTGGACCTGCTCCGCGACACCGTCACGGAGCACCGTCGCCGTCTCGGGCACGAGCTTGAGCAACGCCCGCAACCCTCCGCGCGCCCGGTCCATCGCCTTGTCCTCCAAGGCCTCCGCGATCGAGTACAAGAACGCCAGCGCCGCGGCCTCCTCGACGTAGCCGAGAATGACAGCGCCGATCGCGCTGATCGTCATCAACAGGCCGATCCCGAGCTTGCCCTTGAACAGGTTTCGGATCGCGCCAGGGGTGAAGGTCGAGGCGCCCAAGAGGAGACCGACCCAGAAGAGCGCCAGGGCGGGAGTCTCGGCCCCGGACCATTCGGCGACCAGGCCGGCGAGGAATGCCAGACCCGAGAAGACCGGCACCATGACCCCTCTGTCCTTCCACCACGGCCGCTCCGAGTCCTCGAACTCCTCGCCCGTCGTGGGGACAGAATCGTGGTCGCATCCACACGCCGCGCTCATGCGCCCGCCCCCGTCTCGCAGCAGCCCGCCACGGTGCACGTCGAGTCCACGCACGGCGCGTGAACGTCCACGGCCAAGGTCACGTCCACCAGGGCGACGAGGGCGGCGGCGAGATGGGGATCGGCAATCTCATAGCGTGTCTGACGACCCTCGGCCTCCGCCACCACGATGCCGCAGTCGCGCAGACACGTCAGATGGTTCGAGACGTTGGAGCGCGTCAGCTCCAACTCGCGCGACAGCACGGCGGGATAGCTCGGTCCCTCGAGCAGGGTCATCAGGATGCGGGAGCGCGTGGGGTCGGCCATGGCACGGCCGAGCCGGTTCATGACGTCGAGTCGCGTAGCAATGGTCAGCACGCGCTGAACTATACACTGGGCGCTGACCATTGGCGAAGGCCCGCGCGAGTCACGGGACGATGTGCCGGGCAATCAGTCGAGCGTCCGTGCCCACCCCTCCGAGAAGAGCTGAGCCCCTGTTGCGAAGCCACGCATCTCCGAGGACGTACAACCCCCTGATCGGAGTTCGTCCGTCCTGCTGATCAAGAGTGCCGTCCGCGCCGACGACCGCTTCGGGCAACCACCCGAACCCGTTGCGATAGCCAGTAGCCCAGATCACCGACTCGAATCTGCGCTCGACGCCGTCGGCGAACGAGATCCTGTCGCGGTTCCCATCCACCGCACGAGGCAGAAGGTGGACGCCTCTCGAGGCCAGGTCGACCAGACCTGGGCCCACCACCAACTCGCGCCGTGAGATGCGGCGTCCAATGCGACCGTTGGACGGCACCGAGAGCCCTCCCGTCAGTTGCAGCCACCTGAAGAGGTCGACTCCGAGCAGTCGCTGCGGAAGGCGCGGTTGTGGAGAGCCTTGGGCGATCGACACACAACGATGAGCCGAGAGCTCCCTAGCGATCTGAATCCCGGTATTTCCGGAGCCGGCGACGAGGACCGGACCGTCGGAGAGTTGGTCAGGGTTCCGGTAGGCGTCGCTGTGGAGGTTGGCTCCGTCGACGGCTATGTCGTTAGCGAAGCCGGGGTACTGGGGGATCGCGAAAGGCCCGGTCGCCGCCACGACCGCGCGAGCGCGCAACGATCCCGTCGACGTTTGAAGGACCAGGGAGTCGTCCCGCTGTGGGTGGACGGAAACGGCGCGCGTACCCCACTTTGGCTCCACGCCAAGGCTCGCGCGGTAGAGATCGAGATACTCGGCGACCTCCTTCGATGACGGGTAGCGCCCTTGAGCCCCTGGCATCCCAAGCCCAGGAAGGTGAGAGTGCCAAGCCGGCGTGAACAGGGTGAGTGAATCCCAGCGGCGACGCCAGGAAAGCGTCTGGGCGGATCCTGCGTCCAGGAGGACGAAGTCCTCGGCTGGCCGTAGGCCCCGCTCGAGCAACGCATGCGACATCGCGAGTCCGGCCTGCCCAGCCCCCACGATGGCGACGGGAAGCGACTCCGGCGGGGACGTTGGTGACACTACGACTCCTTCTGAACTGGCGACACGGGGACGCCGCTACTATTCAAGATAGTAGGCGTCACGGTGGGCGCCGAACTGACACTACAAGATTGAATGAATTCAGGACTAGATGTACTATCAGCTCATGAACGTTGCAGCCTCGACCGCTCTGGATGCGCTTGCCCGATTCGGTCACGCCCTGTCCGATCCGACGCGCGCCAAGATCCTCATGTCTCTGCGTGACTCACCCGCGTTCCCAGCCGACCTGGCCGACGCGTTGGACGTGAGTCGACAGTCGATCTCGAACCACTTGGCGTGCTTGCGTGGCTGTGGGCTGGTGGTCGCGGTACCCCAGGGGCGCCGCACCCGGTACGAATTGGCCGATCAGCGGCTGGGTCACGCCCTGGGCGACCTGAACGAGCTGGTCCTGGCAGTCGATCCCGGCCACGGTGTCAGCGGCGATGCCGGCGTGGAGGGTGATCGGTGATGGGCGCGGGTCACGGCCACGGTGCTGCAGGTCACGCCGGGGGTCGCCACCGGTGGCGCTTGGCGGTCACCTTCGTGCTGGTGTTCGCGTTCTTCCTCGTCGAGTTGGTCTTCGGTCTCATGTCGAACTCGTTGGCCCTGATCTCCGATGCCGGGCACATGTCCGCCGACGTGGTGGCCTTGGGGGCCGCGCTCGTCGCGACGCGGATCGCGACGCGGCTGGACACCACGGGCCGCAAGACCTACGGCTCGTACCGGGCCGAGGTCTTCGCCTCAGGCTTCACCGTGCTGATCATGCTCGGCGTGGCGGCGTATGTCGTCATCGAGGCGATCAGTCGAATTGGCGACGCTCCTGAGGTTGCCACCGGGACGATGCTCGTGGTGGGAGCACTCGGTTTGGTCGTCAACATCGTCTCGATGCTGCTCCTGCGCGAGGGATCGCGCGAGTCCCTGAACGTCAAGGGTGCGTACTACGAGGTGGTTGCCGACGCTGCGGGAAGCGTGGGTGTGATCGCCGCGGGCATCCTGGTGGCCGTCAGTGGACAGCCCATCTGGGACACGCTCGTCGCCGTGGCGATCGGCATCTTCGTTGCCGTACGAGCGGTGGTGCTCGGCCGCCAGGTGCTGGCCGTCCTCGGCCAACAGGTCCCCGAAGGCATCGTCGTGGACGAGGTGGTCGAGACGCTCGAAGCACTCCCGGGCGTTGCGGGCGTGCATGACCTTCACCTCTGGACCCTCACGTCCGGCATGAACGTCGCGACCGCGCATCTCGTGGTGGAGAAGGGCTCTGACGGGCAGCTGGTCCTGACCAAGGCCCAGGGAGTTCTGGCCACCACGTATGGGATCGAGCACGCCACCCTGCAGACGGAATTGGCCCCCACTCAACAGTGCGAGGAAGTGAGCTGGTGAGGATCCCACTCGAGGTCATGATGGAGCAGGGGATCAATGCGGACGGGAGCGAACCCATCGGCTGGCTGGCCGGTATCTACACCCTGGGGCTGTTCATACTGGTGGGTTTGCTCCTCTGGTCGTTCGTGAGGATGATGCGGCGAGCCCAACAGCCGTGGCTCGGCGACAGCGCGACAGACCGTGAACAGAGCAGCGGGGCCGATCAGAGCTTTCCGGATGTTCCGCCAACGGGGCTGGCCAATAGTGTGACTTCGAGCCCCTCGGCCGCCGACTAGGGCTGAGCCCCGCCGCCCGACAGCCGTGCCGTCGCGGTTCGCAGCGACTGTCCGTCGGCCCGTTCGCGGAGGCCACACTACGTCCAGTGTGGGTCGTCGGTGAGCTTACTTCGTCACGCCGACTTGTCGATCGACTCCACGCAGTTCTGCTGCGGCGTCAGGCGCCGCGATCGGTGACCGAGTCGCTGCACATCGACAGCACTACAGAATGGAGAGTCGAAGCCCAGTGGCGCTCGGTCCGTGGGCTGGCACCATCGAGGCGCTCGCGAGGACGGCATCGCGAGGCTGAAGTAGATCCACACGGCAACCTGCGTCCGGTCGGATGACACCGACGACGTGAGAAACGGGTGAGTGGTGTGGAGAACGTCAGTCGCTGGTCGCCCCCCGGCGGCGTTGGTCTCGCTTGATCACCCAGAGCAAGATCGACAGCGGGAGCAGGCACGCCAGGCCGACCCCCACTCCGATCAGAATGGCAGTGCTTCGAAAGTCGTCGCCATGCGAGTTCGCGGCAGCCGTCGACGGTTCTGCCTTCGGGGACTTGCTCCCATGAGAGCTGGTGTCTGCCGAGCTTGTGGCCGGCGGGAGTGGCGCCGTGAACCGGATGGTGCCATCAACGGGGTGGCCGTCGGCCGAGATCACCCGGTAGGCCACATCCCACGCGACGTCACCGGAACCGCGCGGGGACGGCGGTAATTCTACGTCCGAGAGATCCACCGAGACGGTTGACCCGCTAGTCTCCGGATCCACGACCAACACCCGCCGGGGCGATGTGCCAATGGTGATGCTGACCTCGGACAACTCGCTGGACATCGGGTCGGTGAACCGCAACTGAATGCGTTCGGGAGTCGTTTGCACGGCGGAGTCATTCGCCGGATCGGACGAGATGAGGCCCGTGTGCGCCTGCGCTGGCACAGCAGGAGCGAACATGAGGAGCGTGACGAAGACTGCGGTCACCGTGCGGACCGGCCACGTACCCCGCGGATGGCCGAGGGGAGTCTTGGGGGATCGGCAGGAGTGTGGGGCGCGGTCTTGGTTGGTCACGGTTCTTCCTTGAGTTCAGGAGGCTACGCACAACTGTCGCTGTCGTGGCCACCTGGGCATCGACGTCGCTGGCGTGGAGATGATCTACTAAGTATGATAGTTCGTCGGCGGGGGCGCGCCGCCACTCGGGGAGGTTGCACTCCTCAGGGTCCGACAGCAGGGGACCGATTGGTGCCTCGTGATCAGGCGCCTCCGGCTCGGCAACGACGACTGTGGTGGATACGCGGGAGAGGGTGCACGTCAACTACTACTGTTCATAGTAGTCTCGTTCTCAGGAGTGGGCGTTCAACTTCCCCCCCCCCGTCGTGGGCGCCCACTCCGTCGCGTCTGGCGTGGGTCAATGGACCTCGGACCCGGGAGCGCGTGGGGTCGTCCTTCGCGCGACCGGGGGCCGGTTCATGACGCCGAGACGCGAAGTCATAGTCAGCGCTCGCCGCACTACGCAGCGTCGGGTGACCAGACGTGCACCGGGGCTGGCGCCGCTGAGAGGGATGAAACATCTACTAAGCGACGTAGTAGTATGGATGCCATGGTCACTCGGAGGCTGGGCACGTGACGGACGAGGCACTGGAGCCGTCCCGGACAACGTACGGCGCGGGGTGGGCTCGGTGGGCCTGGCGCACGCTGACGTCGATGCGGACCGCGGTCATTCTGCTCACGCTGCTCGCGGGCGCAGCGGTCCCTGGCTCACTCCTGCCTCAGCGGAACGTGGCGACGAACCCCGGTGCGGTGCCGAGCTTCTATGCCGATCATCCGGGAATTTCGCCGTGGCTCGACCGTCTCTCTCTGTTCGACGTGTACGCATCGCCGTGGTTCGCGGCGATCTACATTCTCCTGCTGGTGTCCATGATCGGCTGTGTGCTGCCTCGATGCGTACGCCTGTGGGGCGAGTGCCGAGCCGAGCCAGCGCGGACCCCCACTCGGCTGTCGAGGATGGAGCATCACCGCGAACTGCGGCTGGAGTCCGATGCTGAGGAAGTGCTCACCCGCACGGCGACTGTCCTCCGGCGACGTGGCTATCGCGTAGTACGCGAAGGCTCGGAGGTTCGGGCGGAGAAGGGTTATCTGCGGGAGGCGGGAAACCTCATGTTCCATCTCTCGCTTCTCGTGCTCCTCGTAGGCGTGGCCGGCGGCAAACTGTTCGGCTTCGAAGGTCGTGCAGCTTTGGTCGACGGTGCGACCTTTACCAATCTTCGGTCGTCGTACGACGAGTACTCTCCAGCCGCACTCACGCGAGCGGACGCGTTCACGCCGTTCTCCGTCACGTTGGACAAACTGGAGGCAGAGTTCGAGTTGGCCGGTCCCCGCGCGGGCGAACCACGCGAGTTCGACGCGGAGGTGACCTACACGCTGGGCGACGGAACCACGGGGTCGACCAGCATCAAGCCGAACCACCCGATGGACGTTGATGGCACCAAGCTCTTCCTCACCGGGCACGGGTACGCCCCGGCGGTCACGGTTCGCGACGGCACGGGGGAGACCGTCTTCTCAGGTCCTGTGATCTTCTTGCCGCTTGAGAACAACTTCACGAGTGATGGGGTCGTCAAGGTGCCGAATGCCGAACCCACGCAGCTGGGGTTCGAGGGCCTGTTCCTCCCGACCGCGCCGACTGGGGATGGAGACCGATCACAGTTCCCCGGATTGATCGCCCCACGCTTGGATCTCACGGCGTACACCGGCGACCTGGGCATGAACGAAGGTGTTCCGCAGTCTGTCTACAAGCTCGAGCGCAGCGGCCTGGAAGAGGTCGCGGTGGGGAGCTTGCGCGTCGGCGAAACGATGGCTCTTCCCGAAGGCGCCGGCAGCATCACGTTCGATGGCGTCTCGCGGTTTGCGAACTTCCAAATCGCGTATGACCCCGGCAAGGAGATCTCCTTGGTGGCGGCCATCGCGCTTCTGATCGGTTTGACGGCGTCATTGGTCATTCGCCGGCGACGGCTATGGCTCCGCGTCACGAAATCAGATCACGGACTCACGGCCGAACTTGCGGGTTTGTCCGTCACTCGACGAGAACTCCCGACGAGCGATCTGGACCATCTCGAACGGGAACTACTTGGACTCAATGAATCGCCAGAACGGAGCATGTCATGACCTGGGCTCGTCTCTCCGACGATCTTGTGATCGCCGCAGTCATCATTTTCGCCATCGCTTTCTGCCTCTACGCCGTGAGCCTGGCGCTTCACAGCGCCGGGAAGCGGGGGAAGTCGGTGACATCGTCCGCCACCCGAGTCGGCTCGCCGTCCTCGGGTGGATCAGGGACGGGTGTGAACGATCTGCCAGCCGAGCCTTCGCACGGGTATCGGTTGACCACACGCATCGCCTCCGTGCTGGTCGTCATGGGCTTTCTGCTGAACGTGATGGCGGTGGTGGCACGCGGGCTTGCTGCCGACCGCGCGCCATGGGGGAACATGTACGAGTTCGCGATCGTGGGAGCCGCAGCGATCACTGGCGCCTATCTCGCGGGACTGCGCAGATATCCCATCGAACGACTGGGCATCTGGGTGGTGGGTGTGGTGCTGGTGGCACTCGGCTGTGCTGTCACCATCCTGTACACCCCGGTGGACGCATTGATCCCCGTTCTCAAGTCCTACTGGTTGGCCATCCATGTTGGTGCCGCGATCATCGCGGGCGGGGCGTTCACGGTGGCGGCGGTGATGTCGGTGGTGCAACTGGTCGGCCGAGGCCGAAATGGTGAGCGCGACGCACTGATGGAGAGAGTGTCCTATGGACTGATCGTCTTCGCCTTCCCGATTTGGACATTCGCCGTCATCGCAGGTGCGGTGTGGGCTGAGGCGGCCTGGGGCCGGTACTGGGGTTGGGACCCGAAGGAGACGTGGGCCTTCATCACGTGGGTGTTCTACGCCGCTTACCTTCACGCTCAGTCGACCGCTGGCTGGAGAGGGCGTCGGGCAGCGTGGTTCAGTGTGCTCGGATATCTGGCGTTCCTGTTCAACTTCGTGGGCGTCAACATGTGGGTGGGCGGACTGCACTCGTATGCAGGTGTGTGAGGAGGTCCCTGGGTAGTTGAGGCGGTGGAAGCCGAGGTATCAGAGCCGACGTGGACGTCGTCCGTGCGACGCGATGACCCACGCCCAGCCAAGCCCCAAGAGGGTTCCCGCAGTGATCACGAGATCCCGGGGCATCCGGTAGCGGACGGCAGGTGTGAGCGCATCGTGCAGGTCCACATCGTCGACGAGCACGCTTGCACTGTTGGAGGTGGTCTGGGCTCGGACCTCGCCGTTGGCGTCGATGATCCCCGAGATCCCATTGGTAGACGCCACCACGACGGCGCGTCCGAGTTCGACTGCTCTCGCACGAGTGATCTGGAACTGCTGCGCTGGCTGCGAGGTTCCAGTGAACGTCGCATTGCTCGTCTGGACCACGACCAGACGCGCCCCGTCCTGGACCTGCGAGGGCAGCACATCGTCGTAGGCGACATCGAAGCAAATCGCATCGGCGATCGTCAATCCGTCGACCTCCAGCGGTCCTTCGTCGTTACCAGCCAGCATGTCGCGCGGTATCTCATCGAATCGTGGGAACCAGTCGCCGATGACCTGTCGCCACGGGATGTACTCACCGAATGGCACGGGGTGGGACTTGGTGTAGAAGTCCGAGGCCGAACCATCAGGAAGCCAAAGGATGCCGCGATTGAAAGCGGTCTGTTCGTTCGGTCCCTCGGTGATGGCACCGGCAAGCAGCGGCGCCCCAACCGCTCGTGCAGCACGTTGAATCTCGCCACGGGCGATGGAGTCGTCGAAGGGATCCACTGCCGTCGCATTCTCCGGCCAGACCACCAAGTCGACCGTTCGGGCCTGCATGGTCAGCGACTCCGCGAGACTCTGCGTAGCCTTCGTGTGGTCGCGCGTCACCTCCCGGTGGTGTGCGGCGAGATCGGTGCCGTCACCCGGCACACCGCCTTGGACGGCCGCCACGGCCGCGGAACCGACTACAGGGAGTCGGACGGGGATGCTGATGGCGAGAAATGCTCCGGTGGCCAAGACCACCAGGGAGCCCCATGTGAGCGCAGTCCGTTGGGACACGATCTGCGCCGTCGCAAAACCCACGCTGGCGACCAGCACACCGGTTCCGGAGATCCCTGCGTACGCGAGTAGCGGCGCCCATGGTGTGTCAATGGCAGTAATGCCCAGTCGGCCCCACGGCATCCCGCCCAGTGGCCAGTTGCTTCGGAGCGTCTCGACGGTGACCCAGACGAGGCCTCCCCAGAGCGGTGCGCCCGGGATGGCACGGACCGAGTGGAGCCCCACGGCACCCGCGGCAAGCATCAGCGCCTGGGCACAGCCGAGCGCGAGCCACGCGGCGAAACCGATGGACGCTCCCAGCCACCACATCAGCGGGAGCATGAACGCAACACCGAAGCAGAGGCCCACCGCAGCTGCCCCCCGGGCGGTTTCGCGCTGAATGCTCCACCACAGCAGCCCCATGGCCAGCGGAGCGGCGACGCCGAAGCCCACCGGCTCGAAGGAGGCTGCTGCGACCAATCCACCTGCGAGAGCTGCAAGACGAGAAGCGCCGACGCGGCCGCGAAGCGTCCTCAGAGTCATGGCGAACCGTTCAACCACCGCTGGGCCAGACATTCCGGCGGCATCCGTCGAGTCCGTACGTCTGTTGCTGCATGACCGGGGCTGGCAATCCTTGACCAGGGCACTCCTCATGGCCGCGTCCCAACAGATGACCGACCTCATGGTTCACCAAGTAGATCCGGTAGGACAGGACGTCGTCGCGGTAGCTGTCAGTGGCATGTGCCCAACGTCGAGCGTTCAGGACCACAAGGTCACCGTTGCGGCAAGAGACCTTTCCTCTCGTCTCCAAGGGAGCGCACAGCTTGTCGGTCGTCGCCGGACTTGCGAGGAGGATCCGCGCAGCGCCGTCTCTGGATACTCGATGAAGAGGACGATTCTCGATCGCCCCCCAGCTTCGGGAGTCCGCCAGGATGTCGTCGATGGTGAGCGCGGTCTCGCGAGGAGGAAGAGGAAGCTCTCGCTCCACTTCGACCGTGTAGGTGAGTGGGCTGGATCCAGGGTCCGGGGGAGTGGGGCTCTGGGCTTTCACCACCCGGAACGTGCCGGATCCAGCGTCCGGAATTCGTACGCGTTGAGCCTCAAGACCTTTCGCACCCTTCGGCGGGCGCGAAGTCGGGCCGCGCCGCGTCGGCGGTATCGCCGGAGGAGTCGATTTGTCGGCCGGCAACGTGAGATCGATCCGGCCCGATCCGCCGGCCGAGGGGCCAGGTGAGAGGCCGTCCGGATCAGTTCCCGAACTGCTCATGTCGACACCGACCCACGCAGCGAGGGCCAAGGCACCAAGGGATACGCCGGCCCGTCGCCAGCGTCGTCCGGTGGTGCCGGGCGGGAGCGGAGCGCGGCGACTACCGCGTCGAGTTCGCACTGTCATCGGACTCGGCCAATACCGGCGCGATCAGACTCCGCAACGTCGCTGCCGTCACCTTTCCGATGACACGAGCGGCAACGCGCCCCTGCCGGTCCACGACAAGCGTCGTCGGCACAGCGGCTGAAGACAGAGCGCCGTTGAAGGAGAGGGTCGCTTGGGCAGAGTCGTCTGCCACCGCACTGTCGTAAGGGACCTCGTACTCGCGCTCGAACGCTCTGGCGGCGGCCTCGTTGTCGCGGATATTGAGGCCGACGAACGTCACGTCCGACTCGAACTGGTTCGCCACCTCGACCAGATCTGGTGCTTCCTCCGCACAAGGAACGCACCAGGAACCCCAGACGTTGTAGACCACGACCGCGCCTCGCAAGCTAGTTGTGTCGAGCGTCTCGCCACTCAGCATCTTCGCTGTGAAGGACCGCGTCTGAATGCGGCGGTCGCCGTCGAACTCCTCGATCACCGCGCTTCCATCTCCTCGAGCCTGGCTCTTCTCGGACGTTGGGTTCGTCAGGAACAAAGCCAGGCCCACGCCGATCAACACGACGACGAGACCGACGAACAGTCGTTTGCCCGAGACGCGGGGACGGACGAGTTTGATCACGTGCACATTCGCTTTCAGATGGGAGGTTGCCAAGAATTCATCAGGCCTTGCGTTGCTGCCATCAACTCGGACCAAACGCCCGTGAGTTGCAGGATGCCAAGCAGGATGAGGAATCCGCCGCCGGTGCGTGCGACGAGGGACGCATGCTGGCGTGCCCAGGCGAAGCGGCGCATCCACTTGGTGACCGAGAGGCCTGCCAGTAGGAACGGAATTCCCAGTCCGAGGCTGTAGGCGAACGCCAACATGGCTCCTCGTCCCGCAGTGGCCGAGGTCGTGGAGAGCGCCAACACGGCAGCGAGGGCCGGTCCGATGCAGGGGGTCCAACCCACACCGAACACGACACCGAGCAGGGGCGCTCCCACCAAACCAACCTTCGGACGATACGAGAGGCGGAACGAACGATTGAACAGCAAGAGACGAGAACCTGAGAACGCGAAGACCAGCCCTAGAAAGACCGTGAGGATCCCCGAGTAGCGGATGATCTCGTCCTGGTATTGGACGAGACGCGACCCAAGCGCTCCGAACAGTGCCCCATAACTTGTGAAGACCGCCGCGAACCCCAGGACGAAGAGCCCGGCCCCCAGAAGGGACCGTCGGCGACCGGTCGTGGCCTCGCCTCGCAGTTCGCGCACGACCGACGACTCTTGGCCGTCCACGCCGGCAACGTAGGACAAGTATGCGGGCACGAGGGGAAGTGAGCAGGGGGAGAAGAAGGAGACGACCCCGGCGACGATCGAGACCAACAGTGCCGGGAGAAGCGAACCCGACAGGATCAGTTCTTGGAGGTCCATCAGGTCTTCACGATCCGACCAGGGTCGACCAGTAGAACCAGAACTGGTGGGCGATCAAGCCCACAATCGACAGGTAAGCGATGGTCAGGATGAGCGATTCCCACCTCCACAGCGTTTTGAAGAATGGCGACTCGGCAACCCATCGGCCCAAATCACCTGACGTCGCGTTCCGTCGGGTGACGAACCAGAAGACGGGCAACATCACCGCCCACACGACCATGCAATAGGGGCACAGGGCCCCGATCCTGAAGATGCTCTGGAAGATGAGCCAGCTGACGAAGGCCAACCCGAAGAGGACGCCGCCCTGTAGGCAGACCCAATACCACTTGGCGAATCGTGCCCCCGCGAGGAGCGCCGCACCGGTCGTGGCGACCACGGTGAATCCCACGATGCCGATGAGCGGATTGGGAAAACCGAAAGCAGAGGCCTGCGAGGTCTCCATGACCGAACCGCAACTCACCAGTGGACTGAAGTCGCAGGAAGGCGTATGGCTCGGGTCGGTCAGAAGGGCCAGCCTTTCGATGATCAGCGCGAGAGCCGCGACGCAACCCGCGATCCCAGCACCCAGTAGGAACGTAGCCAGGACGCGTCCGTTGTCATGTCGAGTGCGGTTGTCCATGGCTATTCAGCGAGGGCTTCGTCGATGGCGGTGCTGAAATCCTCCACGGCGGCCGGCTCGAATCGTTCACCGTTCAGAAAGAAGGTCGGTGTGCCTTGGACGCCGAGGGCGAGACCATCATCCACGTCGCGTTGGACGCGGGCAGCGACCTCGGGCGACGCATAGTCGACGTCGTACCGGTCCATGTCGAGTTTCAACTGCACTGCGAACTTGCGGAAGGTGTCGTCGGCGGGCTCTTGCTTCTCACCCCAACTGGTTTGGGTCTCGTACATGAGTCTGTACATCTGCTCCAGCTTGCCCTGCCGGGCAGCCGATTCCACGGCTCGCGCCGCGCGCTCGGCGTTGAAGTGCCCGGGCAAGGGAAAGTAGCGTGCGACGAAGGTAACCCGACCGTCATACTTCTCGCGAAGATCCTCGACCACGGGATAGGCCGCGCCGCAGGCTTCGCACTCGAAGTCCAGAAACTCCGCGAGGACGACGTCGCTGCTGCCCTTCTTCCCGAGGATGCGGCTGTCCTCACGAACCGTCAGGTCCGCGGCGCCCGCGCCATCGGCCGTTCGGCTCGGTGTGTCGCGGCCGGCAGTCAGAAGTAGTGCGCCGAGAACGGCCATGAACACCACGACGGCCAGTACAGCCAATTTGGATTGGATCCGCACGGGGACTCCTCGCATCAGACAGATACTAACTAGGTTAGTAGAAGGTGTGCAACTCGCCGACGGTGGGTGGTGGTGAAGTGGGCCGATCAACAACCGCACTCGACGTGACACCGGACATTCAGGCGTCCGGAGAACGGTCCTTGGGGCGTCGCCGCCGCAGAATGCCGGCCATCAGCACGCCGAGCGAGACCGCGCCGATACCCACGAGCGCGAGCGTGAGGCCTGGGCCGGCGCCGCTGCTCTCGTCGTTAATCTCGCTTGGCTGCCGTGATTGCTCGGTCGAGGAGTCGGTCGGCTGTCCCAAGGATGACTGTGGCTGCGCGGTGCCCATCGGCTCGGTCGGCGAGGGTGCCGGTGCCTCGAAGCTCAGTTCTCCAGCGACCGGGTGTCCGTCGGCCGAGACAACGCGATAGGCGATCTTCCACGTCACCACTGCCGGCGACGCCGAAGTGCCCGGGAGTACGGCAGGAATCACAGCGCTCACCTCGTTTCCGTCGGTGTCCGGCGTGAGAGTCACCGCTTCGCGGTCGCCAACAGTGAGACTCAGGGAGCTGAAATCCGCCGACATCTTGTCGGTGAATGCCAGTGTGACCTCGTTCGGAGGTTCTGCGAGCGACGCTCCGGGTGCGGGATCGGTGGATGTCAGTTCGGTGTGAGCACTTGCCGGTGGGGCCGGTGCGAGCAGTACCGCCGCGGTTGCCATCGCCGTCAGCAGGGCGGAACGAGTGATCGATCGTGTGACCAAGATTCTTCTCCTGTGGATCTGGATGGGGCACGGCGCGCCGCCACGCTAGAGAGATCGCTGCTGAGTGATTGGTCTTGTTGCTTCGCCCTCCACTGATGGGCGAAATCGCAGGAAGACTTGTTCATTCGCTTTCTCCCAGTGTCGAGCTGAGTTTCATCACCAACACGATCTACTAAGCAAGGTAGTACATGGCGATCGGGGCCCGTCGGCGGGTCAGTGCGCGTGTGGTGAAGACGCCGAAATGTCTCGAATCCCCGGGCTCAAGCCACCAGACTTGCTATGCCACATCGATCGAACGGTTGTGGCGTCGCCGACGACTACTGGACGCAGCAATTGTGGAAGAGAGTGTCATCAGAAGGAACCAGCGCGAGGGCTGCCGGTGCAGCACCCACGGCGACGATCGCAGCGACGACCAGCGCGGCGCTGGTGCGCTTCAGGGGTACGTACGGCAACACCAGCCTGCGTGCCCGCATCGTGGCTCCGGCACCGCCGGCGCCCAGCGCTCCGGACGGTGCTCCCGCGATCCCGCCCCCAGCCAATCGAAAGAGAGCCACTGCCAGTGTGGGTCGATCCTTGGGTGCGACGGCGTCGTCTGCATGCATTTCGACCAGGTTGCTGATCTGCTCGTGAACCGTTCGGAAGAACGGGAGCCAAGGAAGTGCGTCCGCCAGTGCCCGGGACCTGAGAACGAGTCGGTCATGTCGTGACCGAAGGTGAGCGCGTTCATGGCGGAGCACCAATCTGAGCTGCTCGTGGGTCAGAGCCTCGCGTGCACCTCGCGTCACGACGACGGCTCCAGTCGCGGGTCCCCGTCGAGGGTCTGCGACACAGTACACCGCGGCCGCGTCGTGATCGAGGTGGAAGACGTTGTCACCGGTGGGCCTCGCAACCTTCGCCAGCGCTATCAGATGGCGCGTCCGCGCTCTTTGCGCTTCCTTTTGACGCGACCACAGTGCCCGAGCCACTCGCCCGAAGAGGATCGAGAGCAGGACGATGCCCACCGAACTGACGACGGCGCCGGCCACCGAGGAGTACTGGTGGGACAGCTCCACCACACAGACGCGGATGATCTCACCCAAGGTCTCGACGACGGACATCCCCGGCAGTGTCAAGGCGACGCAGGCGAGCAACAGAGAAACGACTGTGGCTCCAGACAACGCCTGCCACAGGGCGATTCCGAGTCGCGGTGCACGCCGTGGCCACTCAGCCGACTTGAGGCCGAACTGGCCTGCCAACATGAACGCGCCTGCCAGCAGGAGGAATCCCAGGGCAATGTTCATGACTGCCGGTCGTCTCCGCGCAGGGGGTCTTGCACGATCTGCCTCAGCGACTCCAAAACGTCTTCATCGAGCCGATCCACGAAGCGCATCAACACTCCGTGCCGGTCGCCGCTCTCGGCGAGGACGTCCTCAAGGAGGGATGCGGTGTACTCCTCGTGGCTCTCCTTCGGGCTGTAGATGTATGCGCGCCCGTGGCGTGACCTGGTGAGGAGGCCCTTCTTGTGAAGGTTGTCCATGACAGTCATCACGGTGGTGTAGGCGATCTCTCGCTCGGTCGCGATGTCCTCCTGGACGTCGCGCACTGTCTGTGGCGCGTTCTTGTCCCAGAGGCGCTGCATGACTGCTGTCTCCAGTGGGCCCATGCCAGACCGCCTTCCTTCATTTGTACTAAGAACGATCGTACCTCCCGGCGTACGGGTGCCTCGCGCAGAGTCAAGCACCACTGGCGCGCGTCAGGTACCGAAGAGCTCATGCCCCACGTAGGGATCACCGGACCGAAGTGGTGGTACCGCGTAGACCGCGCTACCGACATGCTTCGCATGTGCGCTCAACAGGTCGCCGCCGTCATCGAGCGCTTGTTGGATGGGGATGAAGCCACGGCGAGGGTCGGCCTGCCAAGCCACGAAAAGCATGCCAGCTCGACGACCTTCGGCCTGGGGCCCATGATCGAAATTCCATGAGCGTCGATAGATTCGCTGGCCGGCGACGTTCTGGGCGCTACTGAGTCTGATGTGAGCGCGCGGATCGATGAGCAACTCGCCGGCGGCGTCGCGGCGGGCGAGTTCCACCGGATCGTGCTCGCGCGAATGACCCAACGCAGCACCCGTGACGGTGCTTCGCCCCATCGCCGTGTCGCGCTCCGGCATGGAGAGCGCAAACCAGCCGTCCAGGTCGATGTGGATCTGTCGAACCACGGCATAGCTGCCGCCGTCCATCCATCTCGCGGGTCCGACACCTTCGCGGGCTGTGACCACGGTTTCCCAGAGCGATGAACCACGTTCCGGATTGTTCGTTCCGTCGCGCTGACCCATGATGTTGCGGGGCGTTTGACGAACGTCTGATGCCGATGCCGCGCTCTGGCTGAATCCTCGAACAGACCAACGCACCTGCGCGCGATTCTTGAGCGTCGACAGCACAGCCTGCACCGCTCCAGCGAGCCGCATCGGGTCCTCGGCGCCCAACTGAATCAAGAAGTCCCCGTCGCACTGGTCCGGAGCGAGTCGATCGACGTCGAACGCGGGAAGTGGTACGAGGGGCTTGGGAATTCGCGCGCCCAGTCCGCAGCGCTGTAGAAGGCTGGACCCGATGCCGATCGTGAACTCCAGGCTGGCGGCCCGCAGGTCCGCACCTGCCGCGGCGGTCGTGCTCGGCGCGGCGCCAGGTGCCAACTGCTGGGCGAGTCTGCTCCATTCGATCAGCAGCTCTCGCGCAGCCACTGCCAGGTCGGACGGTGTCTGGCCGGGATCGTCGGAAAGGTCGATCGACAGGATGTGACCACATGCGGGAATCGGGGCAGCCACTCCCGCTGGCAGGGCAGAGCGCGTTGACGCGACTGACTCCGAACGGGCAAGGCGCGCAGCCAGGGCCTCCGACGTTGCACCAGAGGCGGGACTGATGCTGCGTCCGCCGACCAAACCGGCCACCCCACCCACCCCAGCCGCTCCGACAAGACCGACCAGCGACCTACGGGAGATCCTCCGTCCGGCCGAGGGCTCGTACTTGTCGTGGGCAGCGCCGGGATTCTCCACATTCACGGCCGGTCGGCCCGATCAATCACAGGAACCCGCATGTCCATCTCGGAGCCGCTCTCGAACACGAACCGGACATCGATCGACGTGCCCGCCACCAGGTCGTCTCGAGGGCCGATGAGCATCAGGTGAAGTCCGCCCGGCTTCAAACTCACACTGGACCCGGCAGGGAGGTCGACTCGTTCGACTTCCACCATCGAGCCGGAGTTCCCTGAAGTGACCGTCTCGTGAATTTCGATCGCGCGAACAGCGTCACTTGAGACACGAATTAATGCGTCATCCTCGTCGCTGCTGTTCTTGATGTCGGCATAGGCGACGCTCATCGCCGCCTCGGGGTCGACCGCTGTCGAAAGGTCGATGGCGGCTGCCCATGCGGACGTGATGCTCAGATCGTCGCCATCATGCGGTTGCGGAGCGGCGGTCCCGCCGCAACCAACGAGGGCAACGAGACAGAAAAGAACGAGAGCCGCACGGAGTGCTGCGGTCGAGCTGGATTTCAGCACCGTCCCACCTCAACCATGCCGCTCGAGGAGCCCGGGCAGTTCCTCGACGTAGGTATCTACGCCGACTGTCTCGCGGAAGTAGCCGACCATCCCTCCGCCGGGTTTGAGCACGATCAACTGGGCACCGTGGGTCACCTCGTAGGAGTCGTCGGTCACGGTGGGTGCCTCGACGTTGATGCCGTAGGACAATGCCGCGTCGATCACACTCTTGATGGGACCACGCACTCCCGTGAAATCGGGTTCGATTGCACCGAGCCACGTGTCGAGTTGCTCAGGAGTGTCACGACGGGGGTCGGTGCTGACGAGAGCAACGTCGATCCTCGCGCGGACGTCAGCGTCGAGTCGCTCCAAGGCGACAGCAAGGTCTGCCATCGTCAATGGGCAGACGTCGGGACAACTGGTGTAACCGAAGTACACCAACCGGATGCGACCTTCCTCCACGTCGGTGAAGGACCAGGGCTTTCCGGTCGTGTCCTGCAGTACTTGCGTCGACGGACCCAGCGGATCGCCGGATATCTCGCCGTAGCCGGACTCCTCTCCATAGCCCGATGAGCTCTGCGACGGCACCTCGTCGGGCGCGCAAGCCGCCAGGCTCACCATCCCCGCGACGACTAGGACAACGCCGGGCAGCCAACGCATTGCAGGTCTCCACTTCACGGTTTGGCACTTCTTCCAGTCTCTTGGACGCGTCAGTCACCGGCGGGCGGCCGGCGGGTCATGAACGGGTACGTGGTGAAATACTACGGTGGATAGTACTGGGTGCTTCAGGCCGCCCGTCCGCGTTTCACACTCCCATGAATTCAGGAGGCCGATGTGCCATCGCGTTGGTGAGGCTGTCTCTGCGTCGCGAGGGAACGAGGAGCCTCGGACGTCCGCTGTCGGTCCCTGCGAACTGTCCCGATCCACCCTGGCGCTCAGCCCTTGACGAGGCCTTGGGTCTCTCGCGCGGTCGGGTCTCGCAGCACGTCGGACAGGTGGCCCAGCGCCCCGGGGACGACGGAGTAGAACGCCCACGTGCCACGCTGTTCACGCGCGAGCAGGCCGGTCTCGACGAGGATCTTGAGGTGGTGGGACACCGTCGGCTGGCTCAGCCCCACGGGCTCGGTGATGTCGCAGACGCACGCCTCGCCGCCCTCGTGCGCCGCCACGAGTGAGAGCAGCCGCACGCGCGTGGGGTCGGCGAGAGCCTTGAACTTGCGTGACAGCTCGGTCGCGTCGTCCGGCGTGATCGGAGCGGCGGTCAGAGGGATGCAGCAGCTGGCATCCTGTCCGGCGGGGGTGACCATGGACCCAGTATGTCCCCATTCGGCAAGGCGGAACGGCAAAGGTCGCGGAGGTCTCCAGCGGGTCCGAACAGTTCACGGGGCGTTCACTCGGCATGGCAAGGTCGACCGGAAAGGCGGGGTACGCTCGCACTAGATAGACAACCGTCGATGCAGGACCGAGGTCCTCGAGGAGCCGCACGTGACGTCCGCACCCGCCGCAGACAGTAGGTCCGAAACCGAAGTCGTCGCCCACCTGTCGAGGCTGGACCGCTTCCTGCCGGTGTGGATCATCCTGGCGATGGCGCTGGGTCTGATTCTCGGTCGCACGGTCGATGGACTGGACGAGGCGCTGGACGCGGTGAAGATCGGCTCGGTGTCGTTGCCGATCGCGATCGGCCTGCTCGTGATGATGTACCCGGTGTTGGCGAAGGTCCGCTACGACGAGACGCAGCGCGTCACGGGCGACCACAAGCTGCTCGGTGCTTCGTTGTTCATGAACTGGATCCTGGGGCCGGCGTTGATGTTCGCGCTCGCCTGGCTGATGCTGCCGGACCTGCCGGAGTTCCGCACCGGGCTGATCATCGTCGGCCTCGCGCGCTGCATCGCGATGGTGCTGATCTGGAACGACCTGGCGTGCGGAGATCGCGAGGCCGCAGCGGTGCTCGTCGCCGTCAACTCCGTCTTCCAGGTGTTCGCCTTCGGAGCGCTCGGCTGGTTCTACCTGCAGACGCTGCCGAGCTGGCTCGGGCTGGAGACAACGTCGGCGGAGTTCTCGTTCTGGTCCATCACGGTGAGTGTGCTGGTGTTCCTCGGCATCCCACTGGTTGCCGGGTTCTTGACCCGAACGATCGGGGAGAAGGCCAAGGGGCGCGAGTGGTACGAGGACACGTTCCTGCCACGCCTCGGTCCCTGGGCGCTCTACGGACTGCTCTTCACCATCGTGGTCCTGTTCGCCCTGCAGGGCGACGCGATCACGAGCCAGCCGTTCGACGTCGTGCGCATCTCGCTTCCGCTGCTGGTCTACTTCACGATCACGTTCGGTCTGGGGATGGTGCTCGGCAAGGTGCTCGACCTCGGCTACGCCAAGACGGCCACGTTGGCGTTCACCGCCTCCGGCAACAACTTCGAGCTCGCCATCGCGGTCGCGATCGGCACGTTCGGCGTCACCTCCGGCCAGGCGCTCGCCGGCGTGGTCGGGCCGCTGATCGAGGTCCCCGTTCTCGTCGGGCTCGTCTATGTCGCCCTGTGGGCCCGCAAGTTCTTCACTCCCTCCACCACCTCCGACCAAGGAGCACCGCATGTCTGATCGTCCCTCCGTCCTGTTCGTCTGCGTCCACAACGCCGGCCGCTCGCAGATGGCCGCCGGCTTCCTGACCGCGCTGGCCGGCGATCGCATTGACGTCCGCTCCGCGGGCTCTATGCCCGGAGACCAGATCAACCCGGTCGCCGTCGAGGCGATGCGCGAAGTCGGCATCGACATCGCCGGCGAGCAGCCCAAAAAGCTCACCGAGGACGCCGTGAAGGCCTCCGACGTCGTCATCACGATGGGCTGCGGCGACGAGTGCCCGTACTTCCCGGGCAAGCGCTACGAGGACTGGGTCCTGGAGGATCCGGCCGGTCAGGGCATCGACGCGGTGCGCCCGATCCGTGACGAGATCCGCGGCCGCATCGAGGAGCTCATCGCCTCCCTCGCGCCCGAGGAGTCGAACCGTGTCTGACGTCCGCAGTCTCATCATCATCGGCTCCGGCCCCTCGGGGTACACCGCTGCCATCTACGCCGCGCGTGCCAACCTCAAGCCGCTCGTGTTCGAGGGCTCCGTCACCGCCGGT
>NZ_BJZQ01000002.1 GCF_007992115.1 Aeromicrobium flavum
CCCGCCACTCGGCGAGTGGCGGGCAGGTTTGCGCCACTCGCGGTGGGGTGGAGTGCGGGTCAGGCGGCGACGATGCTGGTGACGGGGAGGCTCGAGTCGACCGGCAGGTCGAGCGACGAGGGCGCGATCCCCCGACGCACGACCTCGGCACCGAGGGCCGCCACCATGGCGCCGTTGTCGGTGCACAGCGAGGGCGGCGGGATGCGGACCTCGACGCCGGCCTTCTCGGCACGCTCCAGCACGAAGTGACGCAGCCGGCCGTTCGCCGCCACGCCGCCGCCGAGGATCAGGCGGGGCACGTCGTGCTCGACGCAGGCCTTGATCGCCTTGCGGCTCAGCACGTCGCACACCGCGTCCTGGAAGGAGGCGGCAACATCGGCGACCGCGATCGCGCGGCCCATCCCCTGCTCGCGCTGGACGTGCCGCGCCACCGCGCTCTTGAGGCCCGAGAACGAGAAGTCCCAGCGGTAGCGGTCGAGGTCGCGACCGGTGGTGAGCCCACGCGGGAACGCGATCGCGGTCGGGTCGCCGTCGCGCGCCGCGCGGTCGATCTCGGGCCCACCGGGGTACGGCAGGCCGAGGAGCCGGGCCACCTTGTCGAAGGCCTCGCCGGCGGCGTCGTCGATCGTCCCCCCGAGCAGCGTGATGTCGGTGGCGATGTCGTTGACCAGCAGCAGCTCGGTGTGGCCGCCGCTGACCAGCAGCGCGACCGCCGGCTCGGTGTACCGGCCGCGCTCCAACTGGTCGACCGCGACGTGCGCGGCCAGGTGGTTGACGCCGTAGAGCGGCTTGTCGTGCGCGACGGCGAGCGCCTTGGCGGCGGCGACGCCGACCAGCAGGGCACCGGACAGGCCCGGACCGCTGGTGACGGCGATCGCGTCGACCTCGCGGACGTCGAAGCCGGCCTGTTCGTACGCCTGCTCGAGCGTCGGCACCATGGCCTCGAGGTGGGCCCGGCTGGCGACCTCGGGCACGACGCCGCCGAAGCGGACGTGCTCCTCGACGCTGGACGCGACCGCATGGGCCAGCAGCGTGGTGCCGCGGACGATGCCGACACCGGTCTCGTCGCACGAGGACTCGATGCCCAGGACCAGCGGTTCGCTCACCGGTCCATTGTGCCGTGGGCCCGGTCAGCGGACGTCGCGGCCCACGGGACAGGGCCGGACGTCAGCCCCGCTGCGCGCGCTTGGCGTCGCGGACGGCCTTCTCCTCGAGGTCGAGGCGGCGGGCCTCGTCGGGGGTGGGTGCGGTGCCGCCGTAGCGGGCGGGCGCCCACCACTGGCCCTCGGGCGGGACCGGGTACTCGCGGATGGCCTTGTCGAGCAGGCCGGTGAGCGCCTCGTGCAGCAGCGCGGTCTCGGCCACCGGGTCCTCGCCCGTGACCGGGATCGGCTCGCCGACGTGCAGCCCGATCGTCTTGCCGCGGCCGTAGAGGTCGGCCTCGTGGTCCTTGGTCTTCAGCAGCTGCGTGCCCCAGACGACCATCGGGATGAGCGGCACGCCCGCCTCGGCGGCCGCGCGGACGGCGCCGGTCTTGATCTCCTTGACCTCCATCGAGCGGCTGATCGTGGCTTCGGGGAAGATTCCGACGATCTCGCCCCGGCGCGCATAGTCGGCCGCGGCGTGCAGCGAGCCCTCGCCCTGGGCGCGATCGACCGGGATGTGGTGCATCGACCGCATGAGGGGGCCGGACACCTTGTGGTCGAACGCCTCCTTCTTCGCCATGAAGCGCACGAGGCGCCCGGCGGGCTGGGCCGCCAGGCCGTTGAAGATGAAGTCGACGTAGCTGACGTGGTTGGACGCGAGGATGGCGCCACCCTCACGCGGGATGTGCTCGGTACCGGAGGTCTGGAAGGAGATGCCCAGCACCCGGAACAGCGTCTTCGCCGTGCCGATGACCGCCGGGTACGTCAGGTCGCGCATGGCTGCACCCTAGTGCACGCGCGTTCACCGACGTGGGGTCTCGTCACTCCTCCTCGACGACGTGGACGGCAGCCTCCTCGGCGCTGGCGGCGGCACCGTCGATGCCCACGTCGTCGCCCACCAACTGGGACACGTGGTCCTCGCCGACGCCGCCGTCGGGGTCGACCAGCCGGCCGGACCGGCGCACGCCGACCTCGCCGTCGTCGAGGTCCTCCTCGCTCCACTCGGACTCGGGGTCGACGTCGGGCTCCTCCTGCTGGAGGCGCTGCTCGAACGACTCTCCCTGGACCTGCTCCTCGGCGGTCGTGCCGAAGCCCTCGCCGGCGGACCAGCGCTCGGGAGCGGTGAGGCCCTCGTCCAGCGGATCGTGGGTCTCACGACCGAGCAGGGTGTCCTGATCCTGTTCCTGGCTCAGGTACTGGGAAGGGGCCGGGGGCTGGTTGCGCGGATCGCTCATGCCTCCACCTTGCCACGCGCCGGGGGCACTCGCAGGGGGCCCGAAGTCAGTCCTGCTCGGGGTCCGGAGCGGGTCCCGGCTCGCGGATCGAGCGTCCCAGCAGCACCGCCACCACCACCACGACGGCGAGCAGGAAGAACCACGCGGCCCGCTCCGAGCCGCCGGAGAAGACCGCGAGGAAGGCGCTCATCCCGATCGTCGACCAGACCGTCGCCCAGATGACGGCGCCGGGCAGCAGGCCGGTCAGGTAGCGCGGGAACGTCATCCGTGCCAGACCAGCCGCGAGGTTCACCGCGGTCTGCGCGCCGACCGTGAAGAAGCTCACGGTGACGGCCGGCGGACCCCAGCGGGCGACCTGCGCCATCGCCGCGCGGACGCGGGCGCCGGGCTCGCGATCGCGCACCAGGCCGGCGGCGAGGGCGCGGCCGATCCCGTAGGTTCCACCGGCACGCAGCAGCACGACGACGAAGAACGTGAGCCACGCCCAGGCCCAGGGCCACGAGCGGACCGAGTCCAGCACGTCGCTCATCCGAGTGGGCGCTCCATGAGCACCGCGTCGGCACCCGAGCGGTAGTAGGAGCGCCGGCGGCCGGCCTCGCGGTACCCGGCGCGACGGTAGAGCGCGAGCGCGGCCGCGTTGTCGTCGGCGACCTCCAGCAGGAGCCGGTCGGCGCCCTTGCCGCGCGCCGCGTCCTCGGCCGCCTGCAACAGGCGCGAGCCCACCCCCTCGCGGCGCGACCCCAGCCCCACGGCGATCCGCATCAGCTCGGAGTCGGGGGCGAACAGCCGCACCGAGGCGTAGCCGCGCACACCGAACTCGTCGACGAGCACCAGCACGATCCGGTCGCCGACGAGCTCGTCCCGCACCTGCGCCGCGCTCCAGGCGTCCAGTCCGAAGCTGGCGTTCTCGATCGACTCCAGGGTGTCGAGGTCGCGCAGGCCCGCCGCGCGGATCATGCCGGCTTCGAGGCGACCTGGGGTGTCGCGTCCGGTCGGCGCAGGTAGAGGGGCTCGAGCGGCAGCTCGACCGCCCGGCCGCCGGCGACGAGCGCGGCGAGCGCGGCTGCCGACGGGTCGAGCGGCGTCGCCTCCACGCGGGCGAAGCGATCGGCGAAGAGGTGCCCGCCGCGACCGACGACCGGCAGACCGAGCGCCGCGACGGTCTCGGGGAAGTCGACGTCGGGACCGGCCACGCGGACGCCCGCGGCGGTGAAGCGGCCCCAGTAGACCTCCTTGCGCCGGGCGTCGGTGGCGACGACGAAGTCCTCGTCGAACTGCGCCGAGGCCTCGGCGGCGAGGATGTCGAGCGAGCACACGCCGTGGGTGGCGAGGCCGAGGGTCTGGCCCAGGGTCAGCGCCGTGACCACGCCGACCCGCAACCCGGTGAAGGGTCCGGGACCCACGCCGACGGCGACGTCGGTCAGGTCGGCGGGCGTGGCGCCGGCGTGCTGGAGCGCCTCGCGGATCGCCGGTGCCAGGAGCTCGCCATGGGCCATCGACCCCGCCCCCGTGGCCTCGCCGACGACGGAGGTGCCGTCGTGGACGGCCACGGAGATCGCCGGCGTGGCGGTGTCGAACGCGAGGAGGAGCACGGCCCCAGCCTAGTTCCGCCCCCTCCGCACTTTTGGAACCGGATCCACGCTCAACGGGCCGCGCGACGTGAATCCAGTTCCAAAAGTGGAGTGGGGCGCGTGGATGTGGCTGTCGGTCAGGCCAGCAGGGTGCTGCGCAGCGGGACCTCGAGCCACCGGGGGCCGTAGGGCCGGATGGTGACGACGCGCATGTCCTCGGACAGGACGCCCGAGGCCGTGCCGACCGGGTCGACCGGGCCGGCGGCGCGCGTCTCGATCGCGATCGAGAGCCAGCTGTCCGAGAGCTGCTCCGCCATGCCGGCGCCCCACTCAACGACGGTGACCGACTCGTCGGTGGTGGCGTCCAAGTCGATGTCGTCGATCTCGGCGGCGCTGCCGAGCCGGTACGCGTCGACGTGGACGAGCGACGGGCCGCCGACCAGGCTCGGGTGGGTGCGCGCGATGACGAACGTCGGCGACGTCACGGGCCCGCGGATCCCGAGGGCCTCCCCCAGCCCCTGGGTGAACGTGGTCTTGCCGGCCCCGAGGTCGCCGGTGAGCACGAGCAGGTCGCCGGCCCGGACGAGACCCGCGACGCGCGCGGCGAGGTCGCGCATCGCATCGGCGTCGGGCACTTCCCGGGCGAGCCACAGCGTCTTGCCCATCTCGATCGTGGTGCCTTCGCGACGAACGGGCCGGTACTTGCGGTGACTCCAGAAGCGCACGTTCTCGGGCAGCTCCTCGCGGACGTGGAGCCAGATGCCGTCCATGCCGGCCTCCTCCGCGACGTCCTCGGCGACGCCGACCATGGCCGAGGCGACGCCGCGGTCACGGCCGAGCGGGTCGACGCTGACGCGACGCAGGCCCATCAGCCCAGGACGCGAGCGGTCGAACAAGATGGCGCCGAGCGGCAGCCCGCGACGCATCGCGATCAGTCCCCCGTGATCCTCGAGCGCGGCGGCGACGGACTCGACGGTCTCGTCGCCGGCCGTGGCGGGCGGGTCGAGCGCCGGGCGCGCGGCGAAGGCACGATGGATGACGTCGACGACCTCCTGGGCCCGGTCGGGACCGGCCAGGTCGACGTCGAGCTCACGGCTCATGCGATGTCCTTGAGGACGCGCTCGATCGCCTCCGTCACCTGCTCGTGCTCCTCGAGCATGACCATGTGGCCCGCGTCGTTGACGGGCACGAGCTCGGCGCCGGTGATGTGACGGGCCAGCCAGCGGCTGTGGCCGAACGGGGTCATGACGTCCTTCGTGCCGCACACGACCGCGGTGCGGCACCGGGAGATGGCATCGAGCCCGGCGCCGAGGTCGAGCTCGACGAAGTTGTCGTAGAAGTTCAGGACGACGGTGGTGGGAGCACGCAGGATCATCTCGTCGGCCATGTCGACCCGCGAGGACTGCGCGTGCGGGCCGAAGGCCCAGCGGCGGATGACCGAGTAGCTGTTGAACTCGCGGCCCCAGTCGAGCAGGGGCGTCGCCGCCTTGACCAGCGGCACGATGAACCGCAGCGCCGGGCTGCGGCGCATGAGCTTGCCGGCACTCGTGCTGACCAGGACGACGCCCGCGATCCGGTCGTCGAACAGCTCGGGCGCCAGCTGGGCCAGCTGCATCGCGGCCATGCCGCCCATCGAGTGCCCCACGAGCACGACCGGCCCGTCGGGCGCGTGGGCGTCGATCACGCGGCGGACGTCGTCGGCCATGTCGTGCAGGGAGGAGTTGCGCGGACCGCTGCGCCCCGAGCGCCCGTGCGACCGGTGCTCCATGAAGACCAGCCGGGCGTGGTCGCGCAGCGCGAGCCGCTGGAAGTGCCAGGTGTCGAGGTCGCACATCCAGCCGTGCAGGAAGACGATCGTGGGGCCGGGACCCTCGTCGACCTCGACGTGAATCGGCACGTCGTCGGCGGCCGACACGTAGTACGAGTCGCCGCGGACCGACCCGAAGGGCACGTCCTCACCGCGCGAGAGGCGGCGCTGCTCGGCCTTGCGGTTCCGGAGGATCGTCGCGGCCGTGCCGGCGACACCGGCCGCCGCGAAGGCACCGGCGGTGGCCGCCACTCGTCCTGCCAACGACGTCATCGCTCTCCTCGGTAGGTGCGGGACCAGCGCCCTGCCAGACGCGTCACGATCTCGTAGGCGATCGTCCCGGCGGCATCGGCCCAGTCCTGGGCCGTCGGCTCGCCGTCGTCGCCGGGGCCGAACAGCGTGACCCGGTCGCCGATGCGGGCCGTCCGGTCGCCCAAGTCGACGACCAGCTGGTCCATGCAGATCGTCCCACGGACCGGGGCCCGGCTCCCCGCGAACCCCACCTCGGCCCGGTTCGAGGCCGTGCGGTGGATCCCCTCGCCGTACCCGACGGGAACGAGCCCCAG
Organism: Aeromicrobium flavum; assembly: GCF_007992115.1. GTDB lineage: Bacteria > Actinomycetota > Actinomycetes > Propionibacteriales > Nocardioidaceae > Aeromicrobium > Aeromicrobium flavum. The sequence goes on from NZ_BJZQ01000002.1 coordinate 6,325, forward strand.
GGTCGTCTCGCGGTCGGCCGACCAGCGCCAGCCGTAGGAGACCGACGCGCCCGCCGGAACCCGCTTGACGTTCGCCAGCACGGTGCGCGCGGTCAGCACGGGGCGCACCTCGGGGACGGGCACGGCGGGGTCGGGATCGATGCCGTACGAGGCGATGCCGATCCGGACGAGGTCGAAGTGCGAGGACGGCCGGGTCACGGCAGCGGCGGAGTTGGCCAGGTGCCGCACGCCGGGATCGACCCCGGCCGACGCCAGCTGGTCGACCGCCGCACGGAACACGGACTCCTGGTGGTCGTTGGCCGGATGGTCCGGCTCGTCGGCGCTCGCGAAGTGCGACCAGACGCCGGTGACCTCGATGGTGCCGGCCTCCTGGAGCCGCGCGGCCGCGGCGACGAGCGCGTCCCACTGCGGTCCGAAGGCTCCGTTGCGCGACAGGCCGGTGTCGACCTTCAGCTGCACCCGGGGTCGCTCGCCGGCCGCGGCGATGGCGTGCAGCTGGTCGACGCCCGAGGCGGTGACGTCGACGTCGGCATCGACCAGCTCGGCGAAGGGCGCGCCGGGGATCGCGAGCCAGCACAGCAGCGGCCCCCGGTCGCCCGAGGCGCGCAGGTCGAGCGCCTCCTGCGGCGTGGCGACACCCAACCAGTCGACGCCAGCGCCGCGCGCCGCGCGTGCGATCGGCACCGTGCCGTGCCCGTAGGCGTTCGCCTTCACCACGGCCATCTGCAGGGCGTCGGGCGCGTACGCCCGCAGCGCGGCGAGGTTGGCTCGGTACTGGTCAAGGTCGACGACGAGCTCGGCGTTGCTCATGGGCGGCCCTCCTCTCGACGTCGGTGGATCTCGTCCTCCGCACCCCTCATGAGCCGGGACCCGTCGCAGAAATCGCGGAGGGTGCCCGGCAGGGCGCGGGCGATGTCGGAGGCGACGAAGGGTCCGCCGACCCGTTCGGCGGCGAGGCCGTGCAGCAGCGCCGCGACCGACCCGGCGTCGAACGCGTCGAGCCCGCGGGCGAGCAGCGACCCGGCGAACCCGGCCAGGACGTCTCCGGCGCCCGCGGTGCCGAGCCACGGGGTGCCCGACGTGTTGACCCGCACGCGGCCGTCGGTCGAGACCACGAGCGTGCGCGGCCCCTTGAGCAGCACGGTGGCGGACCAGCGCTCGGCGGCGCGACGGGCATGGGCCAGCGGGTCCGCCTCGACCTCGGCACGCTCGGTACCGAGCATCGCGGCGAGCTCGCCGGCGTGCGGTGTCAGCAGGGCGTCGACCTCGAACCGGTCGGGCAGGTGGCCCAACGCGGTGGCGTCGACCACCACGGGCACGCCGTCGGCGAGCGCGGCGTCGAGGGGCTCGGCGGAGTCCTCGCCGCCGGGCCCGACGACCCACGCCTGCACACGGCCGGCGCCGGCCACGACCTCGGGGGCCCGGTCGACGACGCGGTGCGACAGGTCGGGGGCGCCGACGAAGCGGACCATGCCGGCCGGGCCGGCCTGGGCCCCGGCGACGCAGAGGTGGGCGGCGCCGGCGTACTCCGGTGAGCCCGCGCGGACGCCGACGACGCCGCGGCTGTACTTGTGGTCGGCGGCCGACGGGACCATGCGGTCGCGGAACCGGTGGCCGTCGGCGAGCTCGAGCGACTCCACCGCCCGCTGCTCCGCGAGGTCCAGGCCGATGTCGACCACGGTGACGCGCCCGGCGAGCGGCGCGGCCGGCCCCAGCAGCAGCCCGGGCTTCATCGTGCCGAAGGTGATCGTGTGGTCGGCCCGGACGGCGGGTCCGTCGAGCCGGCCGTCGTCGACGCCGATCCCCGACGGCACGTCCACCGCCACGACGCACGGCCGCTCGCGCTCGATCCACGCGGCCCACTCCGCCGCCACTCCCGTCAGACCGGGGCGGGCGCCGATGCCGAAGAGCGCGTCGACCGCGACGCGGTGCCCTTCGGGACGATCGACGACCTGCGCGCCCGCGCCCGTGGCCGCCGCGAGGCCGGCGGGGTGGGCCTTCGACGCATCGAGCAGGCACAGGTTGACGCGGCGGCCGCGCTCCAGCAACCGGGCGGCCGCGAACAGCGCGTCACCGCCGTTGTTGCCCGGCCCGACCAGCACCACCACGGTCTCGTCGGCCGGGACCAGCTCGAGAAGGTGGCCGACCAAAGCCCCGGCCGCGCGCTGCATGAGCCCGTCCCAGCCCTGCTCGACCGCTGCGACCTCCTCCGCCGCACGGACCTGCGCGACGGTGTGGGCGGTCAGCATCGCGTCACTCGACCGTGACGGACTTCGCCAGGTTGCGCGGCTGGTCGACGTCGTGGCCGAGCAGCTCGGCCAGCTCGCAGGCGAAGATCTGCAGCGGCACCGTGGCCACCAGCGGCTGCAGCAGCGTGGGCACCTTCGGCAGCCGGATCACGACGTCGGCGAACGGCACCACGGAGTCGTCGCCGTCCTCGACCAGGACGATCGTGTAGGCGCCGCGGGCCCGCACCTCCTGGATGTTGCTGAGGATCTTCTCCTGCAACTGGTCGCGGGCGCGGGGCGGCACGACGACGAACATCGGCAGGCCCTTCTCGACCAGCGCGATGGGACCGTGCTTCAGCTCGCCGGCCGCGAAGCCCTCGGCGTGCACGTAGGCCAGCTCCTTGAGCTTCAGCGCGCCCTCGAGCGCCACCGGGAAGCCCACGTGGCGGCCCAGGAACAGGAACGAGCGGCGGTCGACGAGCTCGGCAGCGAGCTTGCGCACCTGGTCGCCCTCGTCGATCATCCGCTGGATGCCGGCGGGCACCTGGTGCAGCTCGTCGATGATCGAGCTGATCTCGTCGCCGTACTTCACGCCCTTGGCCTGCGCCAGGTAGAGGCCGAGCAGGTAGCAGGCCACGACCTGGGACAGGAAGCCCTTCGTGGACGCCACGGCGACCTCGGGGCCGGCGTGGGTGTAGATCACCGCGTCGGACTCGCGCGGGATGGTGGAGCCGTTGGTGTTGCAGATCGAGAGAACCCGGGCGCGCTGCTGGCGGGCGTACCGGATGGCCATGAGCGTGTCCATGGTCTCGCCGGACTGGCTGATCGCCACCACGAGCGTGGAGCGGTCGATGATCGGGTCGCGGTAGCGGAACTCCGAGGCCAGCTCGACCTCGCAAGGGATGCGGGTCCAGTGCTCGATGGCGTACTTGGCCACGAGTCCCGCGTAGGAGGCGGTGCCGCACGCGATGACGATGATCTTGTCGATCTCGCGCAGCTCGTCGTCGGTGAGCCGCATCTCGTCGAGCTGCAGGTGGCCGTCCTGGTCGAGGCGACCGAGGAGGGTGTCGGCGACCGCCTTGGGCTGCTCCTCGATCTCCTTGGTCATGAACCACTCGTAGCCGCCCTTCTCGGCGGCGGTGACGTCCCAGTCGACCGTGTAGGCGGTGGTCTCGGCCGGGTTGCCGTGGAAGTCGGTGACGTCGATCGCGTCGGCGGTGATCGTGACGACCTGGTCCTGGCCGAGCTCGATCGCCTCGGCCGTGTAGTCGATGAACGCCGCGACGTCGGAGCCGAGGAAGTTCTCGCCCTCGCCGCGGCCCACCACGAGGGGCGAGTTGCGCCGGGCGCCGACGACCACACCGGGGTTCAGCGCGTCGGCGAAGACGAGCGTGAACGCACCCTCCAGGCGGCGGCACACCGCGCGCACGGCCTCGGACAGGTCGTCCTGCTGCTGCAGCTCACGGTGCAGCAGGTGCACCACGACCTCGGTGTCGGTCTCGGAGAGGAACTCGTACCCCGCGGCCTCGAGCTCGGCGCGCAGGACCATGAAGTTCTCGATGATGCCGTTATGCACCACCGCGACCCGGTCGGCGGCGTCGAGGTGGGGGTGGGCGTTGGCGTCCGTGGGCGCGCCGTGGGTGGCCCAGCGGGTGTGCCCGATCCCGGTCGTGGACGCGGGCAGGGCATTGCCCTCGAGGACGGCGTCGAGGTTCGCGAGCTTGCCGGCCTTCTTGGCCCAGGCGATGCGGTCGCCGTCGACCAGACCGACGCCCGTGGAGTCGTATCCGCGGTATTCGAGTCGTCGCAGACCGCCCATCACGACATCCAGCGCCTGACGATGGCCCACGTATCCGACGATTCCACACATGGGTTCAGGGTACCGACTGCTCACTCGAGTGACGCGCTGGTGACAATGGTGCGTATGTCACGGGACCCCTCCCCCTACGTGGAGCTGGAACGCTCGGCGTGGGCCGAGCTGGCGCACGACGCCGTCCAGCCGATGTCTCCCGAGGAGGTCGAGCGCGTCCGCGGCTTGGGCGAGGAGCTCGACCTCGACGAGGTGCAGCAGGTCTACGTGCCGCTGACCCAGCTGATCAGCCTGCGGGTGCGGCTGGCCGAGGCGCTGTACCGGGCGACCGAGCGGTTCCTGGGCGACCCCCAGCCCGACCGCGTGCCCTTCATCATCGGTCTGGCCGGGTCGGTCGCGGTGGGCAAGTCCACGACGGCGCGCCTGCTGCGTGACCTGCTGGCCCAGCACGACGACCACCCGAACGTCGCCCTCATCACCACCGACGGCTTCCTGCTGCCCAACGCCGAGCTCGAGCGCCGCGGCATCATGCACCGCAAGGGCTTCCCCGAGTCGTACGACCGCAAGGCGCTGCTGCGGTTCATCATGCAGGCCAAGAGCGGGGCCGAGCACATCGAGGCGCCGGTCTACGACCACCTCACCTACGACCGCACCGACGAGTCCGTCTCACTCAAGCGGCCGGACATCCTCATCGTCGAGGGCCTCAACGTGCTGGCTCCCCCACGGACGCGCGGCGACGGCTCGCCGGGCCTGGCGATCAGCGACTTCTTCGACTTCTCGATCTACGTCGATGCCAACAGCCGCGACATCCGGCGCTGGTACATCAGCCGGTTCCTGCGCCTGCGCGAGACGGCCTTCGCCGATCCGGCCTCGTACTTCCACCGGTACAGCACCTACACGGACGCCGAGGCCCAGTCCCGCGCGGAGGAGCTGTGGGACACGATCAACTGGCCGAACCTGCGCGAGAACGTCGCCACCACGCGCGGCCGGGCCGACCTGGTGCTGCGCAAGTCGGCCGACCACAGCGTCCAGTGGGTGCGGCTGCGCAAGCTCTGATCCCCCGCTCGGGTCAGGTGAGGTGCTTGACCCACTGGTCGGCCCAGGCGGTGGCGCGGTAGCCGAGCGCCTCGTTGACGGCGATCATGTGCTCGTTCTGGGCGTCGTTCCACGTGATGACGCGGCGGCGGCCGTCCAGCAGGTCGGCGGCCTCGAGCATCGCCCGGCGCTTGAGCGCGAGACCCAGCCCGTGGCCTCGGTGCTCGGGCAGGACGAGCGTGTCCCACTGGTAGACCTCGGCCGACTCGTGCGGGAAGAGCAGCTGCGTGTGCCCCGCCAGCCGGCCGTCGGGCGCCACCGCCACGACGGTCTGGCCCGTTCGGCGCTGGCGGCGCCACTGGTCGACCTCGTGCAGCAGCCGGTCGGGATCCCAGTACTCGTTGTCCAGCTGGGTCTCGCCCGACGGGGCCTCCTGGTTGAGCAGGGCGCGCAGGCGGGCGTACTCCTCGCGCCACTGCGGCGGCGGCGCGGCACGCCACCCCACCAGCCGGTATCCGTCGGCCACGTCGGCCTCGGGGAGGTCGGCCGGGAGGTCGAGCTGCCGTTGGACCAAGGTCGTGTCGGGACCGTATCCGCAGGCCAGCATGAAGTCGCGTCCTGAGGCCGTCCGGTCGTCGATCGGGCGCAGCGTCTCGGTGAGCACCTGCGCGCGCCCGTCCTCCGCCACGCGCGACTCGAGACGCTCCAGCAGCGCGCGGCCGTAACCCCGGCGGCGCAGCTCGGGGGGCACCCAGACCTCCGCGTAGGCGGTCTGGACGTTGTCGCGCTCGGGGAGCTCGGCCAGGGCCACGCCGACCACGACGTCGCCGTCGCGAGCCACCAGCGAGTCGTTGCGCAGGTACTCGTCGCCCACGAGCAGCACCTGCAGACCGTCGGCCGACCACGGTTGGTCGATGTCGCGCTCGTTGGCCCGCCGGTAGACGTCGTGGAACTCGACGAAGCTGCCGTGGTCGGTGGGGTCGAGCGCCTCGATCGTCACTGCCATGGGGGCAGTCTCGCACCGATGCGGCCCCGGGCGGGAGGTCAGATCTCGCGGGTGAGGAACACGCTGTGCGGGTCGAGGACGTAGTCGGCGAACGGTTCGCACGGCACGAACCCGTGCCGCAGGTACAGGCGGCGGGCGGGCGCGAAGTACGACTCGGTGCCCGTCTCGAGGCTCAGCCGGCCGAAGCCGCGCGCGCGAGCGACGCCGAGCAGGTGCCCGAGCACCGCCGTGGCGACACCGCGCCCGCGAGCAGCGGACGTGGTGCGCATGGACTTGACCTCACCGTGACCGTCGCCGAGATCCTTCAGCGCACCGCACCCGAGCAGCCGGCCGTCCTCGCGAGCGCTCCAGAACTCGATGGCGGGATCGCGCAGCGCGTCGAGGTCGAGCGCATGGACGCTCTCGGCCGGGCTCGTCGCGAACATATCGGAGAGGTGCTCGGCCAGCAGCGCCCGGACGTCGTCGCGGTCGAGCCTGCCGGGCTCGAAGTCCACCACCGGTCAGAGGGCGAGCGACGTGCGGACGACGCCGGCCAGGTGATCGGCGATCTCCTGGGCCTGGTCGGCCGTCGGCGCCTCGACCATGACGCGGACGAGCGGCTCGGTGCCGGACGGGCGCAGCAGCACGCGACCGGTGTCGCCGAGCTTGGCCTCGGCGGCCGCCACCTCGGCCAGGACGGTCTCGTGGTGCTTCGCGCCGTCGCGGTCGACGCCGCCGACGTTGACGAGCACCTGCGGGAGGCGCTCCATGACGGCGGCGAGCTCGGCCATGGTGCGGCCCGAGGATGCCATCTCGGCCGCGAGGTGCAGCGCGGTCAGCGTGCCGTCGCCGGTGGTGGCGTGCCGGCTCATGATGACGTGTCCCGACTGCTCGCCACCGAGCATGTGGCCGCCGTTGCGCATGGCCTCCAGCACGTAGCGGTCGCCGACGGAGGTGTGCACGACGGTGATGCCGGCAGCCTCCATCGCGTGCGTGAAGCCGAGATTGCTCATGACGGTGGCTACCACGGTGTCGTTGTCCAGCAGTCCCTCGCGCTTGCCGCGCAGGGCCAGGATGGCGAGGATCTGGTCGCCGTCGACGACCTCGCCGAACTGGTCGACCGCGAGGCACCGGTCGGCGTCGCCGTCGAAGGCGAAGCCCACGTCGGCCCCGCGCTCGACGACGACGCGGCGGAGGTCGTCGAGGTGCGTGGACCCGCAGTTCTCGTTGATGTTGAGGCCGTCGGGATCGGCGTGGATCGTGATCACGTCGGCACCGGCGCGGATGAACGCGTCGGGGGCGGCCTCGTGCGTGGCGCCGTTGGCGCAGTCCAGGACCACGCGCAGGCCGTCGAGCCGGTTGGGCAGCGTGTCGAGGAGGTGCCGGACGTAGGCGCCGAGGCCGGCGTGGCTGTCGCCGACGCGACCGACGCCCGCACCGGTCGGGCGGTCCCACGGCTCCTGGAGGCGCTGCTCGATCGCAGCCTCGATCTCGTCGTCGAGCTTGACGCCGCCGCGCGCCAGGAACTTGATGCCGTTGTCGGGCATCGGGTTGTGGCTGGCGGAGATCATCACGCCCATGTCGGCCTCGAGGAAGGCCGTCAGGTACGCCGCGCCGGGCGTGGGCACCACGCCGAGGCGGTGCACGTCGACCCCCGCAGACGCCAGACCCGCGACCACCGCGGCTTCGAGGAACTCCCCCGAAGCGCGGGTGTCGCGGGCGACGACTGCCGTGGGTCGCTGGTCGGCGAAGGCACCGGCCTCGCCCAGCACGTGGGCGGCGGCCACGGAGAGGTCGACGGCGAGCTCCGCGGTCAGGTCCCGATTGGCCAGACCGCGAACGCCGTCGGTGCCGAAGATCCGACCCATGCGCGCCGGCAGATCAGCGCTTGCTGTACTGCGGCGCCTTGCGGGCCTTCTTCAGACCAGCCTTCTTGCGCTCCTTGATGCGCGAGTCGCGCGTCAACAGGCCGGCCTTCTTCAGGGTCGGACGGTTGACCTCGACGTCGATCGCGTTGAGGGAGCGGGCCACGCCGAGGCGCAGCGCGCCGGCCTGGCCGGTCATGCCGCCGCCGCTGACGCGAGCGATCACGTCGAAGGAGTCGAGCAGGCCCGTGGCCGCCAGCGCCTCCTTGGCGATCTGCTGGTGCAGCTTGTTCGGCAGGTGCTCCTCGAGCGGCTTGCCGTTGACGGTCCAGACGCCGGTGCCGGGGACGATGCGCACACGCGCAACAGCCTCCTTGCGGCGACCGGTGGCGGAACCGGGGGCGATGATCGACTTGATCTCGCCCTGCGCTGCGGCGCCGGAGGACTCCGACGTGTAGGCGACACCCTCCGCGTTGGGGGTGAACTCGGCCTCTTCGGTGGTGGTCTCAGCCACGATGAACCTACTCTTCGCTTACTGGGAGATCTGCGTGATCTCGAACGGCTGGGGCTTCTGGGCGGCGTGCGGGTGATCCGGGCCGGTGTAGACCTTCAGCTTGGTGATGAGCTGACGGCCGAGGCGGTTCTTGGGCAGCATGCCGCGGACCGACTTCTCGATGGCCTTGCGGGCATCCTTCTCGAGCAGGTCGCCGTAGGCGATCTGCTTGAGTCCACCGGGGTAACCGCTGTGGCGGTAGACCGGCTTGTCGGTGCGCTTGTTGCCGGACAGGGCGACCTTCTCCGCGTTGACGATGATGACGAAGTCGCCACCGTCCACATGGGGCGCGAACGTCGGCTTGTGCTTGCCGCGCAGCAGGGTCGCCGCGACGACGGAGAGGCGGCCGAGGACGACGTCCTGGGCATCGATGACGTGCCACTGACGGGTGATGTCAGCAGGCTTCGGGCTGTACGTACGCACGGCGTGACCTTCTCGTTGAAAATCGAAAACTGTGTGATCGGGAATCTCGCGTCGCAAAGGCGCGGATGACCGCGTCGCAACACAACGACTATTCAGATTACCCGGCCACCCCCGTGAAGGTCAAAACGGGTCTCGCGAACGTGACCCTCCTCTCGCGCCGCGGGCGAGGGGACACTAAGTTGGAGTGGGTCGCTCACCCCCGCGACCGTTACTTCTCTGACGTCACAGGAGACCCGATCGTGACCGACAAGCAGACGCTGACCATTCGTGACAACCGCTCCGGCGAGGAGTACGAGGTCGAGATCACCGACGGCAGCATCCGTGCCGCGGACCTGGGAAAGATCGGCAAGTCCGACGACGACCCGGGTCTGTCCGTCTACGATCCCGGGTTCACGAACACCGCCTCCACGCGCAGCGCCGTCACCTACATCGACGGCGAGAAGGGCATCCTCGAGTACCGCGGGTACCCCATCGAGCAGCTGGCGGAGTCCTCCACCTACCTCGAGGTCGCCTACCTGCTCATCCACGGCGAGCTGCCCACCAAGGAGCAGCACGACCAGTGGGTGCACGAGATCACGTTCCACACGTTCGTGCACGAGAACCTCAAGAGCCAGCTGCAGGGCTTCCGCTACGACGCGCACCCCATGGGCATGCTGCTGTCGAGCGTCGGCGCGCTGTCGACGTTCTACCCCGAGGCCAACAAGATCAAGGACCCGCAGGTCCGCCACGACCAGATCGTGCGCATGATCGCCAAGATGCCGACCCTCGGCGCCTGGGCCTTCCGCCACGCGCAGGGCAAGCCGTACGTCTACCCCGACAACGACCTGTCCTACACCGAGAACTTCCTCTCGATGCTGTTCCGCATGAGCGAGCCGAAGTACGACCCGGACCCGCGCCTGGCCAAGGCCCTCGAGGTGCTGTTCATCCTGCACGCCGACCACGAGCAGAACGCGTCGACGAACGCGGTGCGCTCGGTCGGCTCCAGCCAGGTCGACCCGTACTCGGCCGTCACGGCCGGCATCGCGGCGCTCTACGGCCCGCTGCACGGTGGCGCCAACGAGGCCGTCCTGAAGATGCTCAAGCGCATCAAGACGAAGGACAACGTCCCGGCGTTCATCGAGGGCGTCAAGAACGGCGAAGAGCGCCTCATGGGCTTCGGCCACCGGGTCTACAAGAACTACGACCCGCGCGCCACGATCATCAAGAAGGCCTGCGACGACGTCTTCGAGGTCACCGGCGTCAACCCGCTGCTCGAGGTCGCGCAGGAGCTGGAGAAGATCGCGCTCGAGGACGAGTACTTCGTCAAGCGCAAGCTCTACCCCAACGTCGACTTCTACAGCGGCCTGATCTACGAGGCGCTGCAGTTCCCGCCGGAGATGTTCACGGTCCTGTTCGCCATCCCGCGCACGTCGGGCTGGCTGGCCCAGTGGCTCGAGCTCGTCGACGACCCGGAGCAGAAGATCGCGCGTCCGAAGCAGATCTACACCGGCGCGCGCCAGCTCGACTTCGTGCCGTCCAGCGAGCGCTGGAAGTGAGCTGACGCAGCATCGGCGAAGGCCGCGAGCCCCTCGGGGTTCGCGGCCTTCGTGGTTCCTGCGGGCGGGTGCCGCCGGCCGGGCCGCGTCCGTCGCCCCCGGCGCAACTTTTGGAACTCGTTTCCCCTCGCGAGTGCGATTTCACGTGAAACGAGTTCCAAAAGTGGGGAGGGGGCCGGGACGGCGAAGCCCGCCACCCTCTCGCTGAGTGGCGGGCCTCTTCCCCAAGTGTGGGTCAGAGACCAACTGCGGAGAACGTCGAGTCCTCGTCTGCCACCGGCACGAGCCGGCGTCGGAGCACCGCCGGCGTCTCACCGAACGCCCCGGTCCGTCGCGGCACCTAGGATGCCCGAGTGAGCATCCGTGGCTACTCCCCCGCCGAGCCGTCCGGGCCCGGCGCGACGAACGCCCTCGCCCGCGGGTTCGGGGTGCTCGGGGACGAGTGGACCCTCTTCCTATTGCGGTTCGCGCTGCTGGGCTGCCGGCGGTACACCGAGTTCTCCACCCGCATGCCGATCTCGCACGCCGTCCTCAGCGGCCGCCTCGACGTCCTGGTCCGGGCCGGGTTGATGGCCCGTCACGAGTACCAGCAGCGCCCGCCGCGGGCCGAGTACGTGCTCACCGACTCCGGGCGCGCCACGTGGCCGATCCTCGCCGCGATCTGGGGATGGGAGCGCGCGTGGGTGGACGAGCACTCCTACGAGACGCCGCCCATGCGCCACATCACGTGCGGTGAGGAGATCACCCCGGTCCTGGCCTGCCGCGCGTGCCACCAGCCGGTGTCCGTGCAGGACCTCGACACCGAGTGGGGTCCGTCCGGCGGATGGCGCAGCTCGGTGCCCGAGACCACGACGCGCCGCCGCTCCTCCACCCGCGGCGCCGCCGTGGGCCACACCTTCTACCCCGACACGATGGCCATCTTCGGCAACCGCTGGTCGTGGGCGCTGATGGGCGCCGCCCTGCTGGGCGTGCGCCGCTTCAGCGAGTTCGAGGCGGCCCTCGGCCTGCCCCCGTCGCTGCTGTCGGGCCGGCTCAGCACCCTGCGCGAGCACGGCATCCTCGAGCAGGTCACGGGCGACTCCACCACCGAGCGCTCCGAGTACCGGCTCACGGAGAAGGGCCTGGCGTTCTTCCCCGTCATCGCGATGACGATCGGCTGGGCCGAGCGGTGGTTCGACACCGGCGAGGGGCCTGCGCTCATCCAGACCCACCGGGCCTGCGGCGAACGCTTCGTCGGCGAACTCACGTGCGACCGGTGCGGCGAGCCGCTGCGCGGCACCAGCATCGACCTGGCCGAGCTCGACCCGACCAGTTGACGCTCAGCGCGTCAGCGTGAAGGAGTCCAGGGTGGAGCCGACCCTCGCGGCCGGCGTCGCACCCCGCCCGCGGTGCCCGACCAACGCCCGCACGCTCAGCGTCGTCGGCGTCACGGTCACCACCTGGTAGGTCGACGTTCGGTACGCCGCCTTCATCCGGGTGGCTCCCACGCGACGTCGCCCACGCGCCCCCTCACGGCCCCAGTACCGTGGGAGGCGTGCGCATGCGGATCGATCTGGCCTACGACGGGACCGAGTTCAGGGGCTGGGCGACCCAGCCGGGGCTCCGCACCGTGCAGGGAGAGCTGGAGACCGCCCTCGGCACGATCCTGCGGCTGCCCGAGCCGCCCCGGCTGACCGTCGCCGGCCGCACCGACGCCGGCGTCCACGCCCGCGCCCAGGTGGCCCACGTCGACGTCGACAGCCACCCGGGCGTCCTCGAGCGCCGGCTGCGACGCATCGTCCCGGGCGACATCCGGATCCTGCGGGTCACCGAGGCCCCCGAGCACTTCGACGCGCGGTTCGGCGCGATCGAGCGCCGCTACGTCTACCGGATGACGGACCACCCCGCCGGTCCCGACCCGATGCAGCGCCGCATGGTGGCCGCGATCTCGCGTCCGCTCGACGTCGACCTGATGAACGAGGCGGCCCAGCACCTGCTCGGCGAGCACGACTTCGCCGCCTTCTGCAAGCAGCGCGAGGGTGCCACGACGATCCGCCACCTGATCGCCCTGCGCACGGTCCGCGGTGGCGAGACGATCGCCACCACCGTGCGCGCCGACGCGTTCTGCCACTCGATGGTCCGGTCGTTGATGGGCTGCCTCGTCGCCGTCGGCGAGCGTCGGTACGAGCCGCAGTTCGCGGCGGAGATCCTCGCCGGCGAGGTCCGCGACCCCCGGGTGAAGGTCATGCCGGCCCACGGACTGGTGCTCGAGGAGGTCGTCTACCCCGCGGACGACCAGCTGGCCGCCCGGGTCGAGCAGGCCCGCCGTCGCCGGGACGAGTGATGGCACGCCTGCTCAGCGCGGGCGTGCTGCTGCACCGGGTGCGCGACGGCCGGCGCGAGGTGCTCCTGGGGCACCTCGGCGGTCCGTTCTGGAGCAAGCGCCGTGAGCACGCGTGGTCGATCCCGAAGGGCGTGCTCGAGGAGGGCGAGGAGCCGCGTGACGCCGCTCGGCGCGAGTTCGTCGAGGAGCTCGGGGTGCCGGTGCCGGAGGGTCCGTGGGTCGACCTCGGCTCGGTGCGTCAGTCGAAGAAGGACGTGCAGGTCTGGGCCGTCGAGGCCGACCTCGACCCGGAGTCCGTCGTGCCGGGCACGTTCGACCTCGAGTGGCCTCCCGGCTCGGGCACGATGCAGGCCTTCCCCGAGCTCGATCGCGTCGCCTGGTTCACGCTCGAGGACGCGGTCGAGGCGATCGTCAAGGCGCAGGCGGACTTCCTGCGCCGCCTTCCCGCCGTGCCAGACTGAGGCCATGGGCACGGCCATGACCTGGGACGACGTCGAGGCGTTCCTGCTGCGGTTCCCCGACACCGAGAAGAGCACCTCGTGGGGCATGCCCGGCGTCAAGACCGGCGGCACGCTCGTCGCCTGGTGGCGCGACCGCGACGACTCCCCCGGCTGCCTGGCGTTCAAGGTGGATCGCGCCGAGCTCGAGGCTCTCGTCGAGGACCCGGACACCCCGTACTTCACGATCGAGCACTTCCGGAAGTTCGACTCGAACGCCGTGCTCGTGCGTCCCGAGGACGTCGATCCCGCCGAGCTGCGCGAGCAACTGACCGAGGCCTGGATCGTCACCGCCAAGGTGAAGGTGCGCAAGGCCTGGCTCGCCGAGAACGGCCGGGACGCGTGAGTCACTACTTCGATCCGACCCCGCAGACTGAGGACGAGCGGCGCACCGTCACGGTCGAGATCTGGGGGCGCCGGCGCGAGTACACGACCTCGACCGGCGTCTTCTCCGGCGGTGGGCTCGACAAGGCCACCGCGATCCTGCTGGCCGAGAGCACTCCTCCCCCGCCCGGCACGGTGGTGCTCGACCTCGGCTGCGGCTGGGGCCCGATCGCCTGCTCGCTCGCCGCGGAGGGTGCCACCGTGTGGGCCGTCGACGTCAACGAGCGGGCGCTCGAGCTGACCGCCCAGAACGCGCAGGGGCTCGACGTGCACACCGCCCTGCCCGACCAGGTGCCGCCGGACGTCCGCTTCGATGCGATCTGGTCGAATCCGCCGATCCGGATCGGCAAGGAGGCGCTGCACGAGCTGCTGCTCACGTGGCTGCCTCGGTTGCGTCCCGGGGGCGAGGCACGCCTCGTCGTCGGCAGGAACCTCGGCGCCGACTCGCTCCAGCGCTGGTTCATCGACCGGGGGCATCCCACCGAGCGCGTCGCCAGCAGCAAGGGCTTCCGCATCCTGTCCGTCCGCGCGACGTGACGGTAGCGTGACTCCCGTCAATCCTGAATTCAGATTCAGAGGAGTCCCCGTGAAGGTCCTGATCGCCAACCGCGGCGAGATCGCCGCCCGGATCGCCCGAGCCGTCGAGGCACTGGACTGGACGGTGCAGCGCGTCCACACCGCGCGCGAGGCGCCGACCGACGAGGACAGCTGGCTGCTCCCCCGCGACGGCTTGGCCGGCTACCTCGACGTCGAGGGCATCGTGGCCGCCGCCGTGCTGAGCGGCTCGGACCTCGTCCACCCCGGGTACGGATTCCTCAGCGAGAGCGCCGAGCTCGCCACCGCCTGCGCCGAGGCCGGGCTGACCTTCGTCGGCCCCGACCCCACGACCCTCGAGCTCTTCGGAGACAAGGGCAGCGCCCGCGAGCACGCGCTCGCCCACGGGGTTCCGGTGCTGGACGCGACGGGCCGCGACGCCTCGCTCGCCGAGGTGGCGGCCCTCCTGGAGCGGCACCCCGCCGGGATCATGATCAAGGCCGTCTCCGGTGGCGGCGGGCGCGGCATGCGCCCCGTCACCGACGCCGCCGACGTCGCCGAGGCCTACGACCGCTGCCGGTCCGAGGCCGAGCGCGCCTTCGGCAACGCCTCCGTCTACGCCGAGCGACTGCTCGCCAGCGCCAAGCACATCGAGGTGCAGGTGCTCGGTGACGGCACGGGCGTCGTCACGCTCGGCGAGCGCGAGTGCTCGGTGCAGCGTCGCCACCAGAAGGTCATCGAGGTCGCGCCGAGCCCGTCCCTGACGGATGCCCACCGCGAGCGCCTCACGACGTGGGCCAAGGACCTCACCGCTCCCCTCGGCTACCGCGGCCTCGCCACGGTCGAGTTCCTCGTCAACGCCGACCTGCTGCGCCGGGGTGGTCCGCTCGACGCCGTGTTCATCGAGGTCAACCCACGGCTGCAGGTCGAGCACACCGTGACCGAGGAGGTCACCGGCACCGACCTCGTGCGCGCCCAGCTGCTCGTGGCGGCCGGGCAGAGCCTCGCCGAGGCCGGCGTGCCGACCGACGCCGGTCCGCGCCCCGGCGTCGTGGCGATCCAGTCGCGCGTCAACGCCGAGGAGGTGGTCGGCAGCGCGGTCGTCTCCACCACCGGCACCGTGACCGACTTCGCGACGCCCGAGGGCGTCCGCGTCGACAGCGGCATCACCGTGGGCACCGTCGTCGACGGCACGTTCGACTCCCTGCTCGCGAAGGTCGTCACCGTCACCGAGGGCGATCACGCGGCCGCCTGCGCGGACGCCGACGCCGCCGTCACCGCGCTGCGGATCGAGGGCGTGCGGACCAACGTCCCACTGCTGCGCGAACTCCTGGCGCACGAGGTCGTCCGCAGCGGCGAGGTCACCACCGCGTGGCTCGACCGACTGCTGGCCGACCGCGCCGACGCCGAGCGCACCACCGACGAGTCCGGCACGATCGCCTCGGTCATGAACGGCACCGTGCTGGCCGTGTCGGTCAAGCCCGGCGACACCGTCGGCCCGCGGACTCCGCTGGCCACGCTCGAGTCGATGAAGATGGAGCACCCCGTCACCGCCGGCTTCGCCGGAACCGTCACCGAGGTCCTGGTCGCCGCCGGCGACCAGGTCGCGGTGGGCCAGACCGTCGCTGTGGTCTCCCCCGACGACACCGTCCACCACCAGCACGCCGAGGACGCCGACGTCGACCTCGACCACGTCCGCCCCGACCTGGCCGAGCTGCAGGACCGGATCGCTCGCACCCGCGACGCCGCGCGGACCGAGGCCGTCGCCAAGCGGCACGCCCGCGGGCACCTCACCGCGCGCGAGTGGGTCGACCTGCTCGTCGACGAGGGCACCTTCACCGAGTACGGCTCGCTGACCGTGGCGGCCCAGCGGCAGCGCCGCAGCCTCGAGGACCTCATGGCCAACACGCCCGCCGACGGGATCATCACGGGCCTGGGCACGATCAACGGCGACGACTCGGGCGACGCCCGCCGCTGCGCCGTCCTGGCCTACGACTACACGGTGCTGGCCGGCACGCAGGGCTACTTCAACCACAAGAAGACCGACCGGCTGCTGGAGCTCGCACGCGACCGGAAGCTGCCGGTCGTCCTGTTCGCCGAGGGCGGCGGCGGCCGCCCGGGCGACACCGACACCGCCGACCTCCTGGCCGCGGGCTTGAACGTGCGCACCTTCGCCACGATGGGCTCGCTGAGCGGCGTGGTGCCGACGGTCGGCATCCTCACCGGTCGCTGCTTCGCCGGCAACGCGGCCCTGCTCGGCTGCTGCGACGTCATCATCGGCACCGAGGACGCGAACCTCGGCATGGCCGGGCCCGCCATGATCGAGGGCGGCGGCCTGGGGATCTTCACGCCCGAGCAGATCGGCCCGATGTCGGTGCAGGGCCCGAACGGCGTGGTGGACATCGTCGTCGGCGACGACGCCGAGGCGATCTCGGTCGCACAGCGCTACCTCTCCTACTTCCAGGGCGGACGCACCGCGTGGGACGCCGTCGACCAGCGCCGCCTGCGCCACGCCATCGGCGAGAACCGCAAGCAGGTCTACGACATCCGCACGGTGATCGACGCCCTCGCCGACACCGACAGCGTGCTTGAGCTGCGCCGCGAGTTCGGCACCGGCGCGATCACCGCGCTGGTCCGGATCGAGGGCCGCCCGTACGGCCTGGTCGCGAACAACCCAGCGCATCTGGGCGGCGCGATCGACGCCGACGCCGCCGACAAGATGGCCCGGTTCCTGCAGCTGTGCGACGCGCACGGCCTGCCGGTGGTGTCCCTGTGCGACACCCCCGGCTTCATGGTCGGGCCCGAGAGCGAGCAGACCGCCACCGTGCGCCACTTCAGCCGGCTGTTCGTGATCGCCTCGCACCTGACGGTGCCGATGACCACGATCGTCCTGCGCAAGGCCTACGGGCTGGGCGCCCAGGCGATGGCGGCCGGCGGCTTCACCCAGACCACCGCCACCGTCTCGTGGCCGACCGGCGAGATCGGCGGCATGGGCCTCGAGGGCGCCGTCCGGCTCGGCTTCTCCAAGGAGCTGGCCGCGATCGAGGACGAGCAGGCCCGCGCCGAGCGCTACGAGGAGCTCGTCGCCCAGCACTACGAGGCCGGCAAGGCGATCAACGGCGCGATGAAGCTGGAGCTCGACGAGGTCATCGACCCCGCCGACACCCGCCGCTGGATCGTCGCCACCCTCGGCGACTGGGCCGGCGAGGGCTCGCACCGGTATGTCGACACCTGGTGAGCGGCGCGACGTGACCTCGCTGCACGCCTCGTCCGGCTACCCGTCCTTCAGTCTTCGTCCGTGAGGATCTCCAGCGCCGTCTGGGCGTCGATACGGCGCTGACCCGTCACCACGGTCCAGGCGACGTCCTCGGGAGCGAGTCGGCCGCGCAGCATCAGGAGTCGGGAACGGTCGGAGCCGGTGAAGCTCTCGCGCTCAGCGAACGGATCGTCGAGGCAGGCAAGCAGCGCCACCGCGTCGCGCAGGTGGCGCTCGGGGTCGCGGGAGTCGGTCGTGTAGGCGGCGGCCTTCAGGACGAGAGCCCCGAACACGCTCGGCACCGAGACCGTGGTGATGGTTCCGGGGTTGACCTCCAGGCGGGCGTTGATGGTGCGTCGAAGCGCCTGTGTCCCGCCCTCGATGCGGACCATGTCGCGTCCGGCGAGCCGTTCGGTGACCCTCGGAGCGTGGTGGTCAGAGATCAGGACGTCGACGATCTCTTCGGCGTCGTCGTCGAGCCGAGCGCCGACCAGATCGATCCTGCTGGCACCTCTCACGAAGCGGTGAGCCGTGCTGTTGCGGGGATCGACGGCAGGGCGAAGCTCGTAGCCGAGGGAGCGCAGGGCGGCGGAAGTCTGGGAGGCAACCCCGCGGGAGGTCTCGACGTGAAGCACGATGTCGACGTCGTTCGTCGGGCGCACGACCCCCAGACCGTGGTGGATGGCGTGCAACTGGGTCATGAGCCCACCGACCAGCGTCCACCTGTCGGTCGGCAGCACGTCTGCGATCTCCGCGACGTTCGGCCAGGGGTCCGGCCAGCCCCCGGCGCCGGCGGTGACGTCGATGGTGGGGCGCTCGCCCGGATGATTCTCAACGTCGGGCATTTTCGCGGAACAACTCCAGTCTCCGAACCAAGGCCCGCTCTCCCACGCCTCGTTCGCGCGGGTCGAGGGAGGTCGCGGCGTCGATGGCGGCGAGCGTGCTGTTGAGCGTCGCCAAGCGGTGGACGAAGTCGAGGTCCATCGACGTGTGGCGCAGCGTGATGGATCCCGTCATGTCCTCGCGCAACCGGTGACGGCGCACGAGGTCCGCGATCCGACTGGTATGGAGGTAGCCGTCGACGATGGCGGCGTCCTCGACGAGCCCGAGCCGCCGGCGTCCGGGGATGACGAGTTCCTCTCGGACGCGGTCGCCGGCCGAGCGGTGACCGGACCAGGTCGTGACGGTCGCGCGATCACGCAACCGGATGGCCAGCTCGCTCGGGTCGGTGATGTCGAGCAAGCTGGCGCGCAATCGGTACTGCTGGGTGTCGCCTAGGTCCAACGGTGCCGCGCCCGCCAGTAGCGCGACAGCTCCCCACGCAGTGTGCTCTGCCCACGTCCGAGTCCGGCCGGTGCCGCGCTCAGCGCGGTGGCGCTCCACCGATGTGCGGTCGAAGACGCCGCGCGCGACACGGACGATGTCCCCGGCCTCGGCGAGAACGCGCACCTGGCGCGCTTTGACGCCCAGGAGGTCAGATGCCTCTTGGGTGGTCAGGAAGTCGCCACGGAAGATCATCACAGAATATTGCCACTTCCGGTGGTTATCTGTAAAGGACCAAGCATCTAGGCGACGGCATCAGAGCGACCGCTCGATCGTCGTCACCACGCTCGTCACCGAGGGCCTCGCGGGCGTGCTCGAGAAGCCGAAGCGGCACGGCGGATCGACGGGGCGAAGGTCCCCGAGGTCGGTCCCTCTCCACGCCCCGGTGATCTCGTCGACGGAGACGACCGAGGTCGCGCCGTACCACTCGCGACGGTCGTTGCCGGCCGTCCCTCGCGTCCGCACGCCCCGCATCACGACCCGCGCGACGGGGTCGATCGCCGAGCACCAGGCAGGCGCGGTCGCCACCGATTTCGGGACGATTCCGAGCAGCGCGCCCAGCGGCGTGCGCCCGCCCACGACCAACCGCAGTGACAGCGACGGCGTCTCGACCTGCCACCCGTCGGCAGTGTCCGTCACGGAGACGGGCTCGATGACGTGCTCGTCGAACGAGTACGTCGCGGTGACGAACTCCCGCACCTGCTCGGTCGGCGCCAGCAGCACGCGGTGGCCGCCGGCGTCCTCTATCATCACGTCTGCGAACGCGCCCCATGGCGAGGCGTCCCAACGGCCGACGACCACGCGCACCCCGCTCGCACTGCCGACACCGGCGATCCGGCCGGCGAAGCGCTCCCTGACCCGATCTGCCTTCACATGCCCATCCTGCCCGTCGGGCCCAGCGGCTGTCGGTGACGAGCGGCAGGATGGACGCATGCTGCTCGCCGAGCTCGTCGCCACCTCCGTCGAGGTCGCCGCCACGCGCTCGCGCAAGGCGAAGGTCGCACTACTGGCCCAACTGCTCGGCCGCGCCGAGCCGGACGAGCTCGAGATCGTCGTGTCCTACCTCGGCGGTGCACTGCGCCAGCGACGCACGGGACTGGGCTGGAAGGGCGTCAGCGATCCGGTGGCACCGGCCGATGAGCCGACGCTGGGCGTCCTCGAGGTCGACGAGGCGTTCGAGGTGATCTCGCGGTTGTCCGGGCCCGGCTCGCAGGCCACGCGCAAGCAGGCCGTCGCCGAGGTGTTCGGCCGCGCCACCGCCGCCGAGCAGGACTGGCTGCGCGCGATCGTCACCGGCAACCTCCGCCAAGGTGCGCTCGACGCCGTCACGCAGGAAGCCGTCGCGCTGGTCGCCGAGGTGCCGCCGGCGGCGGTCCGCAGAGCGGCGATGCTTGCCGGCAGCACGGTCGCCGCGGCCCACGCCGCCTTCGAGGGCGAGGAGGCCTTGGCCGCGATCGGGCTCCAGGTCGGCCGGCCCGTCCTGCCGATGCTGGCCTCGAGCGCGCCCGACGTGGCCGGCGCCATGGCCGGCCTCTCCCCCGACGGCACCACCGAGGTCGCCGTCGATGCCAAGCTCGACGGGATCCGCATCCAGGTGCACCGTGACGGCGACGCCGTGCTCGTCGTCACCCGCAGTCTCGACGACATCACCGCGCGACTGCCCGAGGTGGTCGAGATCGCCCGGTCGCTGCCCGCCACCCGCTTCGTGCTCGACGGCGAGGCGCTCGCACTGGCCGACGACGGCCGCCCACTGGCCTTCCAGGACACCGCCAGCCGCACCGCGCAAGCCGCAGGAGTCGCGATCACCCCGCACTTCTTCGACGTCCTGCACGTCGACGGGCGCGACCTGCTCGATGCGCCGGGTCACGAGCGCCTCGCCGCCCTCGACGCCCTCGTGCCCGAGGCTCATCGCGTCCGCCGCCTCGTCACCTCCGACCCCGCCGCAGCGGATGCGTTCGCCGCCGAGACCGTCGCCGCCGGCCACGAGGGCGTCGTCCTCAAGGACCTCTCCGCCCCCTATGCGGCCGGCCGTCGCGGCGCGGCCTGGGTCAAGGTCAAGCCGGTCCACACCCTCGACCTCGTCGTCCTCGCCGTCGAGTGGGGCTCCGGCCGCCGCCGCGGCTGGTTGTCGAACATCCACCTCGGCGCCCGAGACGAGTCGTCGCCCACCGGGTTCGTGATGCTCGGCAAGACCTTCAAGGGGATGACCGACGAGATCCTCGCCTGGCAGACCGAGCGCTTTCTCGCGCTCGAGACGCACCGCGAGGGGCACGTCGTCCACGTCCGCCCCGAGCAGGTCGTCGAGATCGCCTTCGACGGACTCCAGCGCTCGACGCGCTACGCCGGTGGCCTCGCCCTGCGCTTCGCCCGCGTCATCCGCTACCGCGACGACAAGGGCCCGGCCGACGCCGACACGATCGAGACCATCCGCTCACTCGTCCCCTGACACGACAGCAGCCCCGCCGGGGAGGAATTCCGGCGGGGCTGCTGGCTCGTGGGGCGCCTCAGCCGGCGTTGCGGATGCTGCGCAGGTTCACCACCCGGTAGCCGGCGTCGAAGGTCAACCCCTTCGTGAAGTAGTTCGCCACCGGAACCATGAGCGGAACGAAGTCGACCCGCTCGAGCAGCGCGGCCTCGGCCTCGCCCCAGCGCGCGCAGCGCTCCTCACCCTCGAGGCTCGAGACCCGGTTCTCGATCAGGTCCTCGAACTTCGAGTTGTAGACGCGGCCCCAGTTCAGGGCGCCGCCCTCACCGAACACCGAGCTCATCTTCGTGGCCATCGGGTACGGCGTGCGGACCGCGGTCTGGTACGGGTACACGAAGATGTCCCAGTCCGATCCGTCGCCGTAGATGATGCCCGCGCCCTGTGCGAGCGTGCCATTGGTGACGTTCACCTTGATGCCGAGCTGACGCAGGGCATCGGCGATGTAGTCGGGCCCGGAGTTCTGCACGTCGTAGCCGAGCAGCTCGATCGTCAGGTCCCTGCCGCCGGGTCCGTAGCCGGCGGCCTTGAGCTCGGCCTTCGCCTTGTCGACGTCGAACTCCGGCACGAACTTCTCGTTCTCCGGCGTGTAGCAGTTCATGTTCTCGGTGATGACCGTGCGCGCAGGCTCGGCGACGCCGAACGAGGCGGCCTTCGCGTACCCGGCCGGATCGATGGCGTGAGCGACCACGCGACGCAGGCGCTCGTCGTTCAGCGGGCGACCCTTGCGCTCGTTGAACGACATCGAGTCCGCGCCGTAGGCCTTGCCCTGGATCGGCTTGTTGTCGCGCTCGAGGCGCTCGGAGTCGCGGCCCAGCACAGCGGCGATGTCGGTCGTGCCGGTCTCGAAGAGGTTCGCCCGCGTGGAGTCCGACGTGACGACCCGCATCGTGATCTTGTCCGGGATCTCCTCGTCGTCAGCCAGTCCCGGGGAGTCCCACGCCTCGAGGACGTATTCCTCGCCGCGCTTCAGCGTGGTGATCTTGTACGGTCCCGATCCCTGCGGAGCGGTCGCGAGTCCCTCGACGTCCTTGAGCCCCTTCGGGCAGACGACGAACGCGTTGGTCATCGTCTCGAGCATGTCCGTGTGCGGCTCGTTGACCTCGATCGTGAGGGTGTCGGCCGCATCGTCGCCGACGATCGACTTGGCGCCGCCGGAGCCGAAGAGGCGGCCGGTGAACGGCGAGCCCGACTTCGGATCGGCGAGGCGCTTCATGTTGTCCGCCACGTCCGACGGCAGCAGGGCGGTGCCGTCGCTGCACTTGAGGTCGGGGCGCAGCGTGAACACGACCTTGGTGGGCGTGACTTCCCACTTCGTGGCCATGGCCGGGGCGACGCCGCCCGTCTTGCGGTCCTGGCGCACCGGGGTGTCGTAGATCGCCTCGTACAGCTGCATGGCGCCCTGGTCGGAGGCCGAGACCGCCGGGTCGAAGGTGTCGATGTCGTTGCGCAGGTCCATCACGATGCTCTTCGGCACCTCACCGGCTTTGCCCTGCGCGCCGCCGTCGTCGCCGCCGCAGGCACTCAGGCCCATCGCCGCGACGACGCCGAGCGCCACCACTGCACTGATTCTCGCCATGTCCGGATCTCCTCAGGGGACGGTGTGATCGTGCTCACACGTTCGTCCCATCGTGGAGGATGAACCAGACATAGTCAATATTGAATTCAACTTTAGAAACGGCAATCTCGGCCGCCAGGGACGGGGGTCGAGGGGGCCGAGGCAACGCGAGGGTCAGCAGGCGTGGGTGACCATCAAGCCCTTGACCTGCCCGGTAAGAACAGGTTCGCTTCCACCACCGCGGACAGGTCAGCCGAGGAGCCTACGTGAGCGCCAGCACTGAAGTCCCAGGCTGAGGTGACGTCCTGGTGCGACGGTTGGCGCTTCCACTGCGACTTACCCTGATCTCGGCGATCGTCGCGGCTGCCGCGGGATGCGGACAGACGTTTCGGGACGAGGAGGGTGCGCTGTCCCCGGAGGAGTTCGTCGCGTGCTCTGACCACGTGTTTGTCGGCCACGTCACCGATGTCGTCGCTCGGGGTCAGTCAGGCGATGTGGACGTCTCTCTTGAAGCCGAAACCTGGCTCAAGCCGACAACCGGACCGAGCACGGTCGTGTTGCGCGGAGTCGTTGACCCGGACGATCCCACGACCACGTGGCGGGTAGGACCACAGCGGCGGCTGCTGGTCTTCGTCTCGCTCGACGAGACGGGACGCTCACAGATCGGGGATCGAGGCGTCGACCAGCTGTCCGGAGGCGACTTCGACGAAACGGTCCAGGAGACCATGGCGGACGTGCGTGATGCCACGCAGAACAAGACGACGTGCCCGACCCCCATGCCGTGAGAAAAGGCTGACCCGTGAGAGAACGAAGGATGATGCATTCGGCTACCCCAGCGGGGCGGAATGCATCATCCTTCGTGCCTCTGGCACGCGAGGCCTGCGCACCACTCAGCGGGCGTGGGTGACGCCTCCGTCCACCGTGATCGTCGAGCCGACGACGTAGTCGCCCGAGCGCGCGGCGAGGTAGATCGCCGCGGCCGCCATGTCCTCGGGGTCGCCGATGCGGCGGGCCGGGATCGAGTCCTTGATCTCGTCGCCGTGGTCGCGCGCGTCCTTGTTCATGTTCGAGGCGAAGGCCCCGGGAGCGATGCCGCTCACGGCGATCCGGTCCTCGATGAGGCGGATGGCCATGCGCCGCGTCAGCTGGATGACCCCGGCCTTGCTCGCGTGGTACGAGTAGGTCTCCTGCGGGTTCAGCGAGATCCCGTCGATCGAGGCGATGTTGATGACCTTGGCCAGGTGGTCGCCCGCGGCGGCCACGAGGTCGCCCTTGAGCGCCTGCGTCAGGAAGAACAGGGACTTCACGTTCAGGTCCATGACCTTGTCCCAGCCCGACTCGGGGAACTCGTCGAACGGGGCGCCCCAGGCGGCACCGGCGTTGTTGACGAGGATGTCGAGGCTCGACTCGTGCTCGCGGTAGCGGGCGACGAGGTCGTTGATGCCCTCCATCGTCGAGACGTCGGCGGGCAGGGAGACGCAGGTGCCGAACTGCGACAGCTCCTCGGCGGTGGCGTCGCACGCCTCGGCCTTGCGCGCCGAGATGTAGACGCGGGCGCCCTGCTTCAGGAAGCCCTCGGCGATCATCTTGCCGATGCCGCGCGAGCCGCCGGTGATGAGCGCCGAGCGCCCTTCGAGGCTGAACAGTGCTGTGGTGTCCATGGTGGTTCCGTTCTGTCGTGGTGGAGTCGGTCAGGGGTCAGTGCTGCGGGAGGTCCACGAGGCCGGCCAGGTCGGCACGGTGCGCCGCCGGGGTGCCCAGCGCGAGCTGGTCGGACTTGGCCCGCTTGAGGTACAGGTGGATCGCGTGCTCCCACGTCATGCCGATGCCGCCGTGCAGCTGCAGGGCCTCCTCGGCCGCGTGCACCGCGACGTCGGAGCAGTAGGACTGCGCCACCGCCTGCGCCACGGGGGCGTCGGCGTCGCCGGTCGCGAGAGTGTCGGCGGCGTACCGGGCCGCAGCCTGGGCCTGGGCGACCTCGAGGTAGAGGTCGGCCAGGCGGTGCTTGATGGCCTGGAACGAGCCGATGGGACGCGCGAACTGCACGCGCGTCTTGGCGTACTCGACCGTCGTCTCGAGGCACCACTGCGCCAGCCCCACCTGCTCGGACGCGAGCAGAGCCGCCCCCGCCGCCAGTGCGGCGTCGACGGCTGCCACGGCTGCGTCGCCCTTGGCGAGCACCCGTCCCTCACCGGTCGGCGTGACCGCGGCGAGGGGCCGGCTCATGTCGAGCGAGGTGATCGGGTCGACGGTCGCGGACTCGTGCAGCACCAGCTGCACGGTGCCGCCGACGAGCGTCGGCACGAGGAAGAGGTCGGCGCCGAGCGCGCCGGCCACCGGAGTCACCGCACCGCCCTCGGTCGCGGTCCACGCTCCGGCGCGGGCCGACCACGGCAGGACGAGCACGCCCCGCTGGCCTCCGTCGGCCAGCGACGCGACCACGTCGGACTCGAGTTCGAGCAGTGCGGTGGTCGCGATGACCGCGCTCTCCAGGAACGGCACGGGTGCGACGGTGCGGCCGAGCTCCTCGAGCACCACCGCCACCTCGCGGGCACCGGCGCCGACGCCGCCCCACTCCCCCGGCACCAGCAGTCCCGCCAGGCCGAGGTCGCCGGCGACGGCCGACCACACGGCCGACGTGTCGGCGTCGGGGTCGTCGTAGAGAGCCGCGACGCGGGCGGAATCCGTGACGCGTCCCAGAGCGCCGCGCACGCTCGAGCGCAGCGACTCCTCCACGTCGGAGTACAGAAGATCGGTCATCGGGGCACCTCGTTGAAGGGGACGCCCTTGTCGGGGCGGTGGTCGGCGGGCAGGCCCAGGACGCGCTCGGAGACGACGTTGCGCATGATCTCGGACGTGCCGCCCTCGATCGAGTTGCCCTTGGCACGCAGGTAGCGGAAGCCCGGGCCGCGGCCGAGGAAGCTGGCCGAGACGGTGCGGACCATGGTCCAGTCGTCGTACTGCAGGCCCGCGTCGGGATCGAGCTCGAGCGCGAACCCGGAGATCTGCTGCGCCTGCTGGGCGAACGCCAGCTTCATCGCCGAGCTCTCGGGCCCGGGCTGGCCCACGGCCAGCTGCTGGCGCAGCCGCTCGCCGGCAAGGCGGGTCACCTCGGTCTCGACCCACCACGACATGAGGCGGTCGTGCTCGGCCGAGGAGCGCACCGACGGATCGTTGCGCCACCGCTCGGTGACGATCCCGATCTGCCCGGCCTCACGCTCGGCACCGCTGCCGATCGCGACCCGCTCGTTGTTCAGGGTCGTGGTCGCCACGCGCCACCCGGCACCGACCGCTCCCACCCGGTCGGCATCGGGGACGCGGACGTCATTGAGGAAGACCTCGTTGAACTCGGCCTCGCCGGTGATCTGGCGCAGCGGGCGCACGTCGACGCCCGGGTCGGCCATGTCGACCACGAAGTACGACAGCCCGGCGTGCTTGACCACCGTCGGATCGGTGCGCGCCACGAGGATCGCCCGCTGCGCGTTCTGGGCGCCGGACGTCCAGACCTTCTGCCCGTTGACGATCCACGTGTCACCGTCGAGGACGGCCTTGGTCGCCACGCCTGCCAGGTCGGAGCCGGCGCCGGGCTCGCTGAACAGCTGGCACCAGATCTCCTCGCACGTGAAGAGCGGCCGCAGGTAGCGGTCCTGCTGCTCGGGTGTGCCGAAGGCGATGAGGGTCGGCGCGGCCATGCCGATGCCGATGCTGTTGCGGCCCAGGTCGGGCGCCGGGGCGCCGGCCTCGGCGAGCAGCTGCTCCACCACCTGCTGCTCGTCGCGCGGCCGGTCGAGGCCGCCGCGCCCGACGGGGAAGTGCACCCACGCAAGGCCGGCGTCGAACCGGGCGCCGAGGAACTCGACGGGGTCGACGGTCTCGAGGTCGAAGCGGGCCAGCAGCGCCGCCACCTCCGCACGCACGTCAGTCACGCGAGGCCACCTTCCGCAGCTCGTGGCGCGCGAGGGCGTTCTTGTGCACCTCGTCGGGGCCGTCGGCGAAGCGCAGCGTGCGCACCTGGGCGAACCACTCCGCGATCGGGAAGTCCTGGCTCAGGCCGCCACCACCGTGGACCTGGATGGCCTTGTCGACGATCCACTCGACCGTGCGGGGAGCCGCGATCTTGATGGCCTGGATCTCGGTGTGCGCACCCTTGTTGCCGACGGTGTCCATCAGCCACGCGGCCTTGAGGGTCAGCAGGCGGATCTGCTCGATCTTGACGCGCGACTCGGCGATCCAGTCGCGGATGACGCCCTGCTCGCTCAGCGGCTTGCCGAAGGCGACCCGGTCGTTGGCGCGCGCGACCATCAGCTCCAGGCTGCGCTCGGCGATGCCGATCAGGCGCATGCAGTGGTGGATGCGGCCGGGCCCGAGGCGGGCCTGGGCGATGGCGAAGCCCTCGCCCTCCCCCGCGATGAGGTTCGAGACCGGGACGCGCACGTCGCGGAAGATGACCTCGGCGTGACCGCCGTGGTCGCGGTCGTCGTAGCCGAAGACGCGCATGCCGCGCTTGATCTCGACGCCCGGGGTGTCCCGGGGAACGAGGACCTGCGACTGCTGGCGGTGACGGTCCGCGGTGGGGTCCGTCTTGCCCATGACGATCATGATCTTGGCGTTCGGGTTCATCGCGCCGGAGATGAACCACTTGCGGCCGTTGATGACGTACTCGTCGCCATCGCGCACGATCGAGGTCTCGATGTTGGTGGCGTCGGAGCTGGCCACGGCCGGCTCGGTCATCGCGAAGGCCGAGCGGATCTCACCGGCGAGCAGCGGCTCGAGCCACTGCTTCTTCTGCTCGTCGGTGCCGAAGTGGCTGAGCACCTCCATGTTGCCGGTGTCCGGGGCCGCGCAGTTCGTGGCGGTCGGCGCGATGTGGAGGCTGCGGCCCATGATCTCGCACAGCGGGGCGTACTGGAGGTTCGTCAGGCCCGCGCCCTCGGCGCCGGGGTGGAACAGGTTCCACAGGCCGCGCTCGCGGGCGGCGGTCTTCAGGCCCTCGATCACCGGCGGCGGCGACCACACGTCGGGGGCCGCTTCGAGCTGCTCCCAGAAGGTGGCCTCGGCCGGGTAGACGAACTCCTCCATGAAGGACGTCAGCCGCTCGATCAGGTCGGTCGTGGTGCGGTCGTAGGCAAATTCCACTGGAGACTCCCAAAGATGAATTCAGATTCAACTCAGGCTAGCGCGTGGACCGCCCCGTGGCAATGAGCGCTCCGGCGGGCGAGATCAGGCCGACTCGGGCGACGACGCGGGCAGCGTCATGCCGAGCGCGTTGAACCAGAGCCTCGTCGCGGTGTCGACCATCGAGTCGACGTCCCAGTCCTCCCCCAGCGCGAAGGAGTAGTACGCCAGCCGGCTGACCATGCTGGCCAGGGCGCGCGACGTCATGAGGGGATCGAGACTGCGATCGGCCAGGCCGGCCTCCTGCATCGACCCGATCCACCGCGCGACGCGATCGGTGAAGAGCCTCGATCGCTCGACGCGCAGGCGACGGAAGTCGGGGTTGATCGTGGCCACCTGCTCGAGCAGGACCATCAGCTGGGCGTTGCGCCGGTACGCCTCGAAGTAGGCGCGATTGGACGCCTCGAGCACGCCGGCGATGTTCTCGGGCGCCTCCTCCACGCGGGGCAGGCCCGGGTGGAGCATGTCGTCCTGGGCGACCTGCAGGACGGCGGTGAAGACCTCGTCCTTGCTGTCGAAGTAGGTGTAGAACGTGCCGATCGACGTGTGCGCCTCGGTGGCGATGTCGGTCAGGCGCGAGTTGATGAAGCCGTCGCGCTCGAAGACCCGCCGGGCCGCCGCGACGAGCGACTCGCGGGTCCGCTGGCCGCGAGCGGTCACGGGCAGCGCCCGGACCTGCCGCTCGTCGACCAGCGAACCCGTGTCGTGGCCCTCGGGCCGCCCGCTACCGGGACTGCTCACCGACCGGCTTCAGCACGGAGAGGACCGGCGGCGCCGCGATGAGGTCCTTCAGGACGTCACCGAACGCGGCGAACTCCGGGGACGAGCCGTGGCGGCGCAGGGCGTCACCGTCGGCGTACTCCTCGAGCAGCACGTAGTCGACCTCGGACCGGCTCACGCGCTGCAGGTCCCAGCGCGTGCAGCCGGGGTCGGCGAGCATGCCCGGGCGGGCGGCCGCGACGGCCGCCTCGAAGTCGGCCGTGCGGTCCTCGCGGACGGTCACGGCCGCGGTCACGTTGATCATGCGGTTCCTCTCGGTTCGGGTGGTCAGCGCTGGCCGAAGGTCGGCGTGCGCTTCTCGACGAAGGCGCGGACCGCGCCGATGTGATCCTCGGTGAGCCCGGTCCGCTTGTGGAGGGGGACCTCCGCGTCCATGCTCTCGGACAGCGTCTGGTGACTGGCCCGCCGCAGGTTGTCGGCGATGTACTCCAGCGCCAGCGCCGGACCGCTCGCCAGCTGCTGGGCGATCTCGGTCGTGCGCTCCTGCAGCTCGTCCTCGGCGACCACCCAGTTGAGCAGGCCGAGCTCCTTGGCCTCCTCGGCGCGGACGCGCGGGTTGAACATCATCAGCTCACGCGCCTTGACGGGGCCGACGATCGAGTTCAGCAGCCACGCGACGCCGAAGTCGCCCGACAGGCCGACCGCGGCGAACGCCGTGGCGAAGACCGCCCGCTCGCTGCCGATCCGGAAGTCGGCCGCGAGCGCCAGGCCCAGCCCGGCGCCGGCGGCGGCGCCGGGAATGGCGGCGATGACCGGCTTGCGGCTGGCGTGGATCGCGCCGACGGTCTGGTGCTGGGCCCGGCGCTGCGCCTCGACGGCGGCCTCGTCGATCTCGTCGGCGCCGCCGCCCTCACCGCCCTTGGCGTCGAAGTCCTGGACGTCGCCGCCGGAGCAGAACGCCTTGCCGGCGCCCGTGATCACGATCACGCGGACGTCGTCGGACTCCTGCATCTGCTCGAGCAGCGAGGACAGGCCTGCCACCATCGCGTCGGACAGGGCGTTGCGACGGTCCGGCCGGTTCAGCGTGATGGTGCCGACGCCGTCCGCGACCTCGCCGAAGACGTCGTCCTCGGTGCTCGTGCCGCCAAAGGGCTGGCCGGGCATCAGGCGACCTCGAACAGGCCGGCGGCACCCATGCCGCCACCGATGCACATCGAGATCACGACGTACTGCACGCCGCGACGCCTGCCCTCGATGAGCGAGTGGCCCACCAGGCGGGCGCCGGTCATGCCGTACGGGTGGCCGACCGAGATCGCGCCGCCGTCGACGTTGTAGCGCTCCGGGTCGATCCCCAGGGCGTCACGGCAGTAGAGCGCCTGCGACGCGAAGGCCTCGTTGAGCTCCCACAGGCCGATGTCGTCGACGGTTAGGCCGTGGTGCTTCAGCAGCTTCGGGATGGCGAAGACCGGGCCGATGCCCATCTCGTCCGGGTCGCAGCCGGCGACGGCCATGCCGCGGTAGACGCCGAGCACGTCCGCGCCGCGCTGCTCGGCGACCTTGCGCTCCATGAGCACCGAGGCGGAGGCGCCGTCGGAGAGCTGCGAGGCGTTGCCGGCAGTCACGCTGGACACCTTCGTGACCTGGCCGTCGGGCAGCACCGCGCTCAGGCCCGCGAGGGACTCGCGGGTCGTCGAGGGGCGGTTGCCCTCGTCCTTGGCCAGGGTCACGCGCTGCTCGCTGACCTGCTTGGTCTCGCGGTCCTGCACGAGCTGGACGGACTCGAACGGCACGATCTCGGCGTCGAACCGGCCGGCCTCCTGGGCCGCGGCGGTGCGCTGCTGCGAGAGCAGGGCGAACTCGTCCTGCGCGTCACGGCTGACGCCGTAACGCTCGGCCACGATCTCGGCGGTCTGCAGCATCGGCATGTAGAGGTCGGGACGGTGCTGCTCGAGCCACGGGTCGTTGGCGCGGTGGCCGTTCATGTGCTCGTTCTGCACCAGCGAGATCGACTCGACGCCGCCGCCGATCGTGATGTCCATGCCGTCGGCGACGATCTGCTTCGCGGCCGTCGCGATGGCCATCAGGCCCGACGCGCACTGACGGTCGACCGACATGCCGGCGACCGAGGTCGGCAGTCCGGCCCGCAGCGCGCCCTGGCGCGCGACGTTGAAGCCGGAGCTGCCCTGCTGCATGGCCGCCCCCAGGACGACGTCGTCGACCTCGGAGCCGTCGATGCCGGCGCGCTTCACCGCCTCGGCGATGGCGTGGCCGGCGAGCTCCTGGGCCTGCGTGTTGTTGAACGCACCCCGGTAGGCCTTGCCGATGGGGGTACGGGCGGTCGAGACGACAACGGCCTCTCTCATGGGGCGTTCCTCTGGTTCGAAGGGAAAAGGAAGATGATGCTCGCGCTCGCGGCGCAAAGGGTCTAATATGAATCTTACTTCAGTTTCAACTTTGGCTCGGGCCCGCCCGATTGTCAACCGTGCGCCCCGCGGCGCAGGAAGCGAGCTTCCACGTCCATGGCAGGCCACCGCGCGCGTCGCCGCACCCCGGCGGCGAAGCCGAGGTCGGGCGCCGCCCTGGTCTGCGTCCTCGCGCTGCTGTCCACCGTCACCGCACTCCTGCAGACGATGGCCGTCCCCGTCCTGGGCAAGATGAGCCGCGACCTCGAGGTGTCCACGGCCGCGATCGGCTGGGTCGTCACGATCAACCTGTTGGCCGCCGCCGTCCTGACCCCGATCCTCAGCAAGTCCGGCGACCTGCACGGCCGGCGTCGGCTCGTGCTCGTCGTCACGGTGGCCGTCGCGGCGGGCTCCCTGCTCGCCGCGGTGACGTCGTCGTACTGGATGCTGCTCGTCGCCCGAGCGGTCCAGGGCGCCTCCTTCTGCCTCTTCCCGCTGTCGGTCGGCATCCTGCGCGACCAGCTCCACCCGCGCCGACTGCCCCTGGGGCTGTCGTTCCTCACCGGCGCGATCAGCGTGGGCGCCGGAGCCGGTCTGGTCCTGACCGGCATCCTCACCCACGGCGACCGCGACTACCGCAACATCTTCTGGTTCACCCTCGCCGTGGCACTGCTGCTGTCGGTGGCGGCCGTCGTCGTGATCCCGAAGGACCGGCCCCACAGCTCGGGACGGGTCGACTGGCTCGGCGGGCTGCTGCTCGGCGTCGCGCTCGTCCTGCTGCTGCTGGCGATGACGCAGGGCAACGACTGGGGCTGGACGAGCATCGCCACGACCGGCTCCTTGGCGGGGTCGCTCGTGACCTTCGCGGTCTGGCTCGCGGTGGAGCGGCGCGTCTCCGAGCCCTTGGTGCCGATCGCGATGCTGCGCGACCGCACCCTGGCCGCCGCCAACGCCATCGGCTTCTTCATCGGCTTCGGGATGTTCCTGATCTTCCTCAGCATCACGGCCCTGGTGCAGGTGCCCGCGAGCCACGGCCACGGCTTCTCGGCGTCGGTGCTCGAGACGAGCCTCGTCTACCTCCTCCCCGCCGCGAGCATCGGCATCGTGGCCTCTCCCCTCGGCGGCATGTGCGTCGGCCGCTTCGGCGGCCGGGCGACGCTGCTGATCGCCTCGGTCGTGGGCCTGCTGGGCTACCTGCAGCTGCTCGCGTTCCACGAGCGGGCGTGGGAGGTCATCCTCGGTGGCGTCATCACGAACGCCGCGTTCAGCATGGGCTTCGCCGCCGTTCCCGCCGTCGTCACGGCGGTGGTGCTCCCCCGCGAGACGGCGCTGGCGAACGCCATGGCCTCGATCACCCGCTCGTCCGGCAGCGCTCTCGGCAGTGCCCTCGTGGTCGCCCTCATCGCCAGCCACCTGATGGCCGACGACCACCCGCGCGAGTCGGTGTTCACCATCGTCTTCGTCATCGGCGCCGTCACGATGGCCCTCAGCGTCATCATCACCCTCGTGGGCATCCCCCGCCGCCAGGCCATGGCGGCCGCGGCGCCGGCCCGCGAGGACCAGCGCACCCACTGAGCGACTCCCTTCACGCGACAGGGCCCCCGACGACCGTGTCGTCGGGGGCCCTGTTCGCAGGTGTCAGCTCGCCGGTGTCTCGATCTTGAGCGCGTTGGCCCACAGCTCGGTGAGCGAGTCGACCATCTCGTCGATCGTCCAGCTCTCGCCGAGCACGAAGCGCGAGTAGGCCGCACGGGCGACCATGCCCGACAGGAACGAGGCCGCCATCATCGGATCGATGTCCGCTCCGGCGACGCCGTCCTGCTGCATCTGCCGGATGCTCTTGGCGTTGCGCTGGACGAACGACTCGCCGCGCTTGCGCCGCAGCTCACGGAAGTCCTCGTCGATGCTGGCCACCTGCTCCAGCAGGCGCATGAACTTCGAGAACCGCTGGTACGACTCCAGGTAGGCGCGGTTGGCCTTGCGGATCATCGAGACCGGGTCGTCGCCGTTGGTCACCTGTCGCACGTCGGGGTGGAGCATCTCCTCCTCGACCTCGGCCAGCACGGCGGAGAAGATCTCCTCCTTGCTGTCGAAGTAGGTGTAGAAGGATCCGGCCGAGATGCCCGCCTCGGTGGTGATGTCCACCAGGCGCGCATCGAGGAAGCCGTCCCGCTCGAAGACGACGCGTGCGGCCTCGACCAGCTTGGTCCGGGTGCGCAGCCCGCGCGGGGTGGTGGGCAGGTCGCGAGGCGTCGACGTACCGGAGAAACCGGCCGAGCGACGGTGACGCGCCGCACTCTCTGGCGTGCTACTCATGAGTCACATGCTAGAGGAATTTGACGTCAACTTCGGATCATGACGCATCTTCGACGAGCCTTCCGAGGGATTCGGCGACCGCGACGGGCTTGTCCGAGCCCTCGCGCTCGAACACCTGGCGGGCCCGAACCTGCACGCCGCCGGGCACGTGGACGACGGCGACGACCTCGGTCGTCATCCGCACGCGCGAGCCGATCGGCAGCGGCGCGGGGAAGCGCACCTTCTCGTAGCCGTAGTTGAGGCTGTGCGTGAACGCCTCGAACGAGATCAGCGAGTACGAGAACGCCGGGCCGAGCGACAGGCTGTAGAGGCCGTGGGCGATCGTCGTGCCGAGCGGGCTCTGCGCGGCCCGTTCGGGATCGACGTGGATCCACTGGTGGTCGCCGGTGACGTCGGCGAACGCGTTCACGCTCTCCTGCGTCACGTCGTGCCATTCCGTCGGGCCGATCGTCTGGCCGATGAGGGCCTCGAGCTCGGCCACGTTCTGCGGCCGGACGGGGAGCTGGGTCGTGTCGGTCATGCGGTGTCCTTCGTTCGGTGAGGGTGGATGGTGGGGGGTGTGGGGTCAGCGCCCGCGCCAGACGGGGGCGCGGCGCTCGGCGAAGGCCGTGGCGCCCTCGCGGGCGTCCTCGGAGGTGCTGACCTTGATCGTGATGGGCTCCTGCTGCTTCCAGCCCTCGGCCATGCCCCAGTCGGCGGCGTTCTCCAGGACGTACTTGGAGCCCTCGAGCGCCAGCGGGGCGTTGTCGACCAGCTGGGCCGCGAGCGCGAGCGCCTCGTCGAGCGCGTGACCGGGCTCGGCGACGCGGTTCACCAGGCCGACCTGGTACAGCCGCTCGACCGAGAGGTGGTCTCCGGTCAGGGCGATCTCGGCGGCCACGTGGTACGGGATGCGCTGGGCCAGGCGCAGCAGACCGCCGCCGGCGGCGATGAGCGATCGCTTGACCTCGGGCAGGCCGAGCTTGGCGTCCGACGCCGCGACGATCAGGTCGCAGGCCAGCGCCATCTCGAGGCCGCCGGCGACGGCGAAGCCCTCGATCGCGGCGATCAGCGGGGTCTTCGGCCCGCGCTGGGCGAAGCCGCCGAAGCCCCGGTCCTCGAAGGCCGGGAAGTCGCCCTCGAGGAACGCCTTCAGGTCCATGCCGGCGCTGAAGCCTCGCCCCTCGCCGCGGATGATGCCCACGACGAGCGACGGGTCGGCGTCGAGCTCGTCCAGGATCGCGGCCATCTCGCGGGCCACCTGACCGTTGACGGCGTTGCGGGCCTCGGGCCGGTTCAGGGTGATGAGCAGGGCCCGGTCATCCAGGACCTTCTCGGCGAGTACGACTGACATGGTGCTCCTTGCGCTCGTTCTTCTGTCGGGGAATGGGGAGGTGGGCGCCCCGTGCTGCACGGGGCGCCCACCGGTCTCACTCGACCGCGCGGATGGTCCGCAGGTCGACGGTGCGGTACGTCGCCTCGAAGGTGAGTCCGTCGCTGAAGTAGTTCGCGATGGGCCACAGCAACGGGACGAGGTTGGTCTGCTCCAGCAGTGCGGCCTCGGCCTTCGCCCAGTTCTCGCAGCGCTCGTCGCCGAGCTTGCTGGTGGCCAGCGCCGCGTACTTGTCGAAGTCGTCGTTGCGCGTGCGGCCGAAGTTGTACGAGCCGCCCTCGCCGAGGTTCGAGCTCATCTTCGTGACCAGCGGGTACGGATGCGGTGCCGCACTGATGTACGGGAAGACGATGATGTCCCACTCGCCTTCGTCGCCGTAGACGATGCCGGCGGCCTGGGCCTGCGTGCCGTTCGTGACCTTGACCTCGATCCCGATCTTGCGCAGCGCGTCCGCGACGTAGTCCGGGCCGGAGTTCTGGACGTCGTACCCGAGCAGGCGCAGCGTGAGCTTCTTGCCACCGGGACCGTAGCCCGCCGCCTCGAGGTCGGCCTTGGCCTGGTCCTCGTCGAACTTCAGGCCCACCTTGCCGTTGGCCTCGGTGTAGCAGTCCATGTTCGGGGTGACGACGGTGTTCACGGCCTCGCCGACACCGAAGGACGCGGCCTTGGTGTACGCGGCGGCGTCGATCGCCTGGGCGACGACGCGGCGCAGCTTCTCGTCGGACATCGGCGCCTCGGGCCGCTGGTTGAACGTCAGCGAGTCCGCCTCGAACGCCTTGCCCTGGATGAACTCGTGACTGCCCTCGAGCCGCTTGGAGTCGCGGCCGAGGATGCCCGCGATGTCGGTTTCGCCGGTCTCGAACAGGTTGGCCCGGGTCGCGTCGGCGGTGATGACGCGGAAGGTGAGCTTGGCGGGAACGCTGTCGGCGTCCTCGAGGGCCGGCGAGTCCCATGCCTCCAGCTCGTAGGTGTCACCGCGCTTGAGCGAGGTGACCTTGTACGGCCCCGAGCCCTGCGGCGTCGTGGCGAGCGCCTCGAGGTCCTTCAGGCCCTTGGGGCAGATCACGAAGGCGGTCGACATGCTGTCGAGGAGATCCGAGTGCGGGTCCTTGACCTCGATCGAGACGGTGTTGGCCTCGTCGTCGGCCACGATCTGCTTGACGCCGCCGGCACCGAAGAGACGGCCGGTGTAGACCGAGCCCGTCTTCGGGTCGGCCAGGCGCTTCATCGAGTTCGCGATGTCGGTCGCGGTGAGGTCGGTGCCGTCGCTGCACGTCAGGCCCTCACGGAAGGTCATGTCGATCTTGGTCGTCGTGACCTCCCAGTCCGTGGCCATGGCGGCGACGTACTCACCCGTCTTCATGTCGCGTCGGACCGGGGTGTCGTAGAGCGCTTCGTACATCTGCACCGCGCCCTGGTCGGCGGCGGTGAGGAAGGGGTCGAAGGTGTCGACGTCGTTGCGCAGGTCCATCACGACGGCGTCGGGGGCCTTGCCCGCGACGCGGTCGCCGCCGTCGGAGGAGTCCCCGCAGGCGCTGAGCAGGGAGGCCGACAGCAGCAGCGCTCCGGCGGCGCCGAGAGCTCGTAGCGGAGTGCGTGTTCGGGAGGGGATCATGGTCAACCTTTCGGACGTGAGCCTGAAGACGAGTTCAGCTCTTGACCTGAGTGTGACCCAAGTCACCGCGCATATCAATACTGAATTCAGTTTCACTTCGGAACCCCGAGAAGGGCCGGTCCGCTCGGGCGGGGGAACCCGAACGAACCGGCCCGGTCTCGTCGCCGACTCAGCCCTTCACGCGGATGGTGCGCAGGTCGGTCGTGCGGTAGCCCGTCTCGAAGGTGAGGTCCTTCGAGAAGTAGTTCGCGATCGGCCACATCATGGGCACCACGTCGGTGCGCTCGAGCAGGGCCGCCTCGGCCTTGCTCCAGTTCTCGCACCGCTCATCACCCGTCGAGGCGGGAGCGAGCTTCGCGTACCGGTCGAACTCGTCGTTCTTCACACGGCCGAAGTTGTACGAGCCGCCCTCGCCGAGGTTCGAGCTCATCTTCGTCACGGCCGGGTACAGGTGCGGCGCGGGCGCGTTCATCGGGAACACCATGACGTCCCACTCCCCCGCGTCGCCGTAGACGACGCCGGCGGCCTGGGCCAGCGTGCCGTTGGTGACCTCGACCTTGATCCCCAGCTCGCGCAGGGCGTCGGCCAGGTACTCCGGGCCGGAGTTCTGCAGGTCGTAGCCCAGCAGCCGCACCGACAGCTCCTTGCCGCCGGGGCCGTAGCCCGCAGCCGCGAGGTCGGCCTTCGCGCGGTCCTTGTCGAGCTTCAGGCCGAGCTTGCCGTTGCCCTCGACGTAGCAGTCCATGTTCGGGGTGACGAGCGTGTCGACGGCATCGCCGACGCCGAAGGACGCGGCCTTCGTGTAGCTCTCGGCGTCGAGGGCCTGCGCGACGACGCGACGCAGCTTCTCGTCGGCGAACGGGGCGCCCTCGCGCTGGTTGAAGAC
Organism: Aeromicrobium flavum; assembly: GCF_007992115.1. GTDB lineage: Bacteria > Actinomycetota > Actinomycetes > Propionibacteriales > Nocardioidaceae > Aeromicrobium > Aeromicrobium flavum. The sequence goes on from NZ_BJZQ01000002.1 coordinate 43,602, forward strand.
CACCGAGTCGGCCTGGAAGGCCTTGCCCTGGATCGGCTCGACGGTCGACTCGAGGCGCTTGGAGTCACGCCCCACCACGCTGACGATGTCGGCCTCGCCGGTGTCGACGAGGTTCGCGCGGGTGGAGTCGGACGTGACCACCCGGTACGTGAGCTTGGCCGGGACGCTCTCGGGATCCTCGAGCGCCGGGGAACCCCAGGCCTCGAGCTCGTACGTGTCGCCACGCTTCATCGAGGTGAGCTTGTACGGACCGGAGCCCTGCGGCGTCGTGGCGAGGGCCTTGGTGTCGGCGAGCCCCTTCGGGCAGACGATGAACGCCGTGGCCATGCTGTCGATCAGGTCCGTGTGCGGCTCGTTGACCTCGACCGAGACGGTGTTGGCCTCGTCGTCGGCCACGATCTGCTTGACGCCGCCCGCGCCGAAGAACCGGCCGGTGTAGATCGAGCCCGTCTTCGGGTCGGCCAGGCGCTCGAGCGACTTCTGGATGTCGCTGGGCAGCAGGTCGGTGCCGTCGCTGCAGGTCAGGCCGTCCTTGAGCTCGAAGTCGATCTTCGTCGGCGTGGCCTTCCACGACGTGGCCATCGCGGGCTCGTACTCGCCGGTCTTCCAGTTGCGGCGCACGAGCGTGTCGTACAGCGCCTCGTACATCTGGACCGCACCCTGCTCGGCCGCCGTCAGCATCGGGTCGAACGTGTCGACGTCGTTGCGCAGCACCAAGGTGGCCTGCTCCGGCGCCTCGCCGGTGGTGCCGGCGGACGAGTCCGATCCCCCACCGCAGGCGGCCAGGAGGGACGCGCCCAGGGCGACGGCGGCGGCGGAGCCGAGGCCCCGGCTCCACGGTGAGCGGCGCTCCGCGCCCACTCGCTTGCTCAACTTCATTCTCGACCTCTCACGTGCTCGGGACCGTCACGTCATCACGCGCGTGACCGTGTCCCGAGTCACGTTACCCGAATCTGGGTTCAACTTCAGAATCGGGGTCCTCAGGGGTCAGAGGCCGGCTGCGCGCGCCTCCAGATCGGCCCGCGCCAGCAGGGAGTCGATCAGATCGCTGGAGATCTGGCCGGTGACCGCGGTGTTGCGGGGGTCGTCGATCGAGCGACGCAGCACCCCCTCGGCGATGATCGCGATCTTCCAGAGCCCGAGGACGTACCAGAAGCCGATGGCGGAGACGTCGCGTCCGGTCGTGGCGGCGTACTGCGCCACGAGCTCGTCGCGGGACGGGAAGCCCGGCATCGTCGGACCGCGGAAGCCGGTGACGATCTCGTCGTCGGCCTGCGGCCAGTACGCGAGCAGCCCGCCGAGGTCCGCCAGGGGGTCGCCCAGTGTCGACAGCTCCCAGTCCAGGACCGCCGTGACCCGGCCCGCGTCGGCGTCGGTGATGACGTTCAGCAGGTGGAAGTCGCCGTGCACGAGCGACACCTCGCGCTGCTCGGGGACGTGCGCCGTGAGCCGGGCGGCGAGGTCGTCGACGATGGGCAGGTCACGCGTGCGCGACTGCTCCCACTGCCGGTGCCACCGACGCAGCTGGCGCTCGGCGTACGGCGCGTGGCTGGCGAGATCGTCGAGGCCGGCCGCGACGAGGTCGACCTCGTGCACCGACCCGAGCGTCGAGGCCAGCGACAGGCCGATCGCACGGCGAGTCTCCTCGGGAACGGCCTCGACGGCCTCGATGCTGTCCAGCACCCGTCCGTCGACGAAGTCCATCAGCATGATCGGCGCGTCGGTGATGTCCGGGTCCTTCGTGAACCCGTGGATGGTCGGCACCGGCACGCCGGTGCCCTGCAGTCCGGACATGATCCGGTGCTCGCGCTCGACGTCGTGCGCCGAGGCCAGCAGCTTGCCCAAGGGCGGACGCCGCATGATCCACCGGTGCCCGACCGCGTCGGTGACCAGGAAGGTCAGGTTCGACTGGCCGGCGCCGACGCGCTCGAACTCGACCAGGCCCTCGGCGCCGATGCCGAGCGACGCGATCCAGCGGGCGATCGGCTCCGTCGCGATCAGCTGACTCATCGTCGCCTCACCCCTCGCTCGAGGCCAGCAGCTGGCCACCGTCGATGACGATCGTCTCGCCGGTGATCCACGCGGCGCCGTCGCCGGCCAGGAACGCGATGACCGATCCGATGTCCCGGGGCTCGCCGATCCGGCCGAGCGGGGTGCGTTGCGCCACCGCCTCCTCGTGCTCCTTCCACAGCGCCTCGGCCAGCCGCGTCCGGACGACACCCGGGGCCACGGCGTTGACGCGGACCTTCGGGCCGAGCTCGAGGGCGAGCTGCTTCGTCACGTGGATGAGCGCCGCCTTCGAGACGTGGTAGATCCCCAGGTCCGGTCCGACCGCCATGCCGCCGATCGACGCCGTGTTGATGATCGTGCCGCCGTGCTCCTGCATCCAGGCGTCCCACACCAGGCCCGACCACAGGATCGGTGCCCACAGGTTGACGTCCATCGTCTTGGCGAAGCGGCCGTGGTCCTGCGACACGACCGGCCCGAACGCCGGGTTGGTGCCGGCGTTGTTGACCAGGATGTCGATGCTGCCGAACCGGTCGAGGGTGAAGTCGACGCACGCGCGCGCGGCGTCCTCCTCGACCGCGTGGGCGGCGAACCCGACGGCGTTCTCACCGATCGAGCGCGCGGCCTCATCGGCCGCCTCCTGGTGGCGCGACGTCACGACGACGCGAGCGCCTTCGGCGACGAGCTCCTCCGCCGCCGCGAGGCCGATGCCCCGCGAGGCTCCGGTGACGATGGCGGTACGACCCTCGAGGCGCTTCACGACATGCTCCTGTCCCGGCTGACGCGGGTGCCGGTGGCCAGGACTGAGCTGCGATCGAGCTGGCGCTTGAGGATCTTGCCGGTCGAGCCCTTGGGCAGCTCGGCGACCTCCTGGTAGACGCGCGGCACCTTGTAGGGCGCCAGGCGCTCCTCGAGCCACGACCGCAGGACGCCGGCGTCGACCTCACGCCCGGGGTGGGGTGCGAAGACGACGGCGATCTCCTCGCCGAGCCGGTCGTCGGGGACGCCGATGACGGCGACCTCGCGCAGGTCGGGATGGGTGTAGAGCACCTCCTCGATCTCGCGGGGGTAGACGTTGTAGCCGCCCCGGATCACGAGGTCCTTCTTGCGGTCGACGATCCAGATGTCGCCGTCCTCGTCCTGCCGGCCGATGTCGCCGGTGAGGAACCACTCGCCGCGCATGACCTCGGCCGTGGCCTCGGGGCGCCGCCAGTAGCCCTTCATGATGACCGGCCCGGCGACGGCGACCTCGCCGTCGACGCCGGGACCGACCTGGTTGCCCTCGGAGTCCATGATGCAGGCCTTGAGCCGCGGCAGGGCCGGGCCGACCGAGCCCTCCTTGCGGCGGACGCTGAGCTTGGCCGAGGTGGCCGCGCCGGTGGTCTCGCTGAGGCCGTAGCCGTCGAGGACGCGGCAGCCGAAGCGCTCGCGGAACGCGTCGGCGACGGCCAGCGGCAGCGCGGCTCCGCCGGAGAGCGCGTGGGTCAGGCCGGCCAGGTCCTCGGGCGACACGTCGACGTCGGCGTGCAGCATCGCGTTCCACATGGTGGGGACGCCGGCCAGGATCGTCAGCCGGTGCGCCGCCGCCATCTTCAGCAGGCCGGGCCCGCTGAAGGGACGCAGCAGCGAGAGGCTGGCGCCGATGGTGAACGTGCTGGCCATGACGCACACCTGGCCGAAGACGTGGAAGAGCGGCAGCGCGGTCCCGACGCGGTCGTCCCCCTCGCTGTCCAGCGTGCCCGCGATGATCTCGGCGCACGCCACGATGTTGCCGTGCGTCAGCTCGGCACCCTTGGGCTTGCCCGTGGTGCCGGACGTGTAGAGCAGCACCGCCGTGTCGTCGGCGTCCATCGACCGTGGCAGCTCCAGGTCCGCGGGCACGTCGACCTCGACGTCACCGGCCTCGAGCACCCACAGGTCGATGCCGGTGGCCTCGGCCGCCTTCCGCGCGACGTCCTGCGTCTCGTGCCAGGCGATGGCGAGGGAGCACTCGGCGTCGGTCAGGAAGTACTCCAGCTCGGCCGCGGTCGACGTCGAGTTGACCGTCACCCCGATCGCACCGATCGCGGCGATCGCGTGGTGCACCACCACGAACTCCTGCGAGGTGGGGGCCACGAGCAGCACCCGGTCCCCCGCCGTGATCCCGGCGCGATCGAGCCGTCCGGCCCACGTCGCGATGAGGTCGCGCAGCCGGCCGTACGTCCACGAGTCGTCGCCGACCCGCACGGCGATCGCGTCGGGCGTGGTGTCGGCGTGACTCCACAGGCGGTCAACGGTGTTCATGCAAGCTCCTTGTCGCTCCGTCTCGGAGCGGTCGATGGGGATCGGTCAGCCGGCGACGAGGTCGTGGCGCGAGCGCCAGCGACTTCCGCCGAGCGTGGGGACGGCGGACAGCAGGGCCTGGGTGTACTCCTGCTGCGGGGCGTCGAAGACCTGGTCGGCCGTCCCGGCCTCGACCATCTCGCCGTGACGCATGACGTAGACGTGGTCGGCGAGGTAGCGGATCACGGACAGGTCGTGCGAGATGTAGAGCATCGAGACGTCCAGCTCGCGCTGCAGCTGGCGCAGCAGGTTGAGGATGCGCGCCTGCACCGACACGTCGAGCGACGCCGTCACCTCGTCGAGGATCATCAGCGACGGCTCGAGGGCCAGCGCCCGCGCGATGGAGACGCGCTGCAGCTGACCGCCCGAGAGCTGGTGAGGGTAACGACGCATCGCGGCCTTCGGGACGCCCACCTTGTCGAGCAGATCGAGCGCGGCGTCGGCGCACTCGCGCGAGTTGAGCCGCTTGCCGGTGGCGACGCTGACGGCCTCCTGCACCGCCATCGCGATCTCCATGCGCGGGTTGAGCGAGGCGTGCGGGTCCTGGAACACCAGCTGGGCCCGGCCGCGCAGGTACCGCAGGGACTTGCCCTTGGGGTTCGTGACGTCCTGGCCGTCCAGCGTGATGCGGCCCTTCGTCACGGGCGTCAGGCCGATGGCGGCGCGGGCGATCGAGGACTTGCCCGAGCCGGACTCGCCCACGAGGCCCACGGTGGAGCCGGTCGGCACGCTGAGGTTGATGCCCTTGACCGCCGTGAACGGGGGCGGGCCGGGGTAGGTGACTTCGACGTTCTCCAGCTCAAGCATGGTTCATCTCCCGTTCGACGTCGAACTGCCCGTCCTCGATGGTCACGAGGTCCACGCCGCGGTCGGTGTTGAGGTCCGGGACCGCGCGGATGAGTCCCTGCGTGTACGGATGGTCGGGGCCCGCCAGCAGCTTCGCCGTCGTGAGGTCCTCGACGATCTCGCCGCGGAACATCACGATGATCCGGTCGCACACCTCCGACAGCAGCGAGATGTTGTGCGAGATCAGCAGGACGGCGCTGCCCTTGCGGTCGTTGAGGTCGCACAGCAGCTGCATGACCTGCGCCTGGACCGTGACGTCCAGGGCCGTGGTGGGCTCGTCGGCCAGGATCAGGCTCGGCTCGCCCATGAGGCCCATCGCGATCATGGTGCGCTGGCGCATGCCGCCGGACAGCTCGTGCGGGTACTGCTTCAGGCGCTTGGCCGGCTCGGTGATGTGCACGTCCTCGAGGCTGCGGATCGCCAGCGCCCGCGCCTCCTTCTTGGACAGGCCCCGGTGCTCCCGCACCGTCTCGATCATCTGGGCGCCGATCTTGCGCGCCGGGTTGAGCGACTGCATCGGGTCCTGGAACACCATCGCCAGGTTCGTGCCCAGCACCGTCCGCAACTCGCGGTCCGAGCCGCCGACCAGGTCGTGGCCGTCGAAGTCGATCCGGTCCGCGCTCATGCTCAGGCCCTGGGGCAGCAGCCGCGACACCGCGAGCGACGTCAGCGTCTTGCCGCTGCCGGACTCCCCCACGATGCCGACGATCTCGCCGCGGTTCAGGTGGAACGAGACGTTCCGGACCAGCGGCGGGATCTCGTCGCGGTTCTCGACGCTGATCGAGAGGTTGCGCACGTCGAGCAAGATGTCGTTGCTCACGGGATCGGCGTTCATGGGCGTCCCTTCCTGAGTTCGGTCTCCATGGCGGGGTCGATCGTGATCTCCGGCGTCATGGCCAGGGCCTTGGCGCGGTTGCGGCGCAGCTTCGAGCGGAACAGGCTGGGCCGCTCGCTCCACAGCACCGGGTTGACCGCCCGGGCGAGCGCGTCGCCGAAGAGGTTGACCGCCAGGCCGGTGATCAGGATCAACGTGGCCGGCACGAGCGCGGCGTACGGGTTGAGGTAGAAGTTCTTGACGCCGTCGGTCAGCATCTGGCCCCAGTCGAACTGCGGCGACTGGATGCCCAGGCCCAGGAAGCTCAGCGAGGACATCGCCATGATCCCCTCGGCGACGGTCGTGAACGTCACGATGACGAGGCTGTCGGCCACGTTGCGGCCGACGTAGCGCCGGCCGATGCCCGACTTGCTGACGCCGACGACGCGGGCGGCGGACATGTAGTCGCGCACCATGACCGAGTCGACGAGGCTGTAGGTGAAGCGGGCGAAGTGGGGCGTGAAGGCCACGCCGATCGCCAGCACCGCTCCCTTGGCGCCGACGCCGACGATCGCGACGACGACGACGGCCAGCAGGATGTCGCCGAAGCCCATCATCGTGTCGATGACGGCGCCGCCGACCTTGCGGACACGGGGGCCGCCGGCGGCGATGAGGCCGCCGACCAGACCGCCGACGATCATCGCGAAGAACACCGCCGCGGAGGCGTAGAGGATGGACAGCCGCGTCGCGGCCAGCGTGCGCGTGAAGATGTCGCGCCCGAGAGCGTCCGTGCCCCAGCGGTGGTCCGCGGACGGACCCTCGCTCGAGCGGGCCATGTCGCTGACCGTCGCCTGGTCGCCGAAGCCGTTCGGGCCCATGATGACCAGCACGGTCAGGCCGAGCAGGATCAGTCCCGAGATGATGCCGGTCGGACTGGACAGGAACGCCTTGGACATCTGCCGCGTGGTGCCGTGGCGCTTGCTGCTCATCGGCCCGCCTCCATGGTCCGGGGATCGACGATCCCGAGGATGACGTCGACCAGGGCGTTGACCAGCACCACGGCGAAGCCGAGCAGCAGGACGATGCCTTGGACGACCGGGTAGTCGCCGACCAGGACGCTGTGGACCAGCGTCGTGCCCAGCCCGAGACGGGCGAAGACCTGTTCGACGATGACCGCGCCGCCGATGAGGCTGGCGAAGGTGACGCCGCCCATGGCCAGCATGGTCGTGATCGAGTTGGGGAAGACGTGCGCGAGGTAGAGCTTGCGCGTCGGCAGTCGCTTGCTGCGGGCCGTGCGGACGTACGGCGACTCCAGCACCTCGAGGGTGCGGACGCGCACGAGGCGCGCGATCGACGCCGCCGGCCGGACCGCGATGGCGACCGCCGGCAGGATCGCGGCCTCGATCGACCCCGACCCCGCGACCGGCAGCAGCTGCCAGGTCACGGCGAACAGGAACGCCAGGAAGGTCGCGATGAGGTACTGGGGAATCGAGGCCATCGCGCCGGTCGAGCCGCTGAAGGCGATCTCGAACCACCGGTGGCCGTTGCGGGTCAGGACCGCGCCGATGATGCCCATGGGCAGGCCCACGAGCAGGATGAGCGCCATGCCGAGCACCGCGAGCTGCGCGGTGGGCCCGATCTTCTGGGCGATCTCCTCGGTCACGGGCTGGTTCGTCGCGAAGGACGTGCCCAGGTCGCCGCGGAACAGGCCGCCGACGTAGTCGAGGAACTGCTGGTACATGGGCTGGTCGAGGCCGAGCCGCTCGCGAGCGATCTGCACCGCCTGCTCGTCCGCGTCCATGCCGGCCACGAGCCGCGCGGGGTCACCCGGGGCCAGGTGCATCATGAGGAACGTGAGGGTGGTGATCGCCACCAGCACGAAGGCGAGCCGGACGAACCGGGACACCAGGAACCGACGCCATTTCATGTCACATCGTCTCCATCAGCATTTCGTCGATCTTTCCTGGGATTCAGCGTGGGGGGAACGTCCGCGGGCGGCGGGGCACTGCCCGCGACCGCCCGCGGATCCGGGGTCATCAGACCCGTGCGGCCGTCTGGGACTCCATGCGCCGCAGCTCGACCCGCGCGAGGGTGCGCTTGTGCACCTCGTCCGGTCCGTCGGCGATGCGCAGGGTGCGCTGGTGGGCGTAGAAGCTGGCCAGCGGGAAGTCGTCGGTCACGCCGCCGCCGCCGTGCACCTGGATGGCGCGGTCGATGATCTTGAGCGCCATCTCGGGCGCCTTGATCTTGATCGCCGCGATCTCGATGCGCGCCTTCTGGTTGCCGACGGTGTCCATCAGGTACGCCGTCTTGAACACGAGCAGGCGGGTCGCCTCGATCTCGATGCGCGCCTCGGCGATCCAGTCCTGGATGTTCGAGCGCATCGCGACCGGCTGACCGAAGGTCGTGCGGCTCTGGGCGCGGCTGATCATCAGGTCCAGCGCACGCTCGGCCATGCCGATCGAGCGCATCGCGTGGTGGATGCGACCGGGTCCGAGACGGGCCTGGCTGATCATGAAGCCGTCGCCCTCGCCGGCCAGCAGGGCCGTCTTCGGCACGCGCACGTCCTCGAAGAGGATCTCGGCGTGGCCCTCACGGTCCATGTACCCGAACACCGGGAGACCGCGGACGATCGTGACGCCGGGAGCGTCGATCGGCACGACCATCATCGACTGCTGACGGTGCGTCTCGGCCTCGAAGTTCGTCTTGCCCATGACGATGAGGACCTTGCAGTTCGCGTGCAGGGCGTTGGAGGCGAACCACTTGCGGCCGTTGAGGACGTACTCGTCGCCGTCGGCGTCCATGCGCAGCTCGACGTTCGTCGCGTCCGAGCTGGCGACGGCGGGCTCGGTCATGCAGAACGCCGAGGCGATCTCGCCGTTCAGCAGCGGCTTGAGGTACTTCTCCTTGTGCTCCTCGGTGCCGAACAGCTGCAGCACCTCCATGTTGCCGGTGTCGGGAGCGTTGCAGTTCATGGCCTCGGGGGCGAGGTACGGGCTGCGGCCCATGATCTCGGCCAGCGGCGCGTAGTCGAGGTTGCTCAGGCCGGGCGATCCCCAGGCCTCGTCCTTGTGCGGGTGGAACAGGTTCCACAGGCCACGCTTCTTCGCCTCGGTCTTCAGCTCCTCGAGGATCGCCGGGTGGTGGTTCGCGTTGCCGGACTCGGCCATCTGGGCGTGGTAGACGGACTCCGCGGGGTAGACGTGCTCGTCCATGAAGGCGAGCACCTTCTCCTGGTACTCCTTGGCGGTGTCCGAGAGTTCGAAATGCATGGTCAGCTCCTTAGCTGGTTCGTGAGGTAGGGGGGTCTGGGAACGGCTCAGGCCAGCGAGGCCTGGTAGCGGCGCATGCCGGCGAGCCACCGGTCGATGTCGCCGGTCTTGCGCGACAGGAAGGTCTTCACCTCGGGGTGCGGCAGGATGAGGAACTCCTCGGTGTCCATCGCCGCCAGCACCATCGCCGCGACCTCGGCGGGCTCGAGCACTCCGCCCGCGTCCGTCACGGCCTGGGCCGCGCGGCGCTGGGTCTCGTTGGTGATGGGGGCGCCGCCGGTGAGCATGTCGGTGTTGACGCCCATCGGGCACAGGCAGCTGACCTTGACGCCTTGGTCGCCGTACGTCACCGAGAGCCACTCGGCGAAGGCCACCGCGCCGTGCTTGGAGACCGAGTAGGTGGCCGAGCCGATCTGGGTCAGCAGCCCGGCGGCGGACGCCGTGGAGACGAAGTAGCCGGAGCCCCGCTCGACCCATCCGGGCACGAGCAGCTGCGCCGCGCGGACGTGGGCCATGACGTTGACCTGGTGGGCCAGGTCCCAGTCCTCCTCCGACGCGTCGAGGTTCACTCCCCCGCCGACGCCGGCGTTGGCGAAGTAGAGGTCGACCGGCCCGAAGGACTCCTCGGCGGTCTGGATCAGCCGTTGGATCTGCTCGGTGCGGGACACGTCGCCGGCGACGGCGACGGCCGAGTCCGGGGTGTCGGCGTTGAGGCTCTTCGCGACGGACTCGACGCCATCGGCCTTGAGGTCCGCGACGACGACGCGGGCGCCGGCTGCGACGAGGGCCTCGGCCAGGGCGGCGCCGATGCCGCCACCGGCTCCGGTGACGACGGCGACCTTGCCGTTGATGTCCATGGTTCTCCTCGGGTCTGAATGTGGTCCTGCGTGACCTGGTTCACACCCTAACCTGAATTCGGGCTCAAGTTCAAGAACGGGTTTCGAGCAGGGCGCCGGGCTCGAGCGAGAGCAGCGTCGCCAGCTGCTCGGCCGTCCGGTCGGCACGCCGGTGGACGACGCCGCCCAGGCCCATCGCGTGGGCCGCGCGCACGTTGATCGCGAGGTCGTCGATCATCAGCGCCTCGGTGGGTGCGACGCCCAGTCGCTCGCACGCGATCCGGTACAGCTCGCGCGAGGGCTTGCGGACCCCCTCGGTCCCGGAGATCACCCGGACGTCGAACAGCGCCTCGAGGTCGTGCCCCGCGTAGCAGTCGCGGCCGAGGGAGTTCGAGACCAGAGCCACCGCGATCCCCCGCTCGCGCAGCTGCGAGACGACGGACCGCATCGCCTCGTCGGGCAGCAGGTCGCGCTGCATCCGCGCGATCAGCCCGGCCGGCTCGACCTCGACGCCCCGGGCGGCGAGCCCGCGGGCGACGGCCGCCTCGAACTCCTCGTCCTCGATGCGGCCGCACTCGTGCTCGACGAGCGCGGCGCTCGCACCCTCGTCCTGCGCCACCACCTGGAGCAGCAGGTCCGGGTCGCCGCTGATCTCGCGGCTGCAGCGGGCGAAGGACGCGAAGACGCTCGTGGTCAGCACGCCGCCGAAGTCGAACAGGACCGCGCGCGGCGGATCCACCGACGCGAAGACGTCCTGCGGGGCCGCGTCGGCCGTCACGGTCATCGGGCGCGGGCCGCGGTGCGTGCGATCTCCAGCAGGCGGTCCTTGTCGATCGCCCGCTTCTGGATCTTGCCCGTGGCGCCCTTGGGCAGCGCGTCGACGAACGAGTAGATGCGCGGCACCTTGTAGGCCGAGAGCCGCTCCTTGGCCCAGGCGCGCAGCTCCTCGCCGTTCAGCTCGTGGCCGGGCGCCGCCGCGATCACCGCCGCGATCTCCTCGCCGTAGTGCTCGTCCGGGATGCCCACCACGGCGACCTCGACGATGCCGGGGTGCTCGTAGAGCACCTCCTCGACCTCGCGCGGGTACACGTTGTACCCGCCGCGGATCACGAGGTCCTTCACGCGATCGACGATCGTCAGGTAGCCGTCGTCGTCGAGCGATCCGAGGTCGCCGGTCTTGAGCCAGCCGTCGACGAGCTCGCTCGCGGTGGCCTCGGGCCGGTTCCAGTACCCCTTCATGACCGTGGGGCCCTTGATGAAGACCTCGCCCACCTCGCCGGGCGCCAGTACGGCGCCCGTGGCGTCGCGCACCTCGACGACCGTGCCCGGCAGCGCCGGACCGGTGGTGCCGATGCGCTGCTCGCGGTTCAGGTCGTTGAAGGTCGCGGCGCCGGTGGTCTCGGTCAGGCCGTAGCCCTCCAGGACCGAGCAGCCGAACCGCTCGGTGAACGCCCGGATGACCTCGACCGGCAGTGAGGCGCCGCCGGAGGTGGCCATCCGCAGCGAGGCGAAGTCCTCCGGCGAGTAGTCGCCCTCCGCGTGCAGCATGGCGTTCCACATGGTCGGGACGCCGGACAGCGACGTGAGCCGGTCCGTCTTGACCATGTCGAGCATCTTCACCGGGTCGAACGGGCTCAGCAGCGAGAACGAGGAGCCGACCGCGAGGGCGGTGTTCATGCACACCGCCTGGCCGAAGACGTGGAACAGCGGCAGCGCGGTGCCGAACCGGTCGTCGCCGCTGAGCTCGAGGACGGGCTGGAAGGAGTCCACCGTGGCGACGAGGTTGTTCGCCGTGAGCTCGGCGCCCTTCGGCCGTCCGGTCGTGCCGGACGTGTAGAGGATGATCGCGGTGTCGTCGGGGTCGTGCTCGTGGGCCTGCTCCAGCGGCTCGGCGTCGAAGGGGGCACCGGGCTCGACCTCCCAGAAGGGCAGCCCGCGCTGCTCGGCGGCGGTGCGCGCGGCGTCGGCGCACTCGTGCCAGGCGATCACCAGCGTGGCCCCCGAGTCGTCGAGGACGTACTCGATCTCGGGGACGGTCGACATGACGTTCATCGTCGTGACGGTCACGCCGGCGGCGTGCAGGCCGTAGTAGACCTCGGGGAACTCGGGGATGGTCGGCGCGATGAAGAGCACCCGGTCGAGGGGCTGCAGGCCGGCCGCGCGGACGGCTCCGGCGACGCGCCGGTTGGTCTCGCGCAGCTGGCCGAAGGTGATGGTGCGGGGCGACCGGAGGGCCACCCGGTCGGGCTCGGCGTCGGCATGCGCCCAGACGCGGGAAACGATGTTGACCATGTCGTCGTCCTTCAATCGCTGCGAGGCGTGACGCATGACGCGCGTCACAAAGTGAACTTGGTTTCAGTTTTAGCAGCCTAGCGCGAGGAGGGCCGCCACGGAACCCCGCCTACGTGCCGGGGTGATCTGAAACGCGATTCAACTCTGGCTAGAGTGGCCGCCATGACCACCGCCACCTGGCCCACCATCGACGACGTCTCCGGCCTGGGGACCGCGCTCTCCCTCGTCGCGCCGCCCGAGTTCGAGGACGGCAACGGACACGTCAACGTCGGGCACTACTACCGGCTGCACATGGAGGCGGCCGACGCGGCGTTCACCGCGCTCGGCTTCGACGAGGCCTATCGCGACCGCACCGGCCACAGCGTCTTCAGCGTCGAGCACCACATCCGCTTCCACGACGAGTCCCTCGTCGGCGACGAGCTCTCGGTCCACCTGCGCATCCTCGGCGTCGCCCCGAAGGCGATCCACGGGCTGACGGTCGTGGTCAACCGCTCGCGCGGGACGATCGCCAACACCCTCGAGTTCCTCGAGCTGCATGTCGACCTCACCTCCCGACGCACGACGCCGATGCCCGACGACCTCACCGCGCTCCTGCACGACCGGGTCCGCGAGCACGAGGCCCTGCCGTGGTCGCTGCCGCTGGCGGGTCCGATGGGCGTGCGCTGAGGATCGTCCGCACTGCACCGTCGCCGCGCCGCCGGTAGCGTCGTGGCGGTCAGGAGGTGGTGAGATGGCGGACGCACCGGGCCCGGAGCGGACCCCCGACGGCCACTTCGTCGTGATCGACGGCCGCCGCTGGCGCGCCACCGACCCCCACATCCCCGACCCCCTGCGTCAGGAGCTCGTCGACGAGCTGATGAGCGCCCGCCGGGCGGTCCGCGCGGGCGAGCCGGACGCTCGGGGCCGGGTCGGCGACGCCAAGGTCGCCCTCGGCGAGCGCGGCCACCCGTGGTGGGACGACCACACCGACGACACGCTGCGCGCCCGGGCCGAGGCGACCATCCGGGCACTCCTGCGCAAGCGCGACGGCAAGACCATCTGCCCCAGCGACGTGGCCCGCGTCGTCGGCGGCTCCGACTGGCGGCAGTGGATGTCCGACGTGCGCGCCGTCGCCGACGCGCTCGCCGACGACGGCCGCGTCGTGATCACCCAGCGCGGCGAGCCGGTCGAGGCCGGCGCCGCGAAGGGACCGGTCCGGATCGGCCGCGGCGAGCGCTTCGACGCGTGAGACCGCTCAGCGCGAGCGGACGACCTTGCTGCGCTGGGCCGAGGTGACCTTGCCGCTGCCGGAGTAGATCACGCGGATGCGGTGCTTGCCCTTCTTGAGCTTGCGCAGGGTGATCTTGACCTTGCCCTTGTTCTTCGACGTCAGCTTCTTCGACGCGATGCGCTTCTTGCCGTCGTAGACGCGGATCGTGCCGGTCGCGCGAACGTACGGCGCCTTGACCTTGACGGTGATCCTGGTCTTCTTCGACTTCTTGACCTTGGACGGCATCGAGAAGGACAGCCGCGACTTCGTCTTCACGAAAACCGAGCTCTGGTGGTAGATCCCGGCCGACCCGTTCGTCGCCGTCGCGCGGACGGTGACCCGCTGGCCGATGTCGGCCTTCGTGAGCCGGTAGGACGTCCCCGTGCGCACGGCGCGCGAGCCCCGGTACCAGGTCAGCTTGACCTGGGCGCCGTTGCGCCACGAGCCGGTCGTCGCTCGCAGGGTGCGGCCCGGACGAGGCGGCCCGGTCAGGCGCGGCGCACTCGTGGGCGCCTTGGCCGTCAGCACGCGGTGGGCGCTGACGACGCCCGAGCCGCACGCCGTGGTGGGGCAGTTCGCCGCGCGGCGTGCCGTCGACTTCAGCACGCGCTCGACGACGTCGGGGTGCGTGATGCCCACCGAGTAGGCGAGCGCCGCGACGCCGGACACCGCCGGCGCCGCCATGCTCGTGCCCGCCCGTTCCGCGTAGTTGTTCGTGCCCGGCTTGGTCGCGCCGGCGTTGAAGGTCGAGATGATGTTGTTGCCCGGGAGGTCGCCGTCCTCACCCGAGCCGCCGGGCGCTGCAAGGTCGATCCCACGGCCGAAATTCGAGTAGGACGCCCTCGTGCCGTCTTTCTTGGTCGCGGCAACCCCAATGAACCCGGGGCAGACCGACGGCACGTTGTAGGCGTGGTTGCTGCCGTTGTTGCCGGCGGCGGCGACGATCGTCGATCCGCGCTTGCGCGCGATGGCAGCAACGTCGCCGTAGAACTTGCATGCACTCCGGGTCCACTGCGCTGCATGCTCTCGGTCCGTGCCGTTCCAGCTGCCCAGAGAGAGGTTGATGACCTTCGAGGGCGTGCGGTTGACCGGGATGGTGCCGTGCTGACCGCCGTCGTAGCCCGTGACGTTCGCGCCCGACGCCCAAAGGATTCCCATGGCGATGTCCCAGTCGGTGCCGCCGCAGCGCCCCAGTACCCGGACGGGCTGAACCTTCACGCCCGGCGCGACGCCCGCGACGCCGATGCGGTTGTTTCGCTTCGCTGCGATCGTGCCTGCAACGTGCGTGCCATGCCATGTGCTTCTCGGTGACCCCGCGCAGCGACTGGCACCGTCCCAATCGCCCGGGTCCGCCGGGTTCGAATCCCAACCGTTGCCGTCGTTCGCGAAGTAGAAGGTGTTGCGGAACCGGATGCGAGTACAAAATTCGTTGGCGCATTCGTAGTCGCGGTCGACGAAGTCGCGACCGGCGACGTACTGGCCGGCGAGGTCGGGGTGGTTGGTGAGCAGGCCCGTGTCCACGACGGCGACGCGCACGCCGGCGCTGCCGGTCGTGAGGTCCCAGGCCTTGTTGGCCTCGACGCCCCACGTGCCGGTGAGGTTCCACAGGCGACCGTTGGTGAAGTACGGGTCGTTCGCGGTGGCGGACGGCATGCGCACGCCGTTGGGCACGGCCCACGCGACGTCCGGGTTGTCCTGCAACTGCTCGATCGCGTCGTCCAGGTCGGCCGCGTCGACCTGCTCCGACAGCTCGAGCAGGCCCATCTCGCCCGGACCGGACGCCGTCTCGGCCACGCCCACGTCGTCGGGCAGCTCGGCCGCGACGTCGTCGACCAGGTCCGAGACCGACGAGTCGGCCTCGTCGGTGAGCTTGACGATGAGGCCGCGCGCCGGCTGGGCGATCTCCTCGGTGTTCAGCGGCCCGTCGGCGGGCGCCTCCGCCGCGACGGCGGACAGGGCACCGGCCGCGAGGGCGAACGTCGTCACCAGCGGGACGACGAGCGTGAGTGGACGGCGCAGACGCTGCGTCATGGTGGGCCTTCCCCGAGTCATCGGCCACCTCGCCTCTGAGGGGCCACGTGAGCATATCCCGAAACGAGCGGCGATTCCGCCTCGACCGCCCAGTCGGTCGATCCTCGCCCGGACACGACGAAGCGCCCACCCCCGACGGGATGGGCGCCGCGTGCGAAGCGTGTTACTTGGTCTCGTCCTCGGCGGCCGCGGGGGCCTCCTCGACGGGAGCCTCGGTGACCTCGGCGGTCTCCTGGGCGGGAGCCTCGGTGGTCTCCTCCGGCGCGGTCTCGTCGGTCACGGTCTCCTCGACCGGGGCCTCCTCGACCGGGGCGGCCTCGGCGCGCGGAGCCTTCGGCGCCGAAGCGTCGAACTCCTTGGCCTCGACGATCTCGATGACGGCCATGGGGGCGTTGTCGCCCTTGCGCGGACCGATCTTCGTGATGCGCGTGTAGCCGCCGGGACGGCTGGCCATGGCCGGGCCGATCTCGGTGAACAGCGTGTGCAGGACACCCTTGTCACGGATGACCTTGACGACGTGGCGGCGGTTGGCCACCGTGTCGGTCTTGGCCTTCGTGATGAGGTGCTCGGCGTACGGGCGCAGGCGCTTGGCCTTCGCCTCGGTCGTCGTGATGCGACCGTGCTCGAACAGGCTCTGGGCCAGGTTCGCCAGGATCAGCCGCTGGTGCGAGGGGCTGCCGCCGAGGCGAGGACCCTTGGTGGGGGTAGGCATGTCGTTACTCCTGAATCAGTGGTGTCAGAGCAGTTCAGTACTGCTCGTCCTCGGCGAATCCGGCGTCCTCGTCGAACGTGTCGATGACGGCGGACGGATCGAAGCCGGACGGGCTGTCCTTGAGCGACAGACCCAGCTCGGCGAGCTTGGCCTTGACCTCGTCGATCGACTTCGACCCGAAGTTGCGGATGTCCAGCAGGTCCTGCTCGCTGCGCGTGATGAGCTCACCCACGGTGTGGATGCCCTCGCGCTTGAGGCAGTTGTAGGAACGGACCGTGAAGTCCAGGTCCTCGATCGCCAGCGCCAGGTCGGCCGCCAGCTGCTCGTCGACGGGCGACGGGCCGATGTCGATGCCCTCGGCCTCGACGTTGAGCTCGCGCGCCAGGCCGAACAGCTCGACCAGGGTCGAACCGGCCGACGCGATCGCGTCGCGCGGCAGGATCGAGGACTTGGTCTCGACATCGATGATCAGCTTGTCGAAGTCGGTGCGCTGCTCGACACGGGTGGCCTCGACCTTGTAGGTGACCTTCAGCACGGGGCTGTAGATCGAGTCGACCGGCATGCGGCCAATCTCCTCGTCGCCGGTCTTGTTCTGGACGGCGGAGACGTAGCCGCGGCCACGCTCGACGACCAGCTCGATCTCGAGGCGAGCCTTGTCGTTCAGGGTCGCGACGTGCAGGTCCGGGTTGTGGACCTCCACACCGGCCGGCGGGGTGATGGCGGCGGCGGTGACGTCACCGGCCGAGTCGGCCCGCAGGTACATGACGACGGGCTCGTCGATCGTGGAGGACACGACGAGGTTCTTCAGGTTGAGGATGATCTCGGTGACGTCCTCGGTGACGCCCTCGATGGTCGAGAACTCGTGGAGGACGCCGTCGATCTTGATCGACGTGACGGCCGCACCCGGGATCGACGACAGCAGCGTGCGACGCAGCGAGTTGCCGAGGGTGTAGCCGAATCCGGGCTCGAGGGGCTCGATGACGAACCGCGAACGGAACTCGTCGACGACCTCTTCGGACAGGACGGGGCGCTGGGCGATCAGCATGGTGTTCTTTCCTTTCCGGACCCACCGCTATTTGAGGGCCGGTTGGTGGAGCGAGTGAGAAGGATCAGATCTTCGAGTAGAACTCGACGATGAGCTGTTCCTGGATCGGGACGACGATCTGCTCACGCACGGGCTTGCTGTGCACGAGGATGCGACCACGATCGGGCGAGACGTCGAGCCAACCGGGAACGGTGTCGGCGTCGTGGGTCTCGCGGGCGACGATGAACGGCGTCGTCTCCAGGCTCTTGGGCTTGACATCGATGATGTCGTGCTTGCTGACCTGGAAGGACGGGATGTTCGTCTTCACGCCGTTGACCAGGAAGTGACCGTGGGTCACCAGCTGGCGGGCGTGACGGCGCGTGCGGGCCAGGCCGGAGCGGTAGACGACGTTGTCGAGCCGGCTCTCCAGCAGGGTCAACAGGTTGTCACCGGTCTTGCCGGGGCGGCGCGACGCGAGCTCGTAGTACTTGCGGAACTGCTTCTCGAGGACGCCGTAGGTGTAACGCGCCTTCTGCTTCTCCTGCAGCTGGGTGCGGTACTCCGACTCCTTGACGCGGGTGCGGCCGTGCTGGCCGGGCGCGTACGGACGGCGCTCGAAGGCCTTGTCCCCACCGACGAGGTCGACGCCGTAACGGCGCGACTTCTTGGTGAGAGGTCCGGTGTAACGGGCCATGGTTGATTACTCCTTGAAGAAAAAGTCGACGACGCGTCAGAGACGACGGTGCTTGGGCGGACGGCAGCCGTTGTGGGGGCTGGGGGTCACATCAGAGATGGTGCCGACCTCGAGGCCGACGCCGCTGAGCGACCGGATCGCCGTCTCGCGTCCGGAGCCGGGGCCCTTGACGAAGACGTCGACCTTCTTCATGCCGTGGTCCATCGCAGCCTTGCCGGCGGCCTCGGCGGCCATGCCGGCGGCGTACGGCGTCGACTTGCGCGAGCCCTTGAAGCCGACGGTTCCGCCGGAGGCCCACGCGATCACCGCACCGCTGGGGTCGGTGATCGTCACGTGCGTGTTGTTGAACGTGCTCTTGATGTGGGCCTCGCCCTGAACGACGTTCTTCTTTTCCTTGCGGCGCACCTTCTTGGCGCCGGAGTTCTTCGGGGGCATCGGCTACCTCACTTCTTCTTTCCGGCGACGGTGCGCTTGGGGCCCTTGCGGGTGCGCGCGTTGGTCTTGGTGCGCTGGCCGCGAACGGGCAGGTGCGCACGGTGACGGCGGCCCTGGTACGAGCCGATCTCCATCTTGCGGCGAATGTCCGCGGTGACCTCGCGGCGCAGGTCACCCTCGACCTGGTAGTTCGCCTCGATGTGGTCACGGAGTGCGACGAGCTGGTCGTCGTTCAACTCGTGAACGCGGGTGTTGGGGTCGATGCCGGTGGCGGCGAGGGTCTCGATCGCACGAGTGCGACCGACACCGAAGATGTACGTGAGTCCGATCACCACGCGCTTTTCGCGCGGCAGATCCACTCCGACGAGGCGTGCCATGTGCTGGCAGTTCCTTTCGGTTCGGCAGAGGTGTCGTCACCTGGGGCATCCCGATCGCCTCGATCGGGCTCCGGCCTCTGCGCCGGAGGTGGCACCCGTGGCTCCGTCGTGGACGGGGCCCGGATGAGCCGTCAGATGTTCAGGGTGCTGCGTTGAAGAAGAGGTGTTCTGGTCAGCCCTGGCGCTGCTTGTGGCGCGGGTTCTCGCAGATCACCATGACGCGGCCGTGGCGACGGATCACCTTGCACTTGTCACAGATCTTCTTCACGCTCGGGTTGACCTTCATCGAGAAGCTCTCTCTTCGGTACGAACTGAACGTGGGGGATGTGGAATTGTCACTTGTAGCGGTAGACGATGCGACCTCGGCTGAGGTCGTACGGCGAGAGTTCCACCACGACCCGGTCCTCGGGGAGGATCCGGATGTAGTGCTGGCGCATCTTGCCGCTGATGTGGGCCAGGACCTTGTGGCCGTTGGCCAGCTCGACCCGGAACATCGCGTTGGGCAGGGCCTCGACGACCGCACCCTCCATCTCGATGACGCCTTCTTTTTTCGCCATACACCTCAACTTCTTCGTATCGACTGTTCGACCCGGCACGCGCACGTGTCCCCGCCCGTTCCCGGGCTGCCTGGGGGCATGGGGATACGGCCCGACAAGGCCGACACACAAGTCTACGTCGAAGGGGGCCTTCGACTCAAATCGAGTCCTGCGCGGGGTCTCAGACGCCCCAGGGGATGCCGGCCTGCAGCACGGCCTCGTCGAGCGCGGCGGTGCGCAGTCCGGTGATCTGCTGGTAGTCCGGGTCGGCCACCATCTGGCTGAACGCCTCGCGCGAGGGGTACCGCACGAGCAGCACGGCGTCCCACGCCCAGCCGTCGGGCGCGACCAGCGCGGTGGACAGGTTGCCCGCGTACACGACCTCGCCGCCGACCTTCGCCAGGAACGGGACGATCCGCTCGCTGTACTCGCGGTAGGACGCGACACCGTCGGGCCGGAACTGCAACAGGTTCAGCATGACGACCCCTCCCCCGGGGTCCTCGGACAGGAATCGCTTGAGGTCCGCACCGGTGGGATCGACTGCCATGCCCCGACCCTAGCCGCGGTCAGCCGAGCGCGGTGATCAACGCGCGGTGGAACGCGCCGCCGCGCTCGAGCGTCTCGACCGCCACCTTCTCGTTCGGCGCGTGGATCGAGTCGCGCTGCGCCCGCGTCATGTGCAGCGGCGCGAAGCGGTAGACCGAGTCGCTGATCCGGGTGAAGTGGCGCGCGTCGGTGCCGCCCGTCTGCACGTAGGGAACGACGTGCACGTCGGGCCCGAGCACGCCGATGGCGTCGCACAGAGCGCGCCACGCGTCGTTGTCGGTGCGCGACACCGGCGGCGGGTCCTCGCCGTCCATCCGCTCGATTTCGACCTCGAGCCCGCGGAACAGCCGCTCCAGCCTGAGCCGCAGCCGCTCCTTGGTGTCCCCCACCGCGAGTCGGACGTTGACGTTGGCGCGCGCCTCGGTCGCCAGCACGTTGCGCGCCGGGCTGCCGCTGAGCTGGGTGACCGCCATCGTCGTGCGCACGATCGCGCCGGTCTCCTTGCCGAGCCGGGCCAGCAGCTCGGCCACCGGCCGCTTCGCCCGGCGGGCCTGGCGCAGCGCCACGCCGACCGGCCGGGGCACGAGGTCGGCCAGCGCGTCGAGCATCTGCAGCACCGGGTCGGACAGGTGCGGGGTCGCGGGGTGGCGCTCGATCCGCAGCACCGCACGGGCCAGCCGAGCCGTGGCGCCGTTCGGCGACGGCGTCGAGGCGTGCCCTCCCCCGCCGCGGGCCACGAGGCCGACGTCGACCGTGCCCTTCTCGACGATCGCGACCATCGCCGTCGTCGCGGACACGCCGGGCAGGGCGTCGTCGACGATCGCGCCGCCCTCGTCGGAGACGAGCCATGGGCGCACGCCCGCAGCGGCCAGGTGGTCGACGACGTCCGCGGCGCCGCGGCCGAAGACCTCCTCGTCGGCGCCGAAGGACAGGTAGACGTCGCGCGCCGGCTCGAACCCCTCGGTGAGCAGCGACTCCACCGCCTCGGCGATGCAGACCAGCGGGCCCTTGTCGTCCAGCGCGCCGCGGCCGTGCACGAACCCCTCCTCGATCGCGCCCGAGAACGGGTCGCGGTCCCACTGCTCGGCCGGGGCGGGGACCACGTCGTAGTGCGCCATCAGCACCAACGGCCGGTCCGCCGTGCGCCCCGCCCAGCGGAAGAGCAGGGTCCCACCGGGGAACTCCGTGAGCTCGAGCGCGCCGTGCAGGCGGGGGTAGAGCCGTGCGAAGGTCTCCCGGAAGGCGGCGAACTCGGCCTCGTCGCGCTCCTCCGGTGCCGAGACGGTGCGGCAGGCGATCAGCTCGGCGAGACGGTCGGCGGGGGTCATCGTTCCAGCTCCTCTTCCAGCGCGGCCGGATCGGCGAACGCCAGCCGCGGCACGAAGGCCAGGCCGACCGCCGCGACGAACGCGGTGGCCGAGCACACGATCCAGACGGTGTAGTACCCGCTCAGCGACGCGGCGGTGGCGTGGGACGCGCCGGCGGCGAGGGCGACGCCGAAGACGCACGAGGCGAAGGCCCCGCCGATCGTCTTCGTGGTGTTCGTCAGGCCGGTGGCCACGGCGGTCCGGCCCTCCGGGGCCGCGGCGGCGGCCGCGGCCGGCAGCGCCGCGACCAGCGCCCCGGAGCCCAGCCCGGCGACCACCATGCACGCGGCCATCTGCAGCACGGACGCGTGCAGGGGCACCAGCGACGCGTACCCGACTCCCACCAGGGTCGCGGCCGCGATCAGGCAGGCACGCGGGCTGAACCGCTGGCTGATCCGGGCGAACAGCAGCGCGCCCACGAGCATCGAGAGCACGTAGCCGCCGATGATCGGCGCCACGGAGGTCGAGTCCAGGCCGAGCCCGTAGCCGTGCACGTCCGGATCGGTCTGGGCGAAGGTCGACAGCGGGATCTGCGCGCCGAGCACGCTGACGCCGAAGAGCAGCGCGGTGAACTGGACCGGCCACATCGACGGCTGCCGCATGACGCGCAGGTCGATGATCGGGTCGGTGATCCGCAGCTCGTGGCGGCAGAACGGGACCAGCACCAGCGCACCGGCCGCGATGGCGAGCCACGGCCAGGGCGAGTCCGCACCCCAGAGCCGGACGAGCGAGAGCCCGCCGGTGACCAGCAGCAGGCTCGAGCTCAGCCACAGCAGGCCGCGACCGTCCAGGCCCCCGGGCTGCACGACGTGCGTGTCGGGGACGAAGCCGACGATGACCAGCACCACGGCGACGGTGAGCACGGCCGGCACGGCCAGCACCAACCAGATCGGCCCGAACGCGGCCGAGGTCGCGCCCGCCGACAGGGCACCGGCGATGGCACCGGCCTGCAGGGCGGCGACGATCACCCCGGTGGCCCGGCGCGTCGCGGCCGCGCGCAGCGGCAGGCCCACGCTGCGGCGGTAGATCAGGGCCACCTCGAGCGGGAGCCAGACGGTGAAGACGCCCTGCAGGGCCCAGAACACCAGGTACGACTCGAAGCTGCTCGACAGCGCGATCCCCCACGTCGCCACGGCCGTGACGACGGCGGACCAGACCAGCACCCGCTGGTGCCCGACGAGGTCGCCGAGCTTCGACAGCGGCGGCACGCACAGCGCCGAGAGCAGCAGCTGCGCCGCCTCGAACCAGTTGACGTCGGCGTCGTTGATGTCGAGGTGCCGCGCGATGTCCGTGGCCAGCGGCGTGTAGTAGCCCTGCAGGAACCCGCTGACGAACTCGACGAAGACCAGCGCGCCGACGAGTCCGGCTCCGACGGAGGCCGCTCGGTGTCGTCCCATGCGCGACAGGCCAGCCCTCCGGCCGCGACCGGCCGGCACGATCGGCGAGGTCACGAGCCGGCGACGCTGTGCCGGTCGTGCACCAGCCGCGAGAGGACGATCGAGGTCTCGGTCTGGGTGACGTTGGCGGCACCGGCCCGCACCCGTTCGAGTGCCTGCTCGAGGTCGCGCACGTCCTCGGCCACGAGGTGCAGGATCGCGTCGGCCGCCCCGGAGACGGTGGCGGCGGCGTGCACCTGCGGCACCTGGAGGAAGGCCTCGCGCAGCACGTCGGGCGAGATCGTGCCCTGGCAGTGCACCTCGACGTACGCCTCGGTGGTCCAGCCGCGGTGGTGCGGGTCGACGACCACCGTGAAGCCGCTGATCACGCCCGTCTCGACGAGTCGGTCGACCCGCCGCTTCACCGCCGGCGCGGACAGCCCGACGCGCGACCCCAGGGTCGCGAAGCTGGCACGCCCGTCCTCGGTCAGTGCCTCCAGCAGGGAACGGTCGATCTCGTCGAGGGCCATGCACGCAACATACCAATGCTTCATCCCTGAAGTAAGCAACGAACCAGTGCTCGGAGGCAGGAAAAACGGCTGGTTCGCCCGTCCTGCGGTCCCTAGGCTCGAGGGATCCGCACCGAGGGAGTCCCATGTCGCAGATCCTGACCACGCCGGCGGCCGTCACGGCACGTGCCGCGCGTCCGCGGCACTACGTGATGTGCCCGCCGACCGAGTTCGACGTCGTCTACGCGATCAACCCGTGGATGGATCCCACGGTCGCCGTCGACGCCGCGACGGCGCACCGCCAGTGGCAGCACCTGCACGACACCTACCTGGGCCTGGGCCACCGCGTCGACCTGCTGGACCCGGTTCCGGGTCTGCCCGACATGGTGTTCGCGGCCAACGGCGCCGTCTCCGTCGGGCCCCGCACCTACGGCGCCGCGTTCGCGTTCCCGCAGCGCCAGGCCGAGGCGCACGCGCACGTCGACTTCCTGCGCGGCGCCGGTCGCGAGGTCGAGCGCCCGGCTCACGTCAACGAGGGCGAGGGCGACTTCCTGGTGCTGGCCGAGCTCGTGCTGGCCGGGCACGGCTTCCGCACCGCGCGCGACGCGCACGAGGAGGCTGCGCGCGTGCTCGATCGCCGGGTCGTCTCGCTCGAGCTGGTCGACCCGCGGTTCTACCACCTCGATGTGGCGCTCGGCGTGCTCGACGACGGGGGCGGGGCGACTCCGGCGGACGTCGCCTGGTTCCCGGGGGCCTTCAGCCCTTCCAGCCGTCGGGTCCTCCGCCGCCTGTTCCCCGGCTCACTGGAATGCTCGGAGGCCGACGCGCTCGCCTTCGGGCTCAATCTCGTCAGCGACGGCGTCAACGTCGTGCTCCCGAGCGAGGCGGCGGGCCTGGCCGACGCGGTGGCGCAGCGCGGGTACCGCCCGGCGCCGGTCGGGCTGACCGAGTTCGTCAAGGGCGGGGGCAGCGTCAAGTGCTGCACCGCCGAGCTGCACCGCTGAACGGCTCGCACGTCGGGTGGGGCGGGTTCAGACGCCGTCGCTGACGTCGACGTTGAGCACGCGCCACCCCGCGCCGCCGTCCTGCAGCGCCCACTCGTTCTCCTCGCCCGAGGGCCAGGTGACGGTCGCGGTCGCGCTGTCCTCGGTGATCTCGACCGCCACCGGCACGGTCTCCAGGTCGGCGCCGTCGGCGCTCCATTGACCCTGCTGCTCACGCACGTCGGCACACTCGACCAGCACCGGCAGCTGCACGGTCTCCTTCACCGCGGCGCAGTCGCCGGCGTCCGAGGCCACGAGGTGACGGCGCAGCACCTGCTCGACGACCTGCTCGGCACTGGCGCTGGGCGTGGCCGTCGACGGCGATGCTTCCGGCTCGTCCGTCGCCCCGCCGCAGCCGGCGATCAGCACGACGGACGACAGGAGCAGGACGATCGATCGCAGGCGCATGCCCTCAGTCTGCCGCGGCCGCGCGCCGACCCCGACCGCAGGAGGGTTCAGCAGGATCAGGCGGGTTCGGCGCACGGGACACCGAGCTCGGCCAGCCGCGCCGCCCCGCCGTCGAGCGCCGTCAGGACCCACACTCCCTCGGTGGTCACGGTGATCGAGTGCTCGTGATGGGCGGCCCAGGTGCCGTCGCTGGTGACGGCGGTCCAGTCGTCCTCGAGGATCTCGGCGCGCGAGGTGCCCAGCGTGATCATCGGCTCGATCGCGAGCGCCATGCCGAGCGTGATCTTCGGGCCCTTGCCCCGGCGCCCGCTGTTCGGCACATCCGGCGCCTGGTGCATCTCCGAGCCGATGCCGTGGCCCGTGAACCCCTCGGTGATCCCGTACCGGCCCTGGCTGCGCACGTGCGCCTCGATCGCGTGCGAGATGTCGCCCACCCGGCCGCCGATGCGGGCGGCGGCGATCCCGCGCCACAGCGACTCCTCGGTGACCCGGTTGAGCTCGGCGACCTCGGGGGCCACCTCACCGACCGGCACGCTGATGGCCGCATCGCCGTGCCAGCCGTCGACCACGGCGCCGAAGTCGATCGACACCAGGTCACCCTCGGCCAGCACCCGGTCGCCCGGGATGCCGTGGACGATCTCGTCGTTGACCGACGCGCAGATCACCCCGGTGAAGCCGTGGTAGCCCAGGAAGTTCGACGTGGCGCCCTCGGCCGCGAGCCGCTCGCGCGCGAGCGCGTCGAGGTCGCGCGTGGAGACCCCCGGGGCCACGGCGTCGCGCAGCACCTCGAGGGTGCGGCCGACGACCAGGCCCGCGCGCCGCATCGTGGCCAGCTGCTCGGGGGTCTTCAGCTCGATGGACTCACCGAACATGCGGGCGCTCCTGCGGGCTCAGGCCGGCAGCGCGTCGGCGATGCGCTTGCCGACCTCGTCCGGGGTGCCCATGCCGTCGACCTCGATCAGCAGGCCACGGTCGCGGTACACCGCGAGCAGCGGCTCGGTCTCGGTCCGGTACACGTCCTGGCGGTGCCGGATGACGTCCTCGGTGTCGTCCGAGCGACCGCTGACCTTGGCCCGCTCCAGCAGGCGCCCGATCAGCTCGTCCTCGACGACGGTCAGCGCGACGACGCCGTCGAGGGTGGAGCCGAGGTCGGTCAGGATCTCGTCGAGCTTGGCGACCTGGTCGAGCGTGCGCGGGTAGCCGTCGAGCAGGAAGGAGTCGCGGGCGTCGTCCTGCGCGAGCCGGTCGGCGACCATCGCGTTGGTGACCTCGTCCGGCACGTACTCGCCGGCGTCCATGTAGCGCTGCGCCGTCTGGCCGAGCTCGGTCTGCCGCGCGACGTTCTCGCGGAAGATGTCGCCGGTCGAGATGTGCGCGCCGTTGATGCGTGCGGCCAGTGCCACGGCCTGCGTGCCCTTGCCCGCCCCCGGCGGGCCCATGATGAGGAGTCGCGTCACTTCAGGAACCCTTCGTAGTTGCGCTGCTGCAACTGGCTTTCGATCTGCTTCACCGTGTCGAGGCCGACGCCGACGATGATCAGGATCGTCGTGCCGCCGAACGGGAAGTTCTGGTTGGCGCCGACGAGCGCGATGGCCAACATCGGGATCAGGGCGATCAGGCCCAGGTACAGCGCGCCCGGGGCCGTGATGCGCGACAGGACGTAGCCCAGGTAGTCCTGGGTCGGCTTGCCGGCGCGGATGCCCGGGATGAAGCCGCCGTACTTCTTCATGTTGTCGGCGACCTCCTCCGGGTTGAAGGTGATCGACACGTAGAAGTACGTGAAGAACACGATCAGCAGGAAGAAGGTGGCCATGTAGTACGGGTGGTCGCCCGTGACGAAGTGGTCCTGGATCCAGCTGGAGAACCGCGACTCGGCGTTGAAGTTGACCCACAGGACCGGCAGGTACATCAGGCTCGAGGCGAAGATGACCGGGATGATGCCGGCCTGGTTCACCTTGAGGGGGATGTAGGTGGACGAGCCGCCGAACATGCGGCGGCCGACCATGCGCTTGGCGTACTGGACCGGGATCCGGCGCTGGGCCTGCTCGATGAAGATGACCAGCGCGACGACCGCCAGGCCGACGGCGATCACGATCGCGAAGGTGCTCCAGCCCTGCGTCTCGCGGATGTTCCACATCGAGCCGGGGAAGGTCGCGACGACCTGCGTGAAGATCAGGATCGACATGCCGTTGCCGACGCCGCGGTCGGTGATGAGCTCGCCGAACCACATGATGACGGTGGTGCCCGCGACCATCGTGAGGACGATCAGCAGGTACGAGGCCAGGCTGTCGGGGCGGTAGAGCAGCGGCAGGTTGCAGGCGCCCTGGAACAGGTCGCCGCTGCGCGCGAGTGCCACGATGCCGGCAGCCTGCAGGATCGCCAGGCCGACGGTGAGGTACCGGGTGTACTGGGTGATCTTCGCCTGACCGGACTGGCCCTCCTTCTTGAGGGCCTCCAGCCGCGGGATCACGACGACGAGCAGCTGCAGGATGATGCTCGCGGTGATGTAGGGCATGATGCCCAGCGCGAACACGGTCAGCTGCAGCAGCGCACCGCCGGAGAAGACGTTGATGAGCGCGAACAGGCCGGCGTTCTCGCCGCCGGCGGCCAGGTCGACGCACTCGCGCACGTTGGACACGTTGACGCCCGGAGCGGGCAGCATCGAGCCGAGCCGGAAGAGCACGATGATCCCCAGCACGAAGAGGATCTTGCGACGCAGTTCAGGTGTCCTGAACGCGTTCACGAAGACTTTGAGCACGGACTTCCTCCCGCTTCACGGCATGACGCCGTCTGACTGTAACAGTGCGCGAAACGGGCGGGCTCTCCTGTAGGGAGAACCCGCCCGATGATCGCTGAGGCTTGGTGCAACCGCGTCAGGACGCGGTGACCGAGCCGCCCGCGGCCTCGATCTTGGTCTTGGCCGAGGCGGACACCTTGTCGACGGTCACCTGGACCGCGACGTCGATGTCGCCACCGCCGAGCACCTTGACGGGACGGCCCTTGCGGACCGCGCCCTTCTCGATGAGCGACGCCACGTCGACGGCGCCACCCTCGGCGAAGAGCTCGCCGATCCGGCCCACGTTGACGACCTGGTACTCGACCCGGAACGGGTTCGTGAAGCCCTTGAGCTTCGGCAGGCGCATGTGGAGCGGGACCTGGCCGCCTTCGAAGCTGGCCGACACCTGGTAACGGGCCTTGGTGCCCTTGGTGCCACGACCAGCGGTCTTGCCCTTGGAGCCCTCACCACGACCCACACGGGTCTTGGCCTTCTTGGCGCCGGGGGCCGGACGCAGGTGATGCAACTTGATCGCCATGATCAGTCCACCTCCTTCACGGAGAGCAGGTGCGGGATGGTGTTGACCATGCCGCGGATTTCGGGACGGTCCTCGACGACCTTGACGTCGCCGATGCGCTTGAGCCCGAGCGAACGCAGCGTGTTGCGCTGGTTCGACTCACGGCCGATCGCGGACCGGATCTGGGTCACTTCGATCTTGCCCATCAGACGGTCACCTCCGCCTCTCCGTACTTGACCTTGCCGGCCTTGATGAGAGCCGCCGGGGCGACTTCCTCGACGGTCAGGCCGCGGCGCTGGGCCACGTCCTCGGGCGACTCCAGCATGCGGAGCGCCTCCACCGTCGCGTGGACGATGTTGATCGCGTTCGAGGAGCCGAGCGACTTGCTCAGGACGTCGTGGATGCCAGCGGCCTCCAGCACGGCGCGGACCGGGCCGCCGGCGATGACGCCGGTACCGGGGGACGCGGGGCGCAGGAAGACGACGCCGGCGGCCTTCTCACCCTGCACGGGGTGCGGGATGGTGCCCTGGATGCGGGGGACGCGGAAGAAGCTCTTCTTCGCCTCCTCGACACCCTTGGCGATGGCCGTGGGGACTTCCTTGGCCTTGCCGTAGCCGATACCGACCTGGCCGTCGCCGTCACCGACGATGACCAGCGCGGTGAAGCTGAAGCGCCGGCCGCCCTTGACGACCTTGGCCACACGATTGATCGTGACGACCTTCTCGATGTAGTTGGACTTGTCGGCGTTGCGGTCGCCGCGGCCTCCGCGACGCTCGCCACCACCCTGTCGGCGCGTGCTCATGCGGCACTCCCCTTGTTCGTCGTGATGGTCATCAGAACTCCAGTCCGTTCTCGCGGGCACCGTCGGCCAGGGCCGCGACGCGACCGGCGTACTTGTTGCCGGCGCGGTCGAAGACCACGGCGTCGATGCCGGCGGCCTTGGCGCGGTCGGCCAGCAGCTCGCCGACCTTCTTCGCCTTGGCCGTCTTGTCGCCGTCGAACGAGCGCAGGTCCGACTCCATGGTGGAAGCCGAGGCCAGCGTGTGTCCCTCGAGGTCGTTGACGACCTGCGCGACGATGTGCTTGCTGGAGCGGGTGACGACCAGGCGAGGACGCTCGGCCGAACCCTGGATCTTCTTGCGACCGCGGATCTGGCGGCGCTGACGCGACGCGATGCGGCCCGCGGTGTGCTTGGCGTGCTTGATCGAGATTGCCATGGCTTACTTACCAGCCTTTCCGGCCTTGCGCAGGATGCGCTCTCCCGCGTAACGCACGCCCTTGCCCTTGTACGGCTCCGGCTTGCGGATCTTGCGGATGTTGGCGGCGACCTCGCCCACGGCCTGCTTGTCGATGCCCGAGACGGTCAGCTTGGTCGGACCCTCGACGGTGAACGTGATGCCCTCGGGCGCCGTGAAGGGCACCGGGTGGCTGAAGCCGAGGTTCAGCTCGATCTCCGATGGGCCCTTGGGGAGCACGCGGTAACCGACGCCGACGATCTCGAGCTTCTTCTCGTAGCCCTCGGTGACACCGATGACCATGTTGTTGACCAGCGTGCGCGACAGGCCGTGGAGGGCCTTGCTGCGACGCTCGTCGTTCGGACGCTCGACCGCGAGCGCGCCGTCATCGTCCTTGCGGACGGTGATCGGCTCGGCGACGGTGTGCGCGAGCTGGCCCTTGGGGCCCTTGACGGTGACGGTCTGGCCGTCGATGTTGACCTCGACGCCGGAAGGAATGGCGACGGGGAGCTTGCCGATGCGCGACATGTTCAGTCTCCTCTCGTCACCAGACGTAGGCGAGGACTTCCCCACCCACTCCGTTGTTGTTGGCCTGACGGTCCGTCTGCAGACCCTGGCTCGTGGAGATGATCGCCACGCCCAGGCCGCCGAGGACCTTCGGAAGGTTGTTCGACTTCGCGTAGACGCGCAGGCCGGGCTTGCTGATGCGGCGGATGCCGGCGATCGAGCGCTCGCGGTGCGGGCCGTACTTGAGGGTGATGGTCAGCGACTTGCCGACCTCGCCCTCGGCCGGGTCGGCCACGGAGTAGTCGGTGATGTAGCCCTCCTGCTTCAGGATGGCGGCGACGCCCTCCTTGAGCTTGGAGTGCGGCATCGTCACGGCGTCGTGGTACGCCTGGTTGCCGTTGCGGACACGCGTCAGCATGTCTGCGATCGGATCGGTCATCGTCATATCAGTGGTGTTCCGTTTCTCACTGCGGTTTCCGTCTCGTGCTCGCCGGCGGGCCGGCGGGTGGGAGGGGACCTACTGCGGTTGGGTGGTGGTTCTTACCAGGAGCTCTTGGTGACGCCGGGCAGCTCGCCCCGGTGCGCCATCTCCCGCAGGCAGATGCGGCACAGGCCGAACTTGCGGTAGACGGAGCGGGGACGACCACAGCGCTGGCAGCGCGTGTAGCCGCGGACGCCGAACTTCGGCGTACGGGACTGCTTGACCTTCAGACCGGTCTTCGCCATGTCAGTTCTCCTTGTACGGGAAGCCGAGCAGCTTGAGCAGCGCGCGGCCTTCGTCGTCGTTGGTGGCCGTGGTGACGACCGTGATGTCCATGCCCCGGCTGCGATCGATCTTGTCCTGATCGATCTCGTGGAACATGACCTGCTCGGTCAGGCCGAACGTGTAGTTGCCACGGCCGTCGAACTGCTTGGGCGAGAGGCCGCGGAAGTCGCGGATGCGCGGCAGCGCGAGCGTCAGCAGGCGGTCGAGGAACTCCCACATGCGGTCGCCACGCAGCGTGACGTGCGTGCCGATCGGCATGCCCTCACGCAGCTTGAACTGGGCGATCGACTTGCGGGCCTTGGTGACCTGGGGCTTCTGGCCGGTGATGGCCGTCAGATCCTTGATGGCACCCTCGATGAGCTTGCCGTCGCGGGCCGCCTCACCGACGCCCATGTTGACGACGATCTTGGTCAGGCCGGGGACCTGCATGACGTTGTCGTACTCGAACTGCTCGCGCAGCGCGGCCACGATCTCCTCGCGGTACTTCGCCTTGAGGCGGGGCGCGGTGGTGGTAGCCATCTCAGATCTCCTTTCCGGTCTTGCGGCTGATGCGGGTCTTCTTGCCGTCGATGACGCCAGAGCCCACCTTGGTCGTGGTCTTGCCGCCATCGGCGTCGACGACGAGCATGATGTTCGAGACGTGGATCGCGGCCTCGGCGGTGATGATGCCGCCCTCGGCCCCGGTCTGTCCGGCGCGCGTGTGCTTCTGCACGCGGTTCACGCCCTCGACGATGACGCGGTCGTTCTCGAGGACGTTGATGACCTTGCCCTCGACGCCCTTGTCCTTGCCGGCGATGACCTTGACCTGGTCACCCTTGCGAATTCGAGCCATCTCAGAGCACCTCCGGAGCGAGCGAGATGATGCGCATGAACTTCTTGTCGCGCAGCTCGCGGCCCACGGGGCCGAAGATGCGGGTTCCACGGGGGTCGCCGTCAGCCTTGAGGATGACAGCGGCGTTCTCGTCGAACTTGATGTACGAACCGTCGGGACGGCGGCGCTCCTTGACGGTGCGCACGATGACCGCCTTGACGACATCGCCCTTCTTGACGTTGCCACCGGGGATCGCATCCTTGACGGTGGCGACGATCGTGTCGCCGATACCGGCGTAGCGACGACCGGAGCCACCGAGAACGCGGATGCAGAGGATCTCCTTGGCACCCGTGTTGTCGGCGACCTTGAGTCGCGACTCCTGCTGAATCATCTGTCTCTCACTTCGCCTTCTCGAGGACCTCGACCAGGCGCCAGCGCTTGGTCGCCGACAGCGGACGCGTCTCCGACAGGAGGACGCGGTCGCCGACGCCGGCCGCGTTGGCCTCGTCGTGAGCCTTCAGCTTGATGTTGCGGCGCAGCACCTTGCCGTACAGCGGGTGCTTGAAGCGCTCCTCGATGCTGACGACGATGGTCTTCTCCATCTTGTCGCTGACGACCAGACCCTCGCGGGTCTTGCGGGCGGAGCGTTCGTTGTTCACAGCGGTGTCCTTGGTGCTCATGCCTGAACCTCCTCGATGATGCCGAGCTCGCGCTCACGGATGACCGTGTAGATGCGCGCGATGTCCTTGCGCACCGTGCGCAGACGCGCGGTGTTGTCGAGCTGACCGGTGGCGTTCTGGAAGCGCAGGTTGAACAGCTCCTCCTTGGCCTCCTTCAGCTTCGCGGCCAGGTCATCGGCAGTGAGGTCGCGGAGCTCTGCGGCGTTGCTAGCCATCACAGGTCTCCTGTCTCGCGGGAAATGAAGCGTGCCTTCATGGGCAGCTTGTGGATTGCACGGCGCATCGCCTCACGGGCCACCTCTTCGGTGACGCCCGAGAGCTCGAACATCACACGACCGGGCTTGACGTTGGCGACCCACCACTCGGGCGAGCCCTTACCGGAACCCATGCGGGTCTCGGCGGGCTTCTTGGTCAGCGGGCGGTCCGGGTAGATGTTGATCCAGACCTTGCCGCCACGCTTGATGTGACGGGTCATGGCGATACGCGCGGACTCGATCTGACGGTTGGTCACGTAGTGACCCTCGACCGCCTGGATGCCGAAGTCGCCGAAGGCGAGCTCCGTGCCGCCCTTGGCCATACCGCGACGCTTCGGGTGGTGCTGCTTGCGGTACTTGACGCGACGGGGCATCAACATCAGGCTTCAACTCCTTCGGTGGCCGCAGGAGCGGCTGCGGGAGCCGCATCAGCGGCAGCCGGCGCAGCGGCGGGAGCGGCGTCACGAGCGGGACGACGGGCGCCGCCACGCTCACCACGGCCGGGACGACGGCTGCCGGGAGCGGCCGCACGACGGGCCGCCTCGGCCTCGCGCTCGGCGCGGGTACCGGCGACCTCACCCTTGTAGATCCAGACCTTCACGCCGATGCGGCCGAAGGTCGTCTTGGCCTCGTAGAAGCCGTAGTCGACGTCGGCGCGCAGCGTGTGCAGCGGGACGCGACCCTCGCGGTAGAACTCCGAGCGGCTCATCTCGGCGCCGCCGAGACGACCCGAGCACTGGATCCGGATGCCCTTGGCACCGGAGCGCATCGTCGTCTGCATCGCCTTGCGCATGGCGCGGCGGAACTGCACACGACCGGACAGCTGCTCGGCCACGCCCTGCGCGACGAGCTGCGCGTCCATCTCGGGCTGCTTGACCTCGAGGATGTTCAGCTGGACCTGCTTGCCGGTCAGCTTCTCCAGGTCGCCGCGGATGCGGTCGGCCTCGGCGCCACGGCGACCGATCACGATGCCCGGACGTGCCGTGTGGATGTCCACGCGGACACGGTCGCGGGTGCGCTCGATCTCGACGCGGCTGATGCCGGCGCGGTCCATGCCCTTGGTGAGCAGGCGACGGATCTTGACATCCTCACCGACGTAGCTGGAGTACAGCTTGTCGGCGTACCAACGGCTCTTGTGATCCGTGGAGATGCCCAGGCGGAAACCGTGCGGGTTGATCTTCTGACCCATGTCAGTTGCCACCCTTCTTCGTCTCGGTTGCGGGTTCGACGACCACCGTCAGGTGGCTCGTGCGCTTCAGGATGCGGTTGGCCGCACCCTTGGCGCGGGGGCGCCAGCGCTTCATCGTCGGACCCTCGTCGACCATCACCGTGGTGATGACCAGGGTCGAACGATCCAGACCCTCGGTGGTCTCGGCGTTCGAGGCTGCGGAGTCGACCAGCTTGTAGAAGTTCTCGGCCACGGCCTGCGGCTGGAACTTCAGCATGGTCAGCGCGTCCTCGACCCGCGAGCCGCGGATCAGGTCGGCGACACGGCGGGACTTCTGCGCGGTGACTCGCACGTAGCGCGCCACGGCGAACGCGCCGGGGCGGTCGCCGAGCAGGCGCGCGCGGCGCTCGCTCACATTGTCGCGGGTGGTGGCACTCATCGGCGCTTCGCCTTCCGGTCGTCCTTCTCGTGGCCCTTGAACGTGCGGGTGGGAGCGAACTCCCCCAGCTTGTGGCCGACCATCGAGTCGGTGATGAACACGGGAACGTGCTTGCGGCCGTCGTGCACGGCGATCGTGTGTCCGATGAAGGACGGCAGGATCATCGAGCGGCGCGACCACGTCTTGATCACGTTGTGGGTCTCGGCTGCGTTCTGGGCGTCCACCTTCTTCTCAAGGTGGCCGTCAACGAAGGGACCCTTCTTCAAACTACGAGGCATCTTTTTCTCCAGGTCCTCTCTCAGCGGCCGCTCTTGCGACGGCGGACGATCATCTGGTCGCTGGCCTTGCGCTTGCGCGTACGACCCTCGGGCTTGCCCCACGGGCTGACCGGGTGGCGACCACCGGAGGTCTTGCCCTCACCGCCACCGTGCGGGTGGTCGATCGGGTTCATGGCGACACCACGGACGGTCGGGCGCTTGCCCTTCCAGCGGTTGCGGCCGGCCTTGCCCCAGTTGATGTTGGACTGCTCGGCGTTGCCGACCTCACCGATGGAGGCGCGGCAGCGCACGTCGACGTAGCGCATCTCGCCGGAGGGCAGACGCAGCTGCGCCTTCGAGCCCTCCTTGGCGACCAGCTGCACCTTGGCGCCTGCGGAACGGCCCATCTTGGCGCCACCGCCCGGACGCAGCTCGATCGCGTGGATCGTGGTGCCGACCGGGATGTTGCGCAGCGGCAAGTTGTTGCCGGGCTTGATGTCGGCGCCGACTCCGGCCTCGACGGCCATGCCCTGCTTCAGGCCCTCGGGCGCGATGATGTAGCGCTTCTCGCCGTCGGCGTAGTGCAGCAGTGCGATGCGGGCGGTGCGGTTGGGGTCGTACTCGATGTGAGCGACCTTGGCCGGCACGCCGTCCTTGTCGTAGCGCTTGAAGTCGATGATGCGGTAGGCGCGCTTGTGGCCACCACCCTGGTGACGGGTGGTGATGCGGCCCTGGTTGTTGCGGCCGCCCTTCTTGGGCAGCGGCTCGACCAGCGACTTCTCGGGCGTCGTGCGGGTGATCTCGGCGAAGTCCGCCACGCTCGAGCCGCGACGGCCCGGGGTGGTGGGCTTGTACTTGCGAATAGCCATGTGTCAGTCAGTCCTTCAGCTCGGGCTCGAGAAGATGTCGATGCTCTGGCCGGCAACCACGCTGACGACGGCGCGCTTGGTGTCCTTGCGCTTGCCGACGCCGTTCTTGGTACGACGGGCCTTGCCCTTGCGGTTGATCGTGTTCACACCGGTGACCTTGACCCCGAAGATCTCCTCGACGGCGATCTTGATCTGGGTCTTGTTGGCGTCCGGGTGGACCAGGAACGTGTACTTGTTGTCGTCGAGCAGGCCGTAGCTCTTCTCGCTGACCACGGGGGCGATCAGGACGTCCCGTGCGAAGGTTCCGTGGTTCGTCATCAGTTCTCCTCCTGGGCCTCGTCGCCACCGGCCGGGGCGAACCCTGCTGCCTCGGCGGACTCGACCGTGTCGAACCAGACCTCGGCGACCGTCTGGTCGTACCACTGGCCGTCCGGCGTGTGGTACTTCTTCGAGTTCTCGTTGCCCTTGATCTCGTGACCCTTGGGCGCGTTGCCGCTGGCGAGCGGCGCCTTCGAACCCGGGCCGTACGGCTGGGTCTTGGTGGCGCCGGCCTTGGCGTCGTCGTCCGACGCGACCGTCTCGGTGGTCTCGGCCTGGGCCTGGACCTTCTTGGCGGTCTTCTTGGCCGGCTTGGCCGCGGGGGCGTCGGACTCGACGACCGCCTGGCTCAGCTTGACCGTCTCGGTGCCCTCGGCCGAGCGCGCCGCCACGAAGGCGTCGAACGCGGCCTGGGTGAACACCACGTCGTCGGCCAGCAGCACGTCGTACGTGTTGAGCTGGTCGAACGTGATCGTGGCGATCAGCTCGGCGTTGCGCAGGCTCTTGGCCGTCACGGTGTCGTCGCGGTCGAGGACCACGAGCACGCGGGGACGGATCGTGAGCTCACGCACCACGGCGAGCGCGGCCTTGGTGGACGGCGCGTCTCCCACGAGGGAGTCGACGACGTGCAGGCGACCGCTGCGGGCCCGGTCGGTGAGGGCGCCACGGAGAGCGGCAGCCTTCATCTTCTTGGGCGTGCGCTGATCGTACGAGCGCGGCGTGGGGCCGTGCACGATGCCACCACCGGCGTACTGGGGAGCGCGGATCGAGCCCTGGCGAGCGCGGCCGGTGCCCTTCTGGCGGTACGGCTTCTTGCCGCCACCGCGGACCTCGGCGCGCGTCTTGACACTATGCGTGCCCTGACGAGCCGCGGCCAGCTGGGCGGTGACGACCTGGTGCATCAGCGGAATGCTGACGCGGGCGTCGAAGATGTCGACCGGCAGGTCGGCGTCAATGGTCTTGGCCATGTCGGTCAGGCTCCCTTCGCAGCGGAGCGGATGACGACGAGAGCGCCCTTGGCCCCGGGCACGGCGCCCTTGACCAGGATGAGGCCCCGCTCGACGTCGACCGCGTGGACGGTGAGGTTCTGGGTGGTCACGGTGTCCGTGCCCATGTGACCCGCCATGCGCAGGCCCTTGAAGACGCGGCCCGGGGTGGCGCAGCCACCGATCGAGCCGGGCTTGCGGTGGTTGCGGTGCGCGCCGTGCGAGGCGCCGACACCGGCGAAGCCGTGACGCTTCATGACGCCGGCGAAGCCCTTGCCCTTGCTGGTGGCGGTGACGTCGACCTTGTCACCGGTGGCGAAGATCTCCGGGGAGATCTCCTGGCCCAGGGTGTAGTCGGCGACGGCCTCGGTGCGGATCTCGACGACGTGACGGCGCGGCGTGACGCCGGCCTTCGCGAAGTGACCCGCCTGGGGCTTGTTCAGCTTGCGTCCGTCGACCTCGCCGTAGCCGAGCTGCACGGCGCTGTAGCCGTCGAGCTCGCGGGTACGGATCTGGGTGACGATGTTCGTGGAGGCCTCGAGGACGGTCACCGGGACGACCCGGTTGTTCTCGTCCCAGACCTGCGTCATCCCGAGCTTGCGCCCGAGGAGGCCGCGCGTGGTGAGTGTGCTGCTGATCATGGTGTGCGTCCCTCCCTCAGAGCTTGATCTCGATGTCGACGCCCGCCGGAAGGTCGAGTCGCATCAGCGAGTCGACGGTCTTGGGCGTGGGGTCGATGATGTCGATGAGCCGCTTGTGGGTGCGCATCTCGAAGTGCTCGCGGCTGTCCTTGTACTTGTGCGGCGAACGGATGACGCAGTACACGTTCTTCTCCGTCGGCAGCGGCACGGGACCGGCGACCTTGGCGCCAGTGCGGGTCACGGTGTCGACGATCTTCTTCGCCGAGGAGTCAATGACCTCGTGGTCGTAGGCCTTGAGCCGGATACGGATCTTCTGTCCCGCCATGCTCTCGTCGTCCTTTACGTTCGTCTTCGCCAGCCCCCGGGTTCGGGGTAGGCATGCCCCCGCTCCGTTCCCCGAGGTCGGGCGTGTCGCGGCGCGCCTGGCGCGCAAAGGAACACACACTTCTCGAGTTAGGTGGTTGGACCGGCTCCGCCCCGCAGAAGCGGTGCGACTGGCCGGACAACATGGTCTCGGGCTCGGCGCCTACGTTGAGCTGGGCGTGAGTTCCCAACCGCAGGAGCCACCGCGAACATGCCGGGGCAACCTGACCATTCTGACAGACATGCGGCGGCGAACACAAATCGGGTTCCTGCCCCGCCGCTGTGGGCTCGGCCACGCTTCCCTACCGGTGACCGTGGCGCTCGCTGTCCAGGTGCCCGGTCGGCTCCAGCTGGAAGGTCGAGTGGGCCACGTCGAAGTGCTGGCTCAGGCAGGTGACGAGGTGGTCGAGCACGTCGTGCGCGTCGGCCATCGCCACCACCGTGTCGTCCACGACGACGTGGGCGCTCATCACCGGCATCCCGCTCGTGATCGTCCAGACGTGGAGGTCGTGGACGTCGACCACACCGGGCACCCCGAGGATGTGGTCGCGCACCTGGTCGAGGTCGACGTCGCGCGGGCTCGTCTCGAGCAGCACCTCGGCGACGTCGCGCAGCAGGGACACCGCGCGCGGCAGCACGAGCGCCGCGATCACCAGCGACGCGACCGGATCGGCCGCGTCCCAGCCCAGCGTGAGGATCAGCAGCGCGGACCCGATGACCGCGACCGAGCCGAGCGCGTCGCCGAGCACCTCGAGGTAGGCGCCGCGGACGTTCAGGCTCTCCTTCGCCCCGGCCCGCAGGATCACCAGGCCGAGGACGTTCACGGCCAGCCCGATCGCACCGGCGACCAGCGCCCACCCGCCCTCAATGCTCGGCGGGTCCTCCAGGCGGCGAACGGCGTTGACCGCGATGACCACGCAGATGCCCAGCAGGACCAGGGCGTTGGCGCCGGCCGCCAGCACCTCGGTGCGGTGTCGGCCGTACGTGCTCCGCGGACCGCCGGGACGCTGCGCCACCGCGATCGCCGCCAGCGCGAGCACCAATCCGAGGGAGTCGCTCAGCAGGTGCCCGGCGTCGGCCAGCAGTGCCAGCGACCCGGTCAGCGTGCCGACGACGACCTGCAGGACGAGGACGGCGAGCGTCAGGCCCAGGACGAGCGCGAGTCGACCCCGGTGCTCCACCCCGGCGCCGTGCGCGTGATCGTGTCCCACCCTCGCAGGCTACCCATGGCGCCGACGTCCGGGGAAAGAGAGAACCCCCGGGACCGAAGTCCCGGGGGTTCCTCACGCAGTGCGTGTCAGATCAGATCACTTGTGGATCTTGGTGACACGGCCGGCGCCGACGGTGCGGCCGCCCTCGCGGATGGCGAAGCGCAGGCCCTCCTCCATGGCGATCGGCTGGATCAGCACGACCGACATCTCGGTGTTGTCGCCGGGCATGACCATCTCGGTGCCCTCGGGCAGCGTGACGACGCCGGTGACGTCCGTGGTGCGGAAGTAGAACTGCGGACGGTAGTTGTTGAAGAACGGCGTGTGACGGCCACCCTCCTCCTTCGACAGGATGTAGACCTGACCGTCGAACTCCGTGTGCGGGGTGGTCGAACCGGGAGCGATCACGACCATGCCGCGCTCGACGTCCTCACGCTTCGTGCCACGCAGCAGGAGGCCGACGTTCTCGCCCGCCTGGCCCTCGTCGAGGAGCTTGCGGAACATCTCGATGCCGGTGACCGTCGTGGTCTGCTTGTCCTCGCGGATGCCCACGATGTCGACCGTGTCGTTCACCTTGACGATGCCGCGCTCGATACGACCCGTGATGACGGTGCCACGACCGGTGATCGTGAAGACGTCCTCGACCGGCATGAGGAACGGCTTGTCCGTCTCACGCGGGGGCAGCGGGATGTAGTCGTCGACAGCCTTCATCAGCTCGAGGATCGACTCGCCCCACTTGGCGTCGCCGGTCAGGGCCGGGTGGGCCGCGACCTTGACGACGGGGACGTTGTCACCGTCGAAGTCCTGCTCGTTGAGCAGCTCACGGACCTCGAGCTCGACGAGCTCCAGGATCTCCTCGTCATCGACCATGTCGCACTTGTTGAGCGCGACGACCATCGCCGGCACGCCGACCTGGCGGGCGAGCAGCACGTGCTCACGCGTCTGGGGCATGGGGCCGTCGGTGGCGGCGACCACGAGGATCGCACCGTCCATCTGAGCCGCGCCGGTGATCATGTTCTTGACGTAGTCGGCGTGACCCGGGCAGTCGACGTGCGCGTAGTGACGGTTCTCGGTCTGGTACTCGACGTGCGAGATGGAGATCGTGATACCGCGCTGGCGCTCCTCGGGAGCCTTGTCGATCTGGTCGAAGGCCGAGGCCTCGTTCAGATCGGGGTATGCGTCGTGCAGCACCTTGGTGATCGCCGCGGTCAGCGTCGTCTTGCCATGGTCGATGTGACCGATGGTGCCGATGTTCATGTGCGGCTTGGTCCGCTCGAACTTCGCCTTAGCCACTGGGGCCCTCCTGGTTTGGTTTCTCTAGATCTTGTTGACAAAAACGCCGTGTGGCACGCGTCGGTTGCGAACCTCAGACCACCTTATGCGATGGTCCGTGAATCACTCGCCGCGGGCCTTCTTGATGATCTCTTCGGCCACGGCCTTGGGGACCTCGGCGTAGGAGTCGAACTGCATCGAGTACGACGCGCGGCCTGAGGTCTTCGACCGCAGATCGCCCACGTAACCGAACATCTCGGACAACGGCACGAGCGCCTTGATCATCTTGGCACCGCCGTAGCCCTCCTCCATGGACTGAACCTGTCCACGTCGGGAGTTGAGGTCGCCGATCACGTCGCCCATGTAGTCCTCGGGCGTCGTGACCTCGACGGCGAACATCGGCTCGAGGAGAACCGGGTTCGCCTTGCGAGCGGCCTCCTTGAAGGCCTGGTTGCCGGCCAGCTTGAACGCGAGCTCGCTGGAGTCGACGTCGTGGTAGGCGCCGTCCTCGAGGGTGAACTTGACGTCGACCATCGGGTAGCCGGCGAGCACGCCGAACTCCATGGCGGCCTGGCCACCGGCGTCGACCGAGGGGATGTACTCGCGCGGGACGCGACCACCCGTGACCTCGTTGACGAACTCGTAGCCGCCCTCGCCACCGGCGTCGGGGCCGTTGGGCGCCAGGCCGATGACGACCTTGGCGAACTGGCCGGAGCCACCGGTCTGCTTCTTGTGCGTGTAGCTGTGGCCCGTGACCGTGCCGCGGATGGTCTCGCGGTAGGCGACCTGCGGCTTGCCGACGTTGGCCTCGACCTTGAACTCGCGCTTCATGCGGTCGACCAGGATGTCGAGGTGGAGCTCGCCCATGCCGGCGATGATCGTCTGGCCCGTCTCCTCGTCCGTGTGGACCTGGAACGTCGGGTCTTCCTCGGCGAGCTTCTGGATGGCGACGCCCAGCTTCTCCTGGTCGCTCTTGGTCTTCGGCTCGATGGCGACCTGGATCACCGGGTCGGGGAAGGTCATCGACTCGAGCACGATCGGGTTGGCCGAGTCGGCCAGCGTCTCGCCCGTGGTGGTGTCCTTGAGGCCCATCACGGCCACGATCTGGCCGGCGCCGACCGACGCGATCTCCTCACGCTTGTTGGCGTGCATCTGGTAGACCTTGCCGATCCGCTCCTTGCGGCCCTTCGTGACGTTGAGCACCTGCGTGCCGGCCTCGAGGCGACCCGAGTAGACGCGGACGAAGGTCAGCTTGCCCAGGTGCGGGTCCGTGGCGATCTTGAAGGCCAGACCGGAGAACGGCGCCTCGTCGGACGGGGCACGCGTGTCGTTCTTCGTCTCGTCCTTGGGATCGAGGCCGACGATGTCGCCGACGTCGATCGGGCTGGGCAGGAAGTCGACGACCGCGTCGAGCAGGGGCTGGATGCCCTTGTTCTTGAACGCGGTGCCGCAGAGAACGGGGTTGAGCTTGGCAGCCAGGGTCGCGCGGCGGATGGCGGCCTTGAGCACGTCGACGGGGATGTCGGCACCGTCGAGGAACAGCTCGGCGATCTCGTCGTCGACGTCAGACAGCGTCTCGAGCATGGCCTCACGGGCCTCCTCGGCGGCGTCGGCGAGGTCGGCCGGGATCTCCTCGACCGTGTAGTCCTCGCCGATCGTCGTCTCGCCGCGCCAGGTCAGGGCCCGCATGCCGACGAGGTCGACGACACCCAGGAAGTCGGACTCGGCGCCGATCGGCAGCTGCATCACCAGGGCCGTGGCACCGAGGCGCTCACGGATGGTCTTGACACAGAAGTCGAACGAGGCGCCCGTGCGGTCGAGCTTGTTGACGAAGCACATGCGCGGGACGCCGTACTTGTCGGCCTGACGCCAGACGGTCTCGGACTGGGGCTCGACACCGGCCACGCCGTCGAACACGGCGACCGCACCGTCGAGGACGCGCAGCGAGCGCTCGACCTCGACGGTGAAGTCGACGTGACCGGGGGTGTCGATGATGTTGATCTGGTGCTTGTTCCACCAGCAGGTCGTCGCGGCGGACGTGATGGTGATGCCGCGCTCCTGCTCCTGCTCCATCCAGTCCATCGTGGCGCCACCCTCGTGGACCTCACCGATCTTGTACGTGATGCCGGTGTAGAACAGGATGCGCTCGGTGGTGGTGGTCTTACCGGCATCGATGTGCGCCATGATGCCGATGTTGCGGACCTTGGTCAGGTCGGTGGTGATGTCGGTTGCCACGTGAGGATCAGCCTTCGCAGAGATGGGGGTGGGTGTGGGAGCGCGAGGTCGTCGCGCTCACGGTCACCAGCGGTAGTGGGCGAACGCCTTGTTGGCTTCGGCCATCTTGTGGGTGTCCTCGCGCTTCTTCACGCTGGCACCCAGGCCGTTGCTGGCGTCGAGCAGCTCGTTCATGAGGCGCTCGGCCATCGTCTTCTCGCGACGCTCCGAGCTGTACTTGACGAGCCAGCGCAGCGCGAGGGTGGTCTGGCGGTTCGGACGGACGTCGACCGGGACCTGGTAGGTGGCGCCACCGACGCGGCGGCTCTTGACCTCGAGGGCGGGCTTGACGTTGTCGAGCGCGCGCTTGAGCGTGATGACCGGATCGGTGCCGGACTTCTCACGCGTGCCCTCGAGCGCGGTGTAGACGATGCGCTGCGCGACCTGCTTCTTGCCGTCGAACAGAACCTTGTTGATCAGCTGGGTGACCAGCTGGCTGCCGTAGACCGGATCAGTCTCGATCGGACGCTTCGGAGCGGGACCCTTACGAGGCATCAGCTCTTCTCCTTCTTCGCGCCGTAACGGCTGCGAGCCTGCTTGCGGCCCTTGACACCCTGGGTGTCGAGGGAGCCGCGGATGATCTTGTAGCGGACACCGGGGAGGTCCTTCACACGACCACCGCGGACGAGCACGATCGAGTGCTCCTGCAGGTTGTGGCCCTCGCCGGGGATGTAGGCGGTCACCTCGGTGCCACTGGAGAGCCGGACACGGGCGACCTTACGGAGCGCGGAGTTCGGCTTCTTCGGGGTCGTGGTGTACACGCGGGTGCACACGCCGCGCCGCTGGGGCGAACCCTTGAGGGCCGGCGTGTTGGTCTTGACGACCTTGCTCTGGCGGCCCTTGCGGACAAGCTGGTTGATGGTGGGCACTATGCCTCTTCCTGGGAATCTTCCCGTTCCGATCGCGGGCGCGCATGCGGCCTCGCGGGTCCTTCTCGATCTCCACCACGGGGGCATCCGGCCACCGTGGTCACGGATCATCGGGCCAGGGGCCCTTGTCCGTTCGAACGTCGCACCGACTCACGTCGGGCACGGCTCCCCACCTTACCCGAGCGCGCCTCCCCGGGACAAATCGCCTCCCTCCCGGGGGCGACGGTCCGGGTCAGGGAACGCGCGGGCCGTCGAGCCAGGCGATCGCCGCGCCGGTGGGCGCGACGGCCGCGGCCGGCAGGCGGCCCCACAGCGCGAGGTACAGATCGGTGGCCGTGCCCACCAGCTCGCCCTCGACGTCGACCTCCCGCTGCACCAGCCGGGGTGCGGCGGCCGGGTCGTCCTCGTCGGGCGCGACGATCCAGCTGCGGTCCAGGTCGGTGGCCACGAGGCGGATCGGCGCGTCGACCCGCGGACGCTGGCCCCGGGCGGTCATGCGGCGCCCGAACACGCGGATGACCTCGGCGATGCCGTCCCCGGCGACCTCCGGATCGACGCCCCAAGTCGGCTCGGCGCGCCCGAGCGCCTGCAGCAGGTCGACCCGGTGCACGCAGGTCTCGTGCAGCTGCCGGCGCGGCCAGAACCCGGCGACCTCGTCGATCTTGGCGAAGTTCGGGGTCCCCTCGTCGGGGTCGACGGCCTGCAGCGCCGCGATGAGCGCCGTGGCGGTGCCGGCGTACCACTCGTCGAGCGGCTCGACGGCCCGCACGACGGGCTCCTCCGCGATGCGCTGGCCCGACAGGACGATGGCGGCGGCCCACCGATGGACCGCGCCCAGGTGGGTGACCAGGTCGGCGGACGTCCAGCCCGGGCAGGCCGGCACGGGCTCGTCGCCCTCGATGTCGCCGACGAGCGCGGCCACGCCCGCCAGCTCGCGGCCGAGCAGGATCAGCGGATCTTCCATGGGCCCATCCTCCACGGTCCCGCAGGGGCGGTGCGCTGGGTCCCACGGTCCGTCGAGGGCGGTGAGCCTGGTCCCACGCTCGGCGCGCTGGTGGGACCGGACTCACCGCCACCCGCGGAACGGTGGGACGAGGCTCACCGCCACCGCGGGGTCAGTCGCCCAGGAGCAGCTCGGCGAGGTGGACGGCGCGGACGCCGGCCAGGTCGTCGAGCTGCGTGCGGCAACTGAAGCCGTCGGCGACCACGATCGCGTCGGGTCCGGCGTCGCGCACGGCAGGCAGCAGCTGCTGCTCGGCGACCGCCACCGACACCTCGTAGTGCCCCTTCTCCACGCCGAAGTTGCCGGCCAGGCCGCAGCAGCCGCCCACCCGGACGACGGTCGCCCCGGTGCGCGA
This sequence comes from Aeromicrobium flavum, assembly GCF_007992115.1. Lineage (GTDB taxonomy): Bacteria > Actinomycetota > Actinomycetes > Propionibacteriales > Nocardioidaceae > Aeromicrobium > Aeromicrobium flavum. The sequence goes on from NZ_BJZQ01000002.1 coordinate 87,866, forward strand.
CAGCAGTCGCAGGTCGGCGTCGAAGCCGATGACGGACGCCTGGTGGCAGTGCGGCTGGACCACGAGCGTGCGCCCCGAGAGGTCGGGCACGTCGAGGTCCTCGCGGTCGGCCAGCAGCTCGGCGAGCGTGAAGACCCCCTGCGCCACGACGGCGGCGCGCGGGTCGTCGACCAGCTCGACGGCGTCGGTGCGCAGCACCGCCAGGCACGACGGCTCGAGTCCCACCACGGGGATGCCGGCCTCGACGTAGGGGTGCAGCTGCTCGACGGCCGCGCCGGCGAGCTGCGCGGCCTGGTCGAGCTGGCCGGTCGAGATCCAGGTCAGGCCGCAGCACTGCTGACGCTCGAGCAGACGGATCTCGTAGCCGGCGGACTCCAGCAGCCGCACGGCCGCGCGACCGGCGTCGGTGGAGAAGTACTCGGTGAAGGAGTCCGCCCACAGCAGCACGGGGTCGCCCCCGGTCGCGCGCTCCTCGGCGGCGAGGACCTTCGAGAGGGTGCGCGGCGCGAAGGCGGGGATGCTGCGCCGCTGGTCGATGCCGGCGACCCAGCGCGCCAGGTGCGCGATGCCCGGCAGACGCAGGGCGACGTTCGACAGGCGCGCGAGCGGGGCGCCGAGCCGGGCCCACATCGGCAGCCGGCCCAGGATGTAGTGGCTCCGCGGTCGCAGCCTGCCCCGGTAGGTCTGGTGCAGCACCTCGGCCTTGTAGCTGGCCATGTCGACGCCCGTGGGGCAGTCGCCGAGGCAGCCCTTGCACGACAGGCACAGGTCGAGCGCCTCGTGGACCTCGGGACTGGACCAGCCGCCGTCGACGAGCCGGCCGTCGACCATCTCCTGCAGCACGCGCGAGCGGCCGCGGGTGGAGTCCTTCTCGTTGCGCGTCGCCTGGAAGGACGGGCACATCACCCCCGCGCCCGGCGCCGCGAGGCACTTGCCGACGCCGGTGCAGCGATGGACGGCCGCACCGAAGTCGCCGCTGTCGTGCAGCAGCTTGAGGCCCTGGCGGCCCTCCGGCAGTCCGGGCAGCCAGCCGGCCCCCATGCCGCGGAGGTCGGAGTCGAGCGGGCGGGGTCGCACGAGCACGCCGGGGTTGAGCAGGTCGTCCGGGTCGAAGACCCCCTTCACCTGCTCGAACAGCCCGATCGCCTCGGGCGAGTACATCAGCGGCAGCAGCTCGGACCGGGCCCGTCCGTCGCCGTGCTCGCCGGAGAACGATCCCCCGTGCGAGGCCGCCAGCGTCGCCGCGTCGGTGAGGAAGGACCGGAATCCCTGCTTGCCGTCCGGCGCGTCCAGCGGGAAGTCGATGCGCACGTGGACGCAACCGTCGCCGAAGTGGCCGAACAGCGTGCCGTGCAGGCCGTGCTGGTCGAGCAGCGCCTCGAAGCCGCGCAGGTACTCCCCCAGTCGCTCGGGCGGCACGGCCGCGTCCTCCCAGCCGGCGAGCGCGGGCCGGTCCCAGGCGCGCGACGCGAGTCCCGCACCCTCCTCGCGGATGCGCCAGAGCACCGACTGCTCCATCGGCGAGGTGACGTGGCGGTGACCGATCGCGCCCGACGCCCGCACGACGCGGTCGGCCCGGGCGCGCAGCTCGGCGGCGTCGTCGCCGGCCAGCTCGACGTAGAGGAAGCCGTCGCCCGCCGGCAGCTCCGGCACCGACGACACCCCGTTGGCGGCGCGGTAGACCTCGACGATGCGGCCGCCGAGGCCCTCGCACGCGATCGGGTCGAAGGGCAGGATCGCCGGGACGTGGTCGGCGGCCTCGGCCATCGACGGGAAGGACAGCACCACGAGGTGGCGGACGGGCGCGTCCTGCACCAGGTCGACCGTGGCGCCGAGCATGACCGCGAGGGTGCCCTCGGTGCCGGCCATGAACGACGCGACGTCGAAGCCCCGCTCGGGCAGCAGGTGCTCGAGGCTGTAGCCCGACACCTGGCGGCCGAAGCGGCCGAACTCGGTGCGGACGGTGGCGAGGTGGTCACCGATGAGCGATCGCAGTCCCCCGAGCCGTTCGGAGGCGACGACGACGTCGTGACCCACCTGGAACCGCTCCCCCGCCATCGTCAGCAGGTCGAGGGCGGCCACGTTGTCGGCGCTGCGGCCGTAGCCCAGCGCCCGGTTGCCGCAGGCGTTGTTGCCGATCATGCCGCCGACGGTGCAGCGGGTGTGGGTGGACGGGTCGGGCCCGTAGCGCAGGCCCAGCGGCGCGGCCACGCGCTGCAGCGCGGCGTGGACGACGCCCGGCTGCACCTCGGCCGTGCGGGTGGCCTCGTCGATCGCGAGGATCCGGTTCATGTGCCGCGAGAAGTCCAGGACGACGCCCGTGCCGACAGCGTTGCCGGCGATGGAGGTGCCGGCGCCGCGCGAGGTCAGCGGGATGCCCGTGGTGCGGCACGCCTCGACGACCGCGTGCACCTCGTCGAGGTCGTACGGGCGCACGACGACGGTGGGCTCGACGCGGTACAGCGAGGCGTCCGAGCTGTAGAGCGCACGGGCCAGCGACGAGTCGTCGACGTCACGCAGTCCCGAACGGCGCAGCGCGGACACCACGTCGCCCGCGGTGCTGAGGCGGTCGTCCAGGCGTGAGGCGGTCATCGCGATCCTTCAGGAGAGTCGGGCGTCAGTAGCATGCTACTGCCCGCCGCCGAGACCGCGGCGCACACGTCGTCGGCCCAGCGGGGGTCGACGGTCTCGTCCGCGATCGCCACCTGACCCATGAGCAGCGTTCCCGTGTGCCGCAGGTGGTCGGCCATCCGGGCGGCAGCGGCCTCGGGCTCGGCTGCCGCGATCGCCTCGGCGACCGGCGCGTGCTCGGCCACGACCTCCGCCAGCGGTCGCGACCGCCCGAACGTGGAGACTCCCCGCGCCTGGATCGAGTCGCGCAGGCGGGCCACCTCGGCGTCGAGTCGTGGGTTGCGCGAGGCCGAGGCGACCAGCGCGTGGAAGTCGCGGTCGACCCGGCTGAAGTCGGCCTCGCTCCCCGCGTCGGCGTGGCGCCGGGTGGCCGCGACGTTCGCGGCCAGCGCCCGGCGGAGGCCGGGGTCCGCCCGGCGCGCCGCGGCGGCGGCGGCCGGCACCTCCAACAGCAGCCGCAGCTCGAAGACCTCGCGCACGTCGGCCACGGTCACGCCCCGGATCCGCACGCCGCGGTTGCGCTCGATCTCGACCAGGCCGAGGTCGGCGAGCCGCAGCACCGCCTCACGCACCGGCGTGCGCGACACGTCCAGCTGCTCGGAGAGCCGGTAGATCGAGTGCTGCGATCCCGCCGCGAGGTCGCCCCCGACGATCCGCTCGCGCAGCAGCGCGAACACCCGGTCGGTGGCGGTGGGCCGCGTCGTCACGGGCGTGCCGTCACCACAGCTCGACCGAGCCGGACAGGATCGTGACGACGTCGTCCTCGGTGACCTCGCGTGGAGCCGTGGCCAGCAGCCGCTGCTGCTTCATCGTGCCCTCGGCCAGCGCCGGGAGGTCGGACTCGCCGAAGCCGAGCTCGGCCAGCCCCGACGGCACGCCGACGTCACGCATCACCGAGGACAGCACCGTCGGCAGGAGGTCGGCCGGGTCGTCCGTCATCGTGGCGTCGGGGTCGAGCAGGCGCGCCGCCCGCACGTGCCGGTCGGGGGCGGCCTCGAAGGTGAACCGGAAGGCTGCCGGCGCGGTCATCGACACCGCCATGCCGTGCGGCACCAGTCCGTGCCCGGTCGTGCCGTCGGGCTCGGGGTAGTCGGCCGGGTGGAAGTCGCCGACCTGGCCCGCGATCGGGTAGGCGTTGGCGTGCGGGATGTGCACGCCCGCGTTGCCGAAGCCGAGGCCGGCGAACGTCGCGGCCATCGCCATCTGCTCGCGCGCGGCCACGTCGTCGCCGTGCCGCACCGCCGTGCGGAACGCGGTGCTCATCAGGGTGAGCGCCTTCTCGGACCACAGGTCGGCGATGGGGTTGGAGCCGCAGTAGGGCACGCGCTCCTCGGGCCGCTTGGCCTCGTAGGACGTGAACGGCCGTGCCGTGTAGCTCTCGAGGGCGTGGCACAGGATGTCGAGCCCGGAGGCGGCGGTGACGCCTGCCGGCTGGGTGATCGTCAGCTCCGGATCGACGACCGCGTAGGTCGGGCGCAGCGCCGCGTGCGAGATGCCCGTCTTGACGTGCTGGTCGACGACGTCGAGCACGCAGATCGTGGTGCTCTCGCTGCCGGTGCCGGTCGTGGTGGGCACGGCGATGAGCGGGAGCAGGGGGTTCGCGGGCGCCTGGCCGCGGCCGACGGGGACGTTGACGTAGTCCATCAGCTCGCCCTCGTTCGTCAGCAGCAGGTTGACGGCCTTGGCTGTGTCGATGCTGCTGCCGCCGCCGATCGCGATGACGACCTCGAACGGACCGTTCGCCCGGGCGAAGTCGATCGCCGCGGTGAGGCTGGCATCGGTGGGCTCGACACGGGAGCCGTCGAACACGACCGCCTCGACGCCCGTGGCGCCGATCCGGTCGGCCAGCTCCTGGGGCGACCCGGTGGCCGCCACGCCGGCGTCGGTGACGATGAGCACCCGCCGGGCGTTGAAGCGGCCGAGGTCGTACGCGATCTCGTGTCGGGCCCCCGGCCCGAACTTCAGGGCGGGCGCGCCGTAGGTGAAGATCGACTCGGGCTGGCTCGGGGCGAACATGGACAGAACCATACGACGCCACCGGCTACCCTTGGGTAGTCCACATCTACCGAGGGAATCGATGCGCCGTCTGACCGCCGCCATCGCCGCGACGGCGGCGCTCCTGACCCTGACGGGTTGCACCACCACCGGGACCATCCCCGACTCGGACCGCGAGACGACTCCGCCCGAGATCAACTCGCACGAGTCCGGTCCCGCCAGCCCGATCGGGTTCGGCGTCAGCGTCCCGGCCGGCGCCGCCCAGCTCGGTCCGCTCGTGCGCTACCGGAGCGAGCGCCTGATCGCGGCCTACAAGCCCGAGCTCGACGCCCTGCGTGCCGAGGAGGCCCTGGAGCAGGCGCAGGAGGAGGGCACGGACGGCACGCCCACCCCCACGCCGACGCCGACGATCGACACCCGGCCCGAGGGCGACCTGTTCGAGGACCTCGACGACGCCCCCCGGCCCGACACCTTCGTCTCGCTGATGCGGATCGACGGCAATCCCACCCTCGTCGTCCGGCGCCTGCTCGCCCAGCTCTCGGTCCTGCTGCCCGAGTCCGACATCGTCACCGACGACCTGTCGGCCCACTGTCGAGCCACCGACCGCCGTGTCACCGGCTGCACGCTCGACGTCACCGGGACGACGCCCGGCGGTCGCGACCTGCACGTCCGCATGACCGTCGACCCGGGTCACGTGCCCACGCGCACCGGCAACTACGCCTCCCTCGGACGGCCCGTCATGCGCCTCGACCTGGCCTACGTCGGCGACGCGCGCACCGGCCAGGAGAACCGCACCCCCGAGCAGCTCGAGGACCCGCCGGAGGTCGAGGAGACCGCGGAGAAGACCGACTGGATCTGGCCCAGGATGGACGAGGACGCCCCGGCGACCGAACCGGTGATCGACGGCTACCTGCCCCCGTCGAGCGCGATGGTCCTGCTCTCGGGCCGACGTCCCCCGTTCGCCACCATGACCACCCTGCGCGCCTCGATCGCCACCGAGGTGGCCGACACGTTCACCAGCGAGCGCGTCGAGGACGGCGGCGTGCGCCGCGACGTCATCGCCGACCTCAACGAGGTCATCATCACCACGTGGGGCACTGCGCGCGACGGCCGCCAGGTCCGCACGGTGCACACGCTGTCGGCGCGCGGCAACTACCTCTCGCTGTTCCTCGACCCGGTCTCCTGAGCCCGGCGGCCGCCGCCTCGCTCGAACGGTCCCTCGCGGCCACAGCAACTAGAGTCGGTGCCGATGAGCCGACTCGACCCGCTGCCCGTCAGCACCTCCACGCCCAAGGAACGCGTCGCCTACCTCGACAACGCGCGCTACTGGGTGATGCTCCTGGTCGTGATCGGGCACTCCCTGACCGAGCTCGTCGTCATGGACTCCGCCCGCGGCGTGTACACGTGGATCTACGCGTTCCACATGCCGTTCTTCGTCCTGATCTCGGGCTACACGGCGCGGCACTACGTCGGCGACTTCCGCCAGATCCGGCGCATCGTGTCGACGCTGATCGTGCCGTACCTCATCGTCGAGACCGGCCTGCAGCTCATCACCCGGCACTACGACGGCGAGCCCGAGCACTGGATGATCCTCTCGCCGCAGTGGCTGGGGTGGTTCCTCGCCGCGCTGTTCATCTGGCGCCTGACGACGCCGATCTGGCGCGCGCTGAAGTACCCGATCACCACGGCCGTGCTGATCTCCCTGCTCGCCGGGCTGATCGAGATCCCCAACGTGCTGGCGCTGCCGAAGGTGCTCGGCCTGCTGCCGTTCTACGTCATCGGCCTGCACTTCGACCGTGACATGTTCCTGCGCCTGGGTCGCCTGCCGGTGCGGGTCGCCTCGGTCGTGCTGTTGGTCGGCACCTTCGTGGTGTGCCAGCTGTACGCCGGCGACTGGGCCCAGGAGCGGCCCACCACGACGTGGCTGCTGTGGAAGGCCCGGTACGACGAGCTGGACTCCGGCCCCGTCGAGGGCGTGCTGATCCGGGCGATGCTCATGGTGATCGCCCTGGCGCTGACCCTGGCTGCGCTGTCGCTCGTGCCGCGAGCCCGGTCGTGGACGACCACGCTGGGCGGACGCACCTTCTACTGCTACCTGCTGCACGGCTTCGTCATCCTGGGCCTCGACCGGCACTTCGGCCTCTGGGAGCAGATCGAGCCCTACGGCGCCCGGGCGGTGCTGGGCTGCATCGTGGTCGCGCTCATCGTCGCCAACCTGCTGATGACCCAGCCGGTGGCCACCGTCTTCCGTCCGGTCTTCGAGCCCCGGCTGACGTGGATGTTCCGTGATCCGCAGGAGGACACCTACCACTCGCAGGGCGAGCACCCCGACGTCTGGGACCGCGGCGTGGAGCGACGGCTGCCGCCGCCGTCGAACCACCGCCACATCGGCCGCCTGCTCTGACCGAGCGGCGGCGCCAGGCACGACGAAGGGGCCCTGCCGATCGGCAGGGCCCCTTCGCGTGACTCAGTGACTCAGTTGTTGTCGAAGCTGAAGTCGTAGTCGTCCAACGCCACCGGCGCCGCGTCCGACGCTCCGAACTGGTAGTCGAAGCTGTCGTAGCCCGTGACCGCGTAGGCGTTCTGACGCGCCTCCTCGGTGGGCTCGACCCGGATGTTCCGGTACCGCTCCAGGCCGGTGCCGGCCGGGATCAGCTTGCCGATGATGATGTTCTCCTTCAGACCGCGCAGCGAGTCCGACTTGCCCTGGATCGCGGCCTCGGTGAGGACGCGGGTCGTTTCCTGGAAGGAGGCGGCCGACAGCCAGGACTCGACGGCCAGCGAGGCCTTCGTGATGCCCATCAGGACCGGACGGCCGGAGGCGGGGGTGCCGCCCTCGGCCACGACGCGGCGGTTCTCCTCCTCGAAGACCGCGCGGTCCGCGAGGTCGCCGGGGATCAAGCGGGCGTCACCCTGCTCGATGACCGTCACGCGACGGAGCATCTGGCGCACGATGATCTCGATGTGCTTGTCGTGGATCGCCACGCCCTGGCTGCGGTAGACCTCCTGGACCTCGTCCACGAGGTGCTCCTGCGCCTTGCGGACACCCAGGATGCGCAGGACCTCCTGCGGATCGGGCGTACCGTGCGTCAGCTGCTGGCCGACCTCGACCGCGTCGTTGTCCTGGATCAGCAGGCGCGCACGCTTGGTGACCGGGTACTCGACCGGCTCGCCACCGTTGTCCGGCGTGACGACCAGCTTGCGGCCCTTCTCGCTGTCGTCGATCGTGACACGACCGGCGGCCTCGGTGATGGGCGCCTTGCCCTTGGGCTGACGGGCCTCGAAGAGCTCGACGACGCGCGGCAGACCGTGCGTGATGTCGTCACCGGCCACACCACCGGTGTGGAAGGTACGCATCGTCAGCTGGGTGCCGGGCTCGCCGATCGACTGGGCCGCGATGGTGCCGACGGCCTCGCCGATGTCGACGAGCTTGCCGGTGGCCAGCGAACGGCCGTAGCACTTGGCGCAGGTGCCGGTCTTGGCGTCACACGTCAGGACCGTGCGGACCTTGATCGACTCGACGCCGGACGCGATGAGGTGGTGGATCTCGACGTCGCCGAGGTCCTCACCCGCACCGACCAGCACCTCGCCCGTCTCCGGGTGGACGATGTCCACCGCGGCGTTGCGGGCGTAGGCCGAGGTCTCGACGTTCTCGGCGGCCACGAGCGTGCCGTCGTCCAGGCGCGTGCCGATCTGCTTGGGCAGACCGCGCTCGGTGCCGCAGTCCTCCTCGCGGATGATGACGTCCTGGCTGACGTCGACCAGACGACGGGTCAGGTAACCCGAGTCGGCCGTACGCAGCGCGGTGTCGGCCAGGCCCTTACGAGCACCGTGGGTCGCGATGAAGTACTCGACGACCGACAGGCCCTCGCGGTAGTTCGCCTTGATCGGGCGCGGGATGATCTCGCCCTTCGGGTTCGCGACCAGGCCTCGCATGGCGGCGATCTGACGCAGCTGCATCATGTTGCCGCGGGCGCCGGAGTTGACCATCATCCAGATCGGGTTGTCGCCGCTGGCCTTGAACAGGACCTCCATCGAGGCCGAGACCTCGGCGGTGGCCTGGGTCCAGATCTCGATGAGCTCCTGGCGGCGCTCGTCCTCGGTGATGAGACCGCGGTCGAACTGCTGCTGGACCTTGGCGGCCTGACCCTCGTACTTCTCGAGGATCTTGCCCTTCTCCTGCGGGCTGACGACGTCGTCCATCGAGATCGTCACGCCGGAGCGCGTCGCCCAGTGGAAGCCGGCATCCTTCAGGTTGTCCAGGGCGACGGCCACGTCGACCTTGCTGTAGCGCTCGGCGAGGTCGTTGACGATGACCCCGAGCTCCTTCTTGCCGACCTGGAAGTTCACGAACGGGTAGTCCGCGGGCAGCGTCTCGTTGAAGATGGCCCGGCCCAGCGTCGTCTCGCGGATCTCGCCGTCGATACGGATCTTGACCTTGCTCTGCAACGTGATCTCGCCACGCTCGAAGGCCATCGTGGCCTCCGACGGCGACGTGAACGCGCGACCCTCGCCGACGTGTCCCTCACGCTCGAGCGTGAGGAAGTACAGACCGATGATCATGTCCTGGGTGGGCATGGTGACCGGTCGGCCGTCGGACGGCTTCAGGATGTTGTTCGTCGACAGCATCAGCACGCGGGCCTCGGCCTGAGCCTCGGCCGACAGCGGCAGGTGCACGGCCATCTGGTCACCGTCGAAGTCGGCGTTGAACGCCGAGCACACGAGCGGGTGGATCTGGATGGCCTTGCCCTCGATCAGCTGGGGCTCGAACGCCTGGATGCCCAGACGGTGCAGCGTGGGCGCGCGGTTCAGCAGCACGGGGTGCTCGGTGATGACCTCTTCGAGGACGTCCCAGACGACCGGGCGGGCCCGCTCGACCATGCGCTTGGCGCTCTTGATGTTCTGCGCGTGGTTCAGGTCGACCAGGCGCTTCATCACGAACGGCTTGAACAGCTCGAGCGCCATCTGCTTGGGCAGACCGCACTGGTGCAGCTTGAGCTGCGGGCCGACGACGATGACCGAACGGCCCGAGTAGTCGACGCGCTTGCCGAGCAGGTTCTGACGGAAGCGACCCTGCTTGCCCTTGAGCATGTCGGAGATCGACTTCAGCGGGCGGTTGCCCGGACCCGTGACGGGACGGCCACGACGGCCGTTGTCGAACAGCGAGTCGACGGCCTCCTGCAGCATCCGCTTCTCGTTGTTGACGATGATCTCGGGCGCGCCGAGGTCGAGCAGTCGCTTGAGGCGGTTGTTGCGGTTGATGACGCGGCGGTACAGGTCGTTGAGGTCGGAGGTCGCGAAGCGGCCACCGTCGAGCTGGACCATCGGGCGCAGCTCCGGCGGGATGACCGGAACGGCGTCCAGCACCATGCCCGCGGGGTTGTTCTCCGAGCCCATGAACGCCGAGACGACCTTGAGCCGCTTCAGGGCACGCGTCTTGCGCTGGCCCTTGCCGGTCGCGATGATCTCGCGCAGCAGATCGGCCTCGGCGTCGAGGTCGAAGTCCTGCAGGCGCTTCTGGATCGCCGCAGCGCCCATGTAGCCGTCGAAGTACTTGCCGAAGCGGTACTGCATCTCGCGGAACAGCAGCTCGTCACCCTCGAGGTCCTGGACCTTGAGGTTCTTGAACCGGTCCCAGACCTCCTGGATGCGCGCGATCTCACGGTCGTGACGGTCGCGCAGCTGGCCCATCTCGCGCTCGGCCGCATCGCGGACCTTGCGCAGCTCGGCCGCCTTGGCGTCCTCGGCCTCGAGCGCCGCGGTGTCCTCCTCGAGCTTGACGGCCCGGGTGTTGATCGCGTCGTTCTTGCGGTTCTCGATCTGGTCGATCTCCTGGCGGATCTTGCTCTCCAGGCTGTCGAGGTCGCGGTGACGAGCGTCCTCGTCGACCGACGTGATCATGTAGGCCGCGAAGTAGATGACCTTCTCGAGGTCCTTCGGCGCCAGGTCCAGCAGGTAGCCAAGCCGGCTCGGCACACCCTTGAAGTACCAGATGTGCGTGACCGGGGCGGCGAGCTCGATGTGGCCCATCCGCTCGCGGCGCACCTTGGAGCGCGTCACCTCGACGCCGCAGCGCTCGCAGATGATGCCCTTGAAGCGCACGCGCTTGTACTTGCCGCAGTAGCACTCCCAGTCCCGGGTGGGACCGAAGATCTTCTCGCAGAAGAGGCCGTCACGCTCGGGCTTGAGCGTGCGGTAGTTGATCGTCTCAGGCTTCTTGACCTCACCGAACGACCAGTTGCGGATGTCGTCGGCGGTCGCGAGACCGATCTTGAGCTGATCGAAGAAGTTCACGTCGAGCACGGTGTCTTCTATCCCTTTCGAAGTTCTGTCTGGGGTCCGGCTCAGAGCTCGTCGACGGACGACGGCTCGCGGCGGGACAGGTCGATACCGAGCTCTTCAGCGGCGCGGAAGAACTCCTCCTCGGAGTCCTTCATCTCGACGGCGGTGCCGTCGGCCGAGAGCACTTCGACGTTGAGACACAGCGACTGCATCTCCTTGACGAGAACCTTGAACGACTCGGGGATACCCGGTTCGGGGACGTTCTCGCCCTTCACGATGGCTTCGTACACCTTGACGCGGCCGACGATGTCGTCGGACTTGATCGTCAGCAGCTCCTGCAGTGCGTAGGCGGCACCGTAGGCCTCGAGCGCCCAGACCTCCATCTCACCGAAGCGCTGGCCACCGAACTGGGCCTTACCGCCGAGCGGCTGCTGGGTGATCATCGAGTACGGACCGGTCGAGCGCGCGTGGATCTTGTCGTCGACCAGGTGGTGCAGCTTCAGCATGTACATGTAGCCGACGCTGATCGGATCGGGGAACTTCTCGCCGGTACGACCGTCGAGGAGCACCGCCTTGCCGTCCGGGCCGACCATGCGGTCGCCGTCGCGGTTCGGACGCGTGTTGCTCAGCAGACCGGAGATCTCGTCCTCGCGCGCACCGTCGAACACCGGGGTGGCGATGTTCGTGTTCGGCGCGGCCTGGTCGGCCCCGATCTTGCGCAGGCGCTCGGCCCACTCGTCCTTCGTCGCGTCGGGGACTTCCCAGCCCGCCTTCGCGATCCAGCCCAGGTGGGTCTCGAGGACCTGACCGACGTTCATTCGACCGGGCACACCCAGCGGGTTCAGCACGATGTCGACGGCGGTGCCGTCCTCGAGGAACGGCATGTCCTCGATGGGCAGGATCTTGGCGATGACGCCCTTGTTGCCGTGACGACCGGCGAGCTTGTCACCGTGGCTGATCTTGCGCTTCTGGGCCACGTAGACGCGCACCAGCTGGTTCACGCCGGGGCTGAGCTCGTCACCCTCGGACGCGTCGAAGACGCGGACGCCGATGACGGTGCCGGACTCGCCGTGCGGGACCTTGAGCGACGTGTCGCGCACCTCGCGCGCCTTCTCGCCGAAGATCGCGCGCAGCAGGCGCTCCTCGGGGGTCAGCTCGGTCTCGCCCTTAGGCGTGACCTTGCCGACGAGGATGTCGCCGTTGCCGACCTCGGCGCCGATGCGGATGATGCCGCGCTCGTCGAGGTTTGCGAGGGTCTCCTCGCTGACGTTCGGGACGTCGCGCGTGATCTCCTCCGGGCCCAGCTTGGTGTCGCGGGCGTCGACCTCGTGCTCCTCGATGTGGATCGAGGTCAGCAGGTCGTCCTGGACGACGCGCTGGGACAGGATGATCGCGTCCTCGTAGTTGTGGCCCTGCCACGGCATGAAGGCGACGAGCAGGTTGGTGCCCAGCGCCATCTCGCCGTGATCGGTGCAGGGGCCGTCGGCCAGCGGCGTGCCGACCTCGACCCGCTGCCCCTCACGGACCAGCGGGCGCTGGTTCGTGCAGGTGCCCTGGTTCGAGCGACGGAACTTCGCCAGGCGGTACGTGGTGTACGTGCCCTCGTCCTCCATGATCTCGACGGAGTCCGCCGAGACCTCCTTGACGACGCCGGCCTTCTTGGCGACGGTGACGTCACCGGCGTCGACGGCGGCGCGGTACTCCATGCCGGTGCCGACGAGCGGGGCGTCGTTGCGGATCAGCGGGACGGCCTGACGCTGCATGTTGGCGCCCATGAGCGCGCGGTTGGCATCGTCGTGCTCGAGGAACGGGATCAGCGCGGTCGCGACCGACACCATCTGGCGCGGCGAGACGTCCATGTAGTCGACCTCGGCGGCCGGGCGGAGCTCGGCCTCACCGCCGCGCTGGCGCACCAGCACGCGGTCCTCGGCGAACGAACCGTCGTCGTTGAGGATCGAGTTGGCCTGGGCGACGATGAAGCGGTCCTCGTCGGTGGCGGTCAGGTAGTCGATCTGGTCGCTGACCTTGCCGTCGATGACGCGGCGGTACGGCGTCTCGACGAAGCCGAACGGGTTGATCCGTCCGAACGACGCGAGCGAGCCGATCAGGCCGATGTTCGGGCCTTCCGGGGTCTCGATCGGGCACATGCGGCCGTAGTGCGACGGGTGAACGTCGCGGACCTCGTAGCCGGCGCGCTCACGCGACAGACCACCCGGGCCGAGGGCCGACAGACGACGCTTGTGCGTCAGGCCCGCGAGCGGGTTGTTCTGGTCCATGAACTGCGACAGCTGGCTGGTGCCGAAGAACTCCTTCAGCGCCGCCGTGATCGGACGGATGTTGATCAGGGTCTGGGGCGTGATCGCCTCGACGTCCTGGGTCGTCATCCGCTCGCGCACGACACGCTCCATGCGGGCCAGGCCCGTACGCAGCTGGTTCTGGATGAGCTCGCCCACGGTGCGCATGCGGCGGTTGCCGAAGTGGTCGATGTCGTCGGCCTCGACCGGGACGGTGCCGGCCGGGGTCTCGAGCTCGTTCGCACCGTCGTGCAGCGCGACGACGTAGCGGATCGTGGCGACGACGTCGTCGAGCGTCAGCGTCTGCTGGTCGAAGGCGGAGTCGGTGCCGAGCTTCTTGTTGATCTTGTGGCGACCGACCTTGGCCGTGTCGTAGCGCTTCGGGTTGAAGTAGTAGTTCTCCAACAGCGTCTGCGCGGCCTCGACCGACGGCGGCTCGCCCGGACGCAGCTTGCGGTAGATGTCGATGAGCGAGCGACGCGTGACCTCGGCGTCGACCGTCTCGTTGGTGACGGCGGCGTCGCGGGCCTTCTTCTCGAGCTCCTCGCGGACGACCTCGCTGCGGACCGAGTCCTTCTCCATCGTCAGACGGACGGACTCGTACTGGCCGAACTCCTCGAGGATGCGCTCCTCGGTGAAGCCCAGGGCCTTGAGCAGCATCGTGACGGACTGCTTGCGCTTGCGGTCGAGACGGACGCCGACGATGTCGCGCTTGTCGATCTCGAACTCCAGCCACGCACCGCGCGACGGGATGACGCGCGCGGTGAAGATGTCCTTGTCGGACGTCTTGTCGGCGGTGCGCTCGAAGTACACACCCGGCGAGCGGACGAGCTGGGAGACGACGACACGCTCGGTGCCGTTGATGATGAAGGTGCCCTTGTCGGTCATGAGCGGGAACTCGCCCATGAAGACCGTCTGGCTCTTGATCTCGCCGGTCTCGTTGTTCATGAACTCGGCGGTGACGAACAGGGGGGCGGCGTACGTGACGTCGCGGTCCTTGCAATCCTCGACCGAGTACTTGGCCGGCTCGAACCGGTGGTCGCGGAACGAGAGGCTCATCGTTTCGGAGAAGTCCTCGATGGGGCTGATCTCCTCGAAGATCTCCTCCAGGCCCGACTTGGCTGAGACGTCGTTGCGTCCGGCAGCCAGATCGGCCTCGACGCGCTCGCGCCAGGCGTCGCTGCCGATCAGCCAGTCGAAGCTGTCGGTCTGCAGGGAGAGAAGTTCGGGAACCTCGAGCGGTTCGGCGATCTTCGCGAACGAGATGCGCGAGGTGTTGTGATGCGTGGCGGTACGCGAGGCGGCCAAGAGAAGTCCTTCCGAAGGAACTCGCATGCGATGAACGTGGCGGTTCTGTACTCTTCAGTTGTCGACGCGCGGCTCACGCCGCGCGAAGCCCCACGACTGGTGCCGTGGGCGCGCATGCTTCGGGAACCCCGTCAAGTCCTGCCAACAGCGGGCAGGACGGGTCAAGGGCATGGCAAAGTGGGCGCGAACCTCCATGCTAACCCGCCGACACACCGAGATCAAGTAGGGCTCTTGACATCGTGTCCGGAATCGGGGACGATCAAACGTTTCCCCCACTCTCCCGCCTGACAATTCAGGCCGTTTCGCCACGTCTCATGTGGCGGACATGACAAAGGCGCTCGCCCCCTGAGGGGGACGAGCGCCTTCGATCAGGCGGTCAGCCGAAGATCACTTGAGGGTGATCGTGGCGCCGGCGGCCTCGAGGGCCTCCTTCGCCTTCTCGGCAGCGTCCTTGTTGACGCCCTCGAGGACGGCCTTCGGCGCACCCTCGACGAGGTCCTTGGCCTCCTTCAGGCCCAGGCTCGTGAGGCCGCGGACCTCCTTGATGACCTGGATCTTCTTGTCGCCGGCGGCCTCGAGGACGACGTCGAACTCGTCCTTCTCCTCAGCGGCCTCGCCAGCGGCAGCGGCGGGCGCACCCGCAGCGGCAACGGCGACCGGGGCGGCGGCGGTGACCTCGAAGGTCTCCTCGAACTGCTTCACGAACTCGGAGAGCTCGATCAGCGTCATTTCCTTGAAAGCATCCAGCAGTTCATCGGTGCTCAGCTTCGCCATGGTTGGCGTTCCTTTCGACAATGAGACCCCGAGGGGGTCCCGATGGAAATCGGGCGGTTCAGCCCTCGGTGACGTCGGTCTCGACGTTCTCGGTGGCCGACTCGGCCGCGGGGGCCTCGTCGGCAGGTGCCTGCTCGGCGGTCTCGGCGGCGGGAGCTCCCGCAGCCAGGACCGACGGATCGGCTTCGGCCTTCGCCTGCAGCGCCGCGATGGTGCGGGCCGCCTGCGACAGCGGGGCGTTGAACAGCCCCGCGGCCTTGGCCAGGTTGGCCTTGAGGCCGCCGGCGAGCATCGCGAGGAGAACCTCGCGCGACTCGAGGTCGGCCAGCTTGTTGATCTCGTCCGCGCTGAGCGTCTTCCCCTCGAGGAAGCCACCCTTCAGGACGAGAGCGGGGTTAGCCTTCGCGAAGTCGCGCAGACCCTTCGCCGCGTCGACCGGATCGCCCGTGATGAAGGCGATCGCGGTGGGACCGGTGAGCAACGACTCGTCGAGCTCGAGTCCGGCATCCCTGGCGGCGATCTTGGTCAGCGTGTTCTTGGCGACGGCATAGCTCGCGGCATCGCCAAGCGCGCGCCGCAAATCCTGCAGCTGCTTGACGGATAGACCGCGGTACTCGGTGAGCACCGCGCCGTTGGACTCGCGGAAGTTGTCCGCGAGTGCGGCGACGGCGGCTGCCTTGTCCGGGCGTGCCATGGGTCTCCTTCACTGTCATGCGAAGACCACCTGCACGAGAAAGCGTCCCGTGCCACAGGCACAGGACGCTCGATGTGAACGCAGGGACGAACCCTGATCTGAACCTGCGCGGGTCACCCTGTCGGGCGCTTCGGGTGACTCGTGGGAGACACCACCGGCGGTCTTCGGCTCGCCCAGTCTAGGCAGAGGCCGGGCGATCCTCCAAATCGACCCGTTCTCAGGCGCGCGGGTTGAGTGCGCCGAGCCCGGCGAGGACACCGCTGTCGGTGACGTCGGCGGCCGGCGGTGCCGAGACCTCGACCGGCTCGCCCCACTTCGACCAGGTCAGTGTCGTGGACTTGCCGTCCGGGTCCAGGGTCATCTTCCGCAGCAGGTCGTCCGACCCGACGTACAGCACGGACTCGAGCCGCTTCGGCACCGAGGAGCCGGTCCGGCCCTTCCCGCCGTGCTTCCTCATGACCTTGGACGTGTCCAGCACGAGCCTGATCCTCGTGGTCTCGACGCCGTCGATCCGGCCGCCGGACCCTTGGTCCTCGAACTCGACGAGGGCGGACTGGAACGTCTCCAGCTGGGCCCGCGGGTCGACCTGGTCGGTCATCGCCCCGAACCGCTGCGCGATCGGGTCCTTCGGATCGGTCAGGTCGACCTTGACGTACTTGCCGCCGGTCATCTGACCGAGCTTGAGGTAGGCCACGCCCTCGACGAGCCGCAGCTCCACCGGCATCGCGCCGAGGTCCATCGTGAGGCGCGTGCGCGCGTCCGTGAGGGTGTCGCCGAGCTGGACGTCGCCCTGCATGGCGCCCTGCTCGCCGGCCGACTCCATCTCCAGATGAGCGCTGCCGGCGGCGGTCAGCGCCGCGCCGAGGCGGTCGACGAAGTTCTCACGAGTCAGCCCGCTGGAGGCCGACGCGGCAGCGGCTGGCTGGGCCGCCGCCGAGGCCGTGGCAGCGGCGGGCGTCGCGTCGTCGCCGCCGCTCGGTCCGCCGCAGGCGGACGACAGGGCCAGCAACGTGGCGGTGGCCAGGGCGGCGAGCGACTTCCTCATGGGGCGAAGACTACTCCGGGGAGCCACGCCCACACCGGCTTCGGAACAAGCGACGACGCCGCCTCCCCGAGGGGAGACGGCGTCGTCGTGGAACTGGGTGACTCAGGCCTCGTCGTCGGACGCGAAGTTGCGCGTGCGCGACGGGTCGACCGGGACGCCGGGGCCGTTCGTCGTGGAGATCGTGGCCCGCTTGATGTAGCGGCCCTTGGAGCTGGCCGGCTTCAGACGCAGGATCTCCTCGATCGCCGTGCCGTAGTTCTCGGCGAGCTGCTCGGCGCTGAACGACGCCTTGCCCACCACGAAGTGCACGTTGGCGTGACGATCGACGCGGAACTCGATCTTGCCGCCCTTGATGTCGCCGACGGCCTTGGCGACATCGACGGTGACGGTGCCCGTCTTCGGGTTCGGCATCAGGTTGCGCGGACCGAGGACGCGGCCGAGGCGACCGACCTTGCCCATCATGTCCGGCGTGGCGACGACGGCGTCGAAGTCGAGCCAGCCCTCGTTGATCTTCTCGACGAGGTCGTCGGAGCCGACGAAGTCGGCGCCGGCCTCGCGAGCGGCATCGGCGTTGGCGCCGGTGGCGAAGACCAGGACCCGGGCGGTCTTGCCGGTCCCGTGCGGCAGGTTGACGGTGCCGCGCACCATCTGGTCGGCCTTGCGGGGATCGACGCCGAGACGCACGACGGCGTCGACGGTGGAGTCGTACTTCTTGGAGCCGGACTCCTTGGCCAGAGTCGTGGCCTGCAGGGGCGTGTAGAGCGCGTCGCGGTCGATCTTCTCGGCGACGGCGCGGTACGCCTTGCTGTGCTGTGTCATGACTGGTTTCTCTTCCTTTTGCTACCAGGTGTGGTGCGGGCCCAGCTGGCCCTCCCACGGGGACCGACGGTCGGGAGACCGCCGGGGTGAATCAGTTGTCGATGGTGACGCCCATGGAGCGGGCGGTTCCCTCGACGATCTTCATGGCGCCGTCGATGTCGTTGGCGTTGATGTCGGGCATCTTCGTCTGGGCGATCTCGCGCACCTGGTCGCGGGTCAGCTTGCCGACCTTGTCGGTGTTCGGCACGGACGAGCCCTTGGCGAGGCCGGCGGCCTTCTTGATCAGCTCGGCGGCCGGGGGCGTCTTGGTGACGAAGGTGAACGAGCGATCTTCGTAGATCGTGATCTCGACGGGGATGACGTTGCCGGCCATGGACTCGGTCTGGGCGTTGTACGCCTTGCAGAAGTCCATGATGTTGACGCCGTGCGGGCCGAGCGCGGTACCGACGGGCGGTGCCGGGTTGGCCTTGCCGGCCTGCAGCTGCACCTTGACGACAGCTGCGACCTTCTTCTTGGGAGGCATTTCGGGTCCTTCTTACTGTGTTGTTCGCTCTGAGTCCGACGCCGCTCGTTCACGCGACGCCGGGACCTTCGATCGCGGGGCGATCAAACTTTCTGGATGTAGTCGAACGGCAGCTCGACCGAGGTCTCGCGACCGAAGATCTCGACGAGGCCCTTGACCTTCTGGCCGTCGATGTTGATCTCGGTGACCGTCGCGTGCAGCGTGGCGAACGGGCCGTCGATGACGAGCACCGAGTCGCCGGGCGCGAAGTCGCTGAACTCGACCTTCGCCTGCGGGGTCTGGGTCGGCTCGGCCGTGGCGGTGGCCTCGGCGGCGGCCTCGGCCTCGACGGCCGGGGCGAGCATCTTCTCGACCTCGGAGAGGCTCAGCGGGACCGGCTGGTGCGAGTTGCCGACGAAGCCCGTGACCGACGGGGTGTGGCGCACGACGCCCCAGGAGTCGTCGGTCAGGTCCATGCGGACGAGCACGTAGCCGGGGAGCACCGTGCGACGGACCAGCTTGCGCTGGCCGTTCTTGATCTCGGCGACCTCTTCGGTCGGCACGACGATCTCGTGGATGTAGTCCTCGGCGTTGAGCGCGACCTTGCGGTTCTCGAGGTTCTGCTGGACGCGCTTCTCCATGCCGGCGTACGTGTGGATGACGTACCAGTCGCCGGGCTGGCTCCAGAGCCGGTCGCGGAACTCCTGCAGCGGGTCCACGGCCTCCTCGTCGGCAGCGGAGTCGGCGTCGACGGCGTCGGTCTCGGAGGTCTCCGAGTCGGTCGCGTCGGCGGCCTCGTCCACGCCGTCGGCGTCGGGAGTCTCGTCGGCCGACACCTCGTCGGTGGACGTCTCGTCCACGGGTGCGTCGGTCTCGTCGAATGCGGAGGTCACGAAGTCAGTCCTTGGGGTTAGGCGAAGATCTTGAACATGGCCTTGCCGAACCCGAAGTCCAGCGCGGCGACGAACGCCATCATGATCAACACGAAGACGAGCACGACGAAGAAGTAGTTGACGACCTGCGGGCGGGTCGGCCAGACCACCTTGCGCAGCTCGGCGACCACCTGGCGGTAGAACGTGAGCGGGGACGTGCGCTTGGCACGCGTCCCGGCCAGTTCGTGATTCTCGCTCACGGTGCTCCTTCGTCGAACGTCGTCGGCTCGGGGCCGACCTTGCAGGGCACGAGGGACTTGAACCCCCAACCTTCGGTTTTGGAGACCGATGCGCTACCAGTTGCGCCAGTGCCCTCCGCCCGATTCCGGGCATGACGAATCATCATGGATTCGCCGGTTTCGTCAAGTGTACGCGGCCGGACCGCGAAAGCGAAACCCGGGCGTCGGCACCGCACCCGCGGCCGGCTCGCCGGGGCATGACAGCATGGCGGCGTGCGGCCGCTGACGACATTGCCCAAGGCTCATCTGCACCTGCACTTCACGGGGTCGATGCGCCACGGAACGCTGATGGAGCTGGCCGAGCGCGACGGGCTCCACCTCCCGGCCGCCCTCGTCGAGGAGTGGCCCCCGCAGCTGTCGGCGGCCGACGAGAAGGGCTGGTTCCGCTTCCAGCGGCTGTACGACGTGGCCCGGTCGGTCCTGCGCACCGAGGACGACGTGCGCCGCCTCGTGCGCGAGGCCGCCGAGGACGACCGCGCGGACGGCTCGGTCTGGACCGAGATCCAGGTGGACCCCTCCGGCTACGCCGCCCGCTTCGGCGGGATCACCGCCTTCACCGACCTCGTGATCGACGCCGTCCGCGACGCCTCGGCCTCGACCGGTCTGGGCATGAGCGTCATCGTCGCGGCGAACCGCACGCGGCACCCGCTCGACGCGCGCACCCTCGCGCGGCTGGCCGCGCAGTACGCCGGACGCGGCGTGCACGGCTTCGGCCTGTCCAACGACGAGCGCCGCGGCGACACGTCGGCGTTCGCACCCGCGTTCGCGATCGCCGAGCGGGCCGGGCTGGTGCTCGCGCCCCACGCGGGCGAGCTGCGGGGGCCCGCCCACATCCGGGAGTGCCTGACCCATCTCGGGCCCCACCGGCTCGGGCACGGGGTCCGCGCCGTCGAGGACCCCCGCCTGCTCGACTCGCTGGCCGAGGCCGGGATCGCGCTCGAGGTCTGCCCGGCGTCGAACGTCTCACTGGGCGTCTACGGCACCATCGACGAGGTCCCGGTGCGCGACCTGATGGCCTCGGGCGTGCTGATCGCGCTCGGTGCCGACGACCCGCTGCTCTTCGGCACCCGCCTGGCCGGGCAGTACGCGCTGCTGCGGGCCGCCCAGGACTTCAGCGACGACGAGCTCGCGGACCTCGCGCGGCGCTCGCTGCGAGCCTCCGAGGCGCCGGACGCGCTGCGGGAGCAGGCGCTGCAGGGTGTCGACACCTGGCTGGCCGATCCGCGTGGAACGATGACGCCATGAGCGAGAACCAGCCGCCGTCGTACCCCGGCGACCCGTCGGGCCAGCAGCCCAACGACCCCCAGCCCGGACCCGAGCAGCCGACGTATCCCGGCCAGCAGCAGCCCTACCCCGGCCAGCAGCAGCCGTACGGCCAGCAGCCCTACCCCGGCCAGCAGTACCCCGCCGGCCAGGGGCAGCCGTGGGGCGCTCCCCTGCCCAAGCACCCGAAGGCGACGCTCGTGCTCGTCCTGGGCATCATCGGCCTGGTCTTCTGCCAGGTCCTCGGCCCGTTCGCGTGGGTCATCGGCGGCCGCGCGGTCAAGGAGATCGACGCGAACCCCGGCGTCTGGGACGGACGCGGCGAGGCGCAGGCGGGCCGCATCCTGGGCATCATCGCCACGGTCTTCCTGATCCTGAGCATCCTGGCGCTGGCGTTCTTCATCACGCTCATCGCCATCGGCGTCGCCAACTCCAGCGACACGTCCGACTACTCCGAGCTCTCGCTCGTCTCGCTGTTCTGAGTCGCCGTCGGCGGCGTCCTACCGCAGGGCGTCGCCGACGAGCACCGGCTCGTTGACGAGCCGGATCCCGAAGGCGCGCTCGACGCCGTCGCGCACCTCGCGCGCCAGGTCCAGCAGCTCCGTCGCCGTGCCGCCGCCGCGATTGGTGAGCGCCAGCACGTGCTTGCCCGAGAGACCGACCTCGCCGCGGGTGTGGCCCTTCGCGAAGCCGGCGTGGTCGATGAGCCACGCGGCGCTGGTCTTGACCGTGCCGTCGGCCTGCTCGAACCGAGGCGCCTCGGGCGGGAGGGCGGCCGCCGCCTCCGGCGTGAGGATCGGGTTCGTGAAGAACGACCCGGCGCTCCAGGTGTCATGGTCGGCCGCGTCGAGCACCATCCCCTTGCCGCGGCGCAGGGCCAGGACGGTCTCGCGGACGGCAGCCAGCGGCGCCCGCTCCCCCACCTCGACCTCCAGTCGGCGCGCCAGCTCGGCGTAGCGCACGGGGGCACTCAGCCCTCCGGCGAACCGCAGCTGGAACGCGACCGTGAGGACGACGAAGCGATCGGGCTCCGCCTTGAAGCGGCTGTGCCGGTAGGAGAAGCCCAGGTCGGTGAACATCAGGGTGCGGACGCGCTTCTCGTGGCGGTCCCAGGTGCGGACGCTGACGATCGTGTCGGCGACCTCCTGGCCGTACGCGCCGACGTTCTGGATCGGGGTGGCCCCGACCGAGCCGGGGATGCCCGAGAGCGCCTCGACGCCCTCCCAGTCGCGCTCGACGGCGTGGGCCACGAACGCGTCCCAGTCCTCGCCTGCCGCCACGGTGACCATCGCGCCGCTGCAGGCGTCGGCCGAGACGTCGATCCCGCGGGTGCGGACGAGCACCACGGTGCCGTCGAAGCCGGCGTCGGAGACCACGAGGTTGCTGCCGCCGCCCACCAGCAGGACGGGCTCGCCGGCCTCGTCGGCCGACCGGACGGCGTCGATCAGGTCGGCCTCGGTCGTCGCCTCGGCCACGGCGCGGGCCGGGCCGCCGACTCGCAGCGTCGTGACCTCGGACAAGTCCATGGCGGCGACGCTAGCAGGACGCCCGGGAAGCGCTGGCGGTGACGTTTCCGGGGTCGACACGCCGTCGGCGACCCCCGGAACGTCACTGCCAGCGGGTGCGGACGCAGACGACCCCCGCGCCGGGCGGGCGCGGGGGTCGTCTCGGGAAGTCTGGTTCAGCGCGTCTCGCGGTGCGCCTGGTGCGCGTTGCAACGCGCGCAGTACTTCTTGACCTCGAGGCGATCGGGGTCGTTGCGACGGTTCTTCTTCGTGATGTAGTTGCGTTCCTTGCACTCGGTGCAGGCCAAGGTGATCTTGGGACGAACGTCGGAGCTCTTGCTGGCCACAGTGTGCCTCTTCTGGTCGTGCCCATGAGTACTGGGCTTGTTGCTGGTCTTTCCGCCGATGCGGTAGCTGGGGCGGGACTCGAACCCGCGACACCACGATTATGAGTCGTGTGCTCTAACCACCTGAGCTACCCAGCCACGAGTCACGAGTCGCCTCGCTCCTCAGAGCCCCTTTACGGAATCGAACCGTAGACCTTTTCCTTACCATGGAAACGCTCTGCCGACTGAGCTAAAGGGGCATGCCGACAAGCAAAGATACCCAATGACCCCCCGGGATCCCAAATCGGGGTGGGGGTGGTCGTGATCGCGCCTGCAATCGCAGGGAGTCAGCGAGCCGCCCGGGCGAGTCGCGACGGCCACGACGGACCTTCGTAGATGAACCCGGTGTACCCCTGGACGAGGTCCGCGCCCGCCTCGATCCGGGCGCGCACATCGGCCTCGTCGGTCACTCCCCCGACCCCGATCAGGGTCAGCCCGTCGCCGGCGCGCGCGCGGATCCGGCGCAGCACCTCGAGCGCGCGGTCGGCGAGGACCGGACCCGACAGCCCACCCGCGCCGGCGGCCTCGACGACGTCGCGCGGCGTCCGGAGCTCGGCGGGGCGGGCGATGGTGGTGTTCGTGGCACTGATCCCGTCCAGGCCCAGCGCGAGCACCAGGTCGGTGACCTCGTCGACGTCCTCGTCGGCCAGGTCGGGGGCGATCTTCACGACGAGCGGCACCCTGCGGCCGTGGTTCGTGTCGGCGACGGCCTTGACCGCCGCGAGGATCGGCTCGAGCGACTCGACGGCCTGCAGGTCGCGCAGTCCGGGGGTGTTCGGGCTGGAGACGTTGACCACGAGGTAGTCCGCGAAGGGCGCGAGGAGCCGGGCGCTCTCGACGTAATCGCTCGCCGCGTGCTCGGCGGCGACGACCTTGGTCTTGCCGATGTTCACGCCGATGACGGCTCGACGGCCGGCGGACGTGCCCCGCAGCTTGTGCAGGCGCGACGCCACCGCGGCGGCACCGTCGTTGTTGAAGCCCATCCGGTTGACGATCGCGCGGTCCTCGACGAGACGGAACAGGCGTGGCCGCTCGTTGCCGGGCTGGGGCTTCGCCGTCACGGTGCCGATCTCGACGTGCCCGAAGCCCAGCGCGAGCAGGCCGAGGACGCCCTTCGCGTTCTTGTCGAACCCGGCGGCCAGGCCGAAGCGGTGCGGGAACTCGACGCCCATCACCGTGACCGGGCTGGGGTCGACCCGGAAGGCCAGGCGAGTGGCGGGGCGGCCGAGGCGGATCGCGGCGAACGCTCGCTCATGGATGCGCTCGGGATCCATCCGGGCGAAGACCGAGTCGAAGAGCGCGTCGTAGGCCACGGCGACCAGCGTAGGCCACCGCCTCGGTCACTCCTCAGGGTCGGAGCCACGCGGCGACCCACCACAGGACGCCGTACGGAGCGTCGGCGTAGGGCACCGAGACCTGCCACCCGGCGCCCAGCCGCTCGCCGAGGGCCCTCAGCGGCTCGAGGCCGGACGCCCACAGCTCGCGAGCCAGATCGGGGTCGAGCACCGCCAGCCGGGCGCCGGCGCCGGAGCGCAGCGCGAGGTCGAGCGCGTCGTCGAAGTCGGCGGCACGCGCGTCGAGGTGGCCGGGGGCCTTCTCGGTGCGCTTGGCCGTGCCGTTCGCCATCACGAGGACGACCTCGGCGTCCGGGTCGACGGAGCCGCCGAACCCCGCGGCGTCGAGCAGGGCCCGCGCCACCGGCTCGGCGAAGGGGTCGTCGCCCACGATCGCCACCGACGCGGCCCCGCGGGTGATCGCCTGCACGGCCGCCACGGCGGACATCCGCAGCTCGGCCACCGGGTCGTGCAGGCTGGCGTAGTGCGGCAGGAGCGCCGGGACGGGCGGCACGACGACGAATCGGCGGATCACGCGAGGCCCCGGATCGCCCGCGCCGGGGGCCGACGGCCCGCGATCGTCCAGGCCATGTCGACGACCTGGCGCGTCTCGGTGACCTGGTGCACGCGGTAGACGCGGGCGCCCGCCGTGGCGGCGACGGCCGTGGCGGCGAGGGTGCCCAGCAGCCGCTCCCCCACCGGCAGGTCGAGCGTCTCGCCGACGAAGTCCTTGTTCGACAGGGAGACGAGCACGGGCCAGCCGGTGGCCACCATCTCGCCGAGCCGCCGCGTGACCTCGAGCGAGTGGAACGTGTTCTTGCCGAAGTCGTGCGCCGGGTCGATCAGCAGGCTCTCCCGGGCCACGCCGAGCGACAGCGCGCGCTCGGCCTGGGCGACGGTGGACGTGATCGCGTCGGCCACGACGTCGTCGTACTCGATCCGGTGCGGTCGCGTGCGCGGCGCGACGCCGCCGGTGTGTGTGCACACCATCGCGACGTCGAACTCGGCCGCGACCTCGGCCAGGCGCGGGTCGGCGCCGCCCCACGCGTCGTTGAGCAGGTCGGCCCCGGCCTCGCACACCGCGCGCGCGACCTCGGAGCGCCACGTGTCGACGCTGATGACCACCTCGGGGAACGCCTCGCGGACACGCTCGACGAAGCCGACGACCCGGCGCTTCTCCTCGTCGGCGTCGATCTCCTCTCCCGGTGCGGCCTTGATGCCGCCGATGTCGACGATCTCGGCACCCTCACCGACGACCTGCGCCACCCGGTCGAACGCGGAGTCCTCCGCCCAGGTGGCACCACGGTCGAAGAACGAGTCGGGCGTGCGGTTGACGATCGCCATCATCAGGGTGCGGTCGTCGTCGAACGTGTGCCGGCCGAGTCGTAGCGTCATCGCGCCACCTCGACGGCCGGCGGACGCTCGGTGACGTCGACGTCGTGGACGACCGGCGCGTACCCGTCGCGCAGGGCGCGGAACTGGCGCAACGGCACGTGGTCGTCGAGTGTCTGCCGCGCGCGGTTGAGCACGGCCGCCATCAGCTGCACGGACATCGGGCCGAGATCGTGCAGCGACTGGTGCGAGTGGGCCCGCACGCCCAGGTCGACCTGGGCGATGGCGTCGATGCCCAGCCGGTCGGCCACGTCGATCAGCGCCGCGAGGTCGACCCCGTAGCCGATTGGGACGCGCAGGGTCTCGTACACCTCGCGGCGCACCGCCCACTCGCCCGCGAGCGGCTGGACGACCTGGGTCAGCTCGGGCCGGGCGATCGCCAGCATCGGCCGCGCGACCAGCTCGGTGACGCGACCGCCGCCCTGCGGCTCGTAGGTGGCGCCGGAGCGGTAGGGGCGCTCGTAGAAGCCCTTGACCAGGGCGACGGCAGGGTCGGTGAGCAGCGGCCCGACCAAGCCCGTGACGAAGTGCGTGTCCCACTGCGTGAGGTCGGCGTCGACGAACGCGACGATGTCGCCGGACGTGACGAACTGCGACTTCCACATGGCCTCGCCCTTGCCCACCCGCGTGCCGAGGTCGGGACGGATCTCGGTGAGCCGGTGGACCGTCGCGCCCGCCGCGGCGGCGATCGCCGCGGTGTCGTCGGTGGACTCCCCGTCGATCACGACGAGCTCGTCGACCAGGGCCGATCCCTCGACGAACGCCGCATGGATCCGGCCCACGACGTCGCCGACGGTCGCGGCCTCGTTGCGGGCCGGGATGACGACGGTGAGCCGCTGGGCGGCGCTGCGCTTGGCCTCGAGCAGCTGGTCGAGGGACCACTGACGGCCGTCGTGGGTCCGTCGGTCGAACCAGGTGCGCGCCACGCGTTCACCGTACCCGTGACTCAACGGGCCTCGTCGTCGACGACCTCGCCGCCGAGCACGCGCTCGACCAGGAAGCAGGCCTGCGAGGGGCTCGGCACCGGACCCTCGGGCGTGGGCTCGGGGTCGTCGTACCCCATCTCTCGGACGGCCTCGCGGTGCACGCGTGCGAACGAGGCGGCCCAGTCGATGTCCGTGGGCTCGACCGGCGGCCGTCGCGCCTCCTCCAGCAGGTCGAGCTCGTACGCGTCGGGCACGAGCTCGTAGAGGGAGACCAACGACCAGTCCTCGCCGGGCCGGCGATCGTCGTCCGCTGCGTCCATGCCTCGACGATAGGGGCTGACTCCGACACGGACCACGGCTGGAGCGGGGCGTCCCGCGGAACGAACGAGCCCCCGACCGGATCGGTCGGGGGCTCGCGTCACGTGGCAGGTAGAGGATTCGAACCTCTGTAGGCAATGCCGGCTGATTTACAGTCAGCTCCCTTTGGCCGCTCGGGCAACCTGCCGCGACAGTCCGAAAGATTACCCCAGCGCTCGGGCGGGCCCGAAATCAGGGCGGCTAAGGTGGGCTCATGGCCGATTCCTCGTTCGACATCGTCAGCAAGATCGACCGCCAGGAGGCGGACAACGCGCTCAACCAGGCGGTCAAGGAGATCTCGACCCGCTACGACTTCAAGAACACGAACGCCTCGATCGAGTGGAAGGGCGAGTGGGGCGTCGAGATCACCGCCAACGCCGAGGAGCGCGCCCTGGCCATCCTGGACGTCTTCCAGACCAAGCTGGTCAAGCGCGGCATCAGCCTCAAGACCTTCGAGGCCGACGACCCCCGCCAGTCCGGCAAGGACGTCAAGATCAACGGCACGTTCGGCGAGGGCATCAGCACCGAGCAGGCCAAGAAGGTCAGCAAGCTCATCCGCGACGAGGGCCCCAAGGGCGCCAAGGTGCAGATCCAGGGCGACGAGCTGCGCGTCACCAGCAAGTCGCGCGACGACCTGCAGGAGATCATCGCTCTGGTGAAGGCCGCCGACCTCGACTTCGCGGTGCAGTTCACCAACTACCGCTGAGCCGCCCGCGAGCCCGCGGGGCTCGCCACGAGTGCGCCCGCCACGAGCAGCGCCGCAGCCGCGAGCCAGAGCGCCGCGGAGGCGCTCGCCCGGTCCGCGACGACGCCGAGCGCCACTCCCCCGGCCGCCCCCGACCCCAGGAAGGCCATCGAGGTGACCGACAGCGCCGTCGCACGGTGGGCCTCGGTGACCCGGTCGTGCACGAGCGCGTTGTAGGCGGCGCCGAACGACATGTGCACGAGGTAGCAGAGCCAGAACCCGGCCACGAGCGCGACCGGGCCCCCGGCGATCGCCATGACCGCCAGGCCCAGCGCCTCGGTGGCAGCGAGGACCGGCGCGACCACGCCGGGGCTCACGTCACGCAGCACCCGTGACGCCACCGTCGCTCCGAGAGCAGCCAGGCCCCACGCGACCGAGGACACCACCCCGAGCACGCTGCCTGCGGCGGAGGCGTCCGCGGAGAACTCGGCCAGGCGGACCGGCATGAGCAGCTCGAGCCCGGCGACCGCCACCCCGCACAGGAGCATCGCTGCCGTGAGCAGCCGCAGGCGGCGACCGAACGCGACCCGGACGCCGGTCCCTAGCGCCCGACGCCAGGCCGAGGCCGTCGGGGGCTCCGTCCGGGGCACCTGCTCCATCAACAGACGGGCTGCCACCACCTGGACCACCACGACCCCGATGGCCAGGACGTAGGGCACCGCGAGCGAGACCCCGACCGACCACGGCGCGACGAACAGCAGCCCCGCCGAAGCCAGCGACCCGAGGGCGATGGCCGCGCTGATGACGCCGCCCGCCGCCGCGAGGGCGGACGGCACCTCGGTCGCGGCGCCTCGCGCGTGCTCAGCGTCGACGAACCACGACTCGAGCGCCCCGCTGTCGAGCGCTCGGAAGACCCCCATGACCGCCCAGGCCAGCGCGAAGGCGAGCACCGACTGCGCCCCCAGGGTCAGCGCGTAGGCCGCGATCGCGGCGACGGCCGACGTGATGAAGACCGGACGCCGGCCCCACGAGTCGGCCAGGGCGCCGCTCGGGACCTCGAGGACGATCACCACGATGCCCTGGGCGGCCATGGCGATGCCCACGTCGGCCACGGTCAGCCCGCGCTCGAGCGGCAGCAGCAGCGAGACCGGCATGAGCAGGCCAGTCGCGAACCAGCGCAACGCCAGCAGCACCAGGAATCGACGACGCACCCCCACGGGACGAGCGTAGGGCCGCCCCCGGGGAAGAACGAGGCCGTTGGGGGTGTTGAGTTAGCACGTGGCGAGCGTGAGCACCGATTCCAAGGCAGGACTCCTCTACGGCATCGGGGCGTACCTGTGCTGGGGATTCTTCCCCTTGTACTGGCCGCTGCTCGAGCCGGCGTCGGCGTACGAGGTGCTGGCGCACCGCATCGTGTGGACGCTCGTCTTCTGCGTCGGCCTGCTGACGATCACCCACAAGTGGAGCGCCTTCCGGTCGATCATCGGCCAGCGCAGGCTCATGGTGCCGTTGGCGCTCGCGTCGGTGGTGATCACCCTGAACTGGGGCGGGTTCATCTGGGGCGTCACCAACGGGCACGTCATCGAGACCAGCCTGGGCTACTTCATCAACCCGCTGATGACCGTCCTGCTGGGCGTGTTCCTGCTGGGCGAGAACCTGCGGCGGCTCCAGTGGCTCGCCGTGGCGCTGGGCACCCTCGCGGTGGTCGTGCTGACGGTCGACTACGGCCGGCCGCCGTGGATCGCACTGCTGCTGGCGACCAGCTTCGCGACCTACGGCTTCCTCAAGAAGCGCGCCAACCTCGGCACCGTCGAGGCGCTCTCGGTCGAGACGACGATCCTGACGCCGTTCGCGCTCGCGTACCTGGTGTTCCTGCAGGTCGGCGGCACGCTGACGTTCGGTCACGAGGGTGCGCTCAACACCACCCTGCTGATCTGCACCGGCGTCGTCACGGCGATCCCGCTGCTCATGTTCGGCGCCGCCGCGACCCGACTGTCGCTCACGACGATCGGGATCCTGCAGTACCTCGGCCCGATCCTGCAGTTCGTCTTCGGCCTGACGATCTTCGACGAGGAGATGGGCACGGCCCGCTGGATCGGCTTCGTCATGGTGTGGGCCGCGCTGGTGATCTTCACATCCGACGCCCTGCACACCCGGCGGCGGGCCAAGCGCACCGCGGACGCGTGCGCCGCGGAGTCCACCGCCATCTGACGCGCTGAGTTTCACGTTCGACCCGCAACACGCCGTGCGGACGGGGCCGAACGTGCAACTCAGCGGGTCAGTTGGTCAGCCGAGGCGGTCGGTGGCGCGGGTGCAGATGTCGTCGAGGGCGTCGCGGGCGGGGCCGGCGGGCAGCTTGTCGAGCAGGGCGCGGGCCGCGTCGGCCTCGGCCCGGACGTAGGCGCGGGCCTCGTCCATCGCGGGGTGCTTGCGCAACGCACGGATGACCCACTGCACGTCGTCCTCGTCGAGGATCGGGCCCGAGAGCAGCTCGCGCAGGCGCTCGTCGCCGTCGACCGGTGAGGCCTGGACCAACAGCGTCGGCAGGGTGGGCACGCCCTCACGCAGGTCGGTGCCGGGCACCTTGCCCGAGTCGTCGGCGTCGCTGGCGACGTCGATGATGTCGTCGGCCAGCTGGAACGCGACGCCGATGCGCTCGCCGAACTCGAGCAGCGTGGCCTCGATGTCGGCGCCGGCGCCCGACATCATCGCCCCGAAGCGAGCGGCGGTGGCGATCAGCGAGCCGGTCTTGTCGGCCACGACCGAGAGGTAGTGCTGGAGCCGGTCGTCGTCCGGGCCCGGGCCGAGCGTCTCGCGGAGCTGGCCGTGGACCAGGCGGGCGAAGGTCTCGGCCTGGATGCGCACGGCCTCCGGCCCGAGGTCGGCCACGAGCGACGAGGCGCGGGCGAACAGGAAGTCGCCCACGAGGATCGCGATCGAGTTGTCCCACCGCGCGTTCGCGCTCGGCGCACCGCGGCGCATGGACGCCTCGTCCATCACGTCGTCGTGGTAGAGCGTCGCCAAGTGGGTCAGCTCGACGACCACGGCGGCCGGCACGATGTCGGGCGCGGTCGGGTCGCCGAACTCGGCACACAGCACCGACAGCAGCGGACGGAAGCGCTTGCCGCCGGCCTGCAGCAGGTGCGAGGAGGCCTCGGCCACCAGCGGCTCGGGGCTGTGGACGGAGCGGGCCAGCAGGTCCTCGACCCGGGTGACCCCGTCCGACACCCGCTGATCCAACGCGGCATCCGCGAACGACCCGGCGCTGGCCACGATCCACATCCTTCCGACGACCATCGACGACATGCCCGCTAGCGCACGAAGGCGCCGGCGTTCTGGGCCAGATCCAGGATCGGGCCCGGCACGACGCCGAGCACGACCGTCGCGATCACGGCCAAGGCAATGACCACGGTAGTCGGCACGCCCGCGACAGCCACGGTCGGGCCGTCACCCACCGGCTCGGTGAAGAACATCAGCACGATGAACCGGACGTAGAAGTACGCGGCGATCGCGCTGCACAGCACGCCGAGCACGACGAGGACCCAGGCCCCGCCGCCCCAGGCGGCGCTGAAGACGGCCCACTTGCCGATGAACCCCGCGGTGAGCGGGATGCCGGCGAAGGACAGCATGAAGATCGCGAACGAACCCGCCAGGAACGGCGACTCCTTGCCGAGCCCGGCCCACTTCGACAGGTGCGTGGTCTCGCCCGCGGAGTCGCGGATGACCGTGACGATCGCGAAGGCGCCGATCGTGCTGATGCCGTAGACGAGCAGGTAGAACAGCACCGACGACACCGACGTGATGGCCAGGCCCTCCTGGTCGCCCAGGTACGCGCCCGACAGGCCGACGGTGATGAAGCCGGCGTGCGCGATGGACGAGTACGCCAGCATGCGCTTCACGTCGGTCTGGCTGACCGCCACGATCGAGCCGACCAGCATGGTGATCACGGCGACGACCCACAGCACCGGGCGCCAGTCCCAGGACGCGCCGCCGAACGCGACGAACAGCACGCGCATCATGGCGATGAACGCGGCCGCCTTGGTGGCGGCGGCCATGAAGGCGGTGACCGGCGTGGGAGCGCCCTGGTAGACGTCGGGGGTCCAGCTGTGGAACGGCACCGCGCCGACCTTGAACAGCAGGCCCACCAGCAGCAGGCCGATCGCCGCGAGCAGCATCGGCGTCTCGTCGCCGCGGGCCGACACGGCCGTGTCGATCTCGGTGAGGTTGAGGCTGCCCGAGTAGCCGTACGCGAGCGCCGCCCCGTAGAGGAAGAACGCCGACGAGAAGGCGCCGAGCAGGAAGTACTTCATCGCGGCCTCCTGGCTGAGCAGGCGCCGGCGGCGCGCCACCCCGCACAGGACGTACAGCGGCAGCGACAGGACCTCGAGGGCCACGAACATCGTGATGAGGTCGTTCGAGACCGCGAAGAGCATCATGCCCGCGAGGGCGAACGCGGCCAGCGGGAAGACCTCGGTGTGCTCGAGTCGCTCGCGGGTGGCCTCGGCCTCGCCCGGCGAGCCGGGGGCGTCGGCGGCACGACCGATGAAGTCGCTCAGCCCTCGCTCGTGGCTGCGCTCGGCGAACAGCAGGAACGACAGCGCGGCGAAGACGAGCAGCATGCCCCACGTGAGGACACCGGGTCCGTCGACCGAGACGGCACCCTCGGCGCCGGTGCCGCCGAGCGCCGGCCAGCGGCCCTCGGCGACCTCGTCGAGGCCCAGGTAGACCCAGACGGTGAGGCCGAGGGCGACCAGCGAGCCGGCGACGGCCACGACCGACTGGGTGAGGAAGCGGGCCCGGCGGGGCACCGCGATCTCGACGACGAGGCCGACCATCGCCACGGCGAACACCGCGATGAGCGGCGACAGCTGGCGGTAGTCCAGGTCGGCCGCCGCGATGTCGGGGCCGGCCGCGGCGAGGGCGCCGGGCAGGGCGGACGAGAGTGCGCCGATCATTCGTGGGCTCCTTCCGTCTGCTGGGTGAGGTCGAGGGGCGCCCGCGGCGGCGGGTCGCCGACCCCCACGGTGTTCACGACCGGCTCGACGGCCGGGTCGATGACCTCCAGCAGCGGCTGCGGGACGAAGCCCAGGCCGATGATGAGCACGAGGGCCGGGGCCATCGCCCCCACCTCGCGCCGCGACAGGTCGCGGAAGCCGGCGGTCGCCTCGTTCAGCGGGCCCGTCATGGTGCGCTGGTACATCAGCAGGATGTAGACCGCGGCCAGGACGATGCCCAGGGTGGCCACCGTGGCGATCGGGATCGACCGGGTGAACGTGCCGGCGAGCACGAGGAACTCCGAGACGAACGGCGCCAGGCCGGGCAGCGAGAGGCTCGACAGGCCGCCCACGAGCAGGACGCCCGACAGCACCGGCGCGACCTTCTGGACGCCACCGAAGTCACTGATCCGGGCCGAGCCGCGGCGCTGGATCATCATGCCCGCGACGAGGAACAGCACCGCCGTGGAGAGGCCGTGGTTGAACATGTAGAGCACCGAGCCGGTCATCGAGACCGAGGTGAAGGCGAAGATGCCCAGGATGATGAAGCCGAAGTGCGAGACCGAGGTCAGCGCGATGAGACGGCGCAGGTCGTCCTGGCCGATCGCGAGCAGCGCGCCGTAGAGGATGCTGATCGTCGCCAGCACGAGCACGACGGGGCTGGCCCATTCCGAGGCGCCTGGGAACAGCTCCAGGCACCAGCGGATCATGCCGAACGTGCCGATCTTGTCGACGACGCTGACCATGAGCACCGAAGTGCCGGGCGTCGCCGAGGCGGCCGCGTCGGGCAGCCACGTGTGCAGCGGCCACAGCGGCGCCTTGATCGCGAACGCGATGAAGAAGCCCAGGAACAGCAGCCGCTCCGTGGTCTGGGACATCTCCAGGTCCATCAGGTCGGCGTGCAGGAAGCTCGGGCCGCCCTGCTGCGTCGACAGCACGTACAGGCCCACCACGGAGGCGAGCATGATCAGGCCGCCGAGCAGGTTGTAGATGAGGAACTTGACCGCGGCGTAGCTGCGCTGCCCGGTGCCGTGGGCGCCGATCAGGAAGTACAGCGGGATCAGGGTGGCCTCGAACAGGACGTAGAACATGAAGACGTCGGTGGCGGCGAACACGCCGATCGCGAGCGCCTCCAGCACGAGCATCCAGGCGAAGTACGTGTTGGTGCGCGCGGGATCGGCCTCCTTGTCGCGCCAGGACGCGACCAGGACGATCGGCGTCAGCACCGTCGTCAGGAAGATCATCGTCAGGCCGATGCCGTTCACCCCGAGCGCCCAGTGCACGCCGAGCGCACCGATCCACTCGTGGTCCTCGGTCAGCTGGTAGCCGCCGCTCTCGATGTCGAACTCGCGCAGCAGCGCCAGCGACATCAGCAGCGTCAGGATGGAGACGCCGAAGGCGACGTGGCGCGCGGTGGCGCCGTCGGCCGTCCGGGGCAGCAGGGCGACCACGAGGGCGCCGAGCAGGGGGACGGCGATCAGCAGGGACAGCATCATGCGAGCGTCACCGCCAGCAGGCCCAACAGGACCACGAGAGCACCTCCGAGCACCATCAGTGCGTAGGAACGGACAAAGCCGGTCTGCGGCTTGCGCAGCTCACCGGAGATCTCACCGAGGCGGTCGGCGCCACCGGTGACGAAGCCGTCGATGACCTTGGCGTCGGCCCACACGAGCGCACGCGTCAGGTGGGTGGCGGGTCGCACGACGAGCGCGTCGTTGACGTGGTTGCCGTACAGCTCGGCGCGACCGGCGCGGGTGAACGCCGACACCTCGGAGTCGGCCGGCGTCTCGGCCGCGATCTGGCGGCGGCCGTAGGTGAGCCACGCGAGGGCGACGCCGGCGGCGACGACCACCAGCACGATGAGCGTGATCACGATGATCGGCAGCGGCAGGTCGTGGTGCTCGGCGTGGCCGGCGGCCGGCTCGAGCCACTCCTCGATCCAGCTGCCCAGCGCCATCAGGCCCGCCAGCAGCGAGAGGGCCGCGAGCACGATCAGGGGCACGGTCATGACCGAGGGCGACTCGTGCGGGTGCACGTCGTCGCGCCAGCGCTTCTCGCCGAAGAACGTCATCAGCATGAGGCGGGTCATGTAGAACGCGGTGACGCCGGCGCCCAGCAGCGCCGCCAGGCCCACCCAGACGCTGTGGCCGAGCGCGGCCTCGATGATCTTGTCCTTGGAGAAGAAGCCCGAGGTGCCTGGGAAGCCGATGATCGCCAGGTAGCCGATGCCGAACGTGTAGAACGTGACCGGCATGGCCTTGCGCAGGGCGCCGTAGTGGCGCATGTCGACGTCGTCGTTCATGCCGTGCATGACCGAGCCGGCGCCGAGGAACATGTTGGCCTTGAAGAAGCCGTGCGTCAGCAGGTGGAAGATCGCGAAGGCGTAGCCCGCCGGACCGAGGCCGGCGGCCAACATCATGTAGCCGATCTGGCTCATCGTGGAGCCGGCGAGCGCCTTCTTGATGTCATCCTTCGTGCAGCCGATCCAGGCGCCCATCAGCAGCGTGATGACGCCGACGGCGATGACGACATTGCGCGCGGTGGCGGAGGCGTCGAAGACGTCGTGCGAGCGCACCACGAGGTAGACGCCCGCCGTGACCATGGTCGCCGCGTGGATGAGGGCCGAGACCGGGGTCGGGCCCTCCATCGCGTCGAGCAGCCAGGCCTGCAACGGGAACTGGGCGGACTTGCCGCAGGCGCCGAGCAGCAGCAGCAGACCCAGCGCGGTGGCGACGTTGCCCGACACCGAGTGGACCTGGTCGTTGACCGCCGCGATCGAGGTCGTGCCGAACCAGGCGAACATCGTCATGATGGCCAGTGCCAGGCCGAGGTCGCCCACGCGGTTCATCACGAAGGCCTTCTTGGCCGCCGCGGCGGCGGACGGCTTGTGCTGCCAGAACCCGATCAGCAGGTAGGACGCCAGGCCGACGCCCTCCCAGCCGAGGAAGAGCACCAGGTAGTCGGCGGCCAGCACGAGTGTCAGCATCGCCGCGATGAACAGGTTCAGGTAGGCGAAAAAGCGGCGGCGGCGCTCGTCGTGGGCCATGTACCCGATCGAGTACACGTGGATGAGCGTGCCGACGCCCGTGATCAGCAGGACGAACAGGCTCGAGAGCGTGTCGAACGTGAACGAGAAGTCGGCCCGGAACGGACCGGCGTCGATCCAGGTGCCGAGGTCGGTCGTGACCGAGCGGTCCTCGGCGTCACGACCGGCGAGCTCGACGAACAGGACCACGCCCAGCACGAACGACGCGGCCGAGCAGGCGGTCGCGATGAGGTGGCCGAAGCGATCGGACTCCTTGCCCCAGGTCAACAGGAGCGCGGCGCCCGCCAACGGGATGGCGATGAGCAGCCAGGACAGGTCCAGCAACGCGAACTCCTTAGGCCTTCAGCAGGTTCGCGTCGTCGACCGAGGTCGTCCGTCGCGTGCGGTAGATGGACACGATGATGGCCAGGCCGATGGTGACCTCGGCGGCGGCGACGACCATGACGAAGAACGCCGCCACCTGACCGTCGAGGTTGCCGTGCTGGCGGGCGAACGCGACGAAGGCGAGGTTCGTGGCGTTGAGCATCAGCTCGACGCACATGAACACGATGATCGCGTTGCGGCGCACGAGCACGCCGATCGCGCCGATCGAGAACAACAGCATCGACAAGGTGAGGTACTCGGTCACTTCGACTCCCCCTCGTCGGTGTCGGACGCCGGCCGGACGTCGGGCTTCTCGGTGGTGACGGGACGCTCGTCGGGGTCGACGTCGGCAGCCTCGATCTCGCCGACCACGCGGTTGACGTCGTCGGCGTCGTGCAGCTCGAACTGGTGCCGCGAGACGAGCGTGCCGGGGATCGACTCGGGCAGCGGGGTGCCGTCGGGCAGCAGCGCCGGGGTGTCGACCGCGTTGTGGCGGGCGAAGACGCCCGGCGTCGGCGCGTTGCCGGGGTGCTTGCCCGACTCGGCGAAGTCGCGCATGCGACGGGCCTGCAGATCAGCCTGGGTCGGCGGGGCGACGAGGCGCTCGCGGTGGGCGAGCACCATCGCGCCGAGGACCGCGACGATCATCAGGGCCGCGGTGAACTCAAACGCCAGCACGTAGTCGGTGAAGAGCAGCGAGGCGAGTCCGTGCAGGTTGCCGTTCGCGTTCGCCTCGCCCAGGCCGACGATCGCCGACGAGACCGACTGGGCCACGCCCAGCGACAGCAGCAGCGCGAAGAGCACGCCGACGACCGCCGCCATGACGCGCTGGCCCTTGATCGTCTCGACGATCGAGTCGGACGTCTCGACGCCGACCAGCATGAGCACGAACAGGAACAGCATCATGATCGCGCCGGTGTAGACGATGATCTGCACCGCGAACAGGAACGGGGCGCCCTGCGCCGCGTAGAGCATCGCCAGGCAGATCATGACGACCGCCAGGCACAGCGCGGCGTGCACGGCCTTGCGGGCGAAGATGAGTCCCATCGCCGCCAGCACCATGACCGGGGCGAGGATCCAGAACGCCGTCACGAGGCCGTCTCCGGGCCGCTGGTGGTCTCGACGATCGGCAGCGACTTGCCCCGGTAGTAGTCGTGGTGGTCGTCGCTGATGAGCATCTCGTGCGGGGGCTCGAGCATGCCCGGCAGCAACGGCGCCAGCAGGTCGTCCTTCTCGTAGATCAGGGCGGCGCGGTTGTCGTCGGCCAGCTCGTACTCGTTGGTCATCGTGAGCGCCCGGGTGGGGCACGCCTCGATGCACAGACCGCACAGGATGCAGCGCAGGTAGTTGATCTGGTAGACGCGTCCGTAGCGCTCACCGGGGCTGAACCGCTCGTCCTCGGTGTTGCTCGCGCCCTCGACGTAGATCGCGTCGGCCGGGCAGGCCCACGCGCACAGCTCGCAGCCGACGCACTTCTCGAGGCCGTCGGGCCAGCGGTTGAGCTGGTGGCGGCCGTGGAAGCGCGGCGCCGTGGGCACCTTCTCGAACGGATACTTCTCCGTGACGGGCTTCTTGAACATCGTCCGGAACGTGACGCCGAAGCCGGCGACCGGGTCCCAGAGCGTTTCCTTCAACGTGCTCATGGCTGCTCTCCCCCATCCGTGGGTTGCGAGGTGGTGGTCGGTGCGGTGGCCATGGCCTCGCGCTGCGCGGGCAGCGGCGGCACGGGGAACCCACCGGCGAAGGCGTCGAACTCCTGCGGCTCGACCACCTCGGGCTCGTCGTCCTCGTCCCGCGTGGGCAGGAAGAAGGTGACGATCAGCAACGCGCCGGCGACACCCGCGGCGATGAGCATGGCCTGCTGGTCGAGCATGTCCTCGACCTGGAGCTTGCGGATGAACGCCAGGGCGACGATCCAGCCCAGGGCGATCGGGATGAGCCACTTCCAGCCGAACTGCATGAACTGGTCGTAGCGCATGCGCGGCAGCGTGCCGCGCAGCCAGACGAACATGAAGATGAAGCCCAGCGTCTTGAGGAAGAACCACAGGACGGGCCAGTAGCCCTCGTTGGCGCCCTCCCAGACCTGGGCGATGCCGAACGGGGCGCGCCAGCCGCCGAGGAACATCGTCGTGGCCAGCGCCGAGACGGTGACCATGTTGATGTACTCGGCCAGGAAGAACATCGCGAACTTGAACGACGAGTACTCGGTGTGGAAGCCGCCGACCAGCTCGCCCTCGGCCTCGGGGAGGTCGAAGGGGGCACGGTTGGTCTCGCCGACCATCGCGATGACGTAGATGATGAACGACGGCAGCAACGGGATGAAGAACCAGATGTCCTCCTGCGCCGCGACGATCTCGGACGTGGACATCGAGCCCGCGTAGATGAAGACCGCGACGAGCGACAGGCCCATCGCCACCTCGTAGCTGATGACCTGGGCACTGGAGCGCAGGCCGCCGAGCAGGGCGTAGATCGAGCCGGACGACCAGCCGGCCAGGACGATGCCGTACACGCCGATCGAGGTGACGGCCAGGATGTACAGCACCGCGACGGGCAGGTCGGTCAGCTGCAGCGGGGTCTCGTGGCCGAAGAAGTTGACGACCGGACCGAACGGGATGACGGCCCAGGCCAGGAACGACGGCACGACCGCGATGATCGGCGCCACGTAGTAGACGATCTTGTCCGCGGCCTTGGGGAAGATCTCCTCCTTGAGGCCCAGCTTCACGCCGTCGGCGAGGCTCTGCAGCAGGCCGAACGGGCCGTTGACGTTGGGCCCGATGCGGTGCTGCATGCGGGCCACGACGCGGCGCTCGAACCAGATGTTGAACAGCGTGTAGAGCACCAGGAACACGAAGATCAGCAGCGCCTTGACGGCGACGACCCATCCCGGGTCGTTGCCGAAGAGATCGTCCAGACTCATCGTTCGCCTCCCGTCAGGCTGACGCGGCCGCCGTGGGCGACGCCGAGCGCGGCACCCAGGTGGACGCCGGAGTTCGTGGGCGCCCACACGACACCCTCGGGCATGAAGGCGGCCTCGGCGATGAAGCTCGCCGAACCGGACGGCCCCGTCAGCGTGGCTCGCTGGCCGGGCTGGACGCCGCAGGCGGTCAAGGTGGCCTCGCTGGCGCGCAGGACGGGCTCGCGCGCGGTCTGGCGCAGGAAGTCGGCGCCGTCCTGCAGGCGGCCCCCGTCGATCAGCTGCTTCCAGGTGTCGAGGACGACCCTGCCGGCGACGACCTTCCCGGCGGCGGTCTTCGCCGCAGCCGGCTTGCGGCCACGGAAGACGATTCGCTTGCCGTCCCAGGGGCCGAGCTCGCGCCACTCGGCGGCAGCCTCGGCGGTGGTGCGGATGCCGATCGGGCGACCCAGCTCCTCGGCGATGCCCGCCAGCACGCGCACGTCGGTGAGCGCGGGCGCGTCGATCAGGACCTGGTGGAAGGGACGCTGGCGACCCTCCCAGTTGATGAACGTGCCGGCCTTCTCGACCGGGGGCGCGACGGGCAGCACGACGTCGGCCAGCGCGGTGACCGCGGACGCGCGGACCTCGAGGCTGACCAGGAAGTCGACCGAGCGCAGCGCGTCGCGGGCGAGCGCGGGGTCGGCGAGGTCGTCGACGTCGACGCCGGCCACCACGAGGGCACCCAGCTCGCCGCTGGCGGCGGCGGCGATGATCGCGTCGGTGTCGAGGCCGACCTCGTCGGGCAGGCTCGGGACGCCCCAGTCGGCGGCGGCGTCGGCCCGCGCCTCGGCCGACGCCACGGGGCGCGCGCCGGGGAGCAGGTTCGGCAGGCAGCCCGCGTCGAGCGCGCTGCGGTCGCCGGCCCGGCGCGGGACCCAGGCCCAGCGAGCCCCGGACTCGGTGGCCTTGGTGGCGACGGCGGACAGCGCGCCGGGGATCGTGGCGAGTCGCTCGCCGGCCAGGATGATCGTGCCCGGCGAGACGGCCAGCTCGGCCAGCGCCGCGGCCTCCTGACCCGGCACGGTGGGCACGAGGGTGCCGTTCATCTTGGTCAGGCCGCGCGTCGTGTGCGTGCCCAGCGCGAAGACCTGCACGCCCTGGCGGCTGGCCTTGCGCAGGCGCAGGAAGAGCGTGCCGGCCTCGTCCTCGGGCTCGAGCCCGACCAGGACGACGGCCGTGGCTCGCTCGAGGTCGGCGAAGGTGACGTCGACCGGCGTGCCGGCGACCTTGGCCGCGAGGAACTCGGTCTCCTCCTTCGAGGTGGGCCGGGCGCGGAAGTCGATGTTGTTGGTGCCGAGGGCGACGCGGGCGAACTTGGCGTAGGCGTACGCGTCCTCCACGGTGAGGCGGCCGCCCGTGAGGACGGCCTTGCCGGCTGCGGCGGCCAAGCCACGGGCCGCCACGGCCAGGGCGCCGGGCCACGACGTGGGCTCGAGCTCGCCCGTGGCGGGGTTGCGCACGAGCGGGGTGGTGAGCCGGTCGGCCTGGCGCGACCACGTGAACGCGAAGCGGTCCTTGTCGGTGATCCACTCCTCGTTGACCTCGGGGTCGTCGCCGGCGAGGCGGCGCATGACCTTGCCGCGCCGGTGGTCGACACGGATCGCCGAGCCGCAGGCGTCGTGCTCGGACACCGACGGGACGCTGATCAGGTCGAACGGGCGGGAGCGGAACCGGTAGTCGGCGCTGGTGAGCGCGCCGACCGGGCAGATCTGGATCGTGTTGCCGCTGAAGTACGAGCCGAACGGCACGTCCGGCGCGATACCGATCTGCTGCTGGGCGCCGCGCTCGAGCAGCGCGATGAACGGGTCGCCCGCGATCTCGGACTGGAAGCGCGTGCAGCGCTGGCACAGGACGCAGCGCTCACGATCGAGCAGCACGTTGCTCGACAGCGGCAGCGGCTTGGGGAAGAGGCGCTTGGTCTCGATGAAGCGCGACTCCGAGGCGCCGTGCGAGAGCGACTGGTTCTGCAGCGGGCACTCGCCGCCCTTGTCGCACACGGGGCAGTCGAGCGGGTGGTTGGCCAGCAGGAACTCGAGCATCCCCTCCTGCGCCTTCTCGGCGACCGGCGAGGTGACCTGCGTGCGCACGACCATGCCGGGAGCGACCTCGATGGTGCAGGACGCCTGCGGCTTGGGCATCCCCCGGCCGTTGCCGGCGTCGGGGATCTCGACCAGGCACTGGCGGCACGCGCCGACGGGCGCGAGCAGCGGGTGGTCGCAGAAGCGCGGGATCTCGGTGCCGATGAGCTCGGCGGCGCGGATGACCAGCGTGCCCTTCGGGACGCTGACCTCGACGTCGTCGATCGTGAGCGTGACGAGCTCGACCGGCGTCGTGTCGGTGGGGTTCGGCTCGGTGACGGTCATCGCGCGCCCTCCTTCGCGAACAGGGTGGAGGCCGCGGGCGGGAACAGGTCGCGGCTGGGCGTGGTCATGCCGGCCTCGAACTCCTCGCGGAAGTACTGGATGGCCGAGGTGATCGGGCTGGTGGCACCGTCACCCAGGGCGCAGAACGAGCGCCCGAGGATGTTGTCGCACAGGTCGAGCAGCAGCTCGATGTCGCCGGGCCTGCCCTGACCCTCGTCGATGCGGCGCAGCGTCTGGACGAGCCACCACGTGCCCTCGCGACACGGGGTGCACTTGCCGCAGGACTCGTGCTTGTAGAACTCGGTCCAGCGCAGCACGCACCGCACCACGGAGGTGGTCTGGTCGAAGATCTGCAGGGCCCGGGTGCCGAGCATCGAGCCCGCGGCGCCGACGCCCTCGAAGTCCAGCGGGACGTCGAGGTGCTCGGCGGTGAGCAGCGGGGTGGAGGAGCCTCCGGGGGTCCAGAACTTCAGCTCCGAGCCCGGGCGCATGCCGCCGCCCAGCTCGATCAGCTGGCGCAGCGTGATGCCCAGCGGCGCCTCGTACTGGCCCGGCTTCGCGACGTGGCCCGAGAGGCTGAAGATGCCGTGGCCCTTCGA
Source organism: Aeromicrobium flavum (assembly GCF_007992115.1). GTDB lineage: Bacteria > Actinomycetota > Actinomycetes > Propionibacteriales > Nocardioidaceae > Aeromicrobium > Aeromicrobium flavum. The sequence goes on from NZ_BJZQ01000002.1 coordinate 129,550, forward strand.
CTTCTCGGTGCCCATCGAGGCGAACCAGTCGGCGCCGCCGGCGATGATGCCGGGCACCGAGGCGACCGACTCGACGTTGTTGACGACCGTCGGCGAGGCGTACAGGCCCGCGACGGCCGGGAACGGCGGGCGCAGCCGCGGCTGGCCGCGACGCCCCTCGAGCGAGTCGAGCAGCGCCGTCTCCTCGCCGCAGATGTAGGCGCCGGCGCCGGCGTGCACGATCAGGTCGAGGTCGTAGCCGGTGCCGTGGATGTCGCGACCCAGGTGACCGGCCGCGTAGGCCTCGCGCACGGCGGCGCGCAGGCGGCGGATCACGTGCAGCACCTCGCCGCGCACGTAGATGAACGCGGTGTGCGCCCGGATCGCGCGCGACGCGATGATGACGCCCTCCACGAGCACGTGCGGGTTGGCCATCATGAGCGGGATGTCCTTGCAGGTGCCCGGCTCGGACTCGTCGGCGTTGACCACGAGGTACTTCGGGTTGGGGTTGTCCTGCGGGATGAAGCCCCACTTCATGCCGGTCGGGAAGCCAGCGCCGCCGCGACCGCGCAGGCCGGCGTCCTTGACCTCCTCGATGATGGCGTCGGGGTCCATCGTGAGCGCCTTCTCGAGGCCGCGGTAGCCGCCGCGCGCCGTGTAGGCGTCGAGCGTCCAGGCGCGGTCGTCGGCCCAGTTCGCGGTCAGGACCGGCGTCAACAGGTCAGTCATGGGTGCCCTCGCTCTCGTCCGGGTCCTTGCCGCCCTCGACGTCGGCCGGGGACTGGTCGGCCACGGTCTCGCTGCCGGCGCGGCTGGTGTCGGCCTCGGCCACCGCCTCGGTGGTGGACTCCGGTGCGGCCTCGGTGCCGGAGGCCTCGAGCGGCGGCGCCGCCCAGCCCCGCTCGTCGGCGATCTCGAGCCCGACCAGCGACGCCGGACCGGCGGCCGGACCCTCGTCGACCAGGCCGTCCTCGAACCCGGCGATGACGCGCTCGGCCTCGCGCCACGACGTGATCGTGGCGCCGCGGGTGGACTGGACCGCCTCACCGGCACGGAGCCGGTCGACGACCTCGACGGCCGACTCGGGCGTCTGGTTGTCGAAGAACTCCCAGTTGACCATCATCACCGGGGCGAAGTCGCAGGCCGCGTTGCACTCGACCTTCTCGAGCGTGATCCGGCCGTCCTCGCTGGTCTCGTCGTTGCCGACGTCGAGGTGGCCGCAGAGGCGCTCGAAGATCTCGTCGCCGCCCATGACGGCGCACAGCGTGTTGGTGCAGACGCCGACGTGGTGCGTGCCCATCGGGCGGCGCTTGTACATCGTGTAGAAGGTGGCGACGGCGCTGACCTCGGCCTCGGTGAGGCCCAGGATCTGTCCGCACACGCCGATGCCCTCGGCCGTGACGCGACCCTGGTCGGCCTGGACGAGGTGCAGCATCGGCAGCAGGGCGCTGCGCGCCTGCGGGTAGCGGCCGGCGAGCTCGTGCAGCTCGGCGATCGTCGTCTGGCTCAGTCCCTCGGAGATCTGCTCGGTCATCAGCGATCAACGCCCCCCATCACGGGATCGATGGACGCGACCGCGACGATGACGTCCGAGAGCATGCCGCCCTCGCTCATCGCGGACACGCCCTGCAGGTTCACGAACGAGGGATCGCGGAAGTGCGCCCGGAAGGGGCGGGTGCCGCCGTCGGACACCGCGTGGCACGCGATCTCGCCCTTGGGTGACTCGATCGCGAAGTACGCCTGCCCGGCCGGGACCCGGAAGCCCTCGGTGACGAGCTTGAAGTGGTGGATCAGCGCCTCCATCGACTCGCCCATGATGTGCGCGATGTGCTCGGGCGAGTTGCCCTGCCCGTCGCTGCCGACGGACAGCTGGGCCGGCCACGCGATCTTGCGGTCGGCGATCATGACGGGCTGGCCCTGCGTGGACTCGAGCCGGTCGATGCACTGCTCGACGATCCGCAGCGACTCCCACATCTCGAGCTGGCGGATCATGAACCGGCCGTAGGCGTCGGGCTCGTCGCGGGTGATCACGTCGAAGTCGTAGGTGTCGTAGCCCCAGTAGGGCTGCTTGACGCGCAGGTCCCAGTCGAGGCCGGTCGAGCGCAGGATCGGCCCGGTGATGCCCAGGGCCAGCACGCCCGCCAGGTCGAGGCGGCCGACCTGCTTGAGGCGGCCCTTGAAGATCGGGTTGGCGTTGCACAGCGCCGCGTACTCCGGCAGGCGCTTCTTCAGCAGGGCCACGAGGTCGCGCAGGTGGCCGACGGTGCCGTCGGGCAGGTCCTGGGAGACGCCGCCGGGCCGGAAGTACGCGTGGTTCATGCGCAGGCCGGTGATCAGCTCGAACGCCTTGAGGATCTCCTCGCGGTCGCGGAAGCCGCACGTCATGACCGTCAGCGCGCCGATCTCCATGCCGCCGGTGGCGATGGCGACGAGGTGGCTGGAGATGCGGTTGAGCTCGAGCATCAGCACGCGGATGACCTGCGCACGCTCGGTGATCTGGTCCTCGATGCCGAGCAGTCGCTCGACCGCGCCGACGTAGGCCGCCTCGTTGGAGAACGGGGCGACGTAGTCCATGCGGGTGCAGAAGGTCACGCCCTGGGTCCAGGTGCGGAACTCCATGTTCTTCTCGATGCCGGTGTGCAGGTAGCCGATCCCCGCGCGGGCATCGTGCACCGTCTCGCCGTCGATCTCGAGGATGAGGCGCAGCACGCCGTGCGTGGACGGGTGCTGCGGGCCCATGTTGATGACCAGCCGGTCGCCCTCGAGGCTGTCGGTCGAGATCGTGTCCCAGTCGCCGCCGGTGACGTTGAAGACCTGGCCGGAGGTCGACTCGGAGGTGTCCGCGTACGGATCGGCGCTCATGAGTAGCTCCTCCGGTTGTCGGGGGCGGGGATGAAGCCGCCCTTGAACTCGACGTCGATGCCGCCCAGGGGGTAGTCCTTGCGCTGGGGGTGGCCGGGCCAGTCGTCGGGCATGAGGATCCGGGTGAGGTGCGTGTGCCCCTCGAAACGGATGCCGAACATGTCCCACGTCTCGCGCTCGTGCCAGTCGGCGGTGGGGTAGACGCCCATGACGCTGGGCACCTGCGGGTCCTCCTCGGGGCACGTCACCTCGAGCCGGATCCGGCGGTTGTGGGTCATCGAGAGCAGGTGGTAGACGGCGTGCAGCTCGCGGCCGGTGTCGCCCGGGTAGTGCACGCCGCTCACGCCGCTGAGCAGCTCGAACCGCAGCCCCGCGTCGTCGCGCAGGTGCTGCGCGGCCTGCCGCAGCACCTCGCGGCGGATGAAGAACGTGATCTCACCACGGTGGACGACGACCTTCTCGATGGCGTCGGCCAGGCCCTCGCCGGCGGTGAGGCGCTCGGCGACCTCGTCGAACCAGCCGCCGTAGGGCGGGGTGGCCGCCCCCGGCATGACGACCGGGCGGCGCAGCCCGCCGAAACCGGACGTGTCGCCGGTGCCGTGCACGCCGAACGCGCCCTCGCGGACCTCGACGACCTCGAGCTCGACGGCGTCGCTCTTCTTCAGCTCGGCCCGCGTCTCGTGCGAGCCGTCCTGCGTCTCATCACTCATCGCAGGCCCGTCCTGCGTCTCATCACTCATCGCATGAGTCCCGCCTGCGCGGAGGTGGGCAGGGCCGCCAGGACGGCCTGCTCCTCCTCGCGGATCTCGGCGAGGCGGTCGGCGCCCAGCTGCGTGTTCTGGATCGACTCGCGCAGCTTGAAGATCGCGTCGATCAGCATCTCGGGGCGCGGCGGGCAGCCCGGCAGGTACATGTCGACGGGCACGACGTGGTCGACGCCCTGGACGATCGCGTAGTTGTTGAACATGCCGCCCGAGCTGGCGCAGACGCCCATCGCGAGCACCCACTTGGGGCCGGGCATCTGGTCGTAGATCTGGCGCAGGACGGGAGCCATCTTCTGGCTGACGCGACCGGCGACGATCATCAGGTCGGCCTGGCGCGGCGACGGCCGGAAGACCTCCATGCCGAAGCGGCCCGAGTCGTAGCGCGGGGCGCCGAACGTCATCATCTCGATGGCGCAGCAGGCCAGGCCGAACGTGGCCGGCCAGAACGACGCCTTGCGGAAGTAGCCGGCCAGGCCCTCGACGGTCGAGAGCAGGACGCCACTGGGGAGTTTTTCCTCGAGGCCCATCAGGTCCAGTCCATTCCCCCGCGCCGCCACTCATAGACGTACGCGATCGTGATGTTGAGCAGGAAGAGCATGACGGCGAAGAACGCGAACCAGCTCAGCTCGTCGAACGCGACGGCGAAGGGGAGCAGGAACACGACCTCGATGTCGAAGACGATGAACATCATCGCCGTGAAGAAGTACTTGATCGAGACCTTGCCGCCACCGTCGGGCAGGGGGCTGGGCTCGATGCCCGACTCGTAGCGGTCGAGCTTGGCGCGGTTGTAGCGCGAGGGTCCGGTGAACGGGGCGATGCCGACGCTGAACACGGCGAACGCCAGGGCGATGCCGCCCAGCACCAAGATCGGGATGTACGCGTTCACGGCACCTCCAGTCACCCGCGGACGAACCTTGTGAAGATCTTCACAGGCTCACGTGGATCACTCTAGTGAGCGCCGGGACCGTCAGTGTGAGTTAGGTAACACTAAGCGTGTCGCCGGTCTCACTGCGGGCGTTCGGCGCGGTGCACGGCGACGATCCCGCCGGTCAGATTCTGCCACGTCACCGGTCCCCAGCCCGCCTCGGTCATGCGGATCGCGAGGCCACGCTGGTCGGGCCAGGAGCGGATCGACTCGGCCAGGTACACGTACGACTCGGGGTTCGACGAGACCGCGCGCGCGATCGGCGGCAGCGCCCGCATGAGGTAGTTGGAGTACACCGTCTCGAACGGCTTCCACGTCGGCGTCGAGAACTCGCACACGACGACGCGACCGCCGGGGCGGGTGACGCGCAGCAGCTCGCGCAGGCCCTGGAGCGGGTCGTGGATGTTGCGCAGTCCGAACGAGATCGTCACGGCGTCGAAGACCCCATCGGCGAAGGGCAGGCGCATGCCGTCGCCGGCGGTGAAGTCCAGGCCGGGGTACTGCTGCTTGCCGACCTCGAGCATGCCGATGGAGAAGTCGCACGGCACGACGTGGGCGCCGGCCTCGGCGAAGGGGGCGCTGGACGTGCCGGTGCCGGCTGCGAGATCGAGGATCCGCTCGCCACGCTGGGGAGCGACCGTCTCGACGACGCGCTTGCGCCACTGCCGGTCGCGCCCGAGCGAGAGCACGTCGTTCGTCAGGTCGTACCTCGCCGCCACCGTGTCGAACATGCGCGCGACGTCACGGGGGTCCTTGTCCAGCCCTGCTCTCATCTGGCCACCTTCTCACGCGGGGCCGACCCCGGCGCAGATCGGGACGCTTCCGGCGTCCGGGACCGCCCTCACCGTCGCCCGAGTAGGCTCGTGCGGGTGAGCACGCTGGCGACCGACGGACGGCCTGAACCGCTCGTGGCCCGGTCCCGCGAGATCGCCGACCCCGGTGAGTTGCTCACCCTGCTGCCCCCCTCCCCCGATGCCCTGGCGTGGGTGCACGGTGGCGACGGCGTGATCGGCTGGGGCCGCGCGGCGAGCTTCAACCCCGAGGGCGGCGGCCGGTTCGACGCCGCCGACGCCTGGTGGGCCGACGTCGTCGAGTCCTCCGTGGTGCGCGACGAGGTGGAGCTGCCCGGCAGCGGCCTGATCTCCTTCGGCAGCTTCACGTTCGCCGACCGGCCCGGCTCGGCGCTCACCGTCCCCGAGGTCGTCGTGGGTCGCCGCGACGGCCGCAGCTGGGTGACCACGATCGGCCGGTCGCTGGCTCCGGCGCCCGAGCTCGCCGGCTCGCGCCCGGCCGCTCCCCTCGGCACCCGGTTCGCGGACGACCCCGACCGGCGCGAGGCGTGGTCGGCCACCGTCGAGCGCGCGGTGCGGCGCATCCAGGCCGGCGACCTCGACAAGGTCGTCCTGGCCCGCTCGGTGGAGGCCGCGTTCGACGAGCCGCTCGACGTGCGCTCGCCGCTGGCCCGCCTGGCCGACGCCTACCCCAGCTGCTGGACCTTCCACGTCGACGGCTTCTTCGGGTCGACCCCCGAGATGCTGGTGCGCCTGCAGGGCGGCCTGGTCACGTCGCGCGTGCTGGCCGGCACGATCCGCCGCACCGGCGACGACGCCCGCGACCTGAGCCTCGCCGCCTCCCTGGCCCGTTCGAGCAAGGACCTCGAGGAGCACGAGTACGCCGTGCGCTCCGTGGCCGACGCGCTCGCGCCGCACTGCACCGGCATGAACGTGCCCGAGTCGCCGTTCGTCCTGCACCTGCCCAACGTGATGCACCTGGCCACCGACGTCACCGGCGTGCTGCGGGACGACGCCGGCGTCCTGGCGCTCGTCGCCTCCCTGCACCCGTCGGCCGCCGTGGGCGGCACCCCCACCGCCGAGGCGGTGCGCCTGATCGCCGAGATCGAGGGCCTCGACCGCGGTCGCTACGCCGGGCCCGTCGGCTGGATCGGCGCGTCCGGCGACGGCGAGTGGGGCATCGGCCTGCGCTCGGCCCAGGTCGCGCCCGACGGCCGCAGCGCCCGCCTGTTCGCCGGCTGCGGCATCGTCGCCGACTCCTCCCCCGCCGACGAGCTCGCCGAGGCCGACGCCAAGCTCATCCCCGTCCGCGACGCCCTGGTCTAGGCATCACGTCGGTCCCGGCCGCTAGCGTGCCCGCATGGTCTCGATCGACACGGCGGAGCGACGGCGGCGCCTGGGGGTGCGGCACGCGCTCGCCGCGCCGGTGGCCACACCGGAGGACGTGACGCGGGCGGTCACGGTGCTGCACAGCACCGACCCGGCGTCGATGGTGCTGTCGGTCCTGGCCCGCATGGCCGAGCCCTCGATCGCCGAGGTCGAGCGGGCGCTGTACGACGACCGCTCGCTGGTGCGCATCCTCGCGATGCGCCGCACCGTGTTCGCCGTGCCCGCGGCCGACCGGGGCGCCTACCTGGCCTCCACCCGACAGTCCGTGGCCGAGTCCGAGTACCGCAAGCTGCGCGCGATGGTCGCCGCGACCGAGGTCGAGGACCCCGACGCGTGGCTGGCGCAGGCGCACGCGGCCGCGCTCGCCGCGTTCGAGCGACTCGACGTCTTCCGCAGCGCCGACCTGGCGGCCGCCGATCCCCTGCTGGCCACCCGGATCGAGATCGGCGCCGGCAAGAAGTACGCCACGCACCAGTCGATCGCCAGCCGGCTGCTCACCGTGATGTCGGCCGAGGGCCACGTCGTGCGGGCTCGCCCCGCCGGGACCTGGGCCTCCACCCAGTTCCGGTGGACGTCGATGCGGAAGTGGCTGCCCGAGCCCGCCGATGTACCCGACCCCGCGACGGCGCGCGCCATCGTCGCGAGCCGCTGGCTCGCCCGCTTCGGACCGGCCCGCCCCGAGGACCTGCAGTGGTGGACGGGCTGGACCAAGGGCCACACGACCGCCGCGCTCGCCTCGATCGACACGACGGAGGTCGCGGTCGACGACGGCGTGGGCGTCGTGCTGGCCGACGACACCGAGCCGACCGCCGATCCGGGCCCGTGGGTGGCGCTGCTGCCGGCGCTCGACCCCACGACGATGGGGTGGAAGCACCGGTCCTGGTACCTCGGCCCGCACGCGGAGCAGCTCTTCGACGTCAACGGCAACGCCGGCCCCACGGTGTGGAAGGACGGCGAGATCGTCGGCGGCTGGGCGATCCGCGACGACGGCACCGTCGCGGTGCGGCTGCTCACCGACGTGGGCGCCGAGGCGAGGGTGGCGATCGACGCGCGTGCCGCGGCGCTGCACGAGACGCTCGCCGGCACCGTGGTGAAGGCGCGGGCCCGGGGCTGGACCCCGGTCGAGCGCGACCTACGCGGCTGAGCCGCGCACCTGCGCCACGGGCGTCAGCTCGGCGAAGCGGGGCGACATCCCGTCGCCGCTCGACCGGCCCGTGACGCGTCGCTTGATCCACGGACCGAGGTACTGGATCGCCCACTGCACGTTGGCCCTGACCCGGTCCAGCAGGGTGAGCGGAGCCGGGTCGGCCAGCACGAGCGGCGCGAGGTCGTGCTGCACGCCGAGCGCGTCGAGGACGGCGATCGCCATCCGCTGATGGCCCGCGGCCGACATGTGCATCCGGTCGGTGTCCCACAGCCGCTCGTCGCGGTAGTCGGTGAGGTGCCAGTAGTCGACCACGGTGGCGCCGTGGCGCTCGGCGATCTCGCGCACGGCGGCGCAGTAGCGCTCGAACCGGTGCCGCACGGGGGCGTAGATGCGGGTGTCGCCGGGGTCGGCCGAGGTGAAGACCACGACGTGGGCACCCGACGCCGCGAGTCGCCCGACGGCGCGGTCGTACGTGGCCAGCAGCGCCTCGAGGTCGACCTTTGGTCGCATGATGTCGTTGGCGCCGGCGTAGATCGTCACGAGGTCGGGCGCGAGCGCGAGCGCCGGCTCGATCTGCTCGGCCACGATCGGCTCGAGCTTGCGGCCGCGGATCGCGAGGTTCGCGTAGAGCAGCCCGCCGCCCTGGGCCCGGTCGAGCGCCGCGGCGAACCGGTCGGCCCAGCCGCGCACTCCGTTCGGCAGGGCGGGATCGGGGTCACCGACGCCCTCGGTGAACGAGTCGCCGAGGGCCACGTAGCGCGAAAAAGTCACCACCTGAGATTACGCGCCGTCTCAAGTCCGTCAGGTCCCGCTCTCCACCGTCATGGGAGCGACGCTCCCTCCGAGATTGGAGAACGACATGACCCCCCTCGCACGTACCTCCTCCCGAACGCTCGCGCTCGGGACCACCGGCGCCCTGGTCGCCGGCCTGATCGCCGCGGCGGCGCCGGCTCACGCCGCGGTCAACGTCGACGTACCGCCCACCAAGACCATCAGCGGCGAGCTGAGCGGCCCCATCGGCATCGAGGACGACGCGGCAGGGAACATCTACCTGGCCTCGCAGCTCAACAACGCGATCGTCGTCCACCGCAAGAACGCCTCGGGCGCCTCGGCGCCCCTGCGTCGCATCAGCGGCCCCGCGACCCAGCTCAGCTTCCCGCGCGACGTGGCGTTCGACACGAACCGCTTTCTCTACGTCGCGAACGGCAACGGGCTCGTCCTGGTGTTCCCCCCGAACGCCAACGGCAACGTCGCCCCGATCAGGACCTTCGGGACGGGAGCGGGCACGTCCTACGCGATCGACATCGCCGGCGGTGAGATCTACGTCCGCAAGGCCACCAGCTACCACGTCTACTCGCCCGCGGCCGCCGGCAGTCCGGCGCCGACCGAGCGCACGGTCAGCGGCCTGGGGTTCGGGCAGGCCCTCAAGGTGTTCGGCACCAAGGTGTGGGTGCCCAGCGGCACGCAGCTGCGGGCGTACTCGCGTTCGGCGGACGGCGCCGCGACCCCGATCCAGGCGGTCAACAACGCCCTGCCGGCCGCGGAGATCAACGGCGTCGACGCGGACCCGTCCGGCCGCGTCTTCGTGTCCGCGTTCAACGGCACCGTGCGCGTCTTCTCGCCGAGCGCCGACGGCAACGACGGTCCGCTGAAGGTGCTCGGTGGTCCTGCGAGCGGGCTGAACTCCTCGACCGGCATCGAGGTGCTCAGTGGTGGGGCGATCGCCGTCGCGAACTACTTCGACAGCCGGTACTCGGTGTTCCCGGACCTGTTCAAGAAGCCGGCCACCAAGCCCGGGAAGGTGCGGGCCCTGAAGGTCGGCGGCAAGCAGAAGTCCAAGGTCCGCAAGGTCAGCTGGAAGGCGCCGGCGTCGAACGGCGGGGCGAAGATCACCTCGTACCGGATCGTCGTGAAGAAGGGCAGCAAGGTGCTCGTCAAGCGCACCGTGAGCGGCTCCAAGCGCGCGCTGGTCGTCAAGCGGTCGAAGCTGCGCAACGGCGTCAACACCGTCTACGTCCACGCGAAGAACAGCAAGGGCTACGGCAAGGTGGCGAAGAAGAGCTTCCGCGTCCGGAAGTGAGCCTCGCCCCATGACGAGGCGCCCCGGGTCCGCAGGGACCCGGGGCGCCTCGTCGTCGCTCAGGGCTTCTTGGGCAGCGTGCTGGCACCGCCGTGGAGCACCGTGAGCAGCTGGGCGAAGCGGTTGGTGGTCTTCTCGTCCCGGGCCAGCGACTGCAGCATCATGATCGGCTTCATCTTCTGCCGCGTGATGGCCTTGGGGTACGTGAACTCGCGCAGTCCGTCGGGGCCGTGGATGCGGCCGAAGCCCGAGTCGCCGACCCCGCCGAACGGCAGCCCCGGCACGGCGGCGAACGCGATCACCGAGTTGACCGAGGTCATGCCCGAGCGGATCCGCGACGCGACGTCCATCGCGCGCTTCTTGCCGAACACCGCACCGGCCAGGCCGTACTTCGTGGCGTTGGTCAGCTCGACGGCCTCGTCCATGTCCTTGACCGGGTTGACCACCAGGGTCGGCCCGAAGGTCTCCTCCGTGACGGCCAGCGAGTCCTCGGGGACGTGGGTGAGGATCGTCGGCTGGACGTAGCGGTCGCCGACGGCGTCCGCGCCGCCGAGCACGGCCGTGCCGCCCTTCGCGATCGCGTCCTCGATGTGGCTGCGGATCACGTCGAGCTGCTTGGGCATCGTGGCGGGCCCGTAGACGCCGCCGTCGTCGTAGCCCGGGCGCAGCCCCTCGGCCTGCTTCAGCAGCTCGGACATGAACGGGTCGAAGACGCGCTCGTGCACGTACACGCGCTCGGTGCCGATGCAGGTCTGGCCCGCGTTGGACATGCCGCACCACAGGGCGGCCTCGGCGGCGGCCCGCAGGTCGGCATCCTCGTCGACGATCAGCGAGTCCTTGCCGCCGGCCTCGATGACCACCGGGGTGAGGTTCTCGGCGCAGGCGGCCATGACCTTCTTGCCGGTGGCCGAGGAGCCGGTGAACGCGATCTTGTCGACGTCCGCGGTGCACAGGTGGTTGCCGGTCTCGCCCAGGCCCGTGACGAGGTTCAGGACGGGACGGCCGTGCACGACCTCGGTGAACGTGTCGACGAGGAAGCGGCCGACGCCGGGGGTGTACTCGCTGGGCTTGAAGACCACCGTGTTGCCGGCGGCGAGCGCGTAGGCCAGCGAGCCCATGGGTGTGAAGACCGGGTAGTTCCACGGTCCGATGACGCCGACGACGCCGAGCGGGTGGTACTCGACCGACGCCGCCTGGTTGGACATCAGCAGGCCCGAGCTCACCTTCTGGCGGCCCAGGACCTTCGGCGCGTGCTTGGCGGCCCAGGCGATGTGATCGATCGCCAGGCCGGCCTCGAGGACCGCGTCGCCGTGCGGCTTGCCGCCCTCGCGGTGGACCTGGTCGGCCAGCTGGTTCAGCCGACGGGTCAGGACGCTGCGCCACTGCAGGAGGTACTCCTTGCGACCGTCGAAGCCGAGCTCCTGCCACCAGGCCGAGGCCTCGCGGGCAGCGGCGACGGCGGCGTCGACCTCGGCGCGACCGTCGATCGGGTGGGTGCCGACGACATCGCCGGTGGCGGGGTTGAACGAGTCGAACGTGGGCTGAGGGGCGCCGGACGCGGCGACGTCGGGCTCGATGGTGGCGGTCATGTCAGGCTCCTCGGATGAGATCGGCGACCTTCTCGGCGATCATGATGGTGGGCGCGTTGGTGTTGCCCCGCGGGACCCGCGGCATCACGGACGCGTCGACGACGCGCAGTCCCTCGACGCCGTGGACCCGACACTGCGGATCGACGACGCTTCCCTCGACCGTACCCATCGCACACGTGGACGTCGGGTGGTAGAGCGTCTGGCCGAGGCGGCCGACGACGTCGATGATCTGGTCGTCGGTGGGGTTGCGGACGCTCGGCTCCCACGGCTCGTCGAGGAACCGCGCCATCGGCCCCTGCCAGACGATCTCGAGCATCCGCCGGTAGCCGGCGAGCATGGCGTCGAGGTCGGCCCGGTCGTCGAAGTAGGCCGGGTCGATCTCCGGGTGCCAGCGCGGGTCGGCCGAGCGCAGGCGGATCGCCCCGCGGCTCTGCACGTTGACGAGGGTGGGGGCCACGGTGACCGCGTGGCGCACGGGCTCGTGCATGCCGTTGTCGTAGAAGCCGGTCGGCACCACATGGATCTGGATGTCGGGCAGGGCCAGGCCGTCACGCGAGGTGTAGAACGCGCCGCCCTCGCCGATGTTCGAGACCAGCGGACCGGTGCGGGTGGCCTTCCAGCGCAGCAGGTTGCCGACGGTGATCGCCTCGGCGAGGTCGGTGGTGTCGCGCGTGTAGATCAAGGTGCCGGCGACGGGATGGTCCTGCAGGTTCTGGCCGACGCCGGGCGAGTCGACGACCACCTCGATGCCGTGCTCGCGCAGGTGCGCGCCCGGCCCGATGCCCGAGAGCATGAGCAGCTGCGGGCTGTTGATCGCGCCCGCGGACACGATGACCTCGGCGTTCGCCCGGACGACGTGCTCGAGCCCGTCCTCGGTGCTGCGGTAGGCCACGCCGGTGGCGCGCGTGCCCTCGAGCACGATGCGCGAGGCTAGCGCGCCGGTGCGCACCGTGAGGTTGGGTCGCTGCATCGCCGGGCGGATGTAGGCGTCGGCGACTGACCAGCGCGCACCGCGGCGGTTGGTGACCTGGTAGACGCCGGCGCCCTCCTGCTCGGCGCCGTTGAAGTCGTCGTTGCGCTTGACCCCGCTCGCCACGGCGGACTCGACGAACGCCTCGGTCAGCTCGTGCGTGAAGCGGCGGTCCTCGACCACGAGGGGGCCGTCGGTGCCGTGGTACGGGCCGGAGTGGCGCTGGTTGGCCTCGGACTTCACGAAGTACGGCAGGACGTCGTCGTAGCCCCAGCCCTGCGCCCCGTACGCGTCGCGCCACTCGTCGTAGTCGGCGGCGTTGCCGCGGATGTAGATCATCGCGTTCATCGACGAGCAGCCGCCGAGGGCCTTCATCCGCGGCCAGTGCGCGCGGCGGCCGGCGAGGTGCTTCTGCGGGCTGGTCTCGTAGTTCCAGTCCCAGCGGGTCTTGAACAGGGTGCTGAACCCGGCGGGGACCTTGATCATGTCGTCGTCGTCCGACGGGCCCGCCTCCAGCAGCAGGACGCTGCGGTCGCGGTCCTCGGTCAGGCGGGCGGCGAGCACGCCGCCGGCACTGCCTGAGCCGATGATGATGTAGTCGAACGCCTCGTGGGCCATGTCCACTCCTGCCTCAGCGCAACCCGGTGTGACGCTGGCCACAAACCTAGACGGCGGCGAGACCCGAGACAACCGATTGCAGCGCGCGACGCCCGGCGCGCGTGACCCGCACCTCGAGCACCTCGATGCCGACGGGCGACCGCGACAGGTAGCCGGCCAGCTGGCCCACCTCGACGAGGCGGTGCTTGACGCCGTGCGCCTCGCACAGCGAGTCGATCCGGGTGCGCGTCGGCGTGCCGAAGACGCGCTCGAACGCCGCGGAGTACTCCGGCGCACCCTGCTCCAGGGTGTGGAAGATGCCGCCGCCGTCGTCGTTGAGGACGACGATCGTCAGGTTGGGCCGCGGCTCGAGCGGACCCATCAGCAGGCCGTTGGCGCCGTGCAGGAACGTGAGGTCGCCCATCAGCGCGATCGCGCGGCCGTAGCTGGCCAGCGCAGCGCCGAGGGCCGTCGAGACGGTGCCGTCGATGCCGGCGAGTCCGCGGTTGGCCAGCACCCGCGGGCCGGGGACGCGCACCGGAGCCACGAGGTCGACGTCGCGGATGGTGTTGGACGAGCCCAGCACCAGCAGCCCACGACCGGCCGCGGCCCAGACCTCCTTGGCCACGGTGAACTGCTCGGCCTGCAGCAGCGCGTTGTCGATCCGGTCGCCGGCCTGGATCCAGCTCTTCACCCAGTCGTCGTCGGCGCGGCTGCCGTGCACGGCGATCCGGTCGGCGAACGTGACGTTGCTGCCGGGCACGCCCGGGAACGTCGAGGGGTCGCCCACGTGGACGGTGGGCAGGTGGGTGCGGGTCAGCAGGTTGGTGACGGGCCGCGAGAGCGTGGGGTGGCCGGCGCTGACGATGCGCTCGATGCGCTCGATCAGCCGCCCGCCGAGCACCACGCGACCGCACGCGACCGCGGTGGGCGCGCTGCGCAGCCCCGACGACGGCTCGGCCAGGATCGGCCAGCCGGCCTGCTGGGCCACCGCGGCCAGGGCCGGATCGGCGCCGTCGCCGGCGACGAGGACCGTGCGCGGGGAGCCGTCGAGGGTCTGGGTGCGGCCCGACGCGGGCGTGTTCATCGACCACGAGTTCTGCGAGAACTGCCAGTCGACCGACTCGACGAGGGGCTCGTCGAGCTCGACGTTGAGATGCACCGGGCCGCCTTCGCGCACCGCGCCGGCCAGGCCGGTGATGCGGTCGGTGAACGTGACGCCGGGGAACATGCCGGGCTGGACCGTCGTCTGGTTGGCGCCGGTGCCGCGCAGCCGGGCCGGGCGGTCGGCCGTGACCGCCAGCAGGGGCAGCCGCGTGTGCAGCGCCTCGAGGAGGGCGGGGTGCAGGTTCGCCACGGCGGTGCCCGAGGTGGTGATGACCGGGGTGAGCCGTCCGGAGGCCTTGGCCAGGCCGAGCGCGAGGTAGCCGGCCTCCCGCTCGTCGACCCGCACGTGCAGGCGGATCAGGCCCTGCTCGTCGGCGGCGTGGAGGGCGAGCGCGATCGGCCCGGAGCGCGAGCCCGGCGACAGCACCGCGTCGGTGACCTGCTGCGCGAGCAGGGCGGTGATGAGCCGCCGCGCGATCTCGACGGCCCGCTCGTCGCTCACAGCGTCTCCCGGACGTGGGCGAGGCGGGCCTGCCAGCGCTCGTCGACCTCGGCGGGCGCCGCGACCTTGGCGTACGCCTCCTCGTCGAGCACCGGGCGCGTGGGGAACAGGCTGCCGTTCACGGGCTTGAGCGGCTCGGCGACGACGTCACTGGTGAGCAGGTGCGCCGTGCCGATGCCGCATGCGTACGGCAGGTCGGGCAGGGCCGCGGCCAGCGCGACGCTGGCGGCCAGCCCGATGGACGTCTCGACCGCGCTGGAGACCGACACGGGCATCCCGATCTGCTCGGCGATGCGCAGGCAGGCCCGGACCCCGCCGAGCGGCTGGACCTTGAGGACCGCGATGTCGGCGGCGTCGAGGTCGCGCACGCGGAAGGGGTCGGCGGCCCGGCGGATCGACTCGTCGGCCGCGATCGGCACGTCGACCTTGCAGCGCACCTTCGCGAGCTCCTCCACGGTGGCGCACGGCTGCTCGACGTACTCGAGCCCGCCCGCGACGTGGTCGAGCTTCTTGATCGCCTTGACGGCGTCCTTGACGTTCCAGGCGCCGTTGGCGTCGATGCGGATGAGCGCGCCGGGCAGCGCGTCGCGGATGGCCGCGACCCGCTCGATGTCGTGCTCGAGGGTCTCGCCGGCCTCGGCGACCTTGAGCTTGATGGTGGCGCAGCCGCTCTCGATGGCGATGCGCGCCGCGTTGGCACCGTCGCCGACCGCCGGGACGATGCCGTTGACCGGCACGCAGTCGCGGACGGGCTCCGGCCACGGCTTCATGGCCGCCTCCATGGCGGCCTGCAACCACGGCAGCGACGCGACGTGGTCGTACTCGGGGAAGGGGCTGAACTCGGCCCAGCCGGCCGGGCCCTCAGCCAGCATCCCCTGGCGGTTTTCGAGTCCACGAAAGCGCGTGCGCATCGGGATCGAGTAGGTGCGGAACTCCACCCACGAGAGTATCCACGGTGCGGGCCCCACGTTCCACTGTGACTGCGCAATTGCCCCGGCCGTCGCCTGCGAACCTTCGCTCCCGTGCCTACGGTGGAGGCATGTCCGACATCGCGATCGTGGGTGGTCATGGCCAGGTGGCCCGGCTGCTCGTCCCCTTGCTCACCGAACGGGGCGACCTCCCGGTCGCCCTGGTCCGCAACCCCGACCACGCCGCCGACCTGCCCGGGGCGGCCATCCGGCTGCTCGACATCGAGGCCTCGACGGTCGACGACTTCGCCACCGCGCTGACCGACTGCGACGCCGTGGTCTTCGCCGCGGGCGGCGGCCCGGACGGCAACATCGAGCGCAAGCGCACCGTCGACCTCGAGGGCTCGCTGAAGTCCATCGAGGCCGCCGAGCGGCTCGGGATCCGCCGGTTCGTGCAGATCTCGGCCATGGGAGTCGACACCGACCCGGGCGAGGACGCCGGGGAGGGCTGGGAGGCCTACGTCAAGGCCAAGCGCGACGCCGACGAGGCCCTGCGCGCGAGCTCGCTGGACTGGACGATCATCCGGCCCGGCGGACTCACCGACGACGACGCCACGGGCCGGGTCACGGTCGGCGAGACGACCGACCGTGCGCAGATCCCGCGCGCCGACGTCGCCGCCGTCATCGCGGCCGTCCTGGCCGACGACAGCACCATCGGCAAGCAGTTCGAGGTCATCAGCGGCGACACCGCGATCCCCGAGGCCCTCAGCGGGCTCTGATCGGGCCGTCGGACTCGCCCGCCAGCGCCCGCCGGTCGGGCTTGCCGTTCGGCAGCAGCGGGAGGGCGTCGAGGCGGTGCACGGCGCGGGGGGTCCAGGTGCGGGGGTGGCCGGCGCACTCGAGGGCGGCGCCCGCGCGGTCGCGGTCGAAGTCACCGACGACGAACGCCACGACCCGCTGGCCCCACTCGGCGTCCGGCTGCGCGACCACCACGACGTCGAGGACGCCCGGCTCGTCCCGCAGGACCGTCTCCACGGTCGCCAACGGCACGTTCACGCCGCCGCTGACCGCCACCTGGTCGGCGCGCCCCAGGACGCTCAGGCGTCCGTCGGCGTCGAGGCGTCCGAGGTCGTTCGTGACGAGCCACTCCCCCATCCCCTCGGCCAGGACCGGTCCGGAGATGGCGACGCGGCCGTCGTCCTCGATCCGCAGGCGCACCCCGTCGAGCGGCACCCCGTCGTAGACGCAGCCGCCGCAGGTCTCGGTCATCCCGTACGTCCGCACGATCCGCACGCCGGCCGCGGCCGCGCGCTCCAGCACGGCACGCGGCGCGGCGGCTCCTCCGAGCAGCACGGCGTCGAGCCCCGCGAGCACGTCGGCGCGCCCCGCCTCGACCAGGCGGAAGAGCTGCGTGGGCACCAGCGAGGCGTAGCGCCGCGCGCCGGTCATGGCGGCCACCGCCGACTCGAGGTCGGGGTGCTCGGCCAGGACGACGGGCTCGGTGCCGGCGACGATCGACCGCACCAGGACCTGCAGCCCGCCCACCCCGGTCGGCGGGAGCGCGGACAGCCACTGGGCCGGACCGCCGAGCCGCTCGAGCGCCGCGTGCGCCGACGCCAGCACCGCGGCGTGCGACAGCCGGATCGGCTTCGGCTCGCCCGTGCTGCCCGACGTGGTCATGACCAGCGGCTCGCCGCCGTGCTCGACCCACGGCCGCAGCAGCTCGGCGACCTCACGCACGGAACCGGCGACGGGAGTCAGGGAGGCGGCCACCCGACCACTGTAGATCCGGGTCCGCCGGGCCCTCCTAGACTCTCGGGGTGACCACCCCGACCGGCCTGAACCTGTGGATCGAGGGTGCCCGGCTGCGCACCCTGCCCGCCGCCATCGCTCCCGTCGCCGTCGGCACGGGTGCCGCCGCCTTCGACGACGGCGCCGTCTGGTGGAAGGCGCTGCTGGCGCTGGGGGTCTCGCTGGCCCTGCAGATCGGCGTGAACTACGCCAACGACTACTCCGACGGCGTCAAGGGCACCGACGCCAACCGGGTCGGCCCGCTGCGCCTGGTCGGCTCCGGCCTCGTCGCCCCGAAGAAGGTCAAGGCGGCCGCGTTCGCGTTCCTGGGCCTCGGCGGCCTGCTCGGCCTCGTGCTGGCGGCGACGTCCGGCTGGTGGCTCATCGCCGTCGGCGTGCTGGCGATCCTCGCCGCGTGGGGCTACACCGGCGGCTCGAACCCCTACGGCTACCGCGCCCTGGGCGAGGTCAGCGTCTTCCTGTTCTTCGGGATCGTCGCGGTGCTCGGCACGACGTACGTCCAGCTCGGCTCGGTCAACGGCGTCAGCGTGGCCGGCGCGATCGGCGTGGGCGCCCTGGCCTGCGCGATCCTCGTGGCGAACAACCTGCGCGACATCCCCACCGACACCGAGACCGGCAAGCGCACGCTGGCCGTGGTCCTGGGCGACGCCCGCACCCGGTGGCTCTACGTGCTGCTGCTGGTGCTGGCGTTCGTGCTGGTCGTGGCGTGGTGCGTGACGCAGACCCCGTGGGCGCTGCTGGCGCTCATCGGCCTCCCGCCGGCGCTGCGGGCGGCGAAGGTCGTGCGCTCCGAGGGTGCGGGCCCGGCCCTGATCCCGGTCCTCAAGGACACCGGCATCGCCGAGCTGCTCTACGCGATCGGCCTGTCCGTCGCGCTGGTCATCGGTCCGTGGTGGTGAACGTCCCGGTCCGGGTCAGGTCGGCCAGCCGCCGCAGGTAAGGCGTCGGGTCGAGGCCGTGCTCGGCGACCCAGCGGTCGTCGAAGTACGTGTGCGTGTACCGGTCGCCGCCGTCGCACAGCAGCGTGACGATCGAGCCCTCGCGACCCTCCTCGACCATCTGCGCGGCCAGGCCGAGGGCCGCCCACATGTTGGTGCCGGTGGAGCCGCCCACGGGCCGGCCGATGAGGTCGGAGGTCCAGCGCATCGCCGCGATCGAGGCGGCGTCGGGCACCCGCACCATGTCGTCGACGACGCCGCCGACGAACGACGGCTCGACCCGCGGCCGACCGATGCCCTCGATCCGCGGGGCGACGTCGGTGGTGACGTCGGAGCGGTCCTGGTCCCAGCCGTCGTAGAAGGCCGAGCCCTCGGGGTCGGCGACGAGCACCCGGGTCGGGAAGCGGCGGTAGCGCACGTAGCGCCCGATCGTGGCCGACGTGCCGCCGGTGCCCGCGCTCACGACCACCCACGCGGGGATCGGGTGCGTCTCGGCCGACAGCTGGGCGAAGATCGACTCGGCGATGTTGTTGTTGCCGCGCCAGTCCGTGGCGCGCTCGGCGTAGGTGAACTGATCCATGTAGTGGCCGTCGCACTCGTCGGCCAGCCGCTGCGCCTCGGCGTACACCTGCTGGGCGTGGTCGACGAAGTGACACCGCCCGCCGTACCACTCGATCAGCGCGATCTTCTCGGCGCTCGTGCCCCGCGGCATGACCGCCACGAACGGCAGCCCCAGCAGCCGGGCGAAGTACGCCTCCGACACCGCGGTCGATCCGCTGGACGCCTCGACGACGGTGGAGCCGCGGTGGATCCAGCCGTTGCAGAGCGCGTAGAGGAACAGCGACCGGGCGAGCCGGTGCTTCAGGCTGCCGGTCGGGTGGACCGACTCGTCCTTGAGGTAGATCTGCACTCCCGGGAACGGCAGGTCCAGGGCGTGCAGGTGGGTGTCGGCACTGCGGTTGGCATCGGCCTCGACCCGGCGGACCGCGTCGTCGAGCCAGGCCCGTTCGTCAGTCGACGTCTTCGGCACGACGGGACTCCTCGATCCGGTCGTTCAACGACTGGGCGCGCTCCTGCAGCTTGACCGCCACCCGGTCGCGCAGGGTGCGCAGCGTGAGGATCGAGATGATCGACGAGACGATCAGCGCCACGAGCAGCACCCACAGGTCGAGCACCGTGCTGTCCTCGAACACCAGGCGGGAGATCCCCCACAGCACCGCCCAGGTCACGAGGAAGACCCCGAGTCGAGCCAGCGTGTACGTCCAGAAGGCCTTCATGCCTCGAACTCTAGTTCCTCGGCCGGCACGCCCCCGGGGCCGGTGGAGGCCTGCGCGACCGGGCCGCGCCACTGGAACCGGGTCGGTACGCTCGCCCCATGGGCAAGGTCTTCCTGGTACTCGTCGCCGTGGTCCTGACCGTCTATTGCTTGTACGACCTGGTGGCCACGCCGCGCGACAAGGTCCAGCACCTGCCCAAGTGGGGATGGGCCCTGCTCATCGCCCTGGCGCCCTACGCCGGCGCCCTGCTGTGGATCGTGTTCGGTGTCACCAAGGGACGCTCGACCGGTGGACCCCAGCGCCCCGGCCCGCCGCGGCCGCTCGGCCCCGACGACGACCCCGACTTCCTGCGCGGCCTCTGAGCCCGGCTCAGGTCTCCCAGCGGAAGAGCCGCCCGGCGACCAGCGCGCACACGGCGGCGAAGGCCACCAGGATCAGCATCGGCTGCCAGATCGCCGCCACCCCCTGACCGCGCACCATCACGTCGAGCATCGCGTCGTTGAGGTGCCGCAGCGGCAGCAGCCGGCTGACGGCCTGCAACCAGCCCGGCGCCCCCTCGAGGGAGAAGAACGAGCCGGACAGGAACGCCATCGGCAGGACGACGAAGTTGGCCAGGCCGACCGCGCCCTCCTCGGTCTTGCTCACCGCGCCGGCCAGCAGTCCGATCGACAGGAACGCCAGGGTCCCGGCCAGCACGAGCGGCACCACGAGCGGCCACCAGCCGGTCAGCTGCAGCCCGAACGCGAAGACGGCGAGCGCCACGAAGATCACGGCCTGCCCCAGGGCCACGAGCAGGCTGACGCCGACGCGCGCCAGCACGACCGACGACGTCGGGATCGGGGTCAGCCGCAGCCGGCGCAGCAGGCCCGACTTGCGCCAGTTGACCAGGTTCGTGGCGGCCCCGAACGTGGCGCTCATCGCGATCGCCCAGCCCAGCAGGCCCGGCGTGACGTACTGGATCGTCTCCAGCGACTCGTCCTCCACCTGGCGCGGATCGAGCGCGTAGGCCGGCTCGACGCCGGTCCGGGCGAGGTTCGCCGCATCGACGATCCCCTGGAAGGTGGCGCGCACGCGCGCGGCCGCGACCTGGTCCGCCTGCGAGAAGTGCACGACGAGGCGGTCGCCGTCCTCGGTGACGACGGCGGCGAGGTCGCCGTCGCGCACGTCGCGCAGGGCCTGCGCCTCGTCGTCCGACCGGGTGATCTCGACGCTCTGCTCCAGCGCCTCGCGCGTCTCGGCGGGCATGCGGTCGAGCGCCGCCACGTCGCCGATCTGGGCGACCTCCAGCTTGGGCGCGCCGCGGTCGGTGAGGATGCCGCCGAACAGGACGAGGAACATCAGCGGGAACAGCACGGCCCAGAACAGGGTCATGCGGTCGCGGAAGAACCCCTTGAACATCGCCCGCGACAGCGACAGCAGGGCCGTCACGAGCGGTACTCCCGTCCGGTCAGCTCGAGGAAGACGTCCTCGAGCGTCGCCCCCGAGGCGGTCAGCCCGTGCAGGGCGTCGTGCCGGGCCAGCTCGGCGAGCACCTCGGCCGGGCGCCGGGTCGTCAGCACGGTCCGGTCGGGGTGCACCGTGACCTCCTCGACACCGTCGATCCCCCGGGCCCCGGCCTCGTCGATGGCCTCGGGGGCCAGGCTGATCCGGGTCGGCGCGTCCAGGCCGCGCACGAGTGCGGCCGGCGAGTCGAGCTTGAGCAGTCGCCCGCGGTCGATGATGGCGACACGGTCGCAGAGGAACTCGGCCTCCTCCATGTAGTGCGTCGTCAGCACGACCGTGCGCCCCGACTCGTTGAGTCCCTCGAGGAAGTCCCAGAGCTTGCGTCGCGCCTGCGGGTCGAGCGCCGCGCTGGGCTCGTCGAGGAAGACGACCTCGGGGTCGTGCACGAGGGCGCACGCGATCGACAGTCGCTGGGCCTGCCCGCCGGAGAGCTTCTCGACGCGCGCGTCGGCCTTGTCCTCCAGGCCCACCTGGGCGAGGAGCTGGTCGACCCGGGCGGGCGGCGCCCCGTAGAGCGCGGCGAAGGTCGCCAGCTGCTCGCGGGCCGTCAGCCGCTCGAAGAACGCCGACGACTGCAGCTGGACGCCGAGGCGGCGCTGGAGCTCCGGATCGCGCTTCCACGGGTCGTGCCCGTCGATCGAGACGGTGCCCGCGTCGGGCCGGCGCAGCCCTTCGATCATCTCCAGCGCGGTCGTCTTGCCGGCTCCGTTGGGTCCGAGCAGGCCGAAGAACTCCCCCGGCTCGACGGTGAGGCTCAGGTCGTCGACGGCGGTCAGGTCGCCGTAGGTCTTGGTGAGACCGGCGACCTCGATGCGTGCACCCATGGCGAGGACGCTAGACCACGGGTGGGCTCAGGCGTAGCTGTGCTGACCGGAGATGAACAGGTTGACGATGTAGTAGCTCACGATGAACGTGGCGAAGCCGACCAGCGCCAGGTAGGCCGCGCGCCTGCCCTTCCACCCGGCCGTGACGCGGGCGTGCAGGTAGCCCGCGTAGACGATCCAGGTGATGAGCGCCCAGACCTCCTTCGGGTCCCAGCCCCAGTAGCGGCCCCACGCGAGGTGCGCCCAGATCGGGCCCGAGATCAGCGCGCCGAACGTCCACATCGGGAAGCCGATCGCGTTGACCCGGAAGGCGACCTGGTCGATCCGCGCGGCCGCGGGGAACCGGGCCAGCACGGGGCCGACGGCGCCGCGGTCCTCGGCACGCTGCTTGACCAGGTAGAGCACGCTCGCCGCGGCACCGACCATGAACATCGCCGCCGCGACCATGATCGAGGTGACGTGGATGTACTTCCAGAACGTGTTCAGCGCGGGCACCAGGGGGCCGGCCGGCGTGTAGCTGGAGACCGACATCGTCAGGATGCCGAGGCAGACGGCCAGCACGACGCCGCCCATCCACTGGATGCGCGAGCGCCACACCATGAACAGGTAGACCGTGAGGGCGATGGCCGTGCCGGTCACGCCGAACTCGTACATGTTGCCGTACGGCGCGCGCTGCGTCGCCAGGCCGCGGGTGACCGACCCGCCGATGAGCAGCAGGGTGCCCAGCACCGTGAGGGAGACCGCGATGCCGACGAGGCGGTCGGGCGTCTCGGGCCGGTCATCGGCGTCGTGGTCGGCGGTGACGACGGGGCCCTGCCCCGCGGCCACCGCGACGGGCGCCTCACGACGTGCTGAGATCCACTCCGCCACGTGGCAGAAGAACGCGATCCACAGCACGGCGAAGGCCGACCCCGTGAGGTAGTTCGAGAGCTGGGCCATCTGGTCGGTGGTCATGACAGTTCCTTCTCGGGTGCGTCGCCCAGGTCGGCACGGAGCCGGGACAACAGGTCATCGATGTCGGCAGGCAGGTCGTCGCGCGGGACGCGGTCGAGTGCGGCGACCTCCACCACGGTACGTGATCCGTCCCGGCGGGCCCGGATCCAGGTGCGGCGGGGGCGGACCAGCAGGGAGAGGGTCAGGCCGAGGATGCCCAGGCCCACGCCGGACAGCGGCACCCACGGCACGGGCGTGTGCCCGATCTGGAACCGCGCGAACTGCTTGAGCTCGACGAACTCGATCTTCCCGCCGCCGGGGAGGGCCTGGCTCTCGCCGGGCCCGATGTCGATGCGGAAGTTCCCGTCGCCGTCCTTGACCTGGGTCATCTTGGTCGTGTCGAGGGAGTAGACCGACTTGGAGATGCCCTCGTCGAGACCCAGGTCTCCGGTCCAGAGGTTCATGCCGATGCGCGGGTTGAGCGCGCCGGGGAACACCGAGACCGAGGGCTTCGACGGGTCGGGCGAGTACGCGGTGGGCAGGAAGAAGCCCTGGAAGCCCAGCTGCGTCCCGTCGGAGTCGGGCACCTGCACCACACCGGTGGACGTGTAGGTCGAGTCGGTCGGCAGGAACGGCACGGCTCCGTCGAACACGACGTCGCCGGCGGAGTCGGTGACGCGCAGCACCGGCGCGTACCCCTGGCCGACGAGGAAGACGTCCTCGCTCCCGACCGACAGCGGGTGGTTGACCTCGATCGAGAAGTCGCCCCGGTCCCGGCCGCCCTCGGTGTATCCGCCGGTGGCGCGGAACAGCTTCGGCGCGCCGCGGTTGGTGCCCTCGACGTAGAACCGGGTGAGGACGTCGCCGAGGTCGAGCGACCACGGCTCGAGGTCGGTCTCGGGGTCGAACATGGCGCCGGCCGAGAACTCGTCGTACTGCGACAGGGTGTTGCTGAAGCCGTCGCCCTCGACCACGATCACGTTGCCGCGGTAGCCCAGCAGGGCTCCCAGGGCCACGCCCACGAGCGCCACGACGATGCAGATGTGGAAGACCAGGTTGCCGAACTCGCGCAGGTAGCCCTTCTCGGCGCGCAGCTCGCCGCCGTCGGCGTCCTCGACCACGTCGACGCGGGCCCGGCCGAGGACCCGGCGGCCGGCGGCGAGCACCTCGGCGACGCTGGCGTCCGTCTCGAACCGGTCGGAGGCGGGCAGGCGGCCGAAGTTGCGCGGCGCCTTCGGCGGGCGGGCCCGCAGCGCCTGGGCGTAGACCTTCGTGCGCGGCAGGATGCAGCCCACCAGCGAGATCATCAGCAGCAGGTAGATCGCGCTGAACCACACCGAGGAGAACACGCTGAAGGCGCCGAGGTC
Source organism: Aeromicrobium flavum (assembly GCF_007992115.1). Taxonomy (GTDB): domain Bacteria; phylum Actinomycetota; class Actinomycetes; order Propionibacteriales; family Nocardioidaceae; genus Aeromicrobium; species Aeromicrobium flavum. Next base: position 153,814 of record NZ_BJZQ01000002.1, read on the forward strand.
CTCCAGGATCGGGGCGAGCTTCGGATGGTCGAGGTAGTACGCCTGCACCGCGCGGGCGTCGACACCGCGCTGCGGGATGAACGACCCGGGCACGGCGGCCACGGCCAGCAGCAGGAGCAGCAGCAGGGCGGTGCGCATCGACGTCAGCTGGCGCCACGCCCAGCGGCCGAACTCCAGGGGGCGCAGCTCGGAGGCGGGCTGGTCGCGCCGGTTGCGGGGGCTCACAGGGCGACCTCGAATCCGGTGACCCAGTGCTGCAGCTCGATGACGAGGTCCTGCCACCAGCCGGTGACCAGCAGGACGCCCGTGAGGATCAGCAGGGCTCCCCCCGCCGCGGACACGATCCGCTGATGCCGGCGGACCCAGCCGGTGACGCGCAGGAAGCGGCTGAGGAACAGCGCGGCGAGGATGAACGGCAGGCCGAGCCCCACGCAGTAGACGAGCGTGAGGAACGCGCCACGGCCGGCCGTGGCCTCGTTCGCCGACAGCGCCAGCACGGCCGTCAGCGTCGGGCCGATGCAGGGCGTCCAGCCGACGCCGAACACCACGCCCAACAGCGGCGCCGCGAGCAGGCCGACGCTGCGGACGCCGTGGGCGCGCACGTCGCGCTGCAGCATCGGCACCCAGCCGATGAAGGCGATGCCCATGACCACGAGCAAGGCGCCCGCGCCGATCGAGATCTCGCGCTGGTACGGCAGCAGCTCCTGGCCGACCGCTCCGAACAGGGCTCCGCCGGCGACGAACACCGCGCTGAAGCCCAGCACGAACAGGATCGCGCCGAGCACGATCCGGCGGCGGCGGGCGGACTCGAGCTCGGTGACCGCGACGCCCGACACGTACGAGAGGTAGCCCGGCAGCAGCGGGACCACGCAGGGGCTGAAGAACGACACGAGTCCGGCGAGCAGCGCGACGGGCACCGTGAGGACGAGGTTGCCCGAGGCCGCGGTGTCCAGGAACCAGTCGCCGACGTCGCCGCCGATCACTGCGTGCTCTTCTTGGTCTGCTCGACCAGCCCCCGCAGGGTCGCCTCCGTCAGCTCGCCCATGACGCGCGCGGCGACCTTGCCGTTGCGGTCGATGACCCACGTCGTGGGGATCGCCATCGACGGCAGCGAACCGGAGAACGCCGCCTGGTTGCGGCCCGCGGAGTCGTCGATGCTCGGGTAGGTGATGCCGACCTTGGCGTTGAAGGCCTTCGCGCGGGCGGGGTCGTCCTTCGTCAGCAAGCCGAGGAACTGCACGTTCTGGTCGGCCAGCTCCTCCGACGCCTTCTGCAGCGCGGGCGCCTCCTTGCGGCACGGCGGGCACCAGGAGCCCCAGACGTTCACCACGAGGACCGTGCCCTCGTAGTCCTCGGTGCTGAGCTCCTGGCCGTCGAGGTCGGTGCCGGACAGGACGGGAGCCGCCTCGCGCTTGCCCGGATCGACGAAGGTGATCTCGCCGCTGCCGCTGATGAAGCCGTCGTCACCGTTGTCCTCGATCCCACTGACACAGGCCGACAGCACGAACGCCAGGAGCGCGACCATGACGAGTCGCGCGGACCGCCTGGGAGTCATGCCCCGCCGACGAACTTGCCGCGCAGCGCGTCGGGGATGAGGTGACCCGCCGGCTCGCTGTAGACCAGGCCGACGAACTTGTCGTCCTCGAACGTCAGCGTGGTGAGGCTGGCGAGGTTGCACTGGCGGTTGCGCGGGTCGTGGGCGAAGCGCCCCTTCTCGTAGGACTTGCGGGCGATCCACACGGGCAGTTGGTGCGACACGATGAGCGCCTCGTGGCCGCGGGCGGCCTCGCGGGCGTCGTCGATCGCCAGCAGCATGCGACCGGCGATGTGCGCGTACGCCTCACCCCAGGAGGGGCGGAAGGGGTTCCACAGCCACGGCCAGAAGCGCGGGTTCAGGAAGGCCTTGGGGCCGACGCCGACGGTGCGACCCTCGAACTTGTTGCCCGCCTCGATGACGCGGTCGTCGGTCTGGATGTCGAGCTTGAGGATGTCGGCGACCGGGCGCGCGGTCTGCTGCGCGCGCTCGAGCGGCGAGGCGACCAGGTGCGTGATGTCGTTCTGCTTCAACGACTCCGCGACCGTGGCGGCCATCTGGTTGCCGAGGTCGGAGAGGTTGTAGCCGGCCAGCCGTCCGTACAGGACCCCCGAGGGGTTGTGGACCTCGCCGTGACGCATCAGGTGGACGATCGTGCGGGTGCTCATCTGGTTCCTTCGGTGTCAGCGGGCCGCTGCTGCGGCGGCGCGTGCGGCGACGGGCAGGGCCTCGGCCAGTCTAGACAGGGGGGCGGAGTCGACCTCGGGGTCGTGGGCCGCCGAGACGAACCACGACTCGTACGCGCTCGGGGGCAGGTAGACCCCCGCGTCGAGCATGGCGTGGAAGAAGGCGGTGTAGGCGCCGGTGTCCTGGGCCTGGGCGCCCGCGAAGTCGGTGACGGGCTCGGTGACCCCCCAGAAGACGCTGAACATGGTGCCGGCCGTCTGGACGACGTGCTGCACGCCGGCCTCGGTGAGGGCACCGGTGACGAGCGCCTGCACCTGCGTCGACGTCGCGGCGAGGCGCTCGTAGACCTCGGGCGTGGCCAGGCGCAGCGTCGTCAGACCGGCGGTGGTGGCGACGGGGTTCCCCGAGAGCGTGCCGGCCTGGTAGACGGGACCGATCGGCGCGAGCAGGTCCATGACGTCGGCGCGACCGCCGAACGCGGCGGCCGGGAAGCCGCCGCCCATGACCTTGCCGAAGGTCATGAGGTCGGGCTGCCAGCCCTCGACGGCGCCGTCGAGGTCCCAGTGGCCCCGGCGTGCGGCCCGGAAGCCGGTCATGACCTCGTCGCTGATGAACAGGGCGCCGTGTGCGGCGCAGGTGCGCGCGAGGTGCGCGTTGAAGCCCGGCGCCGGCGGGACGACGCCCATGTTGCCGGCGGCGGCCTCGGTGATGACGCACGCGATCTGGTCGCCGTACTCGGCGAACGCGACGTCGACGGCGGCCGGGTCGTTGAAGGGCAGGACGATCGTGTCGGCCGTGACGTGCGCGGGCACGCCGGGCGTGCCGGGGATGCCCAGCGTGACGACGCCGGAGCCGGCCTCGGCCAGCAGCGCGTCGACGTGGCCGTGGTAGCAGCCGCTGAACTTCACGATCTTGTCGCGACCGGTGAACCCGCGGGCCAGCCGGATGGCCGACATGGTGGCCTCGGTGCCGGACGAGACCATCCGGACCCGCTCGACGGGCGTGCGGTCGACGATCTCCTCGGCCAGCAGGACCTCGGGCTCGGCGGGCGTGCCGAAGCTCGTGCCGCGCGCCGCGGCCGCGGTGACGGCCTCGATGACCTCGGGGTGCGCGTGACCCAGCAGCATCGGGCCCCAGGAGCCGACGAGGTCGACGAACCGGTTGCCGTCGGCGTCGGTCAGCCAGGCTCCGGCGCCGGACGCCATGAAGCGCGGGGTGCCGCCCACGGCGCGGAACGCGCGCACCGGCGAGTTCACCCCGCCCGGCGAGACCTGCTTGGCCCGGGCGAACAGCGCCTCGGATGCGGTCGTGCTCATGTGAACTCCTTTCGGCAGCGCTGGCAGTGACGTTTGCGGGGGCGACACGCCGTGTCCGACCCCGGAAACGTCACGCTCAGCGCTTCAGGCGGGCGGCGACCTCGGCCGCCCAGTAGGTCAGGACGATGTCGGCGCCGGCGCGGCGGATCGACAGCAGGGACTCGTCGATCGCGCGGTCGCGGTCGATCCAGCCGTTCGCGGCGGCGGCCTCGATCATCGCGTACTCGCCCGACACCTGGTACGCCGCGACCGGGAGGTCGACCGCGAGCCGCACGTCGGCGAGGACGTCGAGGTAGGACATGGCCGGCTTGACCATGACGATGTCGGCACCCTGCTCGACGTCGAGGAGGGTCTCGCGCAGCGCCTCGCGACGGTTGGCCGGATCCTGCTGGTAGGTGCGGCGGTCGCCCTGGAGCGACGAGTCGACGGCCTCGCGGAACGGTCCGTAGAAGGCCGAGGCGTACTTGGCGGCGTAGGCCAGCACGATCGTGTCGAGGTGCCTGGCCTCGTCCAGCGCGTCGCGGATCACGCCGACCTGGCCGTCCATCATCCCGCTCGGCGCGACGACGTGGGCGCCGGCGGCGGCCTGCGCCACCGCCATCTGCGCGTAGACCTCAAGGGTGGCGTCGTTGTCGACCTGCCCTTCGGCGTCGAGCACACCGCAGTGGCCGTGGTCGGTGAACTCGTCCAGGCACAGGTCGCTCATCACCAGCAGGCCGTCGCCGACCTCGGCGCGGGCGTCGGCGATCGCGACGTTGAGGATGCCGTCGGGGTCGCAGGCGCCGGAGCCCACGGCGTCCTTGCGCTCGGGCACGCCGAACAGCATGACGCCGCCCAGGCCCAGCGCGGCCGCCTCCGAGTACGCCCGGCGCGCGGTGTCGCGGGAGTGCTGGACGACGCCCGGCATGCTCGCGATCGGCCGGGGCTCGGACGCCCCCTCGGCCACGAACATCGGCAGCACCAGCTGCGACGGGACCAGGTGCGTCTCGCGGACGAGCCGGCGGACGGCCGCGGACGACCGCAGCCGGCGGGGACGCTCGATCATGCTGCCTCCTTCAGGACGTGATCCCGGTGCGCCGCTCGCTCGAGCGACGCGCCGGGTTCACACGTGGATCAGGCCTTGCGGCGCGAGGACGGCTTCTTCTGCGACGGGCGCAGCACGGGCTCGCCTGCCTCCAGGAACTGCACGCGACGCTGCTCGCCGAACTGCGCGAGCGCGTCGGCCAGCTCCTCGGCGGACGGCTTCTCGGCCATCACGTCGACGCGCAGGCCGTGCTCCTCGGCCGTCTTGGCCGTGGCCGGGCCGATGCAGGCGATGATCGTCGTCGCGTGCGGCTTGCCGGCGATGCCGACGAGGTTGCGCACGGTCGAGCTCGACGTGAACAGCACGGCGTCGAACTTGCCCGACTTGATCGCCTCACGGGTCGGCGCCGGCGGCGGCGAGGCCCGGACGGTGCGGTACGCGGTGACGTCGTCGACCTCCCAGCCCAGCTCGACCAGGCCGGCGGCCAACGTCTCGGTGGCGATGTCGGCGCGCGGCAGGAACACCCGGTTGATGGGGTCGAGCAGCTCGTCGAACGGCGGCCAGTCCTCGAGCAGGCCGCGACCGGACTGCTCGCCCGACGGCACGAGGTCGGGACGGATGCCCCACGTCTCGATCGCCTGGGCGGTCTTCTCGCCGACGGCGGCGATCTTCAGGCCGCTGAAGGCACGGGCATCGAGGCCGTACTCCTCGAACTTCTCGCGGACGGCCTTGACGGCGTTGACGCTGGTGAAGGCGACCCACTCGTAGCGGCCCTCGACGAGGCCGCGGACGGCCTTGTCCATCTGCTGCGGGTTGCGGGGCGGCTCGACCGAGATGGTCGGGACCTCCTCGGAGACCGCGCCGTACATGCGCAGGCGCGCGGCGAGGGTCTGCGACTGCTCCTTGGTGCGGGGCACCAGGACGCGCCAGCCGTACAGCGGCTTGGTCTCGAACCACGACAGCGCGTCGCGCATCGCGACGACCTCGCCGACGACGATGATCGCCGGCGGAGCCATCTGCGACGCGGCGGCGTCGGCGGCGATGTTCTCCAGGGTCGAGACGACCGTCTCCTGGCGGGTGGTGGTGCCGAGGCGGGTCATGGCGACCGGCGTCTCGGGCGAGCGACCGGCCGCGACGAGGCCGGTGGCGACCTCGGCGATGCGGCCGACGGCCGAGAGCAGCACGAGCGTCTCGTGACGCGCGGCCTCGCTCCAGTCGACGGTCGAGTCGCCGACGCTGACGACCTTGAACTCACGGTGCTGCTTGTCGGTCAGCGGCACGCCGGCGTAGGCCGGGACGGCCGAGACCGACGAGATGCCGGGCACGACCTCGAAGGAGATGCCGGCCTTGGCGCAGGCCATGGCCTCCTCGGGGCCGGTGGCGTACGTGAACGGGTCGCCGACCATGAGGCGCACGACGTGCGCGCCGGTCTTGGCGTGCTTGACGACGAGCTTGCCGCGGGCGGCGTGGGTGAGGATCTCGCCGGAGGCGTTGGTGCCGCCGTCGACGACCTCGGCTCCGTTCGTGACGAGAGCCTCCTGCTCGGGGGCTTCGACGATCACGACGTCGGCCTGGGCGAGCAGTTCAGCGGCTCGTACGGTCAACAGGCTGGCGTCGCCGGGACCGGCACCGACGAAGCTGACCCGCCCGGCCGAGGGCCGGGTGGTCGTCGCGGTGGTGGAGGGGGACGTGGGCATCGCGGAGGTGGTGGACACGCTCTTCCTTGCTTTCATCAGTGGCGGAGTGTCGTGCGGGGAGGTCATGCGGGGGTGGCCGATCCCATGAGCTGATCGGCGCCGTCGGCCAACATCTCCTGGGCCAGGCGGCGCCCGAGGGCGGCCGCCTCTGCAGGAGCACCCACGGCCGAACGGCGGATGACAGGTGCGCCGGAGAGGTCTCCGACGACGGCGCGCAGCCAGAGCTCGTCTCCGTCGTCCCCCCAGACGACGTCGGCGAGGGCTCCGACGGGCGCGGAGCACCCGGCCTCAAGGGTGTTGAGGAGGGCGCGCTCGGCCGTGACGGCGGCCCGGGTGTCCGGGTCGTCGAGCACGGCGAGCAGTGCAGTGGTCGCGGCATCATCGGCGCGGCACTCACAGGCGAGGGCTCCCTGGCCGGGAGCGGGCAGCATCTGGATCGGGTCGAGGATCTCGGTGGCCTCGTCGGCGCGGCCGAGCCGCAGCAGGCCGGCGCGCGCCAGGACGATGCCGTCGAGGTCGCCGCTCGTGACCTTGCGGATCCGGGTGTCGACGTTGCCGCGCAGCCCGGTGATCTCGATGCCGAGGCCCAGGGCGTTCAGCTGGCTGATGCGCCGCGGGCTGCCGGTGCCGACGCGGGCGCCGCGGGGCAGCTCGCCGAGGGTGAGGCCGTCGCGGGCGATCAGGACGTCGCGCGGGTCCTCGCGCTGCGGCACGGCGGCCAGCGTCAGGCCGTCGGCCGGCGTCGTGGGCAGGTCCTTGAGCGAGTGGACCGCGAGGTCGACCGTGCCGTCGAGCAGCGCCTCGCGGACGGCGGCGACGAAGACGCCGGTGCCGCCGATCTGCGCGAGCGGCGCGCTGGAGCGGTCGCCCTCGGTCGAGATCTCGACGAGCTCGACCTCGACGCCGTGCGCCTCACGCAGGCGGTCGGCGACCCAGCCGGACTGGGTGGTGGCCAGCGCGCTGGCCCGGGTTCCGAGGCGGATCATGCGGGATCACCTCCGGGGTCGGTGACGGCGCTGACGGCCGCCGGGTCGAGCTGGAACAGGTGCGCCAGGGCATCGGCGTAGGTGAGGTTCTCGGGGCCCTCGACGAGCTCCTTCACGCGCACGGTGGGCTGGTGGATGAGCTTCTCGGCGACCCGCCGCAGCGCGCGACGGACCTCGTCGAGCTGGGCCTCGTCCAGGCCGTGCAGGCGCGACTCGAGGCGGGCCGACTCGGAGCTGACGACCTCGGTGGCCATGCTGCGCAGCGCCACGACGGTGGGCGTGACCTTGGCCTGCTGGCGACCGGCCAGGAAGGCGTCGACCTCGGACTGGACGATCTCGCGGACCTGCTCGACGTCCTCGGCGACGGAGTCGGCCGAGGCACGCTCGGCGAGCACCTCGATGTCGACGATCGTGACGTGGTCCAACTCGCGGACGTCGGGCGCGACGTCGCGGGGCAGGGCCAGGTCGATCACGGTCAGGGCGCGGCCGTCGCCGGTGGCGCGGGCGACCCGCTCGCGGTCGAAGACGAAGCCGGTGGCGCCGGTGCACGTGACGAGCACGTCGGCGGCCGACAGCTCGACGTCGAGCGACTCCCAGCGCACGGCGCTGACGCCGTGGCTGGCGACGAGCTCGAACGCGCGCTGGAACGTGCGGTTGGCCACCCAGATGCGCGACGGCGCGACGCCTCGCTCGATCAGGGTGCGGACCGCGAGCCGGCTCATGGTGCCCGCACCCGCGACGAGGAAGCGCGTGTCGGGCGCCGAGACGACGTCGCCGGCCGTGTCGAGCGCGGCGGTGACGATCGACGGCGCGAGGCGGTCGATGCCGGTCTCGGCGTGGCCGCGCTTGCCGATCCGCAGCGCCTGCTGGAACAGCGCGTTGAGGCTGGCGCCCATCGTGGACTCGGCCTGCGCCCGGTGCAGGGCCTCGCGGACCTGCCCGAGGATCTGGCTCTCGCCCAGGATCATCGAGTCCAGGCCCGCGGCCACCCGGAACAGGTGCGCGACGGCGGCCTGGTCGTAGTGGACGTACACGTGCGGCAGCAGCGCGTCGCGGTGCAGCCCGGACTGGTCGGCCAGCAGCTGGGCCAGGTCCTCGACCGAGCCGTGGAAGCGCTCGGCCTCGACGTAGACCTCGACGCGGTTGCAGGTGGAGATGACCGCGGCCTCGCTGATGGCCGGGACCTCGAGCGCCTGGTGCGACAGCTTGACCGTCGCATCGGTGTCGAGCGAGACCTGCTCCAGCAGGTCCACCGGCGCGGACCTGTGCGACAGGCCGACGACCAGAACGCTCATGAGAGAACCGCCTCCTCGGCAGGTTCCGCCTGGCGGCGGTGTGCGTGGTAGCCCAGGATCTGCAGCTCGGCGGCCACGTCGACCTGGCGCAGGTCGACCGCGTCGGGCACCTGCAGAGCGGTGGGCGCGAAGTTCAGGATGCTGGTGATGCCGGCGGCGACGAGGGCGTCGGCGACGCTCTGGGCGGCGGCCGGCGGCGTCGCGATGATCGCGAGGGACACCTCGCCGTGCTCGATGACGTCGGAGAGGGTGTCGATCGACCGCACCTCGTGACCGCCGACGACGGTGCCGACGAGATCGGGGTCGGCGTCGACGACCGCAGCGACCTTGACCCCCCGGGCGCCGAAGCCCTGGTACGCGGCCAGCGCCGAGCCCAGGTGGCCGGCACCGACGATGACGACCGGCCACGGCTGGGTCTGGCCGACGACGGTGGCGATGTGCCCGGCCAGGAAGCGCACGTCGTAACCGACGCCGCGCGTGCCGTAGGAGCCCAGGTGCGACAGGTCCTTGCGGACGATCGCGGAGTTGACGCCGGCCGCGGTGGCGAGGTGCTCGGACGAGCACACGTCCGTCCCTCGCTCGGCCAGCTCGTCCAGCGCACGCAGGTAGAGCGGGAGCCGGGCCACGGTGGCGTCGGGGATCCCAGCTGGGCTGCGAAGAATGGTCACGGTGCTCCTGCGCCGCGGAATGACGGGAATTTTTAGCCGTAGCGCCCGGTCAGTCTAAGAGTTTGGGAACCCTTTCACAAAATCGAGAGCGCTCGTGCATCCGGTTCAGCGGTCATCCGTGGTGAGTCCGTCGACGGTCCCGGTGATGCGGTTCCACAGGAATGGCGCCAACGTCCGGGTGAACGTCGCGGTCAGATGGTGGCTGTCGCGGTAGACGTTCACGCCGCCGATCATCGCGGGGCACACGTCCTCGAGGCAGTAGAAGTCGGTCATGTCGATCCGGTACGCACCGTCGGTCATCCGGGCGGCCTCGCCGAAGGGATCGCCGTACGGGAACGCGTCCTCGCGCTTCACCGAGCACGTGCTCTCGTCCCAGGAGTCCACCCGGTCCAGGCACTTCGCCGGGGGCTGGCCGTTGTCCGGGTTGTCGACGAGGGCGGCCACCGGGACGCCCAGCCTCGTGGCCCGGGTCCAGGCCGCCGAGAGCGCCTTCGCCTGCTCCGTGCGCGACCCCGCGAGGTTGCGGGCCAGGCCGGTCGTGACGATCAGGTCGATGTCGCTGCTGTTCTGCTCGATCCATTCCTCGACGTTGGCCCGCCACGCCGGACACGTGTCGAGGACCTCGGCAGCCGCGACGCGGCCCGGCGGGTCGGTCGACCAGGCGCAACCACCCTTGAGGTGGGTCGTCAGCGAGAGCTCGCCGATCTCGGCCAGCCGCACGAAGGCCGGGAGCATGGCGCGGGCGTGGGAGTCACCCACGAGCACGACGCGCGGCCGGTCGCCCGCCCGCTCGCCGAAGTCGCACGACTTGAGCTCGACCTGGTCGTTCTTGCCCCAGCACTGGCTGCGGCCGCCCCAGTCGCGTGAGACGTCGGGACCGGCCGGGACCCTCATCGTGGCGAGGTCGGGGTTCTCGCACTCCCCCGCCGGCGGCATCGAGGCCGCGCCGAAGCACTCGGGCATGTCGGCGTTGACGCGCGCAGTCAGCTCCTGGGCGCGCTGCTCCTCGGCGTCGCCGGCCTGCCAGCCGTACGCCGCGACCGAGACCACGACCGCCGCCGCGGCCACGGAGGCCAGACCGGTCACGACGGGGCGGCGCATGCCGCCGCGCGTGCCGAAGCGGATCGGGTTCTCGACGAGGTGCATCGTCAGCCAGGCCGCGACGAACGTGCCGACGAGGATGCCCACCCGCGGGGCGAAGCCGAGCTCCTCGCCGAGGATCTCGGGCAGCAGGATGATCGGGGGCCAGTGCCACAGGTACATCGAGTACGACAGGTCGCCCGTCGCCTGCACGGGTCGCCACGCCATCAGCGGGGTCGGCGACAGGGGGCCGGCCGGCGATCCGGCGGCGATGACGAGCAGCGTCGCCAGCACCGGGGCGATGGCCGCGGTGCCGGGGAACGGGGTCAGCTCGTCGTACAGGAACGAGCACGCGGCGATCACGCCGAAGCCCAGCCACGAGGCGGGGATCGCGACCCGCGCCGGCAGGCGCACCCGGCCGGCCGCCACCACGAGAGCGAACACCGCTCCGGCGCCGAACTGCCAGGCCCGGGCCGGCGTGGCGAAGTACGCCAGCTGGGGGTGCTCGGCCGTCAGCCACAGCGAGTACAGGAAGCTCACCAGCGTCACGGTCGCCAGGACGGCGAGCACCACGACGCGGCGCGACCGGCCAGTGCGGCGTGCGATGACGAGGCCGGCGATCACCAGCAGCGGCCAGACGAGGTAGAACTGCTCCTCCACCGAGAGCGTCCAGTAGTGCTGCACGCTCGAGGGGATGCCGTCCGCGGCGAGGTAGTCCACCGCGTCCGCCGCCAGCACCCAGTTCTCGACATAGAGCGTCGAGCCGATGATCTCGCGGAAGTTCTGGGTCCACTGCGCCGACGGCAGCCACACGAGCACACCGATGGCCGAGACCAGCAGCACCAGGTAGGCGGCCGGGAGCAGGCGCCGCGCGCGGCGCGCCCAGAACCGCGCCAGGTCGACCCGGTCGTCCCGGTCGACCTCGCGCATGAGGTGACCCGTGATCAGGAAGCCCGAGATGACGAAGAAGACGTCGACGCCGATGTAGCCGCCGCTGAGGCGCCCCGGCCACAGGTGGAAGCCGACGACCGCCAGGACGGCGACCGCCCGGAGGGCCTGGATCTCGAGGCGCATCGTCAGCGGCCGCGGCGGAGCACGCTCAGCAGGCCGCCACCGGTGCTCTTCGTCTGGGCGAGGCGCGCCTCGAGCTCGGCGATCCGCTTCTCGGCGCGGGCGACGCGCCCCTCGGCGCGGGCGATGCCCTCGTGGGCGGCGCGCGCCGTGTTCCACGCCCGCAGGTCGAGGATCTCGGGCGCGCTGGACCGTGGCCGGACCACGAGGCTCGGACGGATCTGCGCCTCGGCGACCGCCCGGTCGAAGGGGGCCCCGCCCGCGGGCAGGTCGAGCACGTGCCGCAGGCCGTGCTTCTCGAGGAACCCGGCGAAGCGCGCCACGCGCTCGGGGTGGTTGGCGACGAGCGGACCGTAGTCGGACGCCTCGAAGAGCCGCTGGGGCGTGAGCTCGCGCGTGTGCGCGGTGACGGCGGTGTGCGGGATCTCGAAGTACTCGCACAGCTCCTGCGTGCGGCTGTCGTGCACGATCACGTGGGCGGGCGTCCCGGCCAGCAGCGACGCGATGTTGCCGTGGATGCGGTGCCCGACCGTGAAGTCGCGGGCGGCCATCGCGTCGATCCACGTCGGCGCGTGGCAGTACAGGACCGCCCGGTCGTCGCGGATGGCCCGGTGGCGGATGGACGCGGGGTACTCGGGCGAGGCCGCCTTGACCGCCGGGCCGCCGAGCATCGCGTCGAGGTCCTTGAGGTCCTGGGCGACGTACTCCGTGCGGGGATGGCGGGTGAAGACGTCGTCGACCCAGCCCTTCGGGATGGGGACGTGGGGCGTCAGGTTGATGCTGACCTTCGTCGCGGCGTCGAACGCCGGCGCCGTGTCGCGGATCGACAGGTCGGCCCCGCGCAGGAACATCGACGGGCAGCCGATGACGTCGATCTCGGCGAACCCGAGCCCGTTCAGGTACCCGGCGGTGCGCTCGCCCCGCACGCCCAGGGACGGACCGCGGGACAGGACCGCGCGCATGAAGCGGCGGGCGGCCGCGTCGACCTCGTCCGTCGTCTCGACCGTGCCGTCGAGCTTGAACTGGCCGCCGACGCCGAGGATCGTCACCGGCACGGTCAGGCGCTCGATCGCCTCGGTCAGCGCCGTCAGGTTGGGCAGGAAGTCGGGCCGGAACGCGTTCGCCAACGGGATGACCACGTGGCGACCTTCGTCGTTGAGCCGGTCGACACTGCGCAGGAGGGTGCGCAGGTTGTTGGCCTCGACGTCGACGCCGTCGACCGTGAGCGACCGCTGCGCGGACGCCGCGAAGACCAGGTTGCCCGAGTTCTTGCCGCAACCGACCCGGAACCTCGCCATGGAGGGCGGGTTCAGCGGATCGACGTACCGGCGGACGTAGATGCGATCTGACACGCTATGCAGTCTCCCCGACGCGGCCACGGAAGGCCACGCCACCCCCGCGGGACGACCGGCCGATCACCGTCGCGCGAGCGCCGCCCGGAGGCGGTCGGGGTCGACCCGCCAGAAGTCGTGCTGGCGGCCGTCGACGAACGTGACGGGCACCTGGTCGGTGAAGCGCTGCTGCAGGTCGGGGTCGGTGTCGATGTCGACGCGGGCCCACCCGTCGCCGGTGTCCGCGACGACCTGGGCGACCAGCTGCTCGGCGGCCTCGCAGAGGTGGCAGCCGGCGCGCGAGTAGACGACGACGCGAGCGTCGTCGGCGTGGGCGACGGTCATGCCGGATCCGACTTCACGAGGGCACGCAGGCGACCCTTGGCGACCTTGCCCGTGGGCGAGTGCGGCAGGGCGGCCACGACGATCACCCGTGACGGCACCTTGAAGCGGGCGAGGCGCTCGGCGGCGATCGCGCGCACGGCCTCCTCCACCGGGGCGGCGTCGCCCTCCAGGTCCTCGGGCACCACGAACGCCACGACGGCCTCGCCGGTGCGCTCGTCCTCGACCCCGATCACGGCGACCGACTCGACACCGGGCGCGTCGACGATCGCCTCCTCGATCTCGGAGGGGTACACGTTGAAGCCCGAGACGTTGATCGTCTCCTTGAGCCGGTCGACCAGGACGAGGTTGTCGGCGTCGTCGAGCAGGCCGATGTCGCCGGTGGCCCACCAGCCCTCGGCGTCGGGCCCGTCGGAGCCGTCCGGCCAGTAGCCCGAGAAGAGATTGGCGCCGCGCACCCAGATCTGGGCGGGGTCGCCGGGGGCGGCCACCTGCCCGAGGAAGTCGCGCAGCGCGATCTCGACGCCCGGCAGCGGGCGGCCCACGGAGCCTCCGGGCGGCAGCTCGCCGGGCGCGCGGCCGTCGCCGATCGTCATCGTGAGGACGGGGGCCGTCTCGGTCAGTCCGTAGCCCTGCTCGACCGGCTGGCCCGAGAGGGCGTGGAACGCCTCGGCGAGCTCGGGGTCGAGGGCGGAGGCGCCCGAGACGATGAGGCGCACCCCGGCGAGCGCCTCGCGCAGACCGGACAGGCCGACACACGCCGAGATGACCGGCGGCGCGACCGGCAGGTTCGTGATGTGCCGCTCGGCGATCTCCGCCAGCAGGCTCCCGGGATCGAACTCCTCGACGAGCACGACCGCCGCACCCACCCGGACCGACAGCGACAGCACGCAGTTGAGCCCGTAGATGTGGAACATCGGCAGCAGCCCGAGGACGACGTCGTCGGGCCGGATGACCGGCGGCGAGTCGACCTCCAGGAGCTGGTCGAGGTCGGCGACCAGCGCCCGGTGGGTCAGCATCACCCCCCGCGGCAGGCCGGTGGCACCGGACGTGAACAGCACGACGGCCAGCGACTCGGGATCGGGCGGCGCGACGGGCGTGGCGTCGACCGCGTGCTCGAGCAGCGCGCCGAAGCGCAGCTCACCCTCCTGGGGCGCGGCCCGGTGGACGACGATGACCGAGTCGCCGGTGTCGGCCTGGCGGACCTGCGTGATCGACTGCGCGTCGCCGACGACGATCTTCGGCGCGCACGCCGCGACCATCCGCGAGATCTCGCGCGGGGTGGCCCGGGGGTTGATCGGCACGGCGACCATGCCGCCGCGAAGCACCCCGTAGTAGGCCACGGCGAGGTCGATGCCGTTGCTCATCACGAGGGCGACCCGCTGACCGGCGAGCACGCCGCGGCCGAGCAGGGTCTGGGCGACGCGATCGGCCCACTGGTCGAACTCCGCCCAGGTCACCCGGCGCTCCGTGCGCGGCTCGATCAGGGCGATGCCCTCGGGATCTCGACGCGCGGTCTCGCGCAGATCGTCACTGACGTTGACGGCCATGGCGACGAGTCAACCACACCTCGTCACTCCCGTTCGTGGATACAGTGGCGCCATGTCTCCGCGCCATGGAACGGGCCCGCCCCGGAACCTGCAGGCGCGATCGATCCTGGCCGGTCAGGCCGCGGCGGCCGCCGCCGAGGTCGAGCAGGCGCTGGCCCAGCCGGCCGACCCGACCGCCGCCGCGTTCTTCGACGTCGACAACACGATCATGCAGGGCGCGTCGATCTTCCTGCTCGCCCGCGGCCTCCACGAGCGCGAGTTCTTCTCGACCCGCGACATCGCCCGGGCGGCCTGGCAGCAGGCCTACTTCAAGTACGTGGGCGTCGAGGACGCCGAGCACATCTCGCAGGCGCGCAACGCGGCCCTGCAGTTCATCGCCGGGCACGAGGTGCGCGAGCTCGAGGAGATCGGCGAGGAGGTCTTCGACGAGTACATGGCGGCGAAGATCTGGCCCGGCACCCGCGCGATGGCGCAGTGGCACCTCGACCGCGGGCAGCGGGTGTGGCTGCTGACCGCCGCGCCGGTCGAGATCGCCCAGGTGATCGCCCGCCGCCTCGGACTGACCGGCGCGCTGGGCACGGTGGCCGAGCACGTCGACGGCGTCTACACGGGCCGCCTCGTCGGCGAGATGCTGCACGGCGAGAGCAAGGCCGTCGCCGTGCGGGCGCTGGCCGAGTCCGAGGGCCTCGACCTCGACCGCTGCTACGCCTACTCCGACTCGTCCAACGACATCCCGATGCTCTCGCTCGTCGGCCACCCGTGCGCGGTCAACCCCGACGGCGCGCTGCGCGCCCACGCCAAGGAGAACGGCTGGCTGGTGCGCGACTACCGCACGGGGCGCAAGGTGGCCTCGGTCGGCGCCAAGGCCGCCGCGGCGGGAGCGGTCAGCTCCGTCGCCTGGCTGATCGCCCGGCGACTGCGACGCTCCTAGTCCTCGACCGGCGGCCGACGGCGCTCCGGCGGGGCGCCGAGCCGGTCGTAGTCCTCGTCCGCGAGCGGCGGCAGCTCGCTCTGGGCCTCGGGAGCGAGGGCGGGCAGCAGCATCGCGACGTAGCGGCGCCGGACCGTGCTCGAGGCGACCGGCGAGTTGAGTCCCAGCACGATCATGCGCAGCAGCCAGTAGAGGTCGACCGGCTCGAGATCGCGGCGCAGGACGCCCCGGACCTGCCCCCGTCGCAGCAGCTCGACGAACGGCTCCGCCAGCTCGTCGAGGGCCTCGTCGGTGACGTGACTGATCCCGACCTCGCTCAGCACCGGGGCGTACCGGCCGACGACCTCGACAAACCGCTCGGCGACCTCCAGCAGGTCGGCGTCCTCGGCACCCTCGACGAGCGGCATGAGCTCCTCGGCGAAGATCCGCCGGAACGCCGCGCTCTCGAGCGCCGTCCGGTTCGGGAAGTGCCGGTAGACGGTGGCGACGCCCACCCCCGCCTCGGCCGCGATGCGTTCCATCGAGGGGGTGCCCTCCTCGGCCCAGAGGCGCTGGACGGCGACGAGGATGCGCTCGGCGTTCGCCCGCGAGTCGCGCCGTGACATACGTCTCCCCTGCCCTGCTGGTCCCGTTCCACCCCCCATCCTAGGATATGAGAGTCACCTATCACTTCGTGAGGAAGACCTGTGTCCACTCTCCTGTACCGCTGGGGCAAGACCGCCTTCGCGCACCCCGCCCGCTTCCTGGGCGCCTGGCTCGTCCTGCTGGCCGTCATCATCGGCTCCATCGCGCTGAACGCCCCCAAGCTCAGCAGTGAGGTGACGATCAACGGCGTGCCCGCGCAGCGGGTACTGGAGCAGCTCGAGGACGAGTTGCCCGCCGCGGCCGGTGGTGCGGGACAGATCGTCTACCGGGCACCGCAGGGCGGCACGTTCTTCGACGAGCAGCTCGTCGCGCCGCTGGCCGCCTCGATGGACGCCATCTACGGCAACGACGAGGTCGTCAACCCCGCCGAGCTGGCCGGGTCGGCGAAGGACCAGGCCGCCGCCCAGCAGCAGGCCGCCGCCCAGGTGGAGGCCGCGGAGCAGGCGATGGCCGCGGTCCGCGCGGGCCAGGAGCTGGAGCAGCCGGTCCCGCTCGTCGTCGAGGGGCAGCTGGTCCCGGGCGTCACGATCTCGCCCGACGGCACCGTCGCGATGGCCCAGTTCCAGTTCAAGAAGCAGATCATCGACCTGCCCGCCGGCGCGATCGAGGACATCCTCGACGCCGCCGAGGAGCCCCTGGCCGGCACCGACATCGAGGTGCTGCCGGGCTCGTCCCTGCAGGAGCTGCCCGAGGTCGCCGGTGCGGGCGAGGCGGTCGGCCTCGTCGTCGCCGCCGTCGTGCTCTTCCTCGTCCTCGGCTCCGTGGTGGCCGCCGGGCTCCCGCTGCTGACCGCCCTGCTCGGTGTCGGGGTGGGCGTCGGTGGCGCCTACGCCCTGGGCCACTTCTACGAGCTGGGCTCGATGAGCGTCGTCCTGGGCCTGATGCTGGGCCTCGCGGTCGGCATCGACTACGCCCTGTTCATCGTCAACCGCCAGCGGCGGCTCATCATGCGCGAGCGGCTCAGCGCCCACGAGGCGACCGGCCGCGCGGTGGGTACCGCGGGCAGCGCCGTGTTCTTCGCCGGCACCACCGTCGTCATCGCGCTGGCCGCGCTGACGATCATCGGCATCAGCCTGCTCGCCACGATGGCGATCATCGCCGCGGCCACCGTCGCGGTGTCCGTCGCCGTCGCCCTCACCGCCCTGCCGGCCCTGCTCGGCCTGGTCGGCGAGCGCATCGTCTCGCAGAAGGCCCGCACCCGCTTCGAGGGCCGGGAGGCTCAGGGCACCGACCACGGCACGGCCAGGCGCTGGGCGACCTTCCTGTCCCAGCACCGCTTCATCGCGGCCGCCTCGGTCGTGGTCGTCACGCTGGTCCTGGCCATCCCCGCCCTGGACATGCGCCTGGGCCTGCCCTCCAGCGAGAACTACAACTCCGGCACCGACCAGCGCGAGAGCTACGAGACCGTCAGCAACGCCTTCGGCGAGGGCCTCAACGGTCCGCTCCTGGTCGTCCTGTCCTCCACGTCCGATCAGCCGGTCGACCCGAAGGCCGCCGGCGCCGTCGTCGCCGAGCTGGGCGAGGTGAAGGACGTCGCCTCCGCCACCGCGTCGGGCATGAGCGAGGACGGCCGCACCGTGCTCGTCTCGCTGATCCCCGAGGCCGGCCCGACCGATCCGTCGACCGAGACCCTCGTGCACACCCTGCGCGACCGGTCGGCCGACTTCGGCGACCGGTACGACGTCGAGCTGGGCGTCACCGGCCAGACCGCCATGGGCATCGACATCGCCGAGAAGATGAGCGACGTCATGCCGATCTACTTGGGCATCGTCGTGCTGCTGTCGCTGGTCGTGCTGACCATCGTGTTCCGCTCGATCGTCGTGCCGCTCAAGGCGACGGCCGGCTTCCTCCTGACCATCCTGGCCACCCTGGGCGCCACCACCGCCGTGTTCCAGTGGGGCTGGCTCAACGGCCTGTTCGGGCTCGACTCGACCGGTCCGGTGATGGCGCTGCTGCCGATCCTCGTCACGGGCATCGCGTACGGGCTCGCGATGGACTACCAGGTCTTCCTGGTTTCCTCGATGCGCGAGTCGTGGGTCCACGGACACAGTGGGCGCGAGTCGGTGATCGACGGCTTCAGCCACTCCAGCCGGGTCGTCGTCGCCGCCGCGGTGATCATGACCGCGGTGTTCGCCGGCTTCATCTTCAACGGCGACCCGATGATCAAGCAGATCGGCTTCGCCCTGGCGATCGCCATCGCGATCGACGCCTTCCTCGTGCGGATGACGCTCGTGCCGGCGCTGATGGCCATGTTCGGCGACCGCGCCTGGCGCCTGCCGGCCTGGCTCGACCGCCTGCTGCCCGACCTCGACATCGAGGGCGACCAGCTGCTCAAGCGCCTCGGCGAGAAGCAGTCCTGAAGCGCTGGGCGTGACGTTTGCGGGGTCGAACACGGCGTGTCGACCCCGCGAACGTCACTGCCAGCGCGTCCGTGTAACACCTACGGCTCCTCGTGACAGGTACCCAGTGTCAGCAGTCCTGCGGGACTGCCCACTGAACGAGGAGAACCGCATGTTGAAGACCGCCCGCATCGGCACCGTCGCCGCCGGACTCGCCCTGTCGCTCGGCACCCTGACGGCCCCGGCCTTCGGGGACCGCCCGGACACCGCGCCCTGCGCCACCGAGACCACGCAGGTCACCCGCGCCGAGGCCCAGCTCGCCAAGGTCAACGCCGTGTTCGCAAAGCAGCAGGCGAAGGTCAAGAAGGCCAAGAAGCAGGTCCAGCAGGCCGACACGCGCGCCGAGAAGCGCAAGGCCGTCAAGAAGCTGAAGACCGCCAAGCAGGCTCGCACGAAGGTCGCCAAGACCAAGAAGGCCCAGGTCCAGCGTCTCGCCAAGGCGCAGGCGCGCCTCGCGAAGTGCCTGGCCAACCAGCCCAGCTGACCTTCACGAAACCTCCTCCGCACCGGTCGTGCTGTCGCGACCGGTGCGGAGGTTCGCCTCACTGGAGTGCTGAGGCAATGGGGCCGGTCCGCCCAACACCCCCTCCCGGGTGGGCCGGCCCCTCCTCATGTCCGCCCGAGGGACTCAGCGTCCCGGCGCCGCCCCCGGGAGCGTCCGCAGGTCCTCCCGGGTCACCGCGTGACCCAGCCGGCGCAGCCCGCGGTGGCGCGCCACCCGCAGCGCCACGGCGCTGACGCCCAGCACCTCGGCCGCGACCTTGGGCTCCATCCCGAGCCCGTCGACGAGGCCGACCGCCGCTCGCTCGCGCGGGGGCAGCTGGGCCAGCAGCGCGCGCACCCCGTCCCGGTGCGCGATCTCCACTCCGTGGTCGGGCTCCGGCTCGAGCAGCTCGCCGACCTCTCCGGGGTGCGTGTTCCGTCGCTGCCACGTGCGCCGCGACGTGGCGCTGATCCGGCGGGCGATGCCGAAGAGCCATCCCCCGAAGTCGTCGGACGAGCCCTCGAACTGGGCGATCTTCGCCGCCGCCACGGACCAGGCCTCGCTCGCCACGTCCTCGGCGGCCGCCGCCGCGTCGCCGGTGGGACGGGTCTGGAGCCAGACGACCAGTCGACCGGCGTGGGCCCGGTAGAGCTGGCGCCACGCCTCGGGCTCGCCGCCCTTGGCGCCGGCCACGACCGCGTCGTCAGCCACCCTGGTCGCCCCGCTCGCGCTCCTGTCGGGCCTCGGCGCTTCGGCCGGCGTCGCCCGCCTCCCGGTCCGGCTTCTCCTGGGCCCGGCCGTTGCCGTCCTGGTTGCCGCGACCCTGGCCCTGACCGGGCGGGTCGTCCCGGTCCTGGCCCTTGCGCTTGCCGTTGTCGCCCTTGTCCTCACGGCGGGTCTCCCCCTGGCCCGGGTTCGACTCCTTCGGGGCGGCGTCGCGCGATCCGCGGCCCGGCGCGTCCTGCTCGCGCGGCTCGGCCGGGGACTCGTCCACCGGATCGTCCGGCGGGGCGGGCGACGGGTCGTTCCATCGCGGCGGCAGCTGGGCGGCCGGACCGGTGCCGGAGTCGGCGCCCGAGTCGCCCCCGGAGCGGTCGGGCGCGGGAGGCGGGAGCGTGGCCTCCTGCTTCAGGGGCGAGGACGGGACGCCCGGCACGTCGATCGCGCCGACCGCCCAGGCGCCGCCCACGGAGATCGCGCTGACCCCCAGGAAGGATGCGGCCACGACCGCGAGGCGGTGCCGGTGGGCCAGGTGCGGGACACGACTGGACCGCGCGGTCGCGGCCAGCCGCTGGACGAGGTCCTCGGACGGTTCGAGGACCGGGGCGTCCAGGCGCAGGTCGGGGCGTCCGTGGGACATCTCGCGCCTCCTTGCGTGGCTCGGGTCAGATGAAGGGGTTGCCGCGCTCGACGAGCAGGTTGTAGAGCGTCTGCTGGATCGTCTCGCGGACCTGGTCGGTGACGTTGAACAGCAGCATCGGGTCGTCGGCGGCCTCGGGCGGGTACGCGTCGGTGCGCACCGGCTCGCCGAACTCGATGATCCACTTGCTCGGCAGCGGGACCAGGCCCAGCGGGCCGAGGAGCGGGAAGAACGGGGTGATCGGGATGTATGGCAGGCCCAGCAGCCGCGCGAGCGAGGGGATGTTGCCGATCAACGGGTAGATCTCCTCGGCGCCCACGATCGACACCGGGATGATCGGCACCTGCGCCCGCATCGCCGAGGAGACGAACCCGCCCCGGCCGAAGCGCTGCAGCTTGTACCGCTCGCTGAACGGCTTGCCGACGCCCTTGAAGCCCTCGGGCCACACGGCCGCGAGCTCGCCGGACGTGAGCAGTCGCTCGGCGTCCTCGGCGCAGGCCAGGGTGGCGCCCATCTTGCGCGCGATCTGCCCCACGTACGGGAGGCGGAACACCAGGTCGGCCCCGAGGGGGCGGATCGGCCGGCCGGCGTACTTGCGCACCGCATAGCCGGTGATGAGTCCGTCGACGGGCACCGTGCCGGAGTGGTTGGCCACCAGCAGCGCACCGCCGTCGGCGGGGATGTTCTCGACGCCGCGCACCTGGAGGCGGAACCAGCTCTCGGCCAGCGGCTCGACGACGTGCGAGAGCAGGTCGAGCACCTCCGGGTCGAGCCCGAACTCGTCGACCGCGTAGTCGCCCGAGAGGCGGCGGCGCAGGCTGCCGACGATCTCGGTCATCGTGGTCTGCCAGTCGGCGCCGAGCAGGCGCCGGGCTCCCTCGGCGAACGCGGCCGCGACGTCCTCGGGGTCGATGTCGGCCGTGGCCTCCTGCGGGGGCTCCTGGCGCGGCGCCTCGTCCTCGGTGACGGCGTGCAGGTGACGCTGGCGCCCCGTGCCGATCGGCTGCTCGGCCGCCGCCGGGCCGCTGGGGTCCTGCGCGCTGGGCGCGACCTTCGGCGTCGGCTCCTCGACCGGGGCGGCCTTCTTCGGGGCGGCCTTCTTCGCGGCGGCCTTCTGCGGGGACGCCTTCGCGGCGGCGGGCTTCTTCTTCGCCGCCGTGCGCGCCGGCGCGGAGGTGGCCGCCTCGGCCCGGGCCTCCGACGTGGGCTTCGCGCCGGTTGCCTTCCGGGCCGCGGCCTTCGTGGCCGGCGGCTTCTTCGCAGCGGGCTTCTTCGCCGCAGGGCCGGCGAGCGACCGGGCGGCGCGCGAAGGCGACGTCGACCCGTTGCCCCGTCCGGCGCGGCCGGACGTGCCGATGCCCTTCAGGTCGTCCTTCATCGCGTGATCCCCCAAGCGTGCAGCAGACCCGGGCGCGCCGTCTCGGCGTACCACTCGAAGGTCTCGCGCGTCGTGTGACGGGGACTGTAGCCGAAGATCTCGCGCAGGGCCGTGGTGTCCAGCACCCGGCCGTAGGTCAGCAGCCGGTGCAGGCCCGGCGACACGTCCGACCCCATGAAGTGCACCATCCGGCCGAGCACCGCACCGAACCCCACGGGCGGCAGGGGCACGGTGGGCTTGCCGAGCATGCGGGCGGCCTGGGTGAGCATCACGATGCCGTCGCCGGCCACGTTGAACGTGCCGGGATGGTCCTCGAGCGCGGCCGCGCTGATGACCTCGAGGGCGTCCTGCGGGTGCAGCAGCTGCAGCCGGGCATCGAACCCCATCGGCACGGGCAGCACCGGATTGGAGAGGTAGGTGCTCAGGACCGTCGGGAAGTGCGGCGACAGCCACTGCGCCATGCGCAAGGTGGTGACGCACACGTCGGGACGGCGCCGCGCGAAGCCGCGCGTGTACCCCTCGACCTCGACGATGTCCTTGGAGAACCCTGACTTCGTCCCGCCGCGCGCCGTCGCCGACTCGGTGAAGACGGCGGGGTCGCGCGGCGAGGCGCCGTACACGGCGGCACTGCTGGCCAGCACGACGCGCTTGACCGTGTCGGAGCGCTGGCAGGCCGCGAGGACCTGCATCGTGCCGATGACGTTGATCTCCTTGGTGGCACTGCCAGAACCCCGCGGACGGATCGGCGCCAGGTCCATGTGGACCACGGTGTCGACGTCCTCGACGGCGAGAACCTTGGAGATGACCGGCGTGCGGATGTCCGCACGCACGAACTTGACTGACCCGAGATCGTCGGTGGGCAGGGTCGTGTCGACTGCGACGACCCTGACATCCCCCGCTTCAGCGATGCGCCGCGCGGCAAGAGCCACGCCGGGCGTGGCCGCGCCCGTGACGAGGACGACCCCGGACATCGGTCACTTGCCCAGACGGCGACGCTGCACGCGAGTGCGCTTCAGCATCTTGCGGTGCTTCTTCTTCGACATCCGCTTACGGCGCTTCTTGATGACAGAACCCACGACTCACCTCGATCTGATCTTTCACTCACAGGACAGACCAAACACTAGGCGATCGCACCTGCCCCGCGCACACGCGGTCGTGCAGGCCACGACGGCAGCCCACGGTCCGCCCCCGGGCGGACCGTGGGGTGCGTCAGCCTGCTTGGTAGAACGACTTGCTCAGCAGTTCTTCGACCGCGTGCTCAGGCACACGGAAGGAACGGCCCACACGCACGGCCTCGAGCTCGCCCGAGTGGACGAGCCGGTACACCGTCATCTTCGAGACACGGATCTGGTCCGCGACCTCGGCAACGGTCATGAAGCGGGTTCCCTCAGTCATCTCCACACCATCCTCCCAGGGCACGCGCGCTCTCCGGCTTCCCCACCGGAGAGTGAGCGCGCGTGCTTGATGTGAAGACTAGTGGCACATGGGTCGCCTGTGAACACAAAGTTTGAAAGTCTCCGCGCCGCCGCGTACCTTACGCGCTTCCCGGCCTGCATCTGTACCGTCCGCGTACAGTGAAACACCCAGTTACAGCGGGAAATTACCTCAATACGAGGGATCGAGGCCGTTCAGCGGAAAAGTTTCAGTCCGCGTGGCCTGGATCGACCGATCCAGCCACGATGCGGGATCGTAGCCCTCTTCCCAGCGTCGGTAGAGGGCGCGGCGACCGTCGGTCATGCGGGTCGGCGCGGGCTGTCCGCGAAGCTGCTCGACCGCCCGCCGCCACCCCTCGGGGGTCTCGGTCTCGGGCGGGAGCGGGTTGCCGCTGACGATCGCCAGCAGGTGCCCCCAGGCCCGCGGCACGACGTCGACGACCGCGTAGCCGCCGCCCCCCGTGGCGAGCCAGCGACCGCCGGTGATCTCCTCGGCGAGGTCGCGCACGGCGAGGTACGACGCGCGCTGGCCGTCGACGCTGAGCATCAGGTTGGTCAGCGGGTCGTCCATGTGGGAGTCGCAGCCGTGCTGGCTGACGATGACCTCCGGGGCGAACTCCCGCACGATCGCCGGCACGATCGCGTGGAAGGCGCGCAGCCAGCCCGCGTCGGACGTGCCGGGCGGCAGCGGCACGTTGACCGCCGACCCCTCGGCGCCCTCCGCCCCGACCTCGGTGGAGTAGCCCGTGCCCGGGAACAGGGTCTGCGGCGACTCGTGCAACGAGATCGTCAGCACCCGGGGGTCGTGGTAGAAGATCGCCTGCACGCCGTCGCCGTGGTGGGCGTCGACGTCGATGTAGACGATCTTCTTCGCCCCGTGGTCGAGCATCCACTGGATGCCCATCGCCACGTCGTTGTAGACGCAGAAGCCGCTGGCCCGACCGGGCATCGCGTGGTGCAGGCCGCCGCTGACGTTGATCGCGCGCTTGCGCTCGCCCGTCCAGACCAGCCGTGCCGCCTCGAGGCTGGCACCCGCGATCAAGGCGCTCGCGTCGTGCATGCCGCGGAACACGGGGTTGTCCTCGGTGCCGAGCCCGTGCGCGGCGTCGGTGTGGGTGGGGTGCTTGCTCAGGTTGACGACGCGCTCGACGTAGTCGGGCGTGTGGACGCTGAGCAGCTCGTGCTCGGTGGCGGGCCGCGCACCGACCACGTCGAGCCCCTCCAGGACGCCGAGCTCCTCGGCGAGCGCCATCGTCAGCTTGACCCGCACGGGCGCCATCGGGTGCGACGGCCCGAAGTCGTAGTCGGTGAGGCGTTCGTCGAACACCACCGCGGCGCGATCGTCCATGCCGTCAGCCTAGTTCCGCGGAGCGGGCGATCGCGGCGCGAACGCCGGCGCGGATCCCCTCGCCGACACCGTGCTCGTCGAACGCGGTGATCGCGGCGTGGGTGGTGCCGTTCGGCGAGGTCACGCGCCGGCGCAGCTCCTCCGGCGCGTCGTCGGACCCGGCCAGCAGCTCGGCGGAGCCGACCAGCGTCTGCACGGTGAGGGTGCGGGCGGCCTCGGGGTCGAGCCCGGCCTCGACGCCGGCGGCGATCATGTGCTCGGCGAGGTGGAACAGATAGGCGGGCCCGGAGCCCGACACGGCGGTGACCGCGTCCTGATGCGACTCGTCGACGACCACGACCTCGCCACCGGCCGCGAGCAGCGCGACCACGGCGTCGAGCCGGTCGGCGGGCACGCGGCTGCCGGCCGAGACCCCGAACATCCCGCGGCCGATGACGGCGGGAGTGTTCGGCATGGCGCGCACGACCGCCACGGTCCCGGGCAGCGCCGCCTCGATGGTGGCCGTCCGCACGCCGGCGGCGAGCGAGACCACGGTGGCGTCGGGCTCGACCACGGCGGCGAGGGCCGGCAGCACCGTCGCCACGTCCTGCGGCTTCACGACCAGCAGCACCGTGTCGGCACCGGCGACCGCGTCGATCTCGGCGGCCGTGGCATGGCCGGACTGCTCGAGCTCGGCGCGCCGCTCGGGGCTGCGCTCGATCACGACGACGTCGTCGTGACCGGCTCGCGCCATCGCCTCGACCAACGTGCCACCCATGACGCCGCCACCGACGACCGCGATCCTCATGGGGTCGAGCGTAGTTGCCGCCGGCGGCACGGGGGCCCCGACCCGAGAATGCGGGCGAGAACGCTCAGGCCGTGACGCCCAGGGACGCCAGCGCCTCCTCGACGGACTCGACGATCGTGAACAGCTCCTCGTCGCGGTGGCCGACGAATCCCTCGGCGGCGCCGTGGGCGACGAGTGCGCGCAGCGGAGCGAAGTACCCGGCCACGTCGACGACGACGATCGGCTTGTCGTGGAAGCCCAGCTGGCGCCACGTGAGGATCTCGAAGAACTCCTCGTACGTGCCGAGGCCGCCGGGCAGGACGACGAAGGCGTCGGAGAGCTCGTGCATGAGGGCCTTGCGCTCGTGCATGGTGTCGACGACGTGCGTGTCCGGCTCGTCGCTGCGGCCGCCCTCGCGCTGCAGCAGCAGCTGCGGGATGACGCCCACCACGCGTCCGCCCCCGGCGCGGGCGGCCTCGGAGGCCGCGCCCATGATGCCGATGCCGCCACCGCCGAAGACCAGGTCGACCCCGGCCCGCGCGAGGCCGGCGCCGAGCTCCCGGGCGGCCTGGACGTACTCGGGCTGCGCCCCGTCACGAGCGCCGCAGAACAGGCACACGGCGCGGATCGCTGTCTCGCTCATGGGTCCACCGTGCCAGCGTGGGGAGACGAACGCGCGACAGGGGGGTGACCGTCACGTGACGGGGCGTCGAAGCGGCCTATCGTGGCCCGGTGCGCATCGACCCGTTCGTCGTCATGATCCTGGCCCTCGCCGGGCTGGGCATCGTGCTGCCGGCCCAGGGCACCGTCCTGGAGGTCGTCTCGGTCCTGGTGCAGGTCGGCATCGTCGCCCTCTTCTTCCTCTACGGCGCGCGCCTGTCGACCGCCGAGGTCGTGCACGGGCTGAAGGTCTGGCGGGTCCACCTGGTGATCGTGGGGGCCACGTTCGTCCTCTTCCCCCTCATGGGCCTGGCGCTGTCCCCGCTGGCGCCGTCGATCGTCTCGGAGCAGCTGCTGGCCGCGCTCGTGTTCGTGTGCCTGGTGCCGTCGACCGTGCAGTCCTCCGTGGCGTTCACGTCGATCGCCGGCGGCGACCGCGCGATCGCGGTCGTGGCCGCCTCGATCTCGAGCCTGCTGGGCGTGTTCCTCACTCCCCTGCTGGTGGCCCTCGTCCTCGGCGGCGACGTCCGGGTCGACGCCGAGTCGGTCCTGCGCATCGTCGGCCTGCTGCTCGTGCCGTTCGTCGTCGGGCAGCTGGCCCGGCGCTGGCTGCGACCGTGGCTGGTGCGCCACGACGTGGGCCTGCGCCGCTTCGACCGGACGACGGTGCTGTTCGTGGTCTACGCCGGCTTCAGCCGCGGGACGAACGCCGACGTGTGGGACGTGCTCGACTGGGGCGACGGAGCGGTCGTCGCCGGCGTGTGCGTCGGACTGCTCGCGGCGTCGTCGCTGCTGTGCTGGCTGGCGGGACGGCGATTCGACCGCGGCGCCGCGGTGGCGATCTACTTCTGCGGCACGAACAAGTCGCTCGCCGCGGGCCTGCCGATGGCCAGCGTGCTGTTCTCGGCCACCACGTTCCCGCTGATGATCCTGCCGCTCATGGTCTACCACCAGCTCCAGCTGGTGATCGGCTCGCTCATCGCCACCAGACTGTCGGGGCACGGCCCTAGCGTGACCTCATGACTGTCACTCCCGCGATGATCACGTGCGACACGACCGACGCCACGGCGTTGGCCACCTGGTGGGCCGAGCAGACCGGCGGCACCATCACCGAGGAGAACGAGGGCTGGTACGTCATCGTCTCCGTCCCCGGCGGGCCCCTGCTGGCCTTCCAGAAGGTGGACGAGCCCACGCCGGGCAAGAACCGGCTCCACCTCGACGTGGTCGCCGACGACCTGGACGCCGAGGTCGAGCGCCTGCGCGGTGCGGGTGCCGGCCTCGTGGCCGAGCGCGGCGACGAGAGCTTCCGGTGGGTCACGCTGACCGACCCGGCCGGCAACGAGTTCTGCGTCGCCCCGCGTTCCTGAGTCCCGCTGCCGCGTCAGACGGGCGTGGGTGCCAGGTGCAGCCGCGCGTAGGCCAGCGCCTCGAGCAGGTCCGCGTCGCGGTCGGCCGCCTTGCGCGTGTTGACCTCTACGACGACGTGCCCGGTGAAGCCCAGGTCGGCCAGCCGGCCGAGGATGCGGTCGCACTGCTGCGCACCGCGACCCGGGATCAGGTGCTCGTCCTTCATCGACCCCGACCCGTCGGTCAGGTGGATGTGCGCCAGCCGGTCGCCGAGGTCCTCGATGAGCTGGAGCGAGTCGATGCGCGCGGTGGCGGCGTGCGAGAAGTCGACGGTGACGTTCTCGTAGTCGTACGGCAGCGGGTCCCACCCGGGCGCGTAGGCCTGGAACTCGCGCTTGCCCGAGCGCCAGGGGTACATGTTCTCCACCGCGAACGCCACGTCGTACTCGTCCTCGAGCCGGGCGATGCCCTCGACGAACTCGCGGGCGTACTCGCGCTGCCAGCGGAACGGCGGGTGCACCACGACGGTGTCGGCACCCACGTCGAGCGCCATCTCGGCGCTGCGGTGCAGCTTGCCCCACGAATCGGTGCCCCACACGCGCTGCGTCACGAGCAGGCAGGGGGCGTGGATCGAGACGACGGGGATGTCGTGCGCCTTCGCCAGGGCCTTCACGGCCGTGGTGTCGGCGCTGACGTCGTCGAGGCCGACCATGACCTCGACCCCGTCGTAGCCGAGGCGAGCCGCCGTCGCGAAGCCCGCCGCCGTGCCATCGGGATAGACCGACGACGTCGACAGCGAGACCATCGGTTGACTCGAGCGCACGCTCACGCCTCCCAGCCTAGGACGTGACCGGTCACAGGTGGTCCAGGTACTCGATCAGGACGCCCTCGCGCAGCGCCCACGGGCAGATCTCCAGCTCCTCGATCCCGAAGAGGTCCATCGTGGCCTCGGCCACCATCGCGCCGGCCCGCATCTGGTGCGCGCGCAGGACCGAGACGCCCGGCATCGCCGCGATCTGCTCGTCGGTCGCCCCGCGCAACTGCTGCCCGAGGGCGACCAGGTCGCGGTGGGCGAGCCGGCGCCGCACGTACGGTCCCTCGCCCGACGGGGCGGACCCGCACATGCGCGCCAACGACCGGAAGGTCTTGCTGGTGGCCACGGCGCGGTCGAAGCCGCCGCCGCGGAGCAGTGGGCCCGCGACCGCGCCGATTTCGCGCCGCACCTCGCGGCGCACCTCGTCGTGGCTCATCCCCTGGTCGAGCCACTCGCGGGTGAGCCGTCCGGCGCCCAGCGGCAGCGAGACGGCCGTCTCGGGCGTCTCGTCCGAGCCCACGCCCAGCTCGAGCGACCCGCCGCCGATGTCGAAGACGCCGAGGCGGCCGGAGGACCAGCCGAACCAGCGACGCACCGCGAGGAACGTCAGCCGGGCCTCGTCCTCGCCCGGGAGGATCTGCAGGCGGGTGCCGCTGGCCTCCGCGACCCGCGCGATCACCTGCTCGGCGTTGCCCGCCTCGCGGACGGCCGAGGTGGCGAAGGCGAGCACGCGCTCGGCGCCCTTGTCCTCGGCCTGCGACCCCGCCTCCACGACGTACTTCACCAGGCGGTCGATGCCCTCGTCGGTCAGGTGGCCGTCCCCGTCGAGGTTCTCCGCCAGTCGCAGCGGCTCGCTGAACGAGTGGGCCGGAACCGGCGGTCCGCCACGGAACGCGTCGACGATGAGCAGGTGGCCCGTGTTGGAACCGATGTCGAGGACGCCGATGCGCATGGGAGTCAGTGTGACATCGGGGAGGCCGCCCGCGCAGCGGAGCGCGGCGGCTCGAACACGCCCGTCCGGGCGATCGCGCGGTAGAGCACCGGCGCGAGGGTGCCGGCGTACGTGGCCGAGACGTGGTTGTAGTCGCGGTAGACGTTCACCCCGCCGATGACCGCCGGGCAGGTGCCGGCGACGCAGAAGAACCCGGTGGTGTCGACGAAGTGCGCGCCGCCGGCTCGCTCGGCGGCCGGCTCGAACGGGTCGAACTCGCGGACCACCTCGTCCTGCGGCACGTCGCACTCCGCCCACCGCCCGGGCTCGACGTCCCTCAGGCAGTCCAGCGTGTCCCCCGCGAGCCGTGGGTTGTCCCGCAGCGCCACGACCGGGACGCCGGCCCGGCGCGCGGGCTCCCACGCCTCGACGAGTCCGCTCACCTGTGCGTCCTTCGGTCCCTTCATCCGGCCGTTGTACGCCGTGGTGACGATGACGTCGTAGTCCGTCGCGTGGCGCTCGAGCCACGTGGTCAGCTCCGCGCGCCACCGGTCGCAGTACGGGCCGCGGAGCGGGTCCTTGCTGTCCCGCAGCGGCAGCGTGCTCCACCCGCAGCTGGCCTTGGCGGCGGCCGACACCGACGCGACGCCCGCCTCCGCGAGGCGCCGGAACGCGCCGAGCAGCACCCGCGCGTGCGAGTCGCCCAGCACCAGGACCTTCGGGCCCGTGCCCGGCCCGCCGAGGTCGCAGACCTTGAGCTCGTACTGGCGCGGGTCGGACCAGCAGTCCGGGTAGGGCTCGAAGTCCGCGCCGGCCCGATCGAGCCCGGGACGGATCACCCCGTCGAGCTCGGGATTGCGGCAGGCGCGTCCTTCGGCGCGCGACGCGATCGCCACGGCACCGAAGCACGCGGGCAGGTCGCGGGTGACCGCGGCCTCGGCCCGGGCGACGTCGGCCTCGATCGCCTCGAGCCGGTCCAGCCCGGGCGAGGTCACCAGCACGGCGGCCGCCACGGACGCCGCTGCCAGGACCGCCCACGCGGCGACGTGGTCGACGACGGCCCGGACCGCGGCGAGGGCGCCCACGAGCACCACGGCGACCGCGCCCACCAGGAGCAGCAGGACCGCCCGGTCGCGCAGGCCGAGCTCGCGTCCGATCACCTCGGGCGCCAGTCGCAGGGCGGGTCCCGCCCAGAACAGGCTCGCCCACGCGACGACCGCGAACCACCCCGCGAGGCGCGGACCCGGCAGCGTGGCGGGCGAGCCCGGCGCGGGTCCGCTCAGGACCAGGACGAGGCCCACCACAGCACCCACCACGGTGGCCAGCACCCCGCCGGAGCCGAGCACCGCGAAGCCGGCCACGGCGGCGGCCGCGCACCAGGCGATGAGCGCGGAGCCACGCCCTGCCCTCGCCTCGGGTCGGGCCGCCAACGCCAGCGCGACCAGGACACCGAGGCCGACCGGCCAGAACCGCGCCCCGAGGTGGCTCGCCGGGTCGAGCGCCCACCAGCAGAACGAGGCGATCGACAGCGCCAGCACGACGAGGCCGAGCCCGCTCGCCAGCCGGCCCGCGACCCAGCGCAGCAGCAGGACGAGCGCAGCCGACTGCACCAGCAGCGCGACGACCCAGAACACGGCGACCGGCGAGTCGGCAGCGACCTCTCGGACGGTGGTCGCCGCGACGGCGGCCTCGCGGACGTCGCGGAGCTGCCGCTCCCACGCGCGGACGTCGATCCATCGCTGAACGACCAGCGCCGTGGCGACGAGCGCCAGGGCGGGTGGGACGAGGAGGCGCAGGCCCGCACCCACGATCGGCCCGATCGGGCGATCTCGCTCCACGAGCAGCGCGTGCCCCAGCAGTGCACCGGCGGCGACCAGGAGGATCTCGGTGGCCACGTCCGCGCCGGGCAGGCGTCCGGGCCAGGACAGTCCGAGGACGCTCAGCGCGAGGGCGGCGCCTGGGATCGTGCGCCACCCGGTCGCGACCCGCCCCCCGTCCACCACGGTCGACCACCCTACGTGGGGGCGCGGCGTGACCTACCCTGTGTCCGTGGCTGAGGTCGACCTGGGATTCCCGCGCTCCTTCGTGGAGTTCGCGAACCCCGACGACGCCACCGAGGTCTTCCGGTGCGACCTGACCTGGCTCACCTCGCGCTGGACCTGCATCTTCGGTGCCGGCTGCCCGGGCATCTACGCGACCGCGCCCGACTCCGGGTGCTGCACGCTCGGTGCCCACTTCAGCGACGCCGACGACCACGCCCGCGTCGCCGCGTTCGTGGAGCGACTCGACCCGACCGAGTGGGAGCTGCACGACCTCGGGCACCGCGACGGATGGACCGAGCGGGACGCCGACGGCGAGCTGAAGACCCGCGTGGCCGACGGTGCCTGCATCTTCCACAACTCGCGCGACTTCCCCGGTGGCTACGGCTGCGCCCTGCACGCCCACGCGCTGGCCACCGGCATCGAGCCGCACACGACGAAGCCCGACGTCTGCTGGCAGCTGCCGCTGCGCCGGTCGTTCCGCGAGGTCGACCCCGGGGACGGCTCGACGTACACCGAGGTCAGCATCGGCGAGTACACGCGCGCCGGCTGGGGGCCCGGCGGCGCCGACCTCGACTGGTACTGCTCGTCCAACACGGACGCGCACGTGGCCGCCGATCCCGTGTACATCGGGAACCGCGCCGAACTGACCGAGCTCATGGGCGCGGCCGGGTACCTCGAGCTCGTCGACCACTGCGAGCGGTTCGTGAGCGCGGGGCGGCCCGTGCCGCACCCCGCCGACGGTAGGCGACCCTGAGGTTCGGCCCGATCGCGCGACGGGCAACAATGCCGTATGCACCTCGACCACCTGTCGTTCGCCGTCGGACCGGCCGGCCTCATGGCGACCACGAGCGAGCTGAGTGAGAAGTTCGGCGCAGTGTTCCTCGCCGGCGGCGTCCACCCGCGCTTCGGCACGAACAACATGATCCTGCCGTTGAAGAACCGCCAGTACCTGGAGGTCGTCGAGGCGCTGGAGCACCCCGCCTCCGACAAGGCCCCCTTCGGCCAGGCCGTCAAGGCCCGCTCCGAGCTCGGCGGCGGCTGGCTGGGCTGGTGCGTCTCCGTCGACGACATCGACCCCGTCGAGAAGCGCCTCGGCCGGCACGCGGTGCCCGGCAACCGGCACCGCCCGGACGGGTACAACCTGACCTGGCAGCAGATCGGCATCCACGGCATGAAGGCCGATCCGCAGCTGCCGTTCGTCATGACGTGGGACGTCCCGCCGGAGGAGCACCCGTCCCAGATGGCCGAGGCCGAGGTCTCCCTCGTGGGCCTGGAGATCGCCGGCAGCCCCGAGCGGCTCGCCGACTGGCTGGGCGAGCCCGCCGTCGGTGCGCTGGAGGACATCGAGGTCCGCTGGGTCGCCCCGAACGGCGCTCCCGGCATCCTCGCCGCCGAGTTCGAGACCCCGAGCGGCACCGTCCGCATCTGACGACGCGTCCTGTCGGACCCGCCACCTAGGCTGGCCCCCATGCCGCCCAAGACCGCGTCCGCCTTCGCCTGCACCGAGTGCGGATGGACCACGGGCAAGTGGGTCGGTCGGTGTGGTGAGTGCCAGGCGTGGGGCACCGTCGACGCGGTCGGCACCGGTGCCCGCAGCGGCCGCACCTCCCCCGCCCCCGTCTCCAGCCCCGCCGTCCCGATCGGGCAGGTCACGGCCACCGAGGCCGCCGCCGTCGGCTCGGGCATCCCCGAGCTCGACCGTGTCCTCGGCGGGGGCGTCGTCGCCGGCGCCGTGATGCTGATGGCGGGCGAGCCGGGCGTCGGCAAGTCCACCCTGCTGCTCGAGGTCGCGGCGCGGTGGGCGCGGGCCGGCCGCCGCACCCTCTACGTCTCTGGCGAGGAGTCGGCCGCGCAGGTGCGCCTGCGCGCCGAGCGCACCGGAGCCCTCGCCGACGAGCTGTACCTCGCGGCCGAGACCGACCTCGGCGGCCTGCTCACCCACATCGACGCCGTGAAGCCCAGCCTGCTGATCGTCGACTCCGTCCAGACGATCGGCTCGTCGTCGGTCGACGGCGTGCCCGGCGGCGTCACCCAGGTGCGTGAGGTCGCGGCCACGGTGATCGGCCGCGCCAAGGCCGAGGGCATTGCCACCCTGCTCGTCGGTCACGTCACGAAGGACGGGTCGGTCGCGGGCCCGCGCGTGCTCGAGCACCTGGTCGACGTCGTCCTGCAGTTCGAGGGCGACCGCACCAGCCGGCTGCGCCTGCTGCGCGCCACCAAGAACCGGTTCGGGCCCGTCGACGAGATCGGCTGCTTCGACCTCGTCGACGCCGGCATCGTCGAGGTGCCCGACCCCACGGGACTGTTCGTCTCCCGGCACGAGTCCCCCGTCCCCGGCACGTGCGTCACCGTCACGATGGAGGGCCGGCGCCCCCTGCTGGCCGAGGTGCAGGCGCTCACGGTCGCGGCCACCACGCCGTCGCCGCGCCGCTCCTCCAGCGGTCTCGACTCCTCGCGCGTGGCCATGCTGCTCGCGGTGCTCAGCAAGACGGGCGTCGCGCTGGGCAACCAGGACGTCTACACGGCCTCGGTCGGCGGTGCCCGGCTGCACGAGCCGGCCGTCGACCTGGCCGTGGCGCTGGCGGTCATCTCGGCCGCCGGTGGCTCCCCGCTGCCCGGCGGCCTCGTCGCCCTCGGCGAGGTCGGCCTGGCCGGAGAGGTGCGCCCGGTGCGCGGGCTCGAGGCGCGCCTGCGCGAGGCCGCCCGCATCGGCTTCACCCACGCCATCGTTCCGGGCGGCAGCGAGAACCTGTCCCGTGTCGGACTCCACGTGCTCCGAACAGGAGATCTGACCGCTGCGTTGCGGGCGCTGCCCTAGGATGAGGCCGACCACGTCCATGGCCGAGAACGGGGGATGTCGTGGCGGTTCCGGACCTGCGGGCGACGTTGACTTCCGTCGCGCCCGGAACTGCGCTGCGTGAGGGCCTGGAGCGGATCATGCGTGGGCGCACCGGCGCCCTGATCGTCATCGGCCACGACCGCGTCATCGACTCGATCTCCACCGGCGGCTTCGCCCTCGACGTGCCCTTCACCGCCACCGGACTGCGCGAGCTGGCCAAGATGGACGGCGCCATCATCCTCGACTCCTCAGCCTCCCGGATCGTGCGCGCCGCCGTGCACCTCATGCCCGACCCGTCGATCCCCACGACCGAGTCCGGCACCCGCCACCGCACCGCCGAGCGCGTCGCCCGCCAGAGCGGCATCCCGGTCATCTCCGTGTCGGCCTCGATGCACATGATCGCCCTGTACCTGGGCGAGCAGCGCTACGTGCTGGAGGAGCCCACCACCGTCGTCAGCCGCGCCAACCAGGCCCTGCAGACCCTCGAGCGGTACCGCACGCGCCTCGACGAGGTGTCCGACGCGCTGTCGGCGCTCGAGGTCGAGGACCTCGTCACCGTCCGCGACGTCACCGCCGTCGCCCAGCGGCTCGAGATGGTGCGCCGGATCTCCGACGAGATCGAAACCT
Source organism: Aeromicrobium flavum (assembly GCF_007992115.1). Taxonomy (GTDB): domain Bacteria; phylum Actinomycetota; class Actinomycetes; order Propionibacteriales; family Nocardioidaceae; genus Aeromicrobium; species Aeromicrobium flavum. The sequence goes on from NZ_BJZQ01000002.1 coordinate 188,399, forward strand.
ACGTGCTCGAGCTCGGGTCCGACGGCCGCCTGCTCTCGCTGCAGCTCAACGAGCTCGTCGGCGGTGTCGACGCCGAGCGCAGCCTCGTCGTGCGCGACTACCTTCCCGCGGGCGCCGACGGCCAGGTCGACAAGGTGCTCGACGCGCTGGCCGAGCTGGAGTCGCCCGAGGTGCTCGACCTCGGCACCGTCGCGTCGGCGCTGCAGATCGGCGACAGCAACTCCCTCGATGCCTCGGTGTCGCCGCACGGCTACCGCCTGCTGGCGCGCATCCCGCGCCTTCCCCCGTCCGTGGTCGAGCGCCTGATCACGCACTTCGGCACGTTGCAGCGCCTGCTCGGTGCGACGCTCGACGACCTGCAGGCCGTCGAGGGCGTGGGCGACCTGCGCGCTCGCGGCGTGCGCGACGGACTGTCACGGCTGGCCGAGTCCAGCATCCTCGAGCGCTACGTCTGACGGCAGCGTCAGCGCGGCGTGGCGCTCGCGCTCGGCTTCGGCTTCGTCGGCTTCGCCGACGGCTTCTTGCTCGGGGCGGAGGTCGGCGTCGACTTCGACCTCGGAGCCGCCGTGGCGGTCGTCTCGGGCGTCTCGGGGGCCCGCCGCGCGAGCTTGAACGTGGTCTCGCCCGGCTCGCCCCCGTACGTGCCGATCTTCAGGTCGTAGGTGCCCGGGGGCGCGAAGCCCTCGCTGCTGCTGCAGCCGGCGCCCGATCCGCGGCCCGTCCACTCGACGCTCGCGACGGTGCTCCAGCCGGCCGGGATCGCGACCGCCTGGTCGAAGAACGCCGCGCGGCAGACCGAGGAGTCGTAGATCGGGGCACGCTGGGTGTCGACGACGACGAGCAGCTCCGTGGCGCTGGGCCGGAACGTGCACGCCGTGCCGTCGAGGGAGGTCAGCATGAGGTCGATGTCCACGGGCCCACCGGCGAGCTGGCCTCCGGGGACCGAGGGGACGATACGCACGTTCTCGGGCTTGCAGACGGCCGCGTCGGTCTCGATCGCGACCGCGACCTGGTCGGCCGGTGGCGTCGTGGGCGGCGCGGTGGTGGCCGCCGAGGGCGTCGGCGTCGGACCGTCGGGGCCGGCCTCGCTCGTGTCGTCGCCGCGGACCACGCCGACCAGCTGCATGACGCCCCACACGAGAGCGATCACCACGGCGAGGAGCATCAGGCGTCGACGCCAGTACACGTCCCGTCCGACCTGCCGGTTGCTCACCGGTCCACGTTATCCGGCCGTCACGGCGTGAAAGGATCGACGCGCCATGCCTGCGCCCACTCCCCCGCCCGCCGAGCTGCACGGACGCATCCTCGACTGGTTCGACGCCCACCGCCGGGTGCTGCCGTGGCGTGAGGAGCCGTCCCCGTGGCGCGTCATGGTCTCGGAATTCATGCTGCAGCAGACACCCGTCGCGCGGGTCCTGCCGGTGTTCGACGCCTGGTTGGAGCGATGGCCGGCCCCGGCCGACCTGGCGGCCTCGCCGTCGGGCGAGGCGGTGCGCGCGTGGGGCCGGCTCGGCTACCCCCGGCGCGCCTTGCGACTGCACGCGGCCGCCGTCGCGATCGTCGAGCGGCACGAGGGTCGCGTGCCCGCCACGTACGACGAGCTGCTCGAGCTGCCGGGCGTCGGCGACTACACGGCCGCCGCGATCGCGTCGTTCGCCCACGGGCGCCGGGCGGTCGTGCTCGACACGAACGTGCGCCGTGTCTTCGCCCGGGTCGTCGAGGGCGTGCAGTTCCCGGCGCCGGGCGTGGTGCGGGCCGAGCGCGACGTCGCGGCGTCGCTGCTGCCCGACGACGACCCGACCGCCGCCCGGTGGGCGGCCGCCACGATGGAGCTCGGCGCGCTCGTCTGCACCGCGCGATCACCGCGCTGCGAGGCCTGCCCGGTGGCCGGCCTGTGCCGCTGGCGGGCCCTGGGCTACCCCGAGCACGACGGCCCGCCCCGGCGCGGCCAGGCCTGGCACGGCACCGACCGGCAGTGCCGGGGGCGCCTGCTGGCGGTGGTGCGCGACGCCCACGAGCCCGTGGCGCCCGAGCTCATGGCCGCGGCCTGGACGGACGCACCCCAGCGCGAGCGGTGCCTCGACTCCCTGCTCGACGACGGCCTCCTCGACGTCACCCCCGACGGCCGGTTCAGCCTGCCTGCGTGATCGCTCGCACGAGGATCTCGCGCAGCACCTGCTGCTTGCGGGCGTTGTACTCCAGCATGTGCCCGCCTCCGGCCGCGGCCGCACGCTTCGCCACGGCGTACCGCTCGCGGTCGTCGGGATGCGTCCGCAGCCAGTCGCGGAAGATGCGCATCCGCTCCGGCTCGGCGGCATCGGGTCCGAAGACGTGCACGTTGGCGCGGGGGCCCGCGTGGCGGAACATCCGGTGTCCCTGCCACCACGGCTCGCGCACCGCCAGGACGAGACCCTCGCCCTCGAGCGCGGGCACGTAGCTGGACTCGGCGTCGGCGTCCGGCACGACCACGGACACGTCGATGATCGGCTTGGCCGGCAGACCCGGCACGGACGTGGATCCGACGTGTTCGACACTCACCGCCACGCCCGCCAGGGCGTCACCGATGCGCCGACAGAGCCGTACCGCGGCCGCCGCCCAGCGCGGATCGTGTTCGGCGATCGTCAGGTCGGTGCCGGGGCCGAACCCCTCCACCCACGGACTCGCGCCCGACGGCACCGGCGCGTCCTCGAAGTCGAGCAGTCGATCGCGGTCCACCGTCCGACCGTAGCCATCGCGCCCGGGACGCACGAAGGCCCGGGTCGGATGACCCGGGCCTCGCGTGGTGATGCGTCAGTCGTCGCTGCTGGCGCCAGCCTCGACGGCGGGCGGCACCTCGGGCAGTTCGAGGTCGGCCTTCGACGTGCCGGTGAACGTGAACTCACCGTCGACCACGTCGACCAGGATGATCTGGCCCGGTCGCACCTCGCCGTAGAGGAGCTTCTCGGCCAGGACGTCCTCGACCTCGCGCTGCACCGTGCGCCGCAGGGGACGCGCGCCGAGCACCGGGTCGAACCCGTCCGCGGACAGCTTGATCTTCGCCGCCGTGGTCAGCTCGATGTCGATGTCCTTCTCGGCCAGGCGGGCCTCGAGGGAGCCGACCATCATGTCGACCATCTGCAGGATCTCGTCCTGCGTCAGCGGCGGGAACACGATGACCTCGTCGACACGGTTCAGGAACTCCGGACGGAAGTGCTGCTTGAGCTCCGTCCCGACGCGCTCCTTCATCTTCTCGTACGTCCCGGCGACGTCGCCCGCCTGGGAGAAGCCCAGGTTGACGCCCTTGGAGATCTCACGCGCACCGAGGTTGGTGGTCATGATGATCACGGCGTTCTTGAAGTTGACGACGCGACCCTGACCGTCGGTGAGGTGACCCTCCTCGAGGATCTGCAGGAGCGAGTTGAAGATGTCCGGGTGAGCCTTCTCGATCTCGTCGAACAGGACCACGCTGAAGGGCTTGCGGCGCACCTTCTCGGTGAGCTGGCCACCCTCTTCGTAGCCGACGTAGCCAGGAGGCGAGCCGAACAGTCGCGAGACCGTGTGCTTCTCGCTGTACTCGCTCATGTCGAGCTGGATGAGCGCCTCGTCGTCACCGAACAGGAAGTTCGCCAACGCCTTCGACAGCCACGTCTTGCCCACGCCCGACGGCCCGGCGAAGATGAACGACCCACCGGGACGGCGGGGGTCCTTCAGGCCGGCACGGCCGCGGCGGATCGCGCGGGACAGGGCCTTGATGGCCTGGTCCTGACCGATGACGCGCTTGTGCAGCTCGTCCTCCATGTGCAGGAGCCGGCTCGACTCCTCCTCGCTGAGCTGGCCGACCGGGATGCCGGTCGCCTTGGCCAGGACCTCGGCGATGAGGTGCTCGTCGACGACCGCGACCTGGTCGAGGTCGCCGGACTTCCAGGCGCGCTCACGCTCGTGCTTGGCGGCGATGAGCTTCTTCTCCTCGTCGCGCAGGCTGGCGGCGAGCTCGAAGTCCTGGGCGTCGATCGCGCCCTCCTTGCGGCGGCGGACGTCGGCGATCTGCTCGTCGAACTCCTTGAACTCCGGCGGAGCCGCGGCGCGACGGATGCGCAGTCGCGCGCCCGCCTCGTCGATCAGGTCGATCGCCTTGTCCGGCAGGAACCGGTCGCTGACGTACCGGTCGGCCATGGTGGCGGCCGCGACCAGCGCGTCGTCGGTGATCGAGACGCGGTGGTGCGCCTCGTAGCGATCGCGCAGGCCCTTGAGGATCTCGACCGAGTCGGCCACGGAGGGCTCGTTGACCAGGACGGGCTGGAAGCGGCGGTTGAGGGCCGCATCCTTCTCGAAGTGCTTGCGGTACTCGTCGAGCGTCGTCGCGCCGATGGTCTGCAGCTCGCCGCGCGCCAGCATCGGCTTGAGGATGCTGGCCGCGTCGATCGCGCCCTCGGCGGCACCCGCACCGACGAGGGTGTGGATCTCGTCGATGAACAAGATGATGTCGCCGCGCGTGCGGATCTCCTTGAGGACCTTCTTCAGGCGCTCCTCGAAGTCGCCGCGGTAGCGCGAGCCGGCCACGAGGGCACCGAGGTCAAGCGTGTAGATCTGCTTGTCCTTGAGCGTCTCGGGCACGTCGCCACGGACGATGTCCTGCGCCAGCGACTCGACGACGGCGGTCTTGCCGACGCCGGGCTCGCCCACGAGGACCGGGTTGTTCTTGGTGCGGCGGCTGAGCGTCTGCATGACGCGCTCGGCCTCGTCGTCGCGACCGATGACCGGGTCGAGCTTGCCCTCGCGGGCGGCCTGGGTCAGGTTGCGGCCGAACTGGTCGAGCACGGCGCTGGACGCGGCGGCGGGAGCCTCGGAGGACGCCCCGGAGGTCTCGGCCTCCTTGCCCTGGAAGCCGCTGACCAGCTGGATGACCTGCTGGCGGACGCGGTTGAGGTCGGCGCCCAGCTTCACGAGGACCTGGGCGGCGACGCCCTCGCCCTCGCGGATCAGGCCGAGCAGGATGTGCTCGGTGCCGATGTACGTGTGGCCCAGCTGCAGCGCCTCGCGCAGGCTCAGCTCGAGCACCTTCTTGGCGCGCGGCGTGAACGGGATGTGCCCGCTGGGAGCCTGCTGGCCCTGGCCGATGATGTCCTCGACCTGGCCGCGGACGGCCTCGAGCGAGATGTCGAGGCTCTCCAGAGCCTTCGCGGCAACGCCTTCACCCTCGTGGATGAGGCCCAGCAGGATGTGCTCGGTGCCGATGTAGTTGTGGCTGAGCATGCGCGCTTCCTCCTGCGCAAGCACCACAACCCGTCGGGCCCGGTCAGTGAATCTCTCGAACATGTCGTCCCCTCTGCTGGACTGGTCTTTTCAGCATAGACGGCTCCACGTGACCCGCCTCGCCATGTCCAGATGCTTAACTCAACCGTCACAGCCCGCGGGGCCTTCCGCTGTTCGCTGTCGGCGGAATGCCGGCGGTCGCGGCGCGACCGCCGGCACCTCTGCCGTCAGCTCGGCATCACGACGTAGGCCCGGTCGGGAGTCTCCGCGGGCGGCAGCTTGACCATCGTGTTGATGCTGACGTGGGGCCACTTGATCTTGCCCGGCCCGCCGTCGAAGCGGTCGAAGAAGTCCAGCTGCACGATCTGCAGGTACTGCAGGCGCAGGCCGATCGTGCCGTCCTCCTGACGGACCTCCTGGATCCAGAACGTCGACTTCATCTCCGAGGCGTTCGCCTGGCGGACCACGAACGGGATGTTCGAGATCCCGCCGGTGGGCAGGGTGCTGTCGAACGTCAGCTCCGTGGTGCGGACGATGTCGACCCCCTGGTTGGCCGCGGTGAGCAGGGCCGTCGGCTCCATGGGGTTGAACAGCCCTTGGAAGGGGTTGTCGCGGAAGTGCTTGTACGGCTGCAGGTACCGGTTCGCGTCGACGTCGTGCTCGACGCCGAGCGGCAGCGCGTTCAGCGCGGGGATCTGCGGCGGGCCGTCGATGACCTTCACGGTGCCCATGGCCAGCACCGAGTCGCCGTGCGGGATCGTGGCGAGGCGCGCGATGTCGGTGGCGTCCTCGTTCAGCGGATCGGTCATGTGCAGGAACAGGCCGGGCTCGTGGTGGATCGCGGCCTTCGGCGGGCCACCCAGGCCCGTCGACGGGAAGTCCTCGGCGATCAGCTGCTTGACGCCCTGCTCGTAGTCGAGGGTCACGAGGAACTGGTCCGCCGTGGCCGCGCCGGCACCGATGCCCCGGTTCGGGACGGCCTTGTCGACGAGGTCGAAGACCAGGTTCTCGTTGAACTGGTTCATCAGCAGCCGGTAGGGCGGGCGGAACGCGGCACCTTGGGGAGGGCTGAACGGCAGCGCGATCATGTTCCAGCCGCGGCCGACCAGCCCCGGCTCGTTGGACCACGTGCCCGGCAGCAGTTTGAACGGACCGAGGTCCTCGTCGCCGGGGACGGCGTCGGTGACGTGGCGGACCTGAGGCTCGAGTCGTTGGTGGAGTGCATCGGACTTCGTGATCATGGGGAGACACCTCTGCGGGTTCCGAAGGGATCCGCCTCCGGCGCCCCGAGCGCGCCCTGCGGACTGTCACCGGTCACGAGGGCGGCCGGGAAGGGCTGATACCTCGCGTCCGGCGGCGTCGGCCCGTCGTCCTAGGTTGGATCCATGAGTCTCGACATCCGCGCCAGGGTCCAGCACCTCCTCCCCGGGATCCGCCGGGACCTCGAGGACCTGGTCCGCATCGAGTCCGTCAGCGCCGATCCCACGCGTGCCGGCGAGGTGCGGCGCAGCGCCGAGGCCGTGGCCGCGCTGCTGCGTGCCGAGGGCTTCGACACGGTCGACGTCGTCAGCGCCCGAGACGACGGCCGCGCCCCGGCCGTCATCGCCCACAAGGCCGGTCCGGCGGGCGCTCCGACCGTGCTGCTGTACGCGCACCACGACGTCCAGCCCGAGAACGACCGCGCCGAGTGGGACTCCCCTCCGTTCGAGCCGACCGAGCGCGACGGGCGGCTCTACGCGCGCGGCGCGGCCGACGACAAGGCCGGCATCGCCGCCCACCTCGGTGCCGTGCGCGTCTTCGGCGACGACCTCCCGGTCAGCGTCATCCTGTTCGTCGAGGGCGAGGAGGAGGTCGGCTCCGACACCCTCCCCGAGCTGCTGCGCGTCCACCGCGACCGGCTGCAGGCCGACGTGATCGTGATCGCCGACTCGGCCAACTGGGACATCGGCGTCCCCGCCCTCACCACGAGCCTGCGCGGCCTGGTGCGGGCCGACGTCGAGGTCCGCACCCTCACCCACGCCGTCCACTCGGGCATGTGGGGCGGCCTCGTGCCCGACGCGCTGATCGCGTTGAGCCGCCTCATCGCCTCGTTCCACGACGACGCCGGCGACGTGGCCGTCGAAGGACTGCACCGCGGGCCGGCCGCCGACGTCGAGTACCCCGAGGAGCGCCTGCGCGCCGAGTCCGGCGCCAACCCGGGCGTGGAGTGGATCGGCACCGGCTCGGCGGTCGAGCGGCTGTGGACCAAGCCCTCGCTGTCGGTCACTGGCCTCGACGCGCCCGCGGTCGACGGCGCCAGCAACACGCTCGTCCCCTCCGCGCGGGCCAAGGTGTCGCTGCGCATCGCGCCGGGCGACACCGCGGCCAACGCCGTCGCGTGCCTGCGGCGGCACTGCGAGCAGCACGTCCCGTGGGGCGCCGAGCTCGGCTTCACCGTCGTCGACACCGGCGAGGCGACGGCGATCGAGGCGACCGGCCCCGCCTACGACGCGGCCCGCGCCGCCTTCACCGATGCCTGGGACGGCACCGCGCCGGTCGACATGGGCGTCGGCGGCTCGATCCCGTTCATCGCCGAGTTCCTCGAGACGTTCCCCGACGCCAGCGTGCTGGTGACGGGCGTCGAGGACCCCGACACGCGGGCCCACGGGGCCAACGAGGGCCTGCACCTGGCCGAGTTCGAGCGCGTCGTCCTCGCCGAGGCGCTCCTGCTGCGCAACCTCGCCCAGCGCTGAGCGGGCCTACTCGCGCCGCTGCACGGGGAAGAGGATCGCCTCGCGGATGCCGATGCCCTGCAGCAGCATCACGAGCCGGTCGACGCCCAGGCCGATGCCGCCGGCGGGCGGCATGCCGAACTCGAGGGCGCGCAGGAAGTCCTCGTCGACGTCCATGGCCTCGGGGTCGCCGGCGGCCGCGAGCCGCGCCTGCTCCTCGAGCCGCTCGCGCTGGATGACCGGGTCGTTGAGCTCGGAGTACGCCGGCGCCAGCTCGACGCCGTTGATGATCAGGTCCCACGCCTCGACCAGGCCGGGCGTGGTGCGGTGCTTCTTCGCCAGCGGGCGGACCGCCTCGGGGTAGTCGCACACGAACGTGGGCTGGATCAGGGTGTGCTCGACGAGCTTCTCGAAGAGCTCCAGCACGACCTCGCCGGCGCCCCAGCCGTCCTGCAGGGCGACGCCGTGGTCGCGGGCGACCTCGCGCACCTGCTCCTCGGGGGTGTGCACGTCGATCGCGGCACCGGTGGCCTCGGTCACGAGCTCGTGGATCGTCGCGCGACGCCACGGCGCCTCGAGGTCGATCGACGAGCCGTCACGTCCGGTGACGACCGTCTTGCCGACGGAGCGGGCCGCGTCGACGACGAGGTCCTGCACCAGCGTGGCCATCGTGTCGTAGGAGCCGTACGCCTCGTACGCCTCGAGCATCATGAACTCGGGGTTGTGCGTGTTGTCGACGCCCTCGTTGCGGAAGGTCTTGCCGATCTCGTAGACCTTGTCGATGCCGCCGACCAGCGAGCGCTTGAGGTGCAGCTCGAGGGCGATGCGCAGCAGCTGCGGCTCGTCGAAGGCGTTGAGGTGCGTGTGGAACGGGCGCGCCGCGGCGCCGCCGTTGGTGTGTTGCAGGACGGGCGTCTCGACCTCGATGTAGCCGTGGCGGTCGAGCGTGGCGCGCAGCGACTTCAGCACCGCGGCCTTCACCCGCACGTTCTGGCGCGCGTCCTCGCGGACGATGAGGTCGAGGTAGCGCATCCGGGTGCGGGCCTCGTCGGAGAGCGGCTTGTGCTCGACCGGCAGGGGCCGCAGCGTCTTCGCGGCGATGCTCCAGCCGGTGGCCATGACCGACAGCTCGCCGCGGCGGCTCGTGATGACCTCGCCGGCGACGGCCAGGTGGTCGCCCAGGTCGACGAGGGCCTTGAAGTCGACCAGCGACTCCTCGCCCACCTCGGCCAGCGACAGCATGGCCTGGACCTCGGAGCCGTCGCCCTCGCGCAGCCGCACGAAGCAGAGCTTGCCGGTGTTGCGCAGGAAGATGACGCGCCCGGCGATCGAGACGACCTGGCCTGTGTGCGCGTCGGGGCCGAGCTGCTCGGGATCGTTGGCCGCGACGATCTCGGCGATCGTGTGCGTCCGCTCGACCAGCAGCGGGTAGGGATCGACGCCGGCGTCCAGCATCCGCTGGCGCTTCTCGCGCCGCACCCGCATCTGCTCGGGCAGGTCGTCCTCGGGGAGCTCAGGCGTCTGGGTCACGAGGCACGAGTCTAGTCGCGCCGCCTCACCCGGCCGCTCGGTCCTCCTCGGCGAGGCGGGGCGTGACGCGGCGCTCGGGGCGGACGCCCCACTTGTCGGCGTAGAAGGCGCGGATGACGTCCATGTCCGCCTTCACGTCTCCGGTGAGGTGGATCGTGGGGCCGAGGCCGGCGGTCATGGTCTTGCTGTCGCAGTACCCGAGCGTGACCGGCAGGTCTCCCTCGCGGGCGATCCGGTAGAAGCCCGACTTCCAGCGCTCGACGCTGCCACGGGTGCCCTCGGGCGTGATGACGACCTGAAAGTCGTCGTCGGCCCTCGCCCGCTCGATGAGGTCCTCCGCGACGCCGATGGGGTTCTTGCGGTCGACCTCGATGCCGCCCAGGGCGCGCATGATCGGCCCCGCCGGACCGCGGAACAGCTCCTTCTTGCCCATGAAGTACGGGCGGAAGCCGCTCTTCCACGCGATGGCCAGCATCAGCACGAAGTCCCAGTTCGAGGTGTGCGGGCCGGCGACCAGGATGCCCGAGCCCTTCGGGGGCGGCTCCGAGACGAAGCTCCACCGGCTGATGGACCAGTACGCGTCGGCGATCAGGCGCAGAATCCTCATCCCCGGAGATTAGCGCGCCGAGGCCGGTCCGGCCGGGCCGGTCCGCGGGCCCAGGGACGCCGCGAGGTGTTGTGCAGAAGCACAGCCTGCGTTCATCTCCCGGTCAGGTCGGCGGGACATCGTGGGAGCCATGAGCGGAGAACTGCGGATCCACGGCCACCGAGGCCAGAGCGCGACGCACCCCGAGAACACCATCCCGGCACTGCGCGAAGCGGTGCGCCTGGGAGCCGACGGCGTCGAGTTCGACGTCCAGCCCACCGCCGACGGGTCGATCGTGCTCATGCACGACCGGTCCCCGATGCGCACCACGAACCTGCGCGAGGTCCAGCTGTCCAAGGTGGGCGTGTCCGTGCAGCGGTTCACGCTCGCCGAGCTGGCCCGGCTGGACGCCGGCAGCTGGAAGGGCCCTCAGTTCGCGGGCACCCCGGTGCCGACCCTGCGCGACGTCGTGCACGCCCTGAAGGGCACCGACGTGCGGCTCTCGGTCGAGCTGAAGCCCGCCCCGGTCGAGCCGCGGGCGTACGTGCGCGCCGTGCTCGACGAGCTGGGCGGACGCAGCCGCGTCACGCTGATGAGCTTCGATCGCACCCTCGCCGAGGCGGCCCTCCCCGTGCACCACGCGGTCGGCCTGGTCTCGCGCCGCCAGCCCACCGCGAACGACCTGAGCCTGTTCGACGAGTTCCACGTCAACGCCCGCCGGGTGGACGCGCGGCTGGTCGAGCGGGTGCACGAGGCCGGCGGCACGATCACGGCCTGGACCGTGGACGACGCCCGTCAGATCGAGCGCCTGCGCGCCCTCGGCGTCGACGCGATCACCACCAACGACGTCGCGGCCGCTCGCCCCGCCCTGGTCTGACTCGCGAGGCAGTAGCGAACCTCACACCACGACAATTCGGCCCTTCTCCCGCGCTGCCGTCGAAAAGCCCTCAGACTCTCATTCGTTCGGGGACGAAGGGATGACGAGGGAATCGATGGAGCCTGCGACGCCCACCGGGTCGATCGACCTGTCCGAACCGAGCACGTACGCGGCCATCGTCCTGTACTACCGGTTGGGCGAACAGCTCGAGAAGACGGTCGCTTCTCTCCTGGCGCAGACAGTCCCACCCCAGCGCGTCGTGATCGTGGACAACGACTCCCGCGACGGAGTGGTCGAGAAGGTCGCGGAACGGTGGGGCGTCGACGCTCTCATCCTCCCCACGAATGGTGGATATGGGGCCGGGATGAACGCCGGTGCCGACGCCATCGGCCGACGGGACCTGCCGCTGCTGTTCCTCACGCACGAGGTGGTGCTGGCGAAGGACTGCGTCGAGGAGATGCTCGCCGTGCGGCGCCGCAGCGCCGCGGCGCAGGTGGGGCCCGTGCTGACCCGCGCGTCCAGCGGCGGCGTGTGGTCCGCGGGAGGCAGCCTCACCCGGTCAGGACGTCCCGGGCACCGCCCATCCCCCGGCGTGGAGGACCACAGCACCGCCGCCTGGCTCGACGGCGCATGCGTCCTGGCCGATCCGACCGCATTCCACCGCACGGGCGGCTTCGACGAGTCCTACTTCCTCTATTGGGAGGACGTCGACATGTCGCTCCGTCTGGCCGAGCATGGTCCGGTCGTCGTCGCCAACCGCGCACGGGCCGCGCAGGAGACCGGCACCGCTCCTCCGTACTATGCCGCCCGGAACGCCTTGTTGCTCTGGCGACGACGAGGTCGGCGAGCACGGTCCGTGGCGTTCAGTGGCCGTCAGGTCGCTGCCGCGCTCCGCGAGTCGGCCACCGGCCGACCCGAGCGAGCCCACGCACGACTGGCGGGGCTCCGGGACGGGTGGCGCGGCGTGACCGGGCCTCGGCCGTCCGTGTCTCCGTCGACCCTCGTCACGTTGGCCAACCCACTGCCCGAGGCCCTGAGCCACTTCGAGCGCGAGCTGCGATACGTGCTGAGTCACGCCGTCGGCATGACGCTGGTCGTCGATCCCAGGCTCGGGCGCTCCGTCGAGGGGCAGGGGGCGACCGCTCGGCTTCTCGTGACCACCGTCAGGTTGCTCGTCGACCGGATCTGGGCCGCCGCCCGCCTCCAGGGCCGCACGATCGTCGTCCTGTGGCCCGCCTTCGGCTACTACGACATCCTCACCCTGCTGCCACTGGCCGTGCGAAACCGCGTGATCCTGATCAACCACGACCCCAAGCCCCTGCGCCGACAGCTGGGACACGGATTGCGTCCTCGGCGCATGTTCCGCGCACTCTCCGAGAAGGGACGGATCGATATCGTCTGCCTCGGTCAGCCCGCGGCCCGCGACCTGCTGGAGATGACAGGTGTCCACCCCGTCGTGGTGCCCCATCCGATCCGTCCTGAGTCCATCGCCGAGCCCTCGGGTGGTCCCATCCGCGTTCTCGGGCAGTTCAAGGACAGCCGGAACTCAGAGGCCGTCGTCGCGATCGGGGCGGACGACTTCGGCGGCCGCGCCAAGGAGGTCGTGGGTCGCGGCTGGCCCTCGTTCGCCGGGTGGACCGTCCGTGATGCCTTCGTGCCCGAGGACGAGTTCGAGCACCTGATCCGCACCGCCGCGTGCGTCGTGATCCCCTACGACCACTTCTACCAGAGCGGAGTCGCCACGCGGTGCCTGGAGTTGGGAGTGCCGATCGTCGGGCCGCGCCACGAGAATCTCGAGGAGCTGTTCGGCAAGCACTGGCCAGGGCTGGTGGACGACCAGACGTCCTGGGCCGCCGCTGTCACCCGTGTCCTGTCGCAGTCCTCACTCGACGAGTTGCTGGATCGGCGCGCGGCCTACACCGAGGTGACGATCGAGGCGTGGCGTCGTGTCGTCTCGGGTCCGACCGGGCGCTCATGATGCCCTGGCGGCGGGTCCTGTCGTTCGGAGCACTTCCCATCCTTTCCGCGCTCGCCCCCCTCTTGGCAGTCCCGAGCATCACCAGTCACCTCGGGGCCGACGGATGGTCAGCCATCGCCATCGGACAGAGCCTCGGGTTCGTCGTCCTCGCGATCACGACAGGAGGCTGGGGCACGTTGGGACCTTCGCTGCTCGCGGCCGAAGAGGACCGCCCCACGCTCTACCGCGCCTCCCTGACGGCGCGAACCCTCATCGGTCTTCCACTGACCGCCCTGTTCGCCGGTGTCGCGGCGACGCTCGCCCCCGAGGATCACCGCCGTACCGCGGCCGTCATGGTCGTCGGCGTGGCCGCGTGGTCGTTCGGACCGCTGTGGTACTTCATCTCGATCGGTTCGGCTCGTTGGGTCGCCCTCCTCGACGCTGGGCCGAAGGTGCTCGCCGCCCTGGTCGCCAGCGTGCTGATTCGCGACACATCGGACGAGCTGGTCTATCCGGTGGCCATGATCACGGTGGCTACCGTCAGCGCGGCGGCAGGAGCAGTCATGCTGGCTCGTGGCGGGCAGGGCATCGCGTGGTCCCGGGCGAAGAGATTCATCGCCCAGGACGCTCACCTCTCGTTGGCACGGGTCTCGACCGCCGCGTATGTGGGCTTGTCCGTGCCCCTGGTCGCGTTGCTGGCGCCGTCCGCCGTCCCGGCTTTCGCTGCTGCGGACCGCCTGCGCCTGCTGGCCTCGAACGCTCTGGTCTCAGTGGCTGCGGGTCTGCAGAGCTGGGTCTTCGTCGACGGCGTCCCCTCGCTGCGCCGTCAGCGGCAAGGCGTGGCGGTCATGTCCGCACTCGGCGTGATCGCCGCAGTCGTTCTCGTGGCGGGCCGGCCCGCCTTAGAGCGCCATCTCTTCAGTGGCGTCACGGGGCTGACCACGGGACTCGTGGCCGCGCACGCCGTCGCACTCGTGGCGATCGGTGCTGCAGCGGGGCTGGTGCTCCAGGTGCTCGCGCCTCTGGGCCGGACCAAGGCCATGGCGATGAGTTCGCACCTCGGTGCTGCCGTCGGACTGCCGACGGTGGTCGCGCTGAGCGTTGCTCACCAGAGCCTCGGAGCGTCGGTCGCCATCGCGCTGACTGAGTGGATCGTCCTCCTGGCGCTGGTGCTCGCCGCTCTCAGGCGGCGACCATCCCCCACCGTTCCAGCTTGACCCCGTGCTCACGGACCGCTGCCGCGAGCAGATCCGGCTGTGCAGCGTAGAAGTCCAGGTGCGCCGCGAGAAGCTCGGCGTCGCGGATCTCGCGGCCCATGACCCGCCAGCCGGTGCGGACGACGGGGAGTCCCAGCGCCGCGCTGACGTCAGCCCGCAGGGGTGCCACGACGAACTGAAGCTGCTCGACGATGGACGGAACGGGGACGGGCCCGATCCCGGCAGCCAGGAGGACCGCGTCGACCACGGGCATCAGGAGCCGATTGCTGGGGTGGTTGTTCGTCCACATGAGGTCCCAGGTCATGGGTTCCAGCAGCGAGGCGACCTGGACGTCGACCTCGGATTCCTGCGCGGCCAACCGCTCGGCGGACGCCTCGGCGTTGGCGCGCAGTTCGTCCGGATCGCTCTCGAACCGCGCCACGAACTGCTCCGCCTCCCTCCCCCGCAACCCCCGCGCGGCAGCAGCCACGAAGCGAAGGTCGTGGTAGTGCACGACGGGGGCAGGAACCGCCACTCGGTCAGCTCCGTGGTGAACTGCGGCGAGGTACGGGTGCAGGCCCGAGAACTGGATCGACGGAAACGTCACCACACGGGCGCTCGACGGGGCGATGTCCAGCATCTCGCGGGTACCGAGGGGCAGTCCTCGATAGCCGTCGGAGACAGGTTGCGTCACGATGAGTCCCGCCTGGGCCACGTGGCGCTGCACGGCGGGGATGTCGCGGGGGCGCATCTCGTGCACGGCAGGGATCCGGACGACCCGGAACCGATCGTTGACATCGGGGTACCTCGCGAGGATCTTCGCGACGGCCTCCGCCTGACAGTTGCCGTAGGCGACCAACGTGGGCCGCGCGGAGGACATCCGCGAACCGACCTGCAACTCCGCCGATTTCACCCATGTGCGCACGCCCATGAAAGTTCCTCTCACTTACGCACGATTGTGTCGGCGGGGCGGGATCGCAGCGGCGAAAGCGACCGATCCGACTTATGAGGTCGATCACAACGAGAGCCGCCACGGGCACCGGCCCCTCCACCTAGACTCGCGCCATGTCGCTCGTCCGCCGTGTGCTGCGTCAATTCCGCGAGCCGCTGCGGGACGGCATCCTCAACGTGTTCATCGGGAGCTCGTTCATCCCGCGCGCCCTTCGGCCGCGGCTGCTGCGCCTGGCGGGCCACGACGTCCATCCGAAGGCGATCGTCTTTGCGGGTGTCTTCATCGGAGGCTGGCGCGGACTGACGCTCGGGGAGGGAGCCGGGGTCAGCTACCGCACGTTCCTCGACCTGACGGCCCCCATCACGATCGAGCCGGGCGCCGGTGTCTCCTTCAATTGCACCTTGATCACCTCGAGCCATGCCATCAGCGACAGCACCCGCCGATGGGGCGATCTCCAGGGGTCGCCGATCGTCATCGGCGCCGGGGCGTGGATCGGCGCGAACTGCACCGTCATGCCGGGGGTGACCATCGCACCCGGCACGGTGGTCGGGGCGGGATCGCTGGTGACCAAATCGCTCGAGACACCCGGCGTCTACGCGGGCGTGCCCGCCCGCTTCATCCGGCCGTTGGACTGAACTCGTAGTCGTCGAGGGACGACGGCGGGACCGCGACCACCCCGAGGGCGACGCGCTCCACACCCAGCCGCCCGAGCGCGCCCACCGCACGGTGGACCTCCTCGGCCCGGGTGGACCCGTGACGCGCCAGCACGACGGTGAGATCGGCGACGAGCGCCACCTCCGCCACCTCCGCCGAACCCGTCACCGCGGGGGCGCACACCAGCACGATGTCGTGGCTCTGACGCGCATCGGCGATGAACCGCTCGAGCGCCGCGCCGTCTGCGAGGCCGGCCGTCGCCTCGTTCGTCGCGAAGCGCACGTCGATGCGCTCAGCGACGGAGACGACCCCGTCCGACCACGGCCTCCCCTCGGACCCTGACGGCTGGTCCGGCACCGTTTCGACGCCCAAGGCGCGGGCCAGGGCCCCCGACTGCCGAGGCCCCACGAGGAGAAGAACTCGATGCCCCCGTGAAGCCAACGCCTGGGCGACGTCCGTGACCGTGGGGGCCATCGACACGTCGACCCCAGCAGGAGTCAGTACGACGACGGGCGACGAGGACCGCGAGAGGTGCTCGAGCGCCGACCCCATGAACAGCACCGCCTCGCGGCGCGAATCGCCCGGGGGCAGGGAGTCCCACGGCATACGCGGACCCCGCGAATGACGCTCCTTCGGGAGCACTCCGACGAGCGGCATGGGCAGCGCGGCCCGGGCGAGGCGAGACGGCGTCACTCGGGTGTCGCGCCGGTCCCGCAGCAGGGCCCCGGCCACCCCCGCTGCCGCGCCCAGCACGAGGCCCACGCCCACCAACGTCGCCAGCGACAGGGAGGACGGGGATGACGGGACGACGGCGGGCGCGCCGACACGGACGTCAAGCGTGCCCGGACCGTCGCCACGAGCCGTCTCGAGATCGGCTTGGTAGTCGATGAACCGTGCCGCCACCCCCGCGGCCAGCTCCTTCGCTCCCTGAGCCGTCGCCTCCGTCGCCGCGATGGTCAGCAGGACGGATTCCAGCTCAGCCGTGGCCGTGATGCGCTCCGCGAGCATCTCGACCGATTCACCCCGCTCCTTCGCCAGCTCATCGAGGACGGGCGCACTCGTCACGAGAAGCGCGTAGGACTTGACACGCTGCTGAGCCAGCAACCCGCCCTGGTAGTCCTGCATCGGGTCCGCGCCGCTCGAAGACACGAACAGCGAGGTGCTGGCGGTGTACTCCGTCGGGATCGCGACTGCCGCGCCCCAGCCCAACGAGCCGCCGAGCAGCAACCACACCAAGAACGTCTTCCACCGACGGAGCAGCACTGCGACGTATTCGTGCATCAACATGGCACCGGCTCTTTCTTCGACTGCGCTGGAAGGATCGTGTTCGTGCTCGCGGGCCGCCGGGACTGCACCATGCCCAGGATTCCGACGAGGGCGCCGGCCACCAGGCCCACCAGCGTCGAGGTCGGAATGTTGTTCGGCATCGGCCCCACGACGGAGATCGCCAGCAGGCCGGCGAGCGCGGCAGCGGGACCGAGGGCGTCTCGGTTCGACGTCTGGATCGCAGCGGCGATGGGGGCGACCAGCGCGAAGATGAAGAGCAGCAATCCGACGATGCCGGTCTTCACCGCCAACCACAGGTAGTAGTTGTGGGCGTAGTACCTCGCTGCGTCCTGGAAGAAGACGTTCTGCGAGCTCATCGGCGCCTTGTAGGCGTGACCGAAGCCGTGACCCGCGATCGGACTGTCACCGAAGGCACGCATCAGGTGGGGGTTCTCGATGTCGGTCCGGTACAGGACGGAGGGATCCGAGGAGAACGACTTCTCCCCCAACCCCTCGATGACCCGTCCGACGTAGCCGTCGACCTGCCGATTCACATAGGCGCCACCCGGCACCTCGCCGATGACCGGCGACCCGACGTGAAGGGTGACGGCGATGGTCGCGACGAGGATCGCCGCACCGCACGTGTACACCAGCGCACGTGCGCTGCGCGCCCACAGAATCGCCACGACGACGGCTGCCAGGAGGGCCAGAAGGTTGTTCCGCGAGAAGCTCAACACCATGATCGCGCTGGCAGGGACGACGACATACCAGCGCGAGAGGAGCGGGTGGAGCCCGGCGACCGCCTCCGCGATGACTCCGCACAGGGCCGCGACGGCCAGGTACGTGGCGGACGTGACGAGCCGGGTTGCTCCTGCGGCGGCCAGAGGGTCGGAGAGACTGGCACTCTCGATCTGGCCCGCGACCGTCAGACCGGCGACGCTACCCGCCGCGGTGACCGTCGCCGAGACCCACAGCACGAGGACGACCGTCCGCAGGACCGTCGGCCACACCGGGGTGCCGACCAGGCGTGACGCCACCACCATGGCGCCGATGAGGTACATCAGGGGCCGTAGGTCGCCGATGAGGGGTACGAGCCCATTGCCGTGGAGCACCCCGGAGATCGCCCCCAAGAGGAGCAGGACGAGGAGCGCCCCGATCCGGATCCCCGCATAGGACGACCCTCGGTGCGTCGCCACGGCCCACACGACGGCGACCGCGAGTACCGGTTCATGCAGCTGGGCGCTGAACGGGCCGAGCGTGACGGCCGAGGGCAGACTCGCGGGCACGGCGAGGAACGCCAGCACGACAACCGCGGGCACGAGGAGCACTGACCGCTGCACGATGAACCATCCGACAAGGACGACTCCCGTCAGGATCAGGGCGATCTGCACCGTGCCAGAGTAGATCCGCGGGTCCTGGCGTAGACCCCGAACGACGGAACGTCCGCGTGACCTGGGTCGCAGCAGCAGCTAGCGGTTGCGGGCCGCCACGAGGGCGAGGCCGAGCAGGGTGAGCTCGGGGTTGCGGGCGGTGATGGTCTCGCACTCGCTGAGGACGACGGCGGCGTGACTGCCGGTGGCGACGACCGAGACGTGCTCGGGGTCCTCGCCCAGCGACTCGATCATCCGCTCGACGATCGCGTCGATGAGGCCGGCGAAGCCGAAGACGATCCCCGACTGCAGCGCCTCGACGGTGTTCTTGCCGATGACGTCGCGCGGCGCGGAGATCTCGACGCTGCGCAGCTGGGCGCTGCGCCGGACGATCGCGTCCAGCGAGACCTCGACGCCCGGGGCGATCGCGCCGCCGAGGTAGCGGCCCTCGGCGTCGATCGCGTCGATGACCGTGGCCGTGCCCGTCAGGTCGACGACGATTGCGGGCCCGCCGTAGAGCTCCTGGGCGGCCAGCGCGTTGACGACCCGGTCGGTGCCCACCTCGCGCGGGTTGTCGGTGTGGATCGGCACGCCGGTCTTGACCCCGGGGCCGACGACCCACACGGGCACGTCGGCGTAGTACCGCCGGTACGCCTTGCGCAGCGCCACCAGCAGCGCCGGCACGGTGCAGCACATCGCGATCTCGTCGATCGGCGGCAGCCCGGCCCGACGGACGAATCCGTCGACGACCAGGAACCACTCGTCGGAGGTGCGCCGCTCGTCGGACGCCACGACGAAGTCGGCGACCAGCTCGTCACCGTCGAACAGCCCGATGCTGGTCTCCGCGTTGCCGGCGTCGATCGCCAGCAGGGTCATACGGTCACCAGGTCGCCTCGCATGAGACCGGAGTCGGCCGGCACGTCGGCGGCGTCGTGGCCGAGCGTGACGATCGTGTTGTCGGCGTCGACGAACACGACGCTGGGCTGCAGCTCGCGGGCCTCGGCGTCGTCGACCTGCGCGTAGGCGATCAGGATGACGATGTCGCCCGGGTGCACGAGGTGCGCCGCGGCGCCGTTGATGCCGATGACGCCCGACCCGCGGGGGCCGGCGATCGTGTAGGTCTCCAGGCGGGCGCCGTTCGTGACGTCGACGATGTGCACGAGCTCACCGGGCAGGATGTCGGACGCGTCGAGCAGGTCCTCGTCGACGGTGACGGAGCCGACGTAGTGCAGGTCGGCCTGCGTCACGGTGGCGCGGTGGATCTTGGACTTCATCATGGTGCGCAGCATCGCGTCACTTCCCTCCGTCGGCGGGGTTCCCGAGGGACACCGCGCAGTTGTCGAGCAGGCGCGGCTGGCCCACCCGGGCGGCCACCAGCAACCGCGCCTCCCGGCCGGGCTGGGCCGGTCCGAGGTCGGGGCTGGTGAGCACGAGATAGTCCGGGTCGATGCCGGCGTCGGCCAGCACCTTCTCGGCAGCATGGAGGACGGCCTCGGGGCCGTCGGGACCGGCGTCGACGCCGGCGCGCAGCGCGGCCGAGATCGCGGCGGCACGCTCGCGGTCGGACCCGCTCAGGTAGCGGTTGCGCGAGCTCATGGCCAGGCCGTCGGCCTCGCGGACCGTCGGGCAGCCCACGACCTCGACGCCCAGGCACAGCTCGCGCGCCATCAGGCGGACCAGGCTCAGCTGCTGGTAGTCCTTCTCGCCGAAGACGGCGACGTCGGGCCGGACCAGGCTGAAGAGCTTGGCCACGACCGTGAGCACCCCGCGGAAGTGCGTGGGGCGCTGGGCACCCTCGAGGAGGGTCGCGCGCGGACCGGGGTCGACCGTGATCTGGTCCTCGAGCCCGTGGGGGTACATCTGCTCGACCGTGGGCGCGAAGACCACGTCGACGCCCTCGGCCGCGCAGCGCTCGAGGTCGGCCTCGAAGGTGCGGGGGTAGGCGTCGAGGTCCTCCCCCGGCGCGAACTGCGTCGGGTTGACGAAGATCGACACGACGAGGGTGTCGGCGAGCGGACGCGCGTGGCGCATCAGGCTCGCGTGGCCGTCGTGCAGGGCGCCCATCGTGGGGACGAGCGCGACGGTGCCGGCGGCGGCCGTGGCGGCGCGCAGCTCGGCCACGGTGCGGACGACGGCGGGCATCAGCGGACCTTCTCGCGGATGACGGCCGTGCGGACGGCGTCGGCCGTGTCGGTGTCGATCCGGCCGGTGGACTCGGCGCGGTCGGCGGTGGCGGTGGCGAGGGCGGCGTACGTGCGGCGCACCGAGGGATCGGCCAGGTGGGCCACGTGCGCGCGGACGGTGTCGACGTCGCCGCGGGCGACCGGGCCCGTGAGGGCGGCGTCGCCGTAGGCCAGCGTGTTGTCGAGCGCGGCCGTGAGCAGCGGTCGCAGCACGGCGGCCGGGTCGTCGGCGCCGATCTGGCGCAGCAGGTCCATCGCCTGCGTGACGATCGTGGTCAGGTGGTTGGCGCCGTGCGCGAGCGAGGCGTGATAGGTCGCGCGGTCGGCCTCGTCGACCCACATCACCGAGCCGTCGAGGGCGGCCACGAGGGTCTCGGCGACGTCACGGTCGGCCGCGTCGGCGGTGACGCCGAAGACGCAGGCCCGGTCGAGATCGACCTCGGTGCCCGTGAAGGTCATCGCGGGGTGCATCGCGATGGTGCGGGCGCCGGTCCGGGCGAAGGGCGCCAGGACGGCGAGGCCGTGGCGACCGCTGGTGTGGGCGATGAGCCGGCCCGGACCGGCGTGCGGAGCCAGCTCGGCCACGACGCCGGCGAGCGCGTCGTCGGGCACCGCCACGATGACGATCTCGGCACGCGCCACGACCTCGGCGGGCTCGAGCACGGGGACGTCGGAGAGCAGCGTCTGGACGCGCAGCTGCGAGGCGGCCGAACGACCGCTGACGCCGACGAGATGGTGACCGGCTCGCTGGAGCCGGGCGGCGAGGACAGCACCGACACGGCCGGCGCCGACCACACCCACGCTGGGGTGCGACATGTGTGTTGCCTTTCGTTCCAGTCCCGGAGCGGGTACCAGACAAAGTGACGTCGTCACTGTACTCCCGCGCTCCGGCCGACACCATGCGGTGTGACCACCGACACAGACGCGCCCTGCTCCGGCCCTCTGCCACACTGACGCCATGGCTCGGCTCCTGATCCGTGCGGGCAAGGACCCGTTCACCGCGGTCGCTCCCGAGACGACGCTGACGCAGGACGTCTTCAACTCCAACAGCGGGAACTTCCTGTTCCAGCACTCGGTGTGGAAGGCGCTCGACGTCGCACCTCACGAGCTCGTCGCCAACTCGACGCTGAGCGAGCGCCGTGCGGCCTCGGCCGACGACGCGGCGCGCATCGACGAGGAGTTCGACCACTTCGTCATCCCGATGGCGAACTCGTTCCGCGCCGACTTCGCCGACAAGCTCGAGAACCTCACCCGGCTGATCGAGCAGCTGACGATCCCGACGACGGTCATCGGCATCGGCGCCCAGGCCCCCGCCGACCGCTCGTTCGATGCGCTCGACGGCGTGCGCGACGTGACGCAGCGCTTCGTGGCGGCCGTGCTCGAGCGCTCGGCCTCGATCGGCGTGCGCGGCGAGTTCACCCGCGACTTCCTCGTCCACCTCGGGTTCCCGGGCGACGCCGTCGACGTCATCGGCTGCCCGTCGCTGTTCCTGCACGGACCCGACCACGAGGTGCACCGGAAGGTCGAGGCCCTCGGCCGCGAATCGGCGCTCGGCCTGAACCTCACGCCCGAGGTGCCGGGCATCGGCGCCTTCGCCACCGAGCAGGCCGAGCGGCACCCGCACCTGACCTACGTCGGGCAGGACCAGCACGACCTGCGCCTGCTGCTGTGGGGCGTGTCCCACCCCCACGTCGCCGACCCGCTCGCGCCCACACACCTGCGGCACCCGCTCTACCAGCAGGACCGGATGCGGCTCTTCGTGGACACCTGGTCCTGGTACGACTTCCTCGCCCAGCAGGACTTCGTCTACGGCACCCGGTTCCACGGCAACGTCGCGGCCCTGCTCGCCGGCACCCCCGCGCTGATGCTGGCCCACGACTCGCGCACCCTCGAGCTGGCCGAGTACCACCGGATGCCGCACCGCCTGCAGCCGCACTTCGACGAGCCGGTGAGCGTCGACGAGCTGTACGAGGCCACCGACCTGACCGCCTTCAACGAGGCCATGCCCGAGCGGTTCGAGCGCTACGCGGCGTTCCTCGAGCGCAACGGCCTGGAGCACCGCTGGCAGCCCGGGCGAGACGCGTCGCGGTTCGACACCCGGCTGGCCGAGGCCATGTTCCCGCCCGCCGTGCACACGCTCGCTGCGCCCGACCTGTCCGAGGTGGCGTCGCGCCTGGAGTGGCTGCGGCACGCCTCGGTGATCGACCTGACCCGCCACCCACAGCGCTACGAGTACCCCTTCAACACCCCCACCTACCAGGGCGCGGGGTCCCGCACCGCACGTCTGGCTCAGCAGCGCGATGCCAAGATCCAGCGCCAGCAGGAGCGGATCGACGACCTCACTGCGCGCCTCGTCCGACTGGAGACGATGACGTTCCGCGGCTTCCTCGTCCGCGTCGCTCGCAAGACGCTCTCGCTCGTCCGCCGCGGCTGAGCACGAGCGCCCCGGACGGCTTTCGTCCGGGACGCTCGTGCACCTGGCGGGTCAGACCTCGAGGTAGTGCTGACGCTCGGCGTGACCGCGCGGCTGGTGCGCCATCTCACCGAAGTCCTCGTAGGCGTTCTCGGCGTGCAGGGCCCGGTCGAGACCCTCGCGCTCCTGGTCCTCGGTGACCCGGATGCCGATCGTGCGCTGCAGGGCGGTGGCGATCGCGAGCGTCAGGACGAACGTCCAGGCGCACGTCGCCAGGAGCGCCACGGCCTGCTTGCCCAGCAGGTCGATGCCGCCGCCGTAGAGGAGGCCGGCCTCCCCGATCGGCGAGTCGGGGTGTCCGATGAAGCCGATCAGCAGGGCTCCGACGATGCCGCCCACCAGGTGGAGAGCGACGACGTCCAGCGCGTCGTCGTAGCCGAAGCGCTGCTTGAGACTGACCGCGAAGTAGCAGACGACGCCGGCCACGACGCCCACGGCGAGCGCACCCAGCGGCGACACGGTGCCGCACGACGGCGTGATGGCCACCAGGGCCGCGATCGCGCCCGAGCACGCGCCGAGCGTCGTGGCGTGTCCGTCGCGCAGCTTCTCCACCACGAGCCAGGCACAGGTGCCGGCACAGGCGGCGACGAGCGTGTTGAAGATCGCGACGGCGGCGTCGTTGTCCGCGGCCCCCAGGGCCGAGCCGTCGAAGCCCAGCCAGCCGGTCAGCAGCAGGCCGACGCCGGCCAGCACGAGCGGCAGGTTGTGCGCCTTGGGCTGGACTGGCCACGTGCGCCGCCGGCCCAGCACGATCGCCAGCGCGAGGGCCGCGATGCCGGAGTTGACGTGAATCGGCGTCGAGCCGGCGTAGTCGACCGCGCCCAGCACGTTGGCCAGCCAGCCGCCGGTCGTGCCGTCACCGTCGAACGCGAACGTCCAGTGCGCGACCGGCAGGTAGCAGAGCACGATCCACACCCCGGCAAAGATCATCCAGGCGCCGAACCTCATCCGGTCGGCCGCCGCGCCGGCGACGATGCCGATCGTCAGGCCGGCGAAGCCCAGGTGGATCGTGGCGAGCGCCAGCGGCGGGAGCGCCTCGCCGTCCTCCGCCACCATCAGCGAGCCGAGCCCGGCATTCTCGAAGGGGTTGCCGATGAGGCCCAGGCCGCCCACCGAGTCGCCGAAGACGGCGGAGTAGCCGAAGGCCACCCAGATGAAGGCGGTCAGGGCGAAGGCGCCGAAGACCATCATCATCATGTTGGTCGTGGTGCGCCGCGAGACCATGCCGCCGTAGAAGAGGACGAGTCCGGGAAGCATCAGGATGACCGCGATGATCGCGGTGAGGAGCCAAGCGGTGTTGGCGGCGTTGGTCGGGTCCATGGGCGTGCGCCTCCGGTGGGGTCAGGACGATGGGCTGACGCACCGATCAGGAATTCGATGCGCCATTGAAAGAGTGCGAGCCGCACTTTTCAATGACGCATCGAATCTGTTTCCGTCCCGTTAATCCTTCGCGAGCTCCGCCAGGGCCCGGCGCTCCACGTCGGCCACTTGCGCCGGGTCGGTCAGCAGGGACCGCACGGCGGTCGTCGCCGCGAGTCGCGCGGCCGACGACGGGTCCTCCAGCGCCGCGGGCCGCTCGGCCGCATCGGGCGTGGGCACGCGGAAGCGGTGCTGCACTCCCTCGGTCTGCGCAAGGCAGGCCACGGCCGCCAGCCTCGCGTCCGCAAGGGCGAACTCCCCCGAGTCCACGCCCGCCCGGACGATGCGCTCGATCGCCGCTCGCAGCCGGCCGTAGTCGTCGAGGATCTCGGCGAAGGTCTCGGGTTGCGCACGAGCGACGCGCTCGAGGTCGTAGAAGTCCAGCGTGCCGCCGCACATCTGGCGGACGTCCGCGTGCAGCACGGCGTAGAGCTGCACCGCCGCAGGGACGTCGGTGCCGGCCAGTCGCTCGGCCACCTCGAGCGATTCGCGGTTGGCACTGGCGAGTGCCTTCAGCAGGTCCTCCTTCGAGCGGAACCAGTAGTACATCGACGACTGGCCCAGGCCGACGGCGCGCGCGACCTCCGTCATCGTGGTGGCGGCGTAGCCGCGCTCGACGAACAGTCGCGAGGCCGCGTCGAGGATCTCCTGTCGCGGATCCTGCCCCGCCGTGCCCGTGCGGCGCGGGCGGCCGACCGATCGCGTCGGGACTGCGGGGCTCTCGGTCATGACGCCTCCTGGCTCGGCCGCGGAGTTAACCTCCCGGCAACAGTTTCAATGCCCTATCGAAATATCCCGCGGGCACTCTTTCGATAAGTCATTGAAACCGTATCGCAGGAGGACACCCCCATGAGCGCCACCGACACGACTCCCTCGACCGCCCCGGTCGTCGACGCCACCGCCCTCCAGGCCGAGCTGGCCGCCTCCGGCGTCCGCTACGCGATGGCCGGCTTCACCGACGTCCACGGCCGCCTCAAGGGCAAGGTCGTCCCGATCGGGCACCTGCCCCAGATGGCGGGCGGCTCCGAGCTCTTCACCGGCGCGGCACTCGACGGCGTCCCCCAGGAGATCAGCGACGAGGAGGTCTCGGCCCACCCCGACCTCGCTCGCGGGTTCCGCCTGCCGTGGAAGCCGGAGGTCGTCCTCTTCCCCTCGACGCTGTACACCGAGGGCGCGCCCTACGAGGCGGGCTCCCGGCACGTGCTGCAGCGCCAGCTCGACGCCGCCGCCGAGCTGGGGCTGGGCTTCAACCTCGGCATCGAGACCGAGTTCTTCATCCTCAAGGAGGGCCAGAACGGTGTCGAGGAGGTCTCGGACCGCGACACCGCCGAGAAGCCCTGCTACGACCTCAGCACGACGCTCGACAACTTCGCGTGGCTCACCGAGCTGGTCGAGGCGATGGACGAGCTGGGCTGGGACGTCTACTCGTTCGACCACGAGGACGCGCGCGGCCAGTTCGAGATCGACTTCACCTACTCCGACGCCCTGACGATGGCCGACCGGGTGACCTTCTTCCGGCTCATGGCCGGCGAGATCGCCCGCAAGCACGGCCACTTCGCCTCGTTCATGGCCAAGCCCTTCGCCGACCGCACGGGCTCGGGGGCGCACTTCAACATGTCGCTCAAGGACCTCGCGACCGGCGCCAACCTCTTCGAGGAGGGCGACGACACCAAGGGCGTCGGCGTCTCGGAGATCGCGTACCACTTCATCGGCGGCATCCTGCGTCACGCCAAGGCGATCAGCGCGGTCATCGCGCCGACCGTCAACAGCTACAAGCGCCTCGTCCGCAAGGGCTCGACGTCCGGCTCGACGTGGGCCCCGGTCTTCGTCAGCTACGGCGACAACAACCGCACCAACATGCTGCGCGTCCCGCTCGCCGGCGGCCGCGTCGAGTGCCGGGCCGCGGACATCAGCTGCAACCCGCACCTGGGCGCCGCGATGATCCTGGCCGCGGGGCTCGAGGGCGTGCGCGAGCGGATCGACCCGGGCGCGCCGCACCGCGAGAACATGTACGAGTACTCCGACGCGCAGATCGCCGAGCTCGGCATCGACATGCTGCCGCGCAACCTCTCGGAGGCGATCGACGAGTTCCAGGCCGACTCGCTGTCGCGCGAGGTCTTCGGCGAGGCCCTCTACAACTCCTTCATCGACCTCAAGCGGGCCGAGTGGGAGTCCTACCAGTCGCACGTCTCCTCCTGGGAGACCGAGCGCTACCTGCGGTTCTTCTGAGGATGACCGTCTCCACGCCGCGACGGCTCGCGCTGGACTCCCTTGCCCTGGAGTCCGGCGCGAGCCTGCGGGCCGAGCTCGCGTACGTCACGCACGGGACGCTCGCGCCCGACCGGGACAACGTCGTCCTCGTGCCGAGCTACTACACGGGCACGCACGACAGCTACCAGCCGTGGATCGGTCCGGGCCGCGTGCTCGACACCGACCGCTGGTTCGTCGTGGTCGTGAACATGCTGGGCAACGGAGTGTCGACCTCGCCGTCGAACGCGCCCGAGCCATGGGCCGGTCCACGGTTCCCGACCGTCACGGTCGCCGACCAGGTCTCCGCCCAGGCGCTGCTGCTCGACCACCTCGGCATCGGCCGGGTGCGACTCGTCATGGGCTGGTCGATGGGCGCGATGCAGGCGTACGAGTGGGCCGCGAGCCGTCCGGACCGCGTCGATGCCCTGCTGGCCGTCTGCGGGGCGGCGCGGTGCTCGCCCCACAACCACGTCTTCCTCGAGGGGGCTCGTGCCGCGCTGCAGGCCGACCCCACGTTCGCGGGCGGCGCCTACGCCGCACCGCCGGTCGCCGGGCTCCGCGCGTTCGGACGGGTCTACGCCGGCTGGGCCTACTCGCGGGACTTCTTCCACGACGGCGCACACCGCGCCCTGGGCTACCGGGACCTCGACGCGGTCCTGCAGGACTGGGCGGACGACCACGCCGCCCGGGACGCGAACGACCTGCTCGCGATGATGGACACGTGGCAGACCGGCGACGTCGGCCGGGGCCGCGGCGGGTACGAGAGCGCGCTGTCCGGCGTCTCGGCGCGCACGATCGTCATGCCCTCGACGACCGACCTGTACTTCACCGTGGCCGACGCCACCGTCGAGGCGAGCCTGGTGCCGAACGCCGAGCTGCGCCCCTTGGACTCGAACCTCGGCCACGTCGCCGGACGGCCCGGGGTGCGCGAGGCCGAGACGACTGCGATCGCCCGCGCCGTGCGCGACCTGCTCGGCGACTGAACGTGGCGATCGCTCCGTCGACTGGCAGACTGGTCCCCGCGCCGGCGGCGCGGGCCTCTAGCTCAATTGGCAGAGCAGCGGACTTTTAATCCGCGGGTTGTGGGTTCGAGTCCCACGGGGCCCACCGCCGTCGAGTGGCGCATTCCGGGGCCGGCAAGTGCTCAGCCGGTCAGGACGTCGGATCCTCGCGCAGGCGCACGATCGCCTTGCCCGTGTTCTTGCCGGTGAGCAGGCCGACGAACGCGTCGGGCATGGCGTCGAGGCCCTCCCACGCGGTCTCGCGGTAGGTGAGCTCGCCACTGCGGAGCCACTGGCCGACCTTCCGCTCGAACTCGGGCCGCACGTGCTCGTGGTCACCGACGATGAACCCCCGCATCGTCAAGCGCTTGCCGACCGCCTTGAACATGTTGCGCGGGCCGGTCGGGTTCGGGTCGTTGTACCCGGAGATCGAGCCGCACAGTGCCATCCGCCCGCGCTCGTTGATGTGCTCGAGCGCAGCCTCGAGGTGGTCACCGCCCACGTTGTCGAAGTACACGTCGAAGCCGTCGGGGAACGCGGCGCCGACCTGGCCCATGACGTCGCCGTCGCGGTAGTTGATCGCGGCATCGAAGCCCAGCTCGTCGACCAGCAGCGCGACCTTCCCGGCCGAGCCGGCGCTGCCGACCACGCGCTCGGCGCCGCCGAGGCGTGCGAACTGGCCCACGAGGCTGCCCACCGCGCCGGCGGCCGCGGAGACGAACACCGACTCGCCAGGCTGGAAGCCCGCCACGTCGAACAGCCCGGCCCACGCCGTCATGCCCGGCATGCCCAGCACGCCGAGGAAGTACGAGGACGGCAGGCCGTTCAGCTCGATCCTCTTCGCGTACTGGCCCGCCAGCACGGCGTGCTCGCGCCAGCCGAGGCCGTGGCTCACGATGCTGCCGACCGGCAGCGCCTCCGAGCGCGACTCGACCACGACCCCGACGGCGCCGCCGTCGAGGGCGTGGTCGAGCTTGAACGGCGGAACGTACGACTTCACGTCGTTCATCCGCGGGCGCATGTACGGGTCGACCGTGAGGACGATGTTCTCGACCAGCACGTCGCCGTCGCGCAGCTCCCGCAACTCGCGCTCGACGAACCGGTACGTTTCCGGACCGGGCAAGGCGGTGGGTCGCTGGGCGAGGTGGATCTCGCGGGTCGTGATGGTCATGCTCGTCCTCACGGTCGGTGGCAGGTCACTTCCCCCACATCGTAGGTCGAGCCACCAGCACGCGCCCTGCCTCCACGCGCGGGCGAACGACGTCTCACGCGCCGAAAAGGCCCGTCTCGCCCTTCAATACAGGGGTCTCCGCGTGGGAGACTGAGCAGACCATGTCGGCAGAAAACTCCACCGGTTCCGGACCCGCCACCGCGCAGGCGCGCGGCGTCGCCGACCTGCTGCGGCACGCGCAGGAAGTGGCGTCCGAGCTGGAGTCCTCGGCCGCCGCCGAGGCCGAGCAGATGATCACCGAGGCGCGCCGGCTGCAGGCCGAGGCCCGCCTGCTCTACGACGACGCCCGCCAGGTGCGCGACGTGGCGCAGGCCCAGCTGGCCACCGTCGCCGAGCAGCTCGACCGTGCGTCGGAGGATGCCGCCACGATCGTCGCCGACGCCGGCGAGCAGGCCACGTACCTGGTCCGCGACGCCGAGCACCGCCGCGAGAGCGCCGAGCAGGACGCCCGGGCCACGGTCTCCGGTGCGCGCGAGCGTGCCGACGCCCTGCTCACCGAGGCGGCCGTCGAGGCGGGGCGGCTGCTGGCGGAGGCGCGCGAGAAGGCCGACGACGTCACCCACGAGGCCCGACGCCGCGCCACCGAGCTCGTCGCCACCGCCGAGGCTGACGCCCAGCGCCGCACCGCCGAGGCCGAGGAGTACGTCGAGCGCATCGTGCTGGAGGCCGAGCAGCACACGCTCGAGATCTCGCAGGCCGCGGGCCGCAACGCCGAGATGGTCGTCGAGGCCGCGATCGACGAGGCCGACCGCTCCCGTGCGGAGGCCGACCGCCTGCTGGCCGACGCCCGTGCCGAGGCCGCCTCCCGCACCGACGACGCGAAGGCCGAGTCCGGGCGCACGATCGCCGCCGCCCGCGCCGAGCTCGACGAGACCCGCGCCACGATCGACCTGCTGCTGGGCAACGGCCGCCTGGAGGCGGAGCGGATGCGCCAGCAGGGCCACCGCGACGCCGCCGCCCTGCTGCGTCGCACCCGCCGGACCGTCGGCACGCTCGCCGGTCAGGTACGCGCCCGCCTGCAGGCCGACCTCGCCGCCGCCGAGTCCGCCGCGGCCGACCTGGCCGGCGCCGCCGACGACGTGCTGTCCGACGCGCAGGAGCGCGCCGAGCGCATCCTCGTCGAGGCCGGGCGGGAGGCCACCCGGGTGCGCACCCGGGCCGACTCCCTCGCCGAGGCCACCCACGAGCGCGCCGCACGGCGCCTGGCCGAGGCCGAGGCCGGCGCCCGGATGCTGCGCGAGAAGGTCAGCGACGAGGTCCTGACCGCCCAGCGCGACGCCCTGCGCGAGAGCAGGTCCCGCCGTGACGAGGCCGCCCGCGTGCTCGCCGAGGCCCGCGAGCAGGCGGCCGAGCTGAAGGAGCAGGCGCGCCACCTGCTGGAGCGGGCCCGGGCCGAGGCCGACGACGTCCTCACCGCCCGCGACCGTGCCGCCGACGAGCTGACCCGGCTGTCCGACGTGATCACCGTGCTGTCCGCCGGCGACACCGACCGCCACCCCACCGAGGAGAACCCATCCGCATGACCGAGTCCACCGCCGACTTCCGCATCGTGCTGCGCGGCTTCGACCCCGCGCAGGTCCAGGCCCGCCTGACCCACCTCGAGGACGAGATCGAGCGCCTGCGCGCCGAGAACGCCGAGACCGCCCGGAACGCCGAGGCATCCGCACTCGAGTCACCCGAGCCCGTCCCCGAGGCTCCGCAGGAGCCGGCGTCCTACGAGCACCTCGGCGAGCGCATGGTGCAGGTCCTGACGCTGGCGCGCGAGGAGGCCGCCGAGCTGCGCGCCTCCGCCGAGGCCGAGCTCGAGGCGCAGCGCACCTCGGCCGAGGACGAGCTCCGCCGGCTGCGCGAGCAGGCCCAGCTCCACGCCGACACGACGCGCGCCGACGCCGAGGCCGAGGCCAGCCGCACCGTCGAGGAGGCCCGGGCCACGGCCGCCGACCTGCTCGACACGACCGAGCGCGAGGCCGCCACGAAGCGCCAGCAGGCCGAGGTCCTCGTCGAGCAGCAGCGCGCCAGGGCCGCCGCCGCCAACGCGGAGTTCGAGATCGCCATGGCCGAGCGTCGCGAGGCGGCCGAGGAGTCCTTCCGCGAGGCCGAGATCGAGCACCGGGCACGGCTCGACGAGCTCGAGCGGCGCGTCACCGAGCAGCAGGCGGCCGCCGCGGCCGAGCGCGCCGACGCCGAGCGCGAGGCCCGCCGGGTGCTCGAGGACGCCCAGGCGCGCGCCACGACCCTCGTGAACGACGCCAAGTCCACGGCCGACCGCATCCGCGCCGAGTCCGAGCGCGAGGTCGCCGCGGCGATGCAGCGCCGCGACAGCATCAACGACCAGCTGGCGAACCTGCGCCAGATGCTCAGCAGCCTCACGGGTGCTCCGACGAGCTCGAAGGACACCTCGGCCGTGTGACGCAACCGACCGAACGGTGGGCCCCGAGCCCTGCACAGGACTTGTCCACTCTGAAACAATGGTCACACCATGAGCTCCTCCACTTCGTCCTTCAAGACCGTTCTCCGTGGCTACGACCCCGCCGAGGTCGACGCCCACATCGCCACCCTGAAGGAGCACCAGAAGGGGCTGCGCGAGCAGATCGCGGCGGTCGAGGAGAGGCTCGCGGCCGTCACCGAGCCGAACTTCTCCCACCTGGGTGAGCGGGTCGGCCAGATCCTGAGCCTCGCGGAGCAGGAGGCCGCCGACCTGCGCAAGAAGACCTCCAAGGAGGTCGACCGGCAGCGCACCGATGCCGCCGACGCCGTCCGCAAGCTCCGCAAGGAGGCCGACGAGTACGCGGTCACCACCCGCACCGAGGCCGACGAGTACGCCGCCACGACCCGCGCCGAGGCCGAGGCCCACGCCCAGGCCACCCGCGAGGCCGCCGACCAGGAGGCCGCCCGCATCCTGCAGACCGCCACGGACCGGGCCGCGGGCGTCACCGACGCCGCCCAGGCCGAGCTCGACCGGATCAACGCCGAGCACGAGCGCACCGTCGCCGAGCACGAGCAGGACATCGCCGCGCGCCGCGCGAAGGCCGAGGCCGAGCGCGTGGAGGCCGAGCGCCTCGACCGCGAGCGTGCCGACGCCGCTCACCGTGAGGCCACGGCGATCGTCACCGAGGCCCAGGAGAAGGCCGAGCGCATCCGCCTCGACGCCGAGCGCGAGGTCGCCGAGATCGAGCGCCGCCACGAGAGCATCAACGCCCAACTCGCGAACGTCCGCCGCGCGCTGGCGAACCTGACCGGCGAGGACGCCGAGCAGCCGCAGGCGGCCCTGTTCGAGGTCCCCGCCAAGCGCGCCTGACCCCTGCGCCCCGTCTCGTCCCACATGCTGGGAGGATCGGGCCGTCCCACCGGTTCTCGTTGTGTTTTCGCGGCGCCCTGAGTCACCATGGTGAGCATGCGTCTCACCCGTCACACCGTTCCGACGTTGGCCGTGGGCCTCGTCGTGGCGGTGCTCGTCGGTGGGACCGCGGTCGTGGCGCAGGAGCGCGCCAGCGCCGAACGGTCCGCGCGCCAGACGACCCTCGCGCAGCCCGCTGCTGCCCAGCGTGCCGTCAAGCTCACCGTCTCGCCACGATCGGCGACCCGCGGTGACACGGTGTCGTTCCGCATCACCACCTCCACCCGGCACCCCCGCCCGGTCCGCCTCCAGCGCTGGGACGCGAAGCGCAAGAAGTGGCGCACGATGGCCACCCGCACCGTCAAGGCGCGCGCGACCATCACGGCGAAGCCGGCTGCCGGCACGTTCCGCTACCGCGCGCACGCGTCGAAGACCCGGCACCGGACCGGCGGGCGGGTGCACGTCCACACCGCCGCGAAGTCCACGACCTCGCGCCTCACCGTCCGGCCCGCTCCCCCCACGGCTCCGAAGCCCGGCACGCTCACCACCGACGAGAAGGCGCTGCTCGCGGACGTCCGCACGGCGCGCCAGACCTACGGCCGTGCCGACGTGAAGTCCGCGCGCGACCTCGGGGCCGGGACCTGCCTCACCGCCTACGCCCGTGAGCACGCCCGATGGATGGCCGCGACGGGCCGCGCCGTCGACCCGGGCGCGGGTCCCCACCGCGCAGCCAAGCGCGCGCTGCCCTCCGCCTCCTGCCCCGGCCGCACCGTCGACGCCGTCACGCATGCCATCGGCACCGCGGACTCGTCGGCCGCGGCGATCGACCTCGCGGTCGACGCCTGGCTCGCCTCGCCCTACGGCGAGACCGCCCGGCTGCTGTCGTCCTGCCGTCGGGCCCCCGGGTTCGAGTACGGGGTCGCTTCGCTCACGTCCGGTGGGACGCGCTGGATGACGGTCCTCGTCTCCTCCCCCACCGCCTCCACGTCGACGTCGGGAGCCTGCTGATGCCCGCGGTGCCCGGGACCCAGCCGCGCCTCTCCGAGACCGCGCAGCACGTGGTCCGTCGCTTCACGTACGGCTACAACCTCCGGCTCGAGGCCGACGTCCTGCGCCACTCCGGCGTCGACGCCTGGTTCGAATCGCAGTTGGCCCGCCACCCCGACCCCGCGGCGGACGCCGTGCTGAGCTGGTTCCCGCGGCTGAAGGACACGCCGAGCCGAGCCTGGGCGAACGCACGGTCGGAGGCGTACAGCGGCTGGCAGTACGGCGACGACCTGGTGAAGTACTCCCTGGTCCGTCGCGTGGTCGCCACCAACCAGGTCCACGAGATGATGGTCGACTTCTGGTCGAACCTGCTCCACATCCCGGCGGGCGAGGGCCTGAGCTTCCCGTGGCGCCTGCACTACGACACCCACGCGATCCGGCCCCACGCACTCGGGACGTACCGTGCCCTGCTGCGCGCGGCCGTCACGCACCCCTCGATGTCGGGCTACCTCTCGAACCACCGCAACACGAAGACGCTCATCAACGAGAACCTCGGCCGCGAGCTGCTCGAGCTCTACACGGTCGGCCGCAGGGCCGGGTACAGCGAGGCCGACGTCAAGAGCTCGGCGCGCCTGCTGACCGGCTTCACCGTCGCGATCGAGAAGGACTTCGGCGCCGGCTACGACCCCGCGCTGCACCACGTCGGGCCCGTCAAGGTCATGGACAGGACCTTCACGAACGCGGCCGCCGACGGACGGGCCGAGCTGAACGCGTACCTCGACTGGCTGGCGATGCGCCCCGAGACTGCGACGCGCATCGCCCGCCGGCTCTGCGTGCGCTTCATCAGCGACGACCCGCCGCAGAGCTCGGTCGACGCCGTCCAGAAGGCGTACCTCGCGTCCGGCAGCGACATCAAGGCCTGCCTGCGCGTGCTCGTGCGCGACCCCGGCTTCCTGGCCTCGAAGTTCAAGAAGGCGCGCACGCCCGCCGAGGACGTCGTCGCCACCCAGCGCGCGTGCGACATCGTGCCGACGGGCGCGGGCAAGGACAGCCACGTCGACGCCTTCAGCTGGCTGTGCAGCTGGATCGGCCAGGCGCCGTTCTCGTGGCCCCGGCCCGACGGCTCGCCCGAGCAGTCCGACACGTACCTCTCCCCCGCCCGGCTCCTGCGCTCCTGGACGACCCGGTCGTGGGCGGCGAACGCCGGTGAGAAGGTCACGAAGGCGACCCGCCCCCTCCCGCGCGACCTCGTCCCGCCGGTGTGGCCGCTCCCGCTGAAGGACCTCGTGCACCACCAGGCCGTCATGATGACGGGACGCCGGGCGACGGCCGAGACGGTCGCCGGGGTGGCGACCCTCCTCGACAAGCCGGCGACCCACGTCTTCTCGGCCGAGTGGGAGCGGAACGAGGGCCACATGACCTGGATGCTCACCCTCATCCGCACCGCGATCCTGAGCGCCCCGGAGGCGATGCTGCGATGACCGACGGACACGACGCGTCCTGCGCCGACTACGGCGTCACCCGGCGCAACCTGCTGAAGTCCGCCGGGCTGCTCGGCATGGCCGGCGTCTCCACCGCCATGTTCGGCGACGTGCTGGCCTCGACGGCCTACGGCGCCACCAACGGCAACGTCCTCGTGGTGCTGTCACTGCGCGGCGGCGCCGATGGGATGTCGATGATGGTGCCCCACACCGAGTCGGCGTACTACGCGAACCGCAAGACGATCGCCCGGAACCTGCAGCGATCGAACCTGCTCGCACCGGACGACACGTTCGGCCTGCATCCGTCGTTCAAGCCGCTCGAGGGGCTGTGGAAGAGCGGCAGGATGGCCGCGATCCACGCCGTCGGGCTACCAACCCCGAACCGGTCGCACTTCGAGGCGATGGAGCTGGTCGAGGACGCCGATCCCGGCTCGTCCGAGCGCATCGGCTGGCTCAACCGCGTCATCGGGTGCTTCGCGACCCACGAGGTCTTCGACGGCCTCCAGGTGGGGTCCACGGTCATGCCCACGTCGCTGATCGGACCCCGGTCGTCCTTCGCGACGACGGACTTCACCTCGTTGTCCGCCCCGTGGGCCGACCATCGCGACCTCGGCCCGCGCCTGCGCTCGGTGCTGGGCACCATGTACCGCGACTCCGGCACCGCGATCGGGCGCGCCGGCCAGGAGGCCATCGCCCTCGACCGGCGCACGGGCGCGATCGCGGCCGAGGAGAAGAAGGGCTCGCAGAACGGTGCCGTCTACCCGCGGTACAACGAGCTCGGCGAGGCGCTGGCCAGCTCCGCGGCGCTCATCCGCGCGGGCGTCGGCGTGCGAGCCATCGCCGTCGACTTCGGCGGCTGGGACCACCACGTCGACATCTCGTGGCGGATCAGCGACCAGATCGAGCAGATGTCCAAGGCGATCGCCGCGTTCCTGACCGACCTGGGCGGTCACGCCTCGCGGGTCACGATCGTGACGCTGAGCGAGTTCGGGCGCCGGCTGGGCGAGAACGGCGCGGCCGGGCTCGACCACGGGTACGGCAACGCCGTGTTCGCGTTCGGCGCGGGCGTCAAGGGGGGGTACTACGCGAAGTGGCCGACCCTGGGCGCCGGCAAGCAGGTCGACGGCGACCTCGCCGTCACGACCGACTACCGCAGCGTGCTGGCCGAGATCCTGCAGGCGCGGTTCCCCGAGGTGGGGGTCGGCACGGTGTTCCCGGGCCTGACCCGCACCCCGCTGGGCTTCATGTCCCCGTACTGACGCTCAGCCGGGGAACGCGCGCACCCGGCGGCCCTGCAGCTGCTCGGGGGTGATCGCGATGTGCACCGGCTCGCCCCGGCTGCCGGCCCACGAGTTCGGCAGCCGCGTGCCGAACGCCTCGAGCTGCTCGGGCGTCGCCCGGGCCGCGGTGCCGCGCACCACGACGCTCCAGCCGGTCTGGTAGGTGTCGTCGTGGTGGTCGGCCTCGAGGACGAACCGGCGCTCGACGATCGAGGCCAGCCCCGAGGTCTCGCTCGTGCGGATCAGGAGGATGCCGTCGTCGTAGGCGTAGTTCACCGGCAGCAGCTCCAGCTGCCCGTCGGCGTCGAAGGCGATTCGCGCGAACCGGCCGACCTGCAGCAGCTCACGGCACTCGTCCTGGTCCAGCTCTTGGATCGATCCGGTGCTCATGCCCCCATTGTGCACACAGCCGGAGCGCTACCGTGTGGCCATGAACTCGCTCCGCAGCCCGTGGCTCGCCGCCTTCGGCGTCGCCGTCGTGGTGCACCTGGCCCTGGTCCTCGCGCACGCGCAACCGTGGGAGAGCATCACCAAGTGCCTCATCGCCCCGCTGCTCGCGGCGTGGGTGATCGAGCAGCAGGGTCCCCGGATCATCGCGCTGGCCCTGGTCTTCTGCCTGTTCGGCGACCTCTTCCTCGAGATCGACGGGCTCTTCGTCGCCGGGATGGCGTCGTTCGCGGCCGCCCACGTGTGCTTCGTGACCTTCTTCGTGCGTCGTGGCGCACTCGACGCCCTGCGCCGCCGCCTCTGGATCCCGCTGGCGCTGCTCGTCGGCGCGATCGTGCTGCTGGTGTGGGTGTGGGGCGGCCTCGAGTCGGCCCTGCGGGTCCCCGTGCTGGTCTACGCGCTGCTGCTGTCGGCCACCGCCGCCACGGCGCTCGCGGTCGACCTGCGCGCCGGTGTCGGCGCGCTGCTGTTCCTGTTCAGTGACGGCCTGATCGCCGCCCGGATCGCGGAGCGGGTCCCGGAGGACTCGGTCCTCGGCGGCTTCGTCGTGATGCTGACCTACTGCCTGGCGCTGTTCCTGCTGGCCACCGCGATCGTGCAGAAGGAGGCCCGCACCCGTGCGGCGGGCGGGTTCGACCCGGCCCGGCCCACCGACTGCTGGCCCACGCTCCCGGCGGAGGTGGGCCGATGAGCACCGTGCGGGTGGGCGACCTCGCGTTCGACGTCGACGTCCTGGGCCCCGAGGACGGCACGCCGGTGGTGCTGCTGCACGGCTGGCCGCAGGACCGACGCTCGTGGCGCGCCGTCGCCGAGCGCCTCGTGGCCGAGGGCCTCCGCGTGGTCGTGCCCGACCAGCGCGGCTACAGCGCCGGCGCCCGCCCCGAGGGCGTCGAGCACTACCGGGCCGAGCTGCTGGCGCGGGACGTCGTCGACATCGCGGCGGCGCTCGGGCACGACCGGTTCCACCTCGTCGGGCACGACTGGGGCGCCGCCGTCTCGTGGGTCGTCGCCACCGGCCACGCCGACCACGTGCTGAGCCTGACCGCGGTGTCCGTCCCCCACCTCACCGCGTACAACGAGGCCCTGGCGACCGACCCCGACCAGCAGCAGCGCGGCGCCTACATCGGCCTGCTCCGCAAGCCCGGCAAGGCCGAGGAGATCCTGCTCGAGGGCGACGGCATGCGCCTGCGGGCCATGTACGGCGGCGACGTCGAGCGGGAGGACGAGGACGGCTACATCGCCCACCTCTCCGAGCCGGGAGCGCTGACGGCGACCCTGAACTGGTACCGGGCGATGGGGGCCGACCTGGCCTCGACGCCCGCCGTCACCGTGCCCACCACCTTCGTCTGGGGCGCGTCCGACCTCGCGATCGGCCGCTACGGCGCCGAGCGCTGCGGCGACCACGTCAGCGCCGACTACCGCTTCGTCGAGGTCGACGGCGGTCACTGGCTCCCCGACACCCACCCCGACCTGCTGGCCTCCGAGGTGCTGGCGCGGGTCCGCAGCGCAGCCGACCCGGCATGATGGGCGCATGACCGACCGCGCAGGACAGCCGGCCGAGGCGGCCGATCTCGTCGACCTGGCCCATCTGGTGACGGCCTACTACACGCTCACGCCCGACCCCGAGGTCGTCGACCAGCGCGTCGCGTTCGGCACGAGCGGACACCGCGGGTCGAGCCTCACGACCTCGTTCAACGAGGACCACATCGCGGCGACGACGCAGGCGATCTGCGACCGCCGCAAGCAGCAGGGCATCGACGGGCCGCTGTTCCTCGGTCGCGACACGCACGCGCTGTCCGAGCCGGCCTGGGCCACGGCGATCGAGGTGCTCATCGGCAACGACGTCGACGTGCTGGTCGACGACCGGGACGGCTTCACCCCGACGCCGGCCGTGTCGCACGCGATCATCCGCGCCAACCGCGGCAAGCGCACCGGCCTCGCCGACGGCATCGTCGTCACGCCGTCGCACAACCCGCCGGCCGACGGCGGCTTCAAGTACAACCCGCCGCACGGCGGCCCGGCCGACAGCGACGCCACGACGGTCATCGCCGGCCGCGCGAACGAGCTCATCGCGGCCGGACTCGGCGGCGTGCGCCGGGTCCCGTTCTCGCGGGCCCGAGCCGCGTGCCGCCCGTACGACTTCCTCGGCACCTACGTCGACGACCTGCCCCAGGTGGTGGACCTCGAGGCCATCGCGGCCGCCGGCGTGAGGATCGGCGCCGACCCGCTCGGCGGCGCCAGCGTGGCCTACTGGGCCGAGATCGCCGACCGTCACGGACTGGACCTGACCGTCGTCAACCCGCTCGTCGACGGCACGTTCCGCTTCATGACGCTCGACTGGGACGGCAAGATCCGGATGGACTGCTCGTCCCCGGACGCGATGGCGTCGCTGATCGAACAGCGTGACCACTTCGACGTGGCCACCGGCAACGACGCCGACTCCGACCGCCACGGCATCGTCACCCCCGACGCCGGCCTGATGAACCCGAACCACTTCCTGGCCGTCGCGATCGCGCACCTGTTCGGCGGTGCCCGACCCGGCTGGCCGGACTCCGCCCGGATCGGCAAGACGCTCGTGTCGTCGTCGATGATCGACCGGGTCGCCGAGCAGGTCGGCCGTCCGCTCGTCGAGGTCCCCGTGGGCTTCAAGTGGTTCGTGCCCGGACTGGTCGACGGCTCCTTCGGCTTCGGCGGCGAGGA
Source organism: Aeromicrobium flavum (assembly GCF_007992115.1). GTDB lineage: Bacteria > Actinomycetota > Actinomycetes > Propionibacteriales > Nocardioidaceae > Aeromicrobium > Aeromicrobium flavum. Next base: position 227,519 of record NZ_BJZQ01000002.1, read on the forward strand.
GTCGGCCGGCGCGTCGTTCCTGCGCCGTGACGGCGGCGTGTGGACCACGGACAAGGACGGAGTCATCCTGGCCCTGCTGGCCTCGGAGATCATCGCCACGACCGGCCGCACCCCGAGCGTGCTGTACGCCGACCTGGTCGAGCGCCACGGCGACCCGGCCTACGCCCGGATCGACGCCCCCGCCGACCGCGCCCAGAAGGCCCGCCTCGCGAGCCTGAGCAGCGACGACGTGACGGCCACCGAGCTGGCCGGCGAGCCGGTCACTGCCGTGCTGACCGAGGCGCCGGGCAACGGCGCGGCGATCGGCGGACTGAAGGTGACCACGGAGTCGGCCTGGTTCGCGGCGCGCCCCTCGGGCACCGAGGACGTCTACAAGATCTACGCCGAGTCGTTCCGCGGCGCCGAGCACCTCGCCGAGGTGCAGGCCGCCGCGAAGTCGGTGGTCGACACGGCGCTGGCCGGCGGCTGAGTCAGCCGAACGGCCAGTTCTGGTCGGGGATCGTCAGGCCGCGGCCGAGCTCGTGGGCGCGCTTGTTCCAGTCCATCGTGCGGGCGGCGATCCAGTAGCGCTGCTGGGCCATCAGCATCGTGAGGCTCGACGCGACGACCTTCGGGAACGTCTTGCCCATGGTGAGGGCCAGCTCGCGCGCGGCGCGGGCGTCGTGCGCCGCGTCGTGCGCGCGGTCGAGCCGCACGCCGTAGTGACCGGCCACGTCGGCGAGGCGGCGCTGGCCGCTGCGCTCGCGATCGACGCCCCAGTCGATGACGAACGGGTCGACGACGAGCAGCCGGTCCCAGTCGGGCTGGTCGAGGTCGTGCCGCTCGGCCTCGGCGCGCAACAGCGTGAGGTCGAACGACGCGTTGTAGACGACCAGGCCGATGCGACGCTGGACGAGGTCGTGGACCCATGCGAGCACGGGGCGCAGGGCCTGCGCCGACATGGGCGAGGAGGCCAGGTCGGACGCGGTGATGCCGTGGATGTCGGCCGAGGACTCCGGGATCGGCACGCCGGGGTTGACCATGCCCATGAGGTCGCCACCCACGTCGGACAGCGCGGCGAAGCTCAGGATCCGGTCCTTGCGCGGGTCGATGCCGGTGGTCTCGAAGTCGAGCGAGGCCAACGGCTGGCGGTACCAGACGTTCGGGTCCTCGCGCGGCGGCAGGACGTTCTTGGCGCGCCGTCCCGAACCGGTGCGGACCGGATCAGACGTGGGGCGGGCGGACGCGTCAGGCATGGGGCGGTTCCTCTCGGTGCAACTCGTTCGACGGGGCCGTCCCCGGCTGCTGCGCATCCCGTTCCGCCATCTGTCCCTTGAGCTCGTGGACCTGGTGCTTGCGCCGTCGGGCCGCGGCCGTGAGCGTCACGAGCGCCAGGGCGGCGATCACACCGGCCAGCGCGCCGAAGAACGTGGCCCACTGGAAGCCGGGCGCCTCGTTCACCAACGTGATCCAGCCGGCGTCCGACGCGCTGTTGTCGCCCAGGCTGATCGACAGCGTCAGCCAGTTCGGCGCGGCGAGCGCGAGCGCCACCACGACGACGGCGATCTTCCACGGCCACTTCAGGAACGGCCGCCGCGCCTGCCACGCGACGAGCACCGGGAGGAAGCTGAAGACGAAGCCGTAGAACAGGCCCCAGAAGATGCCGACGGTCATGCGACCGTCGACCTGGTTGCCGATGCGCTGGGACCACCACCGCGGCAGTGCCGCGGCGAGGAGGCCGTAGACGACGAGGGCGAGGACGACGAGCACGAGGCCGACGACGATGCGCCGGACCCACGTCTCGGTCCCGGTCCGAGTACCGGGACCAGCAGAGGACAGGCCGGCGGAGCGGGAGTTCGCGGGGTCGGCCATGGTACCCATTCTGGCACTCCTCGAGGACACTTCACAGGGGCCCACCCGCTAGGGTTGGGCCGAGCCCATGGTCTTCCTCGTCGCGCTGCACTTTCTCGTTGCCGCGACCTCGCCTGTGCTCGTCCGCATGCTGGATAGACGAGCTTTCCTCGTCCTCGCGCTGGTCCCAGCAGCCTCATTCGTCTGGCTTCTCGGTCCCGTCGCGCGGGCCACCGAGGGCGATCCGACCTACGAGCACGTCACCTGGATCCCGCAGATCGGGCTCGACGTCGACTTCGCCGTGAACGCCCTCAGCGGCATCGTCGCGCTGCTCGTCACCGGCGTCGGCGCGCTCGTGCTGATCTACTGCACCTGGTACTTCCGACCCAACGATCCCGAGATCTGGCGCTTCTCCGGCGTCCTGACGGGCTTCGCCGGCGCGATGCTCGGGTTGGTGCTCGCCGACAACGTCTACGTGCTCTACGTCTTCTGGGAGCTGACGACGGTCCTGTCGTTCCTGCTCATCGGCCACAACCCCGAGCGGCGCGCCAACCGGCGCGCGGCCCTCAACGCGCTCATCGTCACGACCTTCGGCGGCCTGGCGATGCTGGTCGGGCTCGTTGGGCTGCACCTGGCCAGCGACACCCCGCGACTGAGCGCGATCCTGGCCGATCCCCCGGCGGCCGGTCCGGCCGTCACCGCCTCGATCGCGCTGGTGCTGGTCGGCGCCCTGTCGAAGTCGGCCCTGCTGCCGTTCCACTTCTGGCTGCCCGGCGCGATGGCGGCGCCGACCCCGGTCAGCGCGTACCTGCACGCCGCGGCGATGGTGAAGGCCGGCGTCTACCTGGTGGCCCTGCTGGCCCCCGTCTTCGCCGACACCCCGGGGTGGCGCCCCGTGCTGGTCGGCCTCGGCATCGCCACGATGATCCTCGGCGGCCTCCGGGCCCTGCGGCAGTACGACGTCAAGCTGCTGCTCGCCTACGGCACGGTCAGCCAGCTGGGCTTCCTCGTCGCGGTCGTCGGCGCCGGCACCCGCTCGGCCGCGTTCGCCGGCCTGGCGCTGCTGTGCGCGCACGGACTGTTCAAGTCCGCCCTCTTCCTCGTCGTCGGCGTGATCGACCGGTCCGTCGGCACGCGCGACCTGCGCGAGCTCTCGGGCCTGCGCGCCGCCCGGCCGGGCCTGTTCGTCACCACCGTCGTGGCCGCCGCGTCGATGGCCGGCCTGCCGGTGCTCTTCGGCTTCACCGCCAAGGAGGCCGCGTTCGCCGCCTTCGTCGACCTGGGCCACGACCTCGGCCACCCCGGATGGGGCCTGGCGGCGCTCGTGGGCACCGTGGTCGGCTCGATCCTCACGGTCGCGTACAGCGCCCGCTTCGTGTGGGGCACGTTCGCCGACAAGAAAGGCGTCGAGCCGTGCACGCCGCGTGACTTCTCGCCCTGGTTCGCCGGCGTCCCCGGGATCCTCGCCGCCTGCAGCCTCGCCGCCGGACTCGCCGGCCCGCTCCTCACGCCGCGCATCGCCACCTACGCCGACCAGTTCCCCGAGGGCTCGCACGAGGCGCTGCTCACCCTGTGGCACGGCTTCACCCCGGCGCTGTGGCTGTCCGTCGTCGCCGTCGTCGCGGGCGTGGCCCTGTACGCCGGACGCCACCCCGTCGCCGCGGCCCAGCACGCCGTCGCCGACCGCCTGCCCCTGCCGGACGCCGAGCGCGCCTACCAGGCCGTCATGCGCGGCGTCGACCGCCTGGCCGTCGAGGTCACCGGTCGCACCCAGCGAGGCTCGCTGCCGGTCTACCTCGGCATCATCCTGGTCACCCTGGTCCTCGTCCCGGGGTCGGCGCTCGTCCGCGCGTGGCAGACGCCCGACGTGCGGATCGCCGACAACCCGTTGCAGGTCGTCACCGGCCTGATCATGATCGCGGCCGCGATCCTGACCGTGCGCTCTCGACGCCGGCTGCGTGCCGTGCTGCTGCTGGGCGTCACCGGCTACGGCACCTCGATCCTGTTCGTGGCCCACGGCGCCCCGGACCTGGCCCTGACCCAGGTGCTCGTCGAGACCTTCCTGCTCGTCACGTTCGTCCTGGTGCTGCGCCGCCTCCCCCCGTTCTTCAGCGACCGCCCCTTCAACATCGCGCGCTGGGTGCGGGTCGGCGTGGGCACGGCCACGGGCCTGGCCGTCGCCGGGTTCGCGTTCGTCGCCACCAACGCCCGCACGGCCACGCCGATCTCGGCCGGCTGGGCGAAGCCCGCCTACGAGTACGGCGGCGGCAAGAACATCGTCAACGTCGCCCTGGTCGACATCCGCGCCTGGGACACGATCGGCGAGCTGAGCGTCCTGGTCGTCGCCGCCACCGGCATCGCCAGCCTGATCTTCCTGCTGACCGATCGCTCGATGCGCCAGGTCCGCGTGCGGCGCGTCGTCAGCGAGGACTCCAACGCCTGGCTCGCGGCCAACCTCCACGACCAGCGGCGCTCGATCGTCTTCGAGATCATCACGCGGCTGATCTTCCACACCGTGGTGGTGTTCTCGATCTTCCTGATGATCTCGGGCCACAACTCCCCCGGCGGCGGGTTCGCCGGCGGTCTCATCGCCGGCCTGGCCCTGATGATCCGGTACCTCGCCGGGGGCCGCGAGGAGCTCGACAACGCCGCGCCGGTCGACGCCGGCGTCGTGCTCGGCCTCGGTCTGGCCGTCGCCGCGCTCTCCGGCCTGCTGCCGACCCTGCTCGGCGGCGGCGTGCTGCAGAGCGCGATCATCGACATCGCGATCCCGGTGCTCGGCGAGCTCCATCTGGTGACCTCGGTCTTCTTCGACATCGGCGTCTACCTGGTCGTCGTCGGCCTCGCGCTCGACGTGCTGCGCAGCCTGGGCAGCGGGATCGACGCCCAGATGGAGGACGAGGACGCTGCCGCCGAGGACCCGAACCGCGAGGTGATGACGTGACCGCGAACCTGATGTTGATCGCCGTCGTCGGCGTGATGGTCGGCGCCGGCGTCACCTTGGTGCTCGAGCGCAGCCTGACCCGCATCCTGGTCGGCTTCGTGCTGATCGGCAACGGGCTCAACGTGCTGTTCCTCGTGGTCTCCGGCCCGGCCGGCGCCGCCCCGATCCTCGGTCTGTCCGGCGACCCGATGGCTGATCCGCTGCCGCAGGCGATGGCGCTGACCGCCATCGTCATCACGCTCGGCACCACCGCGTTCGGCCTGGCCTTGGCCTACCGGGCGTGGCAGCTGACGGGCACCGACGACGTGCAGGACGACCTCGAGGACGACCTGATCCGCCGCCGCGCCGAGCGCGACGAGGTCTCGGCCACGTTCGACGAGGTGGACGACACCGAGCTGCCCGACGAGGGCTACGCCGGCGACGCCACCCTGGCCCCCGAGGACGAGGTGCCCGCATGACGAGCCTGCTGGACCAACTGGTCCTCGCCCCCGTGATCCTGCCGCTGCTCGGCGCCGGCCTGTGCCTGGCCTTCGGCCGGTTCGCCTCCGCCCAGCGCGTCATCAGCATCATCACGCTCGTCGCGGTGGTGGCCTCGGCCAGCGTCCTGCTGGTGCGCGCCGACCGGCACGGGCCGCAGTCGTTCAATGTCGGCGGCTGGCCGGCCGAGATCGGCATCAGCCTCGTGGCCGACCGGCTGAGCTCGCTGCTGCTGCTGATCTCGACGATCGTCACCTTGTGCGTGCTGCTGTACTCGGTGGGCCAGGGCATCGTCGAGTTCGGTCGCGACGCACCACTGTCGGTGTTCTACCCGACGTTCCTGGTGCTGAGCGCCGGCGTCTCCAACGCCTTCCTCTCGGCCGACCTGTTCAACCTGTTCGTCGGGTTCGAGATCCTGCTGGCGTCCTCCTACGTGCTGATCACCCTCGGCGGCACCGAGGCCCGCGTGCGGTCGGGGACGATCTACATCATCGTCAGCCTCGCGTCCTCGGCGCTGTTCCTGATCTCGGTCGCGTGCGTCTACGCCGCCACCGGCACCGTGAATTTCGCCCAGCTCGCGCTGCGCATGCCCGAACTCTCCAGTCCCGTCGCGACCATGCTGCAGTTGATGCTGCTGCTGACCTTCGCGGTCAAGGCCGCGGTGTTCCCGCTGTCGGCGTGGCTGCCCGACTCCTACCCCACCGCGCCCGCGCCGGTCACGGCCGTGTTCGCGGGCCTGCTGACGAAGGTCGGCATCTACGCGATGCTGCGCACGCAGACCCTGCTGTTCCCTACCCACGAGCTGCGGACGCTGCTGCTGTGGGCGTCGATCCTGACGATGGTGGTCGGCATCATGGGCGCCGTCGCGCAGTCAGACATCAAGCGTGTCCTGTCCTTCACGCTGGTCAGCCACATCGGCTTCATGCTGTTCGGCATCGCACTGGCCAGCGACCTGGGCATGACCGGCGCGATCTTCTACATCGTCCACCACATCACCGTCCAGACCACCTTGTTCCTCGTGGCCGGCCTGGTCGAGTACCGCTCCGGCACCACCAATCTCGACCGACTGGGCGGCCTCGCCCGGCACGCCCCCGTGCTCGCGGTGATGTTCTTCGTCCCGGCGATGAACCTCGCCGGCATCCCACCCTTCTCGGGATTCCTGGGCAAGCTCGCGCTGATCGAGGCGGGCGTCGAGGCCGGCGACTGGCTGGCGCTGGTCGGCGTCGGCGCCGCGGTGGCGACGAGCCTGCTGACGCTCTACGCGGTCGTCAAGATCTGGAACCGTGCCTTCTGGCAGCCGATGGCCGACCCCGAGGACGAGACCCCCGTGCCCTTCGACCCGCTGGTCATGGGTGGCTCGCTGCACGGCCGCAGCAGCGTCGGCACGGCCACCCAGCGCGAGACCACGTGGAAAGAGGACACCGAGGGCGAGCGCCTGCCGCTGCGGATGGCGATGCCCACCATCGCCCTGGGCCTGGTCACCGTCGCCCTGACCGTCTTCGGCGCCCCCCTGTTCTCGGTGGCCGACCGTGCCGCCGACGAGCTGCACGAGCGCACCCCGTACATCGAGGCGGTGCTGGGCGATGGCTGATCGCGTCCGCGGCCTGCGGGTGTGGCACCTGCCCGTGATCGCCTGGCTGACCCTCGTGTGGCTGCTGCTCTGGGGCGCGGTCACGCCGATCAACGTCGTCGGCGGCCTTCTGGTCAGCGCCGTGATCGTCATGGTCTTCCCCTTCCCGCGGGTGTCCGTCGAGGGCACGCTCCGGCCCTGGCCCACCGTGGTCCTGCTCAGCCGCTTCCTCGCCGACCTGGCGGTCGCGAGCTTCACCGTGGCCTGGCTCGCGATCCGGCCCGCGGCCCCGCCGCCGAGCGCGGTGCTGCAGATCGACCTGGTCAGCGGCTCCGAGCTGCGCCAGACCCTGACCGGCGAGCTGATCTCGCTGGTGCCCGGATCGTTGCTGATCGAGCTCGACTCCGAGGGCCGGCGGATGTGGCTGCACGTGCTCGACGCGGCGACGCCCGAGAAGGTGGCCGGAGCGCGGCGCAAGGCCCGTCTGCAGGAGCACCGCCTGCTCCGGGCCATCGGCACCGACGCCGAGATCAACGACAGCGAACGCCGCCTCCGGGAGGACGCCTCATGATCGTCGTGGCCATCATCTGCGCCGTGTTCCTCGGCCTGACCGGGCTGCTGTGCCTGGTGCGCATCGTGCGCGGCCCCACGATGCTCGACCGCACCGTGGCGGCCGACGTCTTCGTCGCCGCGTGCGTCGGGGCCATCGGCGTCGAGGCGGCGGTGGGGCGCCACAACACCACGCTGCCGATCCTGGTGGCCCTGGCGCTCGTCGCGTTCCTGGGGTCGGTCAGCATCGCCCGCTACGCCGCGTCGCAGTCCACGGGAGGGTCGCCCTCATGAGCTGGAGCACCATCGCCGACGTCCTGTCCGGGGCGCTGCTCATCCTGGGCGCGGCCTTCGCGTTCGTCGCCGCCGTGGGCGTCGTGCGGTTCCCCGACGTGCTCACCCGCATGCACGCGGCCACGAAGCCGCAGACGTTCGGCCTGCTGCTGATCCTGGCCGGCCTGGCGCTGCGCAGTGACAGCGTCGGCGACCTGACCCTGGTGGCGGTCGTCGCGCTCTTCCAGCTGCTGACGGCGCCCGTCTCGGCCCACATGGTGGCCCGGGCGTCGTTCCGTGCCGGCCAGGTCGACCGCAAGGCGCTCGTCGTCGACGAGGGCGACTGACCGTCCGGCCTCAGTCGGCCAGGTCGACGACCACCGGGGCGTGGTCGCTGGCGCCCTTGCCCTTGCGCTCCTCGCGGTCGATCCACGCGCCCTCGACCCGCTCGGCGAGCGCCGGCGAGCCCAGCACGAAGTCGATGCGCATGCCCTTCTTCTTGGGGAAGCTCAGCTGCGTGTAGTCCCAGTAGGTGTAGACGCCCGGGCCCGGCGTGTGCGGACGGACCACGTCGCTGAACCCGGCGTCGACGATCGCCCGGAAGGCGGCGCGCTCGGGCTCGGAGACGTGCGTGCGCCCCTCGAAGACCGCCATGTCCCACACGTCGTCGTCCTGCGGCGCGATGTTCCAGTCGCCGGTGAGCGCGATCGGCAGGTCGGGGTTCTTCGCGAGCCACTGCTCGCCGGCCGAGCGCAGGCGCGCCAGCCAGTCGAGCTTGTACTGGTAGTGCGCGTGGTCGAGGTCGCGACCGTTGGGCACGTACAGGCTCCACATCCGCACGCCACCGCAGGTCGCGCCGATCGCGCGCGGCTCGAGGACGTCGTCGAACAGGGGCTGGTCGACGCCGAACGAGCGCTCGACGTCCTCGAGGCCGACGCGCGAGAGGATCGCGACGCCGTTCCACTGGTTGATGCCCACGTGCGCGTACTCGTAGCCCAGCGCCGTGAGCTCAAGCGCCGGGAACTGGTCCTCACGGCACTTGGTCTCCTGGATCGCCAGGACGTCGACGTCGTGGCGATCGACCCACGAGGCGACCCGGTCGATGCGGCTGCGGATGGAGTTGACGTTCCACGTCGCGATGCGCATCAGAAGTCGACCCGCAACGGGTAGGAGGACGTGCCGTCGGCGGCGGTGTTGACGCCCAGGACGTGGTGCAACTGGATCTCGTTTCGCTCGAACGCCAGGCGGGACCCGGCCATGTAGATTCCCCACACCTTCGCACGGCCCTCCGACACCTCGTCGAGCGCCTCGTCCCAGTGGTCGACGAGGTTCTGGCACCAGGCCGCGAGGGTGAGGGCGTAGTGCTCACGCAGGTCCTCGGCGTGGCGGATCTCGAAGCCCGCGTCCTGCATGGCGACGGCGATCGTGCCCACTCCGGCCAGCTCGCCGTCGGGGAACACGTAGCGGTCGATGAACTGACCGGCCATCGCCTTGCCCCGGTTGTCACGGCGGGTGATGCAGTGGTTGAGCATCCGTCCGCCGACCTTGACCTTGCTGCGCGCGAAGGCGAAGTAGTCGCCGTAGTTGCGCACCCCGATGTGCTCGGTCATGCCGATCGAGCTGATCGCGTCGAAGTCGGTCTCGGTGACGTCGCGGTAGTCGCTGAAGCGCACCTCGGCCCGGCCGGAGAGCCCCTGTCGCTCGATCTCGGCCTGCGCCCAGCCCGCCTGCGCCCGCGACAGGGTGACCCCCAGCGCGCGGACGCCGTAGTGCTCGGCCGCGTGCCGCACCATGCCGCCCCAGCCGCACCCCATGTCGAGCAGGCGGTCGCCGGACTTCAGGTCGAGCTTGCGGCACACCAGGTCGTACTTCTCGGCCTGCGCCTCCTCGAGGCTGGTGTCGGGCTTGGGGAAGACGGCGCACGTGTAGGTCATGGACGGTCCGAGGACGAGCTCGTAGAAGCGGTTGGAGACGTCGTAGTGGTGCTCGATGACCTCGGCGTCGCGCTCCTTGGTGTGCCGCAGCCCCTCGAGGGCGCGCCGCCACTTGGGCAGGTGCTCCTCCGACGGCGGCGCCGGGGGCTTGAGGTTGCCCAGACCGAGGCTGCGGACGATCTGCACCAGCTCGGGCCCCGAGGGCACGCGGAACCGGAGCCGGCTCATGAGCGCGTGCATCACGTCGTAGGGGTCGCCCGGATGGACGCCGTCGATCTCGAGGTCGCCCGACACGTAGGCCCGCGCGAAGCCGAGGTCGCCGGGCGCCGTGAGGAGGTAGGCCAGTCCGCGTTCGTTGAGCAGGCGCAGCCGGATCCGCGAGTCCTGCGGCCCGAGCGTGCTGCCGTCGAAGGCCTCGAAGGCGATGGGCATGCCGTCGCGCAGGAGCCGCTCGAAGGCCTCCGCGATCGTGAGTCGGGTCTCGGACGTGCTCATGAGTTCCTCACCGCCTTGTCGTGGAGGGTGGTCAGTCGGGACTGCGGGTCGTACTGCTCGCGCACCCGGTCGAGGCCGGCGGTGCCGTAGAGCCGGTCGAAGGTGGCGCGGTCGTAGAACGCCTCGGAGTACAGCGACTTGTGACCGCCGAGCCGGTGCACCTCGGCCTCGATCCGTCGGTTGACGGTTCCGGGCTCGGTGCCCTCGGGGACGACGACCGTGCCCCAGAAGCCGACGTTGACGTAGACCTCGCCGGGCGTCAGCGGATAGGTGGGCCACGCGCGCGTCGTGCGCAGGGGGCACAGCCAGACGGGCCGCATGCCGATCTCGCGATCGAACCAGGCGAGGAAGTCGTCGAGACGCTCGAGCGGCACCTCGATGTCCTGGATCACCCGCTCGCGCCCGGGGACGTGCTTGATCCGGTCGAGCACGCGACTGACGCCGACGACGGAGTCGAGGGAGACGAGCCGGTGGTAGACGTCGCTGCGTCGCCACCGCCGCGGCCAGACCCGGCGGACGACCGGGTGCTGGGCCCCGAACGCGCCGGAGCACCAGAACCAGTCGGTGTCCCAGCGCCAGAGGTAGTCGTGGACGGTCAGGACGTCCTCCTGGCGCGCGCGGATCGAGCGGTAGTAGACGTCCTGCCCGGCGTAGTCGCTCGTGGGCAGAGCGGTGTCGACGAACTGCGCGAGCGTCAGGTACACCTCGTCGGGGCTGAAGGCGGTGCCGTCCACCGCGTCGACGGTGGTGCCGTCCCACCGCCCCGCGTCGGCGATCTCGGCGACGGCCTTGGCGGCGTCGGCGGCCCCGGCGAACCGCACGTGGCGCAGCCGGACCTGCCGCGGCGCCGGCTGCAGCGAGATCCTGAGCCGCACGGCGTACCCGAGGCTGCCGTAGGAGTTGGGGAACGCCGCGAACAGCTCGGCGTGCTCGTTGTCGGGGGTGGCCATGACGAGGTCGCCCGAGCCGGTCAGCACGTCCATCTCGAGGACGGCCTCGTGCGGCAGGCCGAGCCGCAAGGACGTCGACTCGATGCCCAGGCCCGTGACGGCGCCACCGAGGGTGATCGTGCGCAGCTGCGGCACGACCGTCGGCATGAGGCCGTGGGCGAGCGTCTCGTCGACCAGCCGCTCGTAGGTGCACATGCCCTGCACGTCGGCGGTGTGGCCGACGGGATCGATCGCGATGACCCCGTCGAGCCCGGAGACGTCGAGGCCCGCGCCGGCGGCCCGCGCGCGGGGACGGAAGAGGTTGGAGGTGCGCTTGGCGAGCCTCACGGGCTGCCCGGACGGCAGCGCGTCCCACGAGGCGCGGAGGGCAGCCACGGCGCGCGTGTGCTGACCCCACCCCTGCATGTCTCGCAGGCTATCGCTGCGGACCGACGAAGAACCAGACCAAGACCTCGGCGTCCCGCCCCCTGATCCGCAGGTCGGCCGCTCCCGTGATCTGGAGCTCGTCGCCCTCGCCCAGCGACTCGCCGTCGATCGTCACCGGACCGCGGGTGACGTGGACCAGCGCGCCGTACTCCGCGGCGACCGTGAGGACGTCGTCCCCGCGCGGCCGCGCCACGACCAGCCGCGCGTCGGCGTGCACGGGCACCGTGTCGTGGAGACCGGGCCCGTCGGGAACGACGGCCGACGCGTACTCGGGCGCCTCCCCGTTCCGACTGCGGAGCATCATCTGCACGAAGCGCAGCGGCTCGGTGGCGCTCCCGTTGCGCTCGGCGTGGGTGACGCCCGCACCGGCGCTGAGCCGCTGGGCCACGCCCGCGCGGACCTCGCCGCGCTCGCCCGTGGAGTCCTCGTGCGCCAGCACGCCCTCGAGCACCCAGGTGACGATCTCGGCGTCGCTGTGGTGGTGCTCGTCGTACCCCGCCCCGGGCGCGAGCCGCTCCTCGTTGATCGCGACGACCGGACCGAAACCGACGCGCTCGGGGTCGTAGTGCCGCCCGTAGGAGAACGCGTGGAACGTCTCGGTGCCGTCGGCGAGGGTGTGGAACCGGTCGGCGGCGCGGCGGACGACGCGCGGCTCAGGCATAGCCGAGCTCGTGCAGCCGGGCGTCGTCGATGCCGAAGAAGTGCGCGATCTCGTGCACGACGGTGATGCGGACCTCCTCGACCACGTCCTCCTCGGTCTCGCAGATCGCCAGCGTGGGATTGCGGTAGACGAAGATGCGGTCGGGCACGACGCCGGCGTAGGTCGAGTCGCGCTCGGTCAGTGGGATGCCGTCGTAGAGCCCCAGCAGGTGCGGATCGTGCGAGGGTGCGTCGTCCTCGATGAACAGCACCACGTTGTCGAGCCGGTCGGCCAGCTCGCGGGGGACGTCGGCCAGCGCGGCGGTCACCAGTTCCTCGAACCGGTCGGGGTCGACGTCGATCACGAGCCGAGTCTAGGGCGGCGCGCGAAGCGCTGGGCGTGACGTTTCCAGGGTCGACACGCCGGTAGGCACCCCGCGAACGTCACTGCCAGCGCTGCGCTCAGGGACCGGGACGCGGTGCCCTATGCTGGTCTGGTTGTCCGGCCCCCTTCGTCTAGCGGCCTAGGACGCCGCCCTTTCAAGGCGGTAGCGCGGGTTCGAATCCCGTAGGGGGTACCAACGCCGCACCCCGTCCCCGACAGAACCAGATCAGTTCCCCATGCCCCAGAGAAGCCTTCCGCCCACCGCCGCGGTGGACGAGGAGAACCCTCGCCTGCACTGGGCGGCCATGTCGTTCACGATCCTGGTGATGATCGGCGCCGCCGTGGTGGGGCTGACCGCAAGCGACCACTTCACCCGCCTCACGATGGCCGCGAGCGTGATCGCCTGCATCGCACTGTGGCAGACCCTGCGCGATCCGGTGGTCCTGACCGGCCTGACGATCGTGGTCCTGGGTGCCGTCCTGGGCTGGGGACTGAACTTCTACGACCGCATCTGGTGGTACGACGACTTCGCCCACTTCACGTTCTCGCTCGTCAGCACGACGGGCATCGCGCGCCTGGTGCTGCACCGCTACCGCGCCGACACCGCCGCGCTGCTGCTGGTCGCGCTGTGGCTCTCCTGGCTGGGCATCGGCTCGCTGTGGGAGATCGGCGAGTGGGCCTCGGACCAGCTGCAGTCGACGCACCATTCGCGCGGCTACGCCGACACGATGACCGACATGATCCTGAACTCCACCGGCTCCGCGCTCGGCATCTGGATCTACTGGCGCTGGCTGCGCACCCCGGTCGACGCGGCGAGCGTGCTCGCGGCCGACGCCCGCCGCTGACCAGGGCGAGGGTCCGAGGCATCGACCCCGCCCCTCGCGTCGGCTACGTTCGGGGAGACCGACCTGCGAGAGGCACCGATGAGCTTCGACACTCCCCGCGGAACGCGCGGCAGGAAGAGCACGAGCAATCCCCTGCTCCGGCTGGTCAACCGGGTCGTCGTGTGGCGCGCCCGCAAGACCGGGTCGGTGACGATGGGCCCCATGAAGGTCCTGGTCCTGAACACCACGGGCGCGAAGACGGGTGAGAAGCGCGAGACGCCGGTGGGCTGGTTCCCGGGCGAGAACGGGTCGTGGCTCGTCGTCGCCTCGGCCAACGGCGCCGTGCGGAACCCGGCCTGGTTCCACAACCTCGCCGCCCATCCCGACGACGTCACGATCGAGGTCGACGGCCGCTCGGTGCCCGTCATGGCCGAGCAGCTGCACGGCGCCGAGCGCGAGGCCGCCCTGGCGTCGATCATCGCGTCGGCCCCGCAGTTCGCCGGCTACGAGCAGAAGACCGACCGCGCGATCCCCGTGGTGCGGCTGACCGAGAAGTCCGTCCCACGCGCCTGACGGGAGCATGGTCCCGCCCGTCCGGGGTACGCCACCGGCACAGCGATCGGAGGGCGACATGGGGATCAGCCGACTGGAGCACGGGATCGTCCGCATCGAGGACGCCGGCACCAACTGCTACGTGATGGAGCTGGCCGGGGGCCTGGTGTTCGTCGACGCCGGCCTGCCGCGCACGTGGCGGCTCACGCACGAGGCGCTGCAGGCACTGGGACGGCGCTGGGATGAGGTGACCGACGTCGTCGTGACCCACGCCCACTTCGACCACCTCGGCTTCGCCGCCCGGGCCCAGCGCGAGTCCGGCGCCCGCGTGTGGGTGCACCCGGGCGACCACCGCATCGCGGCGCATCCCTACCGCTACCGACCGGGTCGCCCGCGCCTGCTGTACCCGCTGCTGTACCCCGCGTCGTTGCGCGTGCTGGGTCCCATGGTGCTCGCGGGCGCCCTGCGGGTGGAGGGCGTGGAGCTCCTCGAGACGCTGGACATCGGGTCCGCGCCGGCCGGCGTCACCGTCGTGCCGACGCCGGGGCACACCGACGGCCACTGCGTCCTGCACGTCCCCGAGCTCGACACGGTCTTCACCGGGGACGCCCTGGTCACCCTCGACCCGTACACCGGACGACGCGGGCCCCGGATCGTCGCGCAGGCCGGCACCCGGGACGCCCCGTCGGCACGCAGGTCGCTCGACCGGATCGCCGAGACGGGCGCGCGCCTGGTGCTGCCCGGCCACGGCGAGCCGTGGCACGACGGGGCGGTCGCGGCCGTCGAGTCGGCCCGGCACACCGAGATCGCCTGAGCCCGCGACCCGGACACTAGGCTCGACCGCGTGTCTGCCGGTCGCTTCGCCCCGTCGCCCTCGGGCGACCTGCACCTGGGGAACCTGCGCACCGCGATCCTGGCGTGGCTGTTCGCCCGCGCGACCGACCGGAGCTTCCTCGTCCGCGTCGAGGACCTCGACCGGCAACGGTCTCGGCCCGAGTTCGAGCGCACCCAGCTCGAGGACCTCGCCGCCCTCGGCCTGACCTGGGACCCGCCCGTCGTCCGGCAGTCCGAGCGGGACGACCGGTACGCCGCGGCGCTGGACCGGCTCACCGACGCCGGGCTGACCTTCGAGTGCTTCTGCACCCGGCGCGAGGTCGCCGAGGCGGTCCGGGCCCCGCACCACCCGCCCGGCGCGTACCCCGGCACCTGCCGCGACCTCACGGAGGCCGAGCGCGCCGAGCGTCGCGCCGAGCGCGTCCCGGCCATCCGGCTCCGCGCCCAGGCCGACCGCTGGGTGATCCACGACGCGCTGCACGGCGAGGTGGACGGACACGTCGACGACGTGGTGCTGCGTCGCGGCGACGGCGCCCATGCCTACAACCTCGCGGTCGTCGTGGACGACGGCGAGCAGGGAGTCGACCAGGTCGTCCGCGGCGACGACCTGCTGGACGTCGCCCCCGCGCAGGCGCACCTCGCCCACCTGCTCGGCCTGCCCGAGCCGGCGTACGCGCACGTCCCGCTGGCCCTGAACGCCGCAGGCAGGCGGCTGGCCAAGCGCGACGGCGCGGTCACCCTGCGCGACCTCTCGCCCGGGACGGTGTGGGACCTGATCGGGGACTCCCTGGGCGTGAGGGCACGCTCGCCGGAGGCCCTGTTGGCCGAACTGGACCCTGCCGATCTCCCCCGGAAACCGTGGATCCTGACGTCTTGACCACCCCCGTTTTGGTGCCTCCGGAGGGCGTCAGGTAGGCTTGCGGTCGCGGTTCAACCGCACAGCATGAGGCCCCGTGGCGCAGTTGGTTAGCGCGCCGCCCTGTCACGGCGGAGGTCGCGGGTTCGAGTCCCGTCGGGGTCGCCAGTGCTGAAACCCCGCCCCTTTCGGGGGGCGGGGTTTCGTCTTTCACCAGTTGCGCACGAGACCACCGGTGTCGATCCGCCGCCGGTGGTGCGGTAGGGTGAACGTCGCTCGTGAGAGCACGGCCAGGTAGCTCAGTTGGTACGAGCGTCCGCCTGAAAAGCGGAAGGTCGCCGGTTCGACCCCGGCCCTGGCCACCACCTGAGAACCCCGGCTCCGCGCCGGGGTTCTCCTCGTTCAGCCGCCTCCGCTCCGGCAGTGGGACACTGCGGCGTGTGAGTGCCTCCTTGCCGACAGCCAGAGCCATCGAGGACCAGCTCTTCGCCGCCCTCGGCATCGTGCGCGTCGTCCTGCTGCTCAACGCCGTCGGATGGAACATCCACCGACGCGACAACTTCCAGCACCCCGAGGCCGCGGTCGCGTGCGTGGCGGTGATGGTGCTGTGGACCTTCGTGGCGAACGTCTCCTACGGCCGACCGCGCCTGCGCACGGCTCAGCTCGTCGTCGTCGACCTCGCCCTGGCCGTCGTCCTGATGCTCGTCACACCCTGGGTGAAGGGCGAGGGGTACCGCGCCACCGTGCCCGGCTTCTGGGTGGCCGGGGCACTGCTGGCCGCGGCGCTGCGCTTCGGCTGGCGGGGTGGCTTCATGGCCGGCGTGGTGCTCGCCGTCGCCGACATCGTCCCCCGCGAGGAACTGCGTCAGTCCGACGTCGGCAACGCGTTCCTGCTGATCCTGGCCGGAACGATCGTCGGGTACCTGTGTGCCTCCTTGCAGACGATGGCTGCCGAGCGCGAGGCCGCCCAGCGCGAGGCAACGGCAGCGGCTGAGCGCGCGCGTCTGGCACGCGCCGTCCACGACGGAGTCCTGCAGGTGCTCGCCCTGGTCCAGCGGCGTGGTCGCGAGCTCGGCGGCGACCTGGGTGAACTCGGCGCCCTCGCGGGGGAGCAGGAGGATCGGCTCCGACGCCTGATCCGTGCGCAGGACTCCCTGTCGGTCGACGCCGACACCTTCGACCTCGCGACCGCGCTCACCGGACTGGAGGAGCTTCCCGGCGTGACCGTGTCCACGCCCGGCCACCCCGTGGAGATGGGGGCAGCGACGGCCCTCGAGGTGGTCGCCGCCGTCCGGGCCTGCCTCGACAACGTCCGGTTGCACGTGGGCGAGGACGCACCGGCCTGGGTGCTGCTGCAGGACCGGCAGGACCGGGTCGAGGTGTCGGTGCGCGACGACGGGCCCGGCATCGCGCCCGGCCGGCTCGAGATCGCCGCCGCCGAGGGCAGGCTCGGCGTCTCGGGATCGATCCGTGGTCGGATCCGCGACCTGGGCGGCACCGCCGAGGTGGCGACCGGGACCTTCGGCACCGAGTGGAGGTTCGCGGTCCCACGAGAACGACCCGACACGGCCTACGGTCGTCGTCATGAGTGAGATCGAGGATCCCCGTGCCATCCGGGTGATGGTGGTGGACGACCACCCGATGTGGCGCAACGCCGTCGAGCGCGACCTCAGGCAGGCGGGGCTCACCGTCGTGGGGGTCGCCAGCACCGGCCGGGAGGCACTGGCCCGGTTCCCCGCGGCACGCCCGGACGTCCTGCTGCTCGACCTGCAGATCCCCTCCCCGGACGGCATCGAGGTCACGGCCGAGGTCGTGCGCCAGGACCCGTCGATCCGGATCCTGGTGCTGTCCGCCTCCGGCGAGTCGGCCGACGTGCTGGCCGCCGTCAAGGCCGGTGCGACGGGGTACCTGGTGAAGTCCGCGTCGCGCGAGGACCTGCTCGAGGCCGTGCGCCGTGTGGCCGACGGCATCCCGGTGTTCACCCCGGGCTTGGCCGGACTGGTGCTGGGCGAGTTCGAGGGCCCCTCGCACGGCGGCGCGAGCGCACCCCCGGAGGCGCGACTCACCGCTCGCGAGACCGAGATCCTGAGGATGGTCGCCACCGGCATGGCCTACCGTCAGATCGCCGAGCGCCTGGTGCTGTCGCACCGCACGGTGCAGAACCACGTCCAGAGCATCCTGGGCAAGCTCCGGATGCACAACCGGGTGGAGCTGACCCGCTACGCGATCGAACGCGGCATCGGCGACGCCTGAGCGCTCCACACCTTCTTCACTCCTCGGTCGCGACGGAGACCTTCGTGCAGTCGGCGCCGAAGTCCTGCTTGAGCCTGCCGCCGGTCTCGTCCGCCGAGAAGAGGCAGTCGCCGCCACTGATCATCGCGTAGAAACTCTCGCCGGACGTGAGCGTGTAGAACGCCTGTTTCACCCCACCCAGCTGCTCGAGGTGCCGCCCGGCCATCGCCGAGACCTCCGCCGGCGTCGCCGAGGCCGGCACCTGTGCCGTGGCGTAGTCGTCGGTCAGCATGATCGTCGCGCCCGTCGGCAGGTCGGTGCGGAGACGGTCGTAGAAGGCACGTTGCTGCGAGCTGGGGAACCCCGAGCTCGACCCGAGCTCCCACCCGGTCTCGTCGTCGCGGGTCTGGACGTCCCACCCGGCGTTCGCGATGTCGCCGTGCCTGCGCTCGAGCCTCGCCAGCATCCGCAGCACACTGTCACCGTCCTGTTCGCCGATGGTGACGGTGAACCTCGTGAAGACGTGGGGCGACGTCGCGACGTCCTGGGTGTTGATGTCCGCGTTGACCGAGGCCGTGGGGAACACCGTGACCGCGTCCTCCGCAGCCTGTTCCACGGCCTCCACCTCGGCGTCGGGATCGAAGCTGCGCACATGGACCGTGTCGTCACCGAGGGTGACGAAGAGGTCGCCCTCCTCACCGTGGTGGGTGCCCGCGAAGCTCTCGTACGTTCGCGCCACCACCGCGACGACGTCGTCGGCCTCGGCGTCCTGCGCCATGGCGACCCGGAACTCCAGCTTTCCCGAGTCCAGCACCACCGGCTCCGTGTACCGAAGGTCGACGTCCGTCACGCCGGGCAGCTCGGCGAGGGCTCCGCGCAGGTCCTCGGCGGCACCGGCACGACTGATGCCCGCACAGGCGGCCAGGAGGGGCAGGGCGAGCGCGGCGGCGGCGGCCGCGAGGAGTCGGTGGTTCATGCCTCTCAGCCTGTCGGGACGATGCTCCCGACGTCATGAGTGCGAGTACTCATCTTGACGCTGGACAGGCGACGATCCGTGTTCCGTCGCCTACGCTGACCAGATGCGCCGGCTCGGAATCGTCCTGACCTCATTGTTCGTCGCCCTGGCGGTCGCCGCCCCGGCCCACGCTGCGAAGCCCAGCTCGCCGAAGCGCTTCACCGGGTACGCCTTCGACACCTGCGTGTCGCCGTCCGACCGGACGATGGACGCCTGGAACGTCGCCTCGCCCTACGCGGTCGTCGGCATCTACACCTCGGGCAACTCCCGGTACTGCGACGACGCGAAGCAGCCGTACCTCAGCCCTGCGTGGGTCAAGCGTCAGGCGAACCGGGGCTGGCTGTTCATGCCGATCCACGTCGGCTACCAGGCGCCGTGCTTCGATTCGAAGTCGAAGAAGCTCCGGATGTCGTCCGTGGGCACCACCGCGCGCCGGCAGGCCCGAGCGGACGCCGACGAGGCCGTGCGGCGCGCCGCGTACTTCGGCTTCGCGAAGGGGAACGCCGTCTACCTCGACATCGAGTGGTACGACCGGACCAACCGCCGGTGCGACGCCGTGGTGCTGACGTTCATCGACGCGTTCGTCCAGCGGGTCCACCAGCGCAAGTACAAGGTCGGCCTGTACTCCAGCGGCTCTGCCGCCATCCAGTCCGTCAACGCCGCCCGGCTGGCGCAGCGCAAGGGCTTCGACTTCCCCGACCAGATGTGGTTCGCCTGGACCAACCGACGCGCCAACACCGACGGCGGCCCGTACCTGTCGAGCTCGCTGTGGACGCGCAACCGGGTGCACCAGTACCACAACAACGTGGCCCTCACGTACGGCGGAGAGAAGGTCACGATCGACAAGAACGTCCTCACCGTCGGTGGCGGCTCCCGCGCCAAGAAGGAGCGCAAGGTCTGCAAGATGTCGCCGACCCTGTCCCGGTACCGCTCCGTGAAGGCCGGCTCGCGCGGCAAGGACGTCAAGCTCCTGCAGTGCCTGCTGCGCCGCAGCGGCTACAAGACCACGGTGACGGGCCGTTGGAACGCGCGCACGACGAAGGCGGTCAAGGCCTACCGCCGCGAGCTGGGATGGAAGCAGACCGGTTCGACGTCCCGCGCGCTGTGGACGGCGCTGCTGTCCCGCGGCTCGACGCCGATCGCCCTGAAGCGCGGCGAGGTGGGTGAGCCCGTCCACCGGCTCCAGCGCTCCCTGCGCGCCTCGGGCCAGAAGGTCAAGGTCACCGGCATCTACGACGCCCGCACCACGAGCGCGGTCCGCGCCTACCGCAAGCGGATGGGGCTGCCCGCCTACCAGACCGCGGACGTCCGGGTCTGGGCCGCGCTGCAGGCCGGTCGCCGCTGAGTCGCCTCAGCGCCGGTGCCCGGCGACCAGCAGGACGCCGGCCAGCCCGACCAGCATCGCGCCGCCCGCACGGCGGACCGCGGCGAGCCGCGCCGGCGAGCTGACGAACCAGTCGCGCGCGGCGCCGGCCGCCAGCGCCCACCCCGAGTCGGACACCACGGCGATCGCCAGGAAGACCACGCCCAGGACCAGCATCTGCGACGCCACTGCACCGGCCTCGAGGTCGACGAACTGCGGCAGCACGGCGACGAAGAAGACGATCGTCTTGGGGTTGGTCACCCCGACCGCGAAGCCCTCCGCCAGAGCGCGCCACGGCGAGGCGGGTGCCGCCGCCGCACCGTCGGTGAGCGCTCCCTCGTCGCGTCCACCGCGCCAAGCCTTCACACCGAGGTACGCCAGGTACGCGGCTCCGACGACCTTGACGGCCGTGAACACGGCGGCGGACTCGGCCACGACGGCCCCGATCCCCAGCGCGACCGCCGCGACGAGCGGGACGCCGCCGAGCCCGTTGCCGAGCACGCTGAGGATCCCCGTGCGCCGCCCGTGGGCCAGCGACCGTCCGACGACGAACAGCACGCTGGGGCCCGGGACGACGATCAGGACCAGCGAGGCCAGCGCGAACGCCAGCAGGGACTCGACGGGAGGCACGCCAGCACCGTAGTCCAGCGGCACCGCCGGAACGAGGAACGGCCCACCCGGCCGGAACCGGGTGGGCCGTTCGTTCGTCCAGCGTCAGTGCATGACGACCGGGGGCTTGCCCTCGTCGTCGAGCAGGTGCGCCGGCTCGCTCTTGCGGGGCAGGAACGCCACCGGGATCAACGTGGCGAGCAGCACCGCGAAGGCCACCCAGTACGACTGCGAGAACGCGTCGGCCAGGTCGCTGAACCCGGCCTGCAGCTGGTCGGGCGTCACGCCGAGCATCTCGACGAGTCCACCACCGTTGTCGGTGTAGGACTGCGCGGCCAGCTGGGCGCCGGTCAGGCCGTCCTCGACCCCGGGGATCTTGTCGGAGCCCGGGATGACCGAGCCGCGCTGCATGCCGTTGGTCAGGACCACCGAGATGACCGCGATGCCGGAGGCACTGGCGACCTGCTGCACGACGTTGAGCAGCGTCGAGCCGCGGGCCACCTCCTGGTTGGTCAAGGTCTTCAGCGCCGAGGTGAAGATCGGCATCATCGTGCCGCCCATGCCCAGGCCCATGACGAACAGCCAGCCGATGATGTGCCAGTACGGCGTGCCGGGATCGGTGCTGGTGGCCAGACCGAACATGCCGACCAGGATGCCGATGAAGCCGAACGGGACGATCCGGCCGACCGGGATCCGGTCGACGAGCGCGCCGGCGATCGGCATCGTCAGCATCGCGCCGATGCCCTGCGGGGCCACCAGGAGTCCGGCCATCAGGACCGACTCGCCGTGGACCTGCTGGAAGTACGTCGGCACCAGCAGCAGCGCGCCGAAGAACGCGCTGGCGAACAGGAACATGACGATGAGCGAGACGCGCAGGTTGCGGTTGCCCAGCAGACGCAAGTCGAGCAGCGGGTGCTGCGGCTTGAACGAGTACACGACGAACGCGCCGATCAGCAGGACGCCGATGACGGCCGGGACGATGACCTTGGCGGCCATCGCGGTGCCCTCGCCCGGGATGGAGGAGATGCCGTAGAGCAGCAGCGCCAGACCGGGCGACATCAGCAGCATGCCGACGACGTCGAGCCGCTCACTGGGCTCCGGGGAGTCCTTGGGCAGCACGCGGCTGGCGTAGACCAGGCCGACGATGCCGATCGGCAGGTTGATCAGGAAGACCCAGTGCCACGACGCCTGGTCGATCAGGATGCCGCCGAGGATCGGGCCCATGATCGGGCCGAGCAGCATCGGGATGCCCAGGATCGCCATGAGGCGGCCCATCCGGTGCGGACCCGCGGCGCGGGTCATGATCGTCATGCCCAGCGGCATCAGCATGCCGCCGCCGAGTCCCTGCAGGACGCGGAAGGCGATGAGCGACTCGATGTTCCACGCGGTGGCGCACAGCAGCGAGCCGAGCGTGAACAGGGCGATCGCGGTCATGTAGAGCCGCTTGGTGCCGAACCGGTCGGCGGCCCAGCCGGTGAGCGGGATGACGGCCGCCAGCGCGAGCATGTAGGCGGTGGCCGTCCAGGCGACGGTCGCGTACTTCAGCGGCTCGTCGGTGCTGGAGAGCTCGGTCTGGAACGTCGGCAGGGCGACGTTGACGACCGTGACGTCCAGGATGGACATGATGGCGCCGAGGACGACCACGCCGGCGATCTTGAGGATCTCCGGAGTGATCTTGTCGTCGTCGACGCTGACTCCTTCAGGAGGACTGGCTGACATCGGGAACTTCCTTCACGAGTGGCTGGAGGGCCTCGGTGAGCGCGAGGCATTGTGCGGGGTCGAGGTCGTCGAGCAGTCGGCGCACGGCGTCCTCCTTTGACTTGAGGTGACTCCCGGCCAGCTCGCGACCTCGGTCGGAGACGGCGACGAACTTCACCCGTCGGTCCTGCGGATTCTCGGTGCGCACGATGAGCTTCTTGCGCACCAGTTGTTCGATGTTGCGTCCGGCGGCGGCGGCGGACAGACCCACCGAGTCGGCCAGGTCCCCGATGGGGACCGGATCGTCGTGATGGGCCAGGGCGAACACCAGTCTGGCCTGCGTGAACGACAGTTTCAGACCGGCGACGGCCTCCAGCGACTCGCCCTCGGCGGTCGTGAAGACCCGTCCCAGGAAATCGCGGACGGCATCGAAGGCGCAGGCATGGGCAGGGTCGGTCATGACCGGGAAACACTAACGCACCTGCAACTATTGCGGGTACGTGACCTTCGTTACGGGCTGCGCGGACAAGGGAGTTGCGAACCTGCCGTAGAATCGTGCGAGTGCCTACACGCTCTGATCTGCGCAATGTCGCCATCGTCGCCCACGTCGACCACGGCAAGACCACCCTCGTCGACGCGATGCTCCAACAGCAGGGCGCGTACTCCGACCACCAGGAAGTGACCGATCGGGTCATGGACTCCGGTGATCTCGAGCGCGAGAAGGGCATCACCATCCTCGCGAAGAACACCGCGGTCAAGTACTACGGACCCGGCACCGAGGACATCCCCGGCAACGCCGTCACGATCAACATCATCGACACCCCCGGCCACGCCGACTTCGGTGGCGAGGTCGAGCGCGGCCTGTCGATGGTCGACGCCGTCGTGCTCCTGGTCGACGCCTCCGAGGGCCCGCTCCCCCAGACCCGCTTCGTCCTGCGCAAGGCCCTGCTGGCCAAGATGCCCGTCATCCTGGTCGTCAACAAGGTCGACCGTCCCGACGCCCGCATCGCCGAGGTCGTCGACGAGACCTACGACCTGTTCATGGACCTGCTGCCCGAGGACGCCGCCGACGACGCGCTCGACTTCCCCGTCGTCTACGCCTCCGGCAAGGCCGGCATCGCCTCGCTCGAGCGTCCCGCGGACGGCACCCTGCCCGAGGGCGAGAACCTCATCCCGCTCTTCCAGACGATCATGGAGTCCGTCCCGGCCCCCGAGTACACCGAGGGCGCGCCGCTGCAGGCCCACGTCACCAACCTCGACTCCTCCCCCTTCCTGGGCCGCCTGGCGCTCGTGCGCGTCGAGGAGGGCGAGCTCAAGAAGGGCCAGCAGGTCGCGTGGATGAAGCGCGACGGCTCGGTCGAGCGCGTCAAGATCACCGAGCTGCTGATCACCGAGGCCCTCGACCGCAAGCCCGGCGAGCTGGCCCGCCCCGGCGACATCGTCGCCATCGCCGGCATCAGCGACATCAACATCGGCGAGACCCTGGCCGACCCCGAGAACCCCATCGCGCTGCCCCTCATCCACGTCGACGAGCCGGCCATCTCGATGACCATCGGCACGAACACGTCGCCGCTGGCCGGTCGCGAGAAGGGCACCAAGGTCACCGCCCGCCTGGTCAAGGACCGCCTCGAGTCCGAGCTCATCGGCAACGTCTCGATCCGCGTGCTGCCCACCGAGCGCCCGGACGCGTGGGAGGTCCAGGGCCGTGGTGAGCTGGCGCTGGCCATCCTCGTCGAGCAGATGCGCCGCGAGGGCTACGAGCTCACCGTCGGCAAGCCGCAGGTCGTCACGCGCGAGATCAACGGCAAGCTGCACGAGCCCGTCGAGCGCCTGACGATCGACGCCCCCGAGGAGTACCTCGGCGGCATCACGCAGCTGCTGGCCGTCCGCAAGGGCCGCATGGAGCAGATGGTCAACCACGGCACCGGCTGGGTCCGCATGGAGTTCCTGGTCCCGGCCCGCGGCCTGATCGGCTTCCGCACCGAGTTCCTCACCGACACCCGCGGCACGGGCATCGCGCACCACATCTCCGAGGGCTACGAGCCCTGGTTCGGCGAGATCTCGACGCGCCCCTCGGGCTCGCTCGTCGCCGACCGTTCCGGCGCCGTCACCTCCTTCGCGATGACCAACCTGCAGGAGCGCGGCACGCTGTTCGTCGAGCCGGGCACCGAGGTCTATGAGGGCATGATCGTCGGCGAGAACTCCCGTGATGACGACATGGACGTCAACATCACCAAGGAGAAGAAGCAGTCGAACGTGCGCTCCTCGACCGCTGACAACTTCGAGAAGGTCATCCCGCCGAAGAAGCTGTCGCTCGAGCAGTGCCTGGAGTTCTGCCGCGAGGACGAGTGCGTCGAGGTCACCCCGACCAACGTGCGCATCCGCAAGGTGGTGCTGGACGCCGGCGAGCGCAACCGCACCGCGCGCAAGCGCAAGTGACCTGATCCGCGCCTCGAACGCCCACCGCCTCCCGGCGGTGGGCGTTCGTCGTTTCCAGAAGTCCCCCAACCTGTGCGTCTTGCGCATACTGTGCGTCGCACAGTAACGTGTGATCCATGGACGAGTTGACCCAGCAGCACCTGCAGGAGCTGCGCCGCGGCACGGTCGTGCTGGCGTCCCTGCTGACCCTGCGCACCCCGGGCTACGGCTACGGGCTGCTGGAGTCGCTGGCCGCGGCCGGCATCGCGGTGGACGGCAACACGCTCTACCCGCTGCTGCGCCGCCTCGAGAAGCAGGGACTGCTGACCAGCGAGTGGAACACCGAGGACGCCAGGCCGCGGAAGTTCTACCGGACCAGCGCCGAGGGCGAGCGGTTGATCGACGCCCTGCTGACCGACTGGCACGAGATCGACGCCGCCCTGGGGCGGCTGACCGACGGAGGAACCCGATGACGACGACGCTGACCGACCGCTACGTCCACGCCGCCACCCGCTGGATGCCCGGACGGGTCCGACACGAGGTCGAGGCCGAGCTGCGCGAGCGGATCGAGGACACCGTCGAGGCGCAGGGCGGGCGGCCCGAGGCCGAGCGCGAGGCCCTCGAGATCCTCGGCGACCCGCTGCGCATCGGGGTCGAGTACATCGGTCGCGAGCCCGCTCTGCTCGGACCGCGGATGTTCTTCCCGTGGCTGCGCCTCACCGCTCTGCTCGTGGTCACCGTCGCGCCGATCGTCGCCGCGATCACGATGACCGTCGGCGCTTTCGAGGGCGACTCCGTGGGCGCCATCATCGGCGGCGGGGTCTGGACGCTGCTCGAGATGGTCGTGCACCTGGTCTTCTGGACCACGCTGGTCTTCGTCGTCCTGGACTGGACCGGGATCAGCGCACCGTCGGACGCGGACACCTGGTCGGTCGACCAGTTGCCCGACCCCAGGGCCGGCACCGGGCTGGGCGACCTCGTCGCCGCCGGCGTCTTCCTGCCGTTCTTCGCCGCGCTGCTGGTGTGGCAGCACGTCTCCCCGCCGTTCGTCGAGGACGGCGACCGGCTCGCGGTACTCGACCCCGACCTGTGGTCGTGGTACCTGCCGCTCGTGCTGGTGACGCTCGCGCTCGAGCTCGCACACGCGGTGTGGGTCTACCGCCGTGGCTGGACCTGGCCGGCGGCCTGGGCGAACCTCGGGTTGACCCTGCTCTTCGCCGTGCCGACCATCGCGCTGCTGCTGGACGGGTCGATCGTCAACCCCGAGCTGGTCGCGCACTTCGACTGGGACCCCGCCGTGGTGGAGCAGGTCCTGCGCGGGATCGCGGTCGGCGTGGGCCTGGTCAGCGCCTGGGAGGCCTTCGACGGCTTCCGCAAGGCACAGGCCGCCGGCTGAGGGGCGCGGGGCGTCAGTAGCCGGAGCCGCGCGTCTGGGCCAGGTACACCAGGGCCGCGACCGTGCCGAGCAACGGCAGGATGCTGATCGGGTCGCGGAAGACGACGTCGACGAAGATCGACAACGGCAGGATGATCAGCCAGACGTTCTTGGGGAGCGTGCCGGCCATCTCGAAGTCGTAGGGCTTGCGGCGGACGCAGTCGACCAGGGCGAACACCTTGGTGCACAGCAGCAGCCACCAGATCACCGGGGTCACGAAAACCATGGAGGGAAGACTACGGTGGGCACCACCCGAAGGTGATGCCCACCGTGGATTCGGTGCGAACCGAGCGTCAGGACGTGGCCTTCTTCGCGGCGGTCGTCTTCTTCGCGGGAGCCTTCTTGGCCGGCGCCTTCTTGGCCGTCGTGCTCGTCGTGGCCTTCTTCGCGGCCGGGGCCTTCTTCGCGGCGGTCGACTTCGTGGTCGAGGCCTTCTTCGCGGCCGGGGCCTTCTTGGCGGTGGTGGACTTCGCCGCCGGGGCCTTCGTGGCCGGCGCCTTGGTCGCGGAGCCCGCCGGCGCGGTGGCCTTGCGGATCCGGGCCGAGCTGGCGAACGACGCCGCGGCGGCACCGGCGGTGCCGGTGGCGTCCTCGACGGCCTCGGCGGCCTTGCCGGTGAGGTTCTCGGCCTTGGCGGTCAGCTCGTCGATGACCTCCTCGGCCTTCTCCTTGAGGTCGTCGACCAGGTCGTCGGCCTTCTCGCGGAAGTCGTCGACCGCGCTCTTGAGGTCGTCGACCTTGGCGTCGGCGACCTTGCCGCGCAGCTCGGCGACGAAGACCTCGGCCCGCCCGGCGAAGTCCTCCGCGGCGGCCTTGACGTCGTCGACGGTCAGGCCCTTGGCCAGGCCGACGAGGTCGTCGCTCTTCTTGACGAGGTCGGAGTAGGCGGCCGTGGCCGAGCCGAGCGCGGTCTGCGCCAGGGTCTCGGCCTTCTTCTGCAGGCCGGCCACGTCGATGCCCTTGACGGACGCGGGCAGGGCGCGGATGTCGTCCAGGACGGACTTGATCTGGGCGTTGATGGTGTCGGTGATGCTCATGGTCTCTCCTCGAGGTCTGCGGTTCCGACGAACGAACGGTAGATGTCCCGCAGCGCCGCCTTCTGGCGTGCGGTCAACCGCGGATCGCGGTCGATGACGTCCTCGACCAGGTACGCTCCCGACTGCTCGGCATCGAGGATGCCGGCGCGGACGTAGAGCGACTCGGCCGAGATCCTCAGTGCCTTCGCGATCTGCTGCAGCACCTCGGCGGACGGTTTGCGCAAGCCACGTTCGATCTGGCTGAGGTACGGGTTCGAGACGTCCGCGAGCTCGGCCAGCTGTCGAAGTGACATCTGCGCCTGGGTGCGCTGGTCGCGCAGGTACTCGCCGAGCGACCCCATGGCCGACCCGACCGCATCTGGCATGTTCAGCTTCCCCATGCCTCCAGCGTGCTTGCAAAAGTTAGCAAATGCAAGCAAGTGTGATGCACCGGACACGCTGCCCGGAAGCGGTGCAACCGCGGGTTAGCCTGTGGACGCCGATAGTGCTCCCGGGCGGCGCCCTTCCCTTTCCCAGTCCGGCCCCATGACTGCCACGATGTACCGTCGCGCCCTGCTGGCGCTCGCCCTCACCGGCACCCTCCTGATCGCCCCGGCCACGAGCGCCGAAGCCGCCGGCAAGCGGCCCGCCAAGATCACGAAGATCCGCTCCGCGACGACCACCACCACCTTGCGCATCGCCTGGAAGCGCCCGAAGCGCGCCACGGTCTTCGCCGTCTGCGTCAAGACCGCGCCGAAGTCCCGGCGCTGCGTCCGCAAGGTCCGCACCCGCAAGACCTCGGTCACGTTCCGCCGGCTCGCGCCCAACTCCGGGCACGACTTCTACTTCCGGGTCACGCCCTACCGCGGCCGCAAGCACGCGACCCCGACCAGGTGGAAGCGGGCCGACCTCCGCGTCGCCCGCGGCACGGCCAACCGCGCCACCGGCGGGCGCGGCCACTACCTCAACTACGTGTGGTCACGCACCAGGAACGCGAGCGGCTACCAGTTCCAGCTCGCGACCAGCCGCGACTTCCGCTCCGGCGTGCGCACCACCGGCCGGTCCGGCCTCCGGGCGACGGTCACCGGTCTCAACGGCGGCATGACCTACTTCGCCCGCGTCCGGGGCACGAACGGCACGGTCAAGGGCGCGTGGGGCCCGGTCTCGCAGGTCAAGCTGGCGCCCGTGCCGGTGCGGGCCACGGTCGCCACATACAACCTGTGCGGCGAGGACAAGTGCCGCCCCGGGAACGACGCCTGGTTCCTGCAGAACGTCCCGCCGTGGGCCGTCCGCAAGCCCCTCGCCGGCGCCGTCGTGCGATCGGCGACCCCCGACATCGTCGCCACGCAGGAGTCGGGCACGAAGACGGCGTTCCACACCGAGCTGCCGGGCTTCACGCGCGGTGCCTCCAAGAGCGCCAAGACCATCTACTTCCGCTCCTCGCGCTTCGCCGCGGTCGACGGCGGCTGGTTCGCGCTCGACGCCGACCGCAAGCGCTACGCCACGTGGAACGTGCTGCGCGACCGCAGCGCCGGCACCGCGTTCTTCGTCGCGAACGTCCACCTCGAGCCGCACAAGGGTGCCGCCCGCGACATCCTGCGCGACCAGCAGACCGCTCGCCTCGTCTCCAAGGTCAGGGCGCGCAACGTGCACGGCCTGCCGGTCGTTTGGGCCGGCGACTGGAACTCGAACGCCTCGAACGCGAACCAGGCCAACTACCCGGGCGGCTTCGACGCCCCGAGGGAGCGCTTCGCGCGCCTGGGCGTCGTGAACTCGCTCGACCGCACGACGGACGCCATCAACGCCGTCCTCAACAGTGCCAACGGCGGCGTGCCGACGCCCAAGGCGCACGGCCACCACGTCGACGCGATCTACGTCCCGCTGACCGGGATCGCGGTGGAATCGTGGTCCATGCCGGCCAACGTCATCGACACCCAGGACGGCCGCCAGTACGCGACCCCGTTCCCGTCGGACCACAATCCCGTCGTCGCGAAGCTGGTCCTCGCGACCCCGTAGGATGCGGGCGTGCCCGGTCTTTTTCGCTCCTTGTGCCTCCTCGGCGCGGGGGTCGTGCTGACCGCGGGCGCCGCGGTCATGGCCGCCACCACCGATCCCGACGGTCACGGCCCCGTCGTCGCGCTCGCCGGGGTCGAGTCGCCCTATCTGAAGGTGGTCTCGGTCGACGTCGACCCGCGCCAGGTGTCGCTGGCCTGGGCGGGCAACGGGAGCCAGTACCGGGTGTCCCTGGGCGACGACCTCGCCCGGCCCGCCCGCACCGTCCTGACCACCGAGCCCGAGGCCGTGCTGCGCGCACCGGAGGCCGCCGACCCGAAGGGCCGCGTCGCCTACCGGGTCGAGGCCGTCGAGGACGGCGCCACCGCGCTCGCGGTCGAGGGCACGGTCACGCTGCTGCCCGACGTCCCGCCCCGACCGAAGGTCAAGCGCACGGCGCCCGAGGGCGCGGTCGTGACGTGGAAGCCGGCCGACTACGCCACCACCTACGACGTCGCCGTGTCCCGCACGAAGGGCGAGCTGCCCGAGCAGGTGCGACGCCTCGCCCGGGGCGGCACCGCGTTCGCCACGTCGTCCCTCAAGCCCGAGAGCACGTACTGGCTGCGCGTCCGCGCCGTGGGCGAGGCCGGCGTCAGCGCGTTCGGTCCCCCGGTTCGGATCACCACGCCCCCGGCCGACTCGGAGCTCTCGATCGGGTCGTGGAACATCTGCGCCGAGGCGTGCGACGGCTTCGGCGGGCGCGTCGGCGCCCAGGCCGCCCAGGTCCACGAGTCCGGCGTCGACATCATGGCCCTTCAGGAGGCCGGCGGTGGGCGCGTCGGTCCCACCACACGCGCGGCCTTCAGCGGCGGGCCCCGCAAGCTCGTCATGGCCGACGGCGGTGGCAACTCCCGCTACATCCTCTACTCGTCGGAGAAGTTCGAGCAGGTCGCCGGCGGGCGCTGGGCGCTCGGGCACGGCCGCTGGGCCGCCTGGGCCCGGCTCGTCGACCGCGAGACCGAGCGCCCGTTCGTCGTCGTCAGCGTCCACCTGCTCAGCGGTCACCAGAAGACCGGTCAGCGCGCCTCCGAGATGCGCACGCTGATGGGCGCGCTGGCCGGGATCAACCCCGACCGCGATCCCGTCGTGATGGCGGGCGACTTCAACTCCGGCACGCACCGCCGGGGCGACTCCGTCGGCCCGATCGTCCGCGCCGGCGGGTACCGCGACACGGTCGAGGTCGCCGAGGACACCGAGAACGCGCAGGTCAACACCGGCAGCCGGCGCGGCGACCGGGCGATCGTGTCCCACGACCACGTCGACCACATCTACGTCTCCGACGCCTGGGCCGTCCCGGCGTGGAAGCAGTGGGCCGCGCTCGCGGGCACCACCTACGTGGGTCGGTGGCTGTCCGACCACAACATGATCGTCGCCACGCTCGGCCTCGAGCGCGACGAGGACGATGCCGTCACGAAGCCCACCGAGGTGACGAAGGTGCCCGTGGAGATCCCTGAGGACGTCGATCCGGGCACGGTCAACTGACGACCGTGCGGGGACTTTTTGGACGAAGGATGTGACTGGAGGGACGCCTGCGGCTTAGGCTCTCGTCCATGCGCCTTCGTCTGCTGGGCTGTGCCCTGATCGCCGTGCTCACCGCGGCCATGCTCGGCACCCCTGCGGACGCGGCTTCGAAGAAGCCCGGCACGGTCGGCCTGGTGTCGGTCACCGGCGCCTCGACGTACGCCTCCGGTGGCAAGCAGTATGCCAAGGTCAAGCTCGCCTGGCCTCGCGCCACGCGGGCGAAGAAGTACCAGGTCTTCGTCGCGTACTCCCGCGAGAAGGTCTCCCAGGTCACCCGGCCGCGCGCCACCGTGAAGTCCCCGAAGGCCACGATCACGAAGCTCAAGCGGAACCGCACCTACTGGTTCCAGGTCCGCGCCGTGAACGGCAAGAGCGCCGGCAAGCGATCGGCGCGCATCGCGCGCGTGACGCCCACGGCGTCCGCCAGCCTCGACACGCAGCGCCACCCGGCCTACCGGCTGATGAGCTACAACGTCTGCTCCAACGCGTGCAGCCGGTGGCAGACGCGCCTGCCGCTGGTCGTCAGCGAGGTGCAGCGGCTCCGGCCCGACGTCCTGGCGGTGCAGGAGGCCAGCCAGTGGCGCGGCGCGGTCATCCCCGGCTACACCGAGACGCTCGGCGGCAAGGACAACCGGATCTTCTACCGCACCGCGGCGTTCGAGCAGGTCCAGCAGGAGCTGCCGCCCGAGCAGGAGTCGGCCGAGTGCCCGGTGATGCGCGACTCCCGCAACCGCGTGCTGCGCGACGACGAGGGAGAGCCGGTGCCCGTCGACCCGTGCGTCCTGCCGCTCGACGGCATCACCGACCCTCCGGGCAAGGCCGCACCGTGGGCCATGCTGCGGCACCGAGCCAGCGGCCAGGAGGTCCTGTTCGTCGGCGCGCACCTGCTCACCGGCAGCTCGAACGCCAATGCGCGCTACCGCGCCTCCCAGGCGAACGACATCTTCACCCAACTGCAGGCCCAGCTCGACTGGTGGGGCCGCAGCTTCGCCCGCACGCCGATCGTCGTCC
Organism: Aeromicrobium flavum; assembly: GCF_007992115.1. Classification (GTDB taxonomy): domain Bacteria; phylum Actinomycetota; class Actinomycetes; order Propionibacteriales; family Nocardioidaceae; genus Aeromicrobium; species Aeromicrobium flavum. The sequence continues at coordinate 259,427 of NZ_BJZQ01000002.1, forward strand.
TGGGCGACTTCAACACCAACCGCAGCCGGTCGAACCACGCCCTCGTGGAGACCGCGATGAAACGATTCGGGTTCTGGGACAGCTACGAGCAGGCCCAGTCCCTGTCGCGCCAGCACATGAACACGGCCAACCCGAAGTGGCTCACGAAGCCGGTCATCGGCGTGACGTGGGGCGACCACGTCGACAAGGTGTGGGTCCGTCCCGGTCGCACCCGCGTCCTGTCGTGGACCAACGCGGGCAAGATGGCCGGCGGCCGCTTCGTCGCCCCGCTGCCGTCGGACCACCACCCGCTGCTGGTGCGCGCGCAGGTCTCCTGAGACCCGAGCCCGCCACCAGACAGCGGAGGACGGTCAGTCCTTCTTGTGCCGGGGCTTCTTGTCCTTGCCGGCGGGCTTGGAGGAGGACTTCTCCGAGGACTTGGCGTACCTGCCCGCGGGCTTGGTGTACGGCTTCTTGCGCTCGCCGCCGGGACGGCCCGCATCGGGCTGCAGGTCGATCTTGCGACCCGAGATGCGCGTGCCCGAGAGGGCGTCGAACACGGCGTCGGGCAGGTCGGCGGGCAGCTCCACGAGCGTGTGCTCGATGCCGATCGTGATCTTGCCGAAGTCCGAGCGCTTGAGCCCGCCCTCGTTCGCCAGCGCGCCCACGACCATCGAGGGCCGGATCTTGTGGCGCTTGCCCACCGCGAGGCGGTAGACCGCCATGCCGTCGGACGAGGGCCGCTCGGTGCGCTCACGCGGCTCGCGCCTCTCGCGCGGCTCGCGCTTCTCCTGCGGCGGGTCGGGACGCAGGAAGAACTCCTTGTCGTCCTGGCTCATCACGGCCAGGGCGGCGGCGATGTCGGTCATGTCGACGTCGTGCTGCTGGGCGTACTGCTCGACCAGCTCCTTGTAGCTGCTGAACTGCGGGTTGCCCATCGCGGTGGTGATCGAGCCGGCGAACCGGTCGGCACGCTTGGCGTTGACCTCGTCGGGGGTCGGCACGGCCATCTGCTCGACCGTGCGGCCCGAGACCCGCTCGAGGGACTTGAGCATGCCGCGCTCGCGCGGGGTGACGAAGACGATCGCGTCGCCCGAGCGGCCGGCGCGGCCCGTGCGGCCGATGCGGTGCACGTACGCCTCGGGGTCGTGCGGGATGTCGTAGTTGACGACGTGCGTGATCCGGTCGACGTCGAGGCCGCGAGCGGCGACGTCGGTGGCGACCACGATGTCGATGACACCGCTCTTGAGCTGGCCGACGGTGCGCTCGCGCTGGGCCTGGGCAAGGTCGCCGTTGAGGGCGGCCACGGTGTAGCCGCGGCTGCGCAGCTTCTCGGCGAGCTCCTCGGTGGCCGACTTCGTGCGCACGAAGATCAGCATGGCGTCGCCCTGCTCGACCTCGAGCACCCGCGTCAGCGCGTCGAGCTTGTTGTGGTGCGAGACCGGCATCCAGCGCTGGCGCACGTTCGTCGTGCTGCGCGTGGCCTGCGGGGTGGAGATGTCCTGCGGGTCGTGCAGGTAGCGCTTGGCCAGACGGCGGATGCCGGGCGGCATGGTGGCCGAGAACAGGGCGACCTGCTTGTACTCGGGGGTGTCGGCCAGGATCCGCTCGACGTCCTCGGCGAAGCCCATGTTGAGCATCTCGTCGGCCTCGTCCAGGACGAGCATCTCCAGGGCCGAGAGGTCGAGCGAGCCGCGCTCGAGGTGATCGATGACGCGACCGGGGGTGCCGACGACGACCTGCGCGCCGCGCTTGAGTCCCGACAGCTGCGCGCCGTAGCTCTGGCCGCCGTACACCGGCAGGACCTTCAGCCCGGTGCCGGAGGAGTAGCTCTGGATCGCCTCGCTGACCTGCAGCGCCAGCTCACGCGTGGGTGCCAGGACGAGGGCCTGCGTCTTGCTCGAGCCGGGATCGAGGCGCTGCACCATCGGCAGCGCGAACGCCGCGGTCTTGCCGGTGCCGGTCTGGGCCAGGCCCACGACGTCACCGCCCTTGAGCAGGGCCGGGATGGCCTGGCCCTGGATCGGGCTGGGCGTCTCGTACCCGAGGGCACGGACGACCTGGACGAGCGACTCGTCGAGGCCGAGGTCGTCGAACGAGAGCGGGGTGGGCGTGGGGTCTTCGGTCATCAGAGGTTCAATCCGGCCCGCACGTGCAGGCCTGCGTCGGGGTCGACGATCGGCTCCTGCGCGGCGGCGACGCCGTCGGCCAGGAGCGTCGCGTCCACCGGAGTGTTGCGCTTCAGGAGAGCCAGGGCGATGGGCCCCAGCTCGTGGTGCCGGGCGGCGCTGCCGACCTGTCCGACGACCTTGCCGTCGTGCAGGACGTCGGCGCCGTGCGGGGGCAGGTGGTCGACGGAGCCGTCGAGGTGCAGCAGGGTCAGCCGGCGCGGCGGCCGACCGAGGTTGTGGACGCGCGCCACCGTCTCCTGGCCGCGGTAGCAGCCCTTGTCGAGGTGGACGGCCGAGCCGAGCAGGCCGACCTCGTTGGGGATGGTGCGCTCGTCGGTGTCGAGCCCGAACCGGGGACGGCCCGCGGCGATCCGCAGCGCCTCCCAGGCGAAGAGGCCGACCGGCGTGCCGGGGACGGTGGCGAGGTCGTCGACGAACTCGGTGACGAGGCCGTCGGCGTAGCGCCCCACGACGAAGCGGTCGTCGACCGCGGCGACCTCGACGCGCGACATGAAGCGCATCCGGTCGAGGAACGTGATCAGGGCGGCGCCGGCACCGGGCTCGGTGTGGGCCCAGAACGTCTCGCCGTCGTCGACGCCGCTGAAGTCGTGCTCGATGCGGCCCTGCGGCGACAGCAGCAGGACGTCGGTCCAGCGGCCGGCGGCCAGGCCCTCGAGGTACTGCGTGGTCAGCGAGTGCAGCCAGGTGAGTCGGTCCGGACCGGTGACCCGCAGGACGTCACGGTGCGAGAGGTCGACGAAGCCCTCGCCCGACAGCAGCGTGCGCTGCTCGGCCGCGAAGGACGAGCCGTAGTGCACCGCGACACCGGCGTCGAGGCCACCGTCGGCCTCGACCGCGCCCGGGCGGTCCAGCAGGGGGCTAGACACGCTCGAGCTTTCCCCACAGGTGCGACTGCATGGGCTGGCCCTCGGCGGCCATGTCGTAGGCGTACATCAACGCTCCCTCGACGAGGCCGTACATGCGCTGGCCGGCCGTGTACTCCTTGGCGGTGACCGTGCGGGCGACGACGTCGGTGGCCAGCGTGATGCGGGCCCCCTCGGTCTCGCCGTACCAGATCTCGGCGTAGCCGGTGGGGTGTGCGAGGACCAGCTCGACCTTGCCGTCCTCCGAGGGGCGCAGAAAGCCGGTCTCGAGCGCGCCGGGGCGCACCCGCTCGCCGGCGTCGTCGGTGATCCACGTGCGGCTGAAGTAGTGCAGGAAGGGCCGGCCGTCGTGCGCGAACACCACGTCCTGCTCGAAGCCGAAGGCGTCGATCGTGGGATATTCGCCGCGACCGTTGCCGTGCCAGGTCCCGAGGAGCCACGCCACCGGCATCAGATCGGGGTGCAGGTCGCTGGGGATCTGGAAGGCCATGGGTTCCATGCTATCGGCCGGGCACGACGCCGCCGCTACGCTCCTGCCATGCGTGCAGTGGTGCAACGGGCGAGCCGCGCCGAGGTGCGCGTCGCCGACGAGGTCGTGGGCCGGCTCGACGGCCCGGGGCTGGTGGTGCTGGTGGGGGTCGCGCACGGCGACACGGCCGACGACGCCCGGCGCCTGGCGACCAAGATCGTGCGGCTGCGCATCATGGCCGGCGAGCAGTCGGTCGACGAGACCGGCGGCGGCGTCCTGGCGATCAGCCAGTTCACGCTCCACGCCGACACCCGCAAGGGCCGACGTCCGTCGTGGGGCGCCGCGGCGCCCGGCCCGGTCGCCGAGCCGTTGTACGAGGCGTTCTGCGCCGCGGTCCAGGAGGCCGGCGTGCCCGTCGCGCGCGGCGTGTTCGGCGCCGACATGGCGGTCGAGCTGGTCAACGACGGACCCGTGACGATCACGCTGGAATCCTGAGGGCCCTCTCAGCATGGAACGCCATACTGGGAAGGTTGATCGACGACGAGGAGAGCCCTGGTGAGCGACGCCCCCGAACCGGTCCGGAAGCCCGGATCGCGTGCGTCGAACCGTCGTTCCTTCCGCCAGCGGCACCCGGCCGTGGTGTGGTCGGTCGTGCTGATCGTCCTGCTGCCGCTCGTGGGCGGCGCCGCGTACGCCTGGAACCTCAAGCGCCAGCTCGACGACGTCGAGACCGTCCGGCTCAACGCGAAGAACGCGCCGGACCCCGACGAGGGCCGGGCGCTCAACATCCTGCTGCTCGGGTCGGACAAGGGTGAGCCCAGGAAGGGCCAGCCCCAGGGCACGACGATCGCCGAGGACGCCGCCTCCGGTGACTGGCCCGTCGGCAAGTACCGCAGCGACACCCTGATGATCGTGCACATCCCGGCCGACCGGAAGAAGGTCTACCTGGTCTCGGTCCCGCGTGACTCCTTCGTGCCGGTCTACGACGCGAAGGGCCGGACCGACCACTCCGAGAAGATCAATGCGGCGTTCAGCGCCGGAGGTCCGCTCGCCACCATCAACACGGTCGAGAAGCTCACCGGCCTGCGGATGGACCACCTGACGATCATCGACTGGGCCGGGTTCAAGGACCTCTCGAGCGCCGTCGGTGGCGTCGAGGTCACCATCCCGCGGTCCTTCTACGACCCCCAGCAGAAGGTCCAGTGGAACGCGGGCCGGCAGACGCTCGAGGGGAACAAGGCGCTGCAGTACGTGCGCACCCGGTACGGGCTGGCCGGCGGCGACTTCGACCGCATCAAGCGCCAGCAGAACTTCATGCGGTCGCTGATGGGCAAGATGCTCAGCTCGGGAGTGACCTCGAACCCCCGCAAGCTCACCCGGACGGTCTCGGCCCTGACGGACAACCTGACGGTCGACGAGGGCTGGTCGGGCACCGCGATGGCCAAGCTGGCGCTGTCCCTGCGCGGCATCACGACCGACGACGTCACCTTCATGACGGCTCCGGTGCAGGGCACCGACACCGACCCGACCTACGGCAGCATCGTCGTCCTGCAGGAGGACAAGCTGGAGGAGCTGTTCGACGCGCTCGGCGACGACACCATGCGCGCCTACCTCGAGAAGTACCCCGACGACGTCCTGCCGGACGCCGAAGAGGTCTCCTGACCGATCACCCGCGGCGGTTCCACTCGATCGCCGGGCAGGTGTCCATCACCATCGGCACGCCGGCGGCGATCGTGCGATCGAAGGCGGCCACGTCGATCACGCCGAGCTGGAACCACACGGCCTTCGCACCGACCTGCACCGCCTGGTCGGCGAACGGGCCGGCCTGCTCGGAGCGCCGGAAGACGTCCACGACGTCGATCGGGAACGGCACGTCGGCGAGCGTCGCGTAGCCCTGCTCCCCCAGCACGACCGGCGCGTCGGGGTGGACCGGGACGATGCGCTTGCCGCGGGCCTGCAGCAGCTGCGCGATCGAGTGGGCCGTGCGCGACGGGTTGTCCGACAGCCCGACGATCGCCCACGTCTGCAGGTCGTCCAGCATCAGCGACACGGCCTCGGGATCCTGCCAGGAGCTGCTCATGGCACGACCGTAGCGCCGTGGCGTCAGGCCCGCTTCTCGTCGCCGGGAAGCATCAGCTCGAACGTCGTCTGCGCGGCGTCGGTGAGTGTCAGGTAGCCGCCCAGGGTGGTGGTGAGGTCGGCGGCGATCGTCAGTCCCAGGCCGCCCTCGTCCCCGGCCTTGCTGCTGGTGCCGCGCTGGAAGATCTCGTTGCCGAAGTCGCGCCGGCCGGCGTCGGACACCACGATCGTGACGTACCGTCCGGCGTCGCGCGCCTGGACGCTGATCGGGCTGGTGCCGTGGGTGCACGCGTTCTCGATGAGCACGTCCAGGACCTGCACGACCGGACCGGGCACCACGCGCGCGGTCACGGCGCCGGCGTCGACGTGCCGCACCTGGTGGCCCGCCGCCTCGACCGTGGGACGCCAGCGGTCGACGACGTCGGCCACGAGATCGTTGAGGTCGACCTCGACCGCGTCGCCGAGGCGGTGCCCGCGCGCGAGCCCGAGCATCTCGTCGATGGCGCTGCTCAGCCGGTCGAGCTCGGGCAGGTAGCGGTTCAGCTCCTCGGCGATCTCGGGCGGCGTCTGGGGCCACAGCGAGAGGTCCTCGAGCTCCAGGCGCAGCGCGGTGATCGGGGTGCGCAGCTGGTGGGACGCGTTGGCGGCGAACTCCCGCTCGCGCCGCACGAGCTCGGCGAGCCGGGCCGAGCTGCCGCGCAGGGCCTCGCCGATCGCCTCGGCCTCGGGAATGGAGTAGTGCGGCGGGTCGACGTCGAAGCGTCCGAGGCCGAGCTTGTCGGCGGCCTCGGCGAGCTCGTCGAACGGGCGAGACAGCCGCCGGGCCAGGACGTAGCCGAACCCGGCGGCGACCGCCGTCAGGCTCAGGCCGATCAGGATGAGCGGGACCAGGGCGTCGGAGATGCGCTGGTCGATGAGCTCGCGCGAGCGCGACAGGGTGAGTGCTCCGCCTCCCTTGAGCGAGCGCTCCTCGACGATGTCGTCACCGAGGTCGGGCGTCGGCCCCGCGACGACGGTGGCGCCGGCGGGCGAGCGGTACGTCAGGGTCTCGGCCTCGCTGAGGAACCCGGTCAGGAAGGCCTCGTCGACCGGGGCGCCGTTGCGCTGCCGTTCGACGACGACCGCGGCCAGCTGGTCGGCGGCGCGGTCGATCTTGCGCTCCTCATAGGTCGTGACGAGGTCGGCCAGCATGTACGCGCGCGGGATGCCGTAGAGCGCGAGCATCGCGATCGTCATGCCCACCAAGGTGGCGACGAGCCGCTCACGCACCGGGCTGGTCCTCCAGCCGGAACCCCACGCCGCGGACGTTGGCGATGTGCACCGGCGCGCCGGCGTCCTCCAGCTTCTGGCGCAGGCGGCCCACGGCGGCGTCGACCATCTTCGTCGAGCCGAACCAGTTCTCGTCCCACACCTCGCTGGTCAACCGCTCGCGGGTGACGACGGCGCCGCGCACCTCGTCGAGCAGGACCAGCACGTCGAACTCCTTGGACGTCACCGCGACCTCGGCGTCGTCCACCCAGATGCGCCGGGCGGCCACGTCGACCCGCAGGCCGGACGTGGCGGGGGCGGCGGCCAGGGGTGCCGCGGCCTCGACGGGGGCGCTGCGCCGCAGCAGCGCCCGCGCCCGTGCGAGGAGCTCGGCCAGGCCGAAGGGCTTGGCGAGGTAGTCGTCGGCCCCGACGTCCAGCCCGACCACGCGGTCGAGCTCACCGTCGCGGGCGGTAAGGATGATGATGCCGCCCTGGTACCCGCCCTCGCGGGCGCGGCGGCAGACATCGAGGCCGTCGATGTCGGGCAGGCCCAGGTCGAGGAGCACGAGATCGAGCGGCCCGGACGCGATGCGCTCGACCGCGGCGAGGCCCTCGGACACCCACTCGACGACGTAGCCCTCACGCTCGAGCGTGCGAACGAGCGGCGGGGCGATCTTGTCGTCGTCCTCGACGACCAGCACGTGGGTGGTCATGATCACCGAGCATAGGGGCGACGCGTGTGACGCATGTGCTCAGCGCGCACGCGCGCGTCCCCCCACAGCAGGACCGGGATCGCGGCGCAGAGCACCAGGAACGAGATGTGGACGACCATCGGGCCCGCCACGCCACCGCCCGGCAGGCCGGCGGTCAGCGCGAGCAGGGCGCCGCCGGCGGTGGCCGGCGCCAGCAGCAGCGCGGCGAGGTGCGACTCGAAGCAGTTGTGGAACCACATCTTGGCGGCGGTGAGCACGGCGACGACGGCCAGCACGCCCTCGAGCAACGCGTACGTCGGGGACGTCGAGGCGATCATGCGCTGCACGAGCAGGGCGCCGATCGTCAGGCAGACGAGGGCGGCTGCACGGGAGGCGGGGGTGCGGAGGCGTCTCATCAGAAATCTCTGTCGGCGGTGCCGGATTCGGTGATCGTCGTGGTCGAACTGCGGTTGCCGAAGAGGTCGGTGACCGCGTTCGAGGGCGCCCACGTCATGGTCTTGCTCGTGGTGACGGTCTTGAGCGAGGTCGTCTTGCCGCTCGCGAGGGAGCCGAGCCTGACGGTGACCACCGAGCGCTCGAGGCCGTTGACCGTGACGGTCGAGGCGGTCATGGTCGCATCGAAGAAGACCGTCGTGTACTTGACGTAGTCGCCCTTGAGGTTGACCTCGCCCAGGCCGAGCGCGGCCGAGCCGGCGGCGTTGTAGACCTCGAGGCTGTCCGCCGAGCCGAGGCGCCACATCAGCGCGCCGTCGCGCAGTCGGACCCGGACGTTCGTCGCCGCGCCGTTCCAGCCACTGAGGACGGTGGCGGGGTTGATCTGCGTCGTGTACGTGAAGGCGATCGTGTCGTTCGCGCCCAGTTGGCCCGCGACACTGCCCGAGCCGTTGAACGCCTGAACGTCGGCGCCGGCGAGAGGGCTGTTGTCGACGATCGTGCTCTCGGTCGCCGACACCGTCGTCGCGCCCTTGCCGTCGAGCAGCACCGCGCGCAGGTCGTACCCGCCGCTGGCGACCCGGGTGGTGTCCCAGGCGCACGAGTAGGGGGCCGTCGTGTCGGTGCAGACGTCGGTCCACGTCGAGCCGCCACTGGGGGCCGACTGGATGCGCACCGAGGTGACACCTGCGGTGGAGCTCGCCTCGGCCGTGAGGGTGGCGGTGCGGTGGAGCAGGACGCCGGGATCGTTGAGCGAGACCGACGAGATCGTGTTGTCGACGACGCGGTTCGCGACCGTCGTCGAGGTGGTGGTGTTGCCGGCCTCGTCGGTGGCGATCGCACGGAAGGCGTACGTGCCGTTCACCAGGTCGGTCGTGGCGACGCGGCAGGACCACGGCTCCTCGACGAGGCTGCAGATGGTCTTCCACGTGCCGCCGGCGAGCTGCGCCTGGATCGCGACCGTGGCCACGCCCGAGTGTGCGTCCGTCGCCGCGGCGGCGAAGGTGCGGGTGCCGCTCAGCGGCGAGCCGGGATCGGTCATCGTCACCGACGGGGCGACGTTGTCGACCGTGACGTCGGGGACGACCTCGGAGCCATAGACCGACGTGCCCGCCACCAACTGGGCGCGGAGCTCGTAGTCGCCGGCCATCGTGCCGGTGTTCCAGGAGCAGGTGTAGGGCGAGACGAGGCCGGAGCACGCGTTCGTCCACGCGTTCGTGCTGCCGTTGACGCGGTACTGCAGGCGGACCGTGTGGCTGAGCGTGCCGGCACCGAACACCGAGGCCGAGAGCGGGACCGTGCCGCGGACGACGTCGCCCGGGTCGTTCATGACGACGAGCAGCTTGTTCGCCACGGCGGTGCGGACCGAGGCGGAGGTGGCCTCGTAGCCGCCGAGGTCGACCGCGCGGGCGCGCAGGTCGTACTGGCCGTCGGCCAGGCCGGTCGTGCTCCAAGGGCAGCTGTACGGGGCCGTGGTGTCGGTGCACAGCGCGGTCCACGTGCCGGAGCCGACGGGGGCGTACTCGATCGTGACGGACTTGACGCCGGCCCCGGCGTCGGTGGCGTCGGCGGCGATGGTGACCGCGCCCTGGACGGCGGCGCCGGGCGACGTGACGGCGACCGTGGGGGGCGTCCAGTCGGCGGCGGCGCGGACCGACGCGGTGTTCCCAGAGGTGGAGGTGAAGGTCGCCGAGGAGGAGGTGGGGGCCAGCAGCGCCACGGTGGTGGCGGCGGCGAGCGCGGCCAGGACGGCCAGCGGGCGACGGGCGCGGTTCGTGCGCATCGGTCCACCTGCCTTCTCACTCCGGGTCATGTCATCAACGCTACGGAGGAGCGGTCCACGGCTGATCCACGCGATCTCCACATGAGATCCACACTTCGCGGACCGCAGGAGCCAGGGTCCTCAGACCGCCGTGGCGACCGGGCCGGGGACGGCCGCGGTGGGCTGGTCGTCCTCGGGCTTGGCGAAGAGGGCGCGGGTGAGCTCGACCATCGCGAAGAGCGCGATGAGGGCTGCCGGCACGCCGATGACGCCGATCCGGGTCTCGCGGTCGGCCAGCGCCATGAAGACGTACCCGGCGTACGGGACGGTCTGCTCCACGACGGGCTGGGTGCCCGAGACGAGGCTGAACTCCCACGGGTCCGGGTCGGCGTTCGCGTCTCCCTGGGTGGTGTAGACGCGGGCGCCGTTCTCGCCGGGCTCGATCGTGAGGATCCGGTGCGTGACGAGGTTCGTGACGCCGCTGTCGGCCGGCGGCAGGTAGGTGATGACGTCGCCGACGGCGAGGTCGTCGACGGGCACGGGCTTCTCGAAGGCGATGGAGCCCTTCTCGAAGGTGCCGGACATCGAGCCGCCCGTGATCACGTAGCGCTCGTAGCCCAGGAGGCCCGGCGCGATGTACGCGACGCTGGCGGCGGTGATGGCGACGAGGAGCAGGGTCGTGAGGAGGCTGCCCAGGCGGCCGGCGGTCCGGGTGACGTGCTTCATCTCAGTGCTCCTGCGTCGCGGTGGTGCTGAAGGTCGGTGGTGGTCGAGCGCCGGGGCGGGGTGGCAGGGCGCCGGTACGACGCCCTGCCGTCAACCCGGGTTCCCCGGAATCTGGTGGGTCTTACTGGTTGGTGGTCGTGCCGTCGAGCTGCACGGCGTCCCAGCTGTAGACCGCGGTCGCGGCCTTGCCCTGCTGGGTGTTCGGCGCGGCCTGGTCCAACGTCACCGTGAAGGTGTAGTCGTTGGCCTCGCCGACGGCCCACTGGCCCAGCGTGTTCTTGGTGCCGTCGGCGAGTCCGCCGAACGTGCCCGTGTAGACCGTCGTGTTCTTGGTCGTGTTCTTGATGACGAGCTTGAGGTTCTCGCCGTCGAAGCCGTTGGTCGAGGAGACCTCGGTCAGCGAGAAGTTCGCCGGCAGCGAGCCCGTGTTGGTCAGCTTCAGCGAGCCGTTGAGGACGTCGCCGGGCTTGAGGTTCTCGAGGGAGAAGACGGCCTTGCCGTCCTTGGAGTTGGCCTGCGTCAGCGTGCCGGAGGTGGCGGCGCTGATCGTGTTGCCCGTCGTCGAGCTGAAGGTCGCACCCGAGCCCACGGCGATGGCGCCGGCGGCGAGCAGCGTGGCGAGGGGGGCGAGGGCCTTCTTCGAGCGAGTACGCATGATTTTCTCCTGGGGTTTCAGTTCCGGCTCCGCCTGCTGCGGTGTCGGTGCGGGTTGACAGGAAGAACGTTACGGAGGCCAGATCCACGGGATCTCCACATGAACTCCTCACCCATTCCTCACTTCAGCCCTCTTTCGTCACACGTCGGAACGGCGCGGAACGGACGTTCTCCCGGGGTCGGTGCGGCGCGGCGACCGGGGGCCGCGGGCTCGGCGGTCCGTATCCTGAGCGGGTGACGACCGTCCTGACCTACGGCACCTTCGACCTGTTCCACATCGGCCACCTGCGGCTGCTGGAGCGACTCGGCGCGATGGGCGACCGACTGATCGTCGGCGTCTCGACCGACGAGTTCAACGCGGGCAAGGGCAAGAGCACCGTCGTCCCCTACGACGACCGCGCCGCCATCGTGGGCGCCATCAAGGGCGTCGACCTCGTCCTGCCCGAGCAGTCCTGGGAGCAGAAGCGGCTCGACATCGTCGAGCACGGCGTCGACGTGTTCGTCATGGGCGACGACTGGGCCGGGAAGTTCGACGACCTCGCCGACCTGTGCCGCGTCGAGTACCTGCCGCGCACGAAGGGCATCTCCACCACCGGCCTGAAGGAGATGCTGCGGGTGCTGGACCCTAACCACGTCGAGGAGATGCAGGACGCGCTGCGCGTCGTCTCCCGCCTCCTCGACCACTACCGCGACCTGACCTGAGCGCTGGCAGTGACGTTTCCGGGGTCGAACACGGCGTGTCGACCCCGGGAACGTCACGCTCAGCGCTTCCTCCGCGGTCCCGCACATGCGAAGGGCCGGGACCCCCGTGGCCCCGGCCCCTCGTGTGTGCGTCTGGTTCAGATGGCGACGGCGACGTCCGCGACCGATCCCGTGGCGGCGACGACCTGGGAGTCGACCACCTCGGCGCGCGGCGCGAGCGTGCGCAGCGTCCACGTGCCCGGCGCGGCGAAGAACCGGAACTGCCCGGTGGCCGAGGTGGGCACCTCGGCCGTGAACTCACCGTTGCGGTCGAGCAGGCGCACGTAGGCATTGCCGACGGGCTGCTCGCCACGCAGGACGACGCCCTGGATCACGGCCTGGTTCGTCACGTCGACGCCCTCGAGGCTCGGTCCCCCCTGGATGGCTCCGCACATGTCAGGCCTCCCCGGGCTCGTCGCCGACCGCGACCGGCACGCCGCGCAGCGAGCCGTACTCGCTCCAGGAGCCGTCGTAGTTCTTGACGTTCTGGTAGCCGAGGATCTCGCTCAGCACGAACCAGGTGTGCGAGCTGCGCTCACCGATGCGGCAGTAGGCGATCGTGTCCTTGCCCTCGTCGAGGCCGGCGTTCGCGTAGAGGTCCTTGAGGTCCTCGTCCTTCTTGAACGTGCCGTCGTCGTTGGCGGCCTTGCTCCACGGCACGTTGCCGGCGGTGGGGATGTGGCCACCGATCTGCGCGGCCTCCTGCGGCAGGTGCGCCGGGGCGAGGAGCCGGCCCGCGAACTCGTCGGGGCTGCGCACGTCGATGAGGTTCTGCGTGCCGATCGCCGAGACGACCTCGTCGCGGTAGGCGCGGATGTCCTCGTTCGGCTGCTGCGCCGTGTAGGTGGTGGCCTCGCGGGTGACGACCTCGTCGGTCAGCTCACGGCTGTCGAGCTCCCACTTCTTGCGGCCGCCGTCGAGCAGGCGCAGGTCGGTGTGGCCGTAGTACTTGAGGTACCAGTAGGCGTAGGCCGCGAACCAGTTGTTGTTGCCGCCGTAGAAGACGACGGTGTCGTCGTTCGACACGCCCTTCTCGCTCAGCAGCTGCTCGAGGCGCTCCTTGCTGATGAAGTCGTGGCGCACGCCGTCCTGCAGGTCCTTCTTCCAGTCCAGCTTGACGGCGCCGGGGATGTGGCCCTTGTCGTAGGCCTCGACGTCCTCGTCGACCTCGATGAGGACGACGTTCGCGTCGTTCAGGTGGTCCTCGACCCAGTCGGCGGTGACGAGTGCGGTCTCGCGGCTCATGGTGTTCCTTTTCCTCTGCGAAGTGGTGGTTGCGGCAGTTGGCTCAGGCGCTCAGGCCAGGGTTCTGGCGAGGCGGCGGGTGGTCAGGTAGAGCTCGCAGCCGAGGCAGAAGCCCGTGGTGGCGTTGAGCAGCGCGGCGACGAGGGCGAAGCCCACGGCGACGAGCCCGGCGGTGGTGGAGCCGGCCAGCAGTGCGGCCAGCCCGACCAGGGCGAAGGTGAGGCCGACCGCCTGGGCGAAGCGCGGCGGCCGGGCGTCCTCGGTGCGGTCAGGGGCGCCGATCCGCGGCCGGACGGCGGTGCGGAACAGCCACGACCACGGGGAGGCCGCCAGCGAGACGAACACACCGAGGGCGAAGATCACGGCCTGCCCGGCGAGCAGGACCTCGCGCACCGGGGACGGCGTGACGAGGACCAGCGCCAGGACGGCGGTGGTCGCCGCGGCGCCGAAGCGCAGCGCGCGCGGATCGACGACGGTCGTGTCGTGGGACATGAAGGCTCTCCGAACAGGAGTGAGGGCTGACGTGCGAAGCAGGCGGGACTGTCAGCGCAGACGACACAGCGCCGAACGCGTGCGGCAGTTGTCCACTGCGCGGCGTCGGGTGAGGTGTGTCGTGAACATGCCGCCAGACTAGGGGCCCAGGCCCGACACACCGGACGATCGTCTCGCAATGCGAGACCAATGTCCGAACTCCGAGACAGTCAGGCGGAGAGCGCGACGTCCAGCGCCACCAGCACCTGGTCCCGCGTCGGCGCGCCGGACGCGCGCCCGACGACCCGCCCCTGCGCGTCGAGCACCAGCACCGTGGGCGTGCGCAGCACGTTCATCCGTCGCACCAGCTCGAGCTCGGCCTCGGCGTCGATCTCGACGGCCGCGACCCCCGGCACCAGCGACACGACCTGCCCCAGCACCTGACGCGTCGCCCGGCACGGGGCGCAGAAGGCGCTGGAGAACTGGACGAGGGTGGCCCGCTCCCCGAGCGGCGCCCCGATGTCGCCGGGCTCCAGCCGCTCGGAGTCGTCCGACTCGGGGGCCCGGGCGGTGAACCGGCCGTTCTTCCAGCGCATCGCCGCCGCCGAGAAAGCCGCGACGACCAGCGCCACCACCAGTACCTGGACCCCGGTCATCGACTCTCCTCCTCGCGTCCGCCACCGTGTGACAGCGGTGTGACGTGGTTCGCATTCTCGGCCATGCTCGTCACAGCCACGTGACATGAAGTATGGTCGACGCAGCAATGAGGCTTCGATGAACCGCCAGGTCCGTCGGAGCCTCGACGTGTATAGGAGGCCGGTCACGTGTCCCACCTGCTGCTGCTGACGAAGAGCAACCAGTCCTCGGTCGAGGTGCTGCCGTCGCTCGCGCTGCTCCCCCACCACGTCAAGATCCTGCCCGCGGAGGCGAGCGCCCTCATCGATGCGCCGCCGTGCGACGCGGTCCTGGTCGACGGGCGGCACGACCTCGCGCAGGTGCGCAGCCTGACCCGCGTGATCCGCACGACCGGCATCGAGTGCCCGCTCATCCTGATCCTCACCGAGGGCGGACTCACCGTCGCCGCCGCCGACTGGGGCATGGACGACGTCATCCTCACCACCGCCGGCCCCGCCGAGCTCGAGGCGCGCCTGCGCCTGGGCATCGGCCGCGCCGCCGCCGACGGCGACAAGACCGACGACGACAGCCACATCATCAGCGCCAGCGGCCTCGTGGTCGACGACGTCACCTACACGGCCAAGCTCGACGGCCGCGTCCTGGACCTGACGTTCAAGGAGTTCGAGCTCCTCAAGTTCCTCGCCCAGCACCCGGGCCGCGTCTTCACCCGCCAGCAGCTGCTGCAGGAGGTGTGGGGCTACGACTACTTCGGCGGCACCCGCACCGTCGACGTCCACGTCCGGCGCCTGCGCGCCAAGCTCGGTCCCGAGAACGAGACGCTCATCGGCACCGTGCGCAACGTGGGCTACCGCTTCGTGTCGCGTCGCGAGCCCGCCGAGCGCGCCGCCGACCGCGCTGCCGAACGCCAGGACGAGGCGCGCCAGCAGGTCTCCGGCCGCGCCTGACTCCGCCTCCGGCGGACGCGATGTGTCGCCGTATCCACCGAGATCGCGTGGTTTCGGCCCATCACAGGTGGACAGCGCCACAGATCTCGTCCCGCGAACGCGGGAGGGTCAGCCCAGGGTCGGGACGAGCCGCTCGAGGTACGCCACGGTGTCCTCCCAGCCCTCGACCGCGTGGCAGTCGACGCCCAGGGCCAGCACCGGGTAGTCGTTGCCGTCCGGGTCGAGCCGGTCGCCGACGAACAGCATGTCGTCGAGGCTGATCCCGGTGGCGTCGGCCAGCTGCTTCATCCCGTAGGCCTTGTCGATGCCGCGGTGGGTGATGTCGACCGAGGTCGAGCCGCCGGACCGCACCTCCAGGTCGGGCAGCTGCGCGGCGACCGCGTCGCGCAGGGTGCTCTTCTTCGAGCTGTCCGGGTCCCAGGCCATCTTCGCGTCGATCGGCGCCTGCTGGCCGAGAGCCGAGAAGGTGATCTGCGAGCCGCGGTCCTCGAGGATGTCGCCCCACGGCTCCGCCTCCCACAGTCCGAGCCGCTTGGCCTCGGACTCCACCGCCGCCAGGGCGCGGTCGCGCTCGTCCTGCGTCAGCGCGTGAGCGTAGACCGTGACGATCTCGCCGCCGCGCAGCCGGTAGTACTGCGTGCCGCACGTGGGCAGCAGGTGGATGCGCTCGAGGACCTCGTCCGGCGCCGCGGGCAGCTGCTCGACGACCTGCTTGCGGAACTGCTCCAGCTGGCCGCCCGAGATGATCGCCACCTCGACGCGCTCCGCGAGCCGCACGAGCAGGTCGCCGATCGGTTCGGGAATCGCGCACTTGGACGGCGCGAGGGTGTCATCGAGATCGAAGGCGACAAGCTGGGGTCCGGGCACCCGAGGGAGTCTACTGTTGCTCCATGCGTCGTCTCCACAACATGACCCAGGCATACGACTGGGGCTCGACCAGCGACATCCCGCGATTCCTGGGACGCACGGGCTCGGGCGAGCCGGTCGCGGAGATGTGGCTCGGCACCCACCCGCTCGCGCCCTCGCAGGTCGAGACGTCCGAGGGACTGCGCCCGCTCTCGGACGTGGCCGGCGAGATCCCCTTCATGCTCAAGATCCTCGCGGCGGAGCAGCCGCTGTCGATCCAGGTGCACCCCAGCGCCGCCGAGGCCCGCGAGGGCTTCGACCGCGAGGAGGCCGCCGGCGTGCCCCTCGACGCGCCCACCCGGGTGTTCAAGGACCGCAACCACAAGCCCGAGATGGTCTACGCGCTGAGCACGTTCGACACGCTCGTCGGCTTCCGGCCAACCGCCGAGATCCTGCGCGTGTTCTCGCAGCTGGACTCCCCCACGATCAACGCCGCCTCGGCCACCCTGCGCGCCAAGACCGGCTTCAAGGGGATCGTGCGCGTGCTCGAGAACCTGCTCATCGCCCCGCCCCCGGCGGCCGAGATCGCCCAGCTGGTCATCCAGTGCAAGGCCCTCGTGCACGACGGCGTCGACATCAAGCGCGCGTACAGCACCGCCGCGATGATCGCCCGCCACCATCCCGACGATGTCGGCATCGTGGTGTCCCTGCTGCTGAACCGCTTCACCCTCCAGCCGGGCGAGGCGATGTTCCTGGGCACCGGCGTCATCCACGCCCACCTCTCGGGCCTGTGCCTCGAGGCGATGGCCAACTCCGACAACGTGCTGCGCGCCGGACTCACCCGCAAGGCGCTCGATCCCGAGGGCCTGATCCGCTGTCTCGAGGCGGGCATGTCCCGCGTCGCGCGGGTCGAGCCGGGGTACCCGTCGTTCTCGACCGAGGTCTACCACCCGGCGGTCGAGGAGTTCGCGCTCGCCGTCACGCAGGTCTCGCCCGCCGACCCCGACGGGGTGGCCCTCATCGCGGCCGAGCACTCGATCGTGATGTGCATCGGCGGTGGCGTGCAGGTGCTCAACGCCAGCGGCGAGAAGATCACCCTGAGCCGCGGCGAGACGATCTACACCGATGCCGCGGACGGCGAGCTGACGGCCGTGGGCACGGGCGAGGTCGCGCAGATCTACCTGCCCGGGCCCAACACGCCGGACTCCGAGCTCAAGGACCTCGTCGGCCACCGGCCGGTCCGCGCCATCCCCTGACCCGCGTCAGAGCAGGTCGTCGCGTCCGGCGTCCTTGAGCCGGGCGACGACGTCCTTGACGCGCTGCGACTGCGCCAGGTCGAGCACGAGGATCGCGTCGTCGGTCTGGACGACGGCGACGTTGCGCAGGCCCAGCACCGCGACCTGCACGCCCTCGCCGCCGCGAGCGACGCCGTCGGCGTCCACCCACAGCACGTCGGGCGAGGACCCCAGCGGCGCGATCGAGGCGAAGTCGCCCAGGTCGTCCCAGCCGAACGTGGCCGGCACGACCGCCATCCCGCCCTCGGCGGCGACCGGCTCGGCCACCGCGTGGTCGATCGCGATCTTGGTGAGGGTCGGCCAGGTGCGACCCAGCTCGGCCACGAAGGCCGGAGTGCCCCACGTCGCGGCGATCTCGCGCAGCCCGGCGGCGAGCTCGGGCTGGAAGCGGGCGAGGGAGTCGAGCAGGACCGAGGCACGCGCGACGAACATGCCCGCGTTCCAGACGTGGTCGTCCGAGGCGAGGTAGCCGCGGGCGGTGTCCGCGTCGGGCTTCTCGACGAAGCTGCGCACCGCCCGGGCCGAGGCGAAGCCGTCGAGCGGCGCGCCGGAGGCGATGTAGCCGAAGGCCGTGGACGGCTCGGTCGGCTCGATGCCGATCGTCACGATGTACCCGTCCTCGGCGACGACGATCGCCTCGCGCACGGCCTCGACGAACCGCTCGGGATCGGGGATGCGGTGGTCGGCAGCGAACGACCCCACCACGGCGTCGGGGTCGGAGCGCTCGATGATCGCCGCGGCCAGCCCGATGGCGGGCATCGAGTCGCGCGGGGAGGGCTCGAGCAGCAGGTTGACCAGCTCGGGCAGCTGTTCGGCGATGGCGCTACCGTGGGCCGCCCCGGACACCACGTGGATGCGCTCGGCGCCGGTCAGCGGGAGCATGCGGTCCCACGTCTGCTGGATCAGCGTGCGGCCGGTCCCCTCGAGGTCGAGCAGGAACTTCGGCCGCGCGCGCCGCGACAGCGGCCAGAGGCGGGTTCCGGCACCGCCGGCCGGGATGATCACGTGGAAGGAGGACACGGCGGTCACTGTAGTGGTCCGGCGCAGGCGGCGGAATCGGTCGCCGTCGCCGTTCACCGCCATACTGGGTGCCGTGTCCCGCCTGACCGCACGTGAGCTGATCGACCTCGTCCTCGACCCCGGATCGTGGGAGTCGTGGGACGAGCCCGTCGACCACGACGTCCACCCCGAGCCCTACCGCACCGACCTCCAGGCGGCGGCCGAGCGGGCCGGCACCGACGAGTCGGTCATCACCGGCCGGGCGCTCATGCGCGGCCGCCCGGTCGCCGTGCTCGTGAACGAGTTCCGCTTCCTGGCCGGGTCGATCGGGCAGGTGGCCGCCGAGCGGATCGTGAACGCCGTCCGCCGCGCCACCGCCGAGGGCATCCCGGTGCTGGCCACCACCGCCTCCGGCGGCACCCGCATGCAGGAGGGCACGCCCGCGTTCGTCCGCATGGTCGACATCTCGCGGGCCCTGATGGACCACAAGGCCGCCGGCCTGCCGTACCTGGTCTACCTGAGGCACCCCACCACCGGCGGCGTGTTCGCGTCGTGGGGGTCGCTGGGCCACGTCACGATCGCCGAGCCCGGCGCCCTGATCGGCTTCCTCGGGCCCAAGGTCTACGAGCTGCTCAACGGCACGCCGTTCCCGCCCGGCATCCAGACCTCCGACAACCTGGCCAACCGGGGCATCATCGACGCCGTCGTGATGCCTGAGGAGCTGCCGTCGATGGTCGACACGGCCCTGTCGATCCTCATCGACCCGCCCGCCGCGTCCACCCGCTCGCGGCGCCCGGCGGCCACCGATCGCCGCCACGACACGTGGGACTCGGTGCTGCTCACCCGCACCCCCGACCGCCCCGGCGTCCGTGAGGTGCTGCGATGGGGCTCCGACGTGATCATCCGCCTCCAGGGCACCGAGCGCGGCGAGCGCGACGCCGCGATGATCGTCGCGCTGGCGCGGATCGACGGCGAGCCCTGCGTCGTCATCGGCCAGGACCGCACGACCCAGAGCCGGATCAAGCCGATGGGCCCGGCCGCGCTGCGCGAGGCCCGCCGCGGCATGAAGCTCGCCAACGAGCTGGGCCTGCCCCTGGTCTCGTTCATCGACACCCCCGGCGCCGAGCTCTCGCCCGAGGCCGAGCAGGGCGCGATCGCCGGCGAGATCGCCCGCTGCATCAGCACGATGTCGACGATGCGCGTGCCCTCGGTGTCGGTGCTGCTGGGCCAGGGCTGCGGGGGCGGCGCGCTCGCCCTGCTGCCCGCGGCGCGCACCATCGCGGCCGAGAACTCCTGGCTCTCGCCCCTGCCGCCCGAGGGTGCCAGCGCCATCGTCTTCGGCGACGTCGACCACGCCGCCCAGCTGGCCGCCGAGCAGCGGATCAGCGCCTTCGACCTGTACGAGTCCGGTGCGGTGCACCACCTCGTGGCCGAGCCGGACGACGACGATCCCGAGTCGTTCGCCCGGGCCATCGCCGCCGAGGTGGGCCACCACCTGCGTGAGCTGCGAGGTGAGGCATGAGCCTGTTCGACCTGGCCGAGGCCGCCCTGGAGGCCGACGGGGTCGCCCCGTTCAACGAGGCCACCACCCTGGCCGTGCGTGACGGTGACCCGCTGCGCCTCGAGCGGTACGACGAGGTCGTCGGAGCGGTCGCCGTCGGCGACGCCCCGGTCGAGTTCGTCGTCCACCCGCGGTACCGGCGCCAGGGGCGCGGTCGCGCGCTCGTGGACGACCTCGTCAGCCGCGGCGAGACGCGGTTCTGGGCGCACGGCGACCTGCCGGGGGCCCGGGCCCTCGCGGCGGCGGCCGGGCTGCACCCCGCTCGCACCCTGCTCGTGCTGGCCACCACCGACCGGTCCGTCCCCGAGGTCCCGACGCCGGACGGTGCGGTGCTGCGCTCCTTCCACGAGGACGACGCGGACGCCGTCGTGGCCGTGAACGCCCGTGCCTTCGCCTCGCACCCGGAGCAGGGGGCGATGGACCGCGCCGACTTCGACCGGCGGCGGTCACAGGACTGGTTCGACCCGGCCGGGCTCTTCGTCGCCGAGCGCGACGGCGACGTCGTCGGATTCCACTGGACCAAGGTCGAGGACGGGGTGGGCGAGGTCTACGTCGTCGGGGTCGACCCCGCGGCGCACGGCGGCGGCTTGGGCAAGGCCCTCACCGCCGTCGGCCTGCGTCACCTCTGGGACCGCGGCGTCTCCGAGATCGACCTCTACGTCGAGGGTGACAACGATCCTGCGCTCGCGGTGTACCGCGGGCTCGGGTTCGCCGAGAAGGCTCGCGACGTCCTCTACGCCGCGGACTGAGTCAGACCAGCCCGCGCTGCAGCTCGGAGGCCAGTCGGCGCACCGCGGCCGGGGCAGCCGTGCCGTAGCCGACCATGTTCGCGAAGCCGTGGATCAGCCGGTCCTCGCGCACCGCGGTGACCCGCACCCCTGCCTCGCGGAGCGCCTGCGCGTAGGCCTCGCCCTCGTCGCGCAACGGGTCGAAGCCGGCCGTGACGACGTGAGCAGGTGGGAGGTCGTGGAGGTCGCCCCTGATCGGGGAGATCCGCGGGTCGGAGCGGTCCTCCCCGCGGACGAGGTAGGCGTCGGTGAACTCGTCCATCAGGCTCTCGGTGAGGAAGAACCCCTCCGAGAGCTCGCGGCGGCTCTGCGTGACCGTCGTGAAGTCGATGACCGGGTAGACCAGCAGCTGGAACCTCGGCACCGGGCCGCCGGTGCGCACCATCTCCTGGGCCACGACCGTGGCGAGGTTGCCCCCGGCGCTGTCGCCGCCCACCGCGATCCGACCCGGGTCGATCGCGAGGCCCGCGGCGTTCCGGTACACCCAGCTCCACGCCTCGACGCAGTCCTCGACCGCCGCCGGGAAGGGGTGCTCGGGGGCGAGCCGGTAGTCGACGGCCACGACGCGCACCATCGCGTGCTCGGCCAGGAAGCGGCACAGGGAGTCGTGGCTCTCGAGGTCGCCCAGCGTGAACCCACCCCCGTGGAACCAGATCAGCGCCGGCGACGGTCCGCGCAGGTCGCGCGGAGTGTAGAACCGCAGGCGGATCGGACCGCCGACGCCGGCGATCTGGCGCTCGGTGACCGCGCCGATCGGCTGGTCGCCGCCGACCAGACGGTCGGCGCGCGTGAGATCGCGCCGTTGGCGGCTGATCGGGGTGGACGCCGGGTCGGGGTTCTCGAGGCGCATCAACGCCAGGAGGGCCTGCATGTCGGGGTGCAGCGTCAGCTCCTGGTGCCGGACGGGGGCGCCGAAGACGAGTCGCTTGACCGGCGGCGGCGCCGCTCCGACCGCAGCCACGGCGGCACGTCGGACCCGGGCGGAGACACTCATGGCGCGAAGGTAGCAGCATCGCTCGTCACATGGGTCACGGCAGAAACACTCTTTCGCTAGCGGGATTCATCGCCATGTCGCATCATGGGAGGCACATCGCCACGTCTCGTACGTGAACGAGAGGAACACCGATGAGCCACGCGAAAGCTATCAAGTTCGACCCGACCGAGCCCCAGCCCGGCCTGGCCGCCCCCCTGGGAGAGACTCCCGTGGCGCGCCCCGGCTTCCGACACTCGATGTCGTGGCTGCTGATCCTGTCCGTCCCGCTGTGGGCCGCGATCCTCGGTGGCGGCTATGTCGTCGCCCGGGCGATCGGCTGAGTTCACGCACTCTTCACCTGTCCGTGGCATCGTGAGTTCATGGAGACCACGGACCTGACGGTCCCCGAACCGCTCGCCTCGTCCCCCGACGAGTTCGACGTCGACCCGCCGTACGACGCGACGGACGGGACCCTGCCCGCCGACCGCTTCCTCGATCGCGAGCTCTCGTGGATCGCGTTCAACGCGCGCGTCCTGGAGCTGGCCGAGATCGAGACGCTGCCGCTGCTGGAGCGGGCGCGGTTCCTGGCCATCTTCGGCAGCAACCTCGACGAGTTCTTCATGGTCCGGATCGCCGGCCTCAAGCGCCGCATCGCCGCCGGCGTCGCCGTGCCGGCCGCCAGCGGCTTGAACCCGCGCGACGTGCTCACCTCGAGCCTGCAGGCCAGCCGGGTCCTCACCGAGCGCCAGTCCAACCTGCTGCACGAGGCGATCATGCCCGCGCTGGCCGAGGAGAAGATCTGCCTGCTGCGCTGGTCGGAGCTGTCCGGCGAGGAGCGCGACCGGATCACGGAGTTCTACCACCACCGCGTGTTCCCGGTGCTGACGCCACTGGCCGTCGATCCCGCGCACCCGTTCCCGTACATCTCGGGCCTGTCCCTCAACATCGCCCTGGTCATGCGCAACCCGCGCACCGGCAAGGAGCACTTCGCCCGGGTCAAGGTGCCGCCGGTCATCCAGCGCTGGATCAAGGCGGCCGACGGCCGCTTCGTGGCGCTCGAGGACGTCATCGCCGCCAACCTCGACAGCCTCTTCCCCGGCATGGAGATCGTCGACCACCACACGTTCCGCGTCACCCGCAACGAGGACCTCGAGGTGGAGGAGGACGACGCCGAGAACCTGCTCAAGGCCCTTGAGAAGGAGCTGCTGCGACGCCGGTTCGGCCCGCCGGTGCGGCTCGAGGTCGAGGAGGAGATGTCCGACGCCGTGCTGGAGCTGCTGGTCGGCGAGCTGGGCATCTCCGACGAGGAGGTCTTCCGGCTGCGCGGACCGCTGGACCTGCGCAGCCTCAACGAGATCGCCGACATCGACCGGCCCGACCTCAAGTTCCCGCCGTTCGTGCCGGGCACGCACGAGCACCTCGCCGAGGTCGAGACGGCCAGCCCGGCCGACATGTTCAGTGCCCTGCGCAAGCGCGACGTCCTCGTGCACCACCCCTACGACTCGTTCGCCACCAGCGTCCAGCGGTTCATCGAGCAGGCCGCCGCCGATCCGCACGTCCTGGCGATCAAGCAGACCCTGTACCGGACCTCGGGCGACTCCCCCATCATCGACTCGCTCGTCGACGCCGCCCGGGCCGGCAAGCAGGTGCTGGTGCTGGTCGAGATCAAGGCCCGCTTCGACGAGCAGGCCAACATCCGCTGGGCCCGCAAGCTGGAGCGTGCCGGCTGCCACGTCGTCTACGGCCTCGTGGGCCTCAAGACGCACTGCAAGCTGGCGCTGGTGATCCGCGACGAGCCCGACGGGCTGCGCCGCTACGCCCACATCGGCACCGGCAACTACAACCCCAAGACCGCGCGGTACTACGAGGACCTGGGCCTGCTGACGTCCAACCGCGAGATCACCCACGACCTGACCGAGCTGTTCAACAGCCTCTCGGGGTTCGCGATGACGAGCGACTACGACTCCCTGCTGGTCGCCCCGCGGGTCCTGCGCACCGGGCTGGTCGAGCGCATCGACCGCGAGATCGCCCGGCACCGCGAGGGCAAGCCGGCGCACATCGCGTTCAAGCTCAACTCGCTCGTGGACGAGGCGATCATCGACAAGCTCTACGAGGCCTCGCGGGCGGGGGTCGACGTCGAGCTCGTCATCCGCGGCATCTGCGCGCTGCGCCCCGGGGTGCCCGGGCTGTCCGAGCGGATCCGCGTGCGCAGCGTCCTGGGCCGCTTCCTCGAGCACAGCCGGGTCTTCGCGTTCGGCGCCGGCGACGACCGCGAGGTCTGGATCGGCTCGTCGGACCTGATGCACCGCAACCTCGACCGCCGGGTCGAGGTGCTGGTCAAGCTGCCGTCGCCGGAGCACGTCCAGCAGGTCACCGACCTGCTCGCGATGATGGCGTCCGACGACACCCTGTCGTGGCACCTCGGCCCCGACGGGGCGTGGACGCGCGTCGACGGCGCCGACGCCCAGGAGATCCTCATCGAGCGTGCGCGGTCGCGGCGCTCGCGGGCGTGAGGGCCTCGACCCATGGCGAGCAGGATCATCACGGCTGCGGGTGGCATCGTCTGGCGCAAGGCGGGCCCGAGCGGCTCCGGGGGCATCGAGGTACTGCTGGTGCACCGGCCCGGCTACGACGACTGGACCTTCCCCAAGGGCAAGTCCGATCCCGATGAGCCGCTGCCGGTCACGGCGGTGCGCGAGATCGCCGAGGAGACCGGGTACCGCGTGCGCCTGGTGCATCCGCTGCCCGAGGTGACGTACCGCGTCCGCGGCGGGCTGAAGCAGGTCGCGTACTGGGTCTGCCGGCCGCTCGACGACGAGAGCGACTTCCACCCCAACCGCGAGGTCGACGAGGTGCGCTGGTTCTCCCCTCGCGCCGCCCGGAAGCGGCTCACCTACAGCCACGACCGCCGACTGCTGGAGGCGTTCGAGGACCTCGTCGCGCGCAAGTCGCACAAGGCCCGCACGCTCATCGTGCTGCGGCACGCGAAGGCCGTGCCCCGCTCGGAGTTCCGCGGCGGCGACCGCGAGCGTCCGCTCTCCGCGGCCGGCCACGACCGCGCCAAGGAGCTGGTGCCCCTGCTGAGCGCGTTCGGCGCCCGCCGGATCGTCAGCAGCCCGGCCACGCGCACGGTGCAGACCGTCGACCCCTACGTCGCCGCCACCGACGAGGTGCTCGAGCTCGACGACCGCCTCGTCGAGGGCGCCTCGGCCGCGAAGGTCGATCGCGCCGTCGCCGGACTGCTGGGCACCAAGCGACCCACCGTGGCGTGCACCCACCGACCGGCGCTGCCCGACCTCTATGCCGCCCTCGGGATCAGCGGTCCGGTCCTGAGCCCCGGCAGCGCCCTGGTCGTGCACCACCGCAAGGGCAAGGTCCTGGCCTCCGAGCTGATCTGACCCACCCTGAAGGGTCTCCCACCACCCACCCACCGACCCTTCCCGCAGGGTTCACCCTGCGTTCACCCACGCCGCAGTTGGGATACACCTGCGATTCCTACCTTGAGGGTGACCGAGGCGCTCCGCCCGCGTCGCCACGCTTCAAGAGAGGGAACACACGTGAACCGCAAGTCCATGCGCACCCTGGCCGCCACCGCGGCGAGCTCCGCGCTGCTGTTCGGCCTGGCCGCCTGCGGCGCCGGCAACGAGTCCGCCGAGGCGGACGACGCGTCCGACAGCTCGCTCAGCGGGACGCTCAACGGTGGAGGCGCCAGCTCGCAGGAGTCCGCGGTCGGCGCGTGGAAGCAAGGCTTCCAGACGGCGAACCCGGACGTCACGGTCAACTACGACCCGGTCGGATCCGGCGGCGGTCGTGAGCAGTTCATCGCCGGCGGCCTCTCGTTCGCGGGCTCGGACGCCTACCTCGAGGAGGAGGAGCTCACCGCGGCCAAGGAGCGCTGCGGCTCCGACGTCGTCTCGGTCCCGGTGTACGTCAGCCCCATCGCGGTCATCTACAACCTCGACGGCGTCGAGGACCTCCAGCTCGACGCGGCCACCATCGGCGCGATCTTCGAGGGCAAGGTCACGACGTGGGACGACCAGGCCATCGCCGACCTCAACCCCGACGCCGACCTGCCCGACACGAAGATCACGCCGGTGCACCGCGCCGACGACTCGGGCACCACGAAGAACTTCACCGACTACCTGACCGCCGCGTCCGGCGGCACGTGGAGCGGTGGCGTCGTCGAGACGTGGCCGGTCAAGGGCGGCGAGGCCGCTGACGGCACCTCGGGCCTCGTCTCCGCGGTCAAGGGCGGACAGGGCACGATCGGCTACGCCGACGCCAGCCAGGCCGGCGACCTCGGCCAGGTCAAGGTGAAGGTCGGCGAGGAGTTCGTCGCCCCGACCGAGGAGGCGGCGGCCAAGGTGCTCGACACCGCCGAGGCCGAGGCCGGCCGCGCCGCGACCGACATCGCGCTGAAGATCGATCGCAAGACCGACGCGGCCGGGGTCTACCCCGTCGTCCTGGTCTCGTACCAGATCGCCTGCCAGAAGTACGAGGACGCCGAGGAGGCCGAGCTCGTGAAGTCCTGGCTGACCTACGTCGCCGGCGCCGACGGCCAGAAGGCCAGCGAGGAGGCGGCCGGCTCGGCACCGCTGTCGGAGAGCTTCTCCGCCAAGGTGCAGACCGCCATCGACACGATCGGCTGACGCCTTCGATCCGGCCGAGGGGCCACCACCCCTCGGCCGGTGTCATGGGCACCCGCCGCATCCGAGAAGAAGGGCTCCGCGTGAGCAGCACGACCGAGCAGACCCGGCGCACCGCGCCACCGCAGCGACCCGGCGACCGGGTCTTCGGCGGCCTCTCCCTGGGCGCCGCGCTGCTCATCCTCGCGACCCTCGCCGGCGTCGCGATCTTCCTCACCGTCCAGGGCATTCCCGGCATCACCGCCTCGCCGGAGGAGGTCAAGTACGACACGACCTTCCTGCGCTACGTCGGACCGCTGGTGTTCGGCACGCTGTGGGCGGCCGCGCTGGCGCTGGTCCTGGCCGCACCCGTCGCGATCGGCGTCGCGCTGTTCATCAGCCACTACGCCCCGCGCCGCCTCGCCCAGCCGATCGGCTACGTCATCGACCTGCTCGCCGCGGTGCCCAGCGTCGTCTACGGCGCGTGGGGCATGGTCACGCTGGCGGCGGCGATCCAGCCGGTCTACCTCTGGCTCGAGGAGCACCTAGGCTTCATCCCGCTGTTCGCCGGGCCCGCGTCGGCCACGGGCCGCACGATCCTGACCGCTGCCCTCGTGCTCGCGATCATGATCCTGCCGATCATGACCGCGATCTGCCGCGAGATCTTCCTGCAGACCCCGCGCCTGCACGAGGAGGCGGCGCTGGCGCTGGGTGCCACCCGCTGGGAGATGACCAGGATGGCCGTCTTCCCCTACGCCCGCTCCGGCATCGTCTCCGCGGCGATGCTCGCGCTCGGGCGCGCCCTCGGCGAGACGATGGCGGTCGCGATGGTGCTGTCGGCGTCCGGCGTGATCAGCCTCAACCTGATCAGCTCGACGAACCCCTCGACGATCGCGGCGAACATCGCCCACAGCTTCAAGGAGGCCAGCGGCCTCACCGTCAACGGCCTGATCGCGACCGGCCTGGTGCTGTTCGTGATCACGTTCGCGGTCAACTTCGCGGCCCGGGCCATCGTGGACCGCCGCAAGGAATTCTCCGGAGCCAACTGATGACCACGACCCTGACCCGACCCGCTCCCTCCGAACTCGGCGCGGACCTGCGCGGCCGCCGGCTGCCGACGTGGGGCCCGACCACGGTCTGGTCCCTCGCCGCCGCCACGGCCGTCGTCGGACTGCTCACCCCCGTCGGGCTCGCCCGCGGCCTGGTCCTGGCCTGGTTCGTCGCCGCCCTCGTGCCCGCGTGGTCGTTCGTCGTCGAGGGCCGCCGCAAGGCCACCGACCGCGTCGTCACGCACCTGGTCGCCAGCGCGTTCGTGCTCGCCCTGATCCCGCTGGTCAGCATCCTCGTCGCGGTCGTCGGCAAGGGCAGCAGCGCGCTGTCGGCCGAGTTCTTCAGCTACTCCATGCGCAACGTGGTCGGCGAGGGCGGCGGCATCTACCACGGCATCATCGGCACGCTGCTGATCACGGCGGCCGCCTCGGTGATCTCGGTCCCGATCGGGCTGTTCACGGCGATCTACCTGATCGAGTACGGCGACGACAGCCGGCTGGCCTCGTCCATCCGCTTCCTCGTCGACGTCATGACCGGCATCCCGTCGATCGTGGCCGGCCTGTTCGCGTACGCCCTGTTCGTCCTCTTCTTCGGCGAGGGCGTGCGCATGGGCGTCGGCGGCTCCGTGGCCCTGTCCGTGCTGATGATCCCGGTGGTCGTGCGGTCGTGCGAGGAGATGCTGAAGCTCGTCCCGAACGAGCTGCGCGAGGCCTCCTACGCCCTCGGCGTGCCGAAGTGGCGCACCATCGCCAAGGTCGTCCTGCCGACCGCGCTGGCCGGCATCGTCACCGGCATCACGCTGGCGATCGCCCGCGTGATCGGCGAGACCGCGCCACTGCTGATCATCGCCGGCATGACCGACTCGGTGAACTTCAACCTCTTCGACGGCCGCATGCAGACGCTGCCGGTCTTCACGTACTCCGCCCTGATGAACCCCGGCGTCCCCGCCGAGCCCAGCATCGAGCGCGCCTGGGGCGCGGCGCTCGTCCTGCTGCTGATCGTCATGGCGCTCAACCTCGTCGCCCGCCTCGTCTCCCACTTCTTCTCGCCGCAGGGCGAGCGCTGACCCCCCGGAAGGACCCACCCATGGCCAAGAGCATCGACGTCACGGACCTGAACATCTACTACGGCGACTTCCTCGCCGTGCAGGACGTCAACATCACCATCCCCGCGCGCGCCGTCACGGCCTTCATCGGCCCGTCGGGCTGCGGCAAGTCGACCTTCCTGCGCTCGCTCAACCGCATGCACGAGGTGATCCGCGGCGCGTACGTCGACGGCAAGGTGCTCGTGGACGGCGAGGACCTCTACGCCCAGGAGATGGACCCGGTGAACGTCCGCCGCAAGATCGGCATGGTGTTCCAGCGGCCCAACCCGTTCCCGACGATGTCGATCGCCGAGAACGTGCTGGCGGGCCAGCGGCTCAACAGCAAGCGGATGAAGAAGTCCGAGGCCGACGACGTGGTCGAGCAGTCGCTGCGTCGCGCCGGCCTGTGGGCCGAGGTCAAGGAGCGCCTCGACCGTCCCGGCTCCAGCCTCTCCGGCGGCCAGCAGCAGCGACTCTGCATCGCCCGGGCCATCGCCGTCGAGCCGGAGGTGCTGCTGATGGACGAGCCGTGCTCGGCGCTCGACCCGATCTCGACGAGCGTCATCGAGGACCTCATCCACGAGCTCAAGAACGACTACACGATCGTCATCGTCACCCACAACATGCAGCAGGCGGCGCGGGTCTCCGACCAGACGGCGTTCTTCAACCTCGCCGGCGTCGGCCAGCCCGGCCGCCTCGTCGAGCTCGGCCCCACCGAGAAGATGTTCGCCAACCCCGACGACCCGGCCACCGAGGCCTACATCCAGGGCCGCTTCGGGTGAGCCGCACGTCGGTCCCGCAGGGGCGGTGAGCCTGGTCCCACGCACCCCGGGGGGCGGTGAGTCCGGTCCCACCCGGGGCCGGGCCGTGGGACTCAGCGCACCGCGCTCGGGGAGACGGTGGGAGTCAGCGCACCGCCCACCCGGGAGCCTCCGCTCAGGGCAGGAACGGCCGCGCGAGGAAGTAGAACCCGGCGGCGACGGCCGCGGCCGCCGGCATCGTGACGATCCACGCGACGACGATGCCCTTGGCGACGCCCCAGCGGACGGCGCTGAAGCGCTTGGTGGCGCCCGAACCCATGATCGCCGAGGTGATCGTGTGGGTCGTCGAGACCGGCGCGTGCAGGCCGATCGCCATGACGTACAGGACGCTGGCCGCGGTGGCCTCGGCCGCGAAGCCCTTCGGGGGATCGAGCTCGATGATGCGGCGCCCGAGGGTGCGCATGATGCGGAAGCCGCCGGAGTACGTGCCGGCCGCGATCGCGCTGGCGGCCGCGACGATGACCCACAGCGGGACGCCCTCGCCGTCGTGCATGCCGCCGGCCACCAGGGCCAGGACGATGATGCCCATCGTCTTCTGCGCGTCCTGCAGGCCGTGGCCCAGCGCCATGCCGGCCGCCGAGACGGTCTGCGCCAGGCGGAAGCCGCGGTGGACCCGCGCGGGCTTGGCGCGGCGGAAGATCCACATGATCGCCGTCATCAGCCCGAAGGCCAGGAAGAAGCCCAGCGCCGGGCTGAGCACCATCGGGATCGCGACCTTCTCGACGATGGTGTCCCAGTGCACGACCGTGGAGGACGCCAGTCCCGCGCCCACGATGCCGCCGATCAGGGCGTGCGAGGACGACGACGGGATGCCGTAGTACCAGGTGATGAGGTTCCAGGTGATCGCGCCGATGAGGGCCGCGAGCACGATCGTCAACGCATGGGCCCGGTCAGCATCGGAGATGCTGGTGACCCCGTCGATGTCGATGATCCCCTGGATCGTCTTGGCGACCTCGACGCCGAGCCAGGCGCCGACGAAGTTCAGGATCGCCGCCATCGCCAGCGCGACGCGGGGCGTCAGGGCGCGCGTCGACACCGAGGTGGCGATCGCGTTGGCGGCGTCGTGGAAGCCGTTCGTGTAGTCGAACACGAGGGCGATCACGACGACCGTGACCACCATGACCGTGACCAGGTCCACTCAGGACTCCTTGACCGCGATCTGCTCCACCGTGTTGGCCACCGACTCCATGGCGTCGATCGCATGCTCGACGGCCTCGACGATGTCCTTGAGCTTGAGGACCTGCATCGCCTTGTAGTTGCCGTCGAACAGGTCGGCGAGCATCCGGCGGTGGTTGCGGTCGCCCTCGTTCTCGAGGCGGTTGATCTCGATCCAGAACTCCTCGAGATCCTTCATCGACCGCAGCCGCGGCATGGCCTCGGCGGTCACCTGGGCGGCCTGCTGCAGCACCTGCACCTGCGCGGCGAACGCCTCGGGGAACTCCTCGACGCCGTACAGGGCGACGCTCTCGACGACTTCCTCCATGTAGTCCATGACGTCGTCCAGGCCACTGGCCAGCGCGTAGATGTCCTCACGGTCGAACGGCGTGATGAACGTGCTGTTCACCAGCTTGATGATCGCGTGGGTGGTGTCGTCGGCGGCGTGCTCGGCGTCGTTCATCTGGGACGCGAGGGCCGTCTTGTCCGCCTCGGGATCGAGGAGTCGGGCGACGATGGCGGCGCCGGCGACAAGATGGTTGGCCGACTCGGTGAAGAGGTCGTAGAACGAGGCCTCCACCGGTCGAATGCGAAAACGCACGCAGGTACTCCTCGGCATGTGGCGGGCAGACTCTGCCCATGGTAGGTGCTGGGCGATCCCGGCCGCCAACCGAGGCCGGTCAGGCCTCGGGATCGACGCCCAGCAGACCGTCGATCTCGGTCTGGGTGAGTCGTGCCGATGCTCCCGAGGCGGCGATCATCAGGCGCGAGGTCAGCTCGATCTCGGCCAGCGCGGCGTCGTCGCGCAGCCGATCGTCGAGCGGCTCGCTGATGCGTTCGCCGGGGGGGTACAGGGCCACATACCGAGAGTACGCGGCCCGGGGCGGAGGACCTAAGACTCGTGGGCAAAACCCCCCATCGGAACTATGTTCCGTGGGCGCTCGGGGCGTCAGTCGACCCAGACGCGCGCGTTGCGGAACATCCGCGCCCACGGGCTCTCGGCCGCGGGGTCGCCCGCCGACCACGACAGCTGCACGTTCCGCTGCACCCGCTCGGCGTGCGGCATCATCGCGGTGAAGCGACCGTCGGGCGTGGTCACCGCCGTGACGCCGTCCGGCGAGCCGTTCGGGTTGGCGGGGTAGTCGGTGGCCACGCGACCGTGGACGTCGACGAACCGCGCGGCCCGGTGGACGGCCTCGGCGTCGCCGCGCACCGAGAAGTTCGCGAACCCCTCGCCGTGCGCGACCGCGATCGGCACCTTCGACCCGGCCATGCCGGAGAAGAAGATCGAGGGCGAGTCGAGCACCTCGACGAGCGACAGTCGCGCCTCGTACTGCTCGGACGCGTTGCGCGTGAACCGCGGCCACGCGTCGGCGCCCGGGATGAGGTCGGCCAGGGCCGCGAACATCTGGCAGCCGTTGCAGATGCCGATGCCGAACGTGTCCGGCCGCGAGAAGAACCCCGCGAAGGCGTCGGTGAGCGCGGGGTTGAACAGGACCGACCGGGCCCAGCCCTCGCCCGCGCCGAGCGTGTCGCCGTAGGAGAACCCGCCACACGCGGCCAGGCCGACGACGTCGGAGAGGTCGAAGCGGCCGCTCTGCAGGTCGGTCATGTGCACGTCGTAGGTGTCGAAGCCCGCGCGGTCGAAGCCGAACGCGGTCTCGACGTGGGAGTTGACGCCCTGCTCGCGCAGGATCGCGACCTTCGGGCGCGCCCGGCCGACCAGGTACGGCGCGGAGACGTCGTCGGTGGGGTCGAAGGTCGTCTCGAGGGTCAGCAGCGGCTCGTCCGCGCCGACGGCGGCGTGCTCGGCGTCGGCGCACTCGGGGTTGTCGCGCCGCCGCGAGATGCGCCACGAGACCTCGTCCCACGTCTGCGCCAGCTCGGTCAGCGACTCCTCGAGCCCCAGCCCCGGCACGCGGACGTGGCGATCGGCCGTGGACGTGCCGACGCGGCGGACGAGGTCGGCCAGGCCGTGGGCGGCCAGCAGTGCGGCGGCCTCGTCGGCACGCCCGGCGGGAACGGCGAGCACGGCACCGAGCTCCTCCGTGAACAGCTCGGCCACGTCGTCGACGTCCAGCTTGAGACCCACCCCGCCGGCGAACGCCATCTCGCAGGCCGCGGCCCACAGGCCGCCGTCGGACCGGTCGTGGAACGCCAGTAGCAGGCCGGCCTCACGCAAGGCGTTGACGCCGTCGACGAGACCCACCAGGCGCGCCGGGTCGTCGAGGTCGGGGACCTCGCCACCGAACTCGCCCAGCACCTGGGCGAGCATCGAGCCGCCGAGCCGGTGGCGACCGGCGCCGAGGTCGACCAGGAGCAGCGCCGCGTCGGCCGGCAGCTCGGGCGTGGCCGTGCCGCGCACGTCGGGCAGGGACGCGAACGCCGTGACCACGAGCGAGACCGGGGCGGTGACCTGCTTGTCCTCACCGGACTCGTCGGTCCAGCGCGTCCGCATCGAGAGGGAGTCCTTGCCGACGGGCACCGAGATCCCCAGCGCCGGGCACAACTCCATCGCGACGGCGTGGACGGTGTCGTAGAGCGCGGCGTCCTCGCCGTCCTCACCGCACGCGGCCATCCAGTTGCACGAGAGCTTGACGCCCGGCAGGTGGATCGGCGCGGCCAGCAGGTTCGTGATCGCCTCGCCGACGGCCATCCGTCCCGAGGCCGGGGCGTTCACGGCCGCCAGCGGCGTGCGCTCGCCGCTGGCCATCGCCTGACCGGCGAAGCCCACGTGGTCGGACAGCGTCACGGCGACGTCGGCGACCGGGACCTGCCACGGGCCCACCATCTGGTCGCGGTGGGTGAGGCCGCCGACTGTGCGGTCGCCGATCGTCACGAGGAAGCGCTTGGAGGCGACCGAGGGGTGCCGCAGCACGGCGTGCGCGACGTCGCGCACGTCGATGCCCTGCAGGTCGAGCTCGGGCGTGGAGCGGTCGACGCGGACGGCGTCGCGCGTCATCTTCGGCGGCTTGCCCAGCAAGACGTCCATCGGCATGTCGACGGGCGTCTCGTCGGCCGGATCGGCCGGGGTGAGCAGCAGGTGGGCGTCGTCGCGGGCGACCCCGACCACCGCGTAGGGGCACCGCTCGCGGTCGGCCAGCGCGGCGAACCGGTCGAGCGACTCCGGCGCGATCGCCAGGACGTAGCGCTCCTGGCTCTCGTTGCACCAGATCTCCTTGGGCGCCAGCCCGCTCTCGAGGACCGGCACCGAGGCGAGGTCGAACGTCGCTCCCGCGCCGGCGTCGTCGACCAGCTCAGGGAACGCGTTGGAGAGGCCGCCGGCGCCGACGTCGTGGATCGAGAGGATCGGGTTGTCCTCGCCCAGCGACCAGCAGTGGTTGATGACCTCCTGCGCGCGGCGCTCGATCTCGGGGTTGCCGCGCTGGACGGAGTCGAAGTCCAGCTCGGCGGCGTTGGCCCCGGCCGCCTTGGACGAGGCCGCGCTGCCGCCCATGCCGATGCGCATGCCCGGGCCGCCCAGCTGCACGAGCAGCGTGCCGCCGGGGAAGGCGATCTTCTCGGTCATCTCGGCGCTGATCGAGCCGAGGCCGCCCGCGCTCATGATCGGCTTGTGATAACCACGGCGCACGCCGTCGACGGTCTGCTCGTAGACGCGGAAGAACCCGCCGAGGCCGGGCCGGCCGAACTCGTTGTTGAACGCGGCGGCACCGATCGGCCCCTCGGTCATGATGTCGAGCGGGCTGGCGATGTGCTCGGGCCGGCCGTAGTGCTCGGTCTCCCACGGCTCGTCCGTGCCGGGCAGGTGGAGGTTCGACACGACGAAGCCCGTCAGGCCGGCCTTCGGCTGCGAGCCGCGGCCGGTGGCGCCCTCGTCGCGGATCTCGCCGCCGGCGCCGGTCGCCGCGCCCGGGTAGGGCGAGATGGCCGTGGGGTGGTTGTGCGTCTCGACCTTCATCAGGACGTGCACCTCGCCCTCGCGCGCCGTGTAGCGGCTGGGGCGGTCGGCCGACTCGGGCAGCCAGCGCGTCGCCGGGCCGCCCTCCATGATCGACGCGTTGTCCTTGTACGCCACGACGGTGCCGTGGCCGTTGAGCTGCTCGGTGTGCCGGATCATCGCGAACAGCGAGCGGTCCTGCGGCTCGCCGTCGAGGACGAAGTCGGCGTTGAAGATCTTGTGGCGGCAGTGCTCGGAGTTCGCCTGGGCGAACATCATCAGCTCGACGTCGGTGGGGTTGCGGTCGAGCTCGCGGAAGGAGTCGACGAGGTAGTCGATCTCGTCGTCCGACAGCGCCAGGCCGAACTCGGTGTTCGCGGACTCGAGGGCGGCCCGGCCACCGCCGAGGACGTCGATGCGCTGCATCGGCTCGGCCCCGCGCTCGTCGAACAGGTCGGCGGCCGCCTCGCGGGAGGTCAGCGCTGTCTCGGTCATGCGGTCGTGCAGCACGTCGGCGCAGGCCTGCAGCTGCTCGGGCGTCGGCTCGGCGCCGGTGAGCGTGTACTCGGTGACGCGCTCGACCCGCCGCACGTCGATGCCGCAGTTGTGGACGATGTCGGTGGCCTTGCTGGACCACGGCGAGATCGTGCCCAGGCGCGGGCCGACGACGACCAGGACTCCGTCCGTCCCGTCCTCGGCGGGCTCGCCGTAGTCGAGCAGCCGCGTGAGGGTCTCGGTGGTCGCCGCGTCCAGGGGGCGCTCGCTGGCGATCCAGTGGACATGACGGGCGCGGACACCGGTCAGCCCGGGGGCCACCTCCTGCAGGCGGGACAGCAGGGCACGGGCTCGGAAGGCCGAGAGAGCGTTGCCGCCCTCGACCACGGTGAGTTCGACGTCGCGCGACACGCGGCCCAGCCTAATGGCCCGCGCGACCGCTCCGAACCCGCGTCGCGACTGCTGGTGCGCGGCCCCCTGCCGGTGCGAGAGTCGGAGCATGGCGTCATCGGCGGTGGAGGTCCGCGGGCTAGTCGTCGAGCGCGGCGGCCGGACGGTGCTCGACGGCCTCGACCTGACGCTCCCCCGGGGCCGCGTCACCGGCCTGCTGGGCCCCAGCGGCTGCGGCAAGTCGACCCTGATCCGCTCGCTGGCGGGCGTCCAGGTCGTGGCTGCCGGGACCGTGACGGTGCTCGGCGAGCCGGCCGGCTCCGTCGCCAACCGCCGCCGCGTGGCCTACATGACCCAGTCCACCTCGGTGTACGCCGACCTGACCGTCGAGCAGAACCTGGCCTACTTCGCGAAGATCCACGGCGTGGACCGCGGCCGCATCGACGCGGTGCTGACCGCCGTGGACCTGGCGGATGACCGGCGCCGGCTCACCCGCGACCTCTCCGGCGGGCAGCGCGCCCGCGTGTCGCTGGCCGCGGCCCTGGTCGCGGAGCCCGACCTCTACCTGCTCGACGAGCCCACCGTCGGGCTCGACCCCGTGCTGCGCCGCGACGTGTGGCGGCTGTTCGCCGAGCTGGCCGCCGCCGGGGCGTCGCTGCTCGTGTCGAGTCACGTCATGGACGAGGCCGACCGCTGCGACCAGGTGCTGCTGATGCGCGAGGGCGCCCTCATCGCCCAGGACACACCGGACGGCCTGCGGTCGGCGACCGGCACGTCCGACATCGAGTCGGCGTTCCTCGCCCTGGCGTTGGGCGGCGACCGGTGACGGGCACGCTCGCGACGGCGGGGCGCGTGCTCGGCCAGCTGCGCCACGATCCCCGCAGCATCGTGATGCTGCTGTTCCTGCCGTCGATCCTGCTGCTGCTCTTCCGCTACGTGTTCGACCAGCAGCCGCAGGTGTTCGCCCGGGTCGGACCGCAGATGCTGGCGCTCTTCCCGTTCATCCTGATGTTCCTCATCACCAGCGTCACGATGGTCCGCGAGCGGATCTCGGGCACCCTCGAGCGGCTGCTGACGACGCCGTTGCGTCGTGGCGAGCTGATCGGCGGCTACGCGCTGGCGCTCGGTGTGCTGGCGTTGGCGCAGTCCGCGATCAGCCTGGCGGTGGCGCAGTGGGGACTCGATCTCGGCCTCGACCGACCGTGGGAGGCGCTCGTGTTCGCGATCCTGGGCTCCGTCGTGGGCACCGCGCTCGGCCTGCTGGCGTCGGCGTTCGCCCGCACCGAGTTCCAGGCGGTGCAGTTCATGCCACTGGTCATCATCCCCCAGATCCTCGTGTGCGGGCTGCTCGTGCCCGTGGACCGCATGCCCGACGTGCTGCAGTGGCTGTCCGCCGTGATGCCGCTGACCTACTCGACCGACGCGTTCACCTCGCTGGCGAACGGCGCGGACGCCGCCGAGCGCCTCACCGATCTGCTCGTGCTGATCGGGTTCGCCGTCGGCTCGATCGCCGTGGCGTCCCTGACGCTGCGCCGCCGCACGCCCTGACGCTCACCGCCCGCGCCGCGCCCCCTCCGCGAGTGGCGCAAAGATGTCCGCCACTCGGCGAGTGGCGGGCGAATCTGCGCCACTCGCGGAGGTG
>NZ_BJZQ01000003.1 GCF_007992115.1 Aeromicrobium flavum
CCCGCCACTCGCCGAGTGGCGGGCGTTTCTGCGCCACTCGGCACCCCGCTTTGCGCCACTCGGCGTCGCCCGCGCGATTCGGTCGTCCCCGACCCCGGGCGTCGGGGCAGGGCTAGGCTGCGAGGGTGAGGACCCTCATCACCGGAGGCGTGCGCTCGGGCAAGTCGTTCCACGCCGAGTCGCTCGTCGTCGCGGCCCCCGACGTCACCTACGTCGCGCCGGGCCCGCCGCCGGATCCTGAGTTCGACCCCGACTGGGCCGCCCGGGTCGAGGCGCACCGCGCGCGTCGCCCCGAGCACTGGAAGACGGCCGAGACCGCCGACCTCGAGCGCGCGATCGCGATGGCCGACGGCACCGTGATCGTCGACTGCCTCGGCACCTGGGTCACCGCCCTCATCAGCGAGCTCGACGGCTGGGACAAGACCCTCGACGACTGGGAGCCGGAGTTCTGGGACCGCGTCGAGCGCGCCGTGCAGGCCATGACGGCCCACGCGGAGGACGTCGTCGTCGTGACCAACGAGGTCGGCTGGGGCGTCGTCCCCGAGCACCGGTCCGGGCGGCTGTTCCGCGACCTGCTCGGCAAGGTCAACCAGCGGTTCGCGATGGACTGCGACGAGGTCCTGCTCGTCGTCGCCGGGCGCATCCTGCGCCTCTGACGACTGCCCGCCACCCTCCACTTTTGGAACTGGATCCACGCCACATCGGCTCGCCGAGGTGAATCCAGTTCCAAAAGTGGGGAGGGGGCCGGTCGGGAGCGGGCGGGAGTGGGTCAGGCCGGCCGGGGGAAGGCGGCGCGCGCGGCGTCGACGCGGGCGCGGACGACGCAGTCGCGCGCGTGGTCGTTGATCAGGCCCATGGCCTGCATGAACGAGAACACGGTGGTCGGGCCGACGAACTTCCAGCCGCGCTTCTTGAGGTCCTTCGACAGCGCGGTCGCGGTGGGCGAGGTCGTCAGCGACTGCGGCTCCGGCACCTCGGCCGGGTCG
Source organism: Aeromicrobium flavum (assembly GCF_007992115.1). Lineage (GTDB taxonomy): Bacteria > Actinomycetota > Actinomycetes > Propionibacteriales > Nocardioidaceae > Aeromicrobium > Aeromicrobium flavum. The sequence goes on from NZ_BJZQ01000003.1 coordinate 987, forward strand.
GGCTCGTGGCACCAGACGTACGCGGCGAGCGATCCCTCGGACTCGATGAGATCCAGCGCGCGGGCGGCGTTGTTGATCGTGGCCTCGATCTTGCCGCGGTGGCGGATGATCCCGGCGTCCTGCAGCAGGCTCGCCACGTCGGCCTCGTCGTAGCCGGCCACGGTCTGGAGATCGAAGCCGGCGAAGGCGGCGCGGAAGTTCTCGCGCTTGTCCAGGATCGTCCGCCACGACAGCCCGGCCTGGAAGCCCTCGAGGCAGAACTTCTCGAACAGCCGCACGTCGTCGGAGACCGGGAAGCCCCACTCGGTGTCGTGGTACTCGACGAAGCCGGGCGCACCGCCGGCCCAGTCGCAGCGCGGAGCGCCGTCGGGCCCGAGGAACGTCATGCGACGACCGCCGCGCAGCCGAGCAGGAGGACGGCCAGCGCGATCTCGACGGACGCACCGACCAGGTCGCCGATGATCCCGCCGAGCCGCCGCGCCACGTGGTGGACGAACGCGAACACCACGGCGAGGGTCAGCAGCACCACGGACACGCCCTGCAAAACTGGCCGATCGACCACGACCGCGACGACCGAGGCGATCAGCAGGACAAGAACCCACACGGCCGCCAGGGCCGGCACGGCCACGCTGCCGGCGAAGGTGGCGCCCATGCCGTCCGGGCGAGCCGGGGGGACCCCGCGACGCAGCGGCACGGTGGCCGCAGCGCGCGCCAGGCACCAGAGCACTCCCACGGCGACGGGCCCCCACGCCCAGGACGCCAGCGCCCCGGCCGAGGCCGCCTGCAGGAGCAGCACGAGCACGAGGGCGACGGCGCCGGCCGGTCCGACGTCACCGGTGCGGGCCACGGTCAGCGCCCGCTCCCGGTCGTAGGAGGAGGCGAGCGCGTCCGAGGTGTCGGCGAGCCCGTCGAGATGGAACCCGCGGGTCGCCCACGCCCCGGCACCGATCGCCAGGGCGCCGATCGCGACGGCCGGCAGGGCGAGCTCGCGGCCGGCCCAGGCGAGGGCCGCGACGAGCCCCCCGACGGGCAGCACGGCGAGCGGCGCGAGGGCGACGGCGATGCCGGCGGTGGCCCGGTCGACCCGGCGCGGCGCCGGGACGGGCACCGCGCTGAAGGTGCCGACCGAGAGTCGGACGGCGTCGCCGAAGCGGCTCACAGCAGCTCGTCGAGGCGGGCCATCTGGGCCAGCAGCAGGGCGGCGGAGCGGACCATCGGGACGGCGGCGACGGCCCCGGAGCCCTCGCCGAGCCGCAGGTCGAAGTCGACGAGCGGCGCCAGGCCGAGCGCCTCGAGTGCGCGCCACTGGGCCTGCTCGGTCGAACGGTGGCCGGCGGCGAGCCAGGGCGCGACGCCGGGCGTGAGCCGCTCGGCGACGGTCGCGGCGGCCACGGAGATCACGCCGTCGAGCAGCACGGGCACGCCGGCCTCGGCCGCGGCCGAGATGAACGCGGCCTGGGCGGCGAGGTCGGGGCTGCCGAGCGCGGCCAGCAGCTCGACGGGATCGGCGACGCGGTCGCCGGCGCGTTGCAGCGCGGTGGCCAGGACGTCGGTCTTCACGGCCAGCGCTTGGTCGTCGATGCCGGTCCCGCGGCCGACGACGTCCTCGGCCGGCAGGCCCAGGGCCCCGGCGATGAGAGCGACGGCCGTGGTCGTGTTGCCGATGCCCATGTCCCCGCCGATGAGCAGGTCGGCACCCGCGGCGATCTCCTCGGCCGCGATCTGGCGACCCGCCTCGATCGCGCGGTGGGTCTCGTCCACCGTCATGGCGTCCTTGAGGTGGATCGGCTCGGTGCCGCGGCGGATCTTGTACGCGCCGAGCGCCGGGTCGAGATCGGGGAAGTCGGCATCGACACCGAGGTCGAGCACGCGCAGCGACACGTCGTGCTGTCGGGCCAGGACCGACACCCCGGCGACGCCGGCGACGAAGCCGCGCACCATCGCCGCGGTCACCGCCGAGGGGTACGCCGAGACCCCGTGCGCGGCGACCCCGTGGTCGCCGGCGAACACGACGGCGCGAACGTGGGCGGGCGGTGCGGGCGTGGTCTCGCCGCGGACCGACGACCACCAGACCGCGAGCTCGCCGAGCCGGCCGAGGGCTCCGGTGGGGATGGCCAGCGCGGCCAGTCGGTTACGCGCTGCGGCCTGTGCGTCCGGCGAGGGTGGGGTGATCATGGGCCCATTCTCGCGCGAGCCCGACCACGTCGGCCTCGAGGGTCAGCAGCCGAGAAGTGGCCTCGCGGTCGAGCCCCGCGACCACGACGCGGTCGGTCGCGTCCTCGATCTGCTGGCGCGCCGCACGGCCCGTGTCGGTGCCCTCGCCGTCGGGCGTGAGCCAGCCGCGGGTGACGAGGTCGGTGATCGCCGCCTGCCACTCCTCCTCGGTCCAGCCACGCTTGCTGCGCTGGTCGGCGAACCACGCCCACCCGGTGCCCACGGCCAGGGCGTTGGCCGCGGCGCCGCTGAGCCCGGCGGCCGTGATCACCGCGAGGTGGCAGTCGCCGCGGTACTCGCGCAGGGCGGTGACGGACTGCCAGAAGTCGACGACGGGATCGTCCGACCGCGGCAGCCCGGCGTGCGCGGCGGCCAGCGGCTTGCCCGCCCAGTCGACACCCGCCAGCACCTGGCGCATCGAGCCGGCGAGGGCGGTCGCCCGCTCGGCCACCGGCGCGAGCAGGTCGCGGGCCAGTTCGTAGCGAGCCTCGAGGACCGCGTCGCGGTCGGCGAACCGCCAGGCGTCGGGGAGGGCGCGGTGCACCAGGCGCGGTGCGAAGCCGTGGAACGTCGCGACGACCAGCTCGGGTCCGGGCGTGCCCAGGGCGGCGGACCGGCTCGCGAAGTAGCCCATCCAGTAGCCCTTGAGGCCGACCGCCTCGTAGCGGGCCTGCGCGTCCGGGGCGAAGTACACGCCCCCGTGCAGGATCTCGATCGCGTTCCACAGGTCCTTCGAGGTCATGGCTGGACTCTAGGGCGGCGGGTTGCGAGATAGGGGAGCCACGGGCCCCCGGTCTCAGATACCATCGGTATGCGAAGCAGGGAGGAGCGATCGTGGCAGAGACCAGGGTGAGCCGGGCCGAGCGCCAGCGACAGACGCGCGAGCGCCTGATCGAGGTGGCCCGCGAGATGTTCCTCGCCGTCGGCTACGCCGGCACCTCCCTGGACAAGGTCGCCGTCGAGGCGGGCTTCTCCAAGGGCGCCGTCTACTCCAACTTCGCCGGCAAGGAAGAGCTCTGCATGGCGGCGCTCGACGTGATCCATGCCGAGAAGATCCGCCTCGTGCAGCAGGTCTTCACCGAGGAGACCTCGCTCGAGGCGCGCCTCAAGAGCTTCGTCGAGTGGTCGCGCTCGGGTCTGGGCGAGCCGCAGTGGACCGCCCTCGAGGTGGAGTTCGCCGCCGTCGCCCGGCACAACCCGTGGGTCGCGTCGGAGCTGGTGAAGCGGCACCGCGAGGTCCGCCGTCTCATCGGCCAGCTGATCTCGGCCACGATCGAGGAGGCCGACCTCGAGACGACGATCCCGGTCGAGCACGTCGCGACGGCCCTGCTGGCGCTCGGCGCGGGCCTGGGCGGCCTGCGCGCGCTCGACCCGAAGGTCGACCCCGACGTGTTCGGGGTGGTGCTGGCCGGTCTGGTCCGTCCCCGCCGGGGGACGGACGGGGCTCAGTAGCCCCCGTTGTCCTTGAACCGCTGGAAGCTGGCCTCGATCTCGGCCTCGGCCTCGCTGCGGCCGACCCAGTAGGAGCCCTCCTCGACGGACTTGCCCGGCTCGAGGTCCTTGTAGCTGGTGAAGAAGTGCTCGATCTCGCCGAGGTCGAAGTCCGAGACGTCGCCGACGTCCTGCGTGTGGTCGTGGCGCGGGTCGCCCGCGGGCACGCACAGGATCTTGTCGTCGCCGCCGGCCTCGTCGGTCATCTTGAACATGCCGATCGCGCGGCACTCGATGACGCAGCCCGGGAACGTCGGGAACGGCAGGATGACGAGCGCGTCGAGCGGGTCGCCGTCGTTGCCGAGGGTGTTGTCGATGAACCCGTAGTCGGCCGGGTACTGCATCGACGTGAAGAGGGTGCGGTCGAGCCGGATGCGGTGGGTCTTGTGGTCGAGCTCGTACTTGTTGCGCTCGCCCTTGGGGATCTCCACGGTGACGTCAAAGAACACGGTTCCTCCGGCTTTCGGGGTGATGACGGGTGTCACATAGTCTGACGCACGTGACAGCCCGTGGCGCCCGCAGGGGGGACAGGATGCGCGCAGCCTGGGTGCTGCCGCTGCTCGTCCTCGTCACCCTCGCGTCCATCGCGGTGCTCTACGTGCGTGGAGACCTGAACCCCATCCTGTGCGACGGGCCGTGCGCACCGCAATTCGTGACGCCTCCGGTGGGGCTCGGCACGCCGTCGCCCGACCCCGACCCGGTGGCCGCCGTGGGATCGGGCCCGGTCGATGCGACAGCGCTCGCCGCGGCGGTGGCCGGAGCGTCGGCGTCGGACGCGCTGGGCGGCCGCACGAGCGTGGTGGCGCTCGACGCCCGTGACGGCACGCCGCTGGTGGCGGACGCCCGCGGCACGCACGTCCCGGCGTCCACCACGAAGCTGCTGACCGCGGTCGCGGTCCTCGACCAGTGGGGGCCGGACGCGACGTTCACGACCTCGGTGGTCCGCGACGGCGATCGGCTGGTGCTCGTCGGCGGCGGCGACCCCTACCTCACCGCCACGCGGACGAAGGGCTCGTCGGTCGAGCGGGCCGACCTAGCCACGCTCGCCGCGGCGACGGCGAAGCAGGTCGGGCGCACGCCGGTGACGCTCGGCTACGACGTCTCGCTGTTCTCGGGCCCGGCAGTCAGTCCGGCCTGGGAGGAGGGCTACGTCGGCGGCGTCGTGGCGCCGGTCAGCCCGCTGTGGATCGATCGCGGTCGCGTCGGCGCCGGCCGTTCCACCGATCCCGCGGGCGACGCCGCCCGCCGGTTCGCCGAGCTGCTGCGGTCCCGGGGCGTGCCGGTGAACGGGACTCCGACGCAGGTCGAGGCTGCGGGCACCCCCGTGGCGAGCGTCCGCAGCGCCCGGCTCGCGCGGATCGTCGAGGCGTTCCTCGCCGACTCCGACAACGAGGTGGCCGAGGTGCTGCTGCGGCAGGCCGCGCTGAAGGCCGGCGAGCCGGGGTCGTTCGCCGGTGGCGCGAAGGTCGTCGCGCAGGTCCTCGGTGACGCCGGCGTCAGCACCGACGGGCTGGTCCTGAACGACGGCAGCGGGCTCTCGCGCAAGAACCGCATCGCAGCCGCCACTCTCGCCGAGGCGATGGTGGAGGTCTCGGCCGCGCCCCGGCTCGGCGCCGTCCTGACGGGCCTGCCCGTCGGCGGGTTCAGCGGCACGCTCGAGAACCGCTACGACCGGGCCGGCCGGGCGCGCGGTCTGGTCCGGGCGAAGACCGGCACCCTCACCGGCGTGCACTCCCTGGCCGGGATCGTGACCCTGCCGGGGGCCCGGCCCGTCGCCTTCGCGGTGATGGCCGACGACACCGAGGGGATCAACCCGCTCGTGACGCAGGCCGCGCTCGACGCCGTCGCCACGGCGATGGCCGGCTGCGCCTGCGGCGGCTAGATCGCCCGTCGCCGCGCCCGGCCGTGGCCGCGACGCCTAGGCTGCTCGGGTGGCTTCACGACTGGTCGACCTGCTCCCGGCGGAGCCGACCGAGGACGTCGACGCCGTCCACGAGGCGATCATGCAGTGGGTCGACGACCGTGGCCTGACGCTCTACCCCGCCCAGGACGAGGCGATCCTCGAGTGTGTCTCGGGCTCGAACGTCGTGCTCGCGACGCCCACCGGCTCGGGCAAGAGCCTGGTGGCCACCGCCGCGATGGGAGCCACGCTCGCCCGCGGCGGGTGCAGCGTCTACACCGCGCCGATCAAGGCGCTCGTCAGCGAGAAGTTCTTCGACCTGTGCGAGATCTTCGGGGCCGAGAACGTCGGCATGGTCACGGGCGACGCGGCGGTCAACGCCGACGCCCCGATCATCGCCGCGACCGCCGAGATCCTGGCCAACATGGCGCTCCGCGAGGGGGCCGCCGCCGACATCGCCACCGTCGTCATGGACGAGTTCCACTACTACGCCGACCCGGACCGGGGCTGGGCCTGGCAGGTGCCGCTGATCGAGCTGCCCCGCGCCCAGTTCCTGCTCATGTCGGCCACGCTCGGCGACACCTCGCGGCTCGAGGCCGACCTCGCCCGCCGCACGGGCCGCGAGACCGTCGCCGTCACCTCGGTCGAGCGGCCCGTGCCGCTGGTCAGCGAGTACGTGACGACCCCGGTCCACGAGACGCTCGAGCAGCTCGTCGAGACGCACCAGACGCCCGTCTACGTCGTCCACTTCTCGCAGGCGGCGGCGCTCGAGCGGGCGCAGGCGCTGACCAGCGCCAAGGTCGCCACCCGCGCCGAGCGCGACGCGATCGCCGAGGCGCTGGGCGACTTCCGCTTCACGTCCGCGTTCGGCAAGACCCTGTCGCGGCTGATCCGGATGGGCATCGGCGTCCACCACGCCGGCATGCTGCCGCGGTACCGCCGCCTCGTCGAGACGCTCACCCAGCAGGGCCTGCTGAAGGTCGTGTGCGGCACCGACACGCTCGGCGTCGGCATCAACGTGCCGATCCGCACGGTGCTGTTCAGCGGCCTGTCGAAGTACGACGGCGTCCGGCAGCGGCACCTGCAGGTCCGTGAGTTCCAGCAGATCGCCGGTCGCGCGGGCCGCGCCGGGTTCGACACGGTGGGCCACGTCGTCGTGCAGGCCCCCGACCACGAGGTCGAGAACGCCCGCCTCGTGCGCAAGGCCGGGGACGACCCCAAGAAGCTCAAGCGGATCCAGCGCAAGAAGCCGCCCGAGGGCTTCGTCTCGTGGGGGCACGGCACCTTCGAGCGACTGGTGAACGGCACCCCCGAGGCGCTCGTGTCACGGATGCGGGTGAGCCACGCGATGGTGCTCGACGTCATCACCCGTCCCGGCGACGCCCGGGCCGCGCTGGAGCACCTGATCCGCGAGAGCGGCGAGACGGAGGAGTCGCAGGAGCGGCTGCTCGAGCAGGTCGGCCACATCGTCGAGGCGCTCGTCGCCGGCGAGGTCGTCGAGCAGATCAACCCGCCCGACGCGCAGGGCCGCACCCTGCGCCTGACCGTCGACCTGCAGGCGAACTTCGCCCTCAACCAGCCGCTGTCGCCGTTCGCGGTGGCCGCGTTCGACCTGCTCGACCGCGAGTCGGAGACCTACGCGCTCGACGTGGTCTCGGTCGTCGAGGCGACGCTCGACGACCCGCGCCCGATCATCAGCGCCCAGCGGTTCCGGGCCCGGGGCGAAGCCGTGGCCGAGATGAAGATGGACGGGATCGAGTACGACGAGCGCATGGAGCTGCTCGAGGACGTCGAGCACCCCAAGCCGCTCGAGGAGCTGCTGACCGCGGCCTACGAGATGTACCGCAACGGGCACCCGTGGGTCGCCGACCACGAGCTGCGGCCCAAGTCGGTCGTGCGCGAGATGTGGGAGCGCGCCATGACGTTCTCCGAGCTCGTCTCGGACTACCAGCTCGCACGCTCCGAGGGCATGGTCCTGCGGTACCTGTCGGACGTCTACAAGACGCTCGTCCGCACGGTGCCGCAGGCGGTGCGCAACGACGAGCTGACCGACCTCACCGAGTGGCTCGGCGAGCTGGTGCGCCAGACCGACTCGAGCCTGCTCGACGAGTGGGAGGAGCTGATCGCGCCCGGGCAGGACCCCGCCGAGGTCCGCGCCCAGTCGACCGGCGCCGACACGCCGCGTCCGCTCACCGCCAACGCGCGGGCGTTCCGCGTGCTGGTGCGCAACGCGATGTTCCGCCGGGTCGAGCTGGCCGCCTTCGGCCGGTGGACCGCCCTGGGTGAGCTCGACGCCGAGTCGGGCTGGGACGCCGCCGCGTGGCGTGAGGCGATCGCCGAGTACCGCGAGGAGTACGACGAGCTCGGCACGGGCCCGGCGTCGCGCGGTCCGGACCTGTTCATGGTCGAGGACGACACGGTGCGCGTGTGGACGGTCCGCCAGGTCTTCGACGACCCCGAGAAGGACCGCGACTGGGGCATCGCGGCCGAGGTCGACCTCGACGCGTCCGACGAGGCCGGCGAGCCGGTCGTCCGGGTCCTCGACGTCGGCCCGCGCTGAGGCCCGAGGCCGTAGGTTGGACGCCATGATCGACTGGAACGTCGCGCAGGCCACGGCTCGACGCCTCATGCGCCCGGGCCCCGAGATGAGCCAGGCCGAGGTCGGCGAGGTCGTCGCCGAGCTGCGCGAGGCGTCCCTCGTCGCCGAGGGTCCCGTGCGCGAGTTCACCGGGCTCGTTCCCCGGTACCCGACGCCGGTCCTCGTCGTCGACCGGCCGCGCTGGGCCGATGCCAACCTCCAGGCGTTCAGCCTGCTGATGGCGCCGCTCGACGAGAAGCTCGCGGCCGCCGGCAAGCTGCCCACCGGCCTGCCCCGGGCGATCGGCGGGCGCGTCACCGGCGCGGAGCTCGGCGCGATCGTGGCGTTCCTCGGCGGCAAGGTGCTGGGCCAGTTCGACCCCTTCGCGGAGGGCGAGCACGGTCCCGGACGGCTGCTGCTCGTCGCGCCGAACATCGTCCACGTCGAGCGCGAGCTGGACGTCGACCCCACCGACTTCCGCCGCTGGGTGTGCCTGCACGAGGAGACCCACCGCGCCCAGTTCACGGCGGTGCCGTGGATGCGCGACCACATGATGGGCAAGGTCGACGAGCTGATGGACGCCACCGACGTCGGCGGCGGCGCCATGACCGAGATGGTCTCGGACGCGCTGCCGGAGCTGGTCCGCATCGTCCGCGGCGAGTCGGACAAGTCGCTGTCCGACCTGTTCCAGAACGAGCAGCAGCGCGCCGTGGTCGATGGGCTCACCGGCCTGATGTCGCTCCTGGAGGGGCATGCCGACGTCGTCATGGACGACATCGGCCCGGAGGTCGTGCCGAGCGTGGCCGAGATCCGCCGCAAGTTCACCAAGCGCCGGGGCGCCGGCTCCGCGCTGTCGAAGGTGGTGCGCCGACTGCTGGGCTACGAGGCGAAGATGCGCCAGTACAGCGACGGCGCGGCGTTCGTCCGGGCCGTCACCGACCAGGTCGGCAAGGACGGCTTCGACGCCGTGTGGGCCGAGCCCGCGCACCTGCCCACCCGCGCCGAGATCATCGACCCGAAGTCCTGGGTCTCCCGCGTCCACGGCTGATGGCCCGGCTCGACCCGTTCGTCGCGCGGGCCCGGAACCTGGTCGAGCCCCACCTCGTGCCCGGGGCGGTGGTCGCGGTGTCCGGCGGGGCCGACTCCCTCGCACTGGCTGCGGTCGTCGCCTTCTTCGTGCGCCGCCGCGAACTGGAGGCCCGGGCCGTCGTCGTCGACCACGGGCTCCAGCCCGGCTCGGCTGAAGTCGCCGCCCGGGCCGTGGAGCAGTGTGCAGGTCTCGGCCTGCCGGCCTCGGTACGGCGGGTCGAGGTGCGCGACGTCGGCACCGGCCCGGAGGACGCCGCCCGGGCCGCCCGTTACCTCGCCCTGCACGACGAGGCCGGGAACGCGCCGATCCTGCTCGCCCACACCCTCGACGACCAGGCCGAGACGGTCCTGCTGGGCCTCGGTCGCGGCTCCGGGCCGCGCGCGATCCAGGGCATGCGCGCGGTCAACGGACACCTGCGTCGCCCCTTCCTGACCCTGCGACGTGCCGACACCGAGCGGATCTGCGCCCTGCACGACCTCGACTGGTGGGACGACCCCCACAACGAGGACCCCGCCTACCGCCGCGTGCGGGTCCGCTGCGAGTTGCTGCCCCTCATGGAGGACGTGCTCGGCGGGGGAGTGGCCGAGGCATTGGCGCGCACCGCCGACCTCGTCCGGATGGATGCCGACGCGGTCGACGGCCTTGCGATCCGCGCAATGCCGACCTCGGGTGGGATCGAGGACCTGTGGACCTTCGCCGACCTCGACACCCCGGTGCGGCTGCGCATCTGGCGCCGTCTCGCGATCGACGCCGGCGCCTCGCCCGGCGAGCTGTCGCACGCGCACACCCTCGCCCTCGACGGTCTGCTGCAGGCGCGCGGCGGCACCCGGATCGAGCTCCCCGGTCACGTGACGGCCGTCCGCGAGGGCGACCGCGTGCGCTTCGAGCCGCAGACGCGAGATGTGTAGCGCTGCGTACCGAATTCGTGCCGAAACGGACCGCTTCGCTACACATCTCGAGCGGCGGCGCCGCTGGACCTTGGTGATTCGCGACCGGCTGGCGTGCGAAAGGTCGCTCTGTGGCACGCTGGCACCGTGGACACCGAGCGCGTTGAAGCCGACCTCGACCTGACCAAGACGCTCTTCACGGAGGAGCAGATCCAGACCCGGATCGCCGAGATGGCACGCCGGATCGAGGCTGACTACGAGGGGCGCGACCTGCTGCTCGTGGGCGTGCTGAAGGGCGCGGTCATGGTGATGGCCGACCTCTCGCGCGAGCTCGACCGTCACGTCGAGATCGACTGGATGGCGGTCTCCTCCTACGCAGGCACCAAGTCCTCCGGTGTGGTGCGCATCCTCAAGGACCTCGACACCGACCTCGACGGCCGCCACGTGCTGATCGTCGAAGACATCATCGACACGGGCCTGACCCTGTCGTGGCTGGTGGCGAACCTGCAGTCGCGCGGACCGGCGTCGGTCGAGATCGCCACGCTGCTGCGCAAGCCCGAGGCCCTCGAGATGCCCGTCGACGTCAAGTACGTCGGCTTCGACATCCCCAACGCGTTCGTCATCGGGTACGGCCTGGACTTCGACGAGAAGTACCGCAATTTGCGCAGTATCGGCACACTGGCCGAGCACATGTACTCCTGAGCCCAGGCACCGAACCGGACGGAACCCCACCTGCATGAACGACGAGGCGGCATGAACTTCAAGAGCCTGTTCAAGGGCCCGTGGCTGTGGATCATCCTCATCGCCGCCGTGGTCATCGGCGTGCTGTCGTTCTCCGGCTCGGCCGACGGGTACCGCGAGGTCAAGACCTCCACGATGGTGGGCTACTTCGACGACGCCAAGATCAAGGACGTCGAGTTCGTCGACGGCGACCAGGAGATCCGCGCAACGCTGAAGGGCGACGGGGCGAAGAAGGTCAAGGCCACGTGGCTCGGCCCCGACCAGGGCACCGAGTTCGTCACCAAGGCCCAGCAGCTGCGGGCCGACGACAAGCTGACCTCCTACAACGTCAAGCTCCCGCCGAAGAACACGCTGCTGTCGGTGCTGCTGAGCTTCCTGCCGTTCGTCATCTTCATCCTGATCTTCCTGTGGCTGATGAACTCGATGCAGGGCGGCGGCGGGCGCGTCATGCAGTTCGCCAAGTCCAAGGCCAAGCTCATGACCAAGGACACCCCGCAGACCACGTTCGCCGACGTCGCCGGGTGTGACGAGGCCATCGAGGAGCTCGGCGAGATCAAGGAGTTCCTCCAGGAGCCGGCCAAGTTCCAGGCCGTCGGCGCCAAGATCCCCAAGGGCGTCCTGCTGTACGGACCGCCCGGCACCGGCAAGACCCTCCTCGCGCGCGCCGTCGCCGGCGAGGCCGGGGTGCCGTTCTACTCGATCTCCGGATCGGACTTCGTCGAGATGTTCGTCGGCGTCGGCGCCAGCCGCGTCCGCGACCTGTTCGAGCAGGCGAAGGACAACGCGCCCGCGATCGTCTTCATCGACGAGATCGACGCCGTCGGCCGCCACCGCGGCACCGGCATGGGCGGCGGTCACGACGAGCGCGAGCAGACCCTCAACCAGCTGCTCGTCGAGATGGACGGCTTCGACGTGCGCGGCGGCGTCATCCTCATCGCCGCGACCAACCGTCCGGACGTGCTCGACCCTGCGCTGCTGCGCCCGGGCCGCTTCGACCGCCAGATCGCCGTCGAGGCTCCTGATCTGGCCGGCCGCACCCAGATCCTCAAGGTCCACGCCCGCGGTAAGCCGATCGGTCCCGGCGTCGACCTCGAGGCCGTCGCCCGCCGCACTCCCGGCTTCAGCGGCGCCGACCTGGCCAACGTCCTCAACGAGGCCGCGCTGCTCACCGCGCGTGGCGCCGCCACGACGATCGACAATGCCGCGCTCGACGAGGCCATCGACCGCGTCATCTCCGGCCCGCAGAAGCGCTCGCGCCTGATGAACGAGCACGAGCGCCTGGTGACGGCGTACCACGAGGGCGGCCACGCCCTGGTCGCCGCCGCGCTGCCGCAGAGCGACCCGGTGCACAAGATCACGATCCTGCCGCGAGGCCGGGCGCTGGGCTACACGATGGTCCTGCCCGACGAGGACAAGTACAGCCAGACGCGCGCCGAGCTGCTCGACAAGCTGGCCTACATGCTCGGCGGCCGCGCCGCCGAGGAGTTGGTCTTCCACGACCCCACCACGGGTGCCGGCAACGACATCGAGAAGGCCACCAGCCTGGCCCGCGCGATGGTGACGCAGTACGGCATGAGCCAGCGCATCGGCGCCGTCCGCTTCGGCGAGGACAACGGCCAGCCGTTCCTCGGCCGCGACATCGGCCACTCGCGCAACTACTCCGAGGACGTCGCCGCGACGATCGACGACGAGATCTCGGCGCTGATCAAGCAGGCCCACCAGGAGGCGTTCGACATCCTCGTCGAGAACCGCCACGTCCTGGACGAGCTCGTCCGCGAGCTGATGGAGAAGGAGACGCTCGACAAGGCCGAGGTCGCCCGGATCTTCGAGGCGCTCAACCGTCGCGACGTCCGTCCGGCCTGGACCGGCTCCGACCAGCGCCAGCCGTCGTCGCAGCCGCCCATCTCGGTGCCGGCACGCAACGGCGACGTTCCGCAGGAGGGCATCGTCGTGGGTCCGGACTCCGGCTCGGACGCCCCCGCCCCCGACGCGCCCCAGCCGGGCGAGTCCCCGACCCTCTAGGAGCACCGTGGCCGTCGACCAACCCCGTGCCGAGGCAGCCGTCCGCGAGCTGCTCGCGGCGATCGGCGAGGACCCCGACCGCGACGGTCTGCTCGACACGCCGGCACGCGTCGCCCGGTCGTACGCCGAGCTGCTCGGCGGGTACGACCAGGACGCGCGCGAGGTGCTGTCGGCCGTGTTCGAGGTCGGTCACCGCGAGCTCGTGCTGGTGCGCGACATCGAGGTCTGGAGCATGTGCGAACACCACATGGTGCCGTTCTTCGGCGTCGCCCACATCGGGTACATCCCTGGGGAGACCGGGCACGTCACGGGCCTGTCGAAGCTGGCCCGGCTCGTCGACGTGTACGCGCGCCGGCTGCAGGTCCAGGAGCGCCTCACGACCCAGGTCGCCGAGGCGATGGTCGAGGTCCTCGAGCCCCGCGGCGTCATCGTGGTGATCGAGGCCGAGCACCTGTGCATGACGATGCGCGGCGTCGCGAAGGCCGGCGCCCGCACCATCACCAGCGCCGTTCGCGGCCAGCTGCTCGACCCGGCCACGCGTGCCGAGGCGATGCAGCTCATCAGCAAGTGACCCCGTAGGACACCCGATGGTGACGCTCCCGCTGCCCGACCTGGCGCAGGACCGCTGCGTCGTCATGGGGGTCGTCAACGTCACCCCCGACTCGTTCTCGGACGGGGGATGCTGGTTCGACCCCGGCGCCGCCGCCGAGCACGGGCTCGAGCTGGTGCGCCGCGGCGCCGACCTCGTCGACGTCGGCGGCGAGTCCACCCGCCCGGGAGCCCTGCCCGTCGATCGTGCCGAGGAGCTGCGCCGGGTGGTGCCGGTGGTGCGCCGGCTCGCCGACGCGGGCGTCCCGGTGTCGGTCGACACGATGTGGGCCGAGACGGCCGAGCAGGCGCTCGACGCCGGCGCCGTGATCGTCAACGACGTCTCGGGCGGCCGTGCCGACCCGCGCATGGTGCCGCTCGTGGCCGCCGCCGAGGTGCCGTTCGTCGTCATGCACTGGCGGGGGCACTCCGACCGGATGCAGCAGCACACGGACTACACCGACGTGGTCGACGACGTCGTCTCCGAGCTGCGGGCGCAGGTGACGGCGGTGTGCGAGGCGGGGGTCGATCCGGCACGCGTCGTCGTCGACCCCGGACTGGGCTTCAGCAAGACCGGCGACCAGAACTGGACGCTGCTGGGCCACCTCGACCGCTTCGCCGCGCTCGGCCACCCGCTGCTGGTCGCCGCGAGTCGCAAGGGATTCCTCGGGTCGCTGCTGGCCGACGAGGCCGGTCCGCGGCCGGTCGACGAGCGCGAGGACGCCACGGCGGCCATCAGCATGCTCTCGGCGCTGGCGGGCGCGTGGGGCGTGCGGGTGCACGACCCCCGTCGCAGCGCCGACGCCGTCCGCGTCGCCGCCCGCGTCCGCGCGGAGGCGGCCGGTGGCTGACGTCCTGGCCGCGCACCGCGCCTTCTACGATGCGATCGAGACCGGCGACGTCGACCTGATGTCGTCGCTGTGGGTCGACGACATCGCCACCACGTGCGTCCACCCGGGCGCTCCGCCGCTCAAGGGCACCGGGCCGATCCTGCGCTCGTGGACCGTCCTGATGGCCGGCGTCGGGTACATCCAGTTCTTCCTGACCGACCTCGAGGTCACGCTGCTGCCCGCGCAGGACCCCACCACGGCGGTCATCGTGTGCACCGAGAACATCCTGTCCGACGCGGGCTCGGTCGAGTCGTTCAGCGGTGGCCGCGCGGTCGCCACGAGCATCCTCGTCCGCGATGCGGGACGATGGCGGTTCTGGGCGCGGCACGCGTCGCCCCTGATCGATCCTGAGGGGGACACGTGAGCGAGCGCCATGCGGGCGACCGGATCGAGTTGAGGGGCCTGTCGGCGATCGGCCATCACGGCGTTTTCGACCACGAGCGCAGGGACGGCCAGACGTTCGTCGTCGACCTCGTCCTGTCGGTCGACCTCGAGCCGGCGGCCACCTCGGGCGACCTCACCCGGACCGTGCACTACGGCGAACTCGCCGAGCAGGTCCACGCGATCATCACGGGGGAGCCGGTCGATCTCATCGAGACGTTGGCGCTCCGTATAGTGAGCGTATGTCTGGGCCATGAGCCCGTCCGCTGGGTCAGCGTGACGGTGCACAAGCCCGAGGCGCCGATCGAGGTGGCGTTCACTGACGTCACCGTGACGATGGAGCGGAGCAAGCTGTGACCGAAGCACCCACGCCGTACGAGCTCGATGCCGACACGATGACCGGGGGAATGCGTCCCATTCGCCAAGCCGTCCTGTCGATCGGCTCCAACCTCGGCGATCGTGCCGGCCGCCTGCAGGGCGCCGTGTCCGCCCTGGAGGACACCCCCGAGGTCACCGTCGTGGCCATCTCGTCGGTCTACGAGACCGAGCCCGTCGGCGCCCCCGAGGGCTCCGGTCCGTTCCTGAACGCCGTCGTCCTGATCGACACCACCTTGACCGTCCACACGCTGCTCGACCGCGCCCTGGCGATCGAGGACGCGTTCGAGCGTGAGCGCAGCGAGCCCGGTGCCCCGCGCACCCTCGACGTCGACATCATCGTCGTCGGCGACCGCGTCGCCCACGACGACTCCCTGACGCTGCCGCACCCGCGCGCCCACGAGCGCGCGTTCGTCCTCGTGCCGTGGCTCGAGATCGACCCTGAGGGCGAGATCCCCGGACACGGCTTCGTCGCCGACCTCGTCTCGGGCGTCGACGCCTCGGGCGTCACCAAGCGCGAGGACGTCGAGATCTTCCTGTGACCGACCGATGAGGAAGGTCCGGCGCAGTACGCCGCTCTACGTCGCGGGCCTCGTCGCGTCGGGCCTGGTCGTCGGTCGGCTGCTGCCGCCGCTCACGGTGCGGCTCGACGGCACGTCGCCGCCGGTCCCGGGCTGGGCGGCCGCCATCGTCCTGCTGTGTGGCGCCATCGCCGTCGGCGCCCTCGCGTGGGGCACCTGGCAGAACCTCCACCGCGACAAGCGCGTGTACTCCGCCGAGCACGCGATCCGGATCCTCGCGCTGGCCAAGGCGGCCGTCCTCGTGGGCGGCGTCTTCACCGGTGGCTACGCGGGCTACGCGCTGGCCTACCTCGGCTCGTCCACCGAGCTGGGCGAGTTGCGGCTGTGGCGCTCGGCCGCCGCGGCCGGCGCCGCGCTGCTGCTGCTGATCGCCGCGCTGGTGCTGGAGTGGACGTGCCGGCTGCCCTCGGACGACGACGAGGAGAAGTCGGCCCCCTCCGACGCCGATCCGTCGCCCGCCTGAAACGGCTGTCCACATGCTCCCCGCCCACTCTGGTGGGCGTCGGTGAGGTCTGGCATCGTCGTCCTCCAGTCGTCATGATGGGGGAGTGATCGAGTTGAACGAACCGCAGGTGTGGACGCTGATCGGGGTCTTCGCGGCGTCGACGTTCGCGCTGATGGGCGTGGTGACCGGCACGTTCACGCGTGTCCTGCGCGCCGAGATCGGCGGGGTGAACGCGCGCATCGACGGGCTGCGCGGCGAGATGGCCGCCCGCTTCGAACGGGTGGACGAGCAGTTCCGACGGGTCGACGACCGGCTCGACCACCTGGATCGCGACGTCCAGGCGGTTGCGCGCAAGGTGTTCGACCGGCCGGAGTGAGCGTCAGCCGCGGCGCCACCAGCGCCGCGGCGCCGGGACGGTCTGCTGCCAGGACACGTTGCGCCACGTCAGTAGCAGTCGTTCGTCGGCACCGCGCGGCGCGTGCTCGGCACGCACCGTGAACTCGGCGCCGTGGCTCTCGACCGAGGTTGTCAGGTCCGTCGGCGCCTCGTCGCCCGCGCGCCACGCCTGCCACCGGACGACGACCTCGTCGAGGTCCCCGTCGCCGGCCACGTGGACGTGGGCCGTGCGTCCGTCGAACGTGGCGGAGGCCTCGGTCATCCGCACGCGAGCGGCCTTCCGGGCCAACGCCCCGCGGGCGAGCTCGGCCCAGTCGGCCAGGAACGACGCGTGGCCGTGGGCGATGGCTCCGGCGCGGGCGCGGGACCGCATGGCCTCGAGGCGAGGGCGGTCGTTCAGCAGGTCGAGCGTCGCGTGGGCCAGCCGGGCGGCGTCGCCGGCGGGCACCAGCACGCCGTCGACCCCGGACTCGATCTGCTCGGCCGGGCCGTAGGGGACGTCGAACGCAAGCACCGGGCACTCGCGCATCCGCGCCTCGAGGATGAACAGGCCGTAGCCCTCGAACCGGCTGGTCAGCCAGGCCAGGTCGGCCTCCCAGAGGCGGTCGGCGGCGTCCGGGACGTGGCCGTGGAAGACGACGCGGTGGGCCACGTCGCGAGCCTGCGCCCGGGCGCGGAGCCGGGTCTCCTCGTCGCCGTCGCCGTAGATCTCGAGCATCGCGGTCGGGTGGCGCGGGGCGACGAGGGCGAATGCGTCGATGGCGCGATCGAGCTGCTTCTGGGGATGCAGGCGGGCGATCACGACGATCCGCCCGGGCACCCGCGCCGGCGCGGGGGAGGGCGGCTCGACGACCTCGACGGGGTTGGCCACGACATGGAGCTGTGGCAGGTCGCCGAACCGCAGCCGCAGGTCGTGCCGTTGGCGCTCGGTCAGGGTGTTGAGGGCGTCGAACCGGTCGACGTGCTCCAGCGACGACGCGTACGACGGCTCGATCGGCGAGTCCCAGCGCCGGTCGCCGCGCAGGTGCGGGTTGTGCATCTGGTGCATCAGCACGATCCGGGGATCGTCGAGCAGGCCCAGCTCCTCGGCGACGAACCGGCTGTCGCTGACCAGGAAGACCGGCCCGTCGGCGGGCACGACCCGCCGGGTCCACCAGCGCCACAGGTCGCCGAGCCCGTCGCCACGCAGCACCGTGCGCCCGTCACGGTCGAGCACGCGGGTGTCGCCCTCCATGACGTCGGGCGGGGTGAACGCATAGGTCGTGCCGTCCGGTCGGAGGTACTCCCACGTGGTCTCGACGCCCGCCTCGTCGAGGTGCCGCCGGCGCCACGCGTACCCGTCCTCGACGTCGTCCTCGGTGCGGGCCGCGGGTGGGATCGCCGGGGCGTCGGCTCCGGGCAGCCCGGAGAGGTCGCGCTCGCGCAGGTCCTCGTGCAGGTTGACCAGCCGGCTCTGCGGCAGCAGCAGCCCGTCGGCCAGCAGGCCGGCGCGGATCGGCTCGTACGAGGGAACCGGGTTGTAGGTCAGGATCGGGAAGTCCAGGCCCGCGGCGACGAACAGCCGGTGGCGCAGCAGGACCATGCGGGTCTGGCCGCCCGCGCCGAGCCGGACGTTGCCCACGACCGAGAACCAGGCCCCGGCGGGGAACGGTGTGGCCGGCTCGCCCGGTGCAGCGACGGAAGGCGACACGCGGCGAGCGTATAGCATCGACGCCGTCCGGGATGTTCGGCGAAGGCGTAGGTGACATGGGCAGGTTGCGGTCGCTCACGCGGCGGGTGCGAGACCTCGCGACGGGTCCGAACAAGCCCCTCGACGTCCTCGCGCGCGAGGTCCCGGCCGCGATCCGGAAGCTCCCCAAGGACCTCGACGGCAGCATCGAGGCCGAGCTGCGCGCGCAGGTGCCCGAGCTGCTCCGCGAGGTCGACCGAGCCGCGCTCGTCCGCGCGGTGCCGTCCTGGGCCAAGGTCGCGCTGCGCCACCTCGAGCACGACGACGTCGACGCCCTGCACGCGGCGCTCAACCAGGGGCTCATCGACGTCCGCCAGTTCGCGGGCGGCCTCCACGACGGGCTCCCGGTGCTGCACCTGCCCGGATGGGACGACCCCTCGATCCCGCGCGAGACGTTCGTGCTGGCCGACTCCGAGACCCGCTTCGCCGGCGAGGTCGTCCGTTCGCGCGTCGTCGACGACCGCTTCGAGGCCGTCCTGCGCGCCGGCTTCGCGCACATCGACGCCGACGGCGCGGTCCCCGAGCTGACGGTCATGACCCCCGGCGTGCGGGCCGCCTACGTCGGCGAGACCTCCGGGCACCGCGGCGGCGCCGCGATGTGGCGCGAGACCTACGACCTCAGCACCTGGGCGGTCGACCTCCCGCTGTCGCGGCTCGGCCCCGAGCAGGCGCTCGAGGTCGAGGTCGAGGTCCGGCTCGCCGGTCGCACCGCCCGCGGACGCCTGCAGCTCGTCGTCCCGCCCGAGCCGATCGGGCCCGCCGTCGACGCCATCGACCTGGAGCGGGGCACGATCGTCGTCCGGGGCCGCGGACTGGACACGGCGCCCACGCTGCAGTCGTCCTCGGTCACGCTGACGGCCACCGAGTTCACGCGGCTCGGCTCCAGCTTCCGCTGCGTCTTCCCCGCGACCGCCGACCGGTGGGGCCGGGGCGAGCTGCCGCTGCCGATCGGCGACTACGTCGTCGTCGCCGACGGTGAGCCGCTGCCGCTGGCGGCCGAGCTCGTCGGCTGGCCCGTCGACCTCGCGGACGGCCCGCTCGTCGGGCACACCTCCGACGCCGGCCTGCGGCTGATCAAGCCGCGGCTGCCCGACGAGAACACGATGTACGGCCAGCGGTACCTCCGGGAGGCGTACGTCGCTCTCGAGACGGCCGTGGATCCGAAGATGGCGATGTTCCAGTGCTACTGGGCCGAGGTCGCCACCGACAGCCAGGCGGCGATCCACCGCGAGCTCCACCGCCGCGACCCGCGGATGCGGCTCTACTGGGGCACGGTCGACCACTCCGTCGCGCTGCCCGAGGGCGCCAAGCGCCTCGTGGCCGGCACGCGGGAGTGGTACTCCGCGCTGGCGACGGCGCGACTCCTCGTCAAGAACACCGAGGTCGGCGCGTACACGCGCCTGCGCCCCGGGCAGGTCTACCTGCAGACGTTCCACGGCCAGCCGTTCAAGCGCATGGGCCGGCCCGACTTCGCGCGTCGCATGGCCTCGTGGCGGGCCGAGTACGAGGCCACCGAGCGGCGCTCCACCTATTGGGACGTCATCTGCCTGCCCTACCCGGAGGCCGACGAATTCTACCGCGAGGCCTACGACTGGCAGGGCCCGGCGTTCGACCACGGCCTGCCCCGCACCGACGCGCTGTTGGCCGAGGACGCCGACGACGTACGCCGCGCCACGCGCCGCCTGCTGGGCATCCGCGACGACCAGACCGCGGTGCTGCACGCCACGACGTGGCGCGAGGACCTGTCGCGCGGAGACAACACCTCGGCCGACCCCGGCCTGCTCGACGTGAAGGCGCTCGCCGAGGAGCTCGGCGACGACGTGGTCGTGCTGCAGCGCAGCCACCACTCCGTCGCGCGCTCCGACCAGCGCCACGGCAGCGGGGGAGGGGTGGTCGACGTCACCGACCATCCCGAGATCAACGACCTCGTGCTGGCGTCCGACCTGGCGATCCTGGACTACACCTCGCTGCGGTTCGACTACGCGATCACCGGCAAGCCCATGGTCTTCTTCGTGCCCGACCTGGAGAAGTACGAGCAGGAGCTGCGCGGCTTCCTGTTCCCCTTCGAGGAGTCCGCGCCCGGTCCCGTCGTCCGCGACTCCGGCGACCTCGCGGCCCTCGTGCGCGACACCGCGTGGGTCGCCGAGCACGCCGACGCCTACGCCGCCTTCAATGAGCGCTTCAACCGGTTCCACGACGGGCGCGCGGCCGAGCGGGTCGTCGACGGCCTGCTCGGGTGGGACGCGTGAGGCTGTTCCGGCGTGCGGCTCCCGAGCCGCTGCTCAGCGTCGTCGTGCCGGTGTACGCCGTCGAGCAGTACCTGGCGGCGTGCCTCGACTCGATCCTCGACGCGCCCCTGGCGATGGAGGTCATCGTCGTCGACGACGGCTCGCCGGACGGGAGCGCGAGGATCGCCCGGAAGTACGCGCGACGTGATCCGCGGGTGCGGGTGGTGACCCGCCCCAACGGGGGCCTCAGCGCCGCCCGGACGACCGGCGTCGAGCACGCGACGGCGCCGTACCTGACGTTCGTCGACTCCGACGACCTCATCGATCCCTACGGGTTCACGAGCGCCGTCGCCGCCCTCGAGCGGACGGGGTCGGACTACGCCCTCCTCCCGTACCGGCAGTTCCGCGATCCCGCCTCGCCCATTCCCACGCCGCCGTGGGTCGAGAGCCTCTACGAGGACGAGACCCGGACGCTGGTCGCCCACGACCACCCCGAGCTCCTGGCGCAGGCCACCGCCTGGTCGAAGGTCTACCGGCGCTCCTTCTGGGACGAGGCCGGCCTCGAGTTCCGCGAAGGCGTCCTCTACGAGGACCAGGAGGTCACCGCGCGCGCGTTCGTCGCTGCCGGCCGCGTCGACCTCGTGCCGTTGCCGACCTACCGGTGGCGCATCCGTCCGGGGTCGATCACGCGCGAGGCGACGGAACGGTCGCTGGGGGCGTTCTTCGACGCGATCGCGCTGAGCCTCGATGCGCTCGACCCGGTTCCGGGTGCGCGGGCCGCGCGAGCGACTCAGGTGCTGTCGAACGACGTGCCGCGGTACCTCCGCACGCTCGCGAAGGTGGGCGACGAGGGCTACCGCGAGCGGTTGTTCCGGGGCGCGCTCGACCTGCTCGCGGAGCCGGGCGTCGACCTGTCGCAGGCGCCGGCCGAGGCGCGCGTCGTCTACGCGCTGCTCAACGCCGGACGATCGTCGGACGTCAGCGTGTTCGTCGACCAGGGTGGGTTCGACCTGCCGTCGCTGCGGTCCGACGAGGTCGACGGCCGACCCGCCCTCGTCTTCCCGTTCACGGGCGACCCCGACGTGCCCGACGAGGCACGCATCCTGTCCGAGCGCCAGACGCCGGTCGACGCCACGGTCCTGCGGGCGCGGCTGGACGACGACGGCCTGCGCCTGACCGTGGCGGCGTGGTTGCGTCACGTCGACGGAGGTCGGCCGACCTGCCGGGCGTGGCTGCGGGACCTCACCGGCTGGGAGCGTGAGTTCACCGTCGCGCCGGCCGAGGAGCTCATCGGCCACCGGGTCCGTACGACGCGTCGGAGCAATGAGGACAGCGTCTGGGACCTGACGCTCGAGCTGCCGGACCTCGACGACGTCGACTGCTCGGAGCTGGTCGTCGAGGTCACGCACGGCGGACGTGTCCGGCGGGGGAGGGTCACGCGCATCGATCCGGGCGGATCGGCCGCGGTCCCGCAACAGGCCGGGTCCGCGGGACTGACGGGTGCCGAGCCGTGGGAGCTCGACTGCGTCGAGGTGAAGCCGTGGAAGGGCGACCTCGTCGATCCGGCCTCTGTCGAGATCCCTGCCGAGGTGGGCGAGCACGAGGTGCCGGGGCTGCTGGACCAGTCGCTCGCGCTGCAGCTGCCGTGGGACTTCGAGCTCGACGACCGGCAGGGCTACCTCGCGCTCGCCGGTCCGCGCCGGCTCAAGGTCGTCGTGCAGCCGAAGGTGCCGCGCGAGCAGCTCGCCTTCTGGTGGCGGCGCGATCATGGCTGAGTCCGCTGGAGGCATCGACATCGACGTTCCCTCGATCCGCGAGGCGTGCGAGGCCGGTGGGTACGACGCGTTCTGGCTCCGGCTGCGCACCGACGGCGACGACGCTGCCGGCGTCACCGCCGCCGCCGCCGAGGCCGACGAGGCGGCGCAGGAGGCGGAGCTCGACATCGCGGCGATGGGCGTGACGCCCTGTCCCGGTGGGTTCGCGCTCGAGCTGGGCGCCGCGTTCTGGGACGAGCACGTCGACGCCTGGCTGGATCACTTCGTCCGTGCGCTCGCCGGTCGCGGCATCCACGGACGACTCGAGGGCGCACGGGACGTGTGGCTGCCCGAGCTGCTCGCCGCGGCTCAGCCGCCGGTGCCCACGCTCTTCGTCTGGTTCGACGGCGTCGACCGTCCGGACCGGTACGCCGGGTGGCAGCTGCCCGCCGTGGCCACGCGAGAGGTGGTCGGCACGGCCGTCGCGTGGGTCCTCGAGCAACCGGGGCCGGTCGTGCTGACGCAGTTCGGGCTGTCGTTGAGGGCCGAGCGCGAGGGCCTGGCCCGTGAGCTCGGGCGAATCCTCTCCGGGGCGCCCAGCGGCGCCGTCGACCTGGTTGACGACGCCGCGTGGACGGCCCGCCGGGTGGCCTTCTGTCCCGAGGCGTGCGGTGTCTTCCAGACGCTCGGTGGCTCAGCGCAGGACCAGGTCGACCGGTTGCGCGATCTCGCCCTGCTCCTGGCGCCCCACACCCGTCTCGGGTTCATCCGGGTCGCGCAGCGGGGCGTGAGCGGTCCCCACGCCATCGACTCCGCGCAGCCGCTCGCCGGGATCGAGGAGTATCACGTCCGTCGGGCTCCCGCCCTGCTGGATCGGCTGGTGCCGGACGCCCACGGCGTCCAGGTGGTCGGCCGGGCGCATCTCGCCGCCGCCGGCGATCTCCCCGGCTGGAGGGTCGAGGAGCTGGGCCACGACAGGTTCCTGGTCTCGGCTCCCGACCTGGACGCCTGGTACGCCGGCGGCCGCCCCGACGCGGCGGTGCTGGCGCGCGCCCGTGCCGACTGGGACTCGGCCCTGCTCACCGCGGCCAGGTCCGACGCCCACGCGGCCGGCGAGGACTGACGCGTCCCGCGTGGCACCGAGCGCGGGAGGACTCCGGCGAAGGTAGGTTGAGCCGGTGGACCTCGTGCGGAAGGCGCTCCTGCGGTGGCGGCGGCTCGCCGGTGGCGACTCGCCCTCGCCCGTCGCCCTGGCGAAGCGGGCCCGCACCGCGTTCCGGCTCGACGACGCGGGATGGCGCCGACTGGTCGGCGAGGCGGCCGACGGCGCCGCGGTCTGGTCCCGCGACGAGTGGCTGAGCCTGCCCGTGCGCGACCGCGTGGCCCTGCACGCCGCGTCCGTCGACGACCGTGACGCCGTCGAGCTCCTCGCCGAGTCCCGGACCGTCCACGGCCCGTCGTTCCTCGTCGACCGCGGCTCGCGTCACATCGACCTCGGTGAGCGGATCGACGCGCCCGACTGGCTCCTCGTCGCCCAGGAGCACGACCTCGTCGCCCGGCTCACCATCGAGGCGGCCGGGTCGTCGCCGGTGTACGTGGCGGGCACCTCCTTCGTCTCGGGGATCACGTTCGACCCTGCCGCCGACTCCGTCCGCATCGAGGCCACCACGAGCCGTGGCACGGTCGAGCCCGAGGTGTCGATGCGGCCCGATCCGGTGGCCGACGCCGAGAGTGGCGAGCGCTGGGCCGACCAGACCGACGCGTCCTGGTGGACGCGGCTCGACCTCGATCGCACCGAGCCGATCACCCTGGCCGTCACCATCACCGTCGACGGGCTGGTCCGCCGCAGCGAGATCACGATCCCTCCGCTCGACGACGGCGTCTGCACGGTCGCGATCGATGCCACCGAGGCGGGCGTGCGCGTCACCGCCGACGGGGTCGACCTGCGCGTCGCCGCCCTCACCCAGGGCTGGAGCACCGGTCGCTCGCCGCTCGACCTGGAGGCTGCATGCGAACGGTTCGGCGCCGTCGCCACGGTGCCGATCGGGCGGTACTCGGTCACGTCCGACGTCACCCTGGACCTCGCCGATCCCGAGGTGCTCCGCCTGCCGATGGCCGAGCGCGCGATCGACCTGGTCGACCTGCTCGTCACCCCGCGAGCGTGGTCGCCGGGCGAGGCGGACGTGTCGCTCGTCGTGCGGAACCCGATCCCCGTCGCCGACCGTGGCCGCCGGCGCCAGCGACTGCTCCTCGACGAGGTGCGCGAGCACGCCGGTCCGCTGCGCGAGCGCGCGATGGCGATGTGCTTCGGCGGCAGTGGGGCCGGTGACAGCGTCGCGCCGATCGCGCGCGGCCTGGTCCGCCGCGGCATCCCGGTCGACTGGTGCGTCACCGACCACTCGGTGACGGTGCCCGAGGGCGTCCGACCGGTGCTGCTGCACTCGCGCGAGTGGCACGAGGCGTTCACCCACGCGCGCTACCTGGTCAACAACGCCGAGTTCCCGCACTACGTGAGGTTCCGCGAGGGCCAGCGCTACCTGCAGACCTGGCACGGCACGCCGCTGAAGCGCATCGGCCGCGACATCACGGTCAACCGGCTCTCGGCCGGGTACACCGCGGCGATGGCGCGCGAGGCCGTGGCGTGGGAGGCGCTGCTGGCGCAGAACGCGTTCGCGGCCGGCGTCCTGCCGCCCGCGTTCGGGTTTACCGGGCGCACGATCGTCGAGGGGTACCCCCGCAACGACGCCCTCGTCCTCGACACGGACGGCGCCCTGCGCCGCCGCACGCGCGACGCGCTCGGCCTCCGCGACGAGCGCGTCGTGCTCTACGCGCCCACGTGGCGCGACGCCGCGCGGGGTGCCGGTGGCCGTCGCGCGTTCGTCTCCCACCTCGATGCGGCGCTCGTCCATGAGCGCACCGGCGCCACCGTGCTCGTCCGCAGCCATGCCAACGCCGCCGCCGGCCGCGGCCGCATCGCCGAGCCGGGCGTCGTCGACGTCACGGCCCACCCCGACATCACGGCACTGCTGGCCGCGGCCGACGTGCTGGTCACGGACTACTCCTCGGTGATGTTCGACTTCGCCGTGACGGAGCGGCTCCAGATGCTGCTCGTGCCGGACGCGGACGAGTACCTCGGGGATCGGGGCTTCTACTTCGACCTGCGCCAGACCCCGCCCGGTCCGGTCGTCACGTCCACCGACGAGGTGATCGACGTGCTGCTGGACGGCGACCGCTCGGGCGCCGATCGCACCGCGTTCCGTCAGCGGTTCGCGCCGCTGGACGACGGCCGGGCGGCCGACCGCGTGCTCGACGCGTGGCTGGGCCCGGTGTCAGGAGCCGAGTAGGCCCAGCAGGTAGCCGCCGTAGCCGCTCTTCACGAGCGGCCTGGCGAGCTCGGCCAGCTGGTCGTCGGTGAGCCAGCCCTGGCGCCAGGCGATCTCCTCGGGGCACGAGATCTTCAGTCCCTGCCGCTTCTCGATGGTGCGGACGAAGGCACCCGCGTCGGCGAGGTCGTCGAACGTGCCGGTGTCGAGCCAGGCGGTGCCGCGGGGGAGGACCTCGACCTGCAGGGTGCCCTCGTCGAGGTACGTGCGGTTCAGGTCGGTGATCTCGAGCTCGCCGCGCGCCGAGGGCGACAGGGCGCGGGCCCGCTCGACGACGGAGTTGTCGTAGAAGTACAGGCCGGGGACGGCGTAGTTGCTGCGCGGCTTCTCGGGCTTCTCCTCCAGGGAGATCGCGCGGCCGGACTCGTCGAACTCGACGACGCCGTAGGCCGCGGGGTCGGCCACGTGATAGCCGAAGACCGCTGCGCCCACGGTCTGGTCGAAGCGGTGCAGGTTGGTGCCGAGGCCCGCGCCGTAGAAGATGTTGTCGCCGAGCACGAGCGCCGATCCCTCGTCGCCGATGTGGTCGGCCCCGATCAGGAACGCCTGCGCGAGGCCGTCGGGGGACGGCTGCTGCGCGAAGGTGAGGTTGACCCCGAAGCGGGAGCCGTCACCGAGCAGCCGCTCGAACGCCGCCGCCTCGTGGGGCGTCGTGATGACGAGGATGTCGCGGATGCCCGTGGCCATGAGGGTCGACAGGGGGTAGTAGATCATCGGCTTGTCGTAGACCGGGACGAGCTGCTTGCTGACGCCGAGGGTGAGGGGATGCAGTCGCGATCCGGTGCCTCCGGCCAGAATGATGCCGCGCATGCGATGACCCTACTGTGATCTGCGTCGTCTGAGCCCGCGTTCGGAAACCTGCCGTTACGCTCACCCCATGCGTCGCTTGCTGGTCACCGGGGGTGCCGGGTTCATCGGATCCAACTTCGTGCGTCAGGTCGTGGACCGGACGGACGACCACGTCACGGTGCTCGACAAGCTCACGTACGCCGGCAGCCGTGCGTCGCTGGCCGGGCTTCCCGAGGACCGTGTCTCGCTCGTCGTCGGCGACGTCGCCGACACCGAGCTGGTCGACTCGCTCGTCGCCGAGCACGACACGGTCGTGCACTTCGCCGCCGAGTCGCACAACGACAACTCCCTGGTCGGCCCGCGACCGTTCCTCGACACCAACATCGTCGGCACGTTCGCCCTGCTCGAGGCGGCCCGGAAGCACGACGTCCGCTACCACCACATCTCGACCGACGAGGTCTACGGCGACCTCGAGCTGGACGACCCGGAGCGATTCACCGAGTCGACCCCGTACAACCCCTCGAGCCCGTACTCCTCCACGAAGGCCGGGTCCGACCTGCTCGTGCGGGCCTGGGTGAGGTCGTTCGGCGTCCGCGCGACGATCTCGAACTGCTCCAACAACTACGGTCCGTTCCAGCACGTCGAGAAGTTCATCCCGCGCCAGGTCACCGGCCTGATCGACGGGATCCGCCCGCGGCTGTACGGCGAGGGCCTCAACGTGCGCGACTGGATCCACGTCGACGACCACAACGACGCCGTGCTCACGATCCTCGAGTCGGGCCGCATCGGCGAGACCTACCTGATCGGGGCCGACGGCGAGAGATCGAACCGCGAGGTCGTCGAGGCGCTGCTGGAGCTGTTCGGCCGCGCGCCCGACGACTTCGACCACGTGACCGACCGCGCCGGGCACGACCTGCGGTACGCGATCGACTCCACCAAGCTGCGCACCGAGCTGGGCTGGCAGCCGGGCTACCCGGACTTCTCGGCCGGTCTCGAGGCCACGGTGCGCTGGTACCGCGAGCATGAGGACTGGTGGCGCCCGGCGAAGGCCGCCACCGAGGCGAAGTACGCCGCGCTGGGCCAGTGAGGGAGACCTGATGAGGATCGAGACGACCCCCGTCCCCGGACTGCTCGTCGTCCACCTCGACGTGCACGGCGACAACCGTGGCTGGTTCAAGGAGAACTGGCAGCGCGAGAAGATGGTCGCCGCCGGGCTGCCCGACTTCGGTCCCGTCCAGCAGAACATCTCGTTCAACGCCACCGCGGGCACGATCCGCGGCGTCCACGCCGAGCCGTGGGACAAGTACGTCTCCGTGGCGGCGGGCCGCGCGTTCGGCGCGTGGGTCGACCTGCGTGAGGGCGACGCGTTCGGGACGACCTTCTGGACCGAGCTCGACCCGCAGACGGCCGTCTTCGTGCCGCGCGGCGTCGCCAACTCGTTCCAGGTGCTCGAGGACGGCACGGCCTACACGTACCTGGTCAACGACCACTGGTCGGCCGACGCGGTCTACGCCAACGTGAACCTGCTCGACCCGGCCCTGGCGATCCCGTGGCCGCTCCCCGTCGCCGAGATGTCCGACAAGGACCGCGCCCACCCCGTCCTGGCCGACGTCGAGCCGATGGCACCGCGCCGCACGGTCGTGATCGGCGCCGGCGGCCAGCTCGGCAAGGCGCTGCAGCAGGCGCTGCCGGGCGCCGAGTTCCACGACTTCCCCGAGGTCGACCTGTCCCGGCCCGAGACGCTCGACGCGATCGACTGGACCGGCGTCGGCACCCTGATCAACGCCGCCGCGTACACGAACGTCGACGGCGCCGAGACGCCCGAGGGCCGGCGGCTGTGCTGGGCGATCAACGTCACCGGGGTGGCGGCGATGGCCCGCATCGCGATCGAGCACGGCCTGACGTTCGTCAACGTCTCCAGCGACTACGTCTTCGACGGCACCGTCGAGGAGCACGAGGTCGACGAGCCGGTCTCGCCGCTGGGCGTCTACGGCCAGACGAAGGCGGCCACCGAGGCCGTCACGTCGGTCGTGCCGAGGAACTACCTCGTGCGCACGAGCTGGGTCGTGGGCGAGGGCGCGAACTTCGTCGACACGATGCGCCGCCTGGCCCGCGACGGCGTCTCACCGTCCGTCGTCGACGACCAGTTCGGCCGGCTCACTCCCGCCGCGGTCCTCGCCGAGGGGATCGTCGGCCTGCTCCGGTCGGGCGCGCCGTACGGGATCCACCACGTCACCGGCACCGGCCCGGTCGAGTCGTGGGCCGACATCGCCCGCCGCGTGTTCGCCGAGGAGGGCCGCGACCCCGCCGACGTCACCGGCGTCACCACCGAGGCCTACCTCGCCGGCCGCACCGCCGCCCCCCGGCCGCGCCACTCGGCGCTCCGGCTGGGGTGACGTTTCCCCCGCAACGCGGTGGGAAACCACGCATGGTCCGCGGGTTAGGGTGGCCGGCGTGGCCCGCACGCTGACCCCGCTCGATCCCGCCGAGTTCGCCGAGGTCTGCGCCCGCATCGACGCGGGCACCGCCGAGCGCGCCGACCTCAAGGCCGCCACCAAGCACCTGCTCGCCCTGCTGCAGCGCAAGGCGCCCGGGCACAGCGTCGAGGTCCGCATCCCGCCGTTCGCCGCGATCCAGTGCATCGCGGGGGCCAGCCACACCCGCGGCACCCCGCCGGCGGTCGTCGAGACCGACCCCGAGACGTGGATCGCGCTCGCCCGGGGCCGGCTCGCATGGTCCGATGCGACGGTGCGCGCGAGTGGCGAGCGGTCGGACCTGTCGCCGTTGCTGCCGCTGGTCGACGCCTCGGGTCGGTAGGATCCGGCGCATGCGTCTTCGTCTCCTGGCCCTGCTCGCCCTCCTCGCCCCGGTCCTCGTCGCCTGCGGTGGTGACGACGGCGGCGGCTCCGACGCCGCCTCCGACGAGACGTGCAGCTACGTCAAGGACGGCGACGCCGCCAAGGAGGCGAAGCTGCCGCCGTCGGAGCCCACCTCCGCCGAGACGCTGACGGTCGCGACGAACCGCGGCGACATCAAGCTCACGCTCACGCCCGACGCGGTGCCGTGCACCGTCAACTCTTTCGTCTCGCTCGCCGAGCAGGGCTACTTCGACGACACCAAGTGCCACCGCCTCGTGCCGGGCTTCGTGCTGCAGTGCGGCGACCCGGCCGCGACGGGCGCCGGCGGACCGGGCTACCGGTTCGACGACGAGCTGACCGGCGACGAGACGTACCCGGCCGGCACCCTCGCGATGGCCAACGCGGGCCCGGACACCAACGGATCGCAGTTCTTCATCGTCCTGGCCGACGCCGAGCTCCCGCCGAGCTACACCGTCTTCGGCAAGGTCGACGAGGCCGGACTGGCCGTCGCCCGCGCGATCGAGAAGGACGGCAACGGCCCGGACGGGGTGGCCCCCGCCAAGGACGTCGTCATCGAGTCCGTCTCCTGAGCGCTCAGACCTGGCGGCCGTCGGCCCAGTAGGGCTTGCGCAGGTCGCGCTTGAGGATCTTGCCCGAGGGGTTCCGCGGGAGCATCTCCACGACGTCGATCGTCCGCGGCACCTTGTAGTGCGTCATGTGCTCGCGTGCCCAGTCGATGATCTCGGCCTCGGTGGCCTCGGCGCCGGGGCGCAGCGCGACGACGGCCTTGACCGACTCGCCCCACGTGGGGTCGGGGACGCCGATGATCGCCACCTCCAGCAGGTCGGGGTGCTCGGACAGGACGCGCTCGACCTCGGGGGAGTACACGTTCTCGCCGCCGGTGATGATCATGTCCTTGATCCGGTCCTCGACGTAGACGTAGCCGTCCTCGTCGATCCGGCCGATGTCTCCCGTGCGCATCCACCCGTCGCCGGCGCGGATCTCGGCCGTGGCCTCCGGGCGGTCGTGGTAGCCGGGGGTGGCCTGCTCGGTGCGGAACCACAGCTCGCCGGCCTGCCCGGCGGGCACGTCCTGCAGGGTCGCGGGGTCGACGACGCGGGCCTCGACCCCGGGGATGGTCCTGCCGGCCGAGAGCAGCCGCTCGGGGTGCTCGAGGTCGCGGTGCTCGGCGTCGTGGAGCATCGTCACGACGCCGCAGAACTCGGTGAGGCCGTAGACCTGGTAGAACCGCGTCTGCGGCCAGTGCTTCTGCGCGCCCCGCAGGATCGTCTGCGGCATCGGCGCCGCCCCGTACGAGAACCCGCGCAGCCCGCTGAACAGCTTCATGGCCTCGTCGCCGGCCTGCAGCAGCATGGCGACCACCGCCGGCACGAGGAAGGCGTGCGTGACGCCGGACATCATCGCGCCGGCCAGGGCGCTCGGCTCGACCTCGCGGATGATGTGGCCCGGCACCCGGTTCTTGATGCCGAACATCGCGTAGGACGTGCCGCCGACGTGGAACATCGGCATCGCGATGAGCATCTTCGCGCCCTCGCCGTACTCGATCCCGGCGTCGGCGTTCGCGGTGTGCGCGACCAGGTTGCGCTGGGTCAGCAGCACGCCCTTCGGCCGTCCCGTCGTGCCGGAGCTGTACATGATGACGACCGGGTCGTCGGCGCTCACCTGCTCGGACTGGTCCAGCGGCTCGCCGGCCGCCTGCCAGGCCTCGAACTCGTCGCTCTCGCCGCCCATCACCACGATCTTCTCGACGGTGGTGAGCCGGTCGCGGATGACGTCGACCTGCTCGAGCAGCTCGTGACCGACGAAGAGGATCTTGGCGCCGGAGTCGTTGATCGTGAAGTCGAGCTCGTCGCCGGCGAGCCGCCAGTTGACGATCGCGGTGGCCGCGCCGACGAGGCTGGCGCCGAGCACGAGCTGCAGGATGGCCGGGTTGTTCTTGTCGACGACGGCGATGTGGTCGCCGTGGCCGATCCCGTCGGCAGTGAGGGCGCCCGCCGTGCGCCGGACCGACTCCCACGCCTGGCTCCACGTCCACTCGCGGCCCTCGTAGATCCACCCGGTCTCATCGGGCGCGACGTCTGCTGCGGTGCGGGCATGGTCGGCGATGAAGACGGCGTCGGTCATGGGCTCTCCTGGAGGACGGCACGGGCACGGGCTTGTGATGTGGCTCACACGCTAGCGCCCGGCGACAAGGAGCGGAAGACTTCCAGTCAGCCGTGACTGTTTCTTCCCGCGTCCGGGTTTCCCGGGCCGGTCATCGCGCGGGTGTGCGGCCGCTAGACTGGCGGCGTGCCCCGCGGAGATGGTCTCCTGACCCACGAGCTCGACCCCGCTGACGCCGGACCCCAGGACGCCTGCGGCGTCTTCGGTGTCTGGGCCCCCGGCGAGGAAGTCGCCAAGCTGACGTACTTCGGCCTCTACGCCCTGCAGCACCGCGGGCAGGAGTCGGCCGGCATCGCCGTGAGCAACGGCCGCCAGATCCTGGTCTACAAGGACATGGGCCTGGTGTCGCAGGTGTTCGACGAGGCCACCCTGGAGTCCCTCCAGGGCGAGATCGCCATCGGCCACGCCCGATACTCCACGACCGGCGCGAGCGTCTGGCAGAACGCGCAGCCCACGTTCCGCCCCACGGCGCAGGGTTCGGTGGCCCTCGGCCACAACGGCAACCTCACCAACACCCACGAGCTGGTGCAGCTGCTGCTCGAGCGCACCGCCGACGACCCGAAGTCGGCCCACGCCGAGACCGCCACCACCGACACGTCCGTGATGGCGTCCCTGCTGTCGTCCTACCGCGACCGCTCGGTCGAGGACGCCGCGATGGAGGTCCTGCCGAAGCTGCGGGGTGCCTTCTCCCTCGTCTTCATGGACGAGTCCACGCTCTATGCGGCGCGCGACCCCCAGGGCGTCCGCCCGCTCGTGCTCGGCCGGCTCGAGCGGGGCTGGGTCGTCGCCAGCGAGACCGCCGCCCTCGACATCGTGGGCGCCTCGTACATCCGCGAGATCGAGCCGGGCGAGTTCGTCGCCATCGACGAGAACGGCCTGCGGACCAGCCGGTTCGCCGAGGCGGCGCCGAAGGGCTGCATCTTCGAGTACGTCTACCTGGCCCGTCCCGACACCACGATCAACGACCAGCGCGTCTTCAGCGTCCGCGAGCGCATCGGTCGCAAGCTGGCGCGCACCGCTCCGGTCGAGGCCGACCTGGTCATCCCGGTCCCGGAGTCGGGCACGCCCGCGGCGATCGGCTACGCCGAGGAGAGCGGCATCCCGTTCGGCCACGGCCTGGTCAAGAACGCCTACGTCGGCCGCACGTTCATCCAGCCGTCGCAGACGATCCGCCAGCTGGGCATTCGGCTCAAGCTCAACCCGCTCCGCGACGTGATCGCCGGCAAGCGCCTGGTGGTGGTGGACGACTCGATCGTGCGCGGCAACACCCAGCGCGCCCTCGTGCGCATGCTGCGCGAGTTCGGTGCCGCCGAGATCCACGTGCGCATCTCCAGTCCGCCGATCAAGTGGCCCTGCT
This sequence comes from Aeromicrobium flavum, assembly GCF_007992115.1. GTDB lineage: Bacteria > Actinomycetota > Actinomycetes > Propionibacteriales > Nocardioidaceae > Aeromicrobium > Aeromicrobium flavum. The sequence continues at coordinate 33,848 of NZ_BJZQ01000003.1, forward strand.
TCTACGGCATCGACTTCGCGACCCGTGCTGAGCTGATCGCGACCGGCCTCTCGGTCGACGAGATCCGCCGGTCGATCGGCGCCGACACGCTGTCCTACGTCGAGCTGGACGACCTCATCGAGGCCACCAACGTCCCGGGCGACAACATGTGCCGGGCGTGCTTCGACGGCGTGTACCCCATCGAGCTGCCCGATGACGACCTCATCGGCAAGCACCTGTTGGAGCTGCCGGCCAACGGAACCGAGCCCCTGAAGGTGATCCAGTGACCTCCTACGCCTCCGCCGGAGTCTCGATCGAGGAGGGCGACCGCGCCGTCGACCTCATGAAGCAGTGGGTCGCGAAGGCGACCCGGCCGGAGGTCGTCGGCGGCATCGGCGGCTTCGCCGGACTGTTCGACGCCTCGGCGCTCAAGAGCTACACGCGCCCGCTGCTGGCCACCAGTGCCGACGGGGTCGGCACGAAGGTCGCCATCGCGCAGGCGATGGACCGCCACGACACGATCGGCTTCGACCTGGTCGGCATGCTCGTCGACGACCTGGTGGTCTGCGGTGCCGAGCCGCTGTTCCTCACCGACTACATCGCCTGCGGCAAGGTCGTGCCGGAGCGGATCGCCGACATCGTCAAGGGCATCGCGGCGGCGTGCGTCGAGACCGGCACCGCCCTGCTGGGCGGCGAGACCGCCGAGCACCCCGGACTGCTGGGCGTCGACGAGTACGACGTCGCCGGCTCCACCACGGGCGTCGTCGAGGCCGACCGCCTGCTGGGCGCCGACCTGGTCCGCGACGGCGACGTTGTGATCGCCATGGCCTCCTCGGGCCTGCACTCCAACGGCTACTCGCTCGTGCGCCACGTCTTCTTCGACATCGCCGGCTGGCAGCTCGACCGCGAGGTCCCCGAGTTCGGACACACGCTGGGCGAGGAGCTGCTGACGCCCACCCGGCTCTACACGAAGCCGTGCCTGGCGCTGGCCGACGGCGTCGAGGTCCACGCGATGTCGCACATCACCGGCGGCGGCCTGGCGGCCAACCTCGAGCGGGTCCTGCCCGACACGGTCTCGGTCCGCCTCGATCGCTCGTCGTGGACCCCGGCCCCGGTCTTCTCCCTCGTCGGCGAGCTGGGCGGCGTCGCCCAGGCCGACCTCGACCAGGCCCTCAACATGGGCGTGGGCATGGTCGCGGTGGTGGCCCAGGAGGCCGCCGATGCGGCGGTCGCGCTGCTCGGGTCGCACGGCGTCGACGCCTGGATCGCCGGAGAGGTCGGCGCGGCCGACCAGTACGCAGCGGGCGGTTGCGTCACTCTCGGCTGACGATATTGGCTGCGATCACGGTTCGGGCACGCGCCGAACCGGGGGTCGTGCATGCGTTCTGGGAACGTTTGGGTACGCTGGGGAGCACGACATACTGGACCACTGAGTGCGAGGGGGTCGAGCCCATGGGCCGCGGCCGTGCGAAAGCGAAGCAGACCAAGGTCGCTCGCGATCTCAAGTACCGGACATTGGACACTGATTTCAATGATCTGGCCCGAGAACTTCACGGAGAGTCCGGTGACCCAATCCCGGACCAGTACGTGGATCTCGCCAAGGAGCTGGGGGGACCTGCCGCCAGCTGAGCGGCCGGTCGATGTTCTCTCCACGGCTGAGCCGTGGGACCCACGTAACGCAGGACCCGCGGGGCACGTCCGTGCCCCGCGGGTTCTTGGTGTCCGCTCGCGCGGTGTCGGTCGCCGCTCAGCGTGAGAGCTTGCTGGGCCACCAGAACCAGCGCCCGCACAGCGAGACGATGGCCGGCGTCGCGACGCCGCGCACCAGCACGGTGTCCAGCAGCACGCCGAAGCCGACGACCACGCCCAGCTGCGCGAGCAGCACCAGCGGCAGGACGCCGAGCACCGTGAACACCGCGGCCAGCAGCACGCCGGCGCTGGTGATCACGCCGCCGGTGACGGCCAGGGCCGTGACGATCGACTTCGTCGGGTCGCCCGTGCGGCGCATCTCCTCGCGGGCTCGCGCCGTCAGGAAGATGTTGTAGTCAACGCCCAGGGCGACCAGGAAGATGAAGGCCAGCAGCGGCGTGCTGACGTCCATCGCCGACCAGCCCAGCAGGTGGTCGAACAGCAGCCAGCCCACGCCGAGCGCGGAGAAGTACGACAGCACCGTCGTGGCGCAGAGCACGACGGCGGCGACGACCGAGCGCAGCAGGATGAGCAGCATCAGCAGCACGATCGCCAGGACGATCGGGATCACGCGGCCCCGGTCGTCGGTGGCGGTCTGGGCCTCGTCGAGCGCCTGGGCGTCGGGCCCGCCGACGAGGGCGTCCGGGTCGGCGTCGCTCACGGCGGCGCGCAGGTCCTCGACGGCCGTCAGGGCCCGGTCGCTCTCGGGGGCCACGGACAGCACGACCTGCACCTCCGCCAGGTCCTCCGCCGCGCCGGCGGGGCGCGCGCTCTCGACGCCGTCGACCCCGTTCGCCGCCTCCGTGACGGCCTCGACCTTGTCGGGAGAGGTGGCGATGACGGTGGGCGCCGAGATGCCGGCGGGGAACGTCTTGCCCAGCGTCTCCTGGGCGGTGATCGACTCGGGTGTGTCCAGGAACTGCTCGCTCTGGCCGAGGCCCGTGGTGAGGCCGATCGTGCCGGCGGCCATGGCGCCGAGGATCGCCAGGGCGCCGATCGTGGTGGGCCAGGGCTTGTCGGTCACGGTCTTGCCGACGCGGTACCACCAGCCCTTCTCCGAGGGGTCGGCGTCGCCGTTGCGCGGCACGAACGGCCAGAACAGCCAGCGGCCGGGCAGCACCATCGCCGAGGGCAGCACCAGCAGCGCGAACGCGACGGCCACGACGATGCCGATCGCCCCGGCCAGGCCGATGCCGCTGACGAAGGGCGAGTCGGCGATCAGCAGCGAGAGCAGGGCCAGGATCACGGTGCCCGAGCTGGACAGGATCGCCGGCGCGGCCCCGCCGACGGCGGTCTGCATCGCCTCGTGGCGGGACTCGTGGCGGCGCAGCTCCTCGCGGTAGCGGGCGATCAGCAGCAGGGCGTAGTTGGTGCCCGCGCCGAACACCAGCACCGAGGTGATGCCGGTGATGGATCCGTCGATGCCGAAGTCGAAGGCGCCCGAGAAGCCCTCCAGGGTGCGGGCGGCCACGCGGTCGCCGATGCCGATGACGGTCAGCGGCACGAGCCACAGCCACGGGCTGCGGTAGGTGATGATCAGCAGCAGCGCGACGACCGCCGCGGTGACGGCCAGCAGGCGCACGTCGGCGCCGTCGAAGACCTTGCCGAGGTCGGCCTGCACGGCGGGGGCGCCGGTGACCTCCGAGCGGAGGCCGTCGGGGAGGTCGGTCTTCGCGAGCTGGCGGATGTCCTCGACCAGCGCGGAGTTCTCGTCGGACTCCAGCCTGGTCTCGACGGGGATGGCCACGATCGCCGCGGCCCCGTCCTCGGACGGCACTGGGGGACTGGCCTGCAGGTCGAGCTCGGTGGAGATCGCCTCGGAGCGCGCGCCGAGGGCCTTGAGGTCCTCGGGCGTCAGGCCCCCCTCGCGGGAGTACACGACGATCGCGGGCGACTCGTCCGCCTCGGGCAGCTCCTTGAGCAGCTCGGCTGCGCGGGCCGACTCGGCCGAGTCGGGCAGGTTCGATCCGGCGGACGATCCCGTGGTCGGCTCCGGCGCGAACGCCATGATCAGGCCGGCGACGACCAGCCCGAGCAGGACGACGACGATCGAGCGGCGCGGGCCGACGAGACGGGCGAGGGGGAAGGACCGATGGTCGATGGACTCCACGCGTAGAAGGTTAGACTGTCTAGCGAAATTCCATCTGCCGGGTCACGGCACGAGGATCTGCCCCAGCCGACCGATCTCGCGGATCCGCTGCTCGGCCTGACGGTCGGCGGCCTCGGCGGTGGTGATGCCCTCGGCGGCCGCGCGCTCGAGCACGGCGAGGGTCGTGTCGAAGATGCCGGTGGCGCGTGCCTTCGCCCGGTCGAACGAGAATCCGCTGGGGTCGAGCTCGTCGGCCACCTGGATCACGCCGCCGGAGTTCACGCAGTAGTCCGGGGCGTAGACGATGCCGCGGTCGGAGACCAGCTTGCCGATGCCGTCGTGCGCCAGCTGGTTGTTGGCGGCACCCGCGACGACCTTGGCGGTCAGCAACTCGACGCTCGTCTCGTCGAGCGCTCCGCCCAGGGCGCACGGCGCGTAGACGTCGAGGTCGGCGGCGATCAGCGCCTCGGTCGACTCGGCCACCTCGATCGACGGGTGCTGCCCGACCAGGCGTGCCACCGCGTCGGAGTCGATGTCGGTGACGACGACGCGGGCGTCCTCCTCGACGAGGTGCGCCGTGAGGTGCCGGCCGACCTTGCCGACGCCGGCGATCCCGACGCGCCTGCCCGCGAGCGAGGTGTCGCCCCACGTGTACTGGGCCGCGGCCCGCATTCCCTGGTAGACGCCGAAGGCGGTGAGGACGCTCGAGTCGCCGGCGCCTCCGTGGTCGACGGTGCGCCCGGTGACGTAGTCGCACTCACGGGCGACGACGTCCATGTCGGCGGAGTACGTGCCCACGTCGCAGGCGGTGAAGTAGCGCCCGTTCAGCGTCTGGACGAAGCGTCCGTAGGCGCGCAGCAGGGCCTCGGACTTGTCGGTGCGCGGGTCGCCGATGATGACGGCCTTGCCGCCGCCGAGATCGAGTCCGGCGAGGGCGTTCTTGTAGGCCATGCCCTGGCTGAGGTTGAGCACGTCCGCGAGCGCATCGGCCTCGCTGGCGTAGGGGAAGAACCGCGTGCCGCCGAGGCCGGGACCGAGGGCGGTGGAGTACAGGGCGATGATCGCCCGCAGTCCGGAGGCCTCGTCGTGGCAGAAGACGACTTGCTCGTGGTGGGTGCCGAAGCTGCTGGGCGTGCTCATGCTTCCTCTTCCTGGGCTGGCGGGGGTGGTGCCGACCGGTCGGTGGTGGGTCGCGGCCGGGGGTGGTGGTCGCTGTGACCCACGCTACTCGTGAACGTCGCCGGCGGCGGCACGACGGGCGAGCTCGCGGTCCATCCGTCGGAAGAACGGCGCCGTCGCCCGCGTGACCACGCCGGGCAGCAACGCCATCGAGGCCTCGCCGGCCACCCCGAACGCGCTGGTGACCCTCGACGGCCGCGAGACCACGGCGCGCTCGATCCAGCGTGCTGCCTGGTCGGGGCTCATCATCCGCATCGCCCGGTAGATCTCGGTGCCGCCGGACATGGGCGTGCGCACCATCGGGAAGTGGACGACGGAGGTCGTGATCCCGGCGTGCCCCAGCTCGGCCGAGAGGGAGCGGACGTACGACTCCAGGGCGCTCTTGCTGGCGAGGTAGGCCGAGAACAGGGGGATCGGCACCTGGGTCGAGAGCGTCGAGCTGACGACGACGTGACCCCCGCCCTGCGCGAGCATCGACGGCAGCAGCAGGTGGACGAGCCGGACGGCCGCGAAGTAGTTGATCGCCATGACGCGCTCGTGGTCGTGCAGGCGGTCGAGCGACTCGGCGATGGGCCGGCGGATCGAGCGCGCCGCGTTGCTGAGCAGCACGTCGACGCGCCCGTGCGCGGCGAGGACCTCGGCCACCGTCCGTCGCGTGGCCGCCTCGTCCGTGAGGTCGACGGGGTACGCGTCCGCGCGGCCTCCGTCGGCTCGGATCCCGGCCGCGACGGACTCGAGCTCGTCGGCGCGGCGGGCCAGCAGGCACACCGTCGCGCCACGGGCGGCCAGTCGTCGCGCGGCGGCGGCGCCGATGCCGCTCGAGGAACCGGTGACCACGATGACCTGCCCGGCCGGATCGATGCCCATGGGGTGTGATCGTAGTCACAGGGACGACGTATCGTGGGTCCGTGCTCGCCGACCTCCTCGACCCGATGAAGAACCCGCTGACGTACGCGGTGCCGTTCTTCCTGCTGAGCATCGCGATCGAGGTGGCGGCGCTGCGCTGGCTCGACCACGACGACAACGTCACGGGCTACGCGCTCAAGGACGCCCGCACCTCGATCTCGATGGGCCTCGGGTCGATCGTGTTCCTCACGACGTTCAAGGTCATCACGTTCTTCGCGTTCGTCTTCGTGTTCGCGCACTTCGCGCTGTTCGAGCTGCCCACCTCGGCCTGGTGGTACTGGCCGGCGCTGATCATCGGGCTCGACTTCTGCTACTACTGGCACCACCGCTTCAGCCACCGCGTGCGCATCGGCTGGGCCGGCCACCAGGCCCACCACTCCAGCGAGTTCATGAACTTCGGCACCGCCCTGCGGCAGAAGTGGAATCCCTGGTTCGAGTTCTTCTTCTGGCTGCCGTTGCCGCTGCTGGGCTTCGCGCCGTGGACGCTGTTCGCGGCCTTCGCGATCAACCTGATCTACCAGTTCTTCGTGCACACCGAGATGGTCGGCCGGCTGCCCCGCCCGATCGAGCTCGTCTTCAACACGCCGTCGCACCATCGGGTGCACCACGGGTCGGACCCGGAGTACCTCGACAAGAACTACGGCGGCATCCTCATCGTCTGGGACCGGCTCTTCGGCACCTTCCAGCCCGAGCTGCGCCGGCCGCGCTACGGGTTGACCCACCCCGTGGAGACGTACAACCTGCTCACCCTGCAGTACGGCGACTACCGGAAGATGGTCGCCGACGTCCGATCGGCGGCGACCTGGCGCGACAGGCTGGGCTATGTGCTGGGGCCCCCGGGCTGGAAGCCGGACGGATCGATCGACCGCGGCCGTACGGAGGCCGGCACGGGCTGAGCCTCGTCGTGGCGAGGGGCGCGACCGGCCTTCCCCTCGTAGGGTGAGGCCTGTCGCCGACACGCAACCGAGAGGATCCGACGATGGCCAAGAGCAACGTCGAGAAGAAGCTCCGCGAGACGATCGCCACGATCAACGACCTGCGCGGTGAGGTGAAGAAGGTCCGCAAGGCGGCTGAGAAGGCCGCGGCCCAGCAGTTCGACAAGGCCACCAAGTCGTCCTCGTCCGAGTTGAAGAAGCTGCGTGATGAGCTGGCCCAGGTGCGTGACACCACGGCGAAGCAGATCGCCGACCTGACCGCGATGGTCGCCCGGCTCGCGCCCGACCTCGTCAAGCCCGGCGGCTCGACCCCGTCGGCCGCGCCGAGCGAGGCGCCCGTCGGGTCCCCGCACGGCGACCCGCTCGGCACGTCCGCGGCGAAGACCACGCCCGCGGCGAAGAAGGCCACGGCCACCCGGGCGCCCGCGAAGAAGGCTCCCGCGAAGAGGGCACCCGTGAAGAAGGCCACGCCGCCGGCCCCGGCCGCCGCAGCCGACGACACGCTCTCGTTCGCGGGCGAGGCACTGGCCGCGTCGGAGGCCAACGGACCGGTCGATCCCGAGATTCCCGGCACCGCCCCCACGGCCGAGGTGACCCCGGTCGGCACGACGGCGAAGAAGGCCGGCACGGCGAAGAAGGCTTCGGCGAAGAAGTCGAGTCCGGCCAAGAAGACCAGCGCGGCGAAGAAGTCGAGCCCGGCGAAGAAGGCCTCCGCGGCCTCCTCGACGTCGGCGACGAAGTCCGCTCCCGCCACGAAGACGACGGCGAAGAAGGCGGCCACCAAGAAGGCGGCCACCAAGAAGGCGACGACGAAGAAGGCCGCCGCGAAGAAGGCGCCGAGCGCGACGCCGGGCGCACCGGACACGAAGTCCGAGACCCCGTCGGCGGGCCAGAAGACGACCGCGCGCAAGGCGACGTCCGCCTCGACGAGCGCGGCGGCGACGCCGAAGGCCACGCCGCAGAGCTCGGCCGACGCGAGCACCCCGCAGTCGGACTGAGCCGGGCGGTCGCCCAGGTCACGACGGTCGGCGGTGCACCTTCCACTGCGCGGCCTGGGCGACCGGCTTGATCACCATCAGGTCGATGTCGACGTGCGCGGGGCGCGTCGCGACCCAGCAGATCGCGTCGGCGATGTCCTCCGCCACGAGCGGCTCGTCCACGCCCGCGTAGACGGCCTCGGCGCGGGCCGAGTCGCCGTCGAACCGGGTGAGGCTGAACTCCTCGGTCTTGACCATGCCGGGCGAGATCTCGGTGATCCGCACGGGCTGGCCGTTCAGCTCCAGCCGCAGGGTCTCGGTGACGGCGGCCAGGGCGTGCTTGGCCGCGGTGTAGCCGCCCCCGCCCTCGTACACGACGCGGCCGGCCGTCGAGCCGACGTTGATGATCGTGCCGGCGCCGGAGGCGACCAGCGCGGGCGCGAGGGCCTTCGTCACGGCCACCGTGCCCAGCACGTTGACCTCGTACATCCAGCGCCAGTCGTCCAGGTCGGCGGCGGCCACGTCGGCCATGCCCTTGGCGCCGCCGGCGTTGTTGACCAGCAGATCGAGCCGGTCGCCGACGGCCTCGGCCAGGCGCGCGACGTCGTCGGCGTCGGTGATGTCGCAGGTCAGCGCGATCGCGCCGATCTCCTCGGCGAGCCGCTCGATGCGGTCGCGACGGCGGGCGACGGCGAGGACGGTGTATCCGGCGGCCGAGAGGGCGCGGGCCGTGGCCTCGCCGATCCCGCTGCTGGCTCCGGTGACGACTGCGGTGGGCATGGGCACAGCGTGCCAGAATGGATCTCATGGCTGCTCGAGGGATCCATCGTGTCGCGATGCTCTCGGCTCACACCTCCCCGCTGGACCAGCCCGGCACGGGCGATGCCGGGGGCATGAACGTCTACGTCATCGAGCTCTCGCGCCGATTGGCCGCGCGGGGCATCGAGGTCGAGGTGTTCACGCGCGCCACGTCCCGGCACCTGCCTCCGGTCGTGGAGGCCGGCGACGGCATCCGCGTGCACCACGTCGCGGCCGGACCGTTCGAGGGCCTCACCAAGGGCGACCTGCCGAGCCAGCTGTGCGCGTTCGTGCGCGACGTCCTGCGGGTCGAGGCGTGGCACGAGCCCGGCTACTTCGACCTCGTCCACTCGCACTACTGGCTCTCGGGCCAGGTGGGCACGGTCCTGCGCGAGCGCTGGGGCGTGCCGCTGGTGCACTCGATGCACACGATGGCCAAGGTCAAGAACGCCGCGCTCGCACTCGGCGACCGTCCCGAGCCCGTCGGCCGGGTCGCGGGCGAGGAGGAGATCGTGCGGTTCGCCGACCGCCTCATCGCCAACACCGCCGAGGAGCGCCGCGAGCTGATCGACCTGTACGACGCCGACCCGCTCGGGGTCGAGGTCGTCCACCCCGGCGTCGACCTCGACGTCTTCAGCGGCTCCGAACCCGACGACGAGCCGCCCCTGATCGTGTTCGCGGGCCGCATCCAGCCGCTCAAGGCGCCCGACGTGGTGCTGGAGGCGTCCGCCCTGCTCGACGTGCCGCACCGGGTGGCCGTCATCGGCGGCCCGTCCGGCAGCGGCCTCGACCGGCCCACCGAGCTGACCGACCTCGCCGAGCGGCTCGGCATCGCCGACCGGGTCGAGTTCGTCCCCACCGTCAGTCAGGCAGAGCTCGCCGGCTGGTACTCGAGGGCCGCCGTGGTGTGCGTGCCCTCGTACAACGAGTCGTTCGGCCTCGTCGCGATCGAGGCCCAGGCCTGTGGCACGCCGGTCGTCGCCGCGGCCGTCGGCGGCCTCACCACCGCGGTGGCCGACGGCGTCACCGGCACCCTCGTCGACGGTCACGACCCGGCCGACTACGCCGCGGCGATCCGGCCGTACCTGACCGATCCCGCGTTCCGCCGAGATGCCGGCGCGAAGGCCGTCCGCCATGCTGAGTCCTTCGGCTGGGACGCCACCGCCGAACGCACGCTCGACGTCTATGCCGCGGCGCTGCGGGACCGTGAGGCGGCGCAGGAGGAGGCAGGATGACCGACGTTCGCGACGTGATCGTCGCAGCACTCGACGAGGCCGGACACGAGTACGTCCGGCACGGTGGCGACGTGTTCGAGGTTGAGCTGCCCGGCGAGCGCAAGCTCAAGACCGCGTGTCGGCTCGAGGTCGGCAGGCACGCGCTGGGGGTGCACGCGTTCGTCGCCCGGCACCCCGACGAGAACCACGAGGCCGTCTACCGCTGGCTGCTGGAGCGCAACCTCAAGCTCTACGGCGTCGCGTTCGCCGTCGACTCGGCGGGCGACATCTACCTCGACGGCCGGATGCCGCTGGAGGCCGTGACGGCGCAGGAGCTCGACCGGGTGCTCGGCGCGGTGCTGTCGTACGCCGACGAGTCGTTCAACACGATCCTCGAGCTCGGCTTCGCCAGCAGCATCCGCAAGGAGTGGCGCTGGCGCGAGTCGCGGGGCGAGTCCACGCGCAACCTCGACGCATTCCGCCACCTGCGTCCCACCGATTGAGCAGCTTCCCCGTACCCCGACGGCCCCAGGAGGCCCCGCATGCCCCGCTTCTTCCCGCTCGGAACGAGCCGGTTGCACGAGACCATGGAGGTCCACCCCGACCTGATGGCGTTCCCTCACCTGGGCTACTTCCACTCGAGCTCGCAGATGGTCGACGTGGTGGCGTTCCTCCAGGGCGAGCGCGACCTGTCGCCCGAGCAGGCGCGGTACTTCTTCCGCAAGGACCAGACACCGCACAACCGCTTCGACCCGACGCTGTGGTCCGACGAGCCGCAGGCGGCGTTCGACACCGCCCGCGCCGCTTTCGGCGAGGCCGATCGCGTGATCATCGAGATCTGCAGCCCGCAGAGCTACCGGTGGGGTGACCTGCACGTCCAGGGGAACCCGAACCACTACCGCGACGCCCCGTATGCGGAGGTCTGGCGCGAGGGCTACTACGCGACGTACGACCCGTCCGCCGGTGTCACGGTCTTCGACGACACGGAGAGCGTGTCGGCGAACGTGCGCGCCTTGGCATCGACGCTGGGTCGCTCGGGCAAGGAGCTGACCGTGCTGGGCCACCTCGTCGACCCGGGCAATCCCAACGCCACCCGCGTCGCGAACAACCGCGCGGTGGAGGCGGCGGCAGCGGACAGCGCCGACCTCGGCGTGCGGTACTTCGACGCCTCGCCGTTCGTGGCCGAGCACGGCTTCCGGGTGCTGGACAACGGCACGGTCGACATCCACCACCTGCCCCACGCCGCCTACCCCTCGCTGTTCGACGCGCTGACGGGGACGTCGAACTAGCCGGCACCTCGACCTTCAGGTCGTCCGGAGGTCGTGACCTATGCTCGGCTCATGGGAACCGACGGACCACGCGTGCTGGCGATCGGCAGTTGTCGGGTGTTCCGGCCGCTGCGCAAGCTCGCGGCGGACGACCACCTGACGCTGGTCAACGCAGCTGCCCACGAGTCGTGGTTCACCCACACCAGCGCCGCTGCCGTGCAGTACCTGGATGTCGTCCAGGGGAGGCGGGAGATCCCGCACGAGCTACGTGGTGCGGTGATGGAGAGCCCGTTCACGGAGTGGGCGGACGACATGAGCGTGGAGCTGCCGGCCGCCGACGTGGTCGTGGTCGAGGTCTCGTCGATGAAGCGACACGTCGTCGACGGCTTCCACCTCAACGCCCACAAGGTCTACGGGATCGCGAACGAGGGCGGGTTCGACTACCGGCGAGTCGTCCACGGAGACACCGGCGAGCTGCCGGACGACCACCGGCTCAAGCAGATGACGGTCACGCCGACGTCTCTGGCCGAGACCGTCGCGGACGTCCAGCGCATCGAGCAGCTGACGGGTGTCCCGGTCGTGCTCGTCGACCATCTGCACGCGTTGACCGACGGTGGGGTGGTGCTGGCCGGGCGTGAGGAGCTCGCAGCCCAGCTGCGCGACGCAGCCGCCGAGACGGGGGCGACGTTCCACTCGACCCGTCCGCTGATCGAGGAGCACGGGCAGGACATCGCCCTGCTCGACGTGAACCATTACCGCGACGAGTTCGAGATCACCGCCGGGAAGTCGCTCCTGACGACGATCGAGAGCGCCGCCCAGGTGTCGTCCGGCTCCGCCTCCGGTCGTCCGGGTCCGCAGGACTGACCGGCGCGGGGTCGTCACGTAGCGTGGTGGCCGTGAAAGCCATCGTGTTCGCGGACGTCGTGGACGCCTGGTCGTACGTGGGGGCGGTGCGCTTCGAGCGCGCGGCCGCGCTCTACACGATCCTCACCGGCGAGCCGATCGAGGTCGCCTACCGCGCGGCGGCGTTCGACGCCGTGTCCGAGGCCGGAGACGTGGCCGCGGCCGCCCGGATCACCGGCATCGACCTCAACGTCGACGAGGTCGTCCCGGCCGACTCCACCGATGCGTGGCGGCTGCTGACGTGGGCCGAGGAGTCCGGCGCCGACGTGCAGCGCGAGCTGCTGCACCAGCTCTGGCGCGCGCACTTCCTCGAGGGCACGGACGTCTCCGACGCCTTCGTGCTGGCCAGCCGTGCAGCGCTCGTGGGACTCGACCTCGAGACCGCCGACGCCCTGCTGGCCAGCGACGAGATGCGCGCCGAGGTCGAGCAGCAGCGCGACACCGCCGCGGCCATCGGTGCGACGTCCTCGCCGTTCGTGGTCGTCGACGCCCGCTACACGCTCGCCGGCGTCCACTCCCAGGACGACTACCTGAGGGCCCTGCAGTCGATCGCGGCCCAGCACTAGGGTGGTCGCCATGAGCACTCTGGTCCTGCTGCGCCACGGGCACAGCGAGTGGAACGCCCGCAACCTCTTCACCGGCTGGGTCGACGTCGACCTAAACGAGCAGGGCGTCGAGGAGGCGCTTCGCGCCCCGGCCCTGCTGCGCGACGCCGGCATCCTCCCGGACGTCTCGCACACCTCGCTGCTGCGCCGCGCGATCCGGACGGCCGAGATCACCCTCAACGGCATCGATCGGCACTGGATCCCCGTGAAGCGCAGCTGGCGGCTCAACGAGCGCCACTACGGCGCCCTGCAGGGCAAGGACAAGAAGGCCACCCTCGAGGAGTTCGGCGAGGAGCAGTTCATGACGTGGCGCCGGTCGTACTCGACGCCGCCGCCTGCGCTCGACGACGCGTCGGAGTTCAGCCAGGTGGGCGACGCCCGCTACGCCGAGCTGCCCAGCGAGCTGATGCCGCGCACCGAATGCCTGGCCGACGTGCTCGACCGGATGCTGCCGTACTGGTACGACCAGATCGTGCCCGACCTGCGCGACGGCAAAACGGTGCTCGTGACGGCCCACGGCAACTCGCTGCGTGCGCTGGTCAAGCACCTCGACGGGCTGGGCGAGGACGAGGTCGTCGGCCTCAACATCCCCACCGGCATCCCGCTGGCCTACGACCTCGACGACGACCTCAAGCCGACCCAGCGCGGTGGCCGCTACCTCGACCCCGCGGCCGCCGAGGCCGCCATCGCCGCCGTCGCCAACCAGGGCCGCTGAGGCAACGCTGGCAGTGACGTTCGCGGGGTCGACACGCCGTGACGGACCCCCGGAACGTCACTCCCAGCGCTTCCTGCGGATCAGGCGTACTTGTAGCCGAGCCCGCGCACGGTGGTGAGGACCGTCGGATGGGCCGGGTCCGCCTCGATCTTGGCGCGCAGCCGCTTGACGTGGACGTCGAGCGTCTTGGTGTCGCCGACGTAGTCCGAGCCCCACACGCGGTCGATCAGCTGACCGCGGGTCAGGACCCGACCCGAGTTGCGCAGGAAGAACTCGAGCAGCTCGAACTCCTTCAGCGGCAGCTTGACCTCCCGGCCGTCGACCGCGACCAGGTGGCGGTCGACGTCCATGCGCACGGCACCGACCTCGATCACACCGTCCTCGTCGACCTCCTCGGGGGCGCCTCGGCGCAGGACCGCCCGGATCCGCGCCACGAGCTCGCGCGGCGAGTACGGCTTGGTGACGTAGTCGTCGGCGCCCAGCTCGAGGCCGACGACCTTGTCGACCTCGGTGTCCTTCGCGCTGACCATGATGATCGGCACCGAGGACGTCTGGCGGATCGTGCGGCACACCTCGGTGCCGGACAGGCCCGGCAGCATGAGGTCGAGCAGGATGATGTCGGCGCCGCCGCGCTCGAACGCGGTCAGGGCGTCCGGACCGGTCTCGGCCACCGCGACGTCGTACCCCTCCTTCCGCAGGACGTACGACAGGGCCTCGCTGTAGCTGGCCTCGTCCTCGACGATCAGGACCTTGGTCACTCGTGCTCTCCTTCATCGACGTCCCGCGCCGGCAGCACCAGCGTGAAGGACGATCCGAGGCCCGGTTCGCTCCAGACCTCGACGGTGCCGCCGTTGCTGGCGGCGACGTGCTTGACGATCGACAGCCCCAGGCCGGTGCCCCCGGTCGCGCGGGCGCGCGCGGGGTCGACCCGGTAGAACCGCTCGAAGATGCGCTCCTGCTCCTCGGGGGCGATGCCCACCCCGCGGTCGGAGACGGTGATGCGGACGTCCTCGCCGTCGGCGGACGCCGCGACGGCTACGGCCGAGCCCGGCGGGCTGTACGTCACGGCGTTCTCGACGAGGTTGCTGACGGCGGCGTGCAGCTGGGCGCGGTCGCCGCGCAGGTGCAGGCCGGGCGCGACGTCCTGGGTGATCTTGATGTCCTTGGCCTCGGCGTCGGTGTGCGAGTGCTCGACCGCCTCGGCGACGAGGTCGCCGACGGTGACGACGCCCGCATCGGCGCTGGCGACGTCGGCCTGCAGGCGCGACAGGTCGATGATCTGCTGGACGAGGCGGGTGAGCCGCTCGCCCTCGGTCTGCATGCGCGCGGCGAACCGCTCGACCGCCTCGGGATCGTCGCGCGCCTCGCCGACGGCCTCGGCCAACAGGCTGATCGCGCCGATCGGGGTCTTGAGCTCGTGGCTCACGTTGGCCACGAAGTCGCGGCGCAGCGCCTCGACCCGCTGCTCGGTGGTGCGGTCCTCGACCAGCGCGAGCATCAGCCCGTGGGACAGCGGAGCGACCCGGGCGCGCACGTAGACCGGCGGACGGCGGCGGATCCGGATCTCGAACTCGGCCTCTCGGACCTCGCCGTCACGACGCACCCGGCGCACCAGCTCGAGGAGCTCGGCGCTGCGCAGCTGGTCGTCGTCGGTGACCAGGCCGAGGCCGATCGCGGCGGCGGAGGCGCGCAGCACGCGCTCCTGCTGGTCCATCACGAGGGCGGACGACCGCAGCACGGACAGGACGGTGGAGATGTCGGGCGGGACGGCAGGACCCGGCGACGGGGGCACGGCGTCCTGGGAGCGCTCGGAGAACCACCAGACGTACGTGATGAGCGCGCCGAGCACGACGCCGACTGCGCCGGCCAGGATCCAGGAGACCTCCACGTGGTCGATCGTAGGCCGCTGCGTGCCTGCGACCCGCATCGCAGGCACGGGTACCGCCACCCTTTCCGCTGGCGTTCACCCCGCGTTCATCGCAGGTCGCCGGGCATTCATGCGCCACGCCTACCGTCGACTCATGCGCGACCAGTACTACGAGCAGCTCGACCAGATCGTCGACGAGCTCGTCCTCATCACCGACCGGGTGCGATCCGCCGTGGCCGATGCCACCACGGCCCTGCTCGACACCGACATCGCGACCGCCGAGCGGGTGATCGCGAACGAGAGCACCATCGAGGAGGCGATCGACGAGGTCGAGGAGCGCGCCCTCGTCCTGCTGGCGACCCAGCAGCCGGTCGCCACCGACCTGCGCCAGCTCGTCTCGACGCTGCGCATGGTCGCCGACCTGCAGCGCATGAGCGCGCTCGCGGTGCACGTCTCCAAGACCGCCCGGCGGCGCATGCCTGACGCCGCGGTGCCGCTGCCCGTGCAGCCGCTCATCCGCGACATGGCGAAGGTGGCGGACTCGATGATCGCCTCGGCCGCCCGGATCGTGTCCGAGCGCGACCTCGACGCGGCTGCGGCGCTGGAGTTCGAGGACGACGAGATGGACCGGCTCCGCAAGGAGCTGTTCCGTGTCCTGCTCGACGGCGAGTGGCCGCACGGCGTCGACACGGCCATCGACCTGGCCCTGCTCGGCCGCTACTACGAGCGCGTGGGCGACCACGCCGTCAACATGGCCCGCCGGGTCGTCTACCTCGTCACCGGCGAACTGCCGGTCGCCTGACCACCGAACGACGAACGGCCCGGGCGGGTGCCCGGGCCGTTCGTCGTCGTTCGCGGTGTCGCGTCACTGCGAGGGAGGCGAGGTGTCCTCGTCGTCGCTGTCCGTCTCGGGCTCGGCCGGAGCGGACTCCTCCTCCGCCGCCTGCGCCGTGGCGCTGGGGGAGGGGCGCTTGGCCACGCTCTCGTACATGCTCGTGCGGCCCACGACCGGCACCTCGACGCTGGCGTCGCCGCCTGGGGTGGCCGCGAAGCTGATGGTGACGTAGGCGCCCTCGGCGACCTCGTCGCCCTTGACGACGATCTCGCCCGCGGGGCCGAGGGTGAGCAGCGTGTCGGCCTTGAGCTGGATGGGGCGCGCGAGCTTCTTCGCGGCGCCGTCGACCGAGACCGACTCGATGGTCTGGTCCTCGTCGGCCAGCAGCGCACCGGAGAAGGTGGCGGTGCCGTCGCCGTTGTCGACGAACAGTCCGTTGTGGACCTCGACCGGGCCGTGGCGCAGGTTCGACCCGACGGCGGCCTGGTACTGCTGGTTGGTCTGGGCGCCGAAGCTCGTGCCGCACGCGGAGAGCGCGAACGGGGCGGTGAGGGCCAGGGCGATGGCGGCGATGGTTCGTCGTGTGCTCACGCTGGCATGGTATCCGGGACGGCCGCGGACGAAGGCAGGCAGGGTACTCGTCCCCTTCTGTTATTCTGGTCACCTAGGAAAGGTGCGTCATCCATGGCTTTCTCTGTCGGCGAAACCGTTGTCTACCCGAATCACGGGGCTGCGGTGATCGAAGACATCGAGGTCCGGACCATCAAGGGTGAGGACCGCGCGTACCTCGTTCTCCGGATCATCGCTCAGAACGATCTGGTCGTGCGCGTGCCGGCCGACAACGTCGACCTGGTGGGGGTGCGCGACGTGGTCGACGAAGCGGGGCTGGAGAAGGTGTTCAGCGTGCTTCGTGCCGAGCACGTCGAAGAGCCCACCAACTGGTCCCGGCGTTACAAGGCGAACCTGGAGAAGCTGCACTCCGGTGACGTCCTCAAGGTGGCCGAGGTCGTCCGCGACCTGTGGCGCCGTGATCACGAGCGCGGCCTCTCGGCCGGCGAGAAGCGGATGCTGGCCAAGGCGCGCCAGATCCTCGTCTCCGAGCTCGCGCTTGCCGAGAACACGAACGAGGACAAGGCCGAGACCCGTCTCGACGAGGTCCTCGCCTCCTGACCGCAGCACTCACGACGAACGCCCGGCTCCGGCCGGGCGTTCGTCGTCTGTGGGGGGCGGTCACCACCAGGCCAGGCCCAGGGCGACGAGGTCCTCGACCAGCTGGTCGCGCGTCAGCGGCGGGTCGTCGTCGAGCACGAAGCGCACCGCGAGCGACTCCACCGCCAGCACGATGAGCCACGACGCCCGCGCGGGGTCGCGGCGTCGGTCGCCGGCGGGCATGCGCCCGCCGAGGTAGGCGCGCAGCACGTCGCGGACGCGACGCTCGAGGCCCAGTCGGTCGTCGAGGTGGCGCGACGCCGGCAGCTCCTGCCAGACCACGCGCAGCAGCGTCGCGTCGCGCTCGAGCGCGCTGAGCAGTGCCACGGCCGTCGTCCGGGCCATGGCCTGGGGGTCCTCGTGGACGTGGTCGACCAGCGCCGCCACGACGTCCTCGGCCAGCCGGTCGACGTAGCGGGCGGTGACCTCCTCCACGATCGAGGCCTTGTCCGGGAAGTACTGATACAGCGACCCGGGGCTGACGCCGGCTCGATCGGCGACCCGGTTGGTGGTGAGGCGGTCGTAGCCGTCGGCGACCAGGACGTCGCGCGCCGCGTCGACGATCCGGTCGACCATGTCGCGCGACCGTTGCTGACGGGGCTGCTTGCGAAGGGCCATGACGCGAATTGTATGCGAGTAAATGCTCGTGTCAGGCTCGACGCATGACGAAGCTGCAGAGCTACC
Source organism: Aeromicrobium flavum (assembly GCF_007992115.1). Classification (GTDB taxonomy): domain Bacteria; phylum Actinomycetota; class Actinomycetes; order Propionibacteriales; family Nocardioidaceae; genus Aeromicrobium; species Aeromicrobium flavum. Next base: position 51,700 of record NZ_BJZQ01000003.1, read on the forward strand.
CCACGCGGTTCCGCGCGGGCGGGGAGCGCAACACCCGGCTGGGCCGACCGCTCAAAGTGTTCGCCGGGGTGCGCGAGGTCGACGAGGTGCTCATGGCGCGGATCGGGCGGGGGTTCACCCAGCGCGACGAGGTGGGTGCCGCGTTGGCCGAGGCCATGCGGCTCGCGCCGGGTGACCCCGAGCGCGTGACGATGGCGCAGTTCCGTGCCGCGCTGGAGCAGGGCGTGCCCGCGGACGCGCCCGCGGCGCTCGCTGAGTTCTTCGCGGTCGTGCTGCGGGAGCCGGACTGGCTCGACCGCGATCTCGTCGACGAGGGCGCCCGCGTGTTCCGCCGCTTCGGCCGCAACGCCGCGGACGTGCTGCTGCAGTTGTCGCTGATCGGCGGCTACCGCTTCGGCGGTCCGCCCGACCTGCTGGTCGCGACCGGCGGGCTCTCGGGGTCGAGCACCCGGCGCCGCCTGGCCGAGACGCAGTCCTGGGCGGTCGCCGTCACCACCCCCGGCGAGCTGATCCCGCACGGTGCGGGCTGGCGCGCGACGGTGCACGTCCGGGCCATGCACGCCCTCGTGAACCACGCCTTCGAGCCGCGCTGGGACATCGGTCGCTGGGGACTGCCGATCAACCAGGCCGACCAGGCCGGCACTCTCGGCCTGTTCGACGGCGCGGTGCTGATCGGCGTGAAGGCGCTGGGCGTGCCGGTCAGTCGGCGGGAGTCGCGCGCGGTGATGCACCTGTGGAAGTACGTCGGTTGGCTCATGGGGGTCGACGACGCGTGGCTGGTCGACTCCGAACGCGAGCGACAGCGCATCAACTACCACGTGGTGCTGGCGCAGGAAGGGATCACGGAGGCCGGACCACAGCTCGCGCAGGACATCATCGCGGTGCTGGGCACCCTGCCGCACGGCCGCTGGAAGACCGAGCGGAACCTCAGCATGCTCAGTTTGTTCCTGGGCCGCGAGAGCATGCGCGAGCTGGGATTGCCGTGGCGCCCGGCGTGGGCGCACCTGGTGCTGTGGGGCGCGAACACGATGCGACACCGGGTGCTGGGCCGACTGCCCGGAGGGCGTGAACGGCTCGAAGTCGCAGGGGCGCGGGTGGCGCAGAAGATCCTCGGCGAGTACTACGGCTCGGACGACGACCGCGCCGTCGCCGACCTGCCGGCCTGAGCGACTGCTCCGCTCCGGCGCCCCCGCTCCACTTTTGGTCCCCGATCCACGCGTCGAGGCGGATCCGAGGTGGATCCGGGACCAAAAGTGGGACTCAGGCCAGGACGAGGGCGACCGCGACGGCGGCGATGCCCTCGCCGCGGCCGGTGAGGCCGAGGCCGTCGGTGGTGGTGCCCGAGAGCGAGACCGGCGCGCCGATCGCGTCCGAGAGGACCGCGGTGGCCTCGTCGCGCCGGCCCGACAGCCGCGGCTCGTTGCCGATCAGCTGCACGCTGACGTTGCCGATCGACTGGCCGGACTCGCGGACGAGCTCGGCGGTTCCTCGGAGGAACTCCAGCCCCGGGGCGCCGGCGTAGCGCGGGTCCGCCGTGCCGAAGCGCGACCCGATGTCGCCCAGGCCCGCGGCGGTCAGGACGGCGTCGACCATCGCGTGCGCGACGCAGTCGCCGTCGGAATGGCCCTCGAGCCCGCGCGGGGCGTCGGGCCAGTGCAGCCCGGCGACCCACAGGGGCCGGCCCTCGACGAGTCGGTGGACGTCGGTGCCGATGCCGATCCGCGGAACGCTCACGCCTGAACCCTAGTGGGGATCAGAACGCGAGCCGCTTGTTGCGCGGCGCGATGACGTACGTGACGCCACCGCTGCCCTTGAGCCACGCGCGCTCGAACTGGGCGCGGTCGTAGACCCGGCGGACCTGGGCGTTGGTGCGGGCGGCGGGATCGTTCACGATGACGTCGCCGTCCTTCTCGAACCCGCGCACGACCATGAGGTGTCCCGGGGTCGAGCTGATCGGGGCTCCGCGCAGCTGGCCGCGCCCGAACGCGACCGACGCGATCACGGGCACGCCCTTCTTGAGGTACGCCTCGATCTCACGCAGGTTCACGAGGCGGTGGACGACCGCGTCGGTGCTGTACATCGAGGCGTACGCGGTGTTGAACGGCCACGTGCCGGTGCCCCGGTAGGCCGAGTCGTAGGAGTAGCGGGCGGCGTGGTCGACCCAGCGGTCGGCACCGGAGGCCCACGAGTAATCGGCGGCCTTCGGGCCCAGGCCGAAGTAGCGCAGCACCATCGAGGTCGAGGTGGGCGAGCACCAGGCCTCGCCACCGCCGCCGAACTGCGGGTAGTGACCGGTGTGGATCATCTGCGACGACATCGGCACCTTGAGGTCGACCGTCCTCGTCATGGTCGTCCGCGAGGTCCCGGCCGACTTGGTGACGTAGGTGGACGAGACGCCCGAGACGGTGCGGACGATGGGGGACTTCGTCCGCGTCGTCCTCCGGGACGCGGAGACCTGGATCTGCCACTTCGAGAACGTGCGGCCGGCGGCGGCACGGACGACGTCGGTGTCGACGCGGGCCAGGGCGTCGGCCTGCGTGCCGTAGGTGCGGCGGGCGCCACCGGCGAGGGCGTGGCGCCACTGGGCGACGGTCTTCCAGGACGAGACCGTGGAACCGCTCGCGACCCGCACCTTGACCTTGAGGAACGTGCCCGACGGCATCCGCGTGACGTTCCACGAGGGGATGAGGGCTGTGCTCGCCTGCGGCGTCGCGACCCACGGGGAGCGCCAGCTCTTGGACCTCGACCCGGCCGGGATGACCAGCTTGGGCGTCCAGCGGGTCAGCTGCGGACGCGGGTGGGAGGCGGCCTCGGCGGGCGCGGACACCAGCGTGGGAGCGATCAGGGCGGACGTCAGCAGGGCGGTGAGCGCTGCCGCGACGGGGAAGAGTCGGCGGAACACCGCCTCAGGGTAGGTGAAAACTGAGGCCGGTGGTAGTGAAGTGATGCAGGGGCCCGGATTCGGCGCGGTCCTGCGAGGGCGCTGTGGCCGATACTCTTGACCCGTGACGCTGCACCTGTATGACTCCGCCAGCCGTGAGCTGAGGCCGCTCGACCCCGTCGTGCCCGGCCGCGTCGGCATCTACCACTGCGGACTCACGGTGCAGGGCCCGCCGCACATCGGCCACATCCGCAAGGAGCTCGTCTTCGACGTGCTGCGCCGCTGGCTCGAGCGCTCGGGCCTCGAGGTCACGATCATCGCCAACGTCACCGACATCGACGACAAGATCCTCGCGAAGGGCCGCGAGCGCGGCGAGTCGTGGTTCGCCGTCGCGTACGAGAACGAGCGCGCCCTGCACGCCGCCTACGAGGTCCTGGGCTGCCGCCCGCCCACGTACGAGCCGCGCGCCACGGGCCACGTGCCCGAGATGATCGAGATGATCGAGGCGCTGATCGAGCGCGGTCACGCCTACCCGGCCACCGACGGCTCGGGCGACGTCTACTTCGACGTGCGGTCGTGGCCCGACTACGGCGAGCTGTCCAACCAGCGCATCGACGACATGCAAGCCGCGCCCGACGCCCCGGCCGACGGCAAGCGCGATCCCCGCGACTTCGCCCTGTGGAAGGGCCGTAAGGACGACGAGCCCGAGTCCGCCTCCTGGCCCACCCCGTGGGGTCGCGGCCGCCCCGGCTGGCACCTCGAGTGCTCGGCGATGGCGGCGAAGTACCTCGGCACCGAGTTCGACATCCACGGCGGCGGTCTCGACCTGCGCTTCCCGCACCACGAGAACGAGCTGGCCCAGTCGCGCGCCGCGGGCCAGGCGTTCGCCCGGGTGTGGATGCACAACGCGATGCTCAACCTCGGCAACTCCAAGATGAGCAAGAGCGTCGGCAACACGCTGACCGTCGCCGAGGTCGTGAAGCGCGTCCCGGCCATCGCCCTGCGCTACTACCTCATCGCCGCGCACTACCGCTCGATCATCGAGTTCAGCGAGCAGTCCCTGGCCGAGGCGGCCACCGCCTTCGAGCGGATCGAGGGCTTCTGCCTGCGCGCCGCCGAGCTGGTCGGGGCCGGCGAGCCGGGCGACGTGCCCGCCGACTTCGCCGCCGCGATGGACGACGACCTCTCGGTGCCGGCCGCGCTCGCGGTGCTGCAGGCCACCATCGGCGAGGGCAACCGGCTGGTGGCCGACGGCGCCTCGGTAGCCCTCGCCGACACGCTCGCGTCGGCCCGGGCGATGCTGGACGTGCTCGGTCTCGACCCGCTCACCTGGGCGACGCAGGGCGAGTCGTCCGCGACCGCCGACGCGCTGGGCCAGCTGGTCGACGCGCTGGTGGCCGCGCGCGCCGAGGCCAAGGCCGCCAAGGACTGGAACCGCGCGGACGAGTTGCGCGATCAACTGACTGCTGCGGGGATCGAACTCGAGGACACGCCCTCGGGGACCCGCTGGAACCTGAAGGGTGGCCACTGATGGCCGGCAACAGCAAGCGCAAGGGCGCGATCAAGAAGACGGGCAAGGGCAACCCCACCGCGGGCTCGGGCGGCCGTCGCCGCCAGGGGCTCGAGGGCAAGGGGCCGACGCCGCGCGCGGAGGATCGTCCCAACCACAAGAAGTACAAGATGGCCCAGGCAGCCGACAAGCGTCAGTCGAGCCGGCCCAAGCGCCGCAACGACGAGGGCCCGGAGCTGGTCGTCGGCCGCAACTCGGTCGTCGAGCTGTTGCGCGCCAACGTGCCGGTCCTGTCGCTGCAGATCGCCGAGGGCATCGACCGTGACGACCGCGTGCGCGAGATCTTCCAGCTCGCCGCCGACCGCCACGTGCCGCTGCTCGAGGTCGCCCGCGTCGAGCTCGACCGCATCACGTCCGGTGCGGTGCACCAGGGCGTCGCCGCGAAGCTCGAGGCCTACGACTACGCCGACGCCGACGAGCTGCTCGACCTCGCCGCCGAGCGCGGCGAGCCGGCCCTGATCGTCATCCTCGACGGCATCACCGACCCCCGGAACCTGGGCGCCATCGTCCGCTCGGCGGCGGGCTTCGGCGTGCACGGCGTCGTGATCCCCGAGCGTCGCGCCGCCCACATGACGGCGGCGGCGTGGAAGACCTCGGCCGGCGCGGCGGCGCGGGTGCCGGTGGCCCGCACCACCAACCTGACCCGCCAGATCAAGGCGTACCAGGAGGCCGGCCTCATGGTGATCGGCCTCGCGGCCGACGGCGATGTCGCGCTGCCCGACACCGACCTGCTCGACGGTCCGCTCGCGGTCGTCATCGGCAGCGAGGGCAAGGGCCTGTCGCGCCTTGTCGGCGAGACGTGCGACCAGCTCGTCTCGATCCCGATGTCGTCGTCCCTCGAGTCGCTCAACGCCGGCGTCGCCGCGGGCATCACCCTCTACGCGATCAGCCAGGTCCGCGCCTGAGCCCGGGGGAGCGCTGAGCGTGACGTTCGCGGGGGCGACACGCCGTGAGGCACCCCGCAAACGTCACTGCCAGCGCTTCCTCAGCCGCCCAGGACCTGCCTCAGGTAGGCGTTGGTGAACTTGCGGGCGGGGTCGAGGCGGTCGCGGACGGCCACGAAGTCGTCGAAGCGCGGGTAGACCGTGCGGAAGTGGTCGGCGCCGAGGGTGTGCATCTTGCCCCAGTGCGGGCGGCCGCCGTGCGCGACGAAGATGTCCTGCATCGCGGCGAAGTAGCGCGTGGGGTCGGTGCGGTGGAACTGGTGCACCGCGAGATACACGTTGTCGCGCTCGTACCCGGTCGACAGCCAGATGTCGTCGGCCGCCGTGAACCGCACCTCGACGGGGAACGAGACGTGCTCGCCGGACCGGTCGTACCACCGCCGCATCTCGGCGATGGCCTCGCCGGCGGCGGCCCGCGGCAGCGCGAACTCCGACTCGCGGAACCGCACGCGCCGCGGCGAGATGAAGACCTCGTGGGACGCGTCGGTGTACTCGCGAGCGCCGAGCAGTGACCCCGAGAGCTCGTTGATCCGCGGGACGAGTCGCGGCCGGCGCGCGGCGATCCGCTGCACGCGCTCGTAGACGGTGTTCGACAGGAGCTCGTCGTCGAGCAGGTGTCGCCAGCGCGGCAGTGGAGCGGGGGGCGTGCCCTCGGGGACGCGGTTGTTGCGCTTGGTCAGCGCCTTGTCGGTGTGCGGGAAGAAGTAGAACTCGAAGTGGTCGTTGCCGTCGACGAGGTCGTCGAGCCCGGTGAGCACGTCGGAGAGCGCCATCGGCTCCTCGCGGGCGTGCAGCAGGAACGCCGGGACGCACTGCAGGGTGACCTCGGTGACGATGCCCAGGGCGCCCAGGCCCACGCGGGCCGCGTCGAACAGCTCGTGGTCGCCGTCGATCTCCAGCACGGCCCCGTCGGCGGTGACCAGCTGCAGGGCGGCCACGGCCCGGGCGATCCCGAACAGCCGGGCGCCGGTGCCGTGCGTGCCGGTGGAGGTGGCGCCGGCGACGGACTGCGGGTCGACGTCGCCCAGGTTGGGCAGGGCGAGGCCGAGGGCGGCCAGGCTCCGGTTCAGGTCGTGCAGCGAGATGCCCGCCTGGACCCGGACGAGCCCGGTGGTGGTGTCGGCGCTGAGGACCAGGTTCATCCGGTCGAGGTGCAGCAGCGCGCCCTCGGGCGCGGCGATCGGCGTGAACGAGTGGCCCGCGCCGACGGCCTTCACCTGCGGGTGGGCCAGGACGAACGCGACCACCTCGTCGGTGGTGGCCGGGTGGCCGACGGCGGTGGGGTCGGCGCTGACGTTGCCGGCCCAGTTGGTCCAGGTGCTCATCCGAAGTTCTTCCCCTCGCCGCGGTAGGTCGGGATCAGCGAGGCCTGACCCGCGGTGTCGACGAGGGCGACCTGGTCGAAGCGCTCGCACATCTCGCCGGCCTTCGCGTGCCGGAAGAGGACGCGGTCGCCGATCGCGAGCGACCGCGCGACCTTGCCGCGCAGCGGCGTCTGGACCTCGCCGGCCCCCTCCGCGGGATAGAGCTCGAGGCCCTCGGGCCACACGGGCGTGGGCACGCGTGAGTCGCCCGCGGGACCGGAGGCGATGTACCCGCCGCCGAAGCACGTGGCGGCGTCCGGGGACGGCTTGCGGACCACCGAGAGCGCGAAGAACGCCGCCGGTCGCGGCGTGAACGAGCGGTAGTCGTCGAAGAGCGTGGGGACGAACAGTCCGGATCCGGCCGCGAGCTCGGTGATCGTGGGGTCGTCGCGCCACACGTCGAGGCTGCCGGTGCCGCCGGCGTTGACGATCTGCAGGTCGGTCATGGACGACACGGCCTTGACGATCCGGCGCCGACGTTGCCGCAGCTCGGACGCGGAGCGTCGCTTGACCATCCGGATGGCGGCGCCGCTGTCGGGCATCCCCGCGATCTGGGCGTCGTAGAACATCAGCCCGACGAGGTCGAAGCCGGGACGCTCGGCGATGGCCGCCGCGATCCGCTTCGTCTCGCGGGTCGTGTGGACCGGTGAGCGGTGCGCGCCGAGGTGGGCGCCGAACACCCGCAGGGACGCGTCGACGTCGAGGCAGACCCGGATCGGCGGGTGCCCCGGGCCGGCGTAGGAGTCGATCAGGTCGAGGGCCTCGAGCGAGTCGACCATGACGGTGATCGACGCGAGCCGGCGCTCGTCCGCGACGAGGTCGGCGTACGCCTCGCGCTCGACGCTGGGATACGCCAGCAGCACGTCGTCGACGCCGTGGTCGGCGAGCCACACCGACTCCGCCAGCGAGTAGGTCATGACGCCGCGGAACCCGTCCAGCGTCAGCACGTTCTTGATGATCGAGCGCACCCGGACGGACTTCGTGGCCAGTCGGACGGGCACGCCGCCGGCTCGCCGGACGAGGTCGCCGGCGTTGGCCCACAGCGCCTCCTCGTCGATCACGGCGTACGGCGTGTCGAGCAGGGAGGTGGCGCGCAGCAGGCGGGGGAACGGGGGAGTCAGGTCGAGGGGGGCCACGGGGCCAGTATGCATACTGGTCGCGTGCGCCGACCCGTCCTGTTGCTCGTGTTGACGGCGTTCGTGCTGGGCGGCTGCTCGTGGGGGTCCGACCATCCCGACCCCGCCCCCACGCCGAACCCGCAGCCGAGGCCGACGCAGCAGATCTCGCTCGACGAGCTCGGCATCGCCCGGTGGCCCGCTCCGGACGAGGACCGGCTCCCGGAGCCGCCCGCGCGCCCCGAGGGCGTCGAGCCGGCCGAGTACGCGCGGATGGTGGCGGCGGTCCGGACCTGGGCGATCCAGGCGGCCACCTCGCCCGAGACCGTCGGCACCGGGTTGCCCGCGTCGCTGAAGGCGGCGATCGCCGACCTCGAGGACGCGCAGGACGAGGCGCCGGAGCTGGCCCGGGGGAACGTGCTGGACCCGGACCTCGAGGTGCTCACGTCGGGCCTCACGGGGGCGTGGACCGTGTCGGCCGACGACGAGGGCTCGGTGAACGTCTCGTTGCAGACCCGGACGGCCTACGAGGTCCGCTCGCCCGGTGGTCCGGTGCGCGTCATCGGCGTCCTGCGGACCCAGGGCGTCATCGGCGGGCCCGACGACGACGGCTGGGGCACGATCACGGGCTGGCAGGAGTTCGGGGCCGCGGACTGCGCGACCGTGCTCGACGGCTTCCTCACGCCCGGCGGCGACGCCGACGACCAGCAGGCCGACCTCACGACGTTCGCCGAGATCGGCAACGGCGACGAGGCGATCACGCCCGAGCTGCCCGACGACGAGCGGGTCGACGAGGAGTTCGCGCGCACATGTCAGGCCGGACGGGTCTGAGGCTCGTTAGGATGAGCCGTCGGCCTCACCGCCGCGCCCCTGTAGCTCAGTCGGTAGAGCGCTTCTCTTGTAAAGAAGATGTCGCGGGTTCGAATCCTGTCGGGGGCTCCGCCGTGGTCCGGCGGGCGGTCGGGCCGCCCACGGGTTCTCGCGTCGCCACAGCGTCGGCAGGTGCAGGCGCACCCCGTCGCGGTCGGCCAGCCGTCCCAGCACGCGGAGCGTCACGTCGAGGTCGTCGCCGGCGTACGGCAGGGCCCGCAGCGGTGCGCTGAGCGGTCGGAAGAAGTCGTCCCAGTGGGTCAGCACCGCACGCCGTGCGCCGACCGCGGCGACGGTGTGCTGCCAGTACTGCGCGATGTAGTCCTCGCCGAGCACCCCGAGCTGGCCGACGCCGAGGTAGACCACGTCGGCCTGCCGACCGTCGAGTGCACCGGGCATGAAGCCGGCGCTGCCCTGGACGAGCGTGACACCGGAGTCCGGGTGCTCGACCAGCAGCGACCACGCCTCACCGCAGCGGTAGGCGGACGCCTTCGCCGGGGTCCGCAGCGGCTCGTCGATGGTGCCCGGGTAGCGATCGGGCGGGCAGTGCTCCGAGGGCACCGCGGTGACGGTCCACGGCCCGTACGCCGTGGGGGTCCAGGGTGTCAGGAGGCGGGTCTGCTCGGGCTCCAGGCCCGCGCCGGTGCCGACGTGGAGCGTGGAGGTGCCCCCGACCAGCAGGGCTCCGGTGCGCCGCGCGACCTCGGGGGAGTCCATCACGTGGTCGAAGTGGCTGTGCACCGGCAGCACGGCCTCCACCCGTGGCGCGGTCGGACCCAGCAGCCCGAGCCGCTCCAGCCCCGCGTCGATCCGCTCGGGGACCGGCGCGATCCGGCCCACGCCGACCTTCAGCAGCGACGGACGCGAGAAGAACCCGTCGACGACCAGGGCCGAGGCCCCGTCGTCGAACGAGAGCGTCGACACCCCGGCGAAGGTCACGCCGGGCCGGCCCTCGGCCGCCTCGGGGACGTCGAACAGGCTCGCGTACGGGGTCAGGTCCGGGCGACCGAGCTTCATGCGCATGCAGGCACCCTAGGCGCGACGGCCGGACCGCGGACACCGTACGGTCGGAGCATGGAGTCCACCGACCTGACCGACCTCGTCCGCGAACACCTCGACACCGCGCGCTCGGCACGAGCGGGACGCAGCGCCGTCGCCCTGCACCGGGGCCGGCACCACCAGCTGCGCCAGACCGTCATCGCGCTGTCCGCCGACCAGCGACTCGACGAGCACGAGGCCCCCTCGGAGGCGACCCTGCTCGTGCTGGCCGGCCGGGTGCGGCTGACCGCCGGCGACGAGTCCTGGGAGGGCGGCGCGAACGAGCTGCTCGTGATCCCCGACCGCCGCCACGACCTGCTCGCGCTCGAGGACGCGGCCGTCCTGCTCACGACGATCGTGGATGCCACCTGAGGAGGGCCGCTCCGCGGGCGCCCGGGCACCTGAGACGATGCAGACCATGGACGTTCCCCAGGCGCACAGCGACTTCATCCTGACCTTCGCCTGCCCCGACCGGGTCGGCATCGTCGCGGCGATCGCGTCGACCCTGGCGCAGGACGGCTGGACGATCACCGAGAGCCAGCAGTACGCCGACCCCGACACGCGCCGGTTCTTCATGCGGGTGCGGTTCTCGGCCGACCGCGCCGTCGCGCTGGACGAGGTGCGCACGACGCTGGCGCCGGTCCTCGAGCCGTTCGAGATGGACTGGGACCTGCACGACGCGTCCGCGCCGCTGCGCGTCGTGGTGATGGTGTCGAAGCAGGGCCACGTCCTCAACAACCTGCTGTTCCACACCCAGCAGGGGCAGGTGCCGATCGAGATCGTCGCCGTCGTCTCGAACCACCCCGACTGGCGCGACGTCGTGGAGTGGCACGGCATCGAGTTCCACCAGATCCGGGTCACGGCCGAGACCAAGCGCGAGACCGAGCAGTTCGTGCTCGACCTCATGGAGCGCACCGACGCCGAGGCGCTGATCCTGGCTCGCTACATGCAGATCCTGACCGACCAGATGTGCCGCGACGTCCACGGCCGCGCCATCAACATCCACCACTCGCTGCTGCCCAGCTTCAAGGGCGCCCGACCGTACGAGCAGGCGCACCGGCACGGCGTCAAGGTCATCGGCGCCACCGCCCACTACGTCACGGCCGACCTCGACGAGGGGCCGATCATCGAGCAGGACTTCCGTCGGGTCGACCACCGGTCGTCGGCGGCCGAGCTGGCGGCCATGGGCCAGGACCTCGAGGCCCGTGCCCTCGTGCACGCGGTGCGCGCGCACGCCGAGCACCGGGTGCTGCTGAACGGGATGAAGACGGTCGTCTTCGACTGACTCAGCCGAGCTCGCGCTCGGCCCGGGCGAGCCAGGTGAGCGCCCGGACGGCCTCCCAGGTGCCCGGCTTCAGCCGGCCTGCGGTCGTGCGCGCGGTGTCGAGCAGGCCGGACGCCTCGGGCCGACCGGACGCCTCGATCGCCAGCAGCGCGAGGGACTCGACAGCCTCCCACGTGCCCGGTTTGAGGCCGGCGGCCGTGGCGAGGGCGCGGTCCAGCGCCTCGCCGGCACTCATCGCTGCTTGCCGCCCTCGTCCTCGACGGCGGCGGGGTCGGACGCGGTCGCCGGAGCGGTGGACGTCATCGCGACGGGGTCGCCGCCGGTGGTCAGCGTCGTGTCGATGCGCTCGTTGGCGTAGCGCAGGATCTCGGCGACGGTGGCGGTGACGGGCACCGCGAGGAACGCGCCGGTGATGCCGAACATCGAGCCGCCCGCGGTGACCGCCATGAGCACGACGGCCGGATGCAGGTTCATGCTCTTGCCCTGCAGCATCGGCGAGAGCACGTTGCCCTCGAGCTGCTGCACGGCGATGATCACCGCGAGGATGATCAGCGCGTCCTGGGGGGAGTTGGTGACCAGGGTGACCAGCACCGCGATGGCGCCACTGGCGAACGCGCCGACGATCGGGATGAAGCCGCCGATGAAGGTGATGACCGCCAGCGGCACCCACAGCGGCTGGCCCACGAGCGCCAGCGCGACGCCGATCAGCACGGCGTCGATGAAGGACACCAGCGCCTGCGTCCGGATGAAACCGCCCAGCGTGTTCCACGCCCGGTAGAGCAGCTCGCGCAGGTGGCCGCCGACGCGGTGGCCGCCGAGACGCTCGACGTAGGGCAGGAAGCGGTGGCCGTCCTTGATGAACAGGAACGTCAGGATCAGGATCAGGACGGTGTTGACGATGACGTTGGTGGCGACGCCGATCGTCGAGAGGACGCCGCTGCTGATGTCGCCGGCGCTGTCGCGCAGCCAGTCCTCGACGGAGTTGAGCGCGTTGCTGATCTGGCCGGACTCGATCGGCAGTGGGCCGTTGACCAGCCAGTCCTGCACCTCGCCGACACCCTTGGCCGCACGGTCGGCGATCTGCGGCGCCTCGTCGACCAGCTGCGGGATGAGGATCGAGAACAGCACGCCCAGCGCCGCGAGGAAGCCGAGCATGACCAGGCCCGCCGCGGCCGCGGCCGGGACTCCCCGGTCGCGGAGCGCCTTGGCCGGCGGACCGAGGACCGTGGCGAAGAGGATCGCCAGCGCGACGGGGAACCAGACCACCCACGTGTGCCCGACGGCCCAGCCCAGGACGTAGAGGGCGGCGGCGATCACGATGATCCGGATGCCCCAGCGTTGGATCACGACGAAGCCCTGATCGATGATCACGGCCCGGTCGCGAATGCGTGTCTCGCTCACGCGGCAACCCTATCCGGGCAGGGCCCACTCGACCGGTTGCGCGCCCTGCGCCACCAACGCGTCGTTCGCGCGGCTGAACGGGCGCGAGCCGAAGAACCCGCGCGAGGCGGACAGCGGGCTCGGGTGTGCCGACTCGATGCGGGGGACGTCCGCGAGCCGCGGCGCCAGCGCCTGGGCGTCGCGGCCCCACAGGATCGCGACGAGCGGGCCGCCGCGCTCGACGAGGGCGGCGATCGCGCGGTCGGTGACCGCCTCCCAGCCCCGGCCGCGGTGGCTGGCGGACTCGCCGGGCCGCACGGTGAGGCAGCGGTTCAGCAGCATGACGCCGCGATCGGCCCAGGCCGAGAGGTCGCCGTGCGGCGCCGGCGCGATGCCGAGGTCGGCCTGCAGCTCGGTGTAGAGGTTCACGAGGCTGCGAGGCAGCGGGCGCACGTCGGGCTGGACGGAGAACGACAGCCCCATCGGGTGGCCGGGCGTGGGGTAGGGGTCCTGGCCGGTGATGAGCACGCGCACGTCGGCCAGCGGCGTGCGGAACGCGCGGAAGATCGCGTCCGGCGCGGGCAGGTAGCTGCGACCGGCCGCGACCTCGGCGCGCAGGAAGTCGCCCATCGCGGCGATCTGCGGTGCGACCGGCTGCATCGCCTCGGCCCAGTCGGGGGCCATCAGGTGGTCGAGGTCCACGAGATCTCCTGTCAGTGCTTGCGCAGTGCGGTCGGCGCCAGGGCGCTGGCCACGAGGGCGAGGGCGAGCGGCACGAGGAACGCGGTGGTCAGCGACACCCAGTTCGTCAGCAGGCCGATGACGGACGGGCCGCTCAGCAGCGCCACGTACCCCATGCCCGTGACCCGCGCGATGATCGCCGCGCCGTGCCGGGGGTCGACGTTGCCGGCGGCGCTGAAGAACTGCGGGACGCAGCCGGCGAGCCCGATGCCGACGACGGCCCAGCCCGCGATGGCCACCGCGGGCGTGGGGGCGACGATCGCGATCGCGAGCCCGACGGCGCCGAGGATCGAGGCCCACCGGACGAAGGTGCCCGGTCCGGTGAGGGCGACGATCCGGTCGGCGACCAGCCGGGACACGAACATCGCGAGGCTGAACGCGCCGAAGGCCACGGCGGCGAGCGCCTCGGTGGTGCCGAGCTCGTCCCGCAGGTGCACGGTGCTCCAGTCGTACGCCACGCCCTCGGCCAGCATGAGCGCGAACGCCAGGGCCCCGAGCAGCGCGACCTGGGCGGTCCACGGCGGGCGCTCGAGCTGCTCCTCGCGGTCGCGGACGTCGTGGTCGAGCAGGTGCGGCCGGGCCGCGACGACCAGGGCGAGCCCGACGACCGCGAAGACGATGAAGTCGAGGGTGACGGGCCAGCCGAGCGCGAGCATCGCGCCCCCGAGCCCCGAGGCCGCGAGGCCGCCGGCCGAGAACCAGGCGTGGAAGGACGACATGATCGGGCGGCCGTAGGCGCGCTCGACCGTGACCGCCTGCGCGTTCTGGGCGACGTCGACCAGGCCGTTGGTCGCGCCGAGCACAGCCAGGGCCGCGCCGAGCGTCCACGCGTCGGTGGCGAGCGCGGGCAGCGGGAGGAACACGCACATCAGGACCAGCCCGACGGTGGCCGCCCGCGCGCTGCCGGTGCGGTCGACGAAGAACCCCGCGGCCTGCATGCCCAGCCACGCGCAGACGCCCATGAGGAGCAGCAGCGTGCCGAGCGTGGCCGCCGACACCCCGGTGCGGTCCATCACGACGGGGATGTGCACGATCCACGCACCGAGCAGGAACCCGTTCGAGAACAGCAGCGAGGCCGCCGCGACACGGGCCCGGGTCAGCGTCGTCTCGGTCTCCCTCACCCGACGAGTCTAGGAGCGTCCGGCGACGGTGCCCGTGGGGCCGGAGGGCACCTGCGGTGCTGGGACCCGGCCGGTAGCATGGGCTGGTTGTGTCTTCTGCGCTCACCGACTACCGCCGCCTCTGGGGCGCAGCTGGATTCTCGTTCGTCGCGGTGGCGTTCCTGGGTCGCATCCCGCTGGCGATGAGCCAGATGGGCGTCCTGCTGCTGGTCGCGCAGGCCACCGGCCGCTACGGCATCGCCGGGGCCACCGCGGGTGCCCTCGCCGTCGCCAGCGCGATCGGCTCGCCCTTCTTCGGTGCGGCCGCCGACCGGGTCGGGCAGCGCCCCGTCGTGCTCACGCAGTCGATCCTGGGTTCCCTCGGCCTGGTCGCCGTCGTGTACGCCGCCGACCAGGGCGTCTCGTCCGGTGCCCTCATCGGGGTCGCGGCGATGACCGGCCTCGTGATGCCGCAGGTCGGACCGTTGGCCCGCGTGCGCTGGCGCCCGGTCCTGGACAGGCGGGTCAAGCAGGGGCGCATCCGCGACTCCGAGGTGCACCGCTTCGTCGACCTCGCCTTCTCGTACGAGGGTGCGGGCGACGAGGCCTCCTTCGTCCTCGGCCCGGCCCTGGTCGGCATCCTCGGGGTGCTCATCGGTGCCGACGGCGCACTGCTCGCCGCCGCCGCGCTGCTGCTCGTCTTCGGCTCCTGGTTCGCCGTGCACCCGACCGCGGCGCTGGTGCCTCGCGGCAGCGAGCACGCCCCCACCCACGGCGTGAAGCTGTGGACCGCCGCGTTCATCGTGCTGGCGTTCGCCGTCTTCCTCATGGGCACGTTCTTCGGCAGCATCCAGGCCGGCTCCACGGTGCTGGCCACGCAGCAGGGACACCCCGACGTGGCGGGCCTGATCCACGCCGTCCTCGGCGTCGGCAGCATGATCGCGGCGCTGTCGCTCGCGGCGGTGCCGGTCAGCGTCCTGTACGCCACCCGGATGCTGTGGGCGTCCGGCGCGATGGTCGTGCTCGCGCTGCCGCTGCTGCTGGTCCAGACGATCCCTCAGGTCGTCGGGGTGATCGCGGTGCTGGGCTTCGCGGTCGCGCCCTATCTGATCAGCGCCTTCGCGCTGGCCGGCCTCATCGTCCCGCCGGCCCGGATCGGCACGGCGATGACGTTCATGGCCGGCGCCACCGGGCTGGGCTACGCCACCGGCGCGTCGCTCGCCGGTCGCGCCGCCGACGGGGCGTTCGGTCCGTCCGGGCCCACCCCGGCCTTCGCCGTGACGATCCGCGCGATGGCGGTGGCGTTCGTGGTCTCGCTGGTCACGCAGCGCATCCTGCGCAACGCCCGCATCGTCTCCTGACTCAGCGGTCGAGGGCGGCCCGGAGCCGCGACCTCGCCTCCGGCCACTCGTCGTCCAGCATCGAGAAGGTCACGGTGTCGCGCCACGATCCGTCGTCGCGGGGCTTGTGCTTGCGCAGCACGCCCTCGCGGGTGGCCCCGAGGCGCGTGATGGCGGCCTGCGAGCGCTCGTTGCGGATGTCGGTGTGCCACACGACGCGGAGGCAGTCGAGCTCCTCGAACGCACGGGTCAGCAGCAGCAGCTTCGCCTCGGTGTTGAGGCCCGACCGCCAGAACCGCCGGCCGATCCAGGTGTGACCGATCGCGACGGTCCGCAAGGCGGCGCTGACGTCGTAGAAGCAGGTCATCCCCGCCACCTCGCCGGTGCGCACGTCGACCTGCGCCCACGGCACGAGGGCCGGGTCGTCGAGGGTCCGCCGGATGCGCTCGGCGGCGAGGGCCGCGTCCATCACGTCCCAGCCCCGCAGGTGCTCGAAGACGGACTGGTCGTCGCCCGCGGCCGCCAGCCCCTCGGCGTGCTCGAGGGACAGCGGCTCGAGCCGCACGATCTCGCCCTGCATCACGACCGGGGTCCGCCACACGTCCTCCACGCGGAGCACCCTACTGAGTGGCGTGCGCGGCGTCAGCGGGTGAGCCGGTCGAGGAACGCGATCATCAGCGCCTCACGGACCCGCGGGGGAGCGAGGTCGACCAGGGCGTTGACCGGGCCGAGCCGCTCGGGCACGGCCACCGCGCCGTCGCCGCCGGTGAGGCCGGCCAGCGCCAGCAGGGCGTCGAACGCCGCGTCGTCGAGCGTGGCGGGGTCGAGCGTGGCCGCGGCCTCGGCGAGGGCGGGGTCGATCCGCACCGGTCCCGCGGCGACCGCCTCGGCCACGGCCTCACGCAGGGCGGTGAGGAACTCCCCGACGGAGTCGGCCGTCGCCGCCGAGATGGTCAGGTGCAGCGTCGCCGGCTCGTCGCCGAAGCGCATCTGCGGCTGCACGAACCAGCCCCGGTCGAGCATGAGGTCGCTGAGGGTGAAGACGTCGACGGCGTCGTCGGTGCCGGCCACGACGAGCGAGGTGTCGGGACGCTCCACGAGGTGCAGGTGCTCGATCTGCTCGATGCCCTCGGCCAGGGCGCGGGTGCCGGCGAGGGTGCGCTCGACGAGTCCGCGGTAGCCGTCGGCGCCGATGAGGCGCACCACGGCCCACGCGGCGGCGAGCGGGCCGCCGGACTTCGTCGACTGCATCGTCGAGTTGAGCATCGTGTAGCCGGGCCAGTCGGCGTGGGCGAAGAACTGGGGGCGACGCAGGCCGGCGTCGGCGTGCAGCAGCAGGGACACGCCCTTGGGGGTGTACGCGTACTTGTGCAGGTCGACCGAGAGGCTGGTGACCCCCTCGACCGCGAAGTCCCACGCGGGGGCGCCGGGTGTCCACGGCAGGATCCAGCCGCCGATGCAGGCGTCGACGTGCAGCCGCAACCCGCGCTCGCGGGTGACCGCCGCGAGCTGCGCGATCGGGTCGACGACGCCGTGCGCGTACGACGGCGCGGACGCCGCGACCAGCACCACGCGGTCGCCGAGCCGGTCGATCACTTCGGTCATGGCGGCCACGTCGGCCCGGTGCTCGGCTCCCACCGGCACGGTGACCAGCTCGACGCCGAAGTAGTGGGCCGCCTTCGCGAAAGCGGCGTGGATCGTGTCGGGCACGACCATCGCTGGACGCTCGACCCGCGCGGCGTCCCGCGCGGTCTGCACCGCGAGCAGGATCGACTCCGTGCCCCCGGAAGTCACCGTGCCGACGACCTCGTCCGACGCGTGCAGGATCGACCGGGCGAACCCGACGAGGTCGGCCTCCATGGACAGCAGGCTCGGGAACGCCGTGGGGTCGAGACCGTTGCTCGACGCGTACATCGACAGCGCCTGCCGCGCGACCTCGTCGGCCTCGGCCAGGCCGGAGTCGTAGACGTACGCCAGGGTGCGACCGCCGTGGGTGGGCAGGTCGTGCTCCCGGCGGGCGGCCAGCTCGGCGAGGATCTGCTCAGGCGACATCGGCGCTCCTCAGACGGTCATCGAGCCGGTAGCCCCGCAGGGCCACCAGGCTCAGGGCGGTCAGGACGGCCGGGACGAGCGAGAACCCGAGGGCGATGGCCAGGCGCGCGCCGTCGGGCTGCGTCACCGTCTCGTCGCCGGTAGAGGAGACGTAGCCGCCGACGGTCAGGGCGATCGCGAAGATCCCCGGTCCCATCGCGAGGCCGAGGGTCTCGCCCGCGGTCCAGACGCCGGTGAAGACGCCGATCCGGTTCGCGCCGCTGCGCTGCGCGTCGTCGGCGGCGACGTCGGGCAGCATCGCCATCGGGAAGACCTGGGCGCCGGCGTACCCGATGCCGACGAGCGCGGCGGCCACGTACGTCAGCGTGGTCCAGCCGGCGTGGGCGGTGAGGAGGGTCGTCATCCCGACGATGAGGAACGCGCTCGAGAAGGCGTAGCCCGACCGCTTGCCCCGGGTGTGGGCGTACCGCTCCCACAGGGGCGTCACGAGCAGGGCCGGACCGACGAAGGCCAGGAACAGGAACGTGTGGGCCGCGGCGCTGTCGAGCAGGTCGTCGGCGACGTAGGCGACGCCCGCCAACACCGTGCCGATCGCGGCCGCCTGGACCATGAAGGTCAGCAGGACGGCCCGGAAGTCGGCGTTGGAGGCGACCAGGCGCAGCTGGTCGGCGAACGTGCCCGGCGCGGCCTCGCCCGGGTGCTCCGGCGCGCCGCGCGTGCCCCACCACGCCCCGAGGACACCCAGGGCGATGACCGCCCCGACGTACACGCCCATGGCGCGGTGGCCGAGCTGATCGGCGACGAGCGGGGCGGTGGCGCCGGACACGAGGATCGCGAGCGCCAGCACCACGACGCGCCACGTCATGAGCCGCGTGCGCTCCTCGTAGTCGAGCGTCAGCTCGGCCGGCATGGCGACGTACGGCACCTGGAAGAACGCGTACGCGCTGGCGCACCCGAGGAAGGCGACGGCGACCCACGCGGCGGCCAGGACGCGGGGCTCGCTCGGGCCCGCGAACAGCACCGCGAACAGCACGGCCAGCGTGAGCCCGGCGCGGACGAGGAAGGGACGGCGGCGCCCGGCGGGATGCGTGGACCGGTCGCTGATCCGGCCCGCGATCGGGTTGAGGACGACGTCCCACGCCTTCGGCGCGAAGACGAGCACGCCCGCCAGGGCGGCGCCGACGCCGATCGTGTCGGTCAGGTACGGCAGCAGCAGCAGGCCGGGGACGGTGCCGAAGGTGCCGGTCGCGACGCTGCCCAGGGCGTAGCCGCGGCGGACCCGGGCCGGGAGCTCAGTCGTCACCGTCGGACGGGCCGAGATCGCGGACCGCCGCCAGCTCGTCGAGGAACGTCTTGGCCCAGCGCTCGATGTCGTTCTCCATCACCTGCTTGCGCAGCGCGCGCATCCGCTTGCGCAGGTCGACCGGGCTGGCCTGCATCGCGTCGACCATCGCCTGCTTCATGCCGTTGATGTCGTGCGGGTTGACCTGGAAGGCCTGCTTGAGCTCGCCGGCCGCGCCCGCGAACTCGCTCAGGACGAGCGCGCCGCGGTCGTCCCAGCGGGTGGCGATGTACTCCTTGGCGACGAGGTTCATGCCGTCGCGCAGCGGGGTGACGACCATGACGTCGGCGGCCCGGTACATCGCGGCCATCTCCTCGCGCGGGTAGGAGGTGTGGAGGTACTGGATCGGCTGCTGGCCGATGCGGCCCATGTCGCCGTTGATGCGGCCCACCAGCCGGTTGATGTCGTCGCGCAGCACGCGGTACTGGTGCACCCGCTCGCGCGACGGGGTGGCGACCTGGACGAACACGGCGTCGTCGACGTCGATGACGCCGTCGCTCACGAGCTCGCCGAACGCGCGCAGTCGTTGGGGCAGGCCCTTGGTGTAGTCGAGGCGGTCGATGCCGATCAGCACGTGGCGCGGGTTGCCGAGGCTGTCGCGGATCTCCTGGGCGCGGGCGATGACCTCGGGCGTGCGCGAGAGCTGCTCGAAGCCGCGGGCGTCGATCGAGATCGGGTAGGCCTTCGCGATGACCTTGCGGCCGTCGGGCAGGAAGACGGTGTCCTTGACGGTGCGGTGGCCCACGCGCTGGCGCACGAGGCGGGCGAAGTTCTGCGCGCCGCCGGGCATCTGGAACCCGACGAGATCGGCACCGAGCAGCCCCTCGAGGATCTGGCGGCGCCACGGCAGCTGCTGGAACAGCTCGGTGGGCGGGAAGGGGATGTGCAGGAAGAACCCGATCAGCAGGTCGGGACGCAGCTCGCGCAGCATCTGGGGGACGAGCTGCAGCTGGTAGTCCTGCACCCACACGACCGCGCCCGGGGCGGCGAGCGAGGCCGCCTTCTCGGCGAAGCGCCGGTTGACCGTGACGTAGGCGTCCCACCACTCGCGGTGGTACTCCGGGGTGACGACGACATCGTGGTAGAGCGGCCACAGCGTGCCGTTGGAGAAGCCCTCGTAGTAGTCCTCGACCTCCTGCTCGGAGAGGGGGACCGGCACCAGCCGCAGGCCGTCGTGCTCGAAGTCGTCGAGCTCCTCGTCGGACGCGCCGTGCCAGCCGATCCACGCGCCGCCGCGCAGCTTCATCACCGGCTCGAGGGCGGTGACCAGCCCGCCGGGGGACGTGCGCCAGGAGACCTCGCCGTCGGCGGCCACCAGCCGGTCGACGGGAAGGCGGTTGGCGATCACGAGGAAATCGGTCTGCTCGGGCGCCATGGGGCAACCCTAGAGGAGAACGGGTCCTCCCGCGTGTGCGCGACGCGTGGGCGGACCGATTCTCGATCGCGAATGACAACGGTGTGATTCCGGCGGTACCATCGGAGCCATGGCAGCGGTGGAGAAGCACGACGAGATGGTCCATGAGGGCACGTTGTCCGATCGCGACCGCGAGATGCTCGAGCTCGAGCGCCTGTGGTGGAAGTACGCCGGCGCCAAGGAGCAGGCGATCCGCGACAAGTTCGACATGACGGCCACCCGCTACTACCAGATCCTCAACGCGCTGATCGACTCCGAAGAGGCGCTCGCGCACGACCCGCTGCTCGTCAAGCGCCTCCGTCGCCTGCGCTCGCAGCGCCAGCGCCAGCGCCAGGCCCGGCGCACCGGCTCCGACCGCTGAGGTGGAGCAGCCGCCGATCGAGCGTCCCGACGACCGGCGCGACGCCCGACCCGGGCCCACCTGGACCCTGATCGCGCTCCCGGCCGCCTGGCTCGTGTTCGGCGTCCTCGGCGGCGTCGGCATCATCAAGGTCGTCCAGTCCGACGACGCGCCCGCGGCCCAGACCTCGTCGAAGGGCCCCGCCGCGACCACCAAGAAGACCGTGAAGCCGCAGGCCTCCGCCAAGCCGAAGCCGAAGGCGAAGCCCAGGCCCGAGCCGTCGACCGAGCCCACGACGGAGGCCACCACCGAGGCCCCGGCCACGCGCTCGCTCAGCGTCTCGGTCTACAACCAGGTCGGCATCGGCGGCCTCGCCGGCCGGGTCGCGGGTCAGCTCCGCGGCCTCGGATGGACCGTCGGCACCGTCGCCGACTGGCGTGGCGGCGTCCCGCAGGACACCGTCTACTACCCCGCGGGCGGGCAGGCCGAGGCCGCGCTGCTCGCGCAGGACCTGGGCATCGCCCGGCTCATGCCGGCCATCGCGAACATGTCCACCTCGGCACTGACCGTCGTGCTGGCCAGCCCCCGCTGACCCGTCACGGCGACGCGCCATACTCGTGTTCATGAGCGACCCGGGGAACACCCTGCTGGCCCTCGACTTCGACGGCACCCTCGCGCCGATCGTCGAGGACCCCGCGTCGGCCTGGATCCACCCCGACTCCCTGGCGGCGCTGCGCCGGCTCGGGCCCGTGCTCGGCGGCATCGTCATCATCACCGGGCGACCGGTCGACCAGGCTCGACGGCTCGGCCGCTTCGAGGAGGGCCCCGGGCTCGAGCGACTGGTCGTCTGCGGCCAGTACGGCGCCGAGCGGTGGGACGCGTCCAGTGGCGAGGTCCGCCGGCCGGGCCGCCCGCAGGCCGTCTCCGATCTCGCGGAGTGCCTGCCCCAGTGGCTCGAGGACCACGACGCGGCGCGGATCCGGGTCGAGGACAAGGGCCTGGCGATCGCCCTGCACACGCGGGGGATCGCGCCGGGTCTGCTCGACGAGCTGCGTCCCCAGATCGAGGCGCTGGCCGCCCGCGTCGGCCTCCACCTCGAGCCCGGCCGCCAGGTCATCGAGTTGCGGGCGGCGGGCACCGACAAGGGCCAGACCCTGCGCCGGGTCGTCGGGCCCATGAACCCGGCCGCCGTCGTCTACGCCGGCGACGACCTGGGCGACCTGCCGGCGTTCCAGGAGGGCATCCTCCTGCGCGAGCAGGGCGTCGACGTCACACTGGTCTGCTCGGCCTCGGCCGAGCAGGACGCCCTGGTCGCCCTGGCCGACGTCGTCCTCGACGGCCCGGAGGCCGTGGCCGCGTGGCTGACCGGCCTGGCCGACGAGCTCGCGCCGGCCTGACCCACGCCGCTCCGGGCGTCTCGAAGTGTGGACGATGTAGACGTATCGTGAGACGCCGCCCTAGGCTGAAGTCACTCATCCCGAGGGGCAGAGGGACACGGCCCGACGAAGCCCCAGCAACCAGCCGATCACGGCCAGGTGCTAATTCCGTCCGCGGTCGATCGCCGGCCGCGGAGAGATGAATGGAGCCTTCGTGAGCACCACGCTGTCCGACACCCCCACCCTCCGCGCCGGCGCGTTCGGCAACGCCACGTGCCTGAAGTGCCGCGAGTGCGGCGCCACCCGCGAGCTCGGTCCGCACTACGCCTGTTACGAGTGCTTCGGCCCGCTGGAGATCGGCTACGAGTTCGGCGAGGTCACCCGCGAGCAGATCGAGGCCGGCCCGGCCAACATCTGGCGCTACAAGGCACTGCTTCCCGTGCCCGACGACATCGAGTCCAGCCCCAACCTCGAGCCCGGCTTCACGCGCCTGCTCGACGCCCGCAACCTCGCCGCCGAGCTCGGGCTGACGAGGCTCTGGGTCAAGGACGACAGCACCAACCCCACCAACTCCTTCAAGGACCGCGTCGTCGCGTGCGCCCTGAGCGCCGCCCGCGAGTTCGGCAGCAAGGTCTTCGCCTGCCCCTCCACCGGCAACCTCGCCAACGCGGTCGCCGCGGCCGGCGCCCGCGCCGGCATCCGCACGGTGGTGTTCATCCCCAGCAACCTCGAGACTCCCAAGCAGGTGAACTCGGCGATCTTCACCGAGAACCTCGTCGCGGTCGACGGCACGTACGACGACGTCAACAAGCTCGCCAGCGAGATCGCCGGCGAGGACCCGGGCTGGGCCTTCGTCAACGTCAACGTCCGGCCCTTCTACGCCGAGGGCTCCAAGACGCTCGGGTACGAGATCGCCGAGCAGCTGGGCTGGCGACTGCCCGACCAGGTCGTCATCCCGGTCGCCTCGGGCTCGCAGCTGACCAAGGTGCACAAGGCGTTCCGCGAGCTGGTCGAGCTCGGTCTGGTCGAGGACAAGCCGGTCCGGATCTTCGGCGCGCAGGCCCAGGGCTGCAACCCCGTCGCCACCGCCTTCAAGGACGGCGTCGACGCCATCCGCCCGGTCAAGCCCGACACGATCGCCAAGTCGCTGGCGATCGGCAACCCGGCCGACGGCATCTACGTGCTCGACATCGCCCGCTCCACCGGCGGCGCCGTCGAGGAGGTCGACGACGACCAGATCCGCGACGCGATCGTGCTGCTGGCGCGCACCGAGGGCATCTTCACCGAGACCGCGGGCGGCACCACGGTGGCCGTGCTGAAGAAGCTCACCGAGACCGGCCAGCTCGACCCGGAGCTGGAGACGGTCGTGATCAACACCGGTCACGGGCTCAAGACGCTCGACGCCGTCTCCGGGGCGGTCGGGCCCCGCGCCACCATCGCCCCCACCTACGACGCCTTCACCGCGGCCGGCATCGCCTGAGCCGTCCGACCCGAACCTTCCCGAGGAGCACCACCATGGCCGTGTCCGTCCGCATCCCCACCATCTTGCGCAGCTACACCGGTGACGAGTCCCAGGTCACCGCCGAGGGCGACAACCTCAGCGCCGTCCTGGAGTCGCTGGAGGCGAGCTACCCCGGCATCAGGGCCCGCATCGTCGACGAGGACGGCAAGCTGCGCCGGTTCGTCAACGTCTACGTGGCCGAGGAGGACGTGCGCTTCTCGGACGGCCTCGACACCCGCACGGTCGACGGCACGCAGATCTCGATCATCCCGGCCGTGGCCGGCGGAGCGCGCTGACAGGACGACGTCACACGACGCCGATTCACGCGGAACGGCCTGCTGCCGATACGCTGGTTTCAGGCTCGGTCGCGGGCCTTTCGCGCAGAACAGGTGGTCGTATGGTGCAGGGCACCGTCAAGTGGTTCAACTCCGACAAGGGCTACGGCTTCATCGCCGTCGACGGCCAGGACGACGTCTTCGTCCACTGGTCGAAGATCGCGGTCAACGGCTTCAAGACCCTCGAGGACGGCCAGAGCGTCGAGTTGGAGGTCGTCGACGGCCCCAAGGGACGCGAGGCCGAGAACGTGCAGCCCCAGCACTAGCGGGGATCGACCGGCCCCGGTGCGGGGGCGCTTGAGTTGTCGTGATTAGCACTCGTATAGTGAGAGTGCTAGTTCCACTTCTACCCATTGTCGGAGACACGCACCCATGGCTAAGTCCATCGCATTCAACGAAGAAGCCCGGCGCGGGCTCGAGCGCGGCATGAACCAGCTCGCCGACGCCGTGAAGGTCACCCTCGGCCCGAAGGGCCGCAACGTCGTCCTCGAGAAGAAGTGGGGAGCCCCCACGATCACGAACGACGGCGTCTCCATCGCCAAGGAGATCGAGCTCGAGGACCCGTACGAGAAGATCGGCGCCGAGCTCGTCAAGGAAGTCGCCAAGAAGACCGACGACGTCGCCGGTGACGGCACCACCACGGCCACCGTCCTGGCCCAGGCGCTCGTGCGCGAGGGCCTGCGCAACGTGGCCGCCGGCGCCAACCCGATGGGCCTGAAGAAGGGCATCGAGACCGCCGTCGAGGCCATCAGCGCCCAGCTGCTGGGCATGGCCAAGGATGTCGAGACCAAGGAGCAGATCGCCTCCACCGCCTCCATCTCGGCCGCTGACACCACGGTCGGCGAGATCATCGCCGAGGCCATGGACAAGGTCGGCAAGGAAGGCGTCATCACCGTCGAGGAGTCGAACACGTTCGGCCTCGACCTCGAGCTCACCGAGGGCATGCGGTTCGACAAGGGTCACCTGTCGGGCTACTTCGTCACCGATCCCGAGCGCATGGAGACGGTCCTCGAGGATCCGTACATCCTGATCGTCAACAGCAAGATCAGCACGGTCAAGGACATGGTCCCCGTGCTGGAGAAGGTCATGCAGACCGGCAAGCCGCTGGCGATCATCGCCGAGGACGTCGAGGGCGAGGCCCTGGCCACCCTCATCGTCAACAAGCTGAAGGGCACCTTCAAGTCGGTCGCCATCAAGGCGCCCGGCTTCGGTGACCGCCGCAAGGCGATGCTCACCGACATCGCGATCCTCACCGGTGGCGAGGTCATCAGCGAGGAGGTCGGCCTCAAGCTCGAGAACGCCGATCTGACGCTGCTGGGCACCGCGCGCAAGGTCGTCACGACCAAGGACGAGACCACCATCGTCGAGGGTGGCGGCGACGAGGCCCAGATCCAGGGCCGCGTGGCGCAGATCAAGGCCGAGATCGAGAACAGCGACTCGGACTACGATCGCGAGAAGCTCCAGGAGCGCCTGGCGAAGCTGGCTGGCGGCGTGGCCGTCATCAAGGTCGGCGCGGCCACCGAGGTCGAGCTCAAGGAGCGCAAGCACCGCATCGAGGACGCCGTCCGCAACGCGAAGGCGGCCGTCGAGGAGGGCATCGTCGCCGGCGGCGGCGTGGCGCTCGTCCAGGCCAGCAAGGCCGTGTTCGAGAAGCTCGAGCTCGTGGGCGACGAGGCCACCGGCGCCAACATCGTGCGCCTGGCCGTCTCGGCCCCGTTGAAGCAGATCGCGGTCAACGCCGGCCTCGAGGGCGGCGTCGTCGCGGAGAAGGTCGCCAACCTGGAGCCCG
This sequence comes from Aeromicrobium flavum, assembly GCF_007992115.1. Lineage (GTDB taxonomy): Bacteria > Actinomycetota > Actinomycetes > Propionibacteriales > Nocardioidaceae > Aeromicrobium > Aeromicrobium flavum. Next base: position 77,477 of record NZ_BJZQ01000003.1, read on the forward strand.
GCCTGGGCCTCAACGCGGCCACCGGCGAGTACGTCGACATGATCGCCTCGGGCATCATCGACCCCGCCAAGGTGACGCGCTCGGCGCTGCAGAACGCCGCGTCCATCGCCGCGCTGTTCCTCACCACCGAGGCCGTCGTGGCCGACAAGCCCGAGCCCGCTGCCGCGGGTGGCGCGCCCGACATGGGCGACATGGGTGGCATGGGCGGCATGGGCTTCTGATCCCGTCCCCCCTCCTCACCGGACCCCGGCACCTCGCAGGTGCCGGGGTCCGGTGCGTTCGCGGGTGGGAGGATGTCCGGCGTGACCACGTGGCGTGACCTGACCCGCACCGACGACCCGATGACCGACGCCCACCGGACGCGGCTCATGGCCGCCGGGGTCGATCCCGAGCGACTGGAGGCGGTCGACTGGCGCCGGGTCGACGGCGCCCTGCCGTCGTGGTGGAACGACCTGGACAACGCCCTCTACACGGCGCCGGGCGCGCGGCTGCCCGACCACGTCGTCCAGGCCCTGACCACCTTCTACTTCCGGGACGCCCTGATCGTCGTGGGGTCGCCGATGGACCACCTGACCTCCCTGCTGCTGGGTGGCGACGAGGCGACCGTCTTCCTCGACGAGCGCGTCGTGCTGACCGCCGGCGAGGTGTACTGCGGTCCGGGTTCGTCGATCGTGCTCCACGGGCCACTCGTGGCCACGCGGTCCCCAGTGGTCGACGCACGCAACGGCGGCCGTGTCGTCGCGGCGGGCGACCAGTTGTGGGCGGCGGGCGTGTACATCGCCACCGACGACATGCACCGGCTCGAGGACGCCACCACGGGGGAGCGGCTCAACCCCTTCGGCGCGACGATCCGGCTCGGGCACCACGTGTGGCTGTGCCGCGAGTCGGTGGTGTCGGGTCACGTCGACATCGGCGACCACGTCTGCGTCGGATTGCGGGCCGTGGTGAGGGGTCAGAAGGTCCCCGCCCACGTCGTCATTGCGGGGTCCCCGGGGCGTGTGGTGCGGGAGGGGACAACGTGGTCATTCGAGGACACGCCCTGAGCGGTCAAACGCCCCTGTCACGCCGGGAAGCTCGGCTTTTGGCGCCGTTCGCGCCGTGAAAGTGGTGATTCGACTGCATGGACCCCTGTAAACCGCAGTCTCAGTTGTTGTGACATGCGCAACAGCGAAGATTTTGCGGATTGGCGGGACAGGGGTGCCGAGATGGCCTACTTTCGAGGGGAAAGCAGGGGGCGTCGCAGCTTTCGGTGGCCGTCGGAGGGGGAATCCGGCGGGGAGACCACCGGAGGCCGAGGGAGTCGATCGGGGGCATGCCCACGGGTGTGTGTATCGGAACCCTTCGAGGACGCTCTTGGCTGGGTACGCAGACACGACGGCACGTGAGCCACAGGTGAGGCGGAGGGGTCCGCAGCACGCCACCGGGTTCGCATTGGGGAGAACGCATGACTTCAGCGATCGACGGACGAGACGACGTCGTCCTACCGCTGCGACTGGTGGACCCGATCACCAGCGACTCCGCGACCGGATCGCCCTCGGTCCACCGCGAGCTCACGACCATCCCGCTGGGACGCTCGTCCTTCGAGGCCCAGGTCCGCCAAGGACTCATCGGCCACCTGCTGGTCCTGGCCGGCACCCTGATCACCGGCGGACTGATCGACATGGCCCCCGGCGCCCTGGCGCTGCTGGCCGTGGGTGTCGTCGGGTGGCTCGGGTTCAGCCTGGCCGCCCTGCCCGCCTACGAGCGTGCCGTGTCCCTGCGGCCGGCCAAGCGCCTCATCGGCGTGCTGGCCCTCGGCGCCCTGGCCACCCTCGTGGTCGCGGAGGACGTGTCCGCCGAGCTGCGCTCGGTGGTCGTCGTCCTGAGCGTCACCGCCGCCCTGATCGTCGCGTCGGCCCTGGTCCACCGTGCCGCGCTGCGCCGCGTCCCGACGCTGCTGGTCGGTCCCGCGGACGCCGTCAACCGCCTGGCCGCCCGCTGGGAGGACCGTGACGACCTGGTCGTCGTCGGTCGGTGCACATGGGACTCCACGCTGCCGCTGGGCAGCGCCACCGTGAACTCCGTCGTCCGCGACGTCCCGAAGCTGCTGCGCACCGTGCACGGCGCCCGCGTCGTCATCACGGCCGACCAGGCGCTCGGCGACTCGTCGCTGCGGCACCTCGCCTGGGGCCTGCAGCGTGCCGAGATCGAGTGCCTCGTCCTGACGGACATGAACGACTACGTCGAGTTCGTGCGCCCCACGCGCGTCGGCGACCAGCTGGCCCTCGCCCTCGACCCGCCGAACTCCCACCTCGTCGGGCAGGCCACGAAGGCGTTCTTCGACCGCTGCGTCGCGGTGCTGGCGATCGTGTTCGGCGCCCCGCTGATGGCGCTGATCGCGCTGGCGATCCGGCTCGACTCCCGCGGCCCGGTCATCTACCGGCAGGAGCGCACCGGCAAGGACGGCGTGCCGTTCGTCATCTACAAGTTCCGCACGATGGTCGTCGACGCCGACCAGAGGGTCGAGGAGCTGCGCGAGCTGAACGAGGGCTCCGGGCCCCTGTTCAAGATGACGCAGGATCCCCGCGTGACCCGCGTGGGCCGGTTCCTGCGGCAGACCTCGCTCGACGAGCTGCCCCAGCTGTTCAACGTGCTGCTCGGCGACATGGCGCTCGTCGGTCCCCGCCCGGCCCTGGACAGCGAGACCTCGCAGTACAGCCAGTGGGTGTGGCGCCGGCTGCACGTCAAGCCCGGCATGACCGGCCTGTGGCAGGTCAGCGGCCGCTCGTCCCTGTCGTGGGACGAGTCGATCCGACTCGACCTGATGTACGTGAACAACTGGACGCTGTGGATGGACCTGTCGATCCTGCTCAAGACCGTCGGCGTCGTCCTCAACCGCAAGGGCGCCTGGTGAGCACGGACGGGGCGGTCGACGCCGTCGAGGTCGGGTACGCCAGCGGCGTGTTCGACATGTTCCACATCGGCCACCTCAACCTGCTGCGCCGGTCGCGCGAGCACTGCCAGACCCTGGTCGTGGGCGTCGCCAGCGACGAGTACGTGATGGCACTGAAGGGCCGGGCCCCCGTCGTGCCGCTGCCCGAGCGTCTCGAGATCGTCTCGTCCCTGCGCTTCGTCGACGAGGTCATCGTCGACCGCAGCGAGGACAAGCGGGTCGCCTGGGGCGAGCGCAACTTCGATGCCATCTTCAAGGGCGACGACTGGCGCGGCTCGCCGAAGGGCGCGCGACTCGAGGACGCGATGGCCGACGTCGGTGCGCGGGTCGTCTACTTCCCGTACACGCTGCACACCTCCAGCACGCGCCTGCGCACCTTCATCGAGCGCGCCGAGACCGACTTCTACGCCTCGCGCTGATCGAATGCCGGGGCGATCGCCCTCGGCACCCGGGTCAGTGCTCGGTGATGGTGCCTGCCCCGACGGTGCGGTTGGTGGCCTCGTCGATCAGGATGAACGAGCCCGCCTGGCGGTTGCGCTGGTAGGGGTCGACCATCAGCGGCTGCGTCGTGCGAAGCGTGACGCGGCCGATCGCGTTCAGCGGCAGGTCCGACGGCGACCGGTGCCGGTGCAGCGTGTTGACGTCGAGCTCGTACTTGATCTCCTTGATCAGCGCCCGGGCCGACCGCGTCGTGTGCTTGATCGCGTACTTGGCGCCGACACGCATCGGCTCGGAGTCCATCCAGCAGATCATCGCGTCGAGGTCCTGCGTGACCGTGGGCTGGTTGTTCGGGCGCACGATCATGTCGCCGCGCGACACGTCGACCTCGTCCTCGAGTCGGACCGTGACCGACATGGGCGAGAAGGCCTCGGCCAGCTCGCCCTTCGCGGTGTCGATCGCCTTGACCCGCGAGGGCAGCCCGCTGGGCAGCACGATGACATCGTCGCCGGGGCGCAGCACGCCGCTGATGACCTGACCGGCGAACGCGCGATAGTCGCCCTGGCCGTTCTGGGGCCGGATGACGTACTGCACGGGGAACCGCACGTCGACCAGGTTGCGATCGCTGGCGATGTACACGTTCTCGAGGTGGTGCAGCAGCGACGGGCCCTCGAACCAGTCCATGTTCGCCGAGCGGGACACGACGTTGTCGCCGGTCAGCGCCGACAGCGGGATCGTGGTGACGTCGGTGAACTCCAGCCGGGCGGCGAAGTCGACGAACTCCTCGCTGATCTCGCGGTAGACGTCCTCGGACCAGTCGACCAGGTCCATCTTGTTGATCGCCAGCACGATGTGCGGCACGCGCAGCAGCGAGACGAGCGTCGCGTGGCGCCGGCTCTGCTCCTGCAGGCCCTTGCGGGCGTCGACCAGGATGATCGCCAGGTCGGCCGTCGATGCGCCCGTGACCATGTTGCGCGTGTACTGGATGTGCCCGGGGGTGTCGGCGATGATGAACTTGCGCTTGGGCGTCGAGAAGTAGCGGTAGGCCACGTCGATCGTGATGCCCTGCTCGCGCTCGGCGCGCAGGCCGTCGGTCAGCAGCGCCAGGTCGGTGTACTCGTCGCCGCGCTGGGCGCTGGTGGCCTCGACGGCCTCCAGCTGGTCGGTGAAGATCGACTTGGAGTCGAACAGCAGCCGGCCGATGAGCGTGCTCTTGCCGTCGTCGACCGAGCCGGCCGTGGCGAATCGCAGGATGTCCATCAGAAGTAGCCCTCCTTCTTGCGATCCTCCATCGCGGCCTCACTGACCTTGTCGTCGCCCCGGGTCGCACCGCGCTCGGTGATGCGGGTGGCGGCGACCTCGTCGACGACCTCGGCGGGCGTGGTGGCGGTGGAGGGGACCGCGGCCGTCAGGGTGGCGTCGCCGACGGTGCGGTAGCGCACCGACTCGACGAACACCTCGTCGTCGTCTCCCGGACGGCAGTGCTGGTTGATCGTGAAGTACATGCCGTCGCGCAGGAAGACCTCGCGCTCGCGGGCGTAGTAGATGTCGGGCAGCTCGATGTCCTCGCGGGCGATGTACTGCCAGATGTCGAGCTCGGTCCAGTTGGACAGGGGGAAGCAGCGGATGCTCTCGCCGGGGTGGATCCGGCCGTTGTAGAGCGACCACAGCTCGGGGCGCTGGTTCTTGGGGTCCCACTGGCCGAAGTCGTCGCGGAAGGAGAAGACGCGCTCCTTCGCGCGGGCCTTCTCCTCGTCGCGGCGGGCGCCGCCGAAGAGGGCGGAGAGGCCGTGCTGCTCGGCGGTGCGGATGAGGACCGGCGTCTGGATGCGGTTGCGCGAGCCGTTGGGCTCCTCGCGGACGAAGCCCTCGTCGATCGCCTCCTGGACGGAGCCGACGATCAGCCGGACGCCCAGCTGCTCGACCACGCGATCGCGGAAGGCCAGCACCTCGTCGAAGTTGTGGCCGGTGTCGATGTGCACGACCGGGAAGGGGATCGGACCGGGCGCGAACGCGCGCACGGCGAGGTTCAGCATGACGACCGAGTCCTTGCCGCCGGAGAAGAGCAGGGCGGGCCGCTCGTTCTCGGCGACGAGCTCTCGGATGATGTAGATCGCCTCGGCCTCGAGGTGGTCCAGCTGGCTCAGGCCGTAGCGGCGTGTCTCACTCGTGTCGGTAGTCATCGACGAGGTCCTCCCCACGCGGGTCGATCGGCGCCACGGTGCTGCGGGGACACGCGGAACAGGGGTGTCCGCGTCGGTCGCACCGTCGGCGCGGCATGACACTAACACCGCTCAGAAGGGGTTCCTGACGACGGCTTTCTGCGTGAGACGGCTGTGACAGAATCGGCGCCCATGGACCCGTGGCTGATGGTCGGCGCCTTCGCCGTCGGGGTCGTCGTGGGCCTCACCGGCATGGGCGGCGGGGCGCTGATGACCCCCATGCTGGTCTTCTTCTTCAACGTGCCGCCGCTGACCGCCGTCTCCAGCGACCTCGTCGCCAGCGCCGTGATGAAGCCGGTCGGCGCGGGCGTGCACCTGCGCCGCGGCACGGTCAACCTCACGCTCGTCGGCTGGCTCTGCGCGGGATCGGTGCCGGCCGCGTTCTGCGGGGTGCTGATCCTGCGCGCCTTCGGTCAGTCCGAGCAGGCGCAGGAGTCCATCAAGGTAGCCCTGGGCGTCGCCATCCTCCTGAGCGCCGCGATGCTGCTGGTCCGGGCCTACCTGCGGCTGCTCGAGCGGGCTCGCACCCGCGACGGCCGGGGCGAGCCGCTGCCCCAGTCGCGACCCGATCGCGCCGTGCGCCCGCTGCCGACGCTGTGCCTGGGGATCGTCGGCGGCCTCGTGGTGGGCATGACCTCCGTGGGGTCCGGCTCGCTCGTGATCATCGGCATGATGCTGCTCTACCCGGGCCTGAAGGCGAGCCAGCTCGTGGGCACCGACCTCGTGCAGGCCGTCCCGCTGGTCGCCGCGGCGGCGATCAGCCACGCGATCTTCGGCGACCTCGACGTGAGGATCTCGCTGCCGCTGATCATCGGCTCGATCCCCGGCGCCTACCTCGGGGCCCGGCTCTCGGCCCGGCTGCCCGGCGGCTGGGTCCGTCGGGCGCTGGCCTTCGTGCTGCTCGCCTCGGGCCTCAAGCTGGTCGGCGTGCCGACCGACGTGACCGGCACCGTCCTCGTGCTCGTCCTGTTCGGAGCGCCGCTGGTGTGGATGGTCGTGCGGCGGCAGCTCGGCTTCCCGGCCTTCGCCCTCACCGAGCACCGCCGGCAGCGTGCCGCGGAGTCGGGGGAGGAGGGCCGGTGAGCGCGGCGGCCGTCCTGCGGGGCGCGGAGCTGGACGCGCTCGAGCTGATCCTCGGCCGGTTCCTCGGACCCGTCGACGGCTACTGCCTGCCCGGCCGCGCCCCGGCCGACTGGCCCCTGGAGGCCACCCTCGCGGTGCCGGCCGAGGCGGCACGTCGCGCCGTCGACCAAGGCTCGCTCACGCTCACCGACCCCGACAACACGCCGTTGGCGGTGCTCGTGCTGGGCGACACCCGGCGCCGCGACGAGCGCAGCACCTGGGTGGCGGGCCGCGTGCGTGCGCTGAAGGCCGCCGAGCACCCGCCGGCGCGCGTCGTGCGGCTCGTCGTCCCCCTCGACCTGAGCCGGCACGTCGTCGCCCTGTTCGGCGGGAACGTCAGCGCCGCCGACGTCATGCGCGCCGTGCGCTCGGCCGACGGGCGACCGCTGGCCCTGATCGGCGTCGCGAGCCAGGACGTCCCCGCCCTGGACGTCGCGATGATGGACGAGCTGCGGCACTGCGCCGACGAGATCCCCGGGGCCCGGGCCTGGTACCTCGCCGCCCCGGCCGTCAGCGCCACGAGCACGCCCGAGGAGGTCCTCGCGCTCGCGCTCGAGGCGTCGGGCGTCGAGGACCCGCTGGACTTCCGCCGCCCGGGCGCCGCCGTGGCCGGTGGCGCGGTGCTCCTGTTCACCGGACTGTCCGGCGCGGGCAAGTCGACCGTCGCGCGGGCGCTCGTCGAGACGGTCACGGCGCGCGGGCTGGCCAGGCCCGTCCTGCTCGACGGCGACGACGTGCGCCAGGAGCTCTCCGCCGGCCTCGGCTACGGGCGCGAGGACCGCGAGCGCAACCTCACGCGCATCGCCTGGGTGGCCGCGCGGGTCGCGGAGGTCGGCGGACTGGCGGTGTGCGCGCCGATCGCGCCGTTCGCCTCGGCGCGCCAGGCGATGCGCGAGCGGGTCGAGCCGGCGTCGCCGTTCCTGGTGATCCACGTGGCCACGCCGATGGCCGTCGCGGAGGCCCGCGACCGCAAGGGGCTCTACGCCAAGGCGCGCGCCGGCCTCATCGCCGACTTCACCGGGATCGACTCCCCGTACGAGGTCCCGCAGGACGCCGACCTCGTCATCGACACGTCCCGTACAGGGGTCGGTGAGTGCGTCGAATCCGTGCTGGGAATGCTGCGCGAAAAAGGCCTCGTCGTGGAGTCCTGAAAAGGCGAGATGCTCCTGTGGACAACTGTTAGGCTCCCTGTCCATGGGTGACTTGGGTTACAAAATGAAGGTTCTGCGGCGCATGGGCGTCATCAAGGCGCTGCCGCCGCACAAGCTGATCGGCGCGGCTCGCCAGCTCAAGAAGTGGGGTCCGGGCCTGCCGTCCGGCGTCAACGCCGCGGCCAAGCGCTACCCCAAGCAGCTCGCGATCATCGACGACGCGGGCGAGATCACCTACGAGGACCTGGTCAAGCAGATCAACCAGTTCACCGAGGTGCTCCGGGAGCGCGGCCTGCAGCCCGGCGACTCGATCGCCGTCCTGTGCCGCAACCACCGCTACCTCGTCATCGCGCTCATCGCGGTGCTGCAGCTCGGTGGCCGCATCCTGCTGCTCAACACGATGTCCAGTCGCGCCCAGCTGACCGACCTCGCCGAGCGCGAGGGTGCCGAGCTCCTGATCCTCGACCAGGAGTTCCTGCCCCTGGTGGAGGACGTCCGCCGCAGCCGGCTGATGCTGGCGTGGGCCGACGCCGACGCCCCCGGCGACCTGGCCTCGATCGAGTCGTCCACCGTCGGCAAGCCCTCCGACGAGCAGCCGCTGCCGTCCAAGCACGGCGAGATGATCATCTTCACCTCCGGCACGACGGGCCTGCCCAAGGGCGCGAAGCGCAAGGAGCCCGAGGACCTCAAGCCGGTGCTCGCGTTCTTCGGCTCGATCCCCTACCGCAGCAACTCGGTGGTCGCGATCGGTGCGCCGCTGTTCCACTCCTGGGGCCTGATCAACCTGGGCTTCGGCATGTCGACGTGCCCCACCTTCGTGTTCCGCCGCCGCTTCGTGCCCGAGCAGACGCTCCGCGACATCGAGCAGTACAAGGTCGAGGTCCTCGTCGTCGTGCCGCTCATGCTCCAGCGCATGGTCAAGGCCAACCCGTCGGTCGTCAAGAACACCGACGTGTCCAGTCTCAAGATCACGGCGTCCAGCGGCTCGGCCCTGGCCGGCGACCTGGCGCTGCACTACATGGACATGTTCACGGACTCGATCTACAACTTCTACGGCGCGACCGAGACCAGCTGGATCACGATCGCCGACCCGAAGGACCTGCGCGCGGCGCCCGGCACCGCGGGCCGCGTCCCGTGGCGCACGACCGTCAAGATCCTCGACCACGACGGCAACGAGGTGCCCCAGGGCGACATCGGCGTCATCCACGTCGTCAACGACATGCCCTTCGGCGGCTACACCGACGGCCGCAACAAGTCGTTCCACTCGGGTCTCATGGACTCGGGCGACCTCGGCTACTTCGACGAGGAGGGTCGCCTGTTCGTGGCCGGCCGCGACGACGACATGATCATCTCCGGCGGCGAGAACGTCTTCCCGCGCGAGCTCGAGGACTGCCTGGTCGAGCACCCGGAGGTGGCCGACGTGGTCGTCACCGGCATCGCCGACGCCGAGTGGGGCCAGCGCCTGGCCGCCTACGTGGTGCGCCGGTCCGGCAGCGACATCAGTGCCGACGAGCTCGTCCAGTACGCGAAGGACAACGTCGCCCGCTCGGCCGTGCCGCGCGGGGTCATGTTCCTCGACACCCTGCCGCGCAACCCCACCGGCAAGGTCATGAAGCGCCAGCTGCCGGCCTTCGAGACGACTGTCTGACCCCGTGGCGCGTCGGAGCCTGCCGAGCGTCCTGCGCTCGCTGGTCCGGATCGGCCGTGCCGTCGCCGACGCCTCGCGGACGACCTCCGCGCCGGCGCCCGCGCGGGGTGGGCTCGACACGACCTGGGCGGGCGACCGCGACGGTCGGCCCGACCCGGGCGAGGTCGTCTGGACGTGGGTCCCCTACGAGGACGACCCCAGTCAGGGCAAGGACCGTCCTGTGCTGCTCATCGGGCGTCGTCCCGACGGCACGCTCGTCGCGTTGCAGATGACCTCGAAGGACCACGACCGCGACGCCGCCCAGGAAGCCCGGGCCGGGCGGTACTGGATGGACCTCGGGTCGGGGTCGTGGGACGCGCAGGGCCGACCCAGCGAAGTGCGGCTCAACCGCCTCATCGACGTCCGCGAGGCCGACGTGCGCCGAGAAGGCGCGGTGCTTCCCCGCGAGGTGTACGAGCGCGTCCTGGGGGCTGCGCGACAATACCTGCCATGAGCATCGTCGCCCGGGTCGACCGCTTCCAGCGGCAGCACCCGGTCGCCGGCTTCCCGATCGCGGTCATCTACAAGTTCTTCGACGACCAAGGTCCCTACCTGGCCGCGATCATGACGTACTACTCGTTCATCGCGATCTTCCCGCTGCTGCTCATCGCCTCGTCGATCCTGGGCTTCGTGCTGCAGGACGACCCCGAACTGCAGCAGCGTCTGCTCGACACGGCGCTGGGCCAGTTCCCGATCGTCGGCGACCAGCTCGGGCGCCCCGGTGGCGTCACCGGGAGCACGTCGGCCATCGTCGTCGGCTCGCTCGCCGCGCTCTACGGGGCGCTCGGCGTCGGCCAGTCCACCCAGAACGCGGCCAACGTGGCCTGGGGCGTGCCGCGCAACAGCCGGCCGAACCCGATCATGATGCGGTTGCGCAGCTTCGTGGTGCTGGGCATCGGCGGGCTCGGGATCGCGTTCATCGCCATCGTGCAGTCCCTCGTGGACAACCCGCAGGTCGTCGGCATCGACCACCTGCCCGACCTCGGCCTGCTCATGCGCCTGGTCGGCTTCCTCGTCTCGTGGGGCATCTTCATCACGGTCTTCAAGCTGGTCAGCCTGCGCCGGGCGTCGTGGCGCTCGGTGCTGCCGGGCTCGCTGTTCTGCGCCCTGGGCTGGCAGATCCTGCAGTACGTCGGCGACGCCTACGTGCAGGACGTCATCGCGCGCGCGTCGTCGATGAACCAGACCTTCGCCCTCGTCCTGGGGCTCATCGCGCTGCTGTTCCTGCTCACCTCCACGATCGTCATCGGGCTCGAGATCAACGTCGTGCGCCGTCGCCACCTGTACCCCCGGGCCCTGCTGACCCCGTTCACCGACAACGTCGTGCTGACGGCCGGCGACCGCCGCGCCTACGCCCAGTACGCGCGCATGCAGCGGCACAAGGGATTCCAGACGATCTCGGTCGACTTCGACGACGACGCCTGACCCGCGCGGTGCGCGGCGATCATCGGGGGACGTCAGGGGCGGCCTCCCGGGAGGTGAGGTGGATCTGGAGGGCCCGGCGGGCGCCGTGGCGGCGCAGGGCGGTCACGGCGGCACGGGTGTTGGCCAGGAAGAGGGCGTCCGTGGCGAGCGTGCCGTAGATCTCCCCGTCGCGGATCACCAGCGGGGAGGGGACCCCCCGGCTCCGGGACTCGAGCACGAGCCACGCCGCCACGGCCAGGGTCGAGAGCTCGTGGCGTCGCCCGGCGCGCATCGCCTCGTGGACGGACGGGACGAGGTACCGGGCCACGTTCCGCTCCCCGTCGAGGCACAGCCGCGCGAGCTCCTCGGCCGTGCCCAGTCGGCTCAGCCGCCGGACGATCGCCGCTCGGTGGGCTGCGGGATCGGCGGCGGGCAGGGACGGCCACCGTGGAGCCACCTCCTGCTCCAGCAGCACCCGCAGGTACTCCCGGAAGACGGGGTCCTCGAGGGTCTCCGAGGTCGTGGCATGGCCCGCCAGGATGCCGAGGAAGCCCAGTGCCGTGTGACCGACGCTCAGCAGGTGCGTCCTCACCGCCCGCTGGGCGGGGCCGTCGTCCGGCTCGATCGGCGGCACGGAAAGCGACATCGCGAGAGGGCCTCTCCGCCTGGTGGTCGATGGCGCTGTGCTGCACCGATGTCACACCTGTACCCCCTTTCGCGGAGGCCACACGTCCGCGTCGACACCTTCGTCGCACGCGGGGGGACGAGCACGCCCACTACACTGCAGGGGTCGCACTCCGAGAACGCAAAGGAACGGTCATGCCCACCGGCAAGGTCAAGTGGTACGACCCCGAGAAGGGGTTCGGATTCCTCAGTCGCGAGGACGGTGAGGACGTCTACGTCCGCGCCGAGGCGCTGCCCGACGGCGTGACCACGCTCAAGGCCGGCACCCGCGTCGAGTTCGGCATCGCCGCCGGCCGGCGCGGCGACCAGGCGCTCCAGGTGCGCGTGCTCGACGCCACCCCCTCGGTCTCGCAGGCCCAGGCGCAGGCGCGGCGGAAGTCCCCCGAGGACATGGTCGTCATCGTCGAGGACCTCGTGAACCTGCTCGACGGGCTCGGCGAGGGCTACCGTCACGGCCGCCACCCCGAGGGCAAGCGGGCCCGCCAGGTCGCGCAGCTGCTGCGCCGCCTGGCCGCCGACCTCGACGCCTGATCGGGTGACCGGGGCGCTCGAGGGCTTCGCGGTCATCGGTGCCCTCATCGCGGTGGGCTACGTGCTCGCCGCGACCGGGGTGCTGGACGCCGCCAGCCAGGTCGTGCTCTCGCGGCTGGTCTACTTCGTCGCCACGCCCGCGCTGCTGATCGACGTCCTGGGCTCGACCGACCTCGGCACCGTCTTCGGGCCGTGGTTCGCCGTCGCCGTGGCCGGCGTCGTGGGCACCCTGCTGGTGTACCTGCCGTGGGCGCGGTGGCGGGGGTGCCCGCGTCCGGACGCCGTCGTCGGAGGGCTCTCCGCCTCGTACGCCAACGCGGGCTACCTCGGGCTGCCGATCGCCGGGTTCGTCCTGGGCGACGCGGCCTTCGCGCTGCCCACGATGGTGCTGCAGCTGACCGTCTACGCGCCGCTCGCGCTGACGTTCCTCAGCATGGAGGCCGGGCGTCGGGCCACGCCGTGGTCGTTCGTGCAGGCCGGGCTGCGCAACCCCGTCTCGGTCGCCGCGGTCATCGGCGTGCTGGTGTCGCTCGCCCACGTCGAGCTGCCGCGGGTCGTCGACGAGCCGATCTCGCTGCTGGGGGCGATGGCCATCCCGAGCGCGCTGCTGGCCTACGGCGTCGCGCTGCGGTTCGGACCGCGGATCGGCCACGGCAACGGGCGCGAGGTCGCGTTCGTGTCCGTCCTCAAGCTGGCCTGGCAGCCCCTCGTGGCGTACGTGGTGGCCCGGTACGGCCTCGACCTGACCGCGCACGAGGTGGCCGGCGTGACCCTCATGGCCGCCCTGCCGACCGCCCAGAACGTGTTCGTGTACGCCTCGCGCTTCGGGCACGCCCCGGTGCTGGCGCGCGACTGCGTCGCGGTCACGACGGTCGCCTCGCTGCCGGTGCTCGTGGGCCTGGCCGCGCTACTCGTACCCTGAGCCGAGGCCGGACCGGCCGGTTTCGTCCGGTGTTGACCGGTGGGGGACAATCGGTGCATGAGCACGGTGACCTCCCACGCACGCGCCGCCCTCGACGAGAGCGTCGAGGCCGGCACCGTCGGCGACCACCTCGGCACCACCGAGGAGGCGCCCGGGCTGCTCACCGAGCGCTTCGCCTGCCTGCTGCCGGGATACCGGGGTTGGTACTGGGCCGTCAGCGTCTCCGTCCTCGACGACGAGTCGACGATCAACGACATCGTGCTGCTGCCCGGCGACGAGGCGATCGTCGCCCCGGCCTGGACCCCCTACCGCGAGCGCATCCGTCCCGGCGACCTCGGTCCCGGCGACGTGCTGCCGCCCGAGGAGGACGACATCCGGCTCGTCCCGGCCTGGTCGGCCGGCGACGGCGACGGCACGGGCGTCGTCGACCGCCACTTCGCCCGCGAGATCGGCCTGGGCCGCGAGTGGGTGCTGTCGCTCGAAGGACGCGAGGACGCCGCCGACCGCTGGTACGACGGCGAGGCCGGACCTGACACCCCCATCGCCAAGCAGGCGCCCGGCGTGTGCGGCACGTGCGGCTTCCTGGTCTCGCTCGCCGGCGACCTGTCCGACCGGTTCGGCGTGTGCGCGAACAAGATGGCGAACGCCGACGGACGCGTCGTGGCCCTGACGCACGGCTGCGGTGCCCACTCGGGCACGCGACCCAAGCGGTCGGCCTCGGCCAGCCAGCTGCCCGATCCCGTCATCGACACGATGCGCGCCGAGCTCGAGGAGTTCTGAGCCGGTCGTGCTCCCTGCGATGCGAGGCCGCGAGGCCTCAGGTCCTGCGACGCCTGCCGCCGGCGGGTCGGTCGGGCGTCTCGGTCGGCGCGACCGGGCGCGACTCGGCCGGACGCTGCGCGACGGGCGGGGTCGGCTGCTGAAAGGTCGGAGCGGCCACGGTCGGAGCGGCCACGGGCGGGACGACCTCGGCGGGGCGGTCGTGCAGGGCGTCGCGACGACGCTTGCAGAACTCGATGCCCATCAGGCCGAGCCCCAGACCGGCGATCGCGGTCCACAGCCACCACGTGCGGCCCTGGTCCTGCAGGTTGCCCCAGAACGGCAGCAGCGCGACCGCCACGATGCCCCAGCCGATCGTGCCGACGGTCATCGTGCGGACGCCGTCGACGTCCATCGGCTCGACCGCGGCGACGCGGTGGGTCGTGCGACCGAACTCCAGCTCCGTGACCTCGGGCCGGCCCAGGTCGGGGATGCGGGAACGCTTCTCACGGGCCATGCCCCCACGATAGCCCGCGGACTGACGGCGGAGGTGACGGTGTGAACCCCCGTCATCGCCGGCTCCTGATCCCGGGGCTGCTGCTGGCGCTGATCGTCGTGGTCGTCGTCGCGTCGCTGATCGACCGCGCCGATGCGGCTCCGGCCGAGCCGCTCGTCACGGTGTCCGACTCCCGCATCACCGAGTCCAGCGGACTCGTCGTCAGTGCCGAGCACGACGACCTCGCCTACACGGTGAACGACTCCGGCAACGCGCCCGAGGTCTTCGCGATCGACCTCACGACCGGTGAGGTCGTCGGCGTCACCACCGTGCGCGCGGACCTCCGCGACGTGGAGGCCCTGGCCCTGCGGGACGGGCGGCTGTGGATCGGGGACGTCGGCGACAACGACGCGGTGCGCGACGACATCGCCCTCCACGTGATCGACGAGCCCGGCCGCGCCGGCGGCACGGTCGACGCGCAGCGGTTCCCCGTCGCGCTGGCCGGCGGGCCCGCCGACGTCGAGGCGCTGCTCGCCCCCGCCGGCTCCGACCGGCTGCACCTGGTGACCAAGAGCCTCGGGGGCGGCTCGGTGCTCTCGGTGGACGTGTCGGACCTGGCGGAGGACCGCACCGCCACGGCCGAGGTCACGGCCACCGGCCTGCCGGCCCTCGTCACCGACGGCGCGGCCTCGCCCGACGGGTCGCAGGTCGCGCTGCTGTCGTACGCCTCGTTGTGGACGATCGACCCCGAGGACTGGACGGTCGTCGGCAGCCGGGCGCTGCCGCCGCTCGACCAGGCCGAGACCGTCGCGTTCGTCGGCGAGGACGCCGTGCTGGTCGGCAGCGAGGGGAAGGACTCACCGCTGTACCGGCTGTCCCTCCCGGCCGGGTCGGCCTCGGCCGCCGCGCCGGCCACGGTCACGACGGAGCTGCCGAAGCCCACCCCGGAGCCCTCCGCCGCACCCGCCGGGTCCGCCGACGACGCGGGGTTCGCGACCGACGCCCGCACCGTGGTGCTCGGCGGCGTGGGCGTGGCGGCGGTGCTCGGCCTGGTCGTGGTCGTGGCCCTGCGTCGGGCCTGGTCGGGAGGCTCGCGCCGGGCGCTACGGTGAACCCCATGCAGATCGCTCTGGGAGACAGGTCACCGCAGGTCGCCGAGTCGGCGTTCGTCGCCGCCAGCGCCACCCTCGTGGGCTCCGTCGTGCTGGAGGAGGGCGCCAGCGTCTGGTACGGCGCGGTCCTGCGGGCCGACAACGAGCCGATCACGATCGGGCCCCGCAGCAACGTGCAGGACAACTGCGTCTTCCATGTCGACCAGGGCAAGCCGCTGACCCTGGGCGAGGGTGTCTCGGTCGGCCACGGCGCGATCATCCACGGGGCCACGGTGGGCGACCATGTCCTGGTCGGCATGGGCGCCACGATCCTCAACGGCGCCGAGATCGGCGACGAGTGCCTGATCGCCGCGAACGCGCTGGTGCCGCAGGGCGCCGTCATCCCGCCGCGCTCCCTCGTCGCGGGCGTGCCCGGCAAGGTCCGCCGCGAGCTCACCGACGACGAGGTCGCCACCCTCCACCTCAACGCCGCGATCTACGAGGAGCACCGCGAGCTGCACCGCGGCGCCACCGTCGTCGACTGACCGTCATTCCGCGGCGAGCCGCTCCACGACGTGGTCGATGCAGCGGGTGAGGGCGGTGATGTCGTCGGGCTCGATGGCGGGGAACATCGCGATGCGGAGCTGGTTGCGGCCGAGGCCGCGGTAGCCGGCGACGTCGACGATGCCGTTCTCGCGCAGGGCGGCGACGACGTCGGCCGCGGCCACGCCCTCGAGGTCGATCGTGCCGACGACGAGCGACCGGTCGGCCGGGTCGGGGACGAACGGCGTGGCGAACGCACTGGCCTCGGCCCAGGCGTAGAGCCGCGAGGACGAGTCGGTGGTGCGCGCGACGGCCCAGTCGAGGCCGCCGTTGTCGTTCAGCCAGCGCACCTGCTGGTCCATGAGGAATAGCGTCGCGACCGCCGGGGTGTTGTAGGTCTGGTCCTTCAGCGAGTTGTCGATCGCGGTCGGCAGGTCGAGGAACCCCGGGATGTGGCGGCCCGACGCCTTGATCCGGCGGGCGCGCTCGATCGCGGCGGGGGACATGAGCGCGATCCACAGGCCGCCGTCGGACGCGAAGCCCTTCTGCGGCGCGAAGTAGTAGACGTCCGTCTCGGCGACGTCGACGGGCAGGCCCCCCGCCCCGGACGTGGCGTCGACCAGCACGAGGGCGCCGTCGTCGATGCCGGTGGGCCGGCGCACGGGCACCATCACGCCGGTGGAGGTCTCGTTGTGCGCCCAGGCGTACGTGTCGACCCCCGCCGTGGCGTGCGGGTCGGGGTGCGTCGAGGGGTCCGACTCGAGGATCTCGGGGTCGTCCAGGAACGGTGCCGCGGCGACCGCCCGGGCGAACTTGGTGGTGAACTCGCCGTGCACGAGGTGCTGGCTGCGGCGGTCGACGAGGCCGAACATCGCGGCGTCGAAGAAGGCGTGCGAGCCGCCCAGCCCGAGGACGACCTGGTGGCCGTCGGGCAGGGAGAAGAGGTCGGCCAGGCCGGCGCGGATGCTGCCGACCACGGCCTTGACCGGCGCCGCACGGTGCGACGTGCCCAGCAGGGTGTCGCCGGTGGCGGCGAGCGCGGCCAGCGCCTCCGGGCGCACCTTCGAGGGGCCGGAGCCGAAGCGTCCGTCGCCGGGCAGGAGTTCGTCGGGGATGCGCACGGCGTCATTCTCGCAGCAGCCACCGGAACGATGCGTTGAACCGTCCGCCGGACGGGACGGATACCATGCCTCGCATGGCGACAGACCAGCCCGTGGTGCCCCTGGCTGAGGGCATCGAGCACGACCAGTCGGAGTGGGAGAAGGCCACGGCGGCCGTCCTGCGCAAGACGCGTCGGCTCGCCGAGGACGCTCCCGACTCCGACGTGTGGTCGCTGCTGACCACCACGACGCTCGACGGGCTCAGCATCACCCCGCTGGGCACCGCCGACCTCGTCGCCGACCTGCCCGAGACCGGGCTGCCGGGTGAGGCGCCCTACACGCGCGGGTCCGGAACGGCCGATCCCGAGCTGACCGGGTGGGACGTCCGCGGCTGGTTCACCGATCCCGACACCACGCCCGAGGACCTCGCCACCGAGCTCGAGAACGGCGCCAACTCGCTGTGGCTCACCGTGGGCGAGCGCGGCATCGCCGCCGACCGCCTGGCCACGCTGCTCGAGCCCGTCTTCCTCGACCTCGCACCCGTCGTGCTGGACGCCCCGGAGGATCCGGTCGCCGCCGCGGAAGCCTTCCTGGCGGTGTGCCGCGACAAGGGCACCGACCCCCACGCGCTGACCAACCTCGGTGCCGGCGGCCATGACCTCGAGGCCGTGGTGCGCGTCGCCACGC
This sequence comes from Aeromicrobium flavum, assembly GCF_007992115.1. Taxonomy (GTDB): domain Bacteria; phylum Actinomycetota; class Actinomycetes; order Propionibacteriales; family Nocardioidaceae; genus Aeromicrobium; species Aeromicrobium flavum. Next base: position 95,246 of record NZ_BJZQ01000003.1, read on the forward strand.
TCGCGAAGGAGGCCGGTGTCCGCGGCGTCGTCGTCGACGCCAGCGCCCTGCACGACCGCGGCGCGTCCGAGGTGCAGGAGCTCGCCTGGTCGATGATGGTCGCCGTCACCTACCTGCGCGCGCTCGAGGCCGCCGGGTTCACCACCGACGAGGCCGCCGCGCAGCTGGAGTTCCGCTACGCGGCCACCGACGAGCAGTTCCCCACCATCGCCAAGTTGCGCGCCGCGCGCACCCTGTGGAACCGGGTCGGCGAGCTGAGCGGCATCGGCGAGGCGGCCCGCGCCCAGCGCCAGCACGCCGTCACCTCGCGGCCGATGATGGCGCGTTACGACTCGTACACGAACATGCTCCGCACGACGGTCGCCGGCTTCGCCGCCGGCGTCGGCGGTGCGGAGGCCGTCACGGTGCTGCCGTTCGACGAGCCGCTCGGGCTCCCGACGCCGTTCAGCCGCCGCATCGCGCGCAACACCTCGAGCCTGCTGATCCACGAGTCGCACGTCGCGAAGGTGGCCGACCCCGCCGGTGGCGCGTACGCGGTCGAGAAGTTCACCGACGACCTCGCCATGGCGGCGTGGGAGCTGTTCGCCGAGCTCGACGGTCTCGACGAGCTGGAGGGCGTGGCCGACCTGGACGCGGCCGCCGAGCGCCTCCTGCCGCTCGTCGAGGCCGTGCGCGACGACCGCGCGCTGCAGATCGCCCGCCGCCAGCGGCCGATCACCGGCGTGAGCGAGTTCCCGAACCCCGCCGAGACGCTGCCCGAGCGCCGCCCGTACCCGGTCGCGCCCGAGGTCCACCGCTACGCCGGCGAGTTCGAGCAGATGCGCGACGAGCCGGTCGCGGCCCCGGTCTTCCTGGCCACGATGGGCCCGATCGCGGCGCACACCGCGCGCGCCACCTTCGCCATCAACCTCCTGGCGGCCGGCGGGATCGGCATCGGCGCGGCCGGTGCCACGGCCGACGTCGCCGAGGCCGTCGACCGGTACCTCGAGGCCGGCGCACCCCCGGTCGTGTGCCTCGCCGGCACCGACCAGGCCTACGGCGCATGGGGTGCCGACCTCGTCGCCGCCCTCCGCGAGAACGGCGCGTCCCACGTGGTCGTCGCCGGCAAGACCGACATCGGCCAGGACGCCTCGGCGGCCATGGGCCTGGACGCGCTGGCCTTCCTGCGCGGCCTGCGAGAGGAGCTGCAGAGATGAGCACCCCCCAGAGCTTCGCGGGCGAGCCGTGGCAGAGCCCCGAGGGCATCCCCGTCAAGCGTCTCTACACGCCTGACGACCTCGAGGGCCTCGACGCGCTCGACACCTACCCGGGCATGAGCCCGTTCCTGCGCGGTCCGTACCCGGCGATGTACACGACCCAGCCGTGGACGATCCGCCAGTACGCGGGCTTCTCCACCGCCGAGGAGTCCAACGCGTTCTACCGCCGCAACCTGGCCGCCGGCCAGAAGGGCCTGTCGGTCGCGTTCGACCTCGCCACCCACCGCGGCTACGACTCCGACAACCCGCGCGTCGTCGGCGACGTGGGCATGGCGGGCGTCGCGATCGACTCGATCTACGACACGCGCACGCTGTTCGAAGGCATCCCGCTCGACCAGATGAGCGTCTCGATGACGATGAACGGCGCGGTGCTGCCCGTCCTCGCGCTCTTCATCGTGGCGGCCGAGGAGCAGGGCGTGAAGCCCGAGCAGCTGACCGGGACCATCCAGAACGACATCCTCAAGGAGTTCATGGTCCGGAACACGTACATCTACCCGCCGGCGCCCTCGATGCGGATCATCTCCGACATCTTCGCGTACACGGCGGCCAAGATGCCGCGGTTCAACTCCATCTCGATCTCCGGCTACCACATCCAGGAGGCCGGGGCGACGAACGACCTCGAGCTGGCGTACACGCTCGCCGACGGCGTCGAGTACATCCGCGCGGGCCTCGACGTCGGTCTCGACATCGACGCCTTCGCACCCCGGTTGAGCTTCTTCTGGGCCATCGGCATGAACTTCTTCATGGAGGTCGCCAAGCTGCGCGCCGCCCGCGCGCTGTGGGCCCGGCTGGTCAGCGACTTCGACCCGAAGAACCCCAAGTCGCTGAGCCTGCGCACGCACTCGCAGACCTCGGGCTGGAGCCTGACGGCGCAGGACGTCTACAACAACGTCGGCCGCACGGCGATCGAGGCGATGGCAGCCACGCAGGGCCACACCCAGAGCCTGCACACCAACGCGCTCGACGAGGCCATCGCGCTGCCCACCGACTTCAGCGCCCGGATCGCCCGCAACACCCAGCTGCTGCTGCAGCAGGAGTCGGGCACCACGCAGACGATCGACCCGTGGGCCGGCTCGTACTACGTCGAGAAGCTGACCCACGACCTGGCCAACCGCGCCTGGGCGCACATCCAGGAGGTCGAGGCCGCCGGCGGCATGGCCAAGGCCATCGACGAGGGCATCCCCAAGATGCGCATCGAGGAGGCCGCGGCCCGCACCCAGGCCCGCATCGACTCGGGCCAGCAGGCCGTGATCGGCGTCAACACCTTCCGCGTCCCCGACGAGGAGCCCTTCGAGGTCCTCAAGGTCGACAACAAGGCCGTGCTGGCGTCGCAGATCGCCAAGCTCGAGCGCCTGCGCGCCGAGCGCAACGACGACGACGTCCGCTCCGCGCTCCACGCGCTGACGGCGTCGGCCGAGCGGGGCGCGCAGCAGTCCGGCGGCGAGGGCTCGATGGACGGCAACCTGCTGAAGCTGGCCGTCGACGCCGCGCGCGCCAAGGCCACCGTCGGCGAGATCAGCGATGCGCTGGAGAAGGTCTACGGGCGCCACCAAGCCGTGATCCGTACGATCTCGGGTGTGTACCGCACCGAAGCCGGACAGGCGGGCAACGTCGCCCAGGTCATCGAGGCCACCGACGAGTTCGAGCGTGCCGAGGGCCGTCGCCCCCGCATCCTCGTGGCCAAGATGGGCCAGGACGGTCACGACCGCGGCCAGAAGGTCATCGTCACGGCGTTCGCCGACATGGGCTTCGACGTCGACGTGGGCCCGCTGTTCTCGACGCCGGAGGAGGTCGCCCAGCAGGCGGTCGACGCCGACGTCCACGTCGTGGGGGTCTCGTCCCTCGCGGCGGGTCACCTCACGCTGCTGCCGGCGTTGAAGGCGGCGCTGGAGGAGCAGGGTCGTCCCGACATCATGGTCGTCATCGGCGGCGTCATCCCGCCCGACGACGTGGCGACGCTCAAGGAGATGGGCGCGGCCGAGGTGTTCCTGCCCGGCACGGTCATCGCCGACTCCGCGCTCGACCTGTTGGCGCGCCTGCGCGAGCAGGGGGCCTGACCCGGCCAACCGCGTCGACGTAACTGCGAGTTGCCCTAGCATGCAGGGGTGGACGACCGCCTCGCCCTGATGGACCAGGGCTCGTTCCTGGGGCTGCGCGCCCTGGGGCACCAGCCGTGGACCTTCTTCACCTGGGTGTACGACCGACCCGTCGACCTCGCCGCGCTCCGGCGCGTCAACGAGGACCTCGCCGGCACGCTGCTGGGACGGCTCGTCCAGCGGTCGCCGCTGCCCGGCGGCCGGCACCGCTGGGTGGCCGTCGACGCGGTGCCGCCGATCGAGATCGAGCCCGTCCCGCGCCCGCGGGACGCGATCCAGGACTGGACCGACGAGCTGGGCGACCGCGGCGTCGATCCCGAGCACGGGCCCGGTTGGCGGATCGGCGTGCTGCCGCTGACCGACGGGGGCACGGCCGTCGCGATGGTGTCGCCGCACGCGCTCGGCGACGGCCTCTGCAAGCTCGACGCGATCGCCGACGCCGTGAAGGGCGTCCGTCGTCGCCCGGACTACCCGGTCCGCGGCACCCGGCAGCGACGGTCGCTGCTGTGGTCGGACCTCGCCACGTTCGTGCGCGATCTTCCGGCGGTCGTCCGCGCGGTGATCGCGGGGATCCGCGTCGCGCGCTCCGAGGGCGGAGGGACGACCGCGGCGGCGGCGACCCCCGCGCCGCAGCCGGCGGCAGCGACCGGCCCGGACGAGCCGTTCCACGCCACCGCCGCCTGCGTGCGGGTCGCCGGGGCGGACTGGGAGGCGGTCGCGACGCGGCTCGGCGGCACCAGCAACACGCTCGTGTCGGCGTTCGCCGCGCGCCTCGGGCGACGGCTCGACCGCGTCGACGAGGCCGGGCGGGTGACGCTCGCGGTGCCCGTCAGCGTGCGGATCGAGGGCGACACCCGCGCGAACGCGCTCGACTCGGTGATGGTGCAGGCCGACCCGGACGAACTCGACCACGACCTCACCGCGCTCCGGGCCGCCACCAAGGCCGCCTTGCGCGAGCGGACCGAGCAGCCCAACGAGATGCTGGCCGTGCTGCCGCTCGTGCCGGTCACCCCGCCCGCGGTCGTCCGTCGCGCCGAGCAGCTCGCGATGGGCTCGACCGCCGCGCCGATCGGCTGCTCCAACCACGGCCGGCTCGATCCCGCGATCCTGCGGATCGACGGCGCTGATCCGGACGACTTCTGGGTGCGGTCCGCCGAGCCGGGGCAGACGGCAGCCGAGCTCGACCGCCTCGGCGGCAAGCTCTACGTGCTGGCCGGCACGGCGCTGGGCGCGGTCTACCTCTCGGTCGTCGCGCACCCGGTCGGTGGTGGTCTCGGCCGCGAGCAGCTGCACGAGCACGTCGCGGCGACGCTGGCCGACTTCGGCCTCACGGCCGCGTCGGTCACGCCGTGACCGCCGATACGATGCAGGCGTGACCGACCAGACCCAGTTGATCGACGGTGTCCGTGAGGGCCGGCGGGCCGCGGTCTCGCGGGCCATCACGCTGGTCGAGTCCCGCCGGACCGACCACCGTGCCGCCTCGCGTGAGCTGCTGGCCGAGCTGACGGCCGCTCCCGACTCGAAGGTCGGCGGAGCGGTGCGGGTGGGGATCTCCGGCGTCCCCGGCGTGGGCAAGTCGACGTTCATCGAGGCGCTCGGCGTGCACCTGACCGGTCGCGGCCACCGGGTGGGCGTGCTCGCCGTGGATCCGTCCAGCGTCCGCACCCGCGGCTCCGTGCTGGGCGACAAGACCCGCATGGTGCGCCTGTCCGCCGACCCGAACGCGTACATCCGCCCGTCGCCCAGCGCCGGCAGCCTCGGCGGCGTCGCGCGCGCCACGAGTCAGGCCCTGACCGTGCTCGAGGCCGCCGGCCACGACGTGGTGCTGGTCGAGACCGTCGGCGTCGGGCAGTCCGAGATCACGGTCGCCGGGATGGTCGACACGTTCCTGTTCCTGACGCTGGCCCGCACGGGCGACCAGCTGCAGGGGATCAAGAAGGGCATCCTCGAGATCGCCGACGTGATCGCGGTCAACAAGGCCGACGGCGAGCGCGAGCGCGAGGCCCAGTCCACCGCCCGCGAGCTGGCCGGCGCGCTGCGGCTGGTCTACGCCGGCACGCAGGACTGGGTGCCGCCCGTGCTGACCTGCTCGGCGCTCGAGGGCAACGGGATCGACACCGTGTGGAGCCGGGTCCTGCGGCACCGCGAGTTCATGGGCCAGCGCGGCGTCGCCGAGAAGCGGGCGCAGCAGCAGCTCGACTTCACCTGGGCGCTCGTCCGCGACGAGATCGAGCAGCGGCTGGCCACCGACGAGGCGGTCGGACAGGTCCGCGACCGGGTGCGCGACGAGGTGCTGGCCGGCCGGCTGTCCCCGGCCGCCGCCGCCGACGAGATCCTGGGCGCCTTCGACCGCTGAGGGTGGCGCTCGTCGCATCGCGCGGCTGGGGCGCGCGTGCCAGCATGGTGCGAGTGAAGCGCACCGTCTCCGCCCATCTCGAGCTGCACACCTTCGACCGGGCCGACCTCGTCCTGTCCGTCGCCGTCGCGGGCAACGTCGAGACCGAGCGCGAGACGCTGACGGTCGTGCAGAACGGCTCCGCGCTGGAGGCCCGCGAGATCGCCGGGCGGCACGAGACCCGTCTGCACCGGATCGACGCTCCGCCCGGTCCGGTCACCATCGACTACGAGGCCGTGGTGGTCGGGCACGCGAGCCCGATCGTCACCGAGGAGCTCGACATCATCGAGTACCGCCGGCCGAGCCGCTACGCCGAGTCGGACTCGCTCTTCGCGATCTCCCGCGCCGAGTTCAAGGGCCTGGCCGGCAAGCCGCTGCTGGACGCGGTGACCTCCTGGGTCGGCACCCAGCTGTCGTACGTGACCGGCAGCAGCCAGCCCACCGACGGCGCGGTCCAGACGATGCTGAAGCGCCAGGGCGTGTGCCGCGACTTCGCCCACCTGGTCATCGCGCTGCTGCGCGCGCACGACGTGCCCGCGCGGCTCGTGTCGGTCTACGCGCCGGGCCTGCAGCCGATGGACTTCCACGCGGTGGCGGAGGCCTACGTCGAGGGCGACTGGCACGTCGTCGACGCGACGTCGCTCGCCCCGCGCGAGACCATGGTGCGCATCGCGACGGGGATGGACGCCTCCGAGACGGCCTTCCTCTCGCAGCACCATGCGGCGGTCACCCTCAACCGCATGAACGTCACCGCCGTGGCCGACTCGCTGCCCAGCGACGACGTCACGCGCCTGGTGACCCTGGGGTGAACGTCCCGTGACATGCCGAAAAGAACCAGCTTCCTAGTTCCAAAGAACTACCGGGATGGGTTAAGGTCGTGCCCAAGCGACTGCCGCGTCGCCGCATCGCCTCGGGGGGGCGATCCGGCGTCGCGGCAGCTCCGTCTCCGGAGACGTCCCGCGTGGCCTCACGTCGGACGCGGCAGCGCCCCCATCCCCACCAACCGGCGGTAGACGTACGGCGTCATGGTGCGCACGTACGTGACGCTGAGGTGCGTGATGTCGCGGTAGACGTTGACGCCGCCGATGATGGCGGGGCACGTGGCGTCGTCGCAGTAGAACGGGGTCAGGTCCAGCACCTGGGCGCCGTCGACCTGCGTGCCGGCCGCCGCGAAGGCGTCGACGTGGCCCAGGGCCTCGTCGCGGTCGAAGGCGCACGCGTCGGGCGTGATCTGCTCGAGCTGCGACAGGCACTTCTGGGGAGGGCTCGGGAGGCGCGGGTTGTCGCGGATCGCCACGATCCGGACCCCGGCGTCGATGATCGGCCGCCAGACGGCCGCCATGCTGTCGACCTGCTCCTCGCCCGAGCCGGTCAGCAGTCTCGCGTACCCCGTGGTGAGGATCAGGTCGGTCTCGGGCGCGCGGTCGACCAGCCAGGCCTGCAGGTTCTGCTTGAACTCCTGGCAGCTGCTGACGCGCAGCGGGTCCTCGTGGTCGATCTCGTCGCGCGTCCACGAGCAGCTGCTCTTGAGCTGGGCCGACAGCGTGATGAGCCTCTGGTCCGCCATCCGCACCAGGGCCGGCAGGAACGACCGGGCGTGCGAGTCGCCCAGCAGGGTCACGTGCGGCAGCGAGTCGTCGGAGAGGTCGCCGAACGTGCAGTCGTTCAGCTTCGTGTCGTGCACGCCGGCGAAGCAGCCGGGGTACTGCCGGGCGTAGTCGTCGACGACGGCCTCGGGGCTGGGGACCAGCTGGTCGGCCAGCTCGGGGTTGACGCAGTGCTTCTCGGGATCGCGCGAGGCGGCGCCGAAGCAGTCGGGCGCGTCCTCGACGAGCTGCGCGGCCACCTCGCTCGCGCGTTGCTCGGCCGCGACGGCCGACTGGTGCCCCACGAGGCAGCCCGACACCAGCAGGGCGGCCCCCGCGAGCGTGGCCACGCCGGTCCTCGCCGGACGGCGCAGCCCGAGCCTGCCGGTGAAGCGGACGGGGTCCTCGACCCACCGCTTGGTGGCCCAGGACGCGGCGATCGTGAAGGCCAGGATGCCGATGCGCTCGCCGAGCCCGAGCTCGTGACCGAGCACGTACGGCAGGATCACGATCGGCGGCCAGTGCCACAGGTACATCGAGTACGAGATCTCGCCCAGGGTGTGCGTCACGCGCCAGCGCATGAGCGCCGTGGGGGACAGCGGACCGGTGGGCTCACCCGCCCAGATGACCGCGAGGGTGGCCACGACCGGCACGATCGCCGCCGTGCCGGGGAACGGCGTGGACGCGTCGTAGGTCAGGCCGCACCACGCCAGGGCCCCGAAGCCGGCCCACGACAGCGCGGAGGCCGCGCCGCCGCGGCGCACGGTGGCGCTGCCCATCGCGAGGGCCAGCAGGGCCCCCGCCCCGAACTGCCACGCGCGCGCCGGGGTGACGAAGTAGGCCGCCGGGGGATTGGCCTGGGTGATCCACAGCGAGTAGGCCAGGCTCGCGATCGTCGTGGCACCCAGCACGACCGCGACGGTGAGGCGGCGCGAGCGGCCCAGTCGCACGGCCAGCACGGTGGCCAGCAGCACCAGCAGCGGCCACACCAGGTAGAACTGCTCCTCGATCGAGAGCGTCCAGTAGTGCTGGACGGCCGTCGGCTCGGCCTCGGCGGCGAGGTAGTCGACCGAGTCGGCCGCCAACGCCCAGTTCTGGACGTACAGGGCCGAGGCGATGACCTCCGTGAAGTTCTGGCGCCAGCTCACCAGCGGCAGCCACAGCCACACCGCCAAGGCCGAGGACGCCAGCACGAGATAGGCCGCGGGCAGCAGCCGCCGGGCGCGCCGGGCCCAGAATCGGGCGAGGTCGATCCGGCCCGTGTCGGCGGTCTCGCGCAGCAGGTGGCCGGTGATGAGGAAGCCGGAGATCACGAAGAAGACGTCGACGCCGATGTAGCCGCCCGGCAGGCGGCCCGGCCACAGGTGGTAGAGCACCACGAGCAGCACCGCACAGGCGCGCAGGGCCGCGATCTCGGCCCGGAAGCGGTCACGAGGAGGGCTGGCAGGCACCGGACCACGATACGTTCCGGGCCCAGCGCCGCCCCGGCGGTCCGGCGCGGGCGTCCGGCCGGCCACGGGCCGGTCCCACTAGACTCGACACTCGCGTGAGCACAGCGGAGTCGACGGAACCGAGGAGAGCATGCCGGACGTGGGTCGAGTGCGTCGTCGCGTCGTGGCGTTGGTCCCGGCGGCGGCCAAGGAGCGACTGCGCCGGGCTCTCGGCCGTGCACCGGCACCGAGTCCGCACGCCGAGCTCGTCGTGCGGCACGAGGGCGGCCGCATCGTCTACACCGGCGAGCTCCACGAGCCGCTGCGGGCCGTCGCGCTCGTCGTGCGGCCGGCCAGCCGGCTCGGGCAGGTGTGCCTGCGACTCGAGCAGGCCCCCGATCGGCGGTTCGGCTTCACCCTCGATCCGGTGGCCCTGTGGGAGGCCGGCGGCCGGGCCGCGGGGCGGTTCGACCTGTTCATCGAGGTCGAGCGCAGCGGCGGCAAGCGCAGCGAGGTGCGACTGGGACGCTTCGTGCGCACGGACACGTCCGCGGCGATGTCGTTCCTCGAGATCGAGGGTGCGGCCTCGCCCTTCGGCGAGCAGGTGCACGCGTGGTCCCACGTCACCGACCAGGGCAACGTCTCGGTGCGCTACGCCGCCGAGCCCATCCGCCGCTTCGAGGTGGAGGGGACGCGCCTCGACGTGGGCCCCGGCGGCATCGCCGCCGACCTGGTCCTGAAGACCTTCTCGCGCCCCGCGCGCGACATCCGGCTGTCGCTGCAGTGGCGCTTCTCCGGCACCACGCAGGAGATCCCCGTGCGCGTCGAGCCGCTCGACGCCACCGCCGGCTTCGGCCTCCACGAGTACCGGATCGGCTTCGACATCATGCCGCCGGCGGTCGACGACGCCGAGCGCGAGGGCATCATCGACCCGCACCTGATCATGGAGCTCGACGGCTTCGAGCTGCCGGTGCGCGTGCCGTTCGCGGAGAAGAGCTTCGCCCGCTTCCGGCTGCGCGACCTCCCGGTGCCCACCACCGGAGGTGGCCACGTCGACCAGTGGGTGCCCTACCTGACGTTCCGCGCCAAGCGGCTGGCGTTCTGGTCGGAGCGGTTCACGGTCGAGAACCACCGTTACCTGCGCCGGATCGAGCGCTGGGCCTGGCTGCTCGCCCCGCTGCGACCGTTCTCGGGCATCTGGCTCGTCGGCGAGGTGCCCTACAAGGCGCAGGACAACGGCTTCGCCCTGTTCCGGTGGATCCGGCGCCACCATCCCGACCGGCGCGCCTACTACGTCATCGACGCCGACTCGCCCGACCGCGAGAAGGTCGAGCCGTTCGGTCACGTCGTCACCGCCCGCTCGCGCGACCACATCCGCTACACGGCGCTGGCGTCGCGCTTCGTCGGCAGCCACCATGCCGAGTACCTGCACGCCTCGCGGTCGCCGCGGCTGGCCCGCCACGCGCGCGGCCTGCGCGTGTTCCTGCAGCACGGCGTCACCGGCATGAAGAACGTGCGCCTCAACTACGGCCGCCTGCACATGCAGGAGATGCCGCCGGACCGCGTCGTGGTGAACTCGGCCGCCGAGCGGCAGATCTTCATCGAGGACCTCGACTTCTTCCCCTCGCAGGTCGCCGTGACGGGCTTCGCGCGCTACGACTCCCTCTTCGAGGGCGAGCCGCAGGTGCGGCGACGCCTCCTCGTGATGCCCACCTGGCGTGACTGGCTGACCAGCCGCGAGAGCGTGCTCTCCAGCACCTACCTCGCCAACTGGCTGGAGTTCCTCAACGATCCCCAGATCCAGGGCCTGCAGCGCGACGGGGTCGAGATCCTCATGGTGATGCACCCGAACCTGCGGGCGCTGGTGGACGACCTGCCGCTCGAGGGCATCTCGATCGCGCCCCGCGACGCCGACGTGCAGGAGCTCATCCGCACCAGCGCCGCCCTGGTGACCGACTACTCCAGCGTGGCGTGGGACGCGGCGTTCCTGCGCCGGCCGGTGTTCTTCTTCCGCTTCGACGACGCCGTCCTCACCGGCGCCCGCACTCCGTTCGTCGACGCCGCCACCGCGCTGCCCGGCCCGATCGCCCACCGCGCCGCCGACCTGGCCCGCGAGGTGGCCGGCTCCGCCGCGTCGGGCTTCGTGATGGCCGACGAGTACGCGGGGCGCGCCGCGACGTACCTCGAGCTGCCGCCGACGGGCTACGCCGAGCGCAACTACGAGATGGTGCGCACCGCCGACGGACTCTCCACCCGCCTGCTGCGCCTGCGCAACGCGCGCCCGGTCCGCGACGCGTTCAAGCGCTTCCGCGCCGGACCGCACTACTACCGCGTGATGTCGCTGATGTTCCGCTTCGGCAGCCTGCTGCCGCGGCGCGACATCGCCGTGTTCGAGAGCGATCGCGGCGGCGCCTACGGGGGCAGCCCCCGGGCCCTCTTCGAGCGCCTGCACGAGCGCGGGACGTCGTTGGACCTCTGGTACGTCAACAACTCCACGCTGCGGGTGCCGCCGGGCGCGCACAAGGTGTTCCGGCTGACCCCGCGGTACTTCTGGACCCTGTCGAGGGCGCGCTACTGGGTGTTCAACCAGAACGTCCACGACCTCTGCCGGCGCCCCCGCGGGACGCACTACCTGCAGACCTGGCACGGCACGCCGCTCAAGAGGATGCAGAACGACGTGCCGGTGATGCACGGTCGCGCCGACGACTACCACCAGAAGGCCCAGGAGCTGGTCGAGCGGTGGTCGTCGCTCGTGTCGCCCAGCGAGTACGCGACGCAGGCGTTCCGCAGCGCGTTCGGCTTCACCGGGCCGATCATCGAGTCGGGATACCCGGGCAACGACGTGTTCCACACCGAGGTCGGCCGTCGACGAGCGCGCGAGACCCGGCTGCGCCTGGGCCTGCCCGAGGACCGCACCGTGGTGCTCTACGCGCCCACGTTCCGCGACGACGGCCGCGCGGCCGGGGCGAAGGGCGCGTGGTCACACGACATGGCCCTCGACCTGGGGCGGTTCGCCGAGCGCCTCGGCTCCGACGTCACCCTGCTGGTGCGCCTGCACCCGCTGGTGAAGTTCACCTGGCCCAAGGACCTCGACGCGAGCATCGTCAACGTCTCGAAGTACCCCGACACGCAGGACCTCCTGCTCGTGGCCGACGCGCTGATCACCGACTACTCGTCGATCATGTTCGACTACGCGCAGCGGCAGCGCCCGATCATCTCGTACGTGTACGACCTGGAGCACTACCGCGACGACCTGCGCGGCTTCTACGTCGACCTCGAGGAGATCGCCCCCGGGCCGGTGGTGCGCACGAGCGACGAGGTGATCGACGCGATCGCGAGCCTGCCCGACGTCGAGGCCCGCTACGCCGGGCGCCTGGCCGCCTTCCGCGACCGCTTCGGCAGCCTCGAGGACGGGCACGCCTCCGACCGCGTCATCGACGCCGTGTTCACCGAGACCGAGCGGGGCACCGCCCCGACTCCCTGAGATGCACGTTCGGCCAGCAACTCGCCGGGGAGTGCTGGCCGAACGTGAAACTCAGCGGGTTGGTCAGGCCTTGACGTCGGCCCAGGCCGGGTTCCAGCCGGGGACCTCGTCGGCCGTGCGCGACGACGGGCCCGTGTAGATCGCCGAGGGGCGGATCAGACGGCCGGTCTTGTACTGCTCGAGGATGTGGGCGCTCCAGCCGGCCGTGCGGGCCGACGTGAACATCGCGGTGAACATGTTCGCCGGGATCTCGGCGAAGTCCAGCACGATCGCGGCCCAGAACTCGACGTTCGTCTCGAGCACGCGGTCGGGACGGCGCTCGCGCAGCTCCTTCAGCGCCGCCTGCTCGAGGGCCTCGGCGACCTCGGCACGGGGCGCGTTGAGCTCCTTGGCCGTGCGGCGCAGCGTGCGGGCGCGGGGGTCCTCGGCGCGGTAGACGCGGTGGCCGAAGCCCATGAGGCGCTCGCCGGAGTCGAGCAGCTGCTTGACGTAGGCGGTGGCGTCGCCGGTCTTCTCGACCTCCTCGATCATGCCGAGCACGCGCGAGGGGGCGCCGCCGTGCAGCGGGCCCGACATCGCGCCGACCGCGCCGGACAGGGCGGCCGCGACGTCGGCGCCGGTGGAGGAGATGACGCGGGCGGTGAAGGTCGAGGCGTTCATGCCGTGCTCGGCGGCCGAGACCAGGTAGGCGTCGATGGCCTTGGCGTGGGCGGGGTTGACCTCACCGCGCCAGCGGGTGAGCATGCGCTCGACGATGGTGTCGCACTTGTCGATCTCGGCCTGGGGCACCATCGGCTTGCCGAGGCCGCGGGCGGCCTGGGCGACGTAGGACAGCACCATCACGGCGGTGCGGGCGAGGTCGTCGCGCACCTCTTCGGGGGTCTCGATGTCGTACAGCTGGCGCAGGCCCCACACGGGAGCCATCTGCGCGATGGCGCTCTGGACGTCCGCGCGGATGTCGCCGGAGTGCACGGGGATGGGGTAGGGCTCCGCCGGGGGGAGGCCGGGATCGTACGACCCGTCGACCAGCAGTCCCCAGATCTTCTCGAACGGCACGCGGCCGACCAGATCATCGATGTCGACGCCGCGGTAGCGCAGCGCAGACCCTTCCTTGTCGGGTTCGGCGATCTCGCTCTCGAACGCTACGACGCCTTCCAGTCCGTGGTGCACTTGAGTCATGCCTTAATACTGCCCTGTTGCCCGTGGCTCCCGCGCAGGGCGGTCGTCCTACCCGCGGGTAGCCGGCGCCCGCGGTCCGGCGACTCGTGGTCGCCCGGATGGCTACGGTGGGCCCATGGTGAACGAGGACCTGGCCAGGATGCGCACCGAGTACGCCCGGGCGGGGCTGGACGAATCGGCCGCGGGGGACGACCCCATCGCGCTCGCGCAGGTCTGGTTGGCCGAGGCGATCGCCGCCGGCGTCCACGAGCCGAACGCGATGGCCGTGGCCACCGCGACCCCGGCGGGCGAGCCGTCGGTGCGGATCGTCCTGCTCAAGGGACTCGACGACGCCGGCGCGGTGTTCTTCACGAACTACGCGTCGCGCAAGGGGCGCGAGCTGGCCGAGAACCCCCGGGCCGCGGCCGTGATGCTGTGGCACCCGCTGCACCGGCAGCTGCGCCTCGAGGGTGCCGTCGAGCGGCTCGACCCGCAGGAGTCGGACGCGTACTTCCTCGCCCGACCGGAGGGCGCACGCATCAGCGCCGCCGCGTCCCCCCAGTCGCAGGTCGTCGCGGGTCGCGACGAGCTGGAGCGTCGCTGGCAGGAGGCCGAGGCCGCGGGGGCCGCGGGCGAGCGTCCGGCGGGGTGGGGCGGCTACCGGATCGCGCCGGAGGTCGTGGAGTTCTGGCACGGCCGCGAGAACCGGCTGCACGACCGCATCCGGTTCACCCGGTCGGACGCGGGCTGGAGCCGCGACCGCCTCGCGCCCTAGCGGGACGTCTCAGGACAGGAAGCCCTGCGGGTTGTCCTGCTGCCAGCGCCACGCGTCGGCACAGGCCTCCTCGATGCTGTGCGAGGCGGTCCAGCCCCACAGTCGTCGGGCCTTGGACACGTCCGCGTAGCACGCAGCGACGTCCCCGGGCCGTCGTTCGGTGACCCTCAATGGGACCGGTCGCCCCGACACGCGCTCGAAGGCCGCCACGAGCTCCAGGACGGACGTGCCACGGCCCGTGCCGACGTTCACGGCGTCGAACCCCGGGGCGCAGTTCTCGAGAGCCGCGAGGTGGGCGTCGGCGAGGTCCATGACGTGGACGTAGTCGCGCACGCCCGTGCCGTCGGCCGTGCCGTAGTCGTCACCGAACACCGACAGCTCCTCCAGCCGGCCGGCCAGGACCTGGGTGACGTACGGCGCGAGGTTGTTGGGGATGTTGCGGGGGTCCTCGCCGATGCGGCCGGACGCGTGGGCTCCGACCGGGTTGAAGTAGCGCAGGGAGACGAACTCCCACGGCGCGTCCGACAGCGCCAGGTCCTCGAGGAGCTGCTCGATCACGAACTTCGTCCGGCCGTAGGGATTGCTGATCCCGACGCCGACCGGCGCCGTCTCGTCGATCGGCAGCGCGCCCGGCGTGCCGTACACCGTCGCCGACGAGCTGAAGACCAGCCGCCGCACGTCGTGACGCTCCATCACGGCGAGCAGGGCCATCGTCGAGTCGACGTTCACCTGCCAGTAGCGCAGCGGCTGCGCGACCGATTCCCCGACCGACTTCAGGCCGGCGAAGTGGATGACCGCCTCGGGAGCGAACTCGGTGACCACCTGGTCGAGAACCGACTCGTCCCGGACGTCGGCGACCGTGAGCGGCACCGCACACCCCGTCAGCGTGGCAACGCGCTCGAGGGCGACCCTTGAGCTGTTCGACAGGTCGTCGACGACGTGGACCTCGTGGCCGGCCTCGAGCAGGCGCAGGCACGTGTGGCTGCCGATGTACCCGGCACCGCCGGTGACGAGGACCCTCATCGGCCGGCGATCGCGTCAGGCCCGTCGAACCGCAGCTCGACCGCGCCCTTCTCGAACCGCATCGTCTCGGCGACCAGCCCGGGGCAGGTCTCGAGCCACGCGGCGACGATCGCCTGCTCGTCGCGCCGGATCGTGTCGTCGAGGATGATGACGGCGTCCGGCAGCAGGGTCGGCAGCAGGGCGTCGAGGGCGGGCTTGCGCGCCAGCGGCCCGGTGTTCTTCGGCGGCCCGTCGATGAAGACCAGGCCCACGTCGGAGATCCCCTCCAGCGCGGAGGTCGCGTACCAGAGCGGTCCGCCGGCCCCGCCGAACGGCTCGAGGGGAGCGTCGCGCACCTCGGCCCAGGCGTCGAGGCCGTTGTCGCGCAGGTTGCGCCGGGTGTGCTCGGCGAACTTCTCGTCGTGGTCCAGCGCGATGATCCGCGTGCCGGGGGAGTACTGGCGCGCCGCAGCGGCCATCCACGTCGTGGAGACGCCGCTGCCGCACTCGACCACGATCGGCGGCTGGTCGGTGATGAGGAGGTTCACCAGGTGCAGGACGACGTCGGGCGAGGCCGCCCAGCCGCGCATGGTCGGCACCACGGGGGGCGCGTCGAAGCGCGTGCTCAGTTGGACGAAGGCCTGGAGCTGGCCGAACGTGTCGAGGACGTCCTTGCGGCTGGCCTTGTGGGACTCGAGGCCCTGCAGCAGCTCGGTGATGTGCTGGAGCTGCATTCCCTGCATCGCCAGGGCCTGCTGCACCTGCATCCCCTCGCGCCGGACGGCCTGCTGCACCTGCAGGCCGTTCTTCTGCGCCGCCTGCTGCAGCTGGAGGCCCTGGGCCTCGACCGTCTTGTGCACCTGGACGCCCTGGCGGTCGAGCGCCTTCTTGAGCTCGGTCGTGCGGGCGGGCAGCTGGCGCAGCCGCTTCATCAGCGGGGCGGAGGCGGCGTCGGCGCCGACGGCGGGCAGGATGCGCCGCGCGCGGTACTCGCCCCGGATGGCGGTGAGCAGGACCAGCGCCGCGGTGCCGGCGCTCAGCGCACCCACCCAGGCGGTGCCCCCGATGCGCGCGAGGAGACCGCCGAGTGCGGCAGCGGCGACGACCGCCACCACGGCCAGCAGGACCCTGCCCGGGCGCGACCGGGGAATGACTCGACTCACCGAAGACATGAGTGAATCGTAGGTGCAGACCCCAGCCTGTCCGGTTTCCGGGCGGAACCGCTCGCGGTGCGGTCGGTCGGGCCCGGCGGACCGTGACGGCATCTGCGCCCTGGGGTCCGAGGCGGCACCCTAGGATGTGCACCATGGATGGGCGAACTCTCGGGGTCAGCGTCGTCATCCCGACCCACCGCGGCGTGTCGCGGATCGCCTCCATGCTGGACGCACTCGCCAAGCAGAGCCTGGACCCGGCGTCGTACGAGGTCATCGTCGTGGAGAACGGCTCCGACGACGGCACCCGGTGGATCGTCGAGTCGATGGCCCGGACGCACCCCGAGCGCGTGTTCCGGTACGTGCACCTGCCCGACGCCGACAAGGCCTCCGCCTCGAACCACGGGATCGCCGAGGCCGCCTACTCGCACCTGACCTTCGTCGACGACGACGACACCGTCCCGCCGCGGTACCTCGAGGCGCTCTGGGAACAGCGTCAGGAGGGCGCGATCGTCGTCGGATACGTGGCCGACCTGCAGGGCGCCGATGCCGTGCCCTCGTTCGACACCTACGTCGTCCGCGCGCTGTTGCCCTGGGCCGGCCGCCGTGTGAGCGTCGACGACGCCACGACCGCCGTGGCGTTCAACGTGGCCAAGCTCGTCCCGACGGAGGTCGCCTGCCGCCACCGGTTCGACGAGGGCCTGCTCAGCGGGGACGACGTGGTGTTCTGGGCCGGCCTGACCATCGCGGAGGGCCTCGAGGTCGTGGTCGCCCCTCCGGACACGGGCGCGATCTACTACCGGACGCTGCGGCCGGGCTCGCACTCGCGCCCGCGCGAGCGGGACTTCCGCTGGGGGATCGAGGCGAAGCTCGCGGTGATCGCGCGCCTGGCCGTGTGGGCGCGCCTCAAGGGCGACAGCCCGGGCTCGCGTGCGGCCAAGCGGCTGGTCACGGCGCAGACCGAGCACATGAACCACTTCCTGAAGGCCCGACCCCGGTACCAGGACGAAGCCGTGGCGGCGATCGAGGCGGCGGGCCTCGAGGACGTCATCCACTGGTCGTTCTTCACGCGCGGCCGCGCCCGCCGCCTGGTGGTGTCCTACTGCTTCCCGCCGACGGCCGACTCGAGCGCGATCGTCGCTGCGCGGCGCGTCGTCGCGCACGGCGAGTGCGTGGACGTCGTCTCCCACGCCATGGGCCGCCTCCGGGGCAAGGACAGCAGCGTGCGCCGGCTCACCCGGCCCTACGTGGCCCGCCAGTGGGTGCTGAGCGGACCGACGGCCACCCTGTCGTGGAGCGGCGGCGTCCGCGACTTCGTCGAGAAGGGCTGGGCGCGCGTCGAGGCCGAGAACAAGGACGACTGGCCGTACGAGTCGATCTACAGCCGGGCGATGTGGCCCGCGTCCCACCTGCTCGCGGCGCACGTCGCGCTCCAGCGCCCGGGAACGCGCTGGACGGCCGAGATGTCCGACCCGCTGTCGATCAACACCGAGGGCGGGGAGAAGGAGGGCGACTGGGATCCGGACGACACGCTGCCCCTGGCGTTCCGGAAGGCCGTCGCCGACCGGGGGTTCGAGGGACCGGAGGGACCGCGACTGGCGCCGTGGATCGAAGCCGTCACCTACGCGCTCGCGGACGAGATCATCTTCACCAACCGCATCCAGCGCGACCTGATGCTGGATCGGATCGCCGATCCGCGGCTGCGCGAGCGCGCCCGGTCGGTCGCCGTGGTCTCGGCGCACCCGACGCCGCCTGAGAGGCTCTTCCACGCCGAGGCGCCGATCCCCCTGCCGCAGGACGTCGTCAACATCGGGTACTTCGGCAACTTCTACGCCAACCGCGGGATCGCCGACCTGCTCACGGCGCTGCAGCAGCACGAGCGGCGCGACGAGGTGCGGCTGCACGTCTTCACCGACCGTCCGGGCCCGCTGATGGACCAGGTGGACGCGCTCGGACTCGAGGGTCATGTCGAGGTGCACCAGCAGCTGCCGTACCTCGACTACCTGGCCCAGACGCGCCGCTTCGACGTGCTGCTGGTCAACGACACCGCCGCCACCGCGCACTTCGGGGTCAACCCCTACCTGCCCTCCAAGCTGTCGGACTACCTCGGGTCGGGCACCGACATCTGGGCGATGGTGGAGCCGCAGTCGCCGCTGAGCGAGGTGGAGGTGGCCTTCGTCTCGGCCGTCGGAGACGTCGCCGAGGCCGGTGCGGTGCTCGACGAGATCGTCGACATCCACGGCTGAACGGTCTCGCCAACGGGCTTGCGGCGCGCCTGATCCCGGGTCCGGGCCGTGAACCGTGCGCTCCATGAGAAAATCGGGAGTCAGCGCGGCATGAACGAGGGGATTCTTGTGCACATCTGTGTGGTCGGCCTGGGTTACATCGGACTTCCGACGGGCGTGGTCCTGGCGCAAGCGGGCCAGAAGGTGACCGGCGTCGACAAGAATCCCGAGGTCGTCGCCCAGGTCTCGCGCGGCGAGCTCCACTTCGTCGAGCCCGGCATGGAGGAGGCCCTGGAGCGGGTCGTCACCGACGGTCTGCTGACGGCCTCGCAGGACCCCGTCGCGGCCGACGTGTTCGTCGTCGCGGTCCCCACGCCGTTCCGTGACGGCCACCAGCCCGACCTGTCCTACATCGAGGACGCCTCGCGCGCCATCGCCCAGGTCCTCTCCGGCGGCGAGCTGGTCATCCTCGAGAGCACCAGCCCGCCCGGCACCACCGCCGCCATGCGCGACTGGATCGCCTCGGAGCGTCCCGACCTCGACATCGACTCGATCGACTTCGCCCACGGTCCCGAGCGCGTCCTGCCGGGCCGGATCCTGATCGAGCTGGTCCAGAACGACCGGATCGTCGGCGGCCTGACCCCGCGCGCCACGCAGCGGGCCGCCGAGGTCTACCGGACGTTCTGCGCCGGCTCGGTGCTCGAGACCGACGCCCGCACGGCCGAGGCGGTCAAGCTGGTCGAGAACTCGTACCGCGACGTCAACATCGCCTTCGCGAACGAGCTCTCACTCATCGCCGACCGGATCGGCGTCGACGTGTGGGAGGTCATCGAGCTGGCCAACCACCACCCCCGGGTCAACGTGCTCAACCCCGGGCCCGGCGTGGGCGGCCACTGCATCGCGGTCGACCCGTGGTTCCTGGCCCACGTCGCCCCCGACCTCGCGCGGCTCATCACCACGGCCCGGCACGTCAACGACGACAAGCCGCAGCACGTGCTCGACCTCATCCGCCGCGCCGACCTCGCCGACGGGTCGACGATCGCGCTGCTGGGCCTGGCCTTCAAGAGCAACGTCGACGACCTGCGCGGCAGCCCGGCCATCGCCATCGCGCAGTCGGTCGCCGAGACCTTCCCGGGGTCGACCGTGGTGGCCGTCGAGCCGTTCGTCGACGAGCTGCCGCCCGTGCTGCGCGACGCCGGCATCGACTTGGTCGACATCGACCGTGCGGTGGACGCCGATCTCGTGGTCCTGCTGGTCGACCACGACGTGTTCGTCGACGTGCCGCAGCGGCTGGCCGACCACACGGTGGTCGTCGACACGCGCGGCCAGTGGCGCCGTCCGAGGTCCTGACCCGGACGGGCGCCGGCCCACTCCTAGGATGACGCCATGGGTATGCGTGAGATGTGGCTGCGCCACCGGGGAGCACGGCAGCGATCCCTCGAGGACGTCGTCGGGCTGCTGCAGGACCAGAACGCGCTGCTGAGCGACATCCGGTCCGAGCTGCGGCAGCAGCGCCGCGAGATCACCGGCAAGGACCGCCGCCGGCTGGAGGGCATCATCACCCAGTCCCTGGCCGAGCCGGTCCGGGCCGAGGTCCGGCGCTTCCACGCGGAGCGCACCCTCGGCATGCGCGAGACGGTCGAGCGCCTCGTCCGGGAGCCCGTCGGCTTCTCGCGGTTCGGCGACGGCGAGTTCTGGCTCATGCTCCGGATCACGTTCTCGCTGCGGTTCCAGAAGAACAGCTTCGCCCTGCAGGACGCCCTGCGCGACGCGTTCACCCGGCCCACCGACGACCTGATGATCGGGTTCCCGCACCCCTTCCATACGCTGCACTGGACCAACGTCTGGACGGACCTGTGGAACGAGGTCAGCGATCTCGCGCCGTCCGGCGTCCGCTTCGGCGACAGTCACGTCACCCGGCCGATCTTCTTCGAGGAGTTCGGCAGCGAGGGCGTCGACCTGTGGCGACGGGTGTGGGAGGACAGGACCGTCACGGTCGTCGCGGGCGAGTCCGGCCGGTTCAGCCTCGTCGACGAGCTGTTCTCCTCGGCCCGGGAGCTGGACGTCGTCTGGTCGGTCCCGACGGACGGGTTCGCCGACCTCGACCGGGTCGTCGCCGAGCTGCAGAGCCGACCGCGCACCGACCTCTACCTGCTCTCGCTCGGGCCGGCGGCCACCGTGCTGGCGCGTCGCCTGGCCGACCTCGGCCTGCGGGCCATCGACATCGGCCACATCAGCGACAGCTACCTGACGACCTTCGAGGGTGGCCTCCTGCCGGAGAAGCGGCCGATCGTCCGTCCGGAGTGAGCCGACCGGCCGCGGGCGTCAGCTCCGGTCGAGGTCGCGGATCGCGTCGATGACGCGCTCGCAGCAGCGCCCGTCGCGGTGCGGGAACATCTTCGCCATCCGGTCGAGGTAGGGCTGGGCGGGCTCCAGTCCGTGCTCGAGCGCTGCGCCGACGGCGTCGACCGTCTCGGCGAGCGTGGTGGTGGCCGGTCCGACGCCCAACGCGTCGTACTCGAAGTAGCCGCGCCGCCCGACGTGGGCGCCGCCGAGCATGGCCTCGCGGTCGAACTGGAAGTACACGACCGGCCGGTTGAGGTACGCGGCGTTGAACGCCATCGAGGAGTAGTCCGTCACCAGCAGCCGGGTGCGCGCGAAGTGACGCTTCGCGGCCGCGTCGTCGAAGCTGAGCACCTGGACCTCGGCGGGGATGTCGAGGTAGTCGAGGCTCGCCGCGAGGTTCGGGTGCGCGAGCAGCGCGATCGTGGCGTGGTGCTTCCTCGCCAGCGCCGACAGCTCGGGCGAGCGCAGGAACGCCCCCCACTCGCGACCGAACTCGGTCTCGGCGATGTCGGTGGTGGGGCCGCGGCGCTGCTCGCCCGATGCCAGGGGTGCCGCGAGCCAGCTGCGCCACGTCGGCGCCACCAGGATGAGGTCGCGGTCGCGGTCGGGGGTGCGCTCGGCCTCCGCGCGCAGGACGTCGAACCGGGGCAGGCCGGTGAGCCGCGCCTCGCGGGTGGTGAACACGTAGCGGGACCCGTCGCCCACGATCGACTCGTGCTCGTCGGGCGTGCTGGTGACGAACAGGTCGATCGCCTTGGGATTGAGCCAGTCGGAGAGGTCGTCCTTGATGACGCCGTGCTGGAGGAAGACGAAGCGCAGGTCCTCGCGCAGCTGGCCGCGCAGCGACGGCGGGTCGTGGATCGCCTGGTCGGCGTGCGACGAGACGAGGTGCGAGGCCTGCGTCATGGCGGCGCTCCAGCGCTCGGACCCGTGCGCCAGGAGCCGGCTGCCGTGGCCCTCCTTCTTGAGGCGGTGCCAGTCGGGGCTGTCCTTCTCGATGGCGAACCAGGCGTTGATGTCGCCGTGGTTCCGGCGCAGGTGCTTGAACAGCGCCTCGCCGCTGTCGTCGGCGTCGTGCACCCGGTCGCACAGGATCCAGGCGTCCGCGAAGCGGGAGCGGTCGCGGCGCGTGACGCGCACGGGCTCGCTCGCGGGCTTCGGGCCGTGGAGCACGCGCTTGAGCTGGCCGGGTGTGGGGTGCCGCAGGACGGGACGCGTGCGCAGGGGGCGCCATTCGATCGGCCCGGCCTCGGTCTCGACGCTCAGCCACTTGTTCCGGGGAAGCCAGGCGATCTCCTCGACGAGCCGGGTGGCTCCCCAGAACTCGACGGACCGGGTCTTGCGATGGGTCGGGATGACCGGAGCGCCGGACGTCCGGAAGACCGGGGCGGGGGCGTCGGGCGTGCGCAGGTGGCGGACGCGCACGAGCTTCGAGTCCTCCCGGAGCCGGTCGTACTCGACGTGGTCGGCCGACCACGTGCCGCCGTCGATCCCGTGCAACAGGACGGCGACCCAGGTGCGGTCCCAGGCCCGGATGGTGGTCGAGTCGACCAACGCCGGGTCGAGGAACCCGGCGATCCGGCGCAGCAGTTCGACGAACTGCGGACCGAGCTCCGAGGCGGTGTCGCCGCCGAGGCGGACGCGGGTGGACTCGCCGTTGAAGTACCACCACAGCTCGTAGAGGATCATGTGCTGGACCCACATCGGCACGTGCCCGAAGCGCTCGCGGGCGAACTCCAGGCAACCGAGGTACCCGAGCTCGGGGACGACGGTGAAGCGCCCCGGGTGGCTGGTCATCGAGCCGAGGGTGGAGGACCGGCGCTTGAGGTAGTAGTACTTCGCCGAGTCGATGTACCCGACCCGCCGGGTGGGGGCGAGCAGCAGGAACCGGCACGCGAAGTCGCCGTCCTCGAAGTTCGGCCGCAGGTGCTCGTTGAAGCGCAGACCGTGCTCCTCGATGACGGAGCGGCGGAAGAACGACGTCGGGGCGCTGCCCGGGAACCGCTCGACGGCTCGGTCCAGGTTGGACACGTGGTTGCCGCGGCGGAACATCGCACGGCGCGGGTGCACCCGCTCGACGCCGGGCTCGAGCTCGTTCACGACGCGGATGTCCATGTTGACCAGGTGGACGTCGACGTTCTTGCCCACCAGGTGGGCGACGTCCGCGAAGTAGTTCTCCGAGACCCGGTCGTCGGGGTCGATGAACGTCACCCACGCGCCGGTGGCGTGCTCCAGGGCCAGGTTCCGCGCGGACGCCTGGCCGCCGTTGGCCTTGGTCAGCACGCGGACGGAGAAGTCCGTGCGGTCGGCCCAGCGGCGGACGATCTGGGCGCTGTCGTCGGTCGATCCGTCGTCGACGACGAGGATCTCGATGAGTCCGTGGTCGAAGGTCTGCGCGTCGAGGCTGGCCAGGTAGTCGCCGACATAGGCTTCGACGTTGTACAGGGCGCTGGCCACGGTGAACAGCGGTGCACTCATGAGCGTCCTTCGCGAGGTGGCGATGCGATCGGGAAATGGTCCTCCGCGAGTCTAGGTGGCGTGCAGTGACCGACCGGCGGTGACTGGCCGGGTCGTGCTTGACTGGCCTGCGTCGTTGGACGAGGCGTCGCGCGGAGGGAGGGTCGACACGGTGAGGTCGCGGATCGCGCACGTGCTCAGGACCGCGAGGATCCGATGGCGAGCCCCCTCCTCCCCGCCGTCGACCCCGCCGGCTGCTCGGAAGCAGGCCGCTCCGCGCGTGATCCGGTCGGTGCAGGGATCCTTCGACGATCGCGGGCGACTGGCCCTGCGCGGGATGCTGGCCGACGGATGGGCCCTCGAGGCGGTCGCGCTGCGGATCCGCGGGACGAAGCAGGTCACCCGGGTCGAGACCCCGGCTCGGGGATCGGTCGACGTCGTCGTCGAGCCGCCCGCCGAGATCCCGCGCGAGGCGTTCTCGATGGACGTCTTCCTGGACCTGGTCGACCCGGACGGCCAGGCCGTGCGGCGGCGACTGGCCGCCGACGGATCCGCACCGTCCACGGTGGCGTCCGGGACGGACTCGCTCGCGGGGCGTCCGGCCTGGTGGTACGCCACCCGTGACGCGGAGCTCTCGGTGCGCGTGGGGGTGGTGCAGCCCTCGCGGCTCCTGCTCGACGTCACCGACCTGCGGGCCGCCGCGAACGGCTTCGCCGTGAGTGCCGACCTGACCACCGTGGGGGCCGATGGAGCGCGCGCTGTCCTCGAGGCCACCTTGCGGAGCTCGGACTTCGTGACCCGCCTCCCGCTCGAGGTGGGCCCGCCCACCCGCGAGCCCACCTCGCAGCGGACCACGCACCGCGTCACCGCCACCGTGGACCTGGCCGCCCTGATGCATGCGGGCCTGCCGCACGACGAGCAGGCCCTCGACTTCGCGATCGTCGTGCCGGCGGACGACGGCACCGAGCTGCGCCGGGGGCTGAGCCTCGCCGACGACACCGAGCAGGTCCAGCGGCTGGCGCCGGTGGTGCAGACGACCGACGGCGTGACTCAGGTCCTCGTCCCGCAGCTGACCTTCAAGTCCAAGAACCTCCACTTCGCGCGCGAGCTCTTCACCGAGGACGCCTACCGGTACCTGACGCGACTGCGGCGCCTCGGCCCGCTGTGGACGCTCGTGCGGGCGTTCTCGAGCGTCTGGCTCGTGGGGGAGACGCCGTACAAGGCGCAGGACGCCGGGTTCCACCTCTTCCGGTGGATCCGCCGGCAGCACCCGCGCCGACGCGTCCACTACGTCATCGCCGCCGACAGCCCGGAGCGTGCCGCGGTCGAGGCGCTGGGCCGGGTCGTGACGATGCGCTCGCGCGAGCACATCCGCGCCTGCTTCCTCGCCCGCCGGTTCGCGACCTCCCACAAGGTCGACTTCATCCTGGCCACGAACGACCGGCGCGCGGTGCGGTGGATGCGCGGCAACCGCGTCTTCCTGCAGCACGGGGTGCTCGGCGCGAAGAACATGGTGGACACGTACGGGCGACTGTCCCCGGCGTTCCACACGGACTACTTCCACGTCAGCTCCCCGCGCGAGCGCGAGCTGATCGTCAACGACCTCCGCTACCGGCCGAGCCAGGTGCGGGTCACCGGTCTCAGCCGGTTCGACCGCCTGCTGGAGCCGGCGCAGGAGCCGCCCCGCGGGCTGCTCGTGGTCCCGACCTGGCGCGACTGGCTGAACCGGCCGGCGGCCTTCGCCGAGAGTGAGTTCCTCCACCGGTGGCGTGACTTCCTGACCTCTCGGCCCCTCCGCGAGGCGATCGCGGAGGGCCTCCCGGTCACCGTCATCCTGCATCCGAACATGCGCTTCTTCGGCGGGTCGCTGGCCGTCGAGGGGGTGACCGTCCTGGGGCAGGGGGACACCGACGTGCAGACCCTGATGCGCACGCACGAGGCGATGGTGACCGACTACTCGTCCGTCGGCTTCGACTTCGCGGCCCAGGGACGGCCGGTGTTCTACCACCAGTTCGACCGGCAGCAGTTCCTCGGGAAGCGGCCGTCGCACCTGGACCTCGACCTCGACCTGCCCGGCGAGGTCTTCCGGGAGGTCGACCCGCTCGCCCGGGCCGTGGTCGACTCCTGGCGCGACGGATTCCCCCAGAAGCCGGAGCACGCGCGACGCGCCGGGCGGTTCATCGCCCCGGCGCGCGGCTCCTACTGCGAGCAGGTGTACGACTCGGTCCGCACCGCCAGGTCGCCGTGGGTGCCCGTCCGCCGATGGCTCGACTCGGCTCACGGCCGGCGCGCCTACGTCCGCTTCCGCACGGGCCGCCTCTACCGACCGGCGATGAACGCGATCTCGACGGTGGGACGGCTGCTGCCGCGACGCGACCTCGTCGTCTTCGAGAGCGACACGGGCCGCGCCGCCGCCGACAGCCCGCGAGCGATCTACGACGAGCTCGTCGGCCGCGGGTCGCGGCTCGCGACGGTCTGGAGCACCCGCAGCACGTTCCGCCCGCTCGACGTCACGACGCGCAAGGTCGAGCCGGACTCGCCCGCCTTCCACTGGCACCTCGCGCGGGCGCGCTACTGGGTGAACAACCAGAACTTCGGGCCGATGGTCACCCCCGCGAGGCGGACGACCTACCTGCAGACCTGGCACGGCACGCCGCTCAAGCGCATGCAGTTCGACGCGGTGTCGACGACCGGTCGGGCCGAGGGCTACCTCGACCGGGTCGCGCGCAAGACCGGCACGTGGTCGGTCCTGCTCTCGCCGAGCCCGTACGCGACGGCGGCCTTCCGGTCGGCGTTCCGGTACGAGGGCCCCGTCCTCGAGGTCGGGTACCCCCGCAACGACCACCTCGCCGGCGACCCCGCCGCCCAGGGGGAGCTCGCGCGGCGGCGGCTGGGCATCGGCGCCGACCGTCACGTGATCCTCTACGCGCCGACGTTCCGTGACGACGTGAAGCAGGGCAGGCAGTTCGCGTGGGACGGAGCGATCGACTGGGAGGCGCTCGTGCCCGCCCTGTCCGACCGGACCGTCGTCCTGGTGCGCCGGCACAGCGTGGTGCGGGGATCGCTGAGGATCCCGCCCGAGCTCGAGGACCGGGTCGTCGACGTCTCGGACCACCCCGACGTGCAGGACCTGCTGTGCGCGGCCGACGTCCTCGTCACCGACTACTCCTCGGTGATGTTCGACTACGCCATCCTCGACCGTCCCATCGTGCTGTTCTGCTACGACCTGGAGCACTACCGCGACGACCTGCGCGGGTTCTACCTCGACCTCGAGGCCGAGGCGCCCGGACCCGTCGTGACCACCCAGGAGCAGCTCACCCAGGCGCTGGTACGGGCCGAGGACGGCACCGGGACGGACGAGTTCGCGCCGCGCCGCCGGGCGTTCCGCGAGCGGTTCGCCCCGCTCGACGACGGACGGGCGACGCAGCGGGTCGTGGACGAGGTCTTCGGCGTCGACGCCCGCTGAGAGTCAGCGCGGAGCGCCTGATGCCGAGCGCACGGCGCGAGCCGCGGCGCGCGCGACCTCCGGGGCCAGCGAGCGCGAGAAGGTCGCCGTGAGGTGCCCGTGGTCGAAGTACGCGATCTGGTCGTCGACGACGACCCGGCAGGTCTCGTCGTCGCAGAAGCGGTCGCTGACGTCGAGCACGGTGACCAGCCCGCTGTCGTCGGCGCGCCCGGCGGCGGCGAGCGGATCGGACTCCAGCGCCGCCGATCGCGGCCGGTCGCACGCGGTCAGGTCATCGGCGTTCAACGCGACGCAGTCGGGGACGTTGCCGGCGGCCGCGGGGGTGTCGCGGATGACCAGGACGGGGATGCCGCGGCTCGTCAGGCGGTCCAGGGTGTCGGCGTACGCCCGCTGTGCCACGTCCTGCGCGTCTTCCGGATCGACGTCCGCCAAGGGCATCGTGACGGTCCGGTTCGAGATCACGACCAGGCTCGGCCGGCTCGCGACGATCCGGCGGAGGTTCTCGGCGTTCCAGTCGCGGCAGCCGCGCGTCGCCGCCGGGTCGGGGAAGGCGATGTCCACGTCGACCGTGTAGCACTGCGAGGCCAGGTACGTGTCGAGGGTCCAGCCGCGGTCCTCGGCGACGGTGGCGAGCGCCGGCTGCCAGTGCCCGGCGTGGGAGTTGCCGATCAGGGCGACCCGGCGGTCGGAGTCCTCCGCGCCGTAGTGGCATACCGGGTGCGTCGTGAACGGTGCGCTCGCCCAGCAGTCGTCCGGGTAGACGGCGGGCTTGTCGTCGCGGGCCTCCACGGGGGTCATCGCCAGGCCGCTCGAGGAGGCGTCGTCCGGCGCCGCGGTCAGGGCCCAGGCGCTGCCGCAGCTCAGGACGGTGGCGACGGCGAGCATCGCGAACGTGGCGCGCTTGCGGGCCACGACGCGCGGGTGGAAGCGCAGCGGCTTCTCGACGAAGCGCACGGTGAGGCCGGCCAGCGCGACCGTGGCCACGAGGACGAAGGCGTCGGTGGCCCAGCTCTGGTCCGCGCCGAGCGCCAGCGGCGCGATGACGACGAGCGGCCAGTGCCACAGGTAGATCGGGTACGACCAGTCGCCGACGACCTGGACCGGTCGCCACCCCCAGGGGCCGCCTCGCTCGACGGCGGCCAGCAGCACGAGGGCGGCACCCAGCGTCGGGACCAGGGCCGCCGACCCCGGGAACGCGGTGTCGCGGTCGAAGCCGAAGACCGCGACGACCATGAGCGCCAGGCCGAGCAGCGCGACGGGTCCGCCCGCGCGCCCGAGGCCGAGGCCGCGGTGCACGGCCAGAGCGACGAGAGCGCCCAGGAGCAGCTCCCAGATGCGGGCGGGCGTGACGAAGTACGCGGCGCCCGGGTCGACGTCGGTCAGGTGGATGCTCCACGCCAGGGACGCGGCGAAGATCAGCGCGGTCACGACGGGCAGCCACGCGCGCCGCAGGGCGACGACCGCGGCGATGACCAGCGGCCAGAACAGGTAGAACTGCTCCTCGATGCTCAGCGACCAGTAGTGCTGGACCGGGGTGGGTGCGTTCTCGGCCGCGAGGTAGTCGGTGGCCGAGTCGGCCAGCACCCAGTTCTGCACGTACAGCGCCGACCCGGTGACCTGGCGGGCGATGTCCGCAAACTGGGTGGAGGGCAGCCACAGCCACGACGCGGCGGTGGTCGCGACGAGGACGATCGCGGCCGCGGGGATCAGCCGCCGGACCCGGCGCGCCCAGAAGCTCCCCAGGCCCGCGAGGCTGGTCGGCGGCTTCTGGACCAGGTGCAGCGTGATGAGGAAGCCCGAGATGACGAAGAAGACGTCGACGCCGACGTAGCCGCCGGGGACCCGCTCGGGCCACAGGTGGAACGCCACCACGACCGACACCGCCAGCGCCCGCAGGGCCTGGATGTCCGTGCGCACCGACGGGCCCTTCGGCTTCCGCCCGCGAGGGGAGGGTGCGGCCGCGGGCGGAGCGGTGCGCAGATTCTCGGACACGAGGACCGATTCTAGGCGGTCGGGCCTCGTGCCGGCGTCGCGCGGGCGGGCCGCGTCTAGGCTGCTCCGGTGCGGAAGCTGCTCACCGACGTGCGCCCCCTGAGGGCGTCCGCCGCCTACCGGCGGCTCTGGATCGGACAGGCCGTCTCCGGCTTCGGTCAGCAGATGTCGGTCGTCGCGATCGCGTGGGAGGTCTGGCTGCTCACCGAGTCGTCGTTCTCGGTCGGCCTCGTCGGGCTCGCGGGGCTGGTGCCGCTCGTGATCGGCGGGCTCTACGGCGGTGCCCTCGTCGACGCCTTCGACCGCCGCACGGTCGCCCTCCTGTCGGCGCTCGGGCTGTGGCTGTCGTCGATCGCGCTGGTGGCGCACAGCGTGGCGGGCCTGGAGTCGGTCGGGTTCCTCTACGGCGTCGTCGCCGTGCAGGCGCTGTTCTTCGCCGTGAACAACCCGGCGCGCGCCGCGATGCTGCCGCAGCTCCTGCCGGGCCACCTGCTCCCGGCCGCGAACGCGCTCGGCATGGCGGCGACCAACCTGTCGTTCACCGTCGGGCCGCTGCTCGGCGGCGCCCTCATCGCGTGGCGCGGCGTCGAGGCCGCGTACGTCGTCGACGTGCTGCTCTACGTGGCGGCGCTGTACTCGGTGCTACGGCTCCCGGCGCTCCCGCCGGCGACGCCGATGCCGGTGCCGGGGCTGAAGTCCGTCATCGACGGGCTGCGCTTCCTGCGCACCGCGCCGAACATCGCCATGTCCTTCGTCGTCGACCTGTGCGCGATGGTGTTCGCCCAGCCCCGCGCCCTGTTCCCGGCGCTGGCCGCCACCGTCTACGCCACCTCGAACGGCGCGGACGCGGGGGCCTCGTCCCTGGGCCTGCTCCAGGCGTCACCGGCGATCGGCTCGCTGGCGGCGTTCGTGGTGTCGGGCTGGGTCAGTCGCGTCCATCGTCACGGCATCGCCATCGTGGTGGCGATCGTGGTCTACGGCGCCAGCGTCGCCGCGGCGGGCTTCTCCGCGGTCGGACTCCCGGGCCTGCTGTGGCTGGCCGTCGCGTGCCTGGCGCTGTCCGGTGCCGCCGACATGATCAGCGCCGCCTACCGGTCGACGATCCTGCAGACCGCGGCACCCGACGAGATGCGCGGCCGGATGCAGGGCCTGTTCATCGTGGTCGTCGCCGGAGGTCCCCGGCTCGGCGACTTCGTCATCGGGTCGCTGGCCGAGCTCACGGGCGAGCCGTGGGCCATGGTCGTGGGCGGTGGCCTGTGCATCGCGGGCGTGCTGCTCTCGGTGACGCTGCGCCGCCGGTTCCTCACCTACGACGGGCGCCACCCGACGCCCTGACAGCGGGGTCAGCGGGCCCCGTGGGCGCCCATCAGCTCGAGCAGGCGGTCGTTGTAGGCGTTCGTGTAGTGGAACGGGCTGACGCCCCAGCGGTGCTCGCCCGCCGCGAGGAGCTCGCGGTCGGTGAACTCGTAGAACCCCTCCGGGCCGATGTCCTTCGCCGCGCGCTCGTACAGCCGGTCGAGGTACGCGTTGGCGGTGGCGATCCGCTCCGGCGTGAACACGGGCGGGAACTCGCCACCACCCTCGACCTCGCTCGCCCAGTAGGCGCGGTTGATCCGCAGGTCGTCCAGGCGGCCGAGGGCCGACAGCCGCTCCACGAGAGCGGTCCAGCCCTGCTCCCACAGGGCGAACGCGGCCGGGGTGGCGGTGCGGACGACCTCGTCGGCGGAGGCGTCGTAGCCGGAACTGTTGAACTCGGACGACCGGGTCGCGAGGGCGCCCTCCGCGTTCTGGACGACGTCGAACCGCTCGTCGATGAGGTCGTACACGAGCAGGTCGTAGCGGCCCTCCTCGAGGGCGCGGGGGAAGGCGTCCGTCAGGTCGAACTCGACCACCTTCCGCTGGAACGCCGAGCCGATCCGCGACAGGTCGACGCCGGTGAACGGCCGCGGGTCCATCGCGGACGCGAGGGCGCTGCGGGCGAAGTACTCCTCCAGCTCGATCGGCCACGGCTTCTGCTGGCACTCGAAGGCGTCACGGGTGACGCAGCTGCCGAGGATCATGACGCGCATCGAAGGAGTGTAGGCGCTCCGGCCCGGTCCGTGGGTCACGGCGCGACGAGCAGTCGCTCCTCGATCAGCGCCCGGGCCGAGGCCAGGCTCAGCGGCCCGTGGCCGAGGGCCTCGTCGACGATCCGGAGCTCGTGCCTGCCCTCACGCGGGACGTCCTCCTGTCGGCACACCCACTCGTGGAGCTCGAGCTGGTCGCGATAGCTGTGGTCCAGGACGTTGCTGACGATCACATAGGGAGGCACGCGACCAGCCGCGAGGAAGCGTGCTTCGACGCTCACCTGGTGGGGATGGCGGGTGCGATGGCTCTCGAGGTCGTCGCCCAGGATGTGGGTCTCGACCGCGACCTTCGCGCTGCCCAGCCAGCGGGCGAAGTCGATTTGCGGCACCTCGGCGATGGCGGTGGTGCGCGGTAGCGCCGCCGCCAGGGCCAGCGCCCCGAACCCGCCCAGCGACGAGCCGTACGCCACGACGCGGTCGACCTGGAGCCGGTCGACGATCGGGGTGATCGCCGCCGCGATCGCCGTGATCACGTCGGCCTCGGCATGCATGTACCAGGCTCCGCGCAGCGACTCGTGGCTGCCCATGGCCGGGTCGGCGATCGCCATGACGTGCGCGTGCGGGAAGTGGTCGGCCCACTGCCAGCGCGCGTACGCCGGGTGGCGGTGGGCGGTGTCGCCGCCCACGGCGCTCGGCATCAGCACGAGCAGGGTGCTCGCCGAGTCGCGCTCGACGAACCGGGTGTGCAGCGGCAGTCCGTCGATGCCGATGTCGATCTGGGAGTCGATCATGCGGGTGCACCGGGCACGGAAGCACGCCGTGCGTCGTCGGACAGGGGGAGAGCACCCATGCGGAATCCTGGTACGTCTGGAGAGGTCGGGGGATGACGCCCGGTGGGCATCGGCACCCATGCTCGCACAGGCGCGTCGTGGTCAGGACGGTGTCGGGCCCGAAGAGTCCGGGGTCTCGGCCAGGAGCGCCGCCAGGCTCGAGTTTGGACGGTGGCCGGACACGAAGTCGCGCACCTGTGCCCACGTCGCCCGGTCGGATCGCTCGTCCTGCGGACCCTCGCCGTCGGACGGCGCGGAGAGGAGCGCGGCGATGCGTGACGAGGCGGTGTCCCAGAGCTCCGTCGATCCGAACCCGGGAGCGAACTGGACGGCGACGTGGAGCAGCGCCAGGGCGCCGCGCAGGGTGTCGTCGTCCATCAGCCGCTCAACGTCCCGGAACAGGGCCGCGAGGACGTCGCGGAGGTGGTCCAGGTCGTCGACGCCGTGGTGGCGGCTCGCCTTGAGGTACAGCAGGGTCGCGATGACGCGCGCGGCCGGCGCGTGGGCGTCGGCCTCGGTGAGCTCGACGAGGCTCACCATCGCCCGCCGGGCGTCCGTGAGAGCCTCCTCGTCACCCGCGAGGGCTCGCTCCGCGAGCTGGCCCACGGTGTCGAGCGGGGTCTCGTTCGCGTCGGTCCCGTCGTCGAGCGGCGCGGACGGCGAGGCGGTGAACGGGTCGACCTCGGTGGCCAGGGCGGCCGCGGCCGCGAGGAGGGGCGTGGTGTCGCGGGCGATGGTCAGGAGGTCGACGTCCGAGGTCGAGCTGAGGGCGGCGAGGAGCTGCCGGAGCACGGCCTTCGGGGGCGGGGCATGGCCCTGGCCCCAGTGGGAGACGACCGTCACGAGGTGGTCACCGATCTCGCTGACGACCTCCTCCTCCAGGCGCTCCAGGTCGACCTCGGGATCGAGCACGGTCAGCATCGGGGCGAGGTGCGTCCGGAAGTGCCAGTCGGTGCGCTCCTGCAGGACGATCGCCGTCCCGCGGAACTCCGTCGTCGTGCTCGCGTGGGTGAGGTTGAAGCCGCGGACGTTCGTGAAGGCGAACCCCGGGACGAAGCCGGCGACGCGCCGGAACGTGTCGACCGGCTCCGGTGCGTACCGATCGACGTTGGTCTGGGGGTTCCACACCAGCGCCACGCACGTGTCGATGTCGCGGGCCACACGCAGGGCTGCGTAACCGCCTCCGGAGCCGCCCCACGCGACCACCCGGGGCGCGTTCGACACGCGGGCGAGGTGGTCGACGACGGCGACCGTGACCGGGTGGACGCCCAGCCACGCCGGCCCGATGTGCCAGCCGAGGGTCACGGTGTCGTCGAGGCTCAGGACGGGGTCCGAGAGGACGAAGAGCGAGGCGTCCAGGTCCGACGACACGCCGAGACCAGTGATCACGGGCAGGTCGTTCTCGCGCCGCGGCGCGTTGCCGTGGAAGTGCGCGACCAGCGGCGTGCCGGGCCGGACCCGGACGTAGAACTCGTAGGTCAGGGTGCCTGTCTCGCTGGTCAGCTCGAAGGCGTGCACCCCGTCCTTCGGGGCGTCGTTCGCCAGGAACGACTCGAGGTCGGGCCAGACGTAGGTGTGGCTGCCCCAGTGGGAGTCGCGGAACGCGGTGGCCGGGGGGTGGATCGCAGCGTCGCTTCCCGTCGTCACGAGGTCACGCTCCACCGTGGTCCGCCGGACGGTCGTCGGAGCGGCGGGGCTCGAAGTCGGCGATCCGCTCGCCGACGCCCAGCAGCTGGGCGATCGCCGCCACGGAGCGCGCGGACGCCTTCCCGTCGCCGTACGGGTTGACGGCGTTGGCCATCGCCGCGTAGGCCTTGGGGTCCTCGAGCAGGTGGTTGGCCTCGAACACGATGCGGTCGTAGTCGGTGCCGACGAGCCGCACGGTGCCGGCGTCCACCGCCTCGGGGCGCTCGGTGTTCTCGCGCATGACGAGCACCGGCTTGCCGAGGCTGGGAGCCTCCTCCTGCACGCCGCCGGAGTCGGTCAGCACGATGCGCGCGGCAGCCATGACCTTCGTAAACTCCGCATAGGGCAGCGGCTCGGTGACGATGACGTTGTCGAGGCCGGCCAGGTGCGGCAGCACCGCCTCGCGCACGATCGGATTGCGGTGCACGGGAAGGATGACGATGTGGTCCGGGTGCTGCTTCGCGATGTCCGCGAGGGCCCGGCCGATGGCTTCCATGCTGTCGCCGATGTTCTCGCGCCGGTGGGTGGTGGCGAGGATGATCGGGCGTCCGCTCCCGACCGCCTCCGCGACGGCCGGATCGCTCGGGACGGTGTCCCAGGTGGAGGCCTCGAGCAGCGCGTCGATGACGGTGTTCCCGGTGACGACGATCGTCGACGGGTCGACCGACTCGTGGAAGAGGTTGTCGCGCGAGCCGCTCGTGGGGGCGAGGTGCAGCTTCGCCACCTGGCTGATGAGCTTGCGGTTCGCCTCCTCGGGGAAGGGCGAGTCGATGTTGCCGGTGCGGAGCCCGGCCTCGAGGTGCACGACCGTCACCTGGCGGTTGAAGGCGGCGATCGCGGCGGCCATGGCCGTCGAGGTGTCGCCCTGCACGATCACGACGTCGGGCTGCTCCTCGACGATCAGCTCGTCGATGCCGGCGATCGCGCGCGAGACGATGGCGTTGAGGGCCTGGCCCGGCTTCATCAGGTCGAGGTCGTGCTTGGGGGTGATGCCGAACATGGCGTTCACCTGGTCGAGCATCTCGCGGTGCTGGCCCGTGACGACGGGGACCGACTCGAACCGCTCGTCCTGGTCGAGCGCCTCGATGACGGTGGCCACCTTGATCGCCTCCGGTCGCGTGCCGTAGACGGTCATCACCTTGTGCTGGGGCATGTTGCTCCGATCGATCGGTCGGTGGGTCCGCCGCAGGGGCGGAGGGGATGCGCTCGCGGGGTGCAGCGTCGTCCGTGCGCCCTCGCCGGGGGCCGCGCAGGATGCCGCGACGGCCGAGCCCTCAGGAGATCCCCGCGGGGTGCGAATGACGGAACGAGGCTCGGAGGCATCCCCTCCATGATCCCACAGGTCGGAGGGGGCGCCGTCCCGCGCCGCGGGCCGGTCAGCCGCCGAAGGTCGCGAGGTCGATCTGGATCCAGACCTGCTCGGCTCGGCCGACGAGCTCGCCCTCGGGCGTGTAGAGCGCCGTGCCGGTGAGGAACTTGCGTCCGTCGCGCTGCGCGAGCTGCCCGACGGCGTGATAGGTCCGGCCGACGACCGGCGCGGCGTAGACCTCGGCGGTCATCGTCCCCAGCACCATCGGCTGCGCCGAGAAGTCCGCGGCCCAGCCGCCCGGGCAGTCCAGCGCGGCCCACGCCACGGGTGTCCCGACCGTGCCGTCCGGCTCGCCGAACGCCTCGTGCACCTGCCACGGTGCCGCCGTCAGGTCGTCGCCGACCGGCCCGCTGAAGATCCGCAGGCCGTCGCCGTCGCCGCGCGCGGTGCCGCACGTGAAGCACTGGTCGAACGGGTGCGTCGTGAAGCCGGGGTACGCCGCCAGCCCGGCGCGGACGGTCTCGGCGTCCACGAACGGAGGGGCCTCACGGGTGAAGGATCCCGACGTGGCCGTGCCGACGACGGCCCCGCCGTGGGTGAGCAGGCGCGTCTCGTCGGCGTCGTGCTCCCAGGCCAGCGGGGTGTCGAGCGGCGGGGGCATGCGCAGTCGCGACGTCGCCGGTCCCTCGTGGCCCTGCCCCAGGCGGGAGGCGGCGACCAGGCCGCACACCCATCCGCCGTTGCCGGAGTCGGGCGGGCCGTTGAACTGATGGGGGATCGTGACCATGAGCCGACGCTATCCTCACATCGCGTCGTGCCGGCGCAGGGCCTCGAGGCGCTCCTGCGCGTGGTCGACCAGCGGCGGGGGATAGTCGGCGGGCGGGTCGTCCAGGGTCCACGGCTCGTGCACCTTCGGGCCCTCGACGCCGCGCAGCTCGGGCACCCAGCGCCGGATGTACGTCCCGTCCGGGTCCAGACGGCGGCCCTGGCCCACGGGGTTGAAGACGCGAAAGTACGGCGCGGCGTCGGTGCCGCAGCCCGCGACCCACTGCCAGCCGTGCTGGTTGTTGGCCAGGTCGGCGTCGACGAGTCGCTCGAGGAACCAGCGCGCGCCGTGCGTCCACTCCAGGTGCAGGTCCTTGACCAGGAAGGAGGCGACGGCCATGCGCAGCCGGTTGTGCATCCAGCCCTGCGCGAGCAGCTGCCGCATCCCGGCATCGATGAACGGGAACCCGGTGCGGCCCTGCTTCCAGGCCTCGAAGTCGCCGGCGGGCTCGTCGTACTGCATCCGCTCGTAGGCGCGGTGGTAGTAGCCGTACGCCGAGTCGGGGCGCTCGTGCAGGATGTCGGCGTAGAACTCGCGGAAGGCCAACTGGCGCTCGTAGGCGCGGGCCCCGTCGGACGATCGCTGCGCCAGGTCGGCCAGCAGCGTGCGCGGGTGGACGGTGCCCCACTTCAGGTGCACCGACATCCGTGACGTGGTGTCGAGGTCGGGCCGGTCGCGCTCCTCGGCGTAGTCGTCGACGTGGTCGCCGAGCCAGGCGCGCCAGTGCTCGAGGGCCGCCACCTCCCCGGCGGCCGGGAGGTCGACGCCGTCGGGGGCGTCCGTGGAGGGGAGGGGCGCCGACGCGCCGGGCCGGACCCACGGCACGGTCGTCGGGTCGACGGGCCGCAGCGGCCGCTCGGCGCCGTGACCCTGCCACGCCCTGAACCACGGGGTGAAGACCTTGTACCCGGTGCCGTCGCCCTTGCGGACCGTCCCGGGGGCCACCGCGTAGCCCGACCCCGAGGCCACGAGCGGCACGTCGAGCGCCTCGGCGACCTTCGCGTCGCGGCGCATCGCGTACGGCGTGTGACCGGCGGTGACGTGCACGCTGTCGGCCCCGGTCTCGCGCACGATCCGCGGCACCTCGACCTCCGGGCGTCCCCGCACGACGTGCAGGCCGCCGATGCGGTCGTCGAAGTCGGCCAGCAGGCGGGCGAGGTGGGCGCCGCGGACGGCCAGGGCGTCGAGGTCGAAGTGGTCGTCCAGGACGAAGAGCGGGACGACGCCGTCGGACCCGGCGGCGACGGCGGCCCGCAGCGCCGGGTGGTCGTGGAGGCGCAGGTCGGCGCGGAACCACATCAGCGCGACGGACATGCGTGCATCCTCTCCCGCCCGGCAGCGGCCCGCAGGTCGACGGCCCTGACCTTGGTCGCCGCATGGAACAATGGCCGCGTGAGCGAGCTCATCGACACCACCGAGATGTACCTGAGGACCATCTTCGAGCTGGAGGAGGAGGGGATCATCCCGCTGCGCGCGCGGATCGCCGAACGCCTCCACCAGAGTGGCCCGACGGTCAGCCAGACGGTGGCGCGCATGGAGCGCGACGGCCTGCTGACGGTCGAGGGCGACCGCCACCTCGAGCTGTCCGAGCGCGGCCGGTCGCTGGCCATCCGCGTGATGCGCAAGCACCGCCTGGCCGAGCGCCTGCTCACCGACGTCATCGGGCTCGAGATCGAGTACGTGCACGAAGAGGCCTGTCGCTGGGAGCACGTCATGTCCGAGCAGGTCGAGAAGCGCCTCGTCGCGCTGCTGGGCCACCCCACCGAGTCGCCGTACGGCAACCCGATCCCGGGCCTGGGCGAGCTGGGCGAGGACGAGATCCCCGCCGAGTTCCTCGACGGGGTCGAGTCCCTGCTGACCGCGTCCGTCGGCGACGAGCCGGTCCGCGTCGTGGTGCGCCGCATCGCCGAGGAGCTGCAGAAGGACACCGAGGTCATGTCGGTGCTGCGCCGCGTCGGCGCGCTGCCCGGCAACGACGTGCTCGTGTCCCGCGGCCACGACGGGCTCGTCGTCGCGCGCCAGTCCGAGACCGCCGAGATCGACGCCGAGGCCGCCGCTCACATCTTCGTCTCCCGCTGAGGCCTCCGATGGCCCCGGCTGCGCCGACCCCGGCGGACGGTTGGTCCGGGGCTGGCAGGATGGCGCCATGACCTTCGGTGCGCGCGTGCGTGGCTGGTTCCAACGCACGGGCTCGGAGGCACTGGGCTGGATCCTCGTCGTGCTGGGCGTCTTCATGCTCGTGCTGCCCGGACCGGGGCTGCTGGGCATGTTCGCCGGCATCGCGCTGCTGGCCAAGCACTACACGTGGGCCGACCGGCTGGTCGAGCCGCTCGAGGAGAAGGCGGTCGAGGCCGCCCGCTACGGCGTCGCCACGATCCCGCGGATCATCGTCAGCGTCCTGGGCATCGTCTGGGTCGCGGCCGTCGGGCTGGTCTGGTTCCTGTCGCCCGAGATCCCCGAGTTCGAGATCCTCGGCGTCGGCTTCGGTCCGGAGCTGCCCGCCGCGGGCTGGGTCGGCGCCGTGGGCATCTGGTTCTCCGACCTGATCGCCGTCGTCCTGCTGGTCTACAGCATCCGTCGCTGGCGCTGACCGCTCACGACCCCGCACTACGGTGGGGCGATGAGCACCACCATCGATCCGGCCTCCGTCGAGCTGGGCCTCGACACCTTCGGCGACGTCACCGCGGGCCCCGACGGGTCGCCCGATCATCACGCCGTCGTGCTGCGCCGCGTCGTCGAGCAGGCCGTGCTGGCCGACCAGGTGGGCCTGAGCTTCATCGGCCTGGGCGAGCACCACCGCGACGACTTCGCGATCACCGCCCCCGACGTCGTGCTGGCCGCGATCGCGTCGCGGACCGAGCACATCCGGCTGGGGTCAGCCGTCACGGTGCTGAGCTCGGACGACCCCATCCGCGTGTTCGAGCGGTTCTCCACGGTGGACGCGCTGTCGAACGGCCGCGCCGAGGTCATCCTGGGGCGCGGCTCGTTCACCGAGTCCTTCCCGCTGTTCGGCTTCGACCTGGCCGACTACGAGCGCCTCTTCGCCGAGAAGCTCGACCTGTTCACCCAGCTGCTGACCGAGCAGCCGGTGACGTGGAGCGGGACGATCCGCCCGCCGCTGCGCGACCAGCGGGTGTACCCGCCCACCGAGTCCGGCCGGCTGAAGGTCTGGATCGGCGTCGGCGGGACCCCGCAGTCGGTCGTGCGGGCCGCGCACCACCGGCTGCCGCTCATGCTGGCGATCATCGGCGGCCCGCCGGCCCAGTTCGTGCCGTTGGCGCGGTACTACCGCGACCTGCTGGCTGCCGAGGGCGTCGAGCCGCTGCCCGTCGGGATGCACTCGCCCGGGCACGTGGCCGACACCGACGAGCAGGCGCGCGACGAGCTGTTCCCGCACTTCCAGGCCCAGCGCGACCGCATCGGTCGCGAGCGGGGCTGGCCGCCCACCACGCGCCTGCAGTTCGAGCGTGATGCGAGCCCCGAGGGCGCGCTGTACGTCGGCTCGCCCGAGACGGTCGCCCGGAAGATCGCCACGAACCTGCAGCTGCTGGGCGTGAGCCGCTTCGACCTGAAGTACGCGAACGGCGCGATGCCGCACGACCAGCTGATGCGCTCCGTCGAGCTCTACGGCTCGCGGGTCGCCCCGCTCGTGCGCGACATGCTGGGCTGATCGTCATGGAGGTCATCCAGCTCGCTGTCCTGGTCGTGGTCGCGATCGTCACGGCGTCGGCCGTCGCGCCCCGGATCGGCACCGCGGCCCCGTTGCTGTTGCTGGCCGTCGGGCTCGTCGTGAGCCTGTTGCCGGTCACGCCCGAGTTCGTCCTCGACCCCGAGCTGATCCTCGCGGGGCTGCTGCCGCCGTTGCTCTACTCCGCCGCCGTCAACATGCCGACGATGGACTTCCGCCGCGACTTCCGCACGATCAGCGGCCTGTCGGTGCTCCTCGTGGTGGTCAGCTCGCTGGTGCTGGGCGGCGTCTTCGTGGTGCTGATCGACGGGATTGACTACCCGATGGCGGTCGCCCTCGGTGCGATCGTCAGCCCGACCGACGCCGTCGCCACGTCGATCGCGCGACGGATGGGCGTCCCGTCGCGCGTCGTGACGGTGCTGGAGGGCGAGAGCCTGCTGAACGACGCGACCGCGCTGGTGCTGCTGCGCACGGCCGTGGCCGCGGCGGGCGCCAGCGTCAGCGTGGCCGGGGTCCTGGGCCAGTTCGCCTGGGCCGTCGTCGGCGCCGTGGGCATCGGCTGGGTGGTCGGGACGGTCGTGCTGCGCATCCGCGCCCGGATCGAGGACGAGGCGGTGACGACCGCGATCTCCTTCGCGGTGCCGTTCCTGGCCTTCCTGCCCGCCGAGCACCTGGAGGCCTCCGGACTCGTGGCGGCCGTGACCGCGGGCCTCGTGACCGGACACGGGCAGGCCCGGCACCTCGGGCCCAAGCAGCGGCTGTCGGACCACCAGAACTGGCGCACCATCGAGGTCCTGCTCGAGGGCGTGGTCTTCCTCGTGATG
Source organism: Aeromicrobium flavum (assembly GCF_007992115.1). Classification (GTDB taxonomy): domain Bacteria; phylum Actinomycetota; class Actinomycetes; order Propionibacteriales; family Nocardioidaceae; genus Aeromicrobium; species Aeromicrobium flavum. Next base: position 135,294 of record NZ_BJZQ01000003.1, read on the forward strand.
GGGCTGGAGCTCCGGGCGCTGGTCGAGGACGTCGAGCGGGCACCGGGCGGGGGAGTGCTGCAGGCCGCGGCCCTGGCGGTGGCGGCCCTCGCGGTCGCGCTGACGATCCGCGCCGTGTACACCGCCGCGATCATCCTCATGGAGCGTCGCCGCGAGCGGCGCTCGCCGCAGGTCCGTGAGGCGGTCGACGACTGGCAGGCGAAGGTCGAGAAGAGCCGGCACCCCCGCGCGCCGCAGATCCGCCGGCGCCTGCGCCGGGTGTCGGCCGACATCGACTTCTACGACGCCTCCCGCTTCGGGCGGCGCCAGGGCGCGGTCCTGGTCTGGGCGGGCATGCGGGGCGTCGTCACCCTCGCGGCAGCGCAGACGCTGCCGACCGAGACCGAGAACCGCTCGTTGCTCGTCCTCGTGGCGTTCTTCGTGGCGCTGACCTCGCTGGTCGTGCAGGGCGGCACCCTGGGAGCCGTGGTGCGGTTCCTCGGGCTCGCCGGTCGCGACGAGGACGGGGGCGAGGAGTGGAACCGACTGGACGCGCGCATGCTCGACGCGGCCCGGGACGTGTTGCGGGAGGCCGACCTCTCGCCCGAGCTGGCGCGCCTGCGCGACCGGGTCGTCGAGAAGGCGCAGGACGACATGAACGACCGCGGCGCCATCAGCGACCTGCGGCTGCAGATCATCGCGAAGCAGCGTCAGGTCCTGCTCCACGAGCGGGCCGAGGGAACGTTCAGCAGCACCTCGCTGCGCCGCATGCTGGCCAAGCTCGACGCCGACCAGCTGGCGATCGAGATCCGGCGCCTCGACGACTGACCGGATCGACGTGAGGCCGGTCACGTGGGGTGCGGTGAGTGGGGCAGGTTACTCAGGAGGAACTTGTGTTTTCTGTGAGGCGCGTGTGACGGTTGTGCCAGACGTGATGCAGAGGCCGTCCTCCTCTCCCGAGGCGCGGTCGAACATCACGGGGGGTGTCTGCACCCTTGGCGCACCGCTCTTCCCCCGAGGCGGTGCGCAGGTGCCGCGCCGGAGGTCCCGTTCCCCATGGGCGCTCCGGCGCGGCATTCATCCCCTTCCGCGGCTCAGGACTCGCGGCCGAGCCCGGCCTCGCGGGCGCGGATGATCGCCTCGGCGCGGTCGGCGGCGTGCAGCTTGGCGTAGATCGTCGAGACGGCGTTGCGCACGGTCTTGTTCGAGACGAAGAGCTCGGCCGCGATGGCGTCGTTGCTGCGACCGGCGGCCAGCAGGTCCAGCACGGCGCGCTCGCGCTCCGACAGCTCCGGGAACGGGTGGTCGGGGCGGTGGCGGGCCCGGCCCGCGAACAGGCCGGCGACGCGAGCCGCCACGGACGCTCCGAAGACCATCCCGCCCGCGGCCGTGGCGACGATCGCCCGATGGACCTCGGTGGCGTCGGCGCCCTTCAGCAGGTAGCCGGAGGCTCCCGCGCGCAGGGCGCTGAGAATCGTGTCGTCGTCCTCGTTCATGGTCAGCATGAGGACCCGCACGTCCCGGTGGCGCCCGGTGATGTGCCGCGTGGCCTCGATGCCGTCCAGGGTGGGCATCTGGATGTCCATCACCACGACGTCGGGCGGATCATCCTGCACCACGTGGATCGCCTCGCGCCCGTCGCCGGCCGTGCCGGTCACCTCGATGCCGCCGAGGGCGCCGAGCAGGGCGACGAGCCCGTCCCGCAGGATCTGGTGGTCGTCCACGACGACGACGCGCACGGGGTCGGTCACGGGGTCATCCTCTCGTGCAGGGGGAGCCGTGCGGTGACGATCGTCCCGCCGCCCTCGGGGCAGCGCAGCTCGACCGTGCCCCCGAGTTCGGCGGCGCGCTCGCGCAGCGACACCAGCCCGACGCCCGACTGCGCGTCGGGAGCGATGCCCACGCCGTCGTCCTCGACCTCCACGACGAGCGTGCCGTGACCGCCGGTCAGGGTGACCGCGCAGGTGCGGGCGTGGGCGTGGCGCAGCGTGTTGTTGAGGGCCTCGGAGGCGATGCGGTAGGCCGCCACCTCGACGGCGGCGGGCAGGGCGCCGTCGATCCGGGCCGTCACCCGCACGTCGACCTCGGCATCGGCGTGCTCCGCCAGCTGGGTCAGCGCACCGACGAGGCCGCGGTCGTCCAGGGCCGGCGGGCGCAGGTCGTGGACGAGGCGCCGGACGTCCTTGATGATCTCCTGCACCACCTCGCGGGTCTCGGTGAGCTGCTCGTCCGCCGACCCGGGGTCGGTCGGCACGGTGAGCCGGGCCGACTCCAGCCGGAACACCACGGCCGACAGCGAGGGGCCGAGCCCGTCGTGCAGGTCGCGCCGGATCCGGCGCCGCTCCTCCTCGCGCGCCAGCACCAGCCCCTCGCGGCTGCGCTGCAGTTCGTCACCGAGCTGGCTGGCCCGGATGGCGGCCGCAGCCTGGCGCACGACATCGGCCAGCAGGATCTCGTCCCGATCGGTGAGGTGGTTGCGCACGCCGCGGGCGGGCAGGGTGAGCCGGCCGATCGTGCGCGAACGGTAGGCGATGGGGAACGACCGCACGTCGGCGGGACGGTCGCCGCGCGAGGCGACGAGCCGCTCGCCGGCCGACCGGTCGACCTCGACCTGCACGAACGACAGCCCGAACGCCGTCGAGACCGCCTCGACGACAGCGGCCAGCTGGGCGCCGTCGTCATCGGTGCTCTCGAGGGTGGACGCCAGGCTCGCGACGACGGAGTACGGATCGCGGCGCTCGCCGAGCACCAGCTCGCGCACCCACGCCTCGATGCGCAGCCGCAGGGGTCCGTAGAGGACCGCAGCGAGCAGCAGCACGAGCAGCACGACCTGGCGCTGTCCGAACGCGTCGCCGAGGGTGGCCGAGATGATCGCCAGGGCCAGCAGGTCGACCAGGACGATGGCGACGCTGATGCCGCCGTAGACCAAGGTGCGGACCAGCAGTGTCTCGACCGAGACGATGTCGGGGCGGACGATCGCCACGACCATGGCGATCGGACCGACCAGGAGTGCGGCTCCCAGGAACAGGTTGTCGAGCGCGGGGGTGTCGACCAACGCGCTCGTGGCGATCAGCAGCACCATCACGAGGACGGCCCACGCCAGCCAGCGCATCCGCTCCCGCTCGCGATCGCGCGAGGCGCGGTGGCGCGCCACCACGGTCGCCAGGGCGACGACGAAGCCGCTCACCCCCAGCACCCAGGACAGGGTCACGACGTGCTCGGCGACGGGGCGCAGGGCCGCGATCGAGGTGGGGTCGGGGTCGGCGCCGGGGGTGAGTTCGGCCAGGTCGGCGTCGATCTCGGGATGGACGCTCGGCGCCACGATGAACAGGAACAGGCCCGCCGCCATCAGGGCGAGGCTCGTCCACCCGGCGACCCGCAGTCGCCCGCGGGGGAGGCCGTCGGGGAACAGCAGCAGCACGCCACCGGCGGCCATCGGCAGCACCGCGGTGAAGCGGAACAGGAACCACAGCACCCAGGTCAGTCCCGGCACGTTCTCCTGCTCGACCAGGGCGAACCGGACGTACGACTGCGCGAGGCCGTCGAGGACCCACAGCATGCCCAAGCCCACCAGCGCCCAGCCGATGGGATGGCGTCGGCGCTGCCACAGCACGACGACCCCCAGTGCGATCTGCGGGAGGCCCATGGCGGCGTACGACCAGCCCGGGTCGGCGGTCCACGCCGGAAGGGCGGCGCCGCCCACGTGCAGGTCCAGCGTCACGGCCACCGCGAGCAGCACCGTGCCGAGGCCGAGCAGGCCCAGCCCGCCGACCGGGAGCCGCGTGGAGGTCATGGGTAGATCATGGCGGCGGTTCGCCTCCGTGGGGGAGTGAACCGCCGCCGTGGCGATCGACGAGTGACGTCACCGGGCGCCGCGGTCGCCGAACGCGAATCCGAGGCCGGCGAGGGCGACCATGACCGAACCGGTCCAGCCCGCCATGTACTGCAACGGCACGACGCTCAGCAGCAGCGACAGGGTGCCCAGGACGGCGCCAGCGATGCCGATCCAGCCGCGGACCGCGCCGGCGCGCCAGGCCCGGAAGAGGGCCCAGCCGGTCAGGCCCGTGAGTCCCCAGACCCACGGCACGGTCGCGATCCAGTGGTTGAACACCGTGGCCGCCTCGGGGACGGCCAGGCCGTCGGCGACGCCGAAGATGAACTCCGTGTTGAGCGCCGTGCCCATCAGTACGACGAGGGCCGTGCCGAGGATGCCGAAGGCCGCCGTGCCCGGGACGAGGCTGTCGTGGCCGAGCCCGGCCCGCAGTCGGCGGTGCAGGCCCAGGCCGAAGGGCACGAGGGCCAGGACGGTGAGCGTGGCGACGACGTGGAACGAGATCAGCTCGGGGACGTGGTCGCCGAGCGAGGCGGCGATGCGGTCGGCGTCCTGCGGCTCGCCGTCGACGTACGCCGCACCGGCGCTCATGCTCAGGATCGTCGTCGCGAAGCCGCCGACACCGGCGACGACTCCGGCCAGGGCCCAGCCGCGTCCCGGCGTGCCGGCGGCGCTCTGCGGGAGGTCGTCGCGGACACGCTGCGTGGTGGTGATGTGGGTGCTCATCTGCATTCCTTCCAGGGGGTGAATGACTCCACCGTGGAAGGCCGGGCGTCCCACGCGACAGGGACAACGCGGCACGATGCGCGGGACAGGCGACCCGTGGTGCCCCCGAGAGGATTCGAACCTCCGACCTGCGGTTTAGGAAACCGTTGCTCTATCCCCTGAGCTACGGGGGCGCACCGGACCATCTTTCCACGAGGCCTGCGCCGCAGGCGCCCACCGGGTCGAACCGGGACGGCTGTGGCGCACGCGTCACCCGGGGCCGTCTCACGATCCGGATGTCGGACATAGACTCGGTGGGTGCGGATCCTGCTGACCGGCGCCAACGGCGTCATGGGACGAGCGACGATCCCGGCCCTGCAGAACGCAGGCCACCAGGTCGTCGGGCTCGTGCGATCGCCGTCGGCCGCCCGGCTCGTCCAGTCGGCCGGGGCCACCGCGATCCACGGCGACGTGCTCGACCGCACCTCCCTGCTCAAGGCGATGCGCGGTTGCGACGCCGTCATCAACTTCGCCACGCACGTGCCGGTCGGCGCGGCCGCGATGGTGCCGGGGTCGCTCACGCGGATCAACCGCATCCGCACCGTCGGCGCCGGCGTGGTCGCCGATGCCGCCATCGAGTCCGGCGTCGGGCTGATGGTGCAGCAGAGCCTCAGCCACATCTACGTCGCGCGCGGCGACGAGTGGATCGACGAGTCGACCCCGATCGACGTCACGATGGTCACCGAGCCGCTCACCGTCGCCGAGCACCACGCCCAGCGCGTCGAGAAGTCCGGTGGCACGACGGTGCGCCTGCGCTACGGGCTGATCTGCGGCGACGACCCCAACTCGCAGTTCCTCGTGCGCCGCGCCCGCAAGCGCCTCCCGATCGGCCTCGGCGAGCCCGACTCCTGGATGCACGTCGTGCACCCGCTGGACATCGGCACGTCGGCCGTCGCCGCCCTGGGAGCGTCCAGCGGCGCGTACAACGTGGGGGCCGAGCCGCTCACGCGCCGCGACTACGTCGACGCGATCGCGCGCGCCGCCGGCCACGGCCAGGGACGCTTCTTCCGCCGGTGGCTGTTCAGCGTCACCGCCGACAAGCTCGAGCTGCTGGCCCGCTCGCAGCGCGTGACCTCGCAGCGGTTCATGGACCAGACCGGGTGGAAGCCGATCCGTCCCGTCCTGACCCCGGAGTGGTTCCGTGCCGGCTGACGAGCCCGACGAGGCCGCCAAGCGCGCCCGCCGCGAGCGAGCGGCGCGGCTGCTGGGCGACCTGATGCCCACGACGACGCGCGACGAGCGCTCCGAGGGCTGGGGGGACGAGTCAGGGGGCACGTCGCGCGACGACGAACTGCGGCGCGACGTGCCCCCTCACCACGGCAAGGGCTGAGCGGTCAGAGCGTGGGGTCGAGCCCCGGCGAGCGCTGCCCGGTGCCGCCGCCGAGGGCGTCGCGGATCTCGCGCAGCAGCAGGATGTCCTCGCTGGGACCCTCCGGCTCCTCCTCCTGGCCGCGGGCCAGGCGCTCCATCAGCTTCTTCGACGGCAGGACGAAGACGAAGTACACGACGGCGGCCGTGATCAGGAACGTGATGATCGCGTTGATGACCTGGGCGAAGTCGATGTACGTCGCCTGGTTGCCGTCGCGGAGGTAGAAGCCGAGACCCCCGGTCTCGGCACCGCCGAGCGCGTTGAGGATCGGCTCGATGAATGCCTTCGTGAAGGCGGTGACCAGCGCGGTGAACGCGGTGCCGATGACCACAGCCACGGCGAGGTCGACGATGTTGCCTCGGAAGAGGAAGTCCTTGAAGCCCTGAAGCATGTCGCTCCTTCGATGGTGGGACGTGACCTCTCGACCCTAGGGCCGATCAGCGCTCCTGGCGAGCCACCACGACCGCCGCCATCCGCGACGTGACCGACGCGCGGGCCACGCGCGTGGCGACGTCCGGCGCGGCTGCCACGCCGAGGACGGCGGTCTCGCGATCGGCGTCCGTCCGGACGGTGACGAGCTCGACCGCCTCCGCGAGTCGATCGGCGGTGCCGTCGTCCCCGATCGCCAGCAGGTCGACCGTGTCGCCGGCGCGCAGCAGCTCGCCGGTGGCCGCGGGGACCTCGACGGTCGCCAGCACGCGGCCGCGACCGAGGTCGCGAGGGTCGACGACGCGGCGGTCGGTGAAGATCTCGCCCTCACGCATGGCACCGGACAGCGCACGCCCCGTGGCGTCCGCGGCCTCGACGGCCCCTGCCGGGACGGCGGACTCCGGGAGGCGGCGGACGTCGAGGTCGGCGGGGGACACGATCCGGCCGCCGCCGAGGTCGCGCGCGGCCACCACGACGGCACGCGTGTCGGGAGCGTGGGTGACAGCAGTGACGGCCGACCACACGGCCAGCCCGGCCAGGGTCGCGGCCAGGACGCGGCGATGGGTCAGGACGAAGCGGACGACCGATTCCATGCCGTGAGGCTAGGCAGGTTCACCGGCGCGGGCCGGGTTCGTCCACAGGCCGCCGATCGGCAGCGCTCAGGCGGCGCCGGAGCCGCTCGAGCCGCCCGTCGACGACGAGCTCGAGGAGGACGAGGAACCGGACGACGAGGAGGAGCCGGGGGTCGAACGGCTGTCGTTGCGGTAGAAGCCCGAGCCCTTGAACACCACGCCGGCGGCCCCGAACACCTTGCGCAGGTCACCCTGGCAGGTGGGGCACGTCGTCAGCGCGGCGTCCGAGAAGCTCTGCTTGACCTCGAGCTGCTCGCCACAGTCGGCGCATCGGTATTGGTAGGTGGGCACGACGACAAGGATACCGTTCGCGTCCCACCGCTATATTTGGACGTCCACGCTCCCTACCTGAGGACCCGCCCACTGTGACCGAATGGCTCCTGCTGTTCACCTCGTTCCTCCTGATGCTCGCGTGTGGCGTGTTCGTCGCCGCCGAGTTCTCGTTCGTCACCGTCGACCGGGCCACCATCGAGCGTGAGGCCGCCGCCGGCGACCGCCGCGCGCAAGGCACGTTGAAGGCGCTCCGAAGCCTCTCCACGCAGCTCAGCGGCGCCCAGCTCGGCATCACCATCACCAACCTGGCGATCGGCTTCCTCGCCGAGCCGGCGATCGGGCGGCTGTTGTACGACCCCCTGACGTCGCTTGGCCTGAGCGGCGGCGGCCTCAGCGCCGCCTCGTACGCCGTGGCGCTGATCCTCAGCACGATCGTGACGATGCTCGTGGGCGAGCTCATCCCCAAGAACCTCGCGCTGTCGCTGCCCACGAAGACGGCCGGCTACACGCAGTGGTTGCAGCGCGCGTTCACCAAGTCGATGGCGTGGCCCATCCGCGGCCTCAACAACATGGCCAACCGCACCCTGCTGTGGCTCGGCGTCGAGCCGCAGGAGGAGCTGCGCTCAGCCCGATCGCCGCTCGAGCTGCGCTCCCTGGTCCTGCGCTCGGCGATGCAGGGCGCCATCGACGACGAGACGGCCGACCTCGTCGCCCGCAGCATCGCCTTCGGCGACCGCACGGCCGCCGACGTCCGCACCCCGCGCGTGCGCGTCCACTTCCTCGAGGAGCGCGACACGGCCATGGACCTCATCGAGGCGGCCCGGCAGACCGGCCACTCGAAGTTCCCGGTGATCGGTCGCTCGCCCGACGACGTCGTGGGCGTCGTGCACGTGAAGCAGGCCGTCGCGGTCGAGCCCGACCGGCGGCGCACCGTCCGGCTGGCCGACATCGCCGAGGCCGCCGCGACCGTGCCCGACACCCTCGAGCTCGATCCACTGCTGGTCCAACTGCGTGAGCAGAACAACCAGATGGCGATCGTCGTTGACGAGTACGGCGGCACCGACGGCATCGTCACGCTGGAGGACCTGGTCGAGGAGATCGTCGGCGACATCGCCGACGAGCACGACCGCGTGTCCGACCGCAGCCGCCACCGCCGCGACGGCACGTGGTCGCTGTCCGGTCTGCTGCGCCCCGACGAGGTCTTCGAGCAGACGGGCGTCTCCCTGCCCGAGGGCGAGGACTACGAGACGATCGCCGGCCTGGTGCTGGAGCGGCTCGGCCGCCTGGCCGTGCGTGGCGACGTCGTCGACCTGCTGGTCGACTCCACCCCCGAGAACGACGAGGACGACGCCGTGCCGCTCACCGTGCGCCTGACGGTCGAGCGGCTCGAGGGCCGCCGGATCGACCGGATCGCGCTGACGATCGTGGACGCCGACGACGAGCAGGAGGAGGGCCGATGAGCGGGTGGCCGGCGCTTGCGCTGACGTTGGTGCTGTTGGTCCTCAACGCCCTGTTCGTGGCCGCGGAGTTCGCGCTGATCTCGGCACGCCGCACCCAGCTGGAGCCCGAGGCCCAGGCGGGCAAGCGCAGTGCCAAGCTCGCGCTCAAGGCGATGGAGAACGTCACCCTCGCCATGGCCGCGGCGCAGCTGGGCATCACGATGTGCTCGCTCGGCCTCGGTGCCATCAGCGAGCCGGCGATCGCCCACCTGCTGGAGCCGGTCTTCGAGTACTTCGGTGTGCCGCACGCGTTCATCCACCCGATCTCGTTCGCGATCGCCCTGACGCTCGTGGTTTTCCTTCACGTCGTCTACGGCGAGATGGTGCCGAAGAACCTCGCCCTGGCCGCGCCCGACCGCGCCGCGCTGATCCTGGGCCCGTTCATGCTGGCGGTCATCGCGGTGCTCAAGCCGCTCGTGGTGTCGCTCAACGCGGTCGCGAACGCGGCGGTGCGCCTGATGGGCATCGAGCCGAAGGACGAGGTCGGCTCCACGTTCACCCACGACGAGGTCGCGGGCCTCGTCGAGGAGTCGCGCCGCGAGGGCCTGCTCGACGACGACGAGTACGGCCTGGTCACCGGCGCCCTCGACTTCCACGAGGGCACGGTCGAGCAGGTGCTGCTGGCGCGCGACGGCCTGGTCACGATCGCCCCCGGCGCCACCCCGGTCGACGTCGAGGAGGCCTGTGCGCGCACCGGCTACTCGCGCTTCCCGGTGTCGGGCGCCGACGGCGAGCTCACGGGCTACCTGCACATCAAGGACGTCCTCGAGACCGACGACGCCACGCGCCGGCGCCCGATCGCCGACAAGTGGCTGCGCCCCCTCTCGACCGTGCGCGTGTCCAGCGGCCTCTACGACGCCCTGCGCACCATGCAGTCGAAGGGCTCGCACATGGCCCGGGTCGCCGACGAGTCCGGCACGGTCATCGGCGTCGTCATGCTCGAGGACGTCCTCGAGGAGCTCGTCGGCGAGATCCGCGAGCAGGTCTGAGCCGCCCGAAACGCTGGCAGTGACGTTTGCGGGGTCGACACGCCGTGAGCGACCCCGCAAACGTCACGCTCAGCGCTTCCCGCACCGCTCGCGGCGGGGTCCGGGGGCGGCCCTAGGATTGGGGGGTGGCCGCCGAAACCCCTGAGTCCGTTGCCGAAGCCCATCACGACACCGTCATCGTCGTCGACTTCGGTGCCCAGTACGCCCAGCTGATCGCGCGCCGCGTGCGCGAGGCCAAGGTCTACTCCGAGATCATGCCGCACACGGCGACCTCCGAGGAGATCCTGGCGAAGAACCCGAAGGCCGTCATCCTGTCCGGCGGTCCGTCGTCGGTGTACGAGACCGGTGCGCCGCAGCTGCCCGTCGGGCTCGTCGACTCCGGCACCGCCGTCTTCGGCATCTGCTACGGATTCATGGCGATGGCGCAGGCGCTCGGCGGCGAGGTCTCGCGCACGGGCCAGCGCGAGTACGGCCGCACGCGCGTCTCCGTCCTCGAGCCGGGCACGCTCCTCGCCGGCCTGCCCGAGACGCTCGTCAGCTGGATGTCCCACGGCGACGAGGTCGTCAAGGCCCCCGAGGGCTTCACCCTGAGCGCCAAGAGCGACCGCGCCACCGTCGCCGCGTTCGAGAACGTCGAGCGCAGCCTCGCGGGCGTGCAGTGGCACCCCGAGGTCATGCACTCGGAGTTCGGCCAGAAGATCCTCGAGCACTTCCTGTTCGGCATCGCCGGCTGCGAGCCCACCTGGACCAGCGCCAACATCGTCGAGGAGCAGGTCGAGCTGATCCGCGAGCAGGTCGGCGACGCCCGCGTCATCTCCGCCCTGTCCGGCGGCGTCGACTCGGCCGTCTCGACCGCGCTGGTGCAGAAGGCGATCGGCGACCAGCTGACCGCCGTCTTCGTCGACCACGGGCTGCTGCGCGAGGGCGAGGCCGAGCAGGTGCGCCAGGACTACGTCGCCGCCACGGGCGTCGACCTCAAGGTCGTCGACGCCAAGGACCAGTTCCTGGGCTTCCTCGACGGCGTCACCGACCCCGAGCAGAAGCGCAAGATCATCGGCCGCGAGTTCATCCGCACGTTCGAGGCCGCCGAGCGCGAGGTGCTCGCCACCCCCGGCGCCCCGGTGCGGTTCCTGGTGCAGGGCACGCTCTACCCCGACGTGGTCGAGTCCGGCGGCGGCGAGGGCGCGGCCAACATCAAGAGCCACCACAACGTCGGCGGCCTGCCCGAGGACCTCGAGTTCTCGTTGATCGAGCCGCTGCGCACCCTGTTCAAGGACGAGGTGCGCCAGGTCGGCCGCGAGCTCGGCATCCCGGAGGCGATCGTCTCGCGCCACCCGTTCCCCGGCCCCGGCCTGGCGATCCGCATCGTCGGCGCCGTCAGCGAGGAGCGCCTCGCGATCCTGCGACGTGCCGACGCGATCGTCCGCGAGGAGACCACCGCCGCCGGTCTCGACACCGAGATCTGGCAGTTCCCCGTGGTGCTGCTGGCCGACGTCCGTTCGGTCGGCGTGCAGGGCGACGGCCGCACCTACGGCCACCCGATCGTGCTGCGCCCCGTCTCCAGCGAGGACGCCATGACGGCCGACTGGAGCCGCCTGCCGTACGAGCTGCTCGAGAGGATCTCGACGCGCATCACCAACGAGGTCGACGAGGTCAACCGCGTCGTCCTCGACGTCACCAGCAAGCCCCCGGGAACCATCGAGTGGGAGTGACCGGTCCGGGTTCCCCGGACGAGGTCCGTGACGGCGGCCGTTAGGCTGGAGCGATGAGTTGGCGCGCTGCACGCCCGGTCCTGCTCGTGCTGGCCGTCGTGGCCACGCTCGGGGTGTTCGGGTGGTACATGATCTCCTCCGGTGACTCCGGAGACGAGCGAGCGACCCCGGAGGCCTCCGCGACCCCCAGCGAGCCGGTCCTCTCCGCCGATCCCAGCCACGAGGCGCCGGCCCCCGCCCCCACCACCGAGCCCACGACGGCACCGACCGCCCCGGCGGCGTGCGAGGACGAGGACACCCGCTTCAACGCCGACGGCACCCAGGGCGACAGCCTGCTGCCCGACTGCGGCCAGCAGCCCGTCACGAAGGCCGAGCAGCAGAAGGACGGGCTCTCGCTGGCCTGCGGCGGCGACTACCCGGTGATCCTCTACAAGTCGACCACCTCAGGCGCCAAGACCTCGGTCTGCGGCCGTGACGCCGTGGGCGACCGCTTCCGCGTCGTGGTCAAGCAGCAGGACGGCGACGCGGTCGACCTGCCGGGCGAGTACGACTGGCGCCGCGACGTCTACGTCGCCGAGGCCGACGGCACGCGCTACGAGCTGCACGCCGTCGACGGATCCCTGCACGTCACCCGCGGCGGACGGACCACGGTCCAGGACTCGAAGGACTGGATCTCGCTGGACAACGAGATCGACGATCTCTGACCGGGCGGTGGCGGGCCTGAATCCGTCCTGCGCTAGTTTCGACAACAGACACCCCACACAAGGAGCACATCGACGTGAGCACCTCTCCTGTCAAGGTGGCCGTCACCGGCGCCGCCGGCCAGATCGGCTACAGCCTTCTCTTCCGTCTGGCGAGCGGCTCGCTGCTCGGCCCCGACACCCCGATCCAGCTGCGGCTGCTCGAGATCACGCCGGCTCTGAAGGCGCTCGAGGGCGTCGTGATGGAGCTCGACGACTGCGCGTTCCCGACCCTGGACTCGGTCGAGATCGGTGACGACCCGAACCACATCTTCGACGGCGTCAACCTCGCCCTGCTCGTCGGTGCGCGCCCGCGCACCAAGGGCATGGAGCGTGGCGACCTGCTCGAGGCCAACGGCGCCATCTTCACGGCGCAGGGCAAGGCCCTCAACGAGGTCGCGGCCGACGACGTGCGCATCGGCGTCACCGGCAACCCGGCGAACACCAACGCCCTCATCGCGATGAAGAACGCGCCGAACATCCCGGCCGAGCGCTTCACCGCCCTGACGCGCCTCGACCACAACCGCGCGATCAGCCAGCTGGCCGCCAAGACCGGCGCCAAGGTCGCGGACATCTCCAAGATGACGATCTGGGGCAACCACTCGGCCACCCAGTACCCCGACATCTTCCACGCCGAGATCGCCGGCCGGAACGCCGCCGAGGTCGTGGGCGACCAGGGCTGGATCGAGAACGACTTCATCCCCACCGTCGCCAAGCGCGGCGCGGCCATCATCGAGGCCCGGGGCGCGTCCAGCGCCGCCTCGGCCGCGTCGGCCACGATCGACGCCGCCCGTGACTGGCTGCGTGGCTCCGCCGAGAACGACTGGGTCTCGATGGCCGTGGCCTCCGACGGCTCCTACGGTGTGCCCGAGGGCCTCATCAGCTCGTTCCCCGTCACCACGAAGAACGGTGACTGGGAGATCGTCCAGGGCCTCGAGATCGACGAGTTCAGCCGGGCGCGCATCGACGCCAGCGTGGCCGAGCTCGCCGAGGAGCGCGACGCCGTGACCCAGCTGGGCCTCATCTGATCCAGCAGCACGTACGCAGGGCCGCCCTTCGGGGCGGCCCTGCGTCGTTGTCGGGGACGTCGCCGGGCCGCGTCAGCCCGGCACGACGATGGCGAGCACCACCAGTGCCGCGCCCAGGAAGCCCATCCACAGCACGTCGAACGCCTTGCCGCGCACGCGCAGCATCCCGGTGTGGTCCAGCGGCACGACCGTGCGTGCGGCGGCGGCGACCAGGAACGAGGCGCCGATGACCGTGATCCCGGCGCGCCACGGCCCCACGGCGACCAGGACGAGCCCGACCGCCACGGCCACCAGGTGCAGCAGGTAGATCCGCGACCCGTTGCTGCGGGGGAGCTTCACCCGGCGTCCTCAGCCTGGGCCTCGCTGAAGTCGACGACGTTGCTGAGCAGCATGGCGCGCGTCATGGGGCCGACGCCGCCGGGGTTGGGGGTGACCCAGCCGGCGGTCTCCCACACGTCCGGCGCGAGGTCGCCCACGATCTTGCCGTCCTCGTCGCGGCTGACGCCCACGTCGAGCAGGGCGGCTCCGGGCTTGACCATGTCGCCGGTGATGATGCCCGGCACGCCGGCGGCGGCGATGACGATGTCGGCGCGGCGCACCTCGGCGGCCAGGTCCTGCGTGCCGGTGTGGCACAGGGTGACGGTGGCGTTCTCGCTGCGACGCGTCAGCAGCAGGCCCATCGGTCGGCCGACGGTGATGCCGCGGCCGACGACGACGGCGTGCCTGCCGGCGATCTCGACCTCGTGGCGACGCAGCAGCTCGAGGATGCCGCGCGGGGTGCAGGGCAGGGGAGCGGCCTTGCCGAGGACGAGCCAGCCGAGGTTGGTCGGGTGCAGGCCGTCGGCGTCCTTGGCCGGGTCGATGCGGCCGATGACCGCGTTCTCGTCCAGGCCCTTCGGCAGCGGCAGCTGCACGATGTAGAGCGTGCAGGCGGGGTCGGCGTTGAGCTGGTCGACCGCGGCCTCGACCTCCGCCTGGCTCGCGTCGGCCGGCAGGTCGATGCGGATCGACTCGATCCCGATCTCGGCACAGTCCTTGTGCTTGGCGCCGACGTACCAGCGGCTGGCCGGGTCGTCGCCGACGAGGATGGTGCCCAGGCCGGGGGTGATCCCACGGGCGCGGAGGGCGTCGACGCGCTCACGCAGCTCGGACTTGATGGTCGCGGCGACGGCCTTGCCGTCGAGGGTCTGGGCGGTCACGGACCCCAGTGTTTCACGCGGGTGCGTTCGTCCCGCCCCGACGGTCCCGGGTGCCTAGACTGCGGGCATGACTTCGCGCGCCCAGCTGTCCCAGGAGCGCAGCCGCCAACGGCGTGAGGCGCTGCTGAACGCGGCCCTCGACCTGTTCGTCGAGGGTGGCTCGCGCGCCGTGACGCACCGTGCCGTGGCCGCGGCCGCCGGCCTGCCCGCCGCCACCACCACCTACTACTTCGCGACGATCGACGAACTGCTGCGCGAGGCCCTGACGCACCACATCGACGGGTGGCTGGCCACGATGGAGGGCCTGGCCGACGTCGACGTGACGGGGCTCGTCGCGCTCATCACCGAGGACTCGTCGGTCCGGTTCGCCGGGAACGTCTTCGACCAGCGTCCGCCCACCACCGCCACCCGCGAGCTCGCGGTGATCCTGGGCGCGGCGCGCGACCCCGAGCTGCGCGAGGCCGCGGTCACCGCGCTCACCACCGCCACCGACGTGCTGGTCGGGGTGTTGAACCGCGGCGGCATCGAGGACGCCGAAGGCCTGGCCGAGGACATGGTCGCGGTCGTCGCCGGTGTCGCGCTGCGCCGCTCCGCGGCGGTCAACACCGAGGCCGAGGAGGCCGCCAACGTGGTCCGCGCGCTGCGCCACCTCATCGTCGGCCACCTGACCGGCGCCGAGGCCGGCACGCAGATGCTGGCGGCGCACCGCGAGCAGGTCCTCAGTGGAAGAAGTGCCGCGTCCCCGTGACGTACATCGTGACGCCGGCGGCCTCCGCCGCGGCGACCGTCTCGGCGTCACGCACCGACCCGCCGGGCTGGACGATGGCCGTGACGCCGGCGTCGATCAGGATCTGCGGTCCGTCCGCGAACGGGAAGAACGCGTCCGAGGCCGCCACGGCACCGCGCGCGCGCTCCTCGCCGGCGCGCTCGACGGCCAGGCGGCACGAGTCGACGCGGTTGACCTGACCCATGCCGACGCCGACGGACGCACCGTCCTTGGCCAGCAGGATGGCGTTCGACTTGACCGCCTTGCAGGCGCGCCAGGCGAAGACGAGGTCGGCCAGCGTGGCGTCGTCGACGGGCTCGCCGGCCGCCAGGGTCCACGTGCCGACGTCGTCACCCTCGGCGTCGACGAGGTCGCGCTGCTGCAGCAGCACGCCGCCGCTGACCGGGCGGAACTCGACGGGCGACTCGGCCGAGGGGGCCGGGCAGCGCAGGATGCGGATGTTCTTCTTGCCCTGCAGCACCTCGACCGCGCCGTCCTCGTAGTCCGGAGCGACGATCACCTCGGTGAAGACCTCGGCCACCTGCTGGGCCATCGCGACCGTGACGGGACGGTTGGCGGCGATGACGCCGCCGAAGGCCGAGACGGGGTCGCAGGCGTGGGCACGGGCGTGCGCCTGGGCGATGTCGTCGCCGACGGCGATGCCGCACGGGTTGGCGTGCTTGATGATCGCGACGGCGGGCTCGTCGTGGGCGAACGCGGCACGCCGCGCGGCATCGGTGTCGACGTAGTTGTTGTAGGACATCTCCTTGCCGTGCAGCTGCTCGGCGCCGGCCAGGCCGCCCGTGCCGTCGGTGTAGAGCGCGGCGGGCTGGTGCGGGTTCTCGCCGTAGCGCAGCACCGTGGAGCGCTCCCACGTCGCACCGGCGAACGCGGGGAACCGCTCGTCGTCGGCCGGGGCGTGGACGGACGAGAACCAGGAGGCGACGGCGACGTCGTACGCGGCGGTGTGGGCGAACGCCTGCGCGGCGAGCCGCTTGCGCTGCTCCAGCGTGAAGCCACCCTGCGCCAGCGCCTCGGTGACGTCCCCGTACGCGCCGGGGGACACGACGACGGCCACGCTGGGATGGTTCTTCGCCGCGGCCCGCACCATCGAGGGCCCACCGATGTCGATCTGCTCGACGACCTCGTCGGGCGTCGCGCCGGAGGCCACGGTCTCGCGGAAGGGGTAGAGGTTGACGATCACGAGGTCGAACGGCTCGATCTCGAGCTCGTTCAGCTGGCGCTCGTGGTCGGGCAGCCGCCGGTCGGCCAGGATGCCGGCGTGGACGCGCGGGTGCAGCGTCTTCACGCGGCCGTCGAGGCACTCGGGGAATCCGGTCAGCTCCTCGACCGGGGTGACGGGGACACCCGCGGCCTCGATCGTCTTCGCGGTCGAGCCGGTCGAGACGATCGAGACGCCCGCGGCGTGCAGGGCGGTGGCCAGCTCGGCGAGGCCGGTCTTGTCGTACACCGAGACGAGGGCGCGCTGGATGGGGCGGGTGTCGGTCATGACTGTTCCTTCGGGTGGAAGCGGATGCGGCGGCCGTCGATCGTCCAGGGCTCGCGGGCGAGGCGGCCCACCCACTCGACGAGCATGGCGCGTTCGTGGGTCTTGATGCGTTCGTGCAGGGAGGCGGCGTCGTCGTCCTCGGCGACCGGGACGGCGACCTGCGCCACGATCGGCCCGGTGTCGACGCCGGCGTCGACGACGAACAGCGTCGCTCCGGTCACCTTGACGCCGTACTCGAGCGCGTCGCGGGGGCCGTGCATGCCGGGGAAGGCGGGGGAGAGGGCCGGGTGGGTGTTGACCGTCCGGCCGCCGAAGCGGGCCAGGAAGGCCGGACCGGCCAGCTTCATGAACCCGGCCAGCACGACCAGGTCGGGGGCGTGCGCGGCGACCGTCTCGGCCAGCGACGCGTCCCACGCCGCGCGGTCAGGATGGTCGGCGACGCGGTCGACGAAGGTGGTGATCCCGGCGCGCTCGGCCCGGGCCAGTCCCTCGATCCCGTCGCGGTCGGCGCCCACGGCCACGATCCGGGCGCCGTAGGCCGGGTCGGCCGAGGCGTCGATCAGGGCCTGCAGGTTGGTGCCGGATCCCGACACCAGCACCACGAGCCGGGCGGGCTCAGGACGAGGCGCGGTCACGTGCAGAACGATAGTGGGCGCCGATCGCACCGAGGGCCCCGCCCGCCGCCAGCAGCGGTACGGCCACCAGCAGGCTCTGCCACGCCGCCGGCCCGGCCGACTGGAGGGTGCCCGGCCCGAGACCCCCGCGCGCGGTCTCGACGAGGACGCCCACGACGAGCCCGCCCACGGCGCCCGCGAGCGCGCCGTCGGCCGCCGCACGGCCCCACGCGCGCTGCCGGGCGGGGATGCCCGTGAACGCCACGACGCCGGCGGCGACGCCCGCGGCGAGGGGGATGAGCGTGAGCACCACGACCCAGCCGCCGAACGGGCCGGGGTCGGGCAGGGCGGCCAGCGGCGGGAAGCCGGGCACCTGGCCCAGCGCGCTGCCGGCCAGGTCGACGGAGGTGTCGTCCCCCAGCGTGAAGCCCGGTCCGAGGAGCACGGACGTCGTCCACAGCACGAGCGTGGGCAGCGCCAGCAGGCACATCAGGCCGAGCAGCGCCGGTCCGCCCGGGTCGAGGGTGGCCCACAGGTCGGCCGCGCGGTCGAGGTGCAGCACGAGCATGACGAGCGTCAGCGCCGTGGCTCCGCCGAGCAGGCCGATCACCCCGGTGGCGGCGCCGTCGGCCACGGGCGTCCAGCGCGGGGCGAGACCCAGCCAGGCGATGCCGGAGCGTCGCGAGGCGCCCCAGGCGGCCGGCAGGCCGACGACGACGAACGCGCCGAAGGCGGCACGGACGAAGGAGGTCGAGTGGGCGTCGGTCATCGTGGCGGCCGAGCAGATGCCCGCCAGCACACCGGCCACGCCGCCGGTCATCGCGCCGAACGCGCCGGGGTCGACGATGGCGGTGCGCAGGGCGAGCCGGGTGAGGGTGAGGACCAGGGCGATCACGAGGATCGTGGCTCCGATCGGCACGACGTCGATCCGCGTCTGGCCCGTCGTCAGCGTCGCGCCGACGGCCACCAGCCACGCGCGGACGGCGGTGCGGACGACGTCGACGGTGGAGCCTGCGACGCCCGCAGCGGACGCCGCGACGCCGGCGATCAGGACGCTGATGACCGCGCTGGCGACGGCGGTGAGGATCGCCGGGCGCCAGTGATCGGCAGCACGGGACTCAGGCACCTCACCATCCAACCGGTACTGTGGCGGCGATCCTGACAGCACACGCCGGGGCGGATCGAAGGAGGGCGGACGGATGACGCGGGTCGACGAGTTCGACGCCTTCTACTCCTCCACGCAGCGCGTGACCCTCGTCACGACGTACGCCAAGTGCGGTGATCGCGACATCGCGCGCGACGCGACGATCGAGGCCTACCGTCACGCGTGGCGCCAGTGGGCACGCGTGTCCGCGGCCGACCCGGCCGCCTTCGCCCGCGCCGAGGCGTGGAAGGGCACCGCCCTCAGCCGCGGCACCCACCTGTGGCGCAAGCGGCGCCCGCACACCACCGACCAGGCCCTGCTCGACCAGCTCACCGACCTCGAGCAGGCGTCGCGCCGGTTGATCAGCCTCATGACGATCGCCGACGTCGACCTCGACGAGGCCGCCCACGAGGTGGGCGTCGACGACGAGGCCGCGCTCGAGCTGGCCTCTCGCGGGTTCGCCCGCATCGAGGAGGGCCTCGGCGCCTCGATCGACGAGGTCGTCGAGCGCATGCGCGCCCTGGCGATCGTCACGGCCGGCCTCGATCTGCCCACCGCCGCCGAGGTGCGCCGCTCGGCCACCCGCGGGGCCCGGCGCAACACGGTCATGGCCGTGGCCAGCGCGCTCGCGGTCACCCTCATCGGTGGCGCGTTCGTCGCCCAGGGCGACGCGATGGCCCGCCAGTCCGCCCTGCCCGACCGCGAGAAGATCGGCGCGGAGTCGCGCGACATCGTGCTCGACTCGCACAACATCGGCACCGACGACCTGCTGTCGCCCGGCGAGGTCGCCAGCCTGAGGCCCGACGTGAAGTGGGCGGTCGACGGCACCGACACCGGCGCCTCCAACACGACCCCGTACGCCACGTGTCCGACAACGCGCTTCGGCGACCCCGACCCGCTCAAGGTGTTCGTCCGCGCATTCTCCAACTCGCGCAAGGGTCGCGTCGCGCAGTCCATCGAGGTCTCGCGCTCGCAGCAGGCCTCCGAGGCCGCGTTCGGCCGCCTCGTGTCGTTCTACGCCGGGTGCCAGCACCCGCGCACCCGCCTCGTCGACGCCTACCGCGTCGAGCGGCCGTTCGGCGACTTCCAGATCCTGCGCCTGCAGTCGTACCGCTCGCCGGCGCGCTTCATCACGGTGGGACTGGCGCAGTCGGGTGCCCTGACCAGCGCGCTCGTGCACGAGTCGCCGGGCACCAAGCGCACGGACGTCCGCCAGTTCGCCCGGGTCCTGAACGAGTCCATCAGCCGCGTGTGCGCCGACTCCGGTGGCGACTGCTCGACCCGGTTCACGGTGTCGCGGGCCCTGCCGCCGGCGGCCGCCCAGTTCCCGCAGTTCCTCGGCGTCGTCGACCTCCCGCCGGTCAAGACGATCGACAGTGTCTGGAGCGCCAGTGCCCCGATCCCCACGGCCGACCAGAACCCGACCGCCACGCTGTGCGACGACGCGACGTTCACCGGCAAGACCGTCGTGTCGGCGCAGTCGCGCGTCTTCGCGATCCCCGAGGCGCGGGTCCTGCCCGCGCAGTTCGCGCTGACCCAGACCGCGGCCACCATGAGCAGCCCGAAGGCGGCGAAGAAGTTCTACGACGACGTCGTCCGCCGCGTCGAGGACTGCCCCGACAGCAAGCTGCCGGCCGCCGTCGACGAGGACGAGAAGGTCTCGGGCCCCGGCTTCCGCGGCCGGACGTGGCGGATCGGCCTCGAGATCGGCAAGGACCAGGTCGTGTACTACCGGATGGGCATCGTCCGGCGCGGCGCGCACCTCACCCAGGTGCTCTTCCCGCCCGCGGGCAAGTACGCCCTCTCCGGCGACGACTTCCGCGGCGTCCTCAGCCGCGCCGGCGAGCGCCTCGCCTACGCCCCGCAGTGACACCCCACCGAACGACGAAGCCCCCGCGACCGTGAGGTCGCGGGGGCTTCGTGCTGACGGGTGTCAGAGGCTCTGCAGGATCTCGCGCATCAGGGCGGCGGTCTCGGACGGCGTCTTGCCGACCTTGACCCCGGCGGCCTCGAGGGCCTCCTTCTTCGCCTGGGCCGTGCCCGAGGAGCCCGAGACGATGGCGCCGGCGTGGCCCATCGTCTTGCCCTCGGGGGCCGTGAAGCCCGCCACGTAGCCGACGACCGGCTTGGTGACGTGGGCCTTGATGTACTCGGCCGCCCGCTCCTCGGCGTCGCCGCCGATCTCGCCGATCATGACGATCGCCTTGGTGTCGGGGTCGTTCTCGAACGCCTCGAGGGCGTCGATGTGCGTCGTGCCGACGATCGGGTCGCCGCCGATGCCGATGGCGGTGGTGAAGCCGAAGTCACGCAGCTCGAACATCATCTGGTACGTCAGCGTGCCCGACTTGGACACGAGGCCGACCGGGCCGGCACCGGCGATCGTCGCCGGCGTGATGCCGGCGAGCGCCTGACCGGGGCTGATGATGCCCGGGCAGTTCGGGCCGATGATGCGGGTCTTCTTGCCCTGGGCGTACGCCCAGAACTCGGCCGAGTCCTGGACCGGCACGCCCTCGGTGATGATCACCAGCAGGCCGATCTCGGCGTCGATGGCCTCGATGACGGCGTCCTTGGTGAAGGCCGGCGGGACGAAGGCGACCGACACGTCGGCGCCCGTCTTCTCGATGGCCTCGGCGACGCTGCCGAAGACCGGCAGCTCGACGTCGTTGCCGTCGGCGTCGACGTGCGTGACCGTGGTACCGGCCTTGCGCGCGTTGACACCGCCGACGACGTTCGTGCCGGACTTGAGCATCAGGGCGGTGTGCTTGGTGCCCTCGCCGCCGGTGATGCCCTGGACGATGACCTTGGAGTCGGAGTTCAGATAGATCGACATGTTCGTCCCTTATGCGTTCGCGAGCTCGGCGGCCTTGTCGGCGGCACCATCCATGGTGTCGACGAGGGTGACCAGCGGGTGGTTGAGTTCGTTGAGGATCGCGCGACCTTCTTCGACCTTGTTGCCGTCGAGGCGCACGACCAGCGGCTTGGAGGCCTCGTCGCCGAGGATCTCCAGGGCGCCCTTGATGCCGTTCGCGACCGCGTCACACGAGGTGATGCCGCCGAAGACGTTGACGAACACGCTCTTGACCTGCGAGTCGTTCAGGATCACGTCGAGGCCGTCGGCCATGACCTGGGCCGAGGCTCCGCCGCCGATGTCGAGGAAGTTGGCCGGCTGGACGCCGCCGTGCGCCTCGCCGGCGTACGCGACCACGTCGAGCGTGCTCATGACCAGCCCGGCGCCGTTGCCGATGATGCCGACCGCGCCGTCGAGCTTGACGTAGTTCAGGCCCTTCGACTTGGCCTTGACCTCGAGCGGGTCGGTGGCGTCGTTGTCCACGAACTGCTCGTGGTCGGGGTGACGGAACTCGGCGTTCTCGTCGAGCGAGACCTTGCCGTCGAGGGCCTCCAGCTTGTCGCCCTCGAGGCGAGCCAGCGGGTTGACCTCGACCAAGGTGGCGTCTTCTTCGACGAAGACCTTCCACAGGGCCTGGATCATCTCGACGGCCTGCTCGGCCAGCTCGGCCGGGAACTTCGCGTCGGCGACGATCTCACGGGCCTTGGCCTCGTCGACGCCGGTGCCGGCATCGATCGGGATCTGGCGCACGGCCTCGGGGTTGGTCTTCGCGACCTCCTCGATCTCGACACCGCCCTCGACGCTCGCGATGCACAGGTAGCTGCGGTTGGCGCGATCGAGCAGGAACGAGAAGTAGTACTCCTCGACCGGGGGCGTGGCCGGCGTGACGAGCACGCGGTTGACGGTGAGGCCCTTGATCTCCATGCCGAGGATGTTCGAGGCGTGCTCGAAGGCCTCATCGGCGGTCTTGGCGATCTTGACGCCTCCGGCCTTGCCGCGGCCTCCGGCCTTGACCTGCGCCTTGATGACGGTCACGCCGCCGATCTGCTCGGCGGCGGCCTTGGCCTCCTCGGCCGTGGTGACCACGGTGCCGAGGGTGGTCGCGACGTTGTGCTTGGCGAAGAGCTCCTTCGCCTGATATTCCATCAGATCCACGGTGACGTCCTTAATGGTGGGATTCGCTGTGGTTCGGCGGGCGCCGTGGACGCGACGTCGCCGAAGCGCTCGCGACTCTACCGGGCGCGAACAGCGCTCTGAGGCGTGGGTTGTGTAAACGTGAGTTGAAACACCGTCCCGTCATCTGGACGTGCGGGTTCGACTTTCCTCTGTTATCCGTGCCCTAACCCCGATTCACTTCTCTGAAGGGTTGGAATCGCGGACCCCGGTTCCCCTAGACTCGGCGAGTCCGTTTGCCTGACCCCCCGGAGGCTCACCCGTATGGCCGAAGTCGATCGCTCCCGAGCGAGCGGTCGGTCGACCCCGGACGCCACTGGCACCGGCCGCGTCGGCTCGCGCCGAGCCGTGCGCCCCGTCGAGACCGACCAGGACGCCACCGTCACCATCAGTGCGGTCGTCCCCGACGCCATGTCGCAGACCTACGCGGTCGGCCGTCGAGCCAAGCGCCCCACCCCCGTGGCGGGCACCCGTCGCGCCGCTGCCGTCGCCGCCACCGTTCCTCGGGTCGCCCCGGCCGTCTCGCTGCCCGAGCCGCCCGCCGCCGACGACACCATCACCTTCCCCGCCGTGGGCGCGCTGCCCGAGGGCCGCATCCCCGGCACCCGCCGCGCCGCCCGTCGTGCGGCCGCCGCCTCCAGCCGCACCCGCCTGCTGGCCGGTGCCGCCGCCGTCGCGATCGCCGCGGTCGGCTCGCTCAGCGTCACGTCGCCCGGCCTGCTCGCCGGCGCCGACGCCGCGCTGGCCAAGAGCTACGTGGGCGCCAACGCCACCAACGCGGTCGACGTCTCGCGCAACTACGACCGCGAGCTCGCGGTCCAGAAGCCGCTGCAGGCCCAGCAGATCGCCAAGGCCAACGCCGAGAAGAAGGTCCAGGCGCGCCAGAACGAGATCATCCGCAACCAGTGGGTCATCCCGGTGGTCGGCTACCGCATCACGGCCCGCTTCGGCCAGGGCGGCGGCTACTGGAGCAGCGGCCGCCACACCGGCCTCGACTTCGCCGGTCCCTCGGGCTCGACCCTCGTGGCCGTCGCCGCGGGCACCGTGACCTCCACCGGCTACGAGGGCGCCTACGGCAACCGCACGATCATCACCCTCGATGACGGCACCGAGATCTGGTACTGCCACCAGAGCGCGATCCAGGTCGAGGTCGGCAAGAAGGTCGCCCCCGGTGACGTCATCGGCGCCACCGGCTCCACCGGCAACGTCACGGGCCCGCACCTGCACTTCGAGGTCCACCCCGGCGGCGGAGCAGCCGTCGACCCGGCCGCCGTGCTCCAGTCGCACGGCGTCAACCCCTGACCTCGGACACCTCACAGCACGCCGCCACCCGGTCGCTGGGGGGCGGCGTTGCTCGTCAGAGCTTCTCGAGCGGCGCGTAGCGCAGCAGCAGTCGCTTGACCCCCGCCGAACCGAAGTCGACGCTGGCCACGGAGTTCTGCCCGGTGCCCTCGACGGTGACGACCGTGCCCAGCCCGAAGCTGTCGTGCGTGACGCGGTCGCCGGGCGTCAGCGACACCACCTCGGCGTTCGACTTCTTCCTGGAGCGTGCCGCCACCGTGGACGACCGGAACGACGCCGCGGGCGTGCGGGGGGTCCACTCGGTCGGGGCGCTCGCCTCGCGCTTCCAGTCGATGAGCGTCGCGGGGATCTCGTCGAGGAAGCGCGACGCCGGGTTGTACGACGGTGCGCCCCACGCCGAACGCACCGTGGCGCGGGTGAGGTAGAGCCGCTCCCGGGCACGGGTGATGCCGACGTAGGCCAGGCGGCGCTCCTCCTGCAGCTCGGCGGGGTCGCCGAGCGACCGCAGGTGCGGGAAGACCCCGTCCTCGAGTCCGGTGAGGAACACGACCGGGAATTCGAGGCCCTTGGCGGTGTGCAGGGTCATCAGCGTGACGACGCCGTCCTCGGCGTCGGGCAGCGAGTCGGCGTCGGCGACGAGCGCGACCCGCTCGAGGAACGCGTCGAGCGACCCGGCGGCCAGCAGCACGTCGGGATCGGGCTCCTCGCCCTCCTCGAGCGTGGCCGCCGACGCGACGAACTCGCGGGCGACCGCCACCAGCTCGGCGAGGTTCTCGACGCGGGTCTCGTCCTGCGGGTCGGTGCTGTTCTCCAGGACGGTCAGGTAGCCCGAGCGGGTCAGCGCGGCCTCGAGCACGGCGTCGGCCGGGGCCCCGGAGGCGGCCAGCTCCATCAGCTCGGCCATCGTCGTGGCGAACGTCGAGATCGCGGTGCGCGACCGGGTGGCCAGCTCGTCGATCTCGTCGACGCGGGTCATCGCCTCCCAGAAGCTCACGTCGTGGCGGCTCGCGAAGCGCTCGAGGGCGCCCTCGGCACGGTCGCCGATGCGGCGCTTGGGCTCGTTGAGCACACGACGCATCGAGACGGCGTCGCGCGGGTTGACCAGCACGCGCAGGTAGGCCAGGGCGTCCTTGACCTCCTTGCGCTCGTAGAAGCGGACGCCGCCGACGACCCGGTACGGCAGGCCGACGCGGATGAACACCTCCTCGAACACGCGGCTCTGGGCGTTGGTGCGGTAGAAGACCGCCACGTCGCGCGCGGCCGCGATGCCCTGGTCGGAGAGGCGGTCGATCTCGTCGGCGATGTACTGCGCCTCATCGCGCTCGTCGTCGCCGACGTACCCGACCAGCAGCTCGCCGTCGCCCTCGGCCGACCAGAGCTTCTTGTCCTGGCGGCCCGGGTTGCGGGCGATGACGCCGTTGGCGGCGGCGAGGATGTTCTGGGTGGAGCGGTAGTTCTGCTCCAGCAGCACCGTGGTGGCGTCGGGGAAGTCGTCCTCGAACTCGAGGATGTTGCGGATCGTGGCGCCGCGGAAGGCGTAGATCGACTGGTCGGAGTCGCCCACGACCATGAGGTCGGAGTCCTGGTCGCACAGCTCCTTGATCAGCGTGTACTGCGCGTGGTTGGTGTCCTGGTACTCGTCGACCAGCACGTGGCGGAAGCGCCGGCGGTAGGTCTCGCGCACCTCGGGCCAGGCCTGCATCAGGTGCACGGTGTTCATGATGAGGTCGTCGAAGTCCATGGCGTTGGCCGCGCGCAGCCGGCGCTGGTACTCGGCGTAGCACTGGGCGTACGTCTCGTCGGTGCCGTTGGTGGCGCGGCGCCCCGCCTCCTCGTGGTCGACCAGCTCGTTCTTGTGGTTGGACACCCAGTTCAGGACGGCGCGCGGGTTGACCTTCTTCGGGTCGTGGCCGAGGTCCTTGCACACGAGCGTCATGAGGCGGCGCGAGTCGGCGGCGTCGTAGATGCTGAACGACGAGGTGTAGCTGAACTTCTCGGCCTCGCGCCGCAGGATGCGCACGCACGCGGAGTGGAACGTGGAGACCCACATCATCCGTGCACGACCGCCGACGAGCTCGGCGACACGCTCGCGCATCTCGGCCGCGGCCTTGTTGGTGAAGGTGATCGCGAGGATCGACCCCGGGTGGGCGCCGCGGGCGGCGATGAGCCAGGCGATGCGGCGGGTCAGCACGCGGGTCTTGCCCGAGCCGGCGCCCGCCACGACCAGCAGCGGGCCGCCGGTGTGGGACACCGCGGTGCGCTGGGCGTCGTTGAGGCCTTCGAGCAGCTCGTCGGACCGT
Source organism: Aeromicrobium flavum (assembly GCF_007992115.1). Taxonomy (GTDB): domain Bacteria; phylum Actinomycetota; class Actinomycetes; order Propionibacteriales; family Nocardioidaceae; genus Aeromicrobium; species Aeromicrobium flavum. Next base: position 161,397 of record NZ_BJZQ01000003.1, read on the forward strand.
GCGGTGCGGCGCTTCGCCGGAGTCGCGTCGGGGTCGCCGGGACCGGGACGGGTGGGGCGGGCGGAAGGCACGGGGAAAGGCAGGGTCATCGCAGGATCCAGCGTAGTCGCGAGGCCCGACAGGCCTGCGAGGAGAGGCCGGGGCCCGGCTCAGGGCGTGGTCGTCGCTACGGTGACCTCATGCATCGCGTCCGTGGGGCTCGCCTGACCGCAGGCGGGTTCGTGCTGGCGATGCTGCTCACCGTGCTGCTCGTGCGGGTCGACCCGGCGTCGGAGCTGCCGGGCCTGACCCAGGCCGCCCCCCGCGAGATCCCGGTGGCCGTCGTCGGGCCCGAGCCGGACGCCACGACCCTGCGCGACGCGCTCAACGGGCCGGCCGTCGGGTCGCTCGCGGCGCGACTCAGCCCGTCGCGGCAGGCGGCGTCGTCGAGCCTGCGCGACCGCGGCGTGAGCGCGGTCCTGGTGATGGGCGACGGCGGGCGCCACACGCTCTGGGTGGCCAGCGCCGGGGGACGGGCGGAGTCCGAGAGGGTCCAGGAGGTGGTCCGGGAGCTGCTGGCGGTCAGCGGCCAGGAGATCCGCGTGGTCGACCGGATTGCCGTGAGTGCCCGCGACCCGCAGGGCGTCGGCCCGTTCCGTCTGGGCACGGCCTGGGCACTGCTCGGGGTCGCGTTCGCCGCGCTGCTGGGGTTCGTGTTCGGGGCCCGCTCGGCCGGGCCCGGCCTCGTGGTCGTGCGGTTCGGCGTCCTGACGGCGGGCGCGGCGGTCGCCGGCGTCGGGGGAGCGCTGCTCAGCGACGTGGTCATCGACCGCTTCGACGCGCCCTTCTGGGCCCTGGCCGGGCTGGGCGCCCTCGTCGTGGTCGGCGTCGGGTCCGTCACCCTCGCCCTGATCGCGTGGTTCGGACGGCTCGGACTGGCCCTGGCCGTCCTCGGCCTGGTCCTCGGGGTGCCCGGGGCGATCGGGGCCTGGCCGCTGACCCCGATGCCGGTGGTGTGGCCGACCCTGCTGGCCTGGCTCCCGCCGGGTGCGGCCACCTGGGGCATCCGCGGGCTGGCGTCCTTCGACGGCGCGGGTGCCGACCGGGTCGTGCTGATGATGATGCTGTGGACGATGCTCGGGCTCGCGGCCACCACCGTCGCGGCCACCGAGGCCGACCCCCGGTCCGGCCTGCGGCACCTCCACCCCTCGCTGCGACGCCGTCCCGTCGTCGCCACGGTCGGCGCGATCGTCCTGGCCGGCGTCCTCGTCGTCACCCCGGCCGTCCCGGCGTTCACCGTCTCGGTGCCCGAGCCCGCGGTGACGGTGACCTGCCGGCCCGGGCCCCAGCCCCGGAGCGTGGACGAGCTCAACCAGAGGATCGAGACCGTCAGCGACTTCGCGGGCTTCGTCGGTGGCGACGTCGGCGCCAGCACGGCGCTGGCCGACGGCCGCCGGCTGTTCGTCTTCGGCGACACCATCCGCCGGCCCGACTACGCCAGCCGAACGATGGTGCGCAACTCGATGCTCGTGCTCAGCCCCGGCTGCACGGGCCTGGTGCAGCGACGCAACAAGGGCGCGCTCATACCCGACCGTGCCGACGGGGTGGGCTACTGGCCGATGTCGATCGCGGCGGTCGAGCTGGGGCACGACCTCGTCGGGGTGATGACGCAACGCGTCGAGCAGACCGGCGACGACCTGTTCGACTTCCGCAACCTCGGGCCCTCCGTCGCGATCTTCCGGGTCGAGGCCGGACGCGCGCCCGTCCTGCAGCGCGTCGTCGACCTCGGCCGGGACGACGACGACCCCGCCCGGCCCGTGTGGGGCTCGGCGGCGGCGGTGGTGGGCGACTCGGTCTACCTCTACGGCACCAGCCGCACCGCCGGCGAGGGGTTCGGCCGCGCGGTCTCGGTCGCGCGGGCGAAGCTCACCGACATCACCGACCAGACTGCGTGGCGGTACTGGGACGGCGTGCGGTGGCAGCGCGACGCCGGGCGAGCCGCCACGGTCATCGACCAGGCCGAGGGCGTCTCCCAGACCTTCTCGGTGTTCCGCGAGGGCGACAGCTGGTACGCGCTGAGCAAGCAGTCGGACTTCGTGGGCACCGACCTCGTGGTGTGGGAGTCGCCCTCGCCGACGGGCCCGTTCACCGCGGCCCCGCCGGTGGCGCAGATCCCGTCGACCGGCTCCGAGCTGCGGTACATGCCCCTGGCGCACCCCGACCTGTTCCCCGAGCCGGGGACGATGGTCGTGTCGGTCAGCCGGAACACGACCGACGGCGACGTCCAGTCCGACCCGAGCCTCTACCGACCGGAGTTCCTGCGGGTCGAGTTGCCCTGATCGCGGTCCTCACGTGGTCGGGAGGCGGTCCCGCAGGGCGTACCGTGAGGCATCGGGACCTCTCAGGTCCCCCATCAAGGGAATCCTCATGGCCGACGCGGCCGCTCCATCGCCCCGGCGAGCTGACCCCCCTCTTTCCCTCGGCGTCCTGGCGCACTCGCGCAAGGAGAACGAGCACCGGCTGCCGATCCACCCGCGGCACCTCGCCGACCTGGATCCCGCGCTGCGCGGCTCGATCCACCTGGAGCACGGCTACGGGGAGCGGTTCGGGGTCACCGACGCCGACCTGCTGCCGTTCGTGGCGCGCATCGCCTCGCGGGCCGAGCTGATCGCCGACTGCGACGTCATCCTGCTGCCCAAGGTGCAGGCCGAGGACCTCGAGGAGATGCGCGAGGGACAGACCGTCTGGGGTTGGCCGCACTGCGTGCAGGACCCGGTGCTGACCCAGGTGGCCATCGACCGCCGGCTCACCCTGATCGCCTTCGAGGCGATGAACCACTGGACGGCGGACGGCCGCTTCGCGCTGCACGTCTTCCACATGAACAACGAGCTCGCGGGCTACTGCTCGGTGCTGCACGCACTCGAGCTCGCCGGCCGGACCGGGGCCTACGGACGCCGGCTCACCGCCACCGTCATCGGCTTCGGTGCCACCGCCCGCGGTGCGGTGACGGCCCTCAACGCCCACGGCGTGACCGAGGTGAACGTGCTGACGAACCGCGACGTCGCGGCCGTCGGGTCGCCTATCCCCGGCACGTGGATCGTCCAGCTCGAGCACGACGAGGCGACGGGCACGATGTGGGCCCAGGCGCCGGACGGGCGGGTGTCGGTGGCGGAGTTCCTCGCCGACAGCGACATCGTCGTGAACTGTGTCCTGCAGGACCCCGAGGCGCCGTTGATGTTCCTCGACGAGACCGACCTGAAGGCGTTCCCGGCCGACAGCATCATCGTCGACGTGTCGTGCGACGAGGGCATGGGCTTCAGTTGGGCCCGGCCGACGACGTTCGACGATCCGTCGTTCCTCGTGGGCGCGAGCAACCTGCTCTACTACGCCGTCGACCACAGCCCGTCGCTGCTGTGGGACTCGGCGTCGTGGGAGATCAGCTCGGCGCTGCTGCCGCACCTGGAGGTCGTCCTCGGCGGCCCCGCAGCCTGGGACGGCACGTCCGTCGTCTCCCGCGCGATCGAGATCCGCGACGGCGAGGTCGTCAACCCGGCGGTCCTGTCGTTCCAGCACCGCGCGGACGCCTACCCGCACCCGGTGCTGCCGGTCGCCTGACGCGCACCCGGCGCGCGCCCATCTCCACTTTTGGTCGCGGATCCACCTCGATCGTGCTCGCGAACGTGCATCCGAGACCAAAAGTGGAGGAGGGGACGGAGCGGAGAGGGCGGAGCGGAGCGAGGGGAGCCGCGCCGCGCTAGATCAGCCGGCGGTCGTTGGCCCAGCGGGTGAGCTCGTGGCGGCTCGACAGCTGCAGCTTGCGCAGGACGCTGGAGACGTGCGTCTCGACGGTCTTGACGGAGATGAACAGCTCCTTCGCGACCTCCTTGTACGCGTAGCCGCGCGCGATGAGCCGCATGACCTCGCGCTCGCGCTCGGTCAGCCGGTCGAGGTCCTCGTCGACCTGGGCGACCTCGATCGTGCCGGCGAACGCGTCGAGCACGAAGCCGGCCAACCGCGGGCTGAACACGGCGTCGCCGCCGGCGACCCGGTCGATCGCGTCGAGCAGCTCGGCGGCGGAGATGTTCTTGGTGACGTAGCCGCGCGCCCCGGAGCGGATGACGCCGATGACGTCCTCGGCGGCGTCGCTGACGGACAGCGCGAGGAAGGTCGTGCCGGCGCTCGTGCGGCGGATGACCTCGGGCCCGCCGCCACCGGGCAGGTGCACGTCGAGCAGCACGACGTCCGGACGCAGCGCGGCGACGGCAGCGACGGCGGTGTCGACGTCCTCCGCCTCGCCCACCACCGCCACGCGACCGCTGTCGAGCCGCTCGAGCTCGGCCCGCACGCCGGTGCGGAACATCGCGTGGTCGTCGACGATCAGGACGGACAGGACGCTCGGGGCGCTCATGGGGTCTCCTTCTGGGCCGGCGGCACGGGCATGGTCAACGCGACCTCCGTGCCCTCGCCGGGCGTGCTGCGGATGCGGGCGGTGCCGCCGTGGCGCTCGGCTCGACCGATGATCGAGCCGCGGACGCCCAGCCGGTCGTCGGGGACGGTGGCGGCATCGAAGCCGCTGCCGCGGTCGCGGACGAAGACCTCGAGGCGGTCGCCGTCGGCGGTGGCCACCCGCTCGGCGTACACGTCGACGCGCTCGGCCCCGGAGTGCTTGGAGGCATTGACGACGGCCTCGCCCGTGGCGGCGAGCAGCGCGCGGACCGCGTCGTCGAGGACGGCGTCGCCGACCGTGACGACCTCGACGGGCACCCGGTGGTTGGTCTCCACCTCACCGGCGAGCTCACGGATCCCGGCCGCGAACGTGGTGGCCTCGCCCTGCCGCCCGTACAGCCACTCCCGCAGCTCGCGCTCCTGCCGGCGGGCCAGGGTGGCGACGGCGGCGGGGTCGGAGGCGTTCTTCTGCAGCAGGGCCAGGGTCTGCAGGACGGAGTCGTGCAGGTGGGCGGCGACGTCGGCGCGCTCCTGCGACCGGATGCGCTCGCGCCGCTCCTCGCCGAGGTCGGTCCAGAGCCCGAGGATCCACGGGCCCAGGATCAGGCTGATGCCGACGATCGCGATCGCGAGCGCGGCGCCGAAGTCGACCGCGGCCGACCAGCCCCGGTTCACCGTCAGCACGTAGACGGCCCCCAGGCCGATCAGGACGACCCCCACCAGGAGGCGCACGACGTAGGCCAGCCCCTCGGTCTGACGAAGCCACGAGTTCCAGGTCGCGTCGTCGAACAGCCGCCAGACGACCGCGATCCCGGTGACCACGAGCAGCGACGGCAGCACCCAGCCCTGCAGCCAGCCGTCGGCCATGGTCATGAGCGCCAGGACGCCGACGCCGATCGCGAGCATCGCGGCGCTCTGGACGACGTCACGTCGGGCCGGGCCGCGCGTGCCGCCACGCAGTCCGCGACGGCTGGCCGAGGCCAGCCCGGGGGGGTCCTGGGGTGCCTGCAGCGGCAGGAACCACCACAGCAGCAGGTAGGCGAGCAGGCCGGTGCCGTGCACGAAGGTGGCGATGACGAAGCCGACGCGGACCCACACCACGGGGAGACCCAGGTGCTCGGCGAGGCCGGCGCTGACGCCGGCCACGACGCGCGCGTCGGCCGGTCGGTGCGCGCGGCGGAACCCGTCGGCCGAGCGCCGGGAGGGCCCCGCGGCGTCGGGTGCGGCGGTCGTCATGGCCCCAGCCTCACACGCGAGCACGCGCGGACGCCATCAGGTGCGACCCCGGTCCGTCCACGACGGGTCTCGGGGGAACACCAGGGGTTCACCCGATGGTGGCCACCCCCGCCGGACGGGCAGGCTGGTGCCATGACCACTCCGACGCCCGGATCGCAGCTCGACGCCATGCGACGCACCACCGGCGACAAGCTCCTGGGCGGCGTCTCCGGCGGCATCGCGCGGTCCCTCGACATCGACCCCGTCATCGTGCGGATCGGCTTCGTCGTCCTGACCGTCGCCGGGTTCGCCGGCCCGATCCTCTACCTGGCCTGCTGGCTGCTCATCCCCGCCGAGGGTTCCGATCGCAGCGTGCTGAGCGAGACCTTCGACGTCCGGTCCGACTCCCAACTGCGGACGATCGGACTGATCGTCGCCGGTGTGATCGCGCTGGCCGCGATCCTCGGCGACACGGCCTGGGGTGTCGGCGGCTGGTTCTGGTGGCCGATGTGGGTGCTGGCGTGGCTGGCGGTTCCGTTCCTGGGCCTGTACTGGCTGCTCGTCGTGCGGCCGCGCAAGGCGGCGCTCCGGCGCTCCACGCCTCCGCCCCCCTACCAACCGCCCCACCGGCCGCCGTTCCCATCGTCCCCGGCACCCGCGCCCTTCGCGGCCACCCCGGCCCACGACGCCGACACCACGGCGACCCCAGGAGACACCGACATGACCGAGACCCTCGCCCACCCCGAGCCGACCACCGTGCTCGACGAGCCCGGGTCGCCGGCGCCGCCACCGCGGCCGCCCGCCTCGGCGGTCCTGCCGCCGCGACCGCGACGCGAGCCCTGGTCGCCGGCCCTGCTGCTCGTCACGCTCTCGGCGATCCTGGTGGCGATGGGAGCCCTGGCGCTCTGGTCCGTCACCCAGGAGCCGCTCGACGCCGCCGTCTACCCCGCGGTCGCCCTCGGCATCGTCGCGGCGGGACTGCTCGTCGGCACGCGGGTCGGTCACCCCGGGGCCCTCGTCCCCGTCGGCCTGCTGCTCGTGCCGGTCCTGGTCCTGGCCTCGTTCGTGCCCAACCTCGAGGCCGGCGACCTGGACCTGCGGCCCACCTCGGCCGCGGCGATCGCGAAGCCGATCGAGCAGGGCTTCGGCGAGGTGAAGGTCGACCTCACGTCCGTCCGCGACCCCGAGGCCCTCACCGGTCGTACGCTGGAGATCAGCAACGGCCTCGGCCAGACCACGGTCATCGTGCCCGACGGGCTCGACGTCCACGTCGACGCGTCGCTGTCCCTCGGCGGCCGCATCGAGGTCTTCGGCGAGGTGGCCGACGGCAACGACCCAGCGATCGAACAGCCCTCCGACGCCCCCGGGGCCTATCGCATCGTCATCACCGGCACGGCGGGCGAGATCTCGGTGGTCCGCGCATGAACACCCATCCCGTCCGCTGGGACGCGCTCGTCTTCGGCGTCCTGTTCGCCCTCGTCGTGGCGGCATGGGCGGCTCTCTTCCACGGATGGGTGACGGTCGAGAACCTCGTCGTCGCCGGTCCCGTGGCCCTCATCGTCGCCGGAATCGCCGGCATCGCCCTCACCCTCAGGAGCAGCAACTCATGACCTCACCCACCCCCAGCCCCAAGCGGCTGACCCGCAGCAGGAACGACAAGTGGCTCGCCGGCGTCTGCGGCGGCCTGGCCGAGTACTCCGGTGTCGACGTGAACATCATCCGCATCGTCACCGTCGCGCTGGTGCTCCTCGGCCTCGGGACGACCCTGCTGGTCTACCTGGCGGCCTGGCTGCTGATGCCGCAGGAGGACGTCACGTACCCGACGTACCCGACGTATCCGCCGGCCGGCCCGACCGATGGGCCGTCCGCGCAGCCACCGCCGTCCGTGTGAAGTCCGAGAACACCCCGTCGACCCCGGCGGCGTAGAAGGCCAGCAGCTCGGCCGTCGCGTCGCCGGGGGCGGCCTTGTCCTCGCTGGTGCGCAACTGGCGGGGCAGGAAGTTGTTCTCGTTGCGCATCGTCCAGATGTGGACGAAGAGGCCGACCTCGTGCGCGTCCCGGACGAGGCCGGTCTCGCCGAGCAGGTGCTGCTTCGTGTCGCGCGCGATCACGAGGCTCTTGTTCGGACCGATGCCCTGGGCGTACTCGGCGATCTTCGCCAGCTCCCGCGGGGTCGTGAGCGCGGCGTAGTCGCGGGGGTCGTACGTGGCGACCAGGTCGTAGGGGCCGCCCATCCGCTCCATCAGCTGCACGAGCGGCAGCGGGGTGCGGTCGCGCAGGGCCTTGAGATTCGACGTCTCCATCGACTGGATCGTCACCTTCGCGCCCTCGCGGTTGAGGCCGCGTCGCTCCAGCACCTCGATCAGGCGATCGTTCAGGTCCAGGCCGAGGCCCCGGAAGTACGTCGGGTGCTTCGTCTCGACGTAGACGCCGATCGGCTCCGCGTCCGGGCCGCGGCGGGCGTTCTCGGCGTCGGCGATGTCGATGACCTCGTCGAGGGTGAGCAGCGGCTCGGTGTCATTGAGCGGCAGGTTCTGCGGGCGCAGCCGCGGCAGTCGCTCGCGCGTGCGGAGGGTCTTGATCTCCTCGAGCGTGAAGTCCTCGGTGAACCAGCCCGTCAGCGGCAGCCCGTCGATGAACTTCGTCGTGCGCAGGTGGGCGAACTCCGGCCGGTCGGCCACGTCGGTGGTGCCGCCGATCTCGTTCTCGTGGCGGACCACGAGCACCCCGTCCTTCGTGGCGACGACGTCGGGCTCGATGTAGTCGGCCCCCTCCTCGATCCCCAGCAGGTACGAGGGGCGGGTGTGCTCGAGTCGTGATCCGGGCACGCCGCGGTGCGCGATGACGACGGGCTCGGCCACGAGCGATGCGGTCACCGGCTCAGCGTAAGCCGATGCCGGCCTCAGGACACGATGCGGACGGCGCCGTCGCGGCGGGGGTCGGCGGCCGCGACGAGCTCGCCGGCCGCGGTGCAGAGGGTGCCCGAGACGCCGCCGAAGTACATGGTCAGGTCGTCGGGGTCCTCGACCTTGACCTCCTCGTGCGAGGTCCCCGGCGCGTGGACGTGGACGCGCGGGTGGTCGATCGCTTCCTGGAGCGTGAGCCCGTCCTCGACCAGCCCGGTCAGCGCCTGGACGATCGCGGTGGTGATGCGGTCGGCGCCGGGGGACCCGATCGCGAGGATGCCGCCGTCGACGTGGCGCCCGACCGTGGGCGCCATGTTCGAGAGCAGCCGCGACCCGAAGGGCAGGCCGTGCAGGCCGCGCGGGTTGAGCTCCTGCTCGCCGAGGCAGTTGTTCAGCCAGATGCCGGTGTCGCGGGCGATCATCCCCGAGCTGTAACCCGACGAGATGGTCACGGCGCACGCCGTGCCGTCGGTGTCCGTCGTCGAGACGTGCGCGGTGGAGCCGGACTCGAGCGCGCCGAGAGCGTCGCGATCGACCAGGTCGAGGAACGCCGCGGCGTCGCGCTCGAGGTCGTCGGTGTGGTCGAAGACCCGGAGCCGCTCGCCCAGGACGCGCCGCTGGACCCGCAGGAGGTGGTCGCGCTCACTCAGGCCGTGGCCCGCCATGAGCCGCAGCATCGCCGCGACGCAGACGCCCCCGACGGCCGGCGGCGGGTTCGTGCCGAGGGTCCAGCCCTCCATCCGCGCCGTCAGGGCGGGACGCACGACGGGTGCGTAGGCGGCGAGGTCGGACGGCCCGAGGAGCCCGCCGCGCTCCAGCACGTCCGCCGCGATGGCGTGGCCGAGCTCGCCGGTGTAGAACTCCTGCGGGCCGCGACGGGCGACCAGGTCGAGCGAGTCGGCCAGGTGGGGCAGCACGAGGTGGTGGTCGGCGACCTGCCCGTCGGGGCCGTGGACGACCGCGTGACTCGTCTCGTCCCAGCCGAAGATCGCCTCGTGCACGTAGTCGAGGTAGTACCGCGAGGCGGCGCTCAGCCAGAAGCCGTTGCGGGCGACGTCGACGGCCGGAGCGACGAGCTCGGCCCAGGGCAGCTGGCCCCAGCGCCGGTGAGCCTCGCCGAACGCCGCGATGGCTCCGTGGGTCGCGACGGACCCGGGGCCGATCGTGATCGTGACGCCGCCGCCGTAGGGGTTGTGCACGTCCCACGTGCCCTGACCCAGCCGCTCGGGCACGTCGCGCCCGGGCATGTCCATCCAGCCGTCGATCGTCACGGGGGAAGAGCCGTCGGGCGGCTGGATCGTCAGGAACCCGCCCGCGCTGGGCGACACCATCCCCACCTCGTTCGCCATCGTGACGAAGGCGGCCGCAAGGGCCGCGTCGATGGCGTTGCCGCCGGCCCGGACCATCGCCTCACCCGCATCCGCCGCAGCGGTGTTCGGGGCGGCGATGGCGACGCTGGTCACGCGCTCAGGGTACGGGTCCGGCGCCGGGTCGGCGCGCTGCGCGGCTCAGCCACCCACGCGGTAGGTCAGGTGGGCGAACTGACCGCGCTGCTCGACGCTCGTCAGGTGCAGCCGGTCGGCGCCGAGTCGGCGGGGCAGCAGCGGCTGCCCGGCGCCCAGCGTGACGGGCGCGACGCTGATCTGGATCTCGTCCAGCGCGCCGGCGTCGGCGAACTGTCCCACGAGGTCGCCGCCGCCCATGACCCACACGTCTCGGTCGCCGGCCCGGTCGCGGATGGCGTCGAGGTGGCGCGTCACGTCGCCGGACACCACCGTCAGGTCGGCGCCCGGGGGAGTGGGCAGGTCGCGGGAGGTGAACAGGAAGGCAGGCTTGGTCGAGATCGCGCTCGTCCAGGCGGCAGGGTCCTTCAGGGCGCCGGTCTCGCGCAGCAGCCACTCGTACGTCGACGAGCCGAGCACCGTCACGCCGATCCCCTCGAGGAACGCGCTGAAGTGATCGGCGTGCTCGGGAGCGTCGGGGGTGCCGCCGTCGACCTCGAACAGCCAGGACAGGGAGTGGTCGCGGTCGGCCAGGTAGCCGTCCAGGGTCGCGGCCGTGTTGAAGACGAAGCGGGTCATGTGTCGATCCTCGCGGCCGGGTCCGACGGTTCGCAAGGACGTCCGCAGGGCCGCGGCCCGACGGGCGTGACGTGATTCGCACGCCGGTCGCGGAATGGTCCCGGGGCCGGGAGCCTTGGAAGAGAAGTGGCGACCCAGACCGACGTGATGACCCGACCCCGCCATGTGGCGCTCGCCCTGCTGGCCCTCGCGCTGGGCGGCTTCGCCATCGGCACCACGGAGTTCGTGACGATGGGCCTGCTGCCCGACGTCGCGGCCGGCATCGACGAGGACATCCCCACGACCGGCCACATCATCTCCTCCTACGCGCTCGGCGTGGTGGTGGGAGCGCCGCTCATCGTGTCCCTGGCCGCACGGATGCCCAAGCGGGCCCTGCTGCTGTGGCTGCTCGCCGGCCTCGCGCTCGGCAACGCGCTGACGGCCGTCGCGAGCGGGTACGTCCCCGTCCTGCTGGCGCGCTTCGTCGCCGGCCTTCCGCACGGCGCGTACTTCGGTGTCGCGTCGCTGGTGGCGGCCTCGCTGGTCCCCGCGGGGCGCCGTGGCCGAGCGATCAGCATGGTGATGATGGGCCTGTCGGTGGCCACCGTCGTCGGCGTCCCCGCCAGCACGTGGCTGGGCCAGGCGCTGTCCTGGCGCGCCGCCTACGCCCTGGTCGTCGTGATCGCCGTGGCCGCGGCAGCCCTCGTGGTGGCGTTCGTGCCGGTGGTGCCCGGCGATCCGCGCGCCACCATCCTCAGCGAGCTGTTCGCCCTGCGGGAGCCCGCCGTGATCGCCGCGTTCCTCACCGGCGTCGTCGGCTTCGGCGGCGTGTTCGCGATGTACAGCTACATCGCGCCGATCGTCACCGACGAGGTCGGCCTCGCGTCCGGCGTCATCCCGCTGTTCCTGCTGGTCTTCGGCTTCGGTTCCGTCACCGGCACGTGGGCGGCCGGCCGGCTGGCCGACTGGGACAACGTCCGCCAGGTCGTCGGCGGTCTCGTCGCGACCGTCGTGGTCCTGGTGCTGTTCCACCAGTTCGTCGAGCTGGTCGCCGTGGCCCTGCTCGGCGTCTTCCTCATCGGCGCGCTCGGCAGCATCATCGCGGTCGGCCTGCAGATCCGGCTGATGACGGCGGCCGGCGACGCCCAGATGCTCGGCGCCGCCCTCAACCACGCGAGCCTCAACATCGCGAACGGGCTGGGGGCCTGGCTCGGCGGTTTGGTGATCGCCGCCGGCCACGGGTACGCCGCGCCGGCCCTCGTGGGTGTCGCTCTGGCGGCGGCCGGCCTCGTGGTGTTCCTGCTGGGCCTGCGGTGGGCCCCGGTGCGCCGACTCCCGCAGTGAGGGCGGCCGGGCGGTGACCCGACCGCCCTCGTCTCCACCGTCCCGTGGAGATCGCGATCGCCGGAGCAGGGATCCGGCGAGCGTCTGCGGTCCAGAGCTGGGCTCTGAGACGTGGGTCACACTGTAACCGGGAGTTGCCGCGCCGTCGAGCGTCTTTCCGTCAGACGAGGGTGAGCGCGCCGTCCATCGGGCGGAGCCACACGAGCGAGCCCTCGCCCACGCCCAGTCCCGACGCCTCGGCCCGCGTCAGCGAGACCAGCACCCGGTCCTCGAACCGCGGATCGGTGGGCGTGACCTCGAGCCGGACCTCGAAGCCCACGCGGGTCCAGCGGGTGATCCGGCCCTCCACCGCCGAGGAGATCTCGATCGGCGACACCGCGATGTCGTGCGGCCGGATCGAGCGGTCGCCGAGCTGGGTGACGGGGCCGAGGAAGCTGAGCACGAACTCGTTGGCGGGTCGGTCGTAGAGGTCGTCGGGCGAGCCGATTTGCTCGATGCGTCCCTCGTTGATCACGACGATCGAGTCGGAGACCTCGAGCGCCTCCTCCTGGTCGTGGGTGACGAACACGGTCGTCACGTGGACCTCGTCGTGCAGCCGGCGCAGCCAGTCACGCAGCTCCTTGCGGACCTTCGCGTCCAGCGCGCCGAACGGCTCGTCCAGCAGCAGCACGCTCGGCTCGATCGCGAGCGCGCGGGCCAGGGCCATGCGCTGGCGCTGGCCGCCCGAGAGCTGCGACGGGAGGCGGTCGGCGAACTGGCTCAGGTGCACCAGCTCGAGCAGCTCGGCGACCTTGGCCTTGATCTCGTGCTTGGGTCGCTTGCGGATCTCGAGCCCGAACGCCACGTTCTTGGCGACGGTCATGTGCTTGAACGCGGCGTAGTGCTGGAAGACGAAGCCGACGTTGCGCTTCTGCGGCGGCAGCTGGGTGGCGTTGACGCCCTCGATCTCGACGGTGCCCTCGTCGGCGTTCTCCAGGCCCGCGATGATCCGCAGCAGGGTGGACTTGCCGCCGCCCGAGGGGCCCAGCAGTGCCGTCAGCTGGCCCGTCGGGATCGACAGGTCGATGTTCTCGAGCGCGACGAAGTCGCCGAACCGCTTGCCGACGCCCTGGATCTCAATGCTCATGGGGTGACCTTTCAGTGCCCCGCCGCGCGCGCACGCAGGATGGAGACGACGATGATGCACGCGACCGAGACGGAGGCGAGGAGGAAGGCGATCGCGTACGCGCCCTCCTGGTTGAAGTTCAGGTAGCTCTCCTCGACCGCGAGGGTCGCTGTGCGGGTCTCGCCGAGGATGTTGCCCGAGACGACCTTGACCGCACCGAACTCGCCCAGCGAGCGCGCCAGGGTGAGGACGACGCCGTAGACGATCGCCCAGCGGATGCCCGGCAGCGTGATGCGCCAGAACGTCTGCCAGCCATTGGCCCCGAGTGACTGCGCCGCCTGCTCCTGCTCGATGCCGACCTCGCCGAGCACGGGCACGACCTCGCGGATCACCAGGGGCAGGGCGACGAACGCCGTCGCCAGGATGATGCCCGGGGTCGAGAAGATGATCTGCAGGCCCCAGCTCTCCAAGGTGGGCCCGAACCAGCCGCCACGCCCGCCGTAGACCAGCACGAGGGCCAGGCCGACCACGATCGGCGAGATCGCCAGCGGCAGGTCGAGCAGCGCGCTCAGCACCCGCTTGCCGGGGAACTCGGTGCGGACCAGCAGCAGCGAGACGCTGACGCCGAAGACCGTGTTGATGACGGTGGCGACGACGGCGGCGACGACGGTGAGCCGCATCGCGTGGACGATGTCGGGGTCCTCGAAGAGGGTGCGCAGGGCGTCCAGCCCGTTCTCGAAGGTGTGGGTGACGACGAGCGACACCGGCCACGCGACGAGCAGGAACAGGTACGCGACGACGAGGAGCCGGACGAGGTAGGTGACCGGTCCCTTCCGGGCCCGGCGCTGTCGCGTCGGGGCGGACGGCTCGGGGGGTGCCACGATCGTGTCAATCACGCCGGGCCACCCGTCGCTGGATGACGTCTAGGGCGACGATGACGAGCAGCGACACGACCAGCAGCAGCGTCGCCACCGAGGCGGCCGCCGCCGGGTTGTCGTTCTCGATCGCGCCGAGGATGCGCACGGAGGCGACCTCGGACTCGAACGGCAGGTTGCCCGAGAGCAGGACCAGCGAGCCGTACTCGCCGACGCCGCGGGCGAAGGACAACGTGGCACCGGCGGCGATCGCCGGGGCCAGGCTCGGCAGGATGATCCGGCGGAAGGTCGTGAAGCGGCTCGCGCCCAGCGACGCGGCGGCCTCCTCGATGTCGAGGTCGAGCGACTCGAGCACCGGCTGGACCATGCGCACGATGAACGGCAGCGTGACGAACAGGAACGCCAGGTACACCGACCACGAGGTGTTGGCGACGTTGATGCCCAGCGGGCTGTCGTTGCCGTAGAGGGACAGCAGGACGAGGCCGGCGACGATCGTCGGCAGGGCGAAGGGGATGTCGATCAGCACGTCCAGGGCGGACCTGCCCCAGAACCGGTCGCGCACGAGCACCCAGGCGATCGCGGTGCCCATGAACACGTTGACGACGGTGACCGCCGTCGCGGCCAGCAGGGTCAGGACGATGGCCCGCGACGTCTGCTCGTTCGTGATCGCGGACCAGAAGTTCGTCCATCCGCCCTCGGTGGCGGTGACGATGACCGCCGCGAGCGGGATCAGGACCAGCAGGCTGAACCAGGTCATGGTCAGGCCCAGCCCGATACCCGAGGTGCGCGTCAGGGTGACGGAGCCGGCTGGCCGGGAGAGGCCCGGCCAGCCGGTCGTGGTGGTGCTCACGAGAGTGTCCTCATCTCTCAGCCGGCAGCCTTGCCGGACTTGGAGATGGACTTCGTGACGATGCCGACGGGCTTGCCGTCCTTGCCGTCGCCGAAGAGCTTGTCCTTGACCTCGCCCCAGCCGGGTCCGCCGAAGTTCTTCTCCAGCGTGATCAGGTTCTTGACGGCGGGGAAGGGGTCGTCGGCGCTCGGCGCGCCCTTGATGTCGGCCGGCTTCACGCCCACCGCGTCGAGGTCGGCGACGCCGGGCTGGGCGGTGTTCAGCGGACGGAAGCCCTTGAGCGCGAACTGCTTCTGGCCCTCGGTGCTCAGCACGAAGTCGAGCCAGTCGGAAGCGACCGGGGACGCCTCCTTGAGGACGGCACCGGGGTTCTCGATCAGCAGCGTGGTCTCGGGGATGACGTACTCGAAGCCCTCGCCGTTCTGTGCGGCCAGGATCGCCTCGTTCTCGTAGGCGAGCAGGACGTCGCCGGTGCCGCTGAGGAACGACTGCGTCGCGTCGCGGCCGCTGTTGGTCAGCGAGACCACGTTGGCGAACACGTCGTCGATGAACTGCGTGGCCTCCTGCTCGGAGCCGCCGTTCTCGGTGATGTGGCCCCAGGCGGCGAGCGCGTTCCAGCGGGCGGCGCCGGACGAGGCCGGGTTGGCCGTGACGATCTCGACGCCCGGCTTGGTCAGGTCGTCCCAGCCCTGGATGTTCTTCGGGTTGCCCTCGCGGACGCCGAGCACGACGACCGAGGTCGAGACGATGCCCTGGTTGGCGCCGTCGTCCCACGTCTCGTCGACGAGGCCCTCGTCGACCAGGCGGTCGACGTCGGTGCCGACCGACAGGTGGACGTAGTCGGCCTTGAGGCCGTCGACGACCGCGCGGCTCTGGTCGCCCGAGGGTCCGTACGACGTCTTGAACCTCGTGCCCTCGCCCTCGTCGGTCTTCGTGAACTTCGCGGCGATGGCCTTGTTGGCGGCCTCCGGCACGGCGAAGCCGACCAGGTTGATGGTCTCCCCGGAGTCGGAGGCGTCCGATGCGCAGCTGGCGAGCAGGGCGGCCAGGGTCAGGCCCACGGCCGTGGTGAGCAGGCGGGGGTGCGTGAGCCGAGTCATCGGCGTTCTCCTGTCGTGTCGGGCACCGGACGGTGCGTCGAGAAGTCACCGTAGGCCGACGGGAGCCGATTCAGGAGCATGTTCATATTGTGGACCGGTTAACTACACAATGAGCGGTCCGCTAGGGGTCGCCGAGCGCCGGGCGACCCGAGCGGTGACCGGCCGACCCGGTAGTTTGGGGGGCGTGACGGACTCGACGATCATCTACACGCACACCGACGAGGCTCCCGCCCTCGCCACCTACTCCTTCCTGCCGATCCTCGAGGCGTACGCCTCGCAGGCCGGCGTCAAGGTCGAGACCCGGGACATCTCGCTCGCCGGCCGCCTCATCGCGGCCGTCAGTGACCTGTTGCCCGAGAGCCAGCGCGGGGCCGACGCCCTCGCCGAGCTCGGCGACCTGGCGCAGCGGCCCGAGGCGAACATCATCAAGCTGCCGAACGTCTCGGCCTCGGTCCCGCAGCTCAAGGCGGCGATCGCCGAGCTGCGCGAGCAGGGCTACGAGATGCCGGAGTACCCCGAGGACCCGCAGACCGACGAGGAGCGCGACATCCGCGCCCGCTACGACAAGGTCAAGGGCTCGGCGGTCAACCCGGTCCTGCGCGAGGGCAACTCCGACCGCCGCGCGCCCGTCTCGGTCAAGAACTACGCCAAGCAGCACCCGCACTCGATGGGTGCCTGGTCGGCGGACTCGAAGACCAACGTGGCCACCATGGGCGTCGACGACTTCCGTGACAACGAGAAGTCCGTGATCCTCGACGCCGACGACACGCTCCGCATCGAGCTGGTCGGCCAGGACGGCACGACCACGGTGCTCAAGGAGTCGCTGCCGGTCATCGCCGACGAGATCGTCGACGCCACGAAGATCAACGTGGCCGCGCTGCAGGAGTTCCTGACGGCACAGATCGCGAAGGCCAAGGCCGACGGTGTGCTGTTCTCGGTGCACCTCAAGGCCACGATGATGAAGGTCTCCGACCCGATCATCTTCGGCCACGTCGTGCGCGCCTTCTTCCCGAAGACGTTCGCGCAGTACGGCGCCGACCTCGCCGCTGCGGGCCTGAGCCCCAACGACGGTCTCGGCGGCATCCTGGCCGGCCTCGCGTCGCTGCCGAACGCCGCGGAGATCAAGGCGTCGTTCGACGCCGAGCTGGCCGACGGCCCGGAGCTGGCGATGGTCGATTCCGACAAGGGCATCACCAACCTGCACGTGCCGAGCGACGTCATCGTCGACGCCTCGATGCCGGCGATGATCCGCACCTCGGGTCACATGTGGGGCCCGGACGGCCAGGAGGCCGACACCCTCGCGGTGATCCCCGACAGCTCGTACGCGGGCGTCTACCAGGTCGTCATCGACGACTGCCGCGCCCACGGCGCGTTCGACCCGTCGACGATGGGCACGGTCCCGAACGTCGGCCTCATGGCGCAGAAGGCCGAGGAGTACGGCTCCCACGACAAGACCTTCGAGATCCCCGCAGCCGGCACGGTGCGCGTGGTCAACGCCGCCGGCGACGTGCTGATGGAGCACGCGGTCGAGCAGGGCGACATCTGGCGCGCCTGCCAGACCAAGGACGTCCCGGTCCGCGACTGGGTCAAGCTGGCCGTCAACCGCGCCCGCGCCACGGGCGACCCGGCGATCTTCTGGCTCGACGAGTCGCGCGCCCACGACGCCAACCTGATCGCCAAGGTCAACGAGTACCTGGCCGATCACGACACCGACGGCCTCGACATCCGCGTCATGTCGCCGGTCGAGGCCACGAAGGTCACGGTCGAGCGCCTGCGTCAGGGCCTCAACACGATCAGCGTCACCGGCAACGTGCTGCGCGACTACAACACCGACCTGTTCCCGATCCTCGAGCTCGGCACCAGCGCCAAGATGCTGTCGGTCGTGCCGCTGATCAACGGCGGTGGCCTGTTCGAGACCGGTGCCGGCGGTTCGGCGCCCAAGCACGTGCAGCAGCTCGTCAAGGAGAACTACCTGCGCTGGGACTCGCTCGGTGAGTTCTTCGCCCTCGTCCCGAGCCTGGAGCACTACGCCACGACGACGGGCAACGCGAAGGCGCAGGTCCTGGCCGACGCGCTCGACCGCGCGACCGCGAGCTTCCTCGAGCACGACCGCTCGCCGGGCCGCAAGCTCGGCACGATCGACAACCGTGGGTCGCACTTCTACGTGGCGCTCTACTGGGCCCAGGAGCTGGCGCAGCAGGGCGACGACGCCGAGCTGGCGTCCGCCTTCGGTCCGCTGGCCGAGAAGCTGGCGAGCCAGGAGCAGACGATCGTCGACGAGCTGCTCGCCGTGCAGGGCCAGCCCGCCGACATCGGCGGCTACTACCAGCCCGACCCGCAGAAGGCCGAGAAGATCATGCGGCCGAGCACGACGTTCAACGAGGCGCTCGCCTCGCTCTGAGCCTGATCACACGAAGGGGCGGCCGGGATCTCCCGGCCGCCCCTTTCGTCTGTCCGCGCTCAGGGCTCGGTCGGTCGCGCGTGGCTCGGCGGAGCGAAGAACTGCACGACGACCAGGCCCACGGCGAACGCCAGCGCCGGGACGAGGATCGCCTCGGACATGGCGTCCGAGAACGGGCCGGCCAGCTCGGCGGGCAGGCGCGCGTCGCCGGTGCCCCGGGACGCGGCCTCGCCGGCGCCGGGCAGGTGCACCGCCAGCCGGCTCGAGATGGCCGCGGCGATCGCGGCGGAGCCGAGCACCGCGCCGACCTGACGGGTGGTGTTGTAGACGCCCGAGCCGGCGCCGGCCGAGGACATCGGCAGGTTGCGCGTGGCGGTGGAGGCCAGCGGCGCCCACAGGAACGCGTTGCCGAGGCCCAGCAGCGCGTTCAGCGCCAGCAACTGCCACAGCGGGGTGTCGGGCGCGATCACCCAGGTCGTGCCGAGCAGCGCGATCGCGGAGGTGGCGAACCCGACCGAGGCCAGGCGGCGCGGGGGCAGGCGGTCGCTCATCCTGCCGACGACCGGCGCCATCGCCGCGGTCACGACCGCCATGGGCACGAAGAGCAGGCCCGACTGGGTGGCGTCGTAGCCCAGCACCGTCTGCGTCCAGAGCATGAACGGGAACGCCATCGCCGTCACCGAGAACGAGACGGTGGAGATGGCGACGTTGGAGACCGAGAAGTTGCGGTCGCGGAACAGCGCCAGCGGCACCAGCGGCTCGCGCCGGTTGCGCGCCTGCCACCCCACGAAGACGGCCAGCACCGCCAGGCCGGCCCCGATCAGCAGCGGCACGGAGATCCAGCCGGTGACCGTGCCCCAGTCGTACTCCTCGCCCTCCTGGATGCCGAAGACGATGAGGAACATCGCCACCGCGCTCAGGGCCACACCAAGCCAGTCGAAGCTGTGCGTGTGCGTGCCGAGGTCGGGCACGAGCCGCATCGCCAGCACGAAGCCGACGACGCCGACGGGGACGTTGATGAAGAAGATCCACTCCCAGCCGGCCGTGTCGACCAGCACGCCGCCGAGGACCGGGCCGACGAGCGTCGCGACGCCGGCGGTGGCGCCCCACAGCGCCATCGCGCGGCCGCGGCTGTCGGCCGGGAAGGTGCGCGTGATGACGGCCATCGTCTGGGGCGTCATCATCGACGCGCCCAGGCCCTGGAACACGCGGGCGATGATGAGTCCCTCGACCGAGCCGGTCAGGCCGCACCACAGCGACGACAGCGTGAAGACGGTCAGGCCGACGAGGTAGACGCGCTTGGGTCCGAAGCGGTCGCCCAGCCGGCCGGTGATCAGCAGCGGCACGGCGTAGGCCAGCAGGTAGGCGCTGGTGACCCAGATGACCGAGTTGTAGTCGGTGGCCAGGTCGTCGCGGATGGCCGGCGTCGCCACCGACACGATGGTCGAGTCGACCAGGATCATGAAGAAGCCGATGACCATCGCCCACAGGGCGGGCCAGGGGTTGTCGGGGAGCGTCCGGTCGGGCGCGCCGGGGGAACTCACCCGGGGAATCTACGCCCGGTTCAGCGGAGCCGCTCGTGGAGGTGGTGGTCGGTGACCGTGCCGTCGGCCAGCCGGGCGGTGCCGTGCTCGGTGCCGTAGTGCGCGAAGCCGAGGGACTCCGCGATGCGCCGGCTGCCGGTGTTGCCCTCGGCCGCCACGATCGCGAGGCGCCGGCGATCGAGTCCGTCCGGATCGAAGGCGTGGTCGACGACGGCTCGCGCGGCCTCGGTCATCACGCCCTGGCGTCGCGCGTCGGGGTGGGTCCAGTAGCCGATCTCGCCGACTCCGCCGGCGGGGTCGTCCAGCCCCATGACGTTGATCGTGCCGAGGAGGCGGTCGTCACCGTCGGCGATCGCCCAGGTCTCGTTGCGCCCGATCGCGGCCTTCCACCATGCGTCGTGGATGTACGCGAGGGCGTCCGCGGGGCCGTACGGCTCGGGCAGGTGCGACAGGAAGTGCCGGGTGCTGGGGTCGGTGCACGCCTCGACGATGCGGGGCGCGTCGGCCGTGCGGAGGGGACGCAGCGTGAACCGGTCGGTGCGCAGGGTCGACTCGCGCCACGTCGTGCGGGGCACCGGGGCGTCACCGAACCGGATTGATCCGGTCCACCCGTCGAGGATCCGGCCGCGCTCCAGCAGCAGGTCGGGCTGGGTGCCGTGCAGACGGAACCCGCACGCGTGCGCGACGCGCAGGCTGCCCAGGTTGCCGACGTGGGCGTGCCACTGCACGGCCTCCTTGCCGGCCTCGACGAAGGCATGGTCGATCGCGAGCGCGACAGCGGCGGTCATGACCCCGTGGCCGCGGCAGTCGGGGTGCAGGCCGAAGCCGATGTCGGCCAGGACGCCCTTGCCGCGGACGTCGACGTTGCCCGCGTACCGGCCCTCGAACTCGATCGCCCAGCACATCGCCACGCCGTCGTTCCAGTTCTTCGGGACGACCTCGAGCGCGAACTGCTCGCTCATGCTGCGCGAGTGCGGCGTGGGCACGGCGGTCCAGCGGACGAACTCGGGGTCCTGCGCCATCTCCAGCGCGCGGTCGACGTCGGCCGGGGTGTGGGCGCGGAGCGTGACGACCCCGTCGCTGAGGACCGGGACGTTGAGCGGCCAGCCGGGGCCCGTCACGTGTTCGTGGCCCGGAACGGGTCGGCGGGGTAGGCCCCCAGCACCTTGATCTCGGTGGTGAAGAACTGCAGCTCCTCCAAGGCGCGCGCCAGCCCGGGGTCGTCGGGGTGTCCGTCGACCTCGGCGAGGAACATCGTGGCCGCGAACTCGCCGCCGACCATGTAGCTCTCGAGCTTGGTCATGTTGATGCCGTTGGTCGCGAAGCCGCCGAGGGCCTTGTAGAGGGCGGCGGGCAGGTTGCGGACGTTGAAGATGAAGGTCGTGACGACCGGGCCGTTGCCGGCGGGTGCGCGGCGGTCCTCGCGCGACAGCAGCACGAAGCGGGTCGTGTTGTGGGCCTCGTCCTCGAGGTCGGTCGCGAGGACCTCGAGACCGTAGATGCCCGCGGCCAGCGGGGGAGAGATCGCGGCGGCCGAGACGTCGTTCGCCTCGGCGATCTCGCGGGCGGCGCCGGCGGTGTCGCCCGAGACCAGCGGCGTCCACCCGTGCTCACGGATGATCCGGCGGCACTGGCCGAGGGCGTGCACGTGGCTGTGCACGGTCTTGATCGTGTCGAGCGTCGTGCCGGCCGTGCCCATGAGGGCGTACTTGATCGGCAGGAAGTGCTCGCCGACGATGTGCAGCCCGCTGGTGGGCAGGAAGTGGTGGATGTCGGCCACCCGGCCGGCGAGCGAGTTGTCGATCGGGATCATCGCGAGGTCGCACTGCCCCGAGCTGACGGCCGCGAACGCGTCCTCGAACGATGCGCACGGCACCGCCTCGGCGTCGGGGTGGTGGAGGTCGATGACCAGGTGGGAGTTCGAGCCGGGCTCTCCCTGGTAGGCAATGCGCGTCACCGGCCCAGCGTACGGCCGCCGCTCGCCGGGTCCGACCCGGTGGGGACGGATCTTTCGACCTTTGGCCCACCTCGGGCCCGGATCTTGGGTCGGTTCGGCCCATATGTGGGCTGAACCGACCCAAGATCGACGCGGTGCAGTCCTGCCGCGCGCCGCAGTTGATCGATGACGACCTGCCGCTCGTGGCGAATCGCGAAGGAGGAGAACGCGAGGGTGCGTCGGCCGTCGATGACGATCTCGTTGGCCCGGTGCAGGTCGTCGCTCCACTGTTGGACCGAGAGGTGGGGAATGCCGTGGATCTCGATGGCCAGGTTGAGCTGGGGCAGCCACACGTCGAGGTAGTACCGCCCCTCCGGGCCTCGCATCGGCGCCTGCCGCTCAGGGGCCGGCAAGCCGGCCAGGACCCGGATCTCGTCGAAGTCGCGTTCGGGCAGTGACTGGATCCCGCCGTGCGCGTCGACGATCGACTGGATGATCACCGCGCGATACCTGCAGGGCCCCCGCCGGCTCAGGGCGTCGCGCATCCGGCGCAGGACCGTCAGGCGCTGCTGAAACGCCGCCAGGACCAGAAGTCGCGCGCGCGATTTCGACTCCGACCAGCTCGCCGCGTCGACGATGCTGCGCTCGAGCGTGGTGACGCGTGGCTCGCGATCCATGACGTCACGGGAGTCGAGCATCGTGCTCCAGTGGAAGACCGCGTCCAGGTCCGGTGCTTTCGACCCCGCCGGGAGGACGACGTGGACGCGGTCAGGCGGGAAGTCGGTGAAGCCGAGCCGGCGCGCCGCGGTGAGCCCGCCCAACGCCGATCCCGCCGGGCTTGCGGCCAGGACCACGCGCTCGAGTTGGTCCTGCGTCAGCGGCCCGTTGTGCGTGACGATGACGCCGCGGGCGGGTCGTCGCCACGTCCCGGCGCGGAGGTGGCGTCGGACGGTCGCGCGGTCGAACCTCGCGATGGCTTGGGCAGTGGTGAGGACGTCGGGCATGGACCGACACTCGGCTGCGCCGCCGCCGCTGGCCATGGCTCAGGTCAGGCTGTGGATGAGGGAGGTCGACGTGGGCCAAAGGTCGAAAGATCCGTCCTCGTCAGGGGAGGCGGGCGGCGGCGGGGGAGGAGTGGACGGTGAAGACGTCCGGGGCGGCCCAGGAGCGGGCGGCGAAGGCGGCCTCGACGCGGGCGCGGAGGTGGTCGACGCGCTTGGGGGGGAGGAGGGCGATCGCGCTGCCGCCGAAGCCGCCGCCGGTCATGCGGGCGCCGAGGGCGTCGGAGGCGAGGGCCGCCTCGACGGCGACGTCGAGCTCCTCGCAGGAGACGGCGAAGTCGTCGCGCAGCGAGGCGTGCGAGGAGGTCAGCATGGCGCCGAACGCCGTCCAGTCGCGGCGGCGCAGCGCGGTGACGGCGCCGCGGACGCGGGTGGACTCGGTCAGCACGTGCCGGGCCCGGGCCTTGGCCGTCTCGTCCGTCAGCGACAGCAGGCCGTCGAGCCCGATCGCGGCCAGCCGCTCGAGGCCCAGCTCGGACGCGATCTCCGCGCACTCGCGTCGCCGCTCGGCGTACTCGCCGGCCGCCAGCTCGTGGTGCACGCCGGTGTCGATGACGGCCAGGACGAGTCCGTCGTCGCCCCAGTCGGCCGGCACGGGCTCGGCCGCGGGCGGGTCGGACCCGAAGTCGAGGTGCACGGCATGGCCGGCCTCGGCGAACAGCACGGCGTACTGGTCCATGAGGCCGGTCGGGGCGCCGACGAAGTCGTTCTCGGCGCGCTGCGCGATCCGGGCCAGCTCCTCGCGCGAGCGGCTCGCGCCGGCGAGGTCGTCCAGGGCGAGGGCGACGCCGCAGGTCAGCGCCGCTGACGAGGACAGGCCCGCGCCCACGGGCAGCGTGGACTCCAGCACGAGGTCGGCACCGGTCACGGCGACGCCTGCGTCCCGCAGCGCCCAGACGACGCCGGCGGCGTACGCGGACCAGTCCGAGAGGTCTCCGGGAGCGACGTCGACGGCGAAGGAGGCACGCTCGCCGCGGCTCCAGACGTTGACCGTCCCGTCCGTGCGGAGGCGGGCCTTGACCAGCAGGGAGCGGTCGATCGCGATGGGCAGCGTGGCCCCGCCGTTGTGGTCGAGGTGCTCGCCGATCAGGTTGACCCGGCCGGGAACCCGCCACCGGCGCACGTCGTCCACGCGCTTCACCCTACTCACAGGCGTCTCCCGCCCCCACGGTGGCGGCTGGCACAATCGTCCCCATGTCACGCCTCCCCCGAGCGTTGTCCGGCGCCCAGCCGACGGCCGATTCGTACCACCTCGGCAACTACATCGGCGCGTTCATGAACTGGGTGACGCTGCAGGACGACTTCGAGGCGTTCTACTTCATCCCCGACATGCACGCGATCACCGTCGACTACGACCCGGCGATGCTGGCGCAGCGCACGTACGTGGCCGCCGCGCAGATGATCGCCGCGGGCGTCGACCCCGAGCGCAGCGCCCTGTTCGTGCAGAGCCACGTGCCCGAGCACGCCCAGCTGGCGTGGATCCTCAACGGCGTCACGGGCTTCGGCGAGGCCAGCCGCATGACCCAGTTCAAGGACAAGAGCGCCAAGTCCGGCACCGAGTTCGCCAGCGTCGGCCTCTTCACCTACCCGATCCTCATGGCGGCCGACATCCTCGTCTACCAGGCCGACAAGGTCCCGGTCGGCGAGGACCAGCGCCAGCACGTCGAGCTCACCCGCAATCTCGCGCAGCGGTTCAACCACCGCTTCGGTGAGACCTTCACCGTCCCCGAGGCGCACATCGTCAAGGAGACCGCGAAGATCTACGACCTGCAGGAGCCCACCAACAAGATGAGCGGGTCGAACCCGGTGCACACCGGCGTCATTGACCTCACGGACACGCCGAAGCAGGCCGCGAAGAAGATCAAGTCGGCCGTCACCGACTCCGAGACCGAGATCCGGTTCGACCCGAAGGCCAAGCCGGGCGTGTCGAACCTGCTGACGATCTACTCGGTGCTCACCGGTCGCACGATCGACGACATCGTCGTCGAGTACGCGGGCAAGCAGTACGGCCACCTGAAGGTCGACCTCGCCGAGATCGTCGGCCAGCTCGTGGGCGACTTCGGCGCCCGCACGCGCGAGCTGCTGGAGGACAGGGGCGAGCTCGACCGCATCCTGGCCGCGGGCGCGTCCCGGGCCCGCGAGGTCGCCTCGCCCACGCTCGACCTCGTCTACGAGCGCTCGGGCTTCGCCCAGCCGCTGGGCGGTCGTCCGTGACCGTCACCGTCGGCGTCTCGATCGCCATCCCGGAGCCGTTCGGCGAGGCGCTGCGCGAGAAGCGGCGCTCGTTCGGCGACATGATGGCCGACCGCATCCCCAGCCACATCACGCTCGCGCCGCCGCTGGTGGTGGAGGAGTCGGGGATCGATGCGATCGGTGCCGACCTGGGTGAGCTCGCCGCGGGCTTCTCGCCGTTCACCGTCAGCCTGCTGGGCACGGGCACGTTCCGCCCGATCAGTCCGGTGGTGTTCGTCGCGGTCAGCGAGGGCATCGCCCAGATCGAGATCCTCGCCCAGGGGGTCCGGGGGGCCATCGGCGCGCCCGACCCGGAGTTCCCGTTCCACCCGCACGTCACGATCGCGCACAACGTCGACGACGCCTCGCTCGACCGCGCGCTGGAGGAGCTGATCGACTTCCGCTGCTCCTTCGAGGTCGACGCGATCCACCTCTACGTCGACGACGCCGACCGCGGCTGGGTGCCCACCGCGTCCTTCCCGCTGGGCTGAGTCAGCCCTCGAGGGCCTCGACCAGCACGGCGCGGAACGCCCGAGCGGCCAGCGGCAGCGTGTCGAGCGGCCGGTGCGCGACGGCGATGCTGCGCGACAGCGGCGGGTTCTCGAGGCGCGTGCGGCGCAGGCCGGTGCGGGTGCCCATGACGATGTCGGGGACGACGGCATGGCCCAGGCCCGACTCGACGAACCGCAGCACCGAGCCCATCTCGCCGCCCTCGACCGACAGCCGGGGCTCGAACCCGGCGGCGTGGCAGGCGCGGAACGTGACGTCGCGCAGGTCGTACCCCTCGCGGAACATGACCAGCGGCAGGTCCTCGAGTTCGGCCACGTCCATCTGGTCGGGCATGTCGGCCTCGGCGGGGCTGGCCAGCACGAGGCGCTCGGTGTAGACGACCGCGGTCTCCAGGTCGGGGATCTGCGAGGCCAGCGGCACGATCAGCAGGGCGAGGTCGATCCGCCCCGTCGAGAGCTCGGCGGTGAGGTCGCGCGACCCCGCCTCGTGCACCTCGAGGTCGATCGCCGGGTGCTCGGCGCGGAACTGCCGCAGCACCGGCGCGAGCAGGCCCTCGACCATCGACGGGGTGGCGCCCATCCGCACCCGCCCGCGCTGCAGCGAGGCGACCTCGTGCACCGACCGGGTGGCGTTCTCGGCCTCGATCAGGATGCGCTGGGCGTGGGGGAGGAGGGCCTCGCCGGCGCTGGTCAGCTCGACCCCGGCCCGGGCCCTCACGAGCAGCCGGGTGCCGAGCGAGTTCTCCAGGGCGAGGATCTGCTTGGACAGTGTGGGCTGCGAGACGCCGAGCGAATCGGCGGCTCGCGTGAAGCTCTTCTCGTCGGCGACGGCCACGAAGTAGGCCAGGTGGCGCAGTTGCACCGACCCATCATAGCCGTCGTCTATGAATGTCGGCCTTACTTCGACTTCGCGTGAATCGTCGAACGGGCCTAACCTGTCGCCGTGGCCACTTCCCAGATGACGCGCCTGCCCGCACAGCGGAGCACGGTCGCGCTGAAGTTTCTGATGGCGGTGACCGGCCTGATCATGGTCGGGTACCTGCTCCTGCACATGTACGGCAACCTCAAGGTCTTCGCGGGCCAGGAGGCGCTGGACGACTACTCGCACCACCTGCGCACCCTGGGCCAGCCGTACCTGCCCTTCGGTGGTGCGCTGTGGATCATCCGCGTCCTGCTGCTGGCCTCGATCATCGGCCACGCCTACGCGGCCGTGATGCTGTGGCGCCGCAACCGCAAGGCGGCGGGGTTCGTCGGCGGCAAGCGCTACCACTCGCCGCGCGGCTCGCGCGGCATCCAGCGCAGTTACGCCTCGTTCACCCTGCGCTGGGGCGGCGTCGTGATCCTGCTGTTCGTGATCTACCACCTGCTGCACCTCACCGGGAACCAGATCCACCCCGGCGGCGCGAGCGACAGCCCCTACGAGCGCCTCGTCAACGGCTTCGAGATCTGGTGGGTCGTGCTGTCCTACACGATCGCGCTGCTGGCCGTCGGCCTGCACCTGTGGCACGGCGTGTGGAGCGCCCTCACCACGCTGGGCGCCAACCACAGCGGCACCCGCGTCGGCTCGCGCCTGACGCCGCTGTCGTGGATCGTCGCGGGCGTCATCACCATCGGCTTCCTGATTCCCCCCTGGGCGATCCTGCTCGGGATCGTCGACTGAGAGAGACATGAACATGGCTTTGGACTTTCACGTCGTCGGCGACGAGATCCGCGACACCGCCGCTCCGGCGGGCCCCATCGAGAAGCGCTGGGACGAGCACCGGGCGCACATGAACCTGGTCAACCCGGCCAACCGCCGCAAGCTCAGCGTGATCATGGTCGGCACCGGCCTGGCCGGGGCGTCCGCCGCGGCCACGCTCGGCGAGGCCGGCTACCACGTCAAGGCGTTCTGCTACCAGGACAGCCCGCGCCGCGCCCACTCGATCGCCGCCCAGGGCGGCATCAACGCGGCGAAGAACTACCGCAACGACGGCGACTCGATCTACCGCCTCTTCTACGACACGGTCAAGGGCGGCGACTTCCGCGCCCGCGAGTCGAACGTCTACCGCCTCGCGCAGGTCTCGGTGAACATCATCGACCAGTGCGTCGCGCAGGGCGTCCCGTTCGCCCGCGAGTACGGCGGCCTGCTCGACAACCGCTCCTTCGGCGGCGTCCAGGTGTCGCGCACGTTCTACGCCCGCGGTCAGACGGGTCAGCAGCTGCTGATCGGCGCCTACCAGGCCCTCGAGCGCCAGATCGGCCTCGGCACGGTCGAGATGAACACGCGGCACGAGATGCTCGAGCTGATCATGGTGCCCGACGCCGACGGCACCGAGCGTGCCCGCGGCATCATCGTGCGCGACATGGTCACCGGCGACATCGAGACCCACCTGGCCGACGCGGTCGTGCTGGCCACCGGCGGCTACGGAAACGTCTTCTTCCTCTCGACGAACGCCATGGGCAGCAACGTCACGGCCACGTGGCGCGCGCACCGCAAGGGCGCCTACTTCGCGAACCCCTGCTACACGCAGATCCACCCCACCTGCATCCCCGTCTCGGGCGACTACCAGAGCAAGCTCACGCTGATGAGCGAGTCGCTGCGCAACGACGGCCGCATCTGGGTGCCGAAGAAGGCCGGCGACGACCGCCTCCCCTCGGACATCCCCGAGGACGAGCGCGACTACTACCTCGAGCGCATCTACCCGGCGTTCGGCAACCTGGTCCCGCGCGACATCGCCTCGCGTGCGGCCAAGTACCAGTGCGACGCCGGCAAGGGCGTGGGCCCGGGCGGACTCGGTGTCTTCCTGGACTTCGCCGAGGCCATCGAGCGCCTCGGTCGCCCGGCCGTCGAGGCCAAGTACGGCAACCTCTTCGACATGTACGCCCGGATCACCGGCGAGGACCCGTACACGCAGCCGATGCGCATCTACCCGGCCGTGCACTACACGATGGGCGGCCTGTGGGTCGACTACGACCTGCAGAGCAACCTGACCGGGCTGTTCGTCGCCGGTGAGGCCAACTTCTCGGACCACGGCGCCAACCGCCTCGGCGCCTCGGCGCTGATGCAGGGCCTGGCCGACGGCTACTTCGTGCTGCCGTACACGCTGGCCAACTACCTGTCGCACGCGCCGTACGAGAAGGTCCCCGAGGACCACCCGCGCGTCGTCGAGGCCCAGCAGGCCGTCGAGGAGCGGGTGCAGAAGCTGCTCTCGATCAACGGCACCCGCACGGTCGACTCCTTCCACAAGGAGCTCGGCCAGATCATGTGGGACTACTGCGGCATGGAGCGCACGGAGGAGGGCCTGATCAAGGCCATCCAGATGATCCGCGACCTCAAGGCGGAGTTCTGGAGCAACGTCAAGGTCACCGGCGAGGCCGAGGAGTTCAACCAGACGCTCGAGCGGGCCAACCGCGTGGGCGACTTCTTCGAGCTCGGTGAGCTGATGTGCATCGACGCGCTGAACCGCCGCGAGTCCTGCGGCGGCCACTTCCGTGGCGAGAGCCAGACCGAGGACGGCGAAGCCCTCCGCCACGACGACGAGTTCGCCTACGTCGCCGCGTGGGAGTTCGCCGACAGCCAGCCCATCCTGCACAAGGAGCCGCTGGAATACGAGTACGTCGAGATGAAGGCCAGGAGCTACAAGTGAAGATCACCGTTCGTGTCTGGCGCCAGAAGAACGCCGAGTCCAAGGGTGAGATGGTCACCTACGGCCTGGAGGACGTCAGTGAGCACATGTCGTTCCTCGAGATGCTCGACGTCCTCAATGAGCAGCTGACCCTCGCCGGCGATGAGCCCGTCGCGTTCGACTCCGACTGTCGCGAGGGCATCTGCGGCACGTGCGGCGTCGTGATCAACGGCATCCCGCACGGTCCCGAGGTCACCACGACGTGCCAGCTGCACATGCGCACGTTCCACGACGGCGACGTCATCGACATCGAGCCGTGGCGTGCCGGGGCCTTCCCCGTCGTCAAGGACCTCGTCGTCGACCGCGGCGCGTTCGACCGGATCATCCAGGCCGGTGGCTACATCACCGCGCCCACCGGCTCGGCGCCCGAGGCCAACAACATCGCGGTGCCGAAGGAGGACGCCGACCACGCGTTCGAGGCGGCCACGTGCATCGGCTGCGGTGCGTGCGTCGCGGCGTGCCCCAACGGCTCGGCGATGCTGTTTACCGCTGCGAAGATCACCCACCTGGGTCTGCTGCCGCAGGGCCAGCCCGAGCGCGACTCCCGCGTCCTGGGCATGGTCGAGCAGATGGACTTCGAGGGCTTCGGCGGCTGCACGAACATCGGCGAGTGCACCGCGGCGTGCCCCAAGGGCATCCCGCTCGACGTCATCAGCCACCTGTACCGCGACATGCGCAACGCCCTCACCAAGGCGTGAGCTGACGCAGTACCGATCGAAGGGGTCCACCGCGAGGTGGGCCCCTTCGTCGTCGGTGGATCGGTTCCCAACGTCACGCGTGTGACGTAGGGTGCCGGAAGTCGGTACGAACGTGTCACTTTCTTTCGGGGGAACCATGAATCACTCGCTACGGCGCATCGCGCTCGTGTTGCTGGGGCTGGTCGCCGGCCTGCTGATCGCACCGGTCGGCGCCGCGCAGGCGGCCACCGCCGGGACGGTCTCCGGCACCGTCACGGCGGCGCCGGGACTCCCGGCGGACGCCGACGTCTGGGTCGGCGTGCAGCGCCGGCTGGCGTCCGGCCACTGGGTGACGGTCAACCGCGGCACGGCCGCGAAGGTCGGCGGCACGTACTCCCTGCCGCTCGCCGATGCGGGCACCTACCGGGTGCAGGCGCAGGTCTTCGACCAGAGCAGCTCGGACTTCCGCACCGTCTCGGTGTCGAAGGGGGTCAAGCGGACGGGGGTGAACCTGCAGCTCCTGCCGAACCGCGAGATCTCCGGGCGCGTCTCGACCGAGGGCTTCACCCTTGCCGGCTTGGATCCCGATGGACCGCTGCTCGTCTCGGCCGACACCACGCGTGAGCCGTCGTGGTCGACGGAGGTCGCCGCAACCGCGCTGGTGGCGGCCGACGGCACCTACACCCTCTCGGTCCCGCGGCCCTACGACGAGGTCCGGGTCCGGTACCACCAGCGTCCGTGCCCGGACGACCCGGCCGAGGAGTGCGAGTTCGGCGAGGCGCTCGACGTGCTGACAGCGTTCTGGGACGGAACGACGTACGGCGCCCCGAGCTTCGACCAGGCGACCGCGGTCGACCTGAGCGGCGGAAGCGTCACTGCGAAGGACGTCACCCTGACGCTGGCGACGAAGTTCACCACGGTCACGAAGCCGCGGATCACGGGCACCCCGCGACTGGGTGCGACGCTCACCGCCCAGCCGGGCAGCTACGCGCCGGCGGCGACCTCCGTGGTCTACGAGTGGTACGCGGGCAGTGCGTCGGTGCTGGGCGAGTACGACGCGCTCGTGGGCACCGGTCGGACGTTCACGGTCACCTCCGACGTCATCGGCGACTCCCTCATGGTCCGAGCCCGTCCGGTCCGAGCCGGGTACGAGGGCCCGAACCTCGCGTCCGCCTACGTCTTCGCGAAGAGCCGCAGCTCCCTCTCCGTCAAGGCCAAGCCCGGCAAGCGCAAGGCCACCTTCACCGTGCGGGTCAAGGCGCCCGACATCGACACCGCGCGGATCTACGGCAAGGCCTCGGTCTACGCCAAGGGCAAGCGCATCAAGACCGTGACGGTTCGAGGCGGCAAGGCCACGATCAAGATCGCGAAGCAGAAGAAGGGCAAGCGCACCTACACGATCCGCTGGTCGGGCAACAAGTCGATCACCTCGGCGACGAAGTCGCTGAAGGTCAGGATCCGCTGAGCTGAGACGCTGGGGCCCGCCCGTTCGGCGGGCCCTTCGTCGCGCCGCAGCGCGCGATCGCCAGGGGCCGGACCTTCTCGAGTAGTTGATTCACCTGAGGTCGCTGCCGCGACCGTAAGACTCTGTCTCCGTCGAGAAGAATAGCCAACGAGATCAGCAGATTTCGCGACGACGGCCGTGCTGCGATGGGATGATCTCGGGACCGGTGCCGCTCAGGATGCGAAGCCCCGAACGAAAGTCCGCTGCTGATGCGCCTGCACACACGCCTCTTCGTTGTTCTCCTTGCCGCCGCCTCTGTGATCGTGGGTGTCCTTGTGGCGGCTCCCGTCCAAGCGGCTGCGACGAGCTCGATCGTCGGCACCATCACGCTGCCAGACGGGTCCGAATTCGGAGCGGGCCTCTCGGTGGAGCTCGTTCAGGATCAGTTCGGCGATGGTTCGCACGACTACATCGACGGCCACGCGTTCGACGGTGGAGAAGCCGCCTACTCCTATCGCTTCGATGGCCTCGACGCCGGGACTTATCAAGTCAGGGTCTTGGCGTCTTCACACTACGTTCCGGCCAACTCCCCGTGGATCGAGCTCGCCGCTGGGGAGCGTCGCGCCAACGTCAATGTGACCATGGTCAAGGGCGCTGGCGTCAGTGGGACGCTCGTGGCACCGGGGTTGGAGTCAGCGAGCTCGTTCACGATCGAGCAGCGCACGGCGCTGGGTGCATGGGAACAGGTCGACGAACTGGAGGCTTGGGAGCGAGGTGTGAAGGACTTCTCCTTCGACCAGTTGGAGGCCGGGACGTACCGGGTCGGAGTCGTCCCGGTCTGGCAGGACGAACTCGGTTACGTGAAGACGATGAGCGCGCCCTTCACATTGGCGACCGGTCAACTCAAGACCGGCCTCTCGATCAAACTCGACAAGGGCCCGCGGTTCTCGGGACGGGTGAGCATGAGTGGTTCCTCGAGTCTTCCGCCTGAGTTCGCGGACGAGGACTGGTCGTCGCATGTCCGTCTGGAGCAGTACAAAGCTGGTGAGGACGGCTCAATGGGATGGAACGAGCCGGACGAACTGCCCGGAATGACGTCAGCGTCCGTCGTGTCGGACGGCTCCTTCACACTCATCGCCCCTGGAGCAGGGACGTATCGGGTGGTCTTCACTGCGGGGAACGACCAGTACTGGTCGGAGCCGACTTCGGCCGCGACCGTCGTGGTCGGGCAGGAGGTGCGGCGCGACGTCGCGATCCGTCCCAGTGCTGCTGTCTCCGGCTCGGTGAGTTCGCCCGGACTGTCTTGGGAGAGCGATGAGGATGAAGGTCTTGAGGCCGGTGTCAATATCGAGATCCAACAGTTGGTGGGAGAACGGTGGGGTGTCGTGGGGTCGTCCCACCTCTGGAGGGCCGGGGCTTACACGGTCTACGTTCCGGGTGCGACTCCCGGATCGGTCCGTCTGCGGTTCATCCCAGGTCACCAGCCGGCCGCCGCCCGCGTGTTCTGGAACGGCACGGTCAACGGGACGGCCTTCGGCGCTGAGGCGCGAATGATCAATCTGACGGCGGGGTCGAAAGCGGTGGGACGTGACGTAACGCTTCGTCCAGCAGGCAGGATCAGCGGGACCATCACAGCCGCCACGCGGCCGAAGTCGGTTCGGGCGCTGTCGCAGTCCGGCGAACTCGTCACTGAGGCGTCGCTCGAGGGCAACGAGGACGGAACGTGGAGCTATGACATCGATGGTCTCGCCGCGGGGTCCTACGCCATCGCTTTCGAGCGCTCCAGCACGTTGACACGGTACGCGGCTCAGTATCACGCAGGAGTCGACGAGACACGTGGTGTCTCGGCGGCGACGGTCGTCACCCTCGGATGGGGCTCGACGACGGCCGGCGTGAGCGCCACGTATTGGACCGGCGGGACCATTCGGGGCACGGTCAAGAGAAGGGACGGATCCGCGGCCGTGGGCTGCTGGGTCGAGGCTTACGACACGAGCGGAGTTCGTGTGGCACGGCGTGCGTCAACTCAGGAGGACGGTGGTTTCCTAGTCCAGGGACTCAGCACGGGTCAGTACAAGGTGCGAGTTACGAAGAGCTGCGTCGGTTCCACCTTCTACCTGGACCAGCACTCGACCACGTACACCTCGACGTCCGCCGACTTGGGCGACACCGTGCAGGTCCGGACCGGGGCCCCCACTCTGCTACCACGTGTCCTGCAGCTCGTCGACGGGACTCAGGTTACTCCGGCGATCCGGAACACGGTGGCGCCGAAGGTTTCAGGTGTCCCTGCGGTGGGCCAGGTGCTGACCGCGGTGGTGGGTTCCTGGAGTGTGAGCGGGGTGTCCCCATCCGTCCAGTGGCGTCGTGACAGCGCTCCGATCGCGGGCGCAACTGGTACGACGTACGTGCTCACGGCCACAGATCTCGGCCGAAGGATCAGTGTCAGAGTGACGGCCTCGAAATCAGGCCATCAGCCGGCTACCGCCGACTCGAACGTGCTCGGTCCTGTGTCACCGGGAGTGCTCAGGACCACCGAGAAGCCCCTCCTGACGGGCACGGCCAAGGTGGGTTCCACCCTCAGCGCATCAGTGGGATCCTGGTCCGTGGCTGGAGCTAAACCGAGCTTCCAGTGGCTGCGCAACGGCGCGGTGATCGGCGGAGCCACGAAGTCCACGTATCGGCTCGTCGCCGCGGACCGTGGCAGTCGAATCAGTGTGCGCGTAGCGGCGACGGTCGCCGGGTATGCCCCCGCGCCGGTGACGACGAGTGCGACCGCCGTGGTCAAGCAAGCGGTGGCAATGAAGGTCAACGCCAGGGGTGCGAAGAAGAAGGCCACGCTCACCGTCAAGCTATCCGGACGCGGACTCCCGGCATCGGCCGTGAACGGGAAGGTCACGATCTTCCTCAAGGGCAAGAAGGTCGCGACGGGGAAGGTTCGCAAGGGCAAGGTGAAGGTCGTGGTGAAGAAACAAAAGAAAGGCAAACGCACCTACGTCGTCAAGTACCTCGGGAACAGCACCGTGCTTCCGCTGTCCCGGACCGTCAAGGCCACCGTCAAGTAGGTGGTCGCGACACCTGCCGCCCGTCCGGCCCTCAGTCCACCGGTGGGGTCCGGGCGGGCGACGGCTTCCCTGGTCCTCGTGGCCGCGTCGGTTGTCGTGTTCATGCCCGGTGGCTTCGACCGGTTCGTCTGGCCCAAGTTGGCGTTCGCGGCGCTGGCCGTCGGGGTGGGTATGTGGGCACCCGGGTCAGGGCGCCTGCCCCGGACGATCTGGATTCCGGTGGCCGCCGCCCTGGCGGCGATCGTGGTCTCAGCGGCCGCGAGCGCAGCACCACTCTCGTCGCTCCTCGGCAGGTGGCCGAGGTACGAGGGCCTTCCGGTGCTCCTGCTCTACGTCGGCAGCGCCGTGCTCGGCGCTCACCTGCTCGGTACCGGGGACAGGGGGCGCGCGGAGTTCTTCCGTCGCGCCCTCGTCGTGGCGGCGGCGTTGATGGCCGTCGTTGCCTGGGCCGAGATCGCCGGCTTCGCACCATTGGGACGAGGTGACGTGGAACGGTCCGGGGGGCTCTTGGGCAACGCCACCGACCAAGCGGTCGTCGCCCTCATGATCGCGGCCGTTCTGGTGGTGCCGGCGCTTGCGCGTGAGACGTGGGCCCTGGTCGGGATCGTCTGTGCCGGATCGGTCGTCGCGGTGTCCGGATCGCGAGCCGTTCTGCTCGCGACGGTCGTCGTGGTGGCGGTCCATGTGCTCGCCCGTCGCGATCGATCGGCTCTCGTTCTGCTGCCGGCCACCGCAGTTGTCGGCCTGACGGCAGTGTGCGTGCCGGTGGTGCGGAACAGGCTCCTCGATGCCGCGACCTTCGATGTCCGGCGGGTGCTCTGGGCCGACAGCATCGACCTCCTCGGTCATCATCTGCTTCTGGGCGTCGGTCCCAGCGGGTACGTCGACGCGATCGGGGCGCACCTGTCCGACGGCTGGCTCGACGTCGCGAGCGCGGCAGGGGGAGCGCCGGACTCGCCTCATGTGTGGGTTCTGCAGGCGTGGAATGCCGGGGGCGTGGTGGGACTTGCGGCTGTGCTCGTCCTCGCCGTCGTCGTCCTCGTGCGGGGGCTGCGTCGCGTGCAACAAGAGGAGCAGGACGGTTTCGCGATCGGCGCGTTCGCGGCCGTGTTGGCGTACGGACTCGTCCTGTTGACCCACTTCACGATCGCCGGGACGGTCGTCCTCGCCGCGTTCCTTGCTGGAGCGCTGGTCGCGGAGGGCGGTGTCGTCCCGCGGTCCACCGTCCTCGCCAGCTCCGTTCTTGCAACGCTCTTCGTCCCGTGGGCGTTGGCCGCCTCGGTCGCGGATGTCCAGGTGCAACTGGGTGTCACGCACGCCATGAGCGGGGACGCCGTCGCGGCGGACCGCGAGTTCGCTGCGGCGGCGGGAACCCGAGGCTGGGATTCGGACGTCGCGATGCTCGCCGCGCAGTCGCTGGCGGGTGCTTTGTCCTCAGATCCCGAGGCCGTGGACCTCACCATCGACTGGGCCGATCGCAGCCTCGAGCGCACCCCGGACACCTACGCCACGAGGTTGGCGCGGGCGGTGGCACTCAACGCGTCCGGCCGACAGGGCGAGGCCCTGCAGGCTCTGGACGAACTGGTCGCCGATGCACCGGCCGAGGCCGACCCGCGCATCCAGCGAGCAATCGCCCGCTTGTCGACGGGGGACGTGGGGGGCGCTCGGACCGACGTCGAGCAGGCCGAAAGAATCGATCGAGATCATCCGGCAATCGCCCCGATCAAGCGTGTTCTCGCCTCGCAGTGAGATCGACACAGATCCTCCGAGACTGTGAGGGTGAGCGGCATCTCTTTCGTTAGCATGGTTAATGAACTATGCTAAGGACATGCCCACCGATTCGCAGCGTCTCGCGCAGGCGGTGGCCCGACTCAACCGACGGTTGCGCCAGGAGCGCCAGTCCGACCTGACCGCCACCCAGCTCTCCGTGCTGGGGTCCGTGCGCGTCCTCGGACCCGCGACGCCCAGCCAGATCGCCGCGCGCGAGCGCGTCTCCCAGCCGTCGGTCGCCCGGACCCTCAAGTGCCTGCTCGAGGACGCGTACGTCCTCAAGAACCCCCACCCCGACGACGGCCGCCAGGTCCTGATCTCGATGTCCGACCTCGGCGAGAAGGTCCTGGCCGAGGAGCGGCAGCGCCGCGACCTGTGGCTCGACCGACGCCTCACCACCTTCACCGCGGCCGAGCGCGCACGACTCCGGGAAGCCACCGACCTCTTGGTCCGGCTCGCGGAGGACGACGCTTGAGTCCCACGTTCCGCAGCCTGTCGATCCGCAACTACCGCGTCTACGCCATGGGCGCCCTGGTGTCGAACATCGGCACCTGGATGCAGCGGGTGGCGCAGGACTGGCTCATCCTCGTGCTCACCGGCAGCGGCACGGCGCTGGGCATCACCACCGGCCTGCAGCTGCTGCCCGCCCTGCTGTTCAGCCCCGTCGCGGGGGTCGTGGCGGACCGGTTCCCCAAGCAGCAGGTCCTCAAGGTCACCCAGCTGGCGATGGCGATCCCGGCCGCTCTCCTCGGCGTGCTGGCGATCACCGGCGCGGTCGAGGCGTGGCACGTCTACGTCATCGCGTTCGTCTTCGGTGTCGGCGCGGCGTTCGATGCGCCGGCACGCCAGTCCTTCGTCTCGGAGATGGTCGGCCAGGACCACCTCGCCAACGCGGTCGGCCTGAACTCCGCGTCCTTCAACACCGCGCGCATGATCGGCCCGGCGCTCGCCGGCCTGCTCATCGCCGCGCTCGGCAGCGGCGTCTCCGCGACCGGCTGGGTCATCCTCGCCAACGCCGCCAGCTACCTGGCGGTGATCGCGTCGCTGACCGCCCTCGACGTGCGGCGGCTGCGCCCCTCGCCGGTGTCCGGCAGTCGCAAGGGTGCCGTCCGCGAGGGTGTCCGGTACGTGCGGTCCCGGCCTGATCTCGTGCTCCTGCTGACCTGTGTGTTCTTCGTCGGCACCTTCGGGATGAACTTCCAGATGACGTCCGCGCTGATGGCCACCGAGGTCTACGGCAAGGGCGCCAGTGAGTACGGGATCCTCGGCTCGATCCTCGCCGTCGGCTCGCTGGCCGGTGCGCTGCTCGCGGCCCGCCGCACGCGGCCGCGCCTGATCTTCGTGGTCGTGGCCGGGATGACGTTCGGCCTCGCCGAGATCGCCGCGGGCCTCATGCCGAGCTACCTGACGTTCGCGCTGATCCTGCCGCTGCTGGGCGTGTCGTCGCTGACGATGGTCACGTCCGCCAACGGGCTGATCCAGATGACGTCGGCGCCGGAGATGCGCGGACGGGTGGCGGCGCTCTACCTCATGGTCTTCATGGGCGGCACCCCGCTGGGCGCGCCGCTGATCGGCTGGATCGGCGAGGCGTTCGGCGCGCGCTGGACGATGATCCTGGGCGGCACGATGTCGGCCCTGGGGATCGCGGTGGCGACGGCGCTCTACGCCCGCACGCACCACCTGTCCGCGCGGGGCCGGATCTCACCGGCCGTGCGGCGACTGATGCATCGGCAGGGGCTCGACCAGGAGGTTCTCGTCGGGGCCGACTGAGCCCACGCGGCGCTCGCCGAGCTTGACCACGACGACCCCGCCGAGGACGAGCAGCGCCCCGACGAACTGGCCCGGCCCGGGCTGCTGGTCCAGCAGGACCCACGCGAACACCAGGGCGGCTGCGACCTCCGAGAGCGCCACGAACGAGGCGAGGCGGGAGCCGAGGCGGCGTGCCGCGGCGATGCCCGTGACGTAGGCCAGGGCCGCCGTCACGAGGCCGAGCAGGACGACGGGGACCCACCACGGCACCGTGCCGATCGTGAAGGTGACCGGAGCGGTGGTCATCGTCAGGGGCAGCCAGCCGACCAGGGCCGTGGCCCAGAAGACGACGGAGGCGACCATCAGCCCGGCCGCCGCGAGAGTGAGGGGCGGGAGCCCGCTCGTGTCATCGGCCGAGATGACGAAGTACGCCGCGGCGCCCACCATCGCGCCCAGCGCCAGCAGCACGCCGACGACGTCGATCGCGGCGCCGCCCACGTCCAGCAGCAGCACGAGACCGCCGGCCGCGACGACCGCGCCGACCACGGTCAGGCGGCCGGGGCGCTGCCCGCCGGCCCACCACATCCAGCACACGACCGCGACGGGCGCGGTGTACTCGATCAACAGGGCCACGGCGACGTCCAGGCGCGCGACCGCCATGAAGTAGAAGAGCTGGGCACCGGCGACGGCCAGGAGCCCGTACAGGACGATCGTCCGTGCGTGGGTGCGCAGCAGCCGGGTGCGCCCGCGGACGGCGAGGGCGCCGGGGACGGCCAGCACGAGCGCGGCCATGGTGACGCGCATTGCGACGGCCGCGCCGGCCGACCACCCGGCGTCCATCAGGCCGCGAGCCAGGGTGCCCGACAGCCCGAACGCCACCGCGGACGTCAGCGCCAGCGCCAGGCCGGTGGCGGTCCGACGTGTCGGCCGGACGATGTCAGGGGTGTCGGTGCTCATGAGTCCTGACGGTACGGCGTGGTGTCGTAAGGTGTCAACATGGTCTTCACTCCTGACGTCTCCGACGCCCTCGGAGCCGCTGCCGAACTGGCCAACTCCGCGGGGGAGCGCGACACCCTCGAGGCGCTCGACGACCTGACCGAGTTCTTCGACCGCTGGGCCTTCACCGGCGCGCGTCCGCGGACCCGCGCCGATCTCGAGGCCGTCCGTGCCATCCGACCGCGGTTGCGTGAGCTGCTCACTGCCGAGCGCGGCGACGCGGTGGGCCTGGTCAACGCGGTGCTCGCCGAGCAGCAGGCCGTGCCCCGGCTGGTGCGGCACGACCGCCTCGACTGGCACGTGCACGCCATCGCCGACGACCGCCCGCTGCACGAGCGGGTGCTCGTCGAGACCGCCATGGCGATGATCGACGTCATCCGCGCCGACGAGATGGACCGGCTCGGCACCTGTGCAGCCAGCGACTGCGACGACGTCGTCGTCGACTTCTCCCGCAATCGGTCCCGCAAGTTCTGCAGCACCACGTGCGGCAACCGCGAGGCTCAGGCCGCCCACCGGGCGCGGAGGGGGTGAAGGAGTCCCCGAAGGGCTAGGAGAAGACCGAGCTGCCGAACTCGATGAAGATCAGGCCGGTGACGATGACGTACCAGAGCAGCACCACCAGCAGCGTCCAGTTGCTGAGGAATCGCGCGACGCGGGACCCGGGACGCCACAGGTTGAGGCTCGCCCGGGTGACCAGGACGAAGATCGGGATCACCACGATCCACACGGCGACGCAGTAGAGGCACAGCAGGCCGATGTCGTAGATCGCCTGGTACTGCAGCCACGTGACGAAGAGGACGCCCGCCGTCACGCCGACCTGGACGCCGGCCCACATCCACCGCGGGAGCGAGATCCCGCTGACGTGGACGACGCCGAGCGCGAGCAGGACCGAGAACCCGATCATCCCCAGCATCGAGTTCGGGATGCCGAAGGCCGAGGCCTCCTCCGAGCTCATGACGCCGCTGCAGCTGGCCCACCGCGACACATCGCACAAGAAGCCCGCGACCTCGTCGGCATCGCCGTTGGCGACGTCGAGCTTCTGCTGCAGGAGCTGCAGCTTGTCGTACGTCAGGACGGTCGCGGCGATCAAGCCGACGACCCCGGCGACGATCATCGCCCATCGCGTCACGACGTCGGGCCTGAAGGTTTTCTCCATGGCGTGAGAGTAACGGGGGCCCGGGAGCGCCCGGTGTGAAGTTCGCCGCCCGGGCATGAGACGTCCCTCGGGGCGCACGCGACAGGCGTAGACTCGACAGGTCATGACCCTTCACGAAACCATCGCGCGCGCCGTGGAGACGGTGACCCCGGACCTCATCGAACTGCGACGCGACCTCCACGCCTTCCCCGAGCTCTCGTGGCAGGAGGAGCGCACCACCGACCTCGTCTTCGCGTGGATGGACAAGCTCGGGCTCAGCCCCCAGCGGTTCGAGGGCACGGGCCTTTCCGTGGACATCGGCCCCACCGGCGGTCCCATCGTCGCCCTGCGCGCCGACCTGGACGCGCTGCCGATCCTCGACACCACGCAGGACCCGTGGCGCTCCAAGAACCCCGGCGTCGCGCACGCCTGCGGTCATGACGTGCACGTCTCGGCGCTCATCGGTGCCGCCACCGCCCTGGCCGAGGCCGACCGCACCGTCGGCCTCCCCACCCGGGTCCGCCTGATCTTCCAGCCCGCCGAGGAGGTCATGCCCGGCGGCGCGCTGCGGCTGCTGTCCGACGGCGCGCTCGCGGGCGTCAGCCGGATCTTCGCCCTGCACTGCGACCCGTCGCTCGACGTCGGCCGCGTCGGCATCCGCGAGGGTGCCATCACCGGCGCCTCCGACCAGATCCACGTCGTCCTCAACGGCCGCGGCGGCCACACCTCCCGGCCGCACCTCACCGAGGACCTCACGTTCGCGCTCGGGAGCCTCATCACCCAGCTGCCCGCGGTCCTGTCGCGCCGCTTCGACCCGCGCGCCGGCGCCAGCCTCGTCTGGGGCCAGGTCAGCGCCGGCAACGCCGCCAACGTCATCCCGGCGGTGGGCGAGCTCAAGGGCACGCTGCGCATGCTCGACGCGGCCGCCTGGCACGACGCCGAGCACCTCGTGCGCGGCATCATCGCCGACATCGTCGAGCCGTTCGGCGTCGGCGTCGACCTCACCTACACCCGGGGCGTGCCGCCGGTCGTCAACGACTTCAGCGTCACCGAGCGCCTGCGGGCCGCGGTCGCGACCGCCCTCGGCCCCGAGGGCGTGGCCAGCACGGCCCAGAGCCTCGGCGGCGAGGACTTCGCCTGGTACGTCGAGACGCTCCCCGGCACGATGGCGCGCCTCGGCACCCGCACGCCGGGCGGACCCACGTACGACCTGCACCAGGGCAACCTGCGCGTCGACGAGCGGGCGATCGCCGTCGGTGCGCTCGTGCTCGCCAACGCGGCCATCGCCTGAC
This sequence comes from Aeromicrobium flavum, assembly GCF_007992115.1. GTDB lineage: Bacteria > Actinomycetota > Actinomycetes > Propionibacteriales > Nocardioidaceae > Aeromicrobium > Aeromicrobium flavum. Next base: position 202,747 of record NZ_BJZQ01000003.1, read on the forward strand.
CGATCGTTGACGCGCCGGCGGGGCGCCGCTACGTTCCCCGCGTGCCGCGGTCCCTGCTCCGAGCCCTCGCGGCGACGGTCGTCCCGTTCGCGCTGCTCGCAGCGTGCGACCCCGGTTCGGAGGACGCCCCGGCCGCGCCGAGCGACTCGGTGCTGACACCGCCCGCGCGTTCCGCGCCGCCGGCCGAGCTGTCGCCGTTGGACCAGGTCAGGCTGCAGGAGCCCGTGCGATCGGGGTCCGTCGTCGCCGAGGAGGAAGGGAGCGGGCCGACCGAGACACGCTTCTTCCGGGCGGACGGCGGCTACGCGTTCCGGGTGATGTGCATCGGTGGCGGAACCCTGCGGGTGGACCTCGAAGTCGCGGACGAGCCGCTCTCCGTCACCTGCGACGGCACACCGGCGGGACTCTGGGTCAGGACGGACGGCGCGAGCACGGTGGCGTGGTCGATCCGCGCCGAGCCCACCCAGCGGTGGGGGATCGTCTGGTTCGAGCCGACCCCCGACTAGTCAGGCCTCGGGCTCGGCCTGGGCCGGGTCGTCGTCGCCGCGGACCACCACGACGGGGCACGAGGCGTTGCCGACGGCGTGCTCGCTGACCGATCCCAGCATCAGGCCCTTGAAGCCACCCAGGCCGCGGGGACCCACGACGAGCAGGGACGCGCCCTCGCTGGCCTCGACGATGACGGTGGCCGGCTGGCCGCGCTCGACGCGGAGGGTCACCTCGACGTCCGGGTGCTCGGCGAGGATCTCGCGCGTGGCCTCCTCGAGGCGCTCGCGCACGGCATCGGCGAAGTCGGAGGCCGGGGGCACGTAGCCGAACTCCTGGGTCTTGGGCTTGGGCGCGGTGCGCATGGTCCAGGCGCGGACGATGATGACCGGCAGGTGGGCCCGCTCGGCCAGCGCGAGGGCCCAGCGCAGGGCTTGGTCGGCGAAGTCAGAGCCGTCGTGTCCGACGACGATGGGTCCGGAGAAGGGCATGCCCCGATCCTAGGGCCCCGGGGTTTGATTACGGTTCGGTGACAGTTGCCACTGAGACTGCAGAGTCGGTCCGTGGTGGCCCCGCGGACGCTTACTGTCGTCCTGACATCGCGTGCGCCCTCGTGTCGGGGCGCAGCCCCCGAGGAGGAAAAAGTGCGTCGATTGAACAAGCTGACCGCAGCGGCCGCCGTGACCGCCCTGGTCTTCGCCGGAGCCGGCTGCTCGAAGAAGAGCAGCGACGACGAGAGCGCCGCCGGCGAGGACTGCGTCGAGAAGGGTGACGTCAAGGTCGGCATGGCCTTCGACGTGGGCGGTCGTGGAGACCAGTCCTTCAACGACTCGGCCGCCAAGGGCCTCGACAAGGCCGCGTGCGAGCTCGGCTTCGAGGTCAAGGACGCCGAGGCCCAGGACGGCGAGCCCGAGTCCGCTCGCGAGGAGCGCCTCCAGCAGCTCGTCGACGCCGGTTACAACCCGGTCGTCGCCGTCGGCTTCGCGTACTCCGCGTCGGTCGGCAAGATCGCCAAGGCCAACCCCGACGTCAACTTCGCCATCGTCGACGACGCCGTCGAGGGCGAGAACATCAGCAACCTGCTGTTCGCCGAGGAGCAGGGCTCGTTCCTGGTCGGCGCGGCTGCCGCGCTGAAGTCCGAGACCGGCACGATCGGCTTCGTCGGCGGTGTCGACACCGAGCTGATCAAGAAGTTCGAGGCTGGCTACAAGGCCGGCGCCAAGGCCGCCGACCCCAAGGTCAAGGTCCAGTCCGTCTACCTGAGCACCCCGCCGGACTTCAGCGGCTTCGGTGACCCGGCCAAGGGCAACACGGCCGCCACCGGCATGTTCGAGAAGGACGCCGACGTCGTCTACCACGCGGCCGGCGGCTCGGGCGGTGGCGTCTTCCAGGCGGCCACCGACGCCAAGAAGTGGGCCATCGGCGTCGACTCCGACCAGGCGAAGACGGCCGACGAGTCGGTCCGCGACAGCATCCTGACCTCGATGACGAAGAACATCGACGTCGCGGTGTACGACTTCCTCAAGGGCGTCGAGGGCGACGACATCAAGACGGGCCCGCAGGTCTACGACCTGAAGTCCGACGGTGTCGGCTACTCCACCACCGGCGGTCACGTCGACGACATCAAGGACAAGCTGGACGAGTACAAGCAGCAGATCATCGACGGGACCATCACGGTTCCCTCGAAGTGATCGGGTCCTCGAAGCACTGAGGCCCGGCGGCCCGGCCCTGCGCGATAGCGTGGGGCCGGGCCGCCTCCTTTGGGTCCGCTGAACCACCAGAAGGTGACATCGTGAGCAACACATCGACCGATCCCGGCGCCAGCGCCACCGGCGCACCGGACGTCGCGGTCCGCCTGCGCGGCATCGGCAAGACCTTCCCCGGCGTCGTCGCCAACCACGACGTCGACATCGACGTCCGTCGTGGCACGATCCACGCGATCGTGGGCGAGAACGGCGCCGGCAAGTCGACGCTGATGAAGATCCTCTACGGCGTGCAGAAGCCGGACTCGGGCACGATCGAGCTCGACGGCCAACCCGTCGTCCTCTCGAGCCCGTCGGACGCGATCGGCCACGGCGTGGGCATGGTGTTCCAGCACTTCATGCTGGCCGACAACCTCACCGTCCTCGAGAACGTCGTGCTCGGCGCCGAGAAGCTCCACGGCATCGGCGACGGCGCGCGCACGAAGATCCGCGAGATCTCCGCCGCCTACGGCCTCGGCATCGAGCCCGACGACCTGGTCGCCGACCTCGGCGTCGGCGCCCGCCAGCGCATCGAGATCCTCAAGGTCCTCTACCGCGGCGCGCGGATCATCATCCTCGACGAGCCCACCGCGGTCCTGGTGCCGCAGGAGGTCGACGAGCTCTTCGACAACCTGCGCGAGCTCAAGGCCGAGGGCCTGGCCGTCATCTTCATCTCCCACAAGCTCGACGAGGTCCTGTCGGTCGCCGACGAGGTCACGGTGATCCGTCGCGGCGCCACCGTCTCGACGGTGCCGGCCGACAGCGTCACGTCGCGCCAGCTGGCCGAGCTCATGGTCGGCTCCGAGCTGCCCAGCCCCAGCACCGAGCTCTCCACGGTCACCGACGTCGAGGTGCTCGAGGTCGTCGACCTGCACCTGCCCGACGCGCGGGGCGGCCGGCCGCTGCTCGACGGCATCTCCCTGAGGATCCACCGCGGCGAGATCCTCGGCATCGCCGGCGTCGAGGGCAACGGCCAGGCCGAGCTCGTCGAGGCGATCATGGGCATGCGTCCCGACGCGACGGGCCGCATCGAGCTCAACGACGGCGACATCGCCGGCTGGTCCACGCGTGAGCGCCGCGAGGCGGGCATCGGCTACATCCCCGAGGACCGGCACCGCCAGGGGCTGCTGCTCGACGCGCCGCTGTGGGAGAACCGCGTGCTGGGCCACCAGACCCGCGAGCCGAACATCGCCGGCCCGTTCATCGACCGCCGCGGCGCCCGCGACGACACCGAGCGGATCGTGCGCGAGTACGACGTGCGCTCGCCCGGCATCGACACCCTCGCCCGCGCCCTCTCCGGCGGCAACCAGCAGAAGCTGATCGTCGGCCGCGAGATGAGCAGCGAGCCGAGCCTGCTGATCGCCGCGCACCCCACGCGTGGCGTCGACGTCGGCGCCCAGGCCGCCATCTGGGACCACATCAAGCGCGCCCGGCGCGACGGCCTGGCGGTGCTGCTGATCTCGGCCGACCTCGACGAGCTGATCGGCCTGTCCGACACGATCGCCGTGCTGCTGCGTGGCCGTCTCGTCGGCACCTTCGACCCCGGCGACGTCACGCCGCAACAACTCGGCTCGGCGATGACCGGTGCCACCGACGAGGAGGAGACCGCATGACGGGGTCGCGGATGACGCGGATCGCGCTCGCGCTGGCCGCGCCGGCGCTGGCGCTGGTGACGGCGTTCCTGATCACGAGCCTCGTGCTGATCCTGGCCGGCGACGACTGGCTGGGCGTCTGGAGCCAGATCCTGAGCTGGCCCACCAACCGCACGATGGTCAACATCGTCAACTCGGCCACGGTGTACTACCTGTCCGCGGTCGCGGTGGCGATCGGGTTCCGCATGAACCTGTTCAACATCGGCGTCGACGGCCAGTACCGCATCGCCTCCTTCGCCGCGGCCTGGGTCGCCGGCGAGGCACTGCTGCCCGGCCCGCTGAACATCGTCCTGGCGCTGCTCGCGGGCATGTTCGTCGGCGCCATGTGGGCCGGCATCGCGGGTCTGCTGCGGGTCACCCGCGGCGTCTCCGAGGTCATCTCGACGATCATGCTGAACGCCATCGCCACGGCCGTCGTCGCGTACCTGCTGCGCAAGGTCGCCGTGCGCGAGGAGGGCAGCAACATCATCTCGACCAAACCGCTGCCCGAGGGCAGCCGCATCCCCGGCATCCCGTTCCTGGGCGGCGAGATCTACGGCTTCGTCGTCATCGCGGTCATCGTGGGCATCGCCTACTGGGTCCTGCTCAACCGCAGCCGCTTCGGCTTCGACCTGCGCGCCGCCGGCCAGTCCGAGAGCGCCGCCGTCGCGTCCGGCATCAACGTCAAGAAGATGATGCTGGTGACGATGCTCATGTCCGGCGCCATCGCGGGCCTCGTCGGCCTGCCGCTGCTGTTCGGCCAGGCCTACGCCTACGGCTCGACGTTCCAGTCGGGCCTGGGCTTCGCCGGCATCGCCATCGCCCTGCTGGGCCGCAACCACCCGATCGGCATCGCCATCGGCGCTCTGCTGTTCGCGTGGCTCGACCAGCAGTCCAACCCCCTGCAGATCCTGCTCGACGTCTCGCCCGACATCGTCAAGGTCACGCAGGGCGTCATCGTGCTCACCGTCGTCATCGCGTACGAGGTGGTGCGCCGCTACGGGGTCCGCCTCGAGCAGCGCCACGTGGCGGCCGCCCTGGACCCGCAGTTCCAGCAGAAGGAGGTGTCGGCATGAGCGAGCGTCAGCGAGCGAGCAACAGGGCTCTCATGCCGTCACCGTCCTATCGTCTTTCCCTTGAGGAGGTGTCGGCATGAGCGTCCGCACCGATCCCATCGCCACCACGCGTGGTCCGGCGAAGCGTTTCCACCTCACCTGGCCGTGGCTGCTGATCGGCCTGGCCGGCATCCTCGTCGTGATGTCGCTGCTGCGCCTCGTCACCGGCGTCGACGACCTCGACTCCTCGGGCACCATCCGCGCCACGTTGATCGCGGCCGTCCCGATCGGGCTGGCCGGCCTCGGCGGCCTGTGGTCCGAGCGGGCCGGCGTCGTCAACATCGGCCTCGAGGGCATGATGATCCTCGGCACCTTCGGTGCGGGCTACTTCGGCTACTTCTACGGTCCGTGGCAGGGCGTGCTCGGCGCGATCCTGCTGGGTGCCGCCGGCGGCCTCCTGCACGCGGTGGCCACGGTGTACTTCGGCGTCGACCACATCGTCTCGGGCGTCGCGATCAACATCATCGCGGCGGGCGCGGTGCAGTACCTCGCGGCGCTGGCGTTCAGCGGCGTGCAGGGCGGCGGCCAGACCCAGTCCCCGCAGATCGACCGACTGCCCAGCATCACGATCTCCGGGTTGTCCGACCCCTTGAGCGACATCGAGCAGAAGCACTGGTTCTTCATCTCGGACGTCGCCTCGGTCCTGCGCGCGCTGGTGACCAACATGTCGTCGCTCACGATCATCGCGATCGCGTTGTTCGTGCTGACCTGGTGGCTGTTGTGGCGCACGGCCTTCGGCCTGCGGCTGCGCTCGGTCGGCGAGTCGCCGGCCGCGGCCGAGTCGCTCGGCGTCAACGTCTACCGCTACAAGTTCATCGCGGTCATCGTGTCGGGCGGCCTCGCCGGCCTGGCGGGCGGCTTCCTGGCCCTCGTCGCCGCGAACGCGTTCCGCGACGGGCAGACCGGTGGCCGCGGCTACATCGGCCTGGCCGCCATGATCTTCGGCAACTGGCGACCGGGCGGCCTGTTCGCCGGCGCCACGCTGTTCGGCTACACCGACACGCTGCGCCTGCGCGGCGGCGGCGAGACCGTCCACGCGCTGCTGCTGCTGGTCGCGGTCTTCCTCGTGATGCTGGCGATCTGGCAGTTCCGCCAGCACGGCCGGCGCTCCGCGCTGATCGCGGCCGTCCTGGGCATCGTCGTCGCCGGCATCTACCTGCTGAGCGACGAGATCCCCAACGAGCTGGCCACGATGACGCCGTACGTCACGACGCTGCTAGTGCTCGCGGTCTTCAGCCAGAACCTGAGGATGCCCGCGGCCGACGGCAAGATCTATCGGAAGGGCAGTGCCGGATGAGCGGCTTCGGCTTCACCCCGGCGGACGCGCCGGTCGACTGGGACTCCCTGCAGAAGTACGCGGTCGAGGTCATGGGCCGCGCCTACGCGCCGTACTCGAAGTACAAGGTCGGCGCCGCCGGCCTCGTCGACGACGGCCGTGTCGTGCTGGGGTGCAACGTCGAGAACGCCGCGTACGGGGTCGCCCTGTGCGCCGAGTGCGGCATGGTCTCGGCCCTGCACTCCACCGGTGGCGGCCGCCTGCGCGCCGTCGTCTGCGTCGACGGTCAAGGCCGGCTGCTGATGCCCTGCGGCCGCTGCCGCCAGCTGCTGTGGGAGAACGGCGGCGCCACCTGCGAACTGCTGACTGCCTCGGGCGTGAAGACGATGGCCCAGGTGCTGCCCGACGCCTTCGACGCGGAGGACCTCGAACAGGCATGACCACCCTCACCGCCTTCGACCCCACCGACGCGGACTTCCTGCGCGATCCCTACCCGGCGCTGGCCGAGCTGCGTCGTCAGGGCTCGCTCGTCTGGCACGAGCCGTGGTCGACGTGGCTGGCCACCGACCACGCCACGGTCGGGGCCGTCCTGAAGAACCGTGCCTTCGGCCGGCTCTGGCACGACTGGGAGCCCGTCGAGGAGATGGAGCCGTTCAACTCCCTGCACCGCAACCAGCTCATGGAGAACGAGCCGCCGGCGCACACCCGGATGCGGCGGCTGCTGGCCGGCGCGTTCGGCCGGGGCCACGTCGAGCGGATGCGCCCGCGCATCGAGGCGCTCGCGGCCGACATGGTGGCCGCGCTGCCGGAGCGGTTCGACGTGCTGGCCGACTACGCAGAGCCCATGCCGGTCTACGTGATCTGCGACCTGCTCGGCGTGCCGCGCGAGGACCACGAGGACCTGCGCCGGTGGAGCCAGGCGATCGTCCACATGTACGAGAAGGACATCGACGAGGCCACGAAGGCCGAGGCGCTCGAGGCGAGCACGGCGTTCTCCGACTACGTGCGCGACGTCATCGCGATGCGCCGTCGTGAGCCTGGGGAGGACCTGGTCAGCGACCTCATCGCCGAGACCGACGCGGGGAAGGGCTTCTCCGACGACGAGCTCGTGGCCACGGTGGTACTGCTGCTCAATGCCGGGCACGAGGCCAGCGTCAACACCTTCGGCAACGGGTTCCACGCCCTGCTCACCCACCGCGACCAGCTCGCGCGGGTCACCAGCGGCGAGGTGCCCATCGAGATCGCGCTGGAGGAGCTCATCCGCTTCGACGCGCCGCTGCAGCTGTTCGAGCGCACCGCCACGAAGGACGTCGAGGTGGCCGGCCAGGTCGTCACGGCGGGCCAGAAGGTCGCCTGCCTCATGGGCTCGGCCAACCGCGACGCCGCGGTGTTCGACGACGCCGACCGCTTCGACGTCGGGCGCGACCCCAACCCGCACGTCGGGTTCGGGCTCGGCATCCACTTCTGCCTCGGCGCACCCCTGGCGCGCCTCGAGCTGAGCATCTCGCTGCGGGCGCTGCTCCAGCGATTCCCCGACCTCGTCCTCACGGGCGAGTCCCCGCGCCGCCCCACGTGGGTGCTGCGCGGCTACGAGAGCATCGAGGTGTCCGCATGACCGAGCGGCAGCGAGAGATGACCGAGAAGTTCGCCCCCACCGACGTCGTCATCGCCAAGCGCGACGGCCACGAGCTGACCGACGACCAGATCGACTGGGTCGTCGACGCGTACACGCGCGGGGTCGTGGCGCCCGAGCAGATGTCGGCCCTCGCGATGGCCATCCTGCTCAACGGCATGAACCGCCGGGAGACCGCCCGCTGGACCGCCGCGATGATCGCCACGGGCGAGCGGATGGACTTCTCGTCCCTGTCGCGCCCGACGGCCGACAAGCACAGCACCGGGGGAGTCGGCGACAAGATCACGCTGCCGCTGGCACCGCTCGTCGCCGCCTGCGGCGTGGCCGTGCCGCAGCTGTCGGGTCGCGGGCTCGGCCACACCGGCGGCACCCTCGACAAGCTCGAGGCCATCCCCGGCTGGCGTGCCGCGCTGTCGAACGACGAGATCATGACCCAGCTGGAGGACCTGGGCGCCGTCATCTGCGCCGCGGGCTCGGGCCTGGCTCCCGCCGACAAGAAGCTCTACGCGCTGCGCGACGTCACGGGCACCGTGGAGGCCATCCCGCTCATCGCCAGCTCGATCATGAGCAAGAAGATCGCCGAGGGCACGGGAGCGCTCGTGCTCGACGTCAAGGTCGGCTCGGGCGCCTTCATGAAGAACGAGCGCGACGCCCGCGAGCTGGCCGAGACGATGGTCGCCCTGGGCACCGACGCCGGCGTCCGCACGGTCGCGCTGCTGACGGACATGTCGGTTCCTCTGGGGCTCACGGCGGGCAACGCGCTCGAGGTGCGTGAGTCGGTCGAGGTGCTCGCCGGTGGCGGTCCCGCCGACGTCGTCGAGCTCACGGTCGCCCTGGCCCGCGAGATGCTCGCCGGTGCGGGCGTGACCGACGTCGACCCCGCCGAGGCGCTGGCCGACGGCCGCGCGATGGACGCCTGGAAGGCCATGATCCGCGCCCAGGACGGCGACCCCGACGCCCCGTTGCCCACCGCTCGCGAGACCGAGGTCGTCACGGCCGATGCCGACGGCGTGCTGACCTCGCTCGACGCGTACGCCGTCGGGGTGGCCGCGTGGCGTCTCGGTGCCGGGCGATCGCGGCCGGGCGAGTCCGTCCAGGCCGGCGCCGGCGTCGAGCTGCACGCCAAGCCCGGCGACACCGTGCGGGCGGGCCAGCCGCTGCTGACCCTGCACACGGACACCCCCGAGCGCTTCGAGCGCGCCCACCAGGCGCTCGAGGGCGGCTGGTCGATCGGCGAGACCGCGGCCGAGACCACGCCGCTCGTCATCGACCGCATCGGCTGACGGAGGCAAAGGGCGGGTTCCGGCCGCGCGTGCTCGGGCTGGGCAAAAGCTCCGCACGGTAGGTTCGTGACCATGCGCATCCTGAATGACCGAGCCGAGATCGCCGCAGCCTCAGGGTCGGAGCTGGGCGTCAGTTCATGGACCGAGATCCACCAGGACCGCATCGACATGTTCGCCGACGCGACCGGCGACCGACAGTGGATCCACGTCGATCCCGAGCGTGCGGCCGAGGGCCCGTTCGGCGCCACGATCGCGCACGGCTACCTCACGCTGTCGCTGCTGCCGTTCCTCGGCGCGCAGGTCTACGCGTTCGCCGGCGATCGCGCCCGCGTCAACTACGGGCTCAACCGCGTGCGCTTCATGGCACCGGTCCTGGTCGGCTCCAAGGTCCGCAACCGCGTCGAGGTCCTGGAGGTCCGCGACATCGAGAAGGGCCAGCAGGTCACGCTGCAGCACACCGTCGAGATCGAGGGCAACGAGAAGCCGGCGTGCATCGCCGAGACCGTCACCCTCCTGATGGACGCCTGACATGAAGGCCACGACGGAGCAGATCGCCGCGGTCCCGAAGGTCGCCCTGCACGAGCACCTCGACGGGGGCGTGCGCCCCGAGACGGTCGCCGAGATCGCCCTCGCGATCGGTCACGACCTGCCGGCGGATCCGGCGGAGCTGGGCCACTGGTTCGAGGAGGCGTCCTCGTCCGGGTCGCTCGTGCGGTACCTCGAGACGTTCCAGCACACCACCGGCGTCATGCAGCGCCCCGAGGACCTGACCCGCGTCGCCCGTGAGGCCGTGCTCGACCTGGCCGCGGACGGCGTGGTCTACGCCGAGCTGCGCTGGGCGCCCGAGCAGCACCAGAACGCCGGGCTGTCGATCGAGGAGGCCGTCGAGGCCGTCCAGGCCGGCATCGACGAGGGCGTCGAGCAGGTCCGCGCCGGGGGCCGGGCGATGGTCGTCGGCCAGCTGCTCACCGCCATGCGGCACGCCTCGCGCGGCATGGAGATCGCCCAGGTCGCGGTCGCCTACCGCGACCGCGGCGTCCTCGGCTTCGACATCGCCGGCGCCGAGGACGGCTTCCCGCCGATCCTGCACCTGGAGGCGTTCGAGTACCTGCGCCGCGAGAACATGCGGTTCACGATCCACGCCGGCGAGGCGTTCGGCCTCCCGTCGATCTGGCAGGCCGTGCAGCGCTGTGGCGCCGACCGGCTGGGTCACGGCGTGCGCATCGTCGACGACATCGACTTCACGGCGTCGCCCACGCCCACCCTCGGCCGGCTGGCGTCGTACATACGCGACTGCCGCATCCCGCTGGAGATGTGCCCGTCGTCCAACCTGCAGACGGGCGCCGTGCCGGGGATGACGTCGATCGCCGACCACCCGATCGGCCCGCTGGCCGAGCTGGGGTTCCGGGTCACGATCAACAGCGACAACCGGCTGATGAGCGGCACCTCGATCGGTCGCGAGATGAGCCTGCTGACCGACGCGTTCGGCTACAGCCTCGGCGACCTGCGCTGGTTCACCGTCAACGCCATGAAGAGCGCCTTCCTGCCGTTCGACGAGCGGCTCGTGCTGATCAACGACGTGATCAAGCCCGGGTTCGCCGCGTTGTCGAGCTGACGTCAGCGCGCGGTCAGGACGCGGTAGGCCCGCTTGGGGTGCATCGGCCGACAGCCGGCGGCGACGGCCGCGGCGATCACGTGCGGCTGGTCCTTCATCAGCCGCCAGCCGCGGCGCACGAGCGTCAGCGGGGGCTTGCGCGACTCGCGCAGGTCGCGCACGAGACGCAGCCAGAAGACCAGGGGACGGGGCCGCGTGAGGCAGAGGGCGTCGGCCAGCACGCCCGCGTCGCGGCACGGACCGACGATCTCGGTGGCGAACAGGCCCTCCGCGATGAAGCGGTCGCCGTTCAGCACGACCTCGTGGCTGCCGACCGCCCGGCTCACCGAGATGTCGTACACCGGCACCTGCGTCCGGCCCGCCGTGCAGAGCTCGACGATCGCGGCCATGGCGGCCTCGAGGTTCCACGAGCGCACGTCGTCCCAGTCGGCGATGCCGAGCGTGCTGCGGGGCAGGTCGGGGTGGTCGGCGTCGTGGTAGAAGTCGTCGAGCCGCAGCACGGTCCAGCCGAGTCTCTCGGCCAGGTGCGACTTCCCCGACCCGGAGGGACCGGCGAGGATCACGACGTGCGGCATGGGGTCGAGGCTATCGAGACGGGAGCGGACGTCCTCTGGCGCGTCAGACGCCGATCGGGTGCCAGACGGTCTTGTGCTCCAGGAACGGCGTGATCCGTGCCAGCGACTGCGCCGTGGGGGTGCCGGGGCGCAGGACGCGCTTGAGGTTCACGGCCGCCTCGACCTCGAGCTCGCGCGCCACGTCGGCGTCGTCGACCCCGGTCAGGTCGAGCGCGTTCACGTCGAGGTGGCCGGCCAGCCACGGACCGATCTCGGCGATGTCGCCGGTCAGGACGTTGACGACGCCGCCGGGCACGTCCGAGGTCGAGAGGATCTCGGACAGCGTGATCGCTGGCAGCGGCCGCGCCAGCGACGAGACGACGACGGCCGTGTTGCCGGACAGCAGCACCGGGGCGAGCACCTCGACCAGGCCGAGCAGCGACGAGTCCTGCGGCGCGGCGATCACCACGACGCCCGTCGGCTCCGGAGCGGTGAGGTTGAAGAAGGGCCCGTTCACCTGGTTGGCGTTGCCGGTGACCTGCGACAGCTTGTCGGCCCACCCGGCGTACCAGACCCAGGTGTCGACGGCCGCGTCGACGATCGCGCCGGCCCGCTTCTCCGAGACGCCCTCGGCGGCCCGGACCTCGGCGACCAGCTGGTCGCGACGACCCTCGAGCACCTCGGCGACGCGGTAGAGGATCTGGCCGCGGTTGTAGGGCGTGCGCTTCGACCAGCCGCCGAACGCCTTGCGCGCGGCGGTGACCGCGTCGCGGCCGTCCTTGCGTGACGCCTTCGAGGCGTTGGCCGCGAAGCGGCCCTTGGCGTCGGCGACCTCGTAGGTGCGGCCCGACTCCGAGCGGGGGAACGCCCCGCCGATGAACAGCTTGTACGTCTTGCGGACGTCGAGACGCTCACTCATGCCGCCACCTCCGTGGAAAGAGCAGGGTACGCCGGTGCCGGCATCGATTGAACTGGATTCACTCGCTGGCGCTCGCTCATCGTGTTCCCTCCAGGTAGGAGGCCAGCCCGTGCCGGCCGCCCTCGCGGCCGTAGCCGGACTCCTTGTAGCCGCCGAACGGGGAGGCGGGGTCGAACTGGTTGAACGTGTTGGCCCAGACCACGCCGGCGCGGAGCTTGTCGGCCATCGCCAGGATGCGCGAGCCCTTCTCGGTCCAGACGCCGGCCGACAGGCCGTAGGGGGTGTTGTTGGCCTTCTCGATCGCTTCGGCGGGCGTGCGGAAGGTCAGCACCGACAGCACCGGGCCGAAGATCTCCTCGCGGGCGATCCGGTGCGCCTGGGTGACGCCGGTGAAGATCGTCGGGGCGTACCAGTAGCCGCGCTCGGGCAGCTCGCACGGAGCACTCCAGCGGGCGGCTCCCTCGTCGTCGCCGGTGGCGGCGAGGTCGCGGATGCGGCCCAGCTGCTCGGCGGAGTTGATCGCGCCGACGTCGGTGTTCTTGTCGAGCGGGTCGCCCAGGCGCAGCGTGGCCATGCGGGCCTTGAGGCGGTCGAGGACCTCCTCGGCGACGCTCTCCTGCACGAGCAGGCGCGAGCCGGCGCAGCACACGTGGCCCTGGTTGAAGAAGATGCCCCGGACGATGCCCTCGATCGCCTGGTCCATCGGCGCGTCCTCGAACACGATGTTGGCGGCCTTGCCGCCGAGCTCGAGGGTGAGGCGCTTGTCGGTGCCGGCGATCGTGCGGGCGATCTCGCGGCCGACGGGGGTGGAGCCGGTGAAGGCGACCTTGTCCACGTCGGGGTGCGAGACGAGGTGGCGACCGGTCTCGCCGGCGCCGGTGACGATGTTGACGACACCGGCGGGCAACTCGGCCTGACGGCACACGTCGGCGAACAGCAGGGCGGTCAGCGGCGTGGTCTCGGCCGGCTTGAGGACGACGGTGTTGCCGGCTGCCAGGGCCGGTGCGACCTTCCACGCCAGCATCAGCAGCGGGAAGTTCCACGGGATGATCTGCGCGCCCACGCCGAGCGGCTGCGGGTTCGGGCCGAGGCCCGCGTGCTCGAGCTTGTCGGCCCAGCCCGCGTGGTAGAAGAACCACTGCGAGACCAGGGGCACGTCGACGTCGCGCGACTCCTTGATCGGCTTGCCGTTGTCGAGGGTCTCGAGCACGGCGAACTCGCGGCTGCGCTCGGCCAGGATCCGGGCGATGCGGAACAGGTACTTGGCGCGCTCTCGGCCGGGCATCGGTCCCCAGACGCGCTGGTAGGCCTTGCGGGCGGCGCGGACGGCGCGGTCGACGTCGGCCTGGTCGGCCTCGGCCACCTCGGCCAGGACCTCCTCGGTGGCCGGGTTGACCGTCTTGAAGGCGGTGCCGCCGCCGTCGGTGAACTCACCGTCGATGAACAGGCCGTAGCTGGCCGCCAGGTCGACGATGGAGCGCGACTCGGGCGCCGGTGCGTATTCGAACTTCGGCATGGGAATCAGTCCAAGGTCACGTAGTCGGGGCCGGAGTAACGGCCGGTGAGCATCTTCTGGCGCTGCAGGAGCAGGTCGTTGAGCAGCGACGAGGCGCCGAACCGGAACCAGTCCGGATCGAGCCAGTCCTCGCCGGCGACCTCGTTGACGACCACGAGGTACTTGATGGCGTCCTTGCTGGTGCGGATGCCGCCCGCGGGCTTGACGCCCACCTGGCGGCCGGTGGCGATGCGGTAGTCGCGGACCGCCTCGAGCATCAGCAGCGTCACCGGCAGGGTCGCCGCCGGCTGCACCTTGCCGGTGCTGGTCTTGATGAAGTCGGCGCCGGCGTCCATGGCGAGCCACGAGGCGCGACGGACGTTGTCGTACGTCTGCAGCTCGCCGGTCTCGAGGATCACCTTGAGGTGGGCGCTGCCGCAGGCCTGCTTCACGGCCACGATCTGCTCGTGGACGGTGGCGAGGTCGCCGGCCAGGAAGGCGCCACGGTCGATGACCATGTCGACCTCGTCGGCACCCGCGGCGACCGCGGCGGCCACGTCGGCCAGCTTGATGTCGAGCGGGGCGCGGCCGGACGGGAACGCGGTGGCCACCGAGGCCACGTGGAGGCGGTCGCCCACGACCTCACGGACGAACGGCACCATGTCGGGGTAGACGCACACGGCGGCGGCCGAGGGGCACGTCGGGTCGGTGGGATCGGGACGCAGCGCCTTGGTGGCGAGGGCCCGCACCTTCCCGGGGGTGTCGGCGCCCTCGAGCGTCGTCAGGTCGACCATCGAGATCGCCAGGTCGATCGCCCACTGCTTGGACGTCGTCTTGATCGAGCGGGTGGACAACGCGGCCGCGCGGGCCTCGAGTCCGACCTGGTCGACGCCGGGCAGGCGGTCCAGGCCGGCGGTCAGGGTCTTGGTCATCGGGCGGTCTCCTCCATCTGGTCCTCGCGGACGGTCGCGACGGTGCGATGCACCGCAGCCACGACCGCGTCGACGGTGATTCCACGCTCGGCGAGCACGAGATCACCGGCCCCGCTGGCGCCGAAGTCCTCGACGCTCACTATCTCACCGTTCGTGCCGACGTACCGGTGCCAGCCGGTGCCGGTGCCCGCCTCGACGCTGACCCGGGCGGTCACGGAGCGCGGCAGCACCGTCTCGCGGTAGGCCCGGTCCTGCTCGGCGAACCACTCCAGGCAGGGAGCCGAGACGACGCGCACGGCGACGCCCTCCGCGGCGAGCGCCTCGCGTGCCTGCATCGCCAGCCCCACCTCCGAGCCCGTGGCGATGACGATCGCATCGGGGGTGCCGTCGGCGTCGGCCAGCACGTAGGCGCCGCGCCGGGCGCCCGCGTCGGCGGGGACGAGGTCGCCCACGACGGGGACGCCCTGCCGGCTCAGGACGAGGCCCGTCGGCCGGTCGCTGGTGAGGATGCGCGACCACGCGTCGACGGTCTCGACCCAGTCCGCGGGTCGGACCACGTCGAGGCCCGGGATCGCGCGGTGCGACCACAGGTGCTCGACCGGCTGGTGCGTGGGCCCGTCCTCGCCGACGGCGACCGAGTCGTGCGTCCAGACGTAGGTGACGGGCAGGCCCATCAGGGCGGCCAGCCGGACGGAGGGGCGCATGTAGTCGGAGAAGACGAAGAACGTCGCACCGAACGGGTGCGAGTAGCCGCCGAGGGCGATGCCGTTGAGGATCGCGCCCATGGCGTGCTCGCGGATGCCGAAGTGGACCAGGGTGCCGTCGGGTCCGCCCGGCCACTCGTCGCCGGCGTAGCCCGTGGGCGTGAAGCTGCGAGCGCCGCTGATCGCGACGTTGTTGGTCTCGGCGAGGTCGGCCGAGCCGCCCCAGAGCCAGGGCAGCTCCGCGGAGATCGCGTTGAGCACGGCGCCGCCGGCGACACGCGTGGCGACCGCCTGCGGCTCGGCCCGGAGGGCGGCGAGCCTCTCGCGGGCCTGCGGCGTCACGTCGCGCTCGCGCAGGAGGTCGTGCAGGGCGGCGCGCTCGGGATCGGCGGCGCGCCACGTGTCATAGCGCTGCTCCCACTGCTCGCGGGCCGCGGCACCGCGCTCGCGCACCCGGCGTGCGTGGTCGAGCGCCTCCTGGGGCATGGCGAAGTGCTGGTCCGGGTCCAGGCCGAGCGCGACCTTGGTGGCGGCGACCTCGGGCTCGCCGGGGGCGCCGGAGTGAGCGCCCGCGGTGCCGCCCACGGTGGGCATGGGATGGCCGATGCGAGTGCGGAGTCGGACGAACACGGGACGGTCCGTGACGGCCAGGGCGGCGTCGTAACCCGCCCGGATCGCCGTGGGGTCCTCGGCGTCCTCGATCTCGACGATCGCCCAGCCGTACGCGCGGTAGCGGCCGACGACGTCCTCGGTGAACGCGATCGCGGTGTCGCCCTCGATCGAGATGCGGTTGTCGTCCCAGATCAGGACGAGCCCGTCGAGGCCGAGCGTGCCGGCCAGCGAGGACGCCTCCTGCGAGACGCCCTCGGCGAGGCAGCCGTCGCCGGCGACGCACCAGGTGCGGTACCGGAACAGGCCCCCGTCGGCAGTCGTGTCGGGCTGCAGCAGCGCGTGGGTGCGGCGCGCGGACATCGCCAGGCCCACCGCGTTGCCGACGCCCTGGCCGAGCGGGCCCGTGGTGGTCTCGACGCCCGGGGTGTGGCCCCACTCGGGGTGGCCCGGCGTGAGGCTGCCCAGCGCGCGCGCCTTCTTCAGGTCGTCGAGCTCGAGGCCGTAGCCGCTCAGGTAGTGCTGCAGGTACAGCGACAGGCTGGTGTGACCCGCGGACAGCACGAAACGGTCGCGGCCCTCCCAGTCGGGACGCGCGGGGTCGTGGCTCAGGTACTCCTGGAACAGGACGTACAGCGCGGGGGTGAGGCTGACGGCGGTGCCGGCGTGTCCGTTGCCCTTCGCCTGGACCACGTCCAGCGGCAGGACGCGTGCATGGCGGACCGCTTCGAGGTCGAGCGGGTCGTGCCAACCGTCGGGCAGGGCGGGGGAGGAGGTCGCGGAGGAGGCCACGGGTCCACGGTAGGGGGCTGCGCCTACTTTTGTCTAACTCTTCGCAAAAGTGAAGCGACGCGTCGGATCAGCCCCCGACGAGGGCCTCGACCCGGTCGGGGGCCAGGGCCGCGTCGGCCGCCATCTGGGCCGCGCCGAGCAGGCCGGCGTCGGCGCCCAGGGGTGAGGCGATGACGGACAGGTCGGTGGTGGCGAGCGGGTGCGAGCGCTCGAAGACGCGCTCGCGGACGCCGTCGACCAGCAGGTCGCCGGCCTCGGCGAGGTCGCCCCCGACGACGACCAGGGCGGGGTTGAGCACCCCGACCGCCTCGATCACCACGTCGCCGATCCGCCGTCCCGCTGCGCGGACGGCGGCCCTGGCGTCGCGGTCGCCGTGGGCCGCGAGCGCGACGACGTCGGCGGAGGTGCGGACGGGGTGCCCGAGCTCGCGCAGGTGGGCCGCGATGGCCCACGCGCCCGCGGAGGCCTCGGCGCACCCGCGCTGGCCGCAGCGGCACTTCGGTCCGTCGTCGTGCGGGATGTGGCCGAGGTCGCCGGCGCCGCCGCGGGTGCCGTGCAGGACCTGCCCGCGCGAGATGATGCCGGCTCCGATGCCCATGCCCACCTTGACCACCAGCAGGTCGTCGGCGCCGGGGACCGCGTCGGCGCGCAGGGCCCGGTGGACGCCGAGCGCGACGAGGTTCGCGTCCTTGTCGACCACGACCGGCGCGGAGACGTGCTCCGCGAGGCGGTCGGCGACGTCGACGCCGTCCCAGCCGTTCATGGTGGGCGGGCTGACCAGGCGGCCGGTGCGCTGGTCGACCGGCCCCGGGAGGCCGATGGCCACGCCGAGCACCGGGGGAGCGGCGGCGGTGACGAGCCGGTCGAAGGCGGCGACGACGCCCGCGAGGACGACCTCGGGCCCGTCGTCGATCGCGATGTCCTCGTCGAGGGCCGTCAGGACCCGTCCCGCGAGGTCGGCCAGGCCGTAGCGGGCGTGGCTGCTGCCGATGTCGGCGACCAGCAGGCTGCCGCGGTCCTCGGCGAGGTCGAACACGCCAGCCGGGCGCCCTCCGGTGCTGCGGTCGTCGGCCCGCGGCCGGAGCAGCCGCGCCCGGACGAGCAGGTCGAGCCGGTGCGTGGCGGTGGCGCGCGAGAGGCCGGACAGCTCGACGACCTGGGCGCGCGTCAACGGGCCGTGGCGACGGAAGAGCGCCAGCACCTCGCCGTGTCCCGACACCCGCCCTCCTCCGGTCGTGGCTCGTGATTCGTTCGCCGTCACCGTAGTACGTCCCTCCGACGCCGGACGGAAGTCGGTCGAAAGGTGGCCGCTCGAGTTGCGACCGCCTCGGTTGGCGCTGACGCTGGAGGGGAGTGGTGAGCACGTCCGACACCATGTTCGCTCAGGGAGGGGGCTCCATGATGCGCCGTCAACGACGACGTCATTGCCGTGCCGCCCGTGAGCGGACGCCACGGGTTCAACTCGCCCGTCCCGCGGACGCCGCCGCCGAGGACTCCCTCGTCGTGAGCGCGGCAAAGTCGCACTCCCTCGGCTCCTCTGCCGCATGACTCCGACGCCTCGGCGGCGGCCATCACTCGCAGGAAGAGAAGATCAGGACAGGCCCAGGTGGGCCGACAGGTCGGCGATGATCGCGTCGACCGTGGCCGCCGCGGTCTCACGCGCTGCGTCCAGCGACTCGTCGACGGCCACGACGGCCTCGACGTAGCACTTGAGCTTCGGCTCGGTGCCCGACGGACGACAGATGATCCGGCTGCCCCCGTCGAGTCCCAGGCGGATGCCGTCGGTGGGCGGGAGCCCGCGGTAGCCCAGCGCCAGGTCGTCGACCGACGAGACGGTGGCCCCGGCGAGCGTCCGCGGCGGCCGGGTGCGCAGCCGCTCCATCGCCGTGGCGATGACCGCCAGGTCGTCGACCCGCACGGCCAGCTGGCCGGTCGCGTGCCAGCCGTGGCGGCGGTAGATGTCGTCGAGCAGGTCCAGGAGCGTGCGGCCCTCCGCCTTCAGTGACGCCGCCAGCGACAGGATCAGCAGGGCGGCCGAGATGCCGTCCTTGTCACGCGCGATGTGCGGGGCGACGCAGTAGCCCAGCGCCTCCTCGTACCCGAAGACGAGCCCCTCCACCTTGCCGATCCACTTGAAGCCCGTGAGCGTCTGCTGCCAGGGCTGCCCGTGCGCCGCGGCCTGGCGGCCGAGCAGGTCGGACGAGACGATCGAGCACGCGTAGCTGCCCTCGACGCCGCGCGACAGCAGCGACTCGGCCAGCAGCACGCCGACCTGGTCGCCGGTGAGCATCCGGTGCCCGTCGGCCGTGCGGACGCCGACCGCGCACCGGTCGGCGTCGGGATCGTTGGCGATGACGACGTCCGCGTCGACCGAGGCGGCGAGCGCCAGCGCGAGGTCCATCGCGCCGGGCTCCTCGGGGTTCGGGAAGGCGACGGTCGGGAAGGCGGGGTCGGGCTGCGCCTGCTGCTCGACCACGAGGGGATCGGCGAAGCCGGCGCGCTCGGCGGCCGCGCCCAGCAGCCGGCCCCCGACGCCGTGCATCGGGGTGTAGGCCACGACGAGGTCGCGTGGCCCGTCGGGCACGAGGGCCGCGACGGCGTCGAGGTACGCCTCGGCCACGTCGGGCCCGAGCACCCTGTAACCCGTGTCGCGACCCAGCTCGTCGACCCGTCCGACGGCGTCGATGCACGCGGCGATCTCGGCGTCGGCGGGAGGCACGATCTGGCTCGTGTCGGCGAGGTAGACCTTGTACCCGTTGTCGCGCGGCGGGTTGTGCGAGGCGGTGACCATCACGCCGGCCGACGCCCCCAGGTGTCCGATCGCGAACGCCAGCACGGGGGTGGGGAGGTGCTCGGGCAGCAGCATCGCCCGGACACCCGCGGCCTGCATGATCTCGGCCGTGTCGCGGGCGAAGACGTCGGAGTTGGTGCGCGCGTCGTACCCGACGACCACGCTGGGGTCGGACGCCGTCCCGAGCAGGTGCTGCGCGAGCCCGGCGGCCGCGCGGGCCACGGTGACGCGGTTCATCCGCATGGGCCCGGCGCCCAGCTCGCCGCGGAGCCCGGCCGTGCCGAACTGCAGCCTCCCGGCGAACCGGGCGGCGATCTCGGCCCGCTCCCCGGCGTCGATCAGGGCGGTGAGCTCATCGCGGGTCTGCGGGTCGGGATCCTGCGAGATCCAGTCCCGGGCGAGGTCGAGCGAAGTCATCTGCTCACCGTATCGGTGCCCGGTCCGGCTCGAGGAAGCGCTGGGAGTGACGTTTGCGGGGCCGCCCACGGCGTGTCGGCCCCGCGAACGTCACTCCCAGCGCCTCAGACGCGCGGCAGGAGGTCGGCCAGCAGGGCGCCCATGCGCGAGGCGGCCGACTTGCCGGCCTCCAGCACTTCCTCGTGGTTGAGCGGTGCGTCCGAGATGCCGGCGGCGAGGTTGGTGACCAGCGAGATGCCCAGCACCTCCATGCCGGCCTCGCGGGCGGCGATCGCCTCGAGCGTGGTGGACATGCCGACGAGGTCGCCGCCGAGGATGCCGGCCATCCTGACCTCGGCCGGGGTCTCGTAGTGCGGTCCGGGGAACTGCACGTAGACGCCCTCGTCGATGCTCGGGTCGACCTCGCGGACGAGGTCGCGCAGGCGCTGGGCGTACAGGTCGGTGAGGTCGACGAAGTTCGCGCCGACGATCGGGGACGTGGCCGTCAGGTTGATGTGGTCGCGGATCAGCACGGGCGTGCCGGGCGTCCACGCGGGGTTGAGCCCGCCGCAGCCGTTCGTGAGGACCATCGTGCGCACGCCGGCGGCCCCGGCGGTGCGCACGCCGTGCACGACCGCGTCGACGCCCTTGCCCTCGTAGTAGTGGGTGCGGCCGAGGAACACCAGGGCGCGCAGGTCGCCCACGCGCACCGAGCGGATCGTGCCGCCGTGGCCGGCGACGGCGGGCTTGCTGAAGCCCGGCAGGTCCTCGGTGGGGATCTCGTACTCCGGCTCGCCGAGCGCGTCGGCGGCGGGCAGCCAGCCCGACCCCATCACGAGGGCGACGTCGTGGTCGCCCCCTCCGGTGCGGTCACGGAGGGCGTCGGCAGCGTCGCGGGCGAGGTCGTAGGGGCTCACCGTGTCACCCTAGCGACCGTCTTCGCGAGTGGCGCAGAAGCGCCCGCCACTCGCCGAGTGGCGGGCATTCTTGCGCCACTCGGCGA